>NZ_JBITZJ010000001.1:1412897-1640744 GCF_044546695.1 Streptomyces sp. NPDC053079
GCGCCTTCGGCGCCCGCCCCCCCCCCCCCTTCATCCCCCCGGGCCCCCCCCCCCCCGCGGCCCCCCCCCCCCCCCGCCCGCCCCCCGCCCCCCCCCCCCGCGCGGCGCCCGACGGGGGTCTTCAGGTGACGGCTTTGCAGACGAGGGGCTCTTCCGCCTCGAGCCGGCGGGCGGTGTCGTGGGTGAGGGTGCGGAACCAGCGGTGGCCGGTGTCGTGGGTGTGGACGGGGTGCCACCACAGGGCCTCGTTGATCGGTCCCGCGTCGAAGGGGCAGGGGAGCACGCGCAGGGTCGGTGGGAGGGGTACGGCCCTGGTCAGGCGTCGCTGGATGACGGCGACGCGGTCGGTGCCGGCCACGTACAGGGGCAGGGCCAGGAAGCTGTCGGTGACGGCTTCGGGTTGGAGCTGGAGGCCGCTTTCGGCGAGGCGGTGCAGCATGAAGCGGGAGTCGCGCGGCTCGAACTGCCCCAGGACCCATCGAAGTTCACCGATGTCGTTCGCACCGGGTGTGGCGCGGGTGAGGGGGTGGTGCTGGTCGGCGATGAGGACCCATTCGTCGGAGAAGAGCGCCAGGCTCGGCAGTCCGCTCACGCCGCTGTCCCGGGGTGCGATCAGCCCGTCCACCGCGGAGGCGCCGGCTTCGTCGTGCATGGCTTCGGGGGTGCCGAACTGGCGGAATCGCAGCCGGGCGTGCGGTGCCCGCTCCTGGAAGGCGGTCAGGAGCCGGGGGCCGAGGACGGCCATGGCGTAGTCGGAGACGTGGAGGGTGAACTCTCGCTCGGTGGTGGCGGGTTCGAAGTGGGATTTGGTGGCGAAGAGCCGGTCGGACAGCTGCAGGACGCCGCCGGTCTGTTCCTGCAGCTGCTGTCCGAGCGGGGTGAGCCGGTAGCGGTTGCCCTCGCGTACGAGCAGGTCGTCGCCGAAGTGTCGGCGCAGGCGCGCGAGCATGGCGCTGGCCGCCGGCTGGCTGACCCCGATCCGCTCGGCCGCGCGGCTGACGTGCCGCTCTTCGAGCAGGGCCTGGAGGGCGATGAGCAGGTTGAGATCAGGACGGGCCACCCCCCCGACGCTATCAGCTGGACTGATAAACCCATATGGATCATTGATTTCCTTTATGTCGTGTGCGGCAGAAGACTCGATGACATGAACCAGCACGAACCGAGCATCGCGCTCACCAACGCTCTCCTCATCGACGGCACCGGCGGGCCCGTGATCGACGGCGCGACCGTCGTCATCTCCGGCAGCCGGATCGCCGCCGCCGGGACCGACATACCGGTCCCTCCCCGGGCGACGGTGGTCGACCTGGAGGGCAAGGCGGTCCTTCCGGGGCTGATCGACGCCCATGTGCACCTGGGCGGCTTGGGGTTTGGCAGTACGCCGCCGTTCGGCGGCCGGGCCGTCACCGACGACTACGCCGCCGCCCGCGAGGGGGCCTTGCGCTACGGGGTCACCACCCAGCGCAGCCTGGGCGACTTCCTCCACGACAGCATCGCCCTACGCGACGGCATCGAGAACGGCACGCTGACTGGGGCCCGCATCGTGACCAGCGGGCCGAGCTTCCAGGTCGAGGGCGGGCACCCCAACGCCACCGTCTGGGGCAGCGACCCGGCGGCCGTACGGGAAGGCGCCCGCATGCCGAAGACGGCCGAGGAAGCCGCCCGGATGGTCGACGAGCTCGCCGCCGCGGGCGTCGACCTCGTCAAGATCATCATCTCGAACAACGCGATCTTCGGCCCGGCCCGTCCCGAGCTGAAGATGCCCTGGCACCTCACCGAGGCCATCGCCGGTGCCGCTCACGCCTACGGCCTGCGGGTCGCCGCCCACACCGAGACCGTCGAGGACGCCAGGGATGCGGTCGAGCGGGGTGTCGACGACATCGAGCACCTGGTGCTGCGTGCGGAGGAACCGCAGGACGAGGCGGCCGCCGAGGAGCTGTTCGCCCTCATGGCGGACCGCAGCACCTACCTCGTACCCACGATGGTGGCGCACCAGTTCGAGGCGGCCCCCAACGGGGACGCCCGCACCCTGCGCTACGGCAACCACCTGGTCCGCCGCGCCTACGAGGCGGGCGTACGGCTCGGGGTGGGCTCGGACGCGCACTCCCCGGGGCTGCACGGCTGGAAGCTGCGCGACGAGCTGGTGATGATGGTCCACGACCAGGGCATCCCGGCCCCCGCGGCCCTGTCCATGGCGACAAAGGCCAATGCCGAGCTGCTCGGCATCGCCGACCGCCTGGGCACGGTCGAGGCGGGCAAGCTCGCCGACCTGCTGATCGTCTCCGGCAACCCGGCCCAGGACATCACCGCCATCGGCCGCGTCCACCAGGTGATCCGAAGCGGCCGGGTCGTCGTCGAGAGCGAGGGGGCGTGACGTGACGAAGATCGATGTCCATCACCACTTCCTGCCCGACTTCTACCGCCAGGCACTGATCGACAACGGGCACTCCCGCCCCGACGGCATCTGGGGCATCCCCGACTGGGACGAGACCTCCGCCCTTCGCATGCTCGACGAGGCCGAGATCGCCAAGGCGTATCTGTCGATCTCGTCCCCCGGAGTCCACTTCGGCGACGCGGCCGCGGCCCGCGCCCTGGCCCGGCGGGTCAACGAGGAGGCCGCGCGGCTCGCGCGAGCCCACCCGGGCCGGTTCGGGTTCTTCGCCTCGACGCCGCTGCCCGACATCGACGGAGCCCTGACGGAGATCACGTACGCCTTCGACGAGCTCGGCGCCGACGGCGTGGTCTTCGAGACCAACTTCGACGGCCTCTACCTGGGCAACGAGCAACTGGAGCCGGTCTACGCCGAACTCGGCCGCCGCAACGCCGTGCTGTTCCTGCACCCCACCAGCCCTGCCGCCCCCTGCACCGGGCACGCCCCGGCCCTGCCGTATCCGCGGCCCATGCTGGAGTTCCTCTTCGACACCACGCGGACGGTGACCGACATGGTGCTCTCCGGTGTGCTGGAGCGTCACCCGGGTCTCCGCGTGATCGTCCCGCACGCCGGTGCCGTCCTGCCCGCCGTCGCCTCGCGCGTCGACGTCATCGGCGCGCGCACGGCCGGCAAGGAACACAAGCAGCCGCTGCGCAGCGCCCTGCGCACGCTCCACTTCGACCTGGCGGGCATGCCCCTGCCCGAGATGCTGCCGGCCCTGCTGAACGTCGCCGACCCGACCCGTCTCCACTACGGCAGCGACTGGCCCTTCACCCCGCTGCCGGAAGTCCTCAACTGGGCCGAACGCCTCCAAGCGGCCACCACCGCCCTAGGCGAGGACGGCCTCGCCAAGGCCCTGCGCACCAACACCGAGGCGCTCTTCAGCTGAGCATCCGAACATCGCTGCCTGCCGGCTGCACGCGCAGCCGGCAGGCAGCCCCGCACCGCGTGGTGAGCGCGCGGGCGGCCCGTCAGCGCCGACGGTCGCCGGCCGTCTTCTCGACGTGGTCGCCCATCACCTCGGCGAGACGCTCCAGCGCCTCGAGCACCTCGGCGCGGGTCCCGCCCAGCGCCTGGAACATCTCGGCCTCCACCGCCAGGCGCCGGGGAAACAGCGAGTCCATCAGGCGCTTGCCTTCCTCGGTGATGGTCACCAGCGAGGCGCGCCGGTCGGCCGGATTGGGCGTGCGCTCGATCAGCCCCCGCCGCTCCAGCTTCGCCAGCGCCTTGCTCACCGCCGCCTGGGTCAGCCCCAGGTCCTCGGCGAGCCGGCGCGCGATCACCGGCTCCCCCTCGTAACGCAGCGGCACCAGGAAATCCAGCTCCTGCAACGTCAGACGCTCCTGATCCTGCGCCTGTTCCAAGGCGTCGCGGCCGCCACCGGCATGGTCCTTGCCCGCGCTGTCCTCACCGACCGCTTCGACGGCCCCGAGGTCCCCCGCTACTTCGCCCTGCTCGCCCAGGTCCTGGGCATCGCCCCCGTGGCAGCCCCCGTCCTCGGCGGCGCCATCCTCGGCGTGACCGCCTGGCGCGGCATCTTCGTCGCCCTCGCCCTGGCCGGCGCCCTGCTCACCGTGGCGGTGCTGGCCAAGGTCCCCGAGACCCTGCCCCCGCAGAACCGGCAGTCACAGGGGCTGGCAAACACGTTCCGCGCCATGGGCGGCCTGTGCCGCCAGCGCGCGTTTATGGGCTACGTACTCGTCCTCGGCCTCACCTCGGCCGCACTGTTCGCCTACATCAGCGGGTCCAGCTTCATCTTCGAGCACCTGCACGGCGTCTCGTCCACGGCCTACTCCCTGATCTTCGCCACCAACGCCGTCGGCATGCTGATCGCGGGCTTCGCCTTCAGCAGGCTCTCTCGGAAGATCAGCCTCAACACCATGCTGACCACGGGCGTCGCTGTATGCGGCCTCGGAGTGACCGGCCAGCTGGCCATCCTCGGCACAGCCGGTGAAACCCTCGCCGGCACCTGGGCCAGTCTCTTCGTCACCCTCCTCGGCGTCGGACTGATCTTCCCCGCCGCCACCACCCTCGGCCAGGCCCTCGGCCGCACGGCCCCCGGAGCCGCCTCCGCCCTCCTCGGCGGCCTGCAATTCCTCTTCGGCGCCCTCGCCTCCCCCCTCGTCGGCCTGTTCGGCGAAACCAGCTCCACCCCCATGGCCCTCATCATGCTCATCGCCGTCGCCCTCGCCGCCCTCGCCCTGATCACCCTCGCCCGCCCCTGGCTCCGCCACGGCGAAACGCTCACAGACAGCTGACCCCCACTGGGGTCAGGAGCCCACGAACCGTGCCCTGCCTCCGGGCCCCGTGGTGGCCGGAGAGGACCCGAATGCTGAGCGGCCAACCATCCCGCCACAAACGGGCCAACCACGGATCCACACGGCCGCCTGATGTGCGGGGAAGCGAAGACTGCCGACCATCTATCGCTCAACGTCACAGACGCCCCCTGCCGCAATCGCCGTATCCATGACGGATCACGCCCTCCGGTCCATTGACCGCCGCATCCGAGCGGGGTTGGCTGCACCGGCGCCGGTCGGGCGCATGTGTGCGAGTCCACAGGGGGACATGATGCGTTACTTCAGACAGGCCGCCGTGGTCACGGCGCTCCTGGGCGCCTGCGCCACGGTCTTACCCGCGGCCGCGGAAGCGGCCGGGCACCTCCCGCACATCGAGCGGGTGAGCACCGCCGCCGACGGCAGCCAGGCCGACGGGGATTCCGACGCGCCCGTCGTCAGCGCGGGCGGCCGCCACCTCGCCTTCACCTCACGGGCGACGAATCTGGTGCCCGGGGTCCGCGACGGCAGGTACCACCTCTACGTCAAGGACATCCGGACCGGGGCGATCGACCTCGTCGACGCGGCGAGCGACGGCACGCCGGCCGACGGCGAGTCCTACGGCAACTCGATCAACGGCGACGGGCGGTACGTCGCCTTCGCCTCACGGGCCACGAACCTGGCCCCGGGCCGGCACAACACCCTCGGACCCGACGTCTACGTCCGTGACCGGTGGACGGGACGGACCGAGATCCTCACCGAGAACCGCAAGCAGGAGCCCGCGAGCAGCTCCGCCCCGTCCATCAGCGCCGACGGCCGCTACGTCGCCTTCGACTCCTCACGCCGGGACCTCGTCCCGTACGACACCAACGACGTCGAGGACGTGTTCGTGCACGACCGCCGCTCGGGCACCACCGAGCGCATCAGCGTCCGTCCCGACGGCTCGCAGTCCACGGGCCCCTCCTACCGGCCCGTGATCAGCGCGGACGGCAGCCGCGTGGTGTTCCAGAGCATCGGCCTCGGGCCCATCGACTGGGCCAATCCCCAGCGCCCGCGCAACTACGGGCTCTACGCGTACGACATGCGCACCCGGAGCATCCAGGCGGCGGCCCGGACGTACGAGGGGGCGGCCGTGGAGGTCCTCAGCCGGGCCGGGGTGAGCCCTGACGGCCGCCACGTTTTCTTCTCCTCCAACTCGGCCAAAGTCGTGCGCGGCGACACGAACGACCTTGCGGACACCTTCGCCGTGGACCTGCACAACGGCACCACCCAGCGGTTGAGCCTCGCGCCGGACGGTACGCAGGCCAACGGCCCCTCCTCCAGCGGCGCGGTCATGAGCGCCGACGGCAGGCGTGCGTTCTTCGCTTCGGCCGCCTCCAACCTGGTGGCCGGCGACACCAACCAGGAATTGGACCTGTTCGCACGCGACCTGCGCACCGGCCGAACCGAGCGGATCAACCTCGCTCACGACGGCGCGCAGGCCGACGACTCCTCGGACGACGTCTCCGTCGACGCCGCGGGCCGCATCGCGGTCTTCAGCAGCCGGGCGGGCAACCTCGTGCCCCACGACACCAACCGCGTCCGCGACGTCTTCCTCCGCCACCTGCGCTGACGGGGCAGGCCCGGGCGCACGGCCTCAGTCGTCGAGCGAGGTCCCTTCGATGCGGTGGACGAGGTCGGTGATCAGCGAGGCGATCCTGGGCCACAGCTCGCGAGGAATGTTGTGCCCCATGCCGTCGATGATCACCAGTTCGGAGTCGGGGACGGCAGCGGCGGTGGCCCGACCGCCACTGACGTCACACATGACGTCGTCGGCTCCGTGGATCACCAGAGTGGGGACCTTCAGCGACCGCAGCCGTTCCGTGCGGTCTCCGGAGGCCAGGACCGCGACGCCCTGGCGCATGATGCTCAGGGGGTCGTGGCCCCGGTCGTAGGCACGTCCGGCACGTTCGGCCACCGTGGCCTCGTCGAATGCGAACCCGGGGGATCCGATGACCCGGATGGCCCGTACGTACCAGTCGACGTAGCTCTGACGGTCCTCCGGCTGCGCCCCCAGCCCGGCCAGCTTCGCCAGGTCGGCCTGGCCCACACCGCGGTCACCGGTGGAGGACATCATCGACGTGAGCGACCGGGTCCGGCCGGGATGCTCGATCGCGATCGTCTGGGCGATCATCCCGCCCAGGGAGGCGCCGACCATGTGGGCACTGTCAAGCCCGAGCACGTCGAGCAGGCCGACCGTGTCGGCGGCCATGTCCGACAGCGTGTAGGACGCCGACGAGAAGTCGCCGGCCAGCGCCGCCTGCAGATCGGGCACCGGCGCCTCGTGGCAATGCGTCGAACGGCCGCTGTCGCGGTTGTCGAACCGGATCACCTGCACACCGCGGCCGACCAGCTCGGCACAGAACCCTTCCGGCCAGTGGATCATCTGAGCTCCGCCGCCCATCATCAGCAGCACGGGCGGCGCCCCCGGGTCACCGAAACGCTCGTAGACCACCTCGATGCCCGACGGGCCGACACCCAGAGCCTTCTCTTCGCTCACCGAAACACCATCTCCCCCGAAACGCTACGAACCGGCTGATACACGGCCAGAAGCTACCCAGCCTGTCGACGGAAAACGCTCGTCCGCGGGTCTCCGGCGCGACCGTCCGCGGGTCTCCGGCGTGACGCGTCGAGTGAAGTGCTCCCGACGTCGCACCGTCACTGACCCGGCCCCACCGTCGGCAGGTAGCGCGGCGCGCGCCAGGCGCTCAGCCGGTGCTCCACCGAGGCCCCCAGCGACAGCAGTCGGCCGTCCTGGTGGTCACCGGCAATGAGGAGCAGGCCGACCGGCAGCTGGTTCACGAAACCGGCGGGCACGGACAACGACGGGTAGCCGGCCACGGCCGCCGGGGTGGAGGAGGGGATCACGTCGTTGTCGCCCCGCGCACAGTCGGTCGTCCAGGCGGGAGGATTGGTCGGCGAGGCGATGGCGTCCAGGCGGTGGGCGGCCATGGTCTCGTCGATGGAACGCCGTGACAGGTCCTTCAGCTCGGCGCGCATCGCCCGGTACTCCGGGCTGGTGGTGGGAGGCGCGGTGAGGGCCCGCTCGAACAGCTCCTGGCCGGCGAAGCAGGTTCGCTCCGCCGGGTGGGCACGGTTGAACTCGATCAGCCCGGCGAGGTCGCGAGGCCCGCGGCGGGTCGCGAGATAGGCGTCGATGTCCCGGTGGAACTCACTCAGCAGCGCCGGGAACTCGAGCTCGGCCAGCCGCTCCTGATACGGGGGAGTGACCTCGACGACCTCGGCACCCGCGGCGCGCAGCCGCTCCGCCGTACGGGTCATCAGGGCGTCCACTTGCGGCCCGAGCGAGGGCAGGCGCCACAGGCCGATCCGGCGACCGCGCAGACCGTCGCGGTGTGCCGGCCGGTCCATGAGACCGGGGGAGCCGTCGAGGCCCGCGGTCCTGCCACCGCTGAGCACCGAGAGGGTGAGCGCGGCGTCGGTCACGTTGCGGGCCATGGGCCCCGCGGTGTCCTGCTCGGCGGAGATCGGCACCACACCGGCTCCACTGACGAGCCCGAGGCTGGGCTTGTGGCCGACCACCCCGTTCATGCCGGCCGGGCACACGATGGAGCCGTCCGTCTCGGTACCGATCGCCACCTGCGACAACGACGCGGCGAGCGCGGCGGCCGAGCCGGAGGACGACCCGCACGGATTGCGGTCCAGGACGAACGGATTGTTCGTCTGCCCGCCCACCGCCGACCACCCCGACGTCGGCTTCTCCGCACGGAAGTTCGCCCACTCGGACAGGTTCGTCTTGCCCAGGATCACCGCCCCTGCGTCCCGCAACCGGGTCACCAGGGCGGCGTCGGTCTCCGGCGGGCGCCCGGCCAGCGCCAGCGACCCGGCCGTGGTCGGCAAGTCGCGGGTGTTCACGTTGTCCTTCAGCAGGACGGGGATGCCGTCCAGCGGCCCACGCGTCTCGCCGCGCCGGTGCCTGACATCACTGGCGACCGCCTGACGCAGGGCCGTCGGGTCGGTGCGCAGGACCGCGTGGATCCGGGGGTTGACGGCCTCGATCCGCCGCAGATACGCGCTGGTCAGCGCCGACGAGCTCAACGAGCCATCCGCCATGCGACGCTGCAGCTCCGGGATCGTCACCGTATCGAGGTCGAAGCCCAGCGCCCGGGGCGAACCGGCCGGCGGCGGACTGCCGGTGCCGGATGCCTCGGCTTGTGCAGGTGGACCCGGGGCGCCCGTCACGACGGATCCCGCCACCAGAGCGACGATGAGTGCAGCAGTGCTCCTCTTCCCCATGGGACACAGGGCACTACATGCCTGTGTCCGGGCGCAAGGGTGCCGCGGGCCTGCGATGCCCGCTGTGATGTGGAGAGCCCCGAACCCGCCCTCGCCGTTCCGGATCTGCACGCGGTGATGTGCTGTGCGATGTGCACTGTTACCTGTACGCGATGCTGAGCTGCACTGTTGATGGGGAATCGAACCCCCGCGTTGCTCTTCACGCACCAGGAATGGGCTGGAAAAACCGCCGGCCCTCGGTGTGTGCACGCCTCCGAATCGGCTACCTGCTCCACATCTTCATCTCGGCTGGATTCATCTCTGCCGGACTGCTCAGTCCAGCAGATCGACCTCCCAGTTCGTGCGCTGAATGCGCACGTCGATCTCACGTATCTCCCGTGCGAGCACATCCGCTTGACTGCGCAGTTCCGCGACCGGAAGCGCGGAGAGCACCATCAGCTCGGATCGAAGCTGCCGACCGTATCCCCGCTCGCCCGTACCCGCTGCCGCGTCCGCCGCCGCGGTGACCACCGAGTGACGCAGCCGCAGCACGTCCCGGCGCGCGAGCGCGTCGGTGAGCGTGCCGTCCTGGCCCATGTCCACTGCGGCATTGGTGCGGTTGATCCGCCGGATCAGCGACTCCAGAGTGCACAGCACCTCACCGGCCTCGGCCAGCAAATGAGCCGCGTCCTCGGCGGGCGTCTCACCTTCCTGATACCGCGCATTACTGACGACGCGCGCTCGCAACTGCTCCACGCGGCGCGTCGCCTCGGCACGTTCTGCCAGCGCCTCAGCAAGCTTCACTTTCTCCACCTCCCGTCCCTCGTGAGTTCGCGCAAGTATACGGACGTGAACCGGCCCAACCGCACCTGCATTTTCGGGTCCCCTCATGCCGCCACACGCCGCGTGAGGTTCGAACCCGCCCGCGCGGGAAAGGCGGAGAACCCCACTCCCACACGCCCGGCGCACCGGCTACCGACGGCACCGTTCCGAGCCCACCATCAGTGCAAAGGCCAAAACGAGAGAGGGTAACCCCGTGAAATCGAGGAACTTCCGCCTCGCCCCGGCGGCGGCGGTGGTCACCGCGGGACTGCTGTTCGCCGGCACGGCGGGGGCGGCTGTCGCGGCTCCGTCGGAGGAGTCCCCGACCCCGACGAGCAGCGTGAGCGAGGAGGCGAAGGCGGACTGGAAGCCGGGAGCCTGGTACGACGACGAGGAGGCCTGCAAGAAGGCAGGCGAGAAGGGCAAGCAGGACCACAAGTGGCGTGAGTACCGCTGCAAGCGCGAGGAGAGGCACCCCAACCAGTACGACTACCAGTGGCACCTGTACTACCGCCCTTGAAGAACGGGACGGAACGACAACACCGTGCTCTCCGGGCGAACGCCTGGAGGGCACGGGCACGCCTCCTCCGCCTCCGTTGCAGCGCTGCCGATGAGGGTTCGACAGCGGCCGCCCGCAGGAGAGTTCCGCACGTCACGGGCAGGACAGGTCCCGAATGGCCGGGACCTTACTCATGATCCGTAAGGGATCGGCATAGGCTCGACCAGAGGTCTTGAACCGACGAATGGCGAGCGGTCATACGTCGGACGGACGAACAGGGAGAGCCCGCATGGAGTTCCGCGTGCTGGGGACGGTCGCCGTGGTGACGGACCGCGGCAGCCCGCTCCAGCTCGGGCCCGCCAAGCGTCGCAGCATGCTGGCCATGCTCCTCCTGCACCCCAACACGCCCGTCACCGTCGAGCGGCTGACCGAGGCGCTGTGGGACGAGGATCCGCCCCGGCGCTCCCGGACCGTCGTCCAGGGCCACGTCTCCCGCGTTCGCGCGCTGTTCGCGGAACACGGGGCACCGGACCACGGCGTCGAACTCCTCACCCAGGGGCAGTCCTACGTGCTCCGCCTGCCCGAGGCGCGGGTGGACGCCCACCGCTTCGAGGAGCTGCTCCGTCTCGCCCGCGAAGAGCGTGAACCCGCCGAGGCCGTGCCGATGCTCCGCCGGGCACTCGCCTTGTGGCAGGGACCCGCGCTCGACGGGACCGTCCCCAACCGGCTGCTGGAGAACGCCGCCCAAGGGCTGGACGAGCTGCGGCTGACCGCCGTGGAGGAACTGGCCGCTGCCCACGGGCGGCTCGGTGAGCACGGAGCAGCCGCGGCCGTCCTGCGCGCCGAAGCCGTCGCGAACCCCTTACGGGAACCGCTCATCGCCGCGCTGATGCTGGCCCTGGGCCGCGCGGGCCGACGATCGGACGCACTGGAGTTGTTCCACCGCACCCGACGGCTGCTCGCCGACCAGCTCGGCGTGGACCCCACAGCGGTGCTCGCCGACGCCCACACCACCCTCCTGAGAGCCGACGGCCCCCAGCCCTCACCGGCCCTGGCGGCGGGACCGCTGACTCCGTCCGGGCCGACACCGACCCCGCCTGGGCCCGCCGAGCCCCGGGCGCCGGAGGCGGCGGCGACGCCCGCCGCAGGACGCCCCCTCACGGCCGAACCCCAGTTGCTGCCCCGCCGGCCCCGGGCCTTCACAGGACGCGAGAGCGAACTGGCGGCACTCGACCGGGCCGTGGCCGCCGCACCCGATCCCATCGTCGTGATCACGGGCAGCGCCGGGGTCGGGAAGACCGCCTTCGCCGTGCACTGGGCACACTGCCACCGCGCCGACTTCCCGGACGGCCGCCTCTTCGCCGACCTCCACGGCTACAGCCCTCTGCCGGCCAGCAACACCACCGCGGTACTCCGCCAGTTCCTGCTCGCCCTTGGCGTCCCGACCGAGCGGATGCCCGCTTCCCCCGAGGCCATCGGAGCCCTCTACCGCGAACTGACCTCCGGACGCAGACTGCTCGTAGTCCTGGACAACGCCCGCGACTCCGAGCAGGTCCGGCCCCTGCTGCCCGACGGGGAGAACTGCGTCACCCTCGTCACCAGCCGCGACCGGCTCGGCGCGCTCGTGGCCTCGGACGCCGCCCGCCCCGTCCCGCTCGCCGAACTCCCCACCGCGCACTCCACCACACTGCTCGCCGCCGTTCTGGGACCCGACCTGGTCGCGGCCGATCCGGAAGGCGCCGCGCGACTCGCCGGCCTGTGCGACGGCCTGCCCCTGGCCCTGCGGGTCGCGGCCGCCCGCCTCGCCACCCGCCCGCACGTCGGCCTGGCCGCCTTCGCCGGTGAACTCGCCGTCGAACAGAGCAGGCTGGACCTGCTGAACATCGGCGACACCGGCGTCGCCGCCGCCCTCGCCCTCACCGTGCAACACCTGCCCGAACCGGCCCGGCACATGTTCCACCGGCTCGGGCCGCACACCGGAGCCACCCTCGACACCTGCACGGCCGCCGCACTCGCCGGCTGCGCACCCGACCGGGCGGCCGCCGCCCTCGACCAGCTGGCCGCCGCCCAACTGCTCGTGGAGGCGGGCCCCCAACACTACACGCTGCACGACCTCGTGCGGCTCTACGCCCGCAGCCTGTCCCCGGAGCACGACCCGGAGGTGCTGCTACGGCTCATCGACCACTGGCTGCACACCCTCCTCGCGGCCTGCGCCGCCGCGGAACCCGGCAGCGAACCGTGCTGCGTCCTCCCACCCGGGGCCCGGCGCTCAGCCGGCATACGGACGTTCACCGGCCGCAGGGACGCCCTCGTCTGGTACTCCACCGAACGGGACACCCTGCGCGGCGCGGTCGATGCCGCCGTCGCGGCGGGAGCCCACGACCGCGCCTGGCGTCTGGTCCTCCTGCAGTGGCCCCTGATCGTGTGGCAGGTCCGCGACGGCTGGGTGCCGCTGCTCGAGACGGGGCTGGCCTCGGCCGAGCTCGACGACGACCTCGGAGCCCAGGCCCGGGCCCGGGCACTGCTGGGCTGGGTCCTGGCCGAGGAGGGCAGAGCCGGCGAAGCCCTCGTACAGCTGGAACACGCGCCCGGACTCGCCGCCCGGGCCGGGGACACGGTCGGAGAAGCGATCGCCCGCATGAACCTCGCGGTCGCCCTGATGCGGTGCGGCGAACGGGAACGATCCCGGAGCCTGCTGGCCCATGCCCTCACCCTGGCCGAGCGGTCCGGCGTCACCGAAACGGTCACCCTCGCCCACCAGCACCTCACGCGGTACCTCCTGACCGTCGGCGCCGCCGATGAGGCAGTCGACCACGCCGCCCGCGGCCTGGCCCTGGCCGCACCCCCGCTCGCCGCACCCCGTCGCGTGGTGCTGCGCACCCTCTATGGCGAGGCTCTCGCCGCCACGGGCCGCACGCGTGAGGCCGTACAAGAGCTCGGCGACGCCATCCTCGAGGCGCGGGCCCACGCGTACGAGGAGGGTGAGGCCGCGGCGCGGGCCGTGCTCGCCGCGCTGGCGCAGTTCTAGCGCGCATCGGGGGCCGGGGTGCTCGAGCCGGCAACTCCGGGCCGATGTCCGGGTTGTCGTGCGATCTGTCCGGTGTCGCCCGGGCGGCTTTCCGTCCCGCGCGCCTGTCTGCGGTCGGGCGATTTTCGCGATAGCGAGGAGTCATGGCTCAGACTCTGGACGACCCGGCATACGGTACGGCGCTCTGCGAGACCTTCGAGCGTAGCTTCGGGCGACGCGACACCTGGCCTCCCCAGGCCGTCGCCGCCCACGCGCAGCTCAGACTCCTGAGACGGCTGATCGGTGACGAGGACTACGACTGCTTCCTGGAATGCGCGGTAGAGGCCCTCGACGAATGGGTCCGCGACCCAGGGCTTCGCGACATCCCCACCGTCTACCTCGGCCAGGCCCTGGGCCGGCACTACGGCGAGAGCCGGCCGGCGAGCCTCGGGGTGACATGGGGCATCGCCTACGGCCTGTGCGTCATGCTCCAGGAGAACGACTACGAAGTGGTGATCCGTGCCGCGGCACAGGCGTGGAAGGGCGGGCCCCTGGCCGCGGCCTGGGTCTAGCCGCCCTCTCGTTCCCCGGGCGCGTGCCGACGTGGGGCGGCTGTGGGCCGCCCCACGTCGGGGAAGGGCGGGAAGCCCGAGATCCTGGTCGAGTCGGGCAAGGCCCCGCTTGAGGCGTTCGTCCCGCAGACCCACCAGCCTGGTCACGAGGCGGAGGTCGACTTCGGTGACGTCACGATCCGCCTCGCCGGCGAGCTGGTGACCTGCCGCATCCGCTTCTGCCTGCCGACGCGAATGGGGATACCTGTCGCCAGGCGGCACTGCACGGATCCGTCCGCAAGGTCGAACGTCGGGTGTGTCAGAGCCGTCTCGTGGTGAACAAGGTGGTCCCGTGTACCGCGTCCACTTCCTTCCGATCGGTCTCGGTGAACCCGACCTTGGCCAGCACTCTGCGAGAAGCAGTGTTCCAGTCCCAGACGGTGGCCCACAGACGTTCGTACCCAGACGATCGCGCCCATTCCAGAACCGCCAACGAGGCCTCGGTCGCGTATCCCTGACGCCAAATTCGGCGTAGCAGCTCGAATGCCAGTTCCGGTTCCCCTACCGATCCTCGCCCACTGTCGACCAGCCCGCAATAGCCGATGACGTCACGAGGCGCCTTCCGTTCGACCGCCAGCAACCCGGTCGACCATACCTTGTTGGTGCGGATCGAATCCTTGAGCTCCGCGACCGTGGGGTGTCCGTCCGCGTCGATTCGGCGGTGCGGCGGCACTCGTGGATCACGTTCGGTCCACAGTTCACGCTGGACGACAGCCTCGTCTACCCGCCAAGGTCTGAGCAGCAGCCGACTCGTCTCGAGTAGAACCTCGCTGCCCGGCGCGCCAACAGTCATGACAGTAACCATCTCACGGGCGAACGAGCTGTCGTGCCACGGGGCATGGCGCCGATCGTAGACCTCGATATGCGGGACAACCGAGATCCATACCTGAGCGTCCCTTGCCCGCCGCGAGCACGTGCGGGGTGACCAGCCGGGCCATGCGGACCACGGAGAGCAGCAGCATGTCCAGGCCGTCGTGCCAGTCCTGGCCGGTGACCTCGAGCAGTGCGTCGTTCCTGGCGTGACCGGCGCCGTTGACGACGGCATCGATGCGGCCGTACTGCTCGATGGTGGTGTCGACCAGGCGGACGAGGTCGTCGGGGGCCGTCAGGGAGCCGACGGCGGCGATGCCGCCGAGCTCGCCCGCGAACCCTTCGACCCGGGGACCGACATCCAGCAGGGACACGCGGTGGCCCGCGTCGGCGAAGGCGGTGGCGATGCAGCGCGACCAGCTCCAGATCGAGGACGTCCTGGCGGCCCTCGGCCACCCCGTCCGGCTCGGGATCGTGCGCGAGCTCGCGGCCTCCCCCGACGCGCGCATCTGCGGCAGCCTCCCCCTCGCCATCACCAAGGCGACCGCCACCTTCCACTGGCGCGTGCTGCGGGAGTCGGGCATCACCCGGGAGCGGAAACAGGGCCGCTACAAGGTGGTGGAACTGCGCCGCGACGACCTCGAGACCCGCTTCCCCGGTCTCCTTGGCGCGGTCCTGAACGCCACGCCCCCCTGACTGACGCACGTGCCGGGGGATGACCCCTCGGGCAATGCCGCGCCCGGACGCGGCAGCCCACTTCCGCAGCAACGGCCTAGCCCGGCTCGGCGGGCTCGTGGGTGATCAGGTCTCCCGGCTGACACCGGAGGACGTCGCAGATCCTCGACAGGGTCGAGAAGCGGATGGCCTTGGCCCGCCCGTTCTTGAGCACGGACAGATTGACGACGGTGATGCCCACCTGCGCGGACAGCTCGGTGAGCGTCATGCCGCGCTCGGCGAGGAGCCGGTCGAGGTGGATCCGGATCGCGTGGAGTTCCTCTTCGGCCATCAGATGGTCCCTTCGAGGTCCTCTCGCATCCGCACGCCCTCGCGCATGATCTTCCCCATGATCACTGCGGCGAGGCCGGCGAGGACGAGCACCTGCGGCCCGGAGACCGTCGGACCGGAACCCACGACCGGCGCCATGCTTCCGACGAGCCAGGACTGCGACCAACCGACGATCAGGCCGGTCAGCGGCGTGCCCACGGCGACGAACCAGCCGAGAACGGAGAGCCGTCGTGCCACCGTGTCGGTGAACGGGCCCTGCAGCAGGACGGCCTTCAGCAGTCGGGAGAAGAGCAGCAGCGCGAGGGAGCCGAACAGCAGCCAGGGCAGTTCGCCCCCGAGGTCGGCGGCGCGCTGCCCCACGGAGGGACCGTCCTGGCAGAGGCGCGTGGCGCTGCTGGATGCCTCCACGTCCATGCCGACCGGCAGGTTCTCCGGCGCCAGCGAGGCATTGCGCCAGAAGTCCGTCTGCACGCAGACCGCCCCGTCGTCGAGCATGTGAGTGAACCCCGTGCCGATGAAGGCGAGCCCGCAGAGCACTGCCAGCGCAAAGGTCACTGAGGCCAGGGTCCTCGTCAGTCGCGTGTTCATCGCATCCCTTACTTATCGACTTTCGATATGCCCGAGGGTAGAGGAGCATATCGATATTCGACAAGTCCATGGCCGCCGACGAGGCCGCCCCGGCGGGCCGGGAGGCCGGCTTTCACCTGGGATCGGCTGGTGTGAGCGTTGGGGGCGTCGTGTCCGCAGCGGTTCGTTTCGCGTGCCGCTCGCCAGGGGCCCGCGGTGCGGGCAAGAGCGCCCCGATAGCCTCCGGTCATGGCTGATCCACGTTCCGCCGCCTATGAGTCGTACTTCACCCGCACGCCCTTCCAACTCCTGGGAGGGGCGGGCTGGAGACGTCTGGTCGCCTTCCGCGCCGGAGTCGGCCGGCCTGGTCACTGATCCCTCGAGGTCGGCACTCCTCCTCCGCTTCGGAAGGAAGCGCCCCACGCGAGGTGGACGCGCGTTGGGTAGTCCCCGGGGCGCGTCGGGGTTCCCCGCGAAGGTGGCCAGCTAGCCGGCCTGGAGCGAGTCGTACGCGGACAGGAGTTTGTGGCGGCCAGGCGGCGCACCGCCTCGTCCGGCAGCCTAGGTGACCAGGGGGGTGTGTACCGCAGCGCCGAGGCCTGGGACGCTGCCGCGATGGACGTGCGGCACGAGACAGCCGGCGTGTACCTCTTCGCCCGCTTCGGCCCACTGTGGCGCCTCGGCACGATCGAGCACCCCCGTCACGACGGATGGGTGATCCCGGGCGTTCATCAGGCGAGTGCGTTGTCGGGCAACGAGGTGTCGGCTGCTCCAATGGTCCCCAAGGCCGGGCTCGGAGTAGGGACGCGGAGGGCCCCGCACCGAACCGGGAGGTCGGGGTTCACGTGCGGGGCCGCTCACGGGGGTGTGGGCCGTCAGACTCCGATCAGGGTGTACGTACCCGTACCGTCCTGCCTGCCGCTGGAGTACTGGCGTATGAACTCCCCGTCCGCGTACCGGTCGTGGCCCATCATGGAGCCGGTGTACTTGTTCTGCACACCGATCTTCGAGCTGCCGGGTACGTCGCGGTAGATGTAGAACCGCTGGAGGTCGTCCTCCGCGCAGGGGGCCGTCATCAGGACCGCACGATCGGTGGCCGCGTTCTGCGCGGCGATGGTCGCGCACCCGCCGTTGCCCCAGTTCCACAGGGACGCCTCAAGGACCCCGTTGCGCTCCGTCACGTTGCACAGGCGCCAGTTGTCCAGGTGGGCGCTGAAGATCGTCGAGGGTCGCAGGCGGACACCGTCGGACGCCAGGAGCGGCGCGCCCCAGGACAGGGGCTTGCCGGGTACGGCGATCTTGTAGGCGCCGGCCTGGCAGTCGAGAGCGGCCCGCGCGCTACGCCCGGTGGTCTTGGGCTGTTCGGCGGACGTGCCGCTGGTGAGAGCCGGGCGCTGCACGAGGCGGTCCCGCTTCTGCTTCGCCGTCGGCGCCACCGCACCCGCCGGGTGCTCGGCCTTCGCGGCGGCCGAGCCGCAGTCGAGGAGGCTTTGTGCCTTGGCCATGATGCTGCCTGCGGGCACCGTGTCCTGGCAGCGCACCGCGCCTTCCTCGAGGGTGGTGTAGGTGGTGAAGTTGCCGCCGTCCGGCCCCTCGATCCACTTCAACATCCAACTGCCGTCGCCCTGTTGGACGCGGTTGCAGTTCAGGCTTCCGTATGTGCCGGTGACCTTCTTGGTGCCCTTGTAGGCGCCGTAGTAGCCGGGCTGGTTGAAGTTCCACGTGACCGTATTCGACTCGGTGCTGGTGGAGGTGTAGTCGACCTTCACGTTCAGGCCCAGGCTCGCGCCGACCTTGCCGAGGGTCTCGACGGCGAAACCGCCCTCGACATTGCCGTTGAGGCCGACGGAGACCGAGATGGTCGTCTGGGTGCTGGTGCTGACGTTCTGGTTGCCGGTTGTGCCCTCGGTGACGTACCAGCCCTTGAAGTGGGTGATCGTCGGGGACACTTCGGTGGTCTTGATGTACGGGTGGCGTGTGCCGAGGTCGGCCGCCGTACAGGTGTCGCCGGGCTGGGGCGCCGTCGTGTTGGTGGGTGCTGCAGCAGCCGGTGAGGCGGCAAGGCCCATGGCGGTGACCGCTACGGCGGCCGCCTGGGCGGTCACCGCCATGAGTGATCTGCCGATGCGGCTGACGGGTCCTATGGGGCGCATCGTGGTCTGTTTCCCTCTGGTCGTGTGTCTGGCTAGGGGTGAATGTAGCGGCCACAGGGGGTGGTGGCGTGAGGCCTGAACTGGCCACAAATGATCATGGAGGGGCTTGTTCCGCCTCTGGCGCAGACCGTTGCCGGGGGGCGAATAGAGCTGCGCCAGGGCGAGGAGAACCACACCGGAACGCTGTCCTACGAATCCACCGTCCGGGGCGGCGGCCTCAGTCAGCGCACACAGATCTCCTACCGGGGCGAGGTGCTGAGCACCGATACGGCCCCGTCATCAGCCACCAGAGCTGGGCGGGACCCTCGCTGCGCTGTGACGGAAAGGCCTGCCTGTACCCCGGCCGGACGGCGAGAGGGTTACGGGAGCGCCGTGCCGTGCGCCATTGCGAGTGGCTCTCTCGCGCAGACTCCCGAACCTCGAAACATCAGCGGGGCAGCCCCCGCCCGACCCGACGCCGAACCCGATCTGACCGCGCAGCCCATGGACGAGCAGCGCCGGGCCGACTTCGCCCACTTCATCACCGCCGAGTTCACCGCCCTGCGCGCCGACCGCGGCTGCCGCGACCACCTCGGTTCCACCACGACCCGCACCCTGGCGGCCGCCGGCCGCACCACGCCGACGACGGTCTTCGACCTACCAGGCCGCCCACCGCCTGGAAGCGCTGATCGGCCAGCCGGTCATCCCCTTTCCGGGCGGACACAACGGCAACACCACTCACCCGCGTGCCTGGGCGGCGCAACTCCGCACCATCCTCCACACGCGCTAGCCAGGGGCCGGTGTCAGGGGAAACGCGGCTCGGCGGTCATCGTCAGGCCCTTGGGGTGGGTGGTGGCCGCCGCGACTTCTCGTACGGGGACGCCCGGCCGGGGGCGCATGCGCCAGTGGGAGCAGATGACGGCCAGGGCGATGGTGATCTCCGTCAGGGCGAAGGCGTCGCCGATGCACTGGTGAACGCCCGCCCCGAACGGGACGTACGCACCCCGGGGGCCGGCCGCGTTGCGTTCGGGGAGCCAGCGGTCCGGGTCGAAGCGCTCGGGGTCGGGGAAGTGCCGCGGGTCGCGCTGGAGGCCGTAGGGGCTGTAGACGACTTCGGCGCCCTCGGGGAGCGTGACATCGCCCAGCCGCACCGGATGCAGGGTGCGGCGCAGGATGAGCCAGGGTGCGTGCAGCCGCAGGGTCTCGGTGACGACCCGGCCGGTGTAGGGCAGGGCGCAGAGGTCCTGCCAGGTCGGGGGGCGGCCGCCAAGGACGGCATCGAGTTCTTCGTGCAGCCGCTTCTCCGCCTCGGGGTGGCGTCCGAGCTCGTGGAGGGCCCAGGCCACGGTCGCGCCCGTCGTCTCGACGCCGGCGAACAGGAAAGTGATCACCTGATCGCGTATCTGCTGGTCGGTGAGGGCGTCCCCGTCGTCGTCGCGGGAGTCCAGCAGCAGGGTCAGCATGTCGTTGCGCCGCGGCCCGGGGGCGCGGTAGAGGGTGATCGTCTCGTCGATGACCCTGTTCGCCGCCGTGATCGCGCGGCGGTAGCGGCGGTTGCCGGGGGTGGGGAGCTTCTCCCACGCCGTGGGCAGCAGGGTGCGCAGGACCGCGCCGTGGAAGAGGGTGAGGATGCTCTCCCTGAACTCGGCTGAGGCGCGCGGGGTCATCTCCGTGGCGAACAGACATGCCGTCACGGCCTTCAGAGCCATGTCGTTCATGGCGCTGTCGACCCGGATCCGCTGCCCGGGCCGCCAGCCGGCGACCGTGCTCTCGGCGGCGGCCCGCATCGTGTCGGCGTACTCCGCGATGCGGTCGCGGTGGAAGGCCGGCTGGATCAGCCTGCGCAGCCTGCGGTGCTTGCGTCCGGAGGCCGTTCCGACCCCCTCGCCGAGGAACTGGGCGAGCTTCTCGTAGACGCGGCCCTGTGTGAAGTCGTGGTCGCTGGTGACCAGGACCCGCCGCACCAGCTCCGGATCGGTGACCACGTAGGCGGGCATGTGGGCGATGCGCACTTTGACCACGTCGCCGAGGGCCGACAGGGAGGTGATGAAGGGCAGCGGGGCTCGCAGCAGGGGAAGGACGTGACCGAGGCCCGGGAGGGCGCCGGGGGCCGGCGGGAGGACGGGGCTCTCAGCGCGTCGGGGCATAGGGGTCTCCTGCGGGTGCGGGTACGGGTGCCGGTGTGGCAAGCGGTGCGGGACGGGGCCGTGCGTACCGGCGCATGAGCGGTGCCTCGCAGTACCGGTACAGCAGATGGGAAGCGAGCAGGGACAGTGCCACGATGGCGAGGACCAGCAGTGTGCCCTCCAGCGCCCCGAACTTCCGGTCGGGCCCCACGACATGACGCGTGATCATGATGATGGGGTAGTGGATGATGTACAGGGCGTACGAGGACTGCCCGAGGGCGACCAGGCGCGGATGCCGCAGGACGGACCTGCGTGCCGCGATGTCCTTCATGGCCAGCGTGGGGATGACCAGCGCCAGCGGTACGCACAGCGCGGCGCCGAAGACGAAGGTCGCGGGCAGCACGGGGACGAGGGCGAACGCGACCACGGGAAGTCCGATGAGCACCGGGCGTCGCAGCTCGATCCAGCGGCCCTCCTGCACCAGCCGGGCCGTGAGGATGCCCAGGGTGAACTCCAGCACCCTGACCGGCGGGAACGCGTAGACGAACCAGAGCTGGGTGCCGTTGAGGGGCAGCCAGTCGTAGAGCGTCGGCCCGCTGACGAGCAGGCTCGCGAGGGCCATGAGGGGGATCGCCGCGGCGACCGCACCCCACCACCGCCACAGGTGCGGCGCGGCGATGCGGCGGGCGGCCGTCAGGAGGAAGGGGAAGAGCAGGTAGAAGAACGCTTCGCACGAGATGGACCATGCGGGGACGTTGGGGCCCACGTAATAGGTCTCGTCCGGCACCCAGTTCTGGATCAGGACGAGGTTCGCCAGGGCCGGCGCCGGGTCGACATCGGTGGGGGTGGCCAGCATGCCCGTCGTTCCGGCCGTGGTCATGAGGAACACCACGGCGATCAGCCACGCGACCGCGTGATTGGGCACGATCTTCCAGAACCTGCGCCGCCAGAACCGGCGCTTGGGCTCGTGCCGGGGGGCCGACCACGTCAGGATGAAGCCGCTGAGCAGGAAGAAGGAAGCGACCGCTCCGGTGGCCAGGGGGAGGGTGAGGCCGAGGAGGTCGTGGAGTGTCTTGTCGCGGTACACGGAGGAGATGAAGGCCACGTGGCAGACGAGCACCACGAAGGCCAGGACGAAGCGGTAGCCGGTGAGAGTCGGCAGGTCCCGGGGAGGACAGGAGGCGTCCGGCGCCGCCGGTCCGGGGGAAGTCGCGGGCATGACGTGTTCCTCTCGCCGTCCGTTCCCCGTCATTCGCCGAACTGCTGCGGGCCGGTCACGCCGAGGTCCGGGCTCTCCACGTGGTACCGGCCGCAGGTCAGGCTCCAGTCCTGGTTGCCGCGGGTCCACGCGGCCAGTGCGTCGAGGTAGCGCCCGATCCGCGGGTCGTCGCAGGTCTGCCGGAGCCGTGCGCTCAGCTCCTGGAAGTCGGCGAGTTCCCGGTCGTGGTAGGCGACGGCTCGTCCGATCGCCTCTTCGGTGGTGCAGCCGTGGTGCTGTGCCAGGACGGTGATCAGGTTGATGGCTCCCGGCCAGTGCAGTTCGCGGAGCCCGGAGAGGATGTCGTTGATCCAGGAGTTCACCCGGCTCGCCGAGTGGGCGAGTGCCTGGAGCTCCGGCTCGCTCCACCGGGGGCCGGGCAGCGGGAAGCCGCCCGCGGTCTCCAGGAGCACGAACATCACGGAGCGCAGGCCGATGCTGGATTCACGGAGCGCGATGTACTCCTCCAGCGAGGGTATGGCGCGGCGGGAGAGGTAGACGACCTCGGCTCCCGCCCCGGTGAAGTACTCGTGCAGACCGGAGAGGAACCTCTGGAAGTGCTCCGGCCCCGCGTGGCGTCCGGTCCGCTCGCACAGGTCGTGCAGGGCGCGGATATAGGGGTCGTCGCCCGGCGGGGCGCCGGGGTCGTGCAGGACCCGTAGACAGCGCAGGGTGTGCCGCGCACAGTCCAGGAGCCGACCGTCCTCGGCGGCGCGTTCCATGTACTCGTCGTCCTGGAGGAACAGCCAGATCATCCAGTCGCAGGCCAGCTGGGCGCCCTCGAAGCTCGCGTACGGGTACGTCAATGCGGCCAGCCGCCCGAACCGGGCGGCCCGGGCGGCCTTCTCCTCGACCTCGTCGCGGATGAAGCCGAACCGCCGCATCCACGCGATCGCCGAGTCCTCCAGGCGCTCGGCGGCCGGGTGGATGGCAGGGGGGAAGGGGCACCGCAGGTGCGGCACCGGTATCTGCAGGGACTGATCGAGCATCTTGCACGTCCTCAGCGAAGTCGGTCCGGTGTGTTGCCGGGCGCGGTCAGCGCCGGGCGGGCCTGCGGCACGGTCCGTCCCGTGCCCCGGGGGAGCAGGGTCCGGATCACGGTGCGGGGTGCGAACAGGCTCGTCGGGGGGCGCAACGAATGGAGAACCTCGAGAAAGGCCATGTGGACCCGCGGGTCGCGGGTGCCGGCGGCCTGTACCCGGCCCAGGTAGCGGGCGGCCAGGCGCTGGGACCGGGTGGGGGGCGTGCCGTCGGTGCCGGGCAGCAGGTTGTCGGCCGTCGCGGCCATGTCCCAGAAGGTGCTGGTGAGGGCGGCGAGTCGGCGGTGGTACCGGTCGGAGACACTGCTGAGCCCGGCGGGCTCGGAAAGGCATTCGCCGAGCAGGACGGCTCCCAGGGCGGCCGCGGTCATGCCCTGCCCGTACACGGGGTTGAAGCAGCACAGGGCGTCGCCGGTGAGCAGCAGATTGCCGGGCCGGCGTGCCCCGGGCCGGATCAGCCGGCGACGGTTGCTGGTCGCGTGGCTGCCCGAGACGTCGGTCAGCGGTTCCGCGTGGGCTATCGCCTCCGCGATGAGCGGATCGGCCAGACCGCGGGCGTACGGCAGGAAGTCCTCTTCCCGGGTGGTGGGGCGGTCCGCGCCGCTGCCGCTCAGCGTGACGATCCACCGGCCGCCCTCCACGGGGGCCAGGACGCCGCTGCGGAGCGGGCCGGGCGGGCCGCCCTGGATGTAGCACGACCGCCACGACGCCCGGTGGTCCTCCGGCACGCGGTAGAGACGGCTCGCGTACCCGATGTGAGGGTCGATGATCTCCTTCGGCGGGGGTGCACAGCCGAGCCGCTCCAGCCAGCGGTCCACGGCGGAACCCCGGCCGGACGCGTCGACGACGAGGTCGGCGGGCAGGGGCACCGGGTCGTCGTCCGGGCTCCCCAGCGTCCTCACCCGCACGCCGGTGACGGTCGTCGCGTCCCCGACGAGGCCCGTGACCCGGGTCCCCTCGCGGAAGGCGACGTTGGACGCGGAGCGGACCATGCGCCGGACCGTCCACTCCACCAGGGGGCGGCCGGCGCACACGAAGCCCAGCCCCGAGGGGAAGACCGCCGCCCAGCCGTAGGGATTGCGCATCGCGAGGTCCGCGGCGAGGTCCAGCAAGGGGGCGCCCGCGCCGGTCAGTTCGTCCGTGAACCCCGGCAGCATGCCTTCGATGGTCCGCAGGCCCCGCACCCCGAGGCCGTGCACATGCGTGGACTGCGGCACACCGCGCCGTGGCACGGGCCCTTCCGGTAATCGGTCCTGCTCCACCACCACGACGCGGGCGACGTGGCCGGAGAGCACCCGCGCCGTCAGCAGTCCGGCGATGCCCCCTCCGATCACGACCGCTTGGGCGTTCTCGAGGGCCGTGGTCCGGGATTTCATACGACGGAGGTCAGCGCGGCGGCAGTCGTGGTGGCGGTGAGGGCGGCGGTGCGAATTCGATGGGTACGCATGGACTGCACTCCGATGGATGGCGCGATCTGCGGGGCTGTGCCGGTGTGATCACCAGTATGGAAACGCCCGCTGATGTTCCACTCACGCGCCGCTTACGTCCCGCTGACGCGATGGCGCACCATCAGTCCCACGCCGCGAGCCGCTTGCCCTTGCCCACCTCAGCGGCAGAGTTCGTCGATGTCTTCGTCGAACGTCGGGAACTCCGCCCGGGCCGCGGTGATGATCTCCCGGGCGGGCCGGCGCGGAGTGGTCGCATGCCGCTCGGCTATCTCGGTCAGAACGGCGCCCGGACGGGCCTCGCGCTCGTCGTGGAGGGCGGCCTCCCGGGGGCCGAAGCCGTCGGCGAGTACCCACAGGAAGTCGGAGAGGTTCCCGGCCACCACGCCGCGCTCGCCTTCCGAGCCCATGAACACGACGGGCTGCTCGGCGAGGGGCCGCCCCGGCCGCGCGCGCCAGATGGCGGCGAGGCCGCCGCTGCCGTCCTGCCCGAAGACCCGGTAGGCGTCCCCGTCGAGCTCGTGGTTGCCGGTCCAGCAGCGGAACCAGTGGGTGATCTCCTCGGCGGAGTCGAAGGCGTCGTACGGCTCGAAGTCGACGCCCTCGCCCTCGTCCCCGTAGGCGAACTCGACCCGGGCCACATCGGCCAGGGCGGGCGGGAAGCGACGGTCTTCGCCAGTAGTCTCGATCACGCGCGCAGGCTAACCGGCGGCACTGACATCACCGCACTCCACAGCAGCCGGTGCGGCAGTGTGTGCTGCTTGGCCGAGGTCTGCTCTTGTGCGCGGTTGGTACGGGCCAAGCGCTGGTCAAGTGCGCCTGTTGACGCTCGGCGCCTGCTGGTATCCGTGGATGAGGCGACCGATGCAGTGCTGCCTGTGAGCGTCGGCTGGGCGTGGCCGGGGCCAACAGGTGGCTCATTGAGGATGGGGTGGAGTCGTGGAAACGATACTTCTTGATCTTCAGATCCTGGCCGCGGCCGATGCGCCGGAGGCTGAGGCCGCAGGTGCCTCGATCCTGGAGCCGACCAGTGACGTGAGCCTGCTCCTCTGCCACTGAGTAGCGGCGGAGGATGGTCAGCGGATGGTTCCGGTGTCGCGGCAGCAGCGGCACCGGAACCAGCGGCCCAGTTCCTCAGGCCACCGAGAGTGCCTTGACTCCTGACAAGAGGGGGACGAGCGAGAAGTTCCCGTCGCCCGAACCGCACGATGCCTGTGTGTCTGCCGTGCCGGAGACCTTCGTCCCCGTGGCGAACCGTCCGTCGCCGCCCGTCACCAAGGTCGTGAAGTGGTCGGTGGCCGAGGACGAGTAGTACACGCACTGGTGCAGGTTCGCGTAGCTGCCCGACGTGAGGTCGAGTGCCTTGACGCCCGACAGGAGGGGGATGAGCGAGTAGTTCCCGTCCCCCTGGCCGCACGATGCTTGCGTGTCTGCCGTGTTGGAGACGTTCGTCCCCGTGGCGAACCGTCCGTCGCCGCCCGTCACCACGGTCGTGAAGTGATTGTTCGCCGAGGACGAGTAGTACACGCACTGATGCAGGTTCAGGTAGCGCCCCGAAGCGAGGTTCAGTGCTTTGACGCCCGACAGGAGGGGGATGAGTGTGTAGTTCCCGTCCCCCGAACCGCAGGACGGCTGGGTGTCGGCGGTAGTGGAGACGTTCGTCCCTGTGGCGAACCGTCCGTCGCTGCTCGGCACCACGGTCGTGAAGTGGTTGGTGGCCGAGGACGAGTAGTACACGCACTGATGCAGATTCAGGTAGCCCGAGGCGGCGGCCTGGGCCTGCTGTGGCTGCGTGGACGCCGGGGCGGGCGCTGTCATGCCCACGAAGGCACACGTACCCGCCACAGCCGCGACCACGGGCCGCCATACACGTCTGATCACCGATCGCAGCATTCCTGGTTCCTCCCCAATACCTGACGGCACCGGACACCCCGGCCCGCGACGCAACCAAGCCAAGGAGACCACCGACAGCGACAGAAGGAAACGGATCGAACGTCACGACCCTCCCATTAAGTGACGAGTCGACCAGGCTTGCGTAATCACTGGCAAGGCGCCCGAGGTTTGCCATGAGGACCCCTATACGGACACAGAAGGCGTCACCTGCTCCTTGGGCAGCCCTCCCTGCGCTCCAGCCGGATGACAGGCTCCGCCGTGTCGCCGCAGTCGCGGCATCCCGGCGGCCTCCTCAGTACAGCGCCTCGCCCATCGGGGAACTGTCACCAACGATGTAGGCGCGGATCGATGCGAGGTACGCGTCGCGGCCGACCCGGCCGTCGCCGTCGGCGTCCAGCGCGTCGAACGCGGCGGCGGCGTTCCCCGGCGGGTTGTTCAGTGCGGTGCGCAGCGTGGTGAACTCGGCCTTGTCCAGGGCCCCGTCCCCGTCCGCGTCGGCGAGGTCGAAGAGCGCGCCGAGCGCGAACCGGCAGATGTTGTCGAACTTGTCGGCGCCCACCCATGCGTTGTACTCGTCGAAGGTCAGCCTCCCGTCGCCGTCCGCGTCCATCTCGCCCCAGGCCTTGAGGCCTTCCGCGCGGGCGGCGACCACGAGCGGATCGTCCTCCGTGCGCCCCGTGGCCACAACGGTCCGGTCGATACGGGAGAGGTAGTCGTGCCGCGTGACGACCCGGTCCCCGTCGGCGTCCATCATGGCGAACACGCGCACTCTCGCGGCGGTGGCAGCGGTGTCGGTCGTACGGCTCACTCGGAATTCCTCCTGCTCGGTTCATGCTCCCGCTCGACGAGCTTTCGTCCGGCGCTTTCTACCCGGCCCGTTCCGGGTGCCAAGCGGCCCGCCGGGAGGACAGGCGTGTCCGGCGGGGCACTGAGGCAGGCGTGCGCCGGTGGTTCACTTCTAGACGCCGGGAGTCGCCAGGAGATGTCGGATCAGTCGAGGTGACGCAGGGTAGTCACGTCTCGTCAAGCAGACGACTTGCTGGAGGGGCATGTGTTGAGCAGGCGCGGTACGACGGTGACGCTGGGGTCCCTGGCGCTGATGGTCTTGTCGCTGGTGTGGGCGCCGGCCGGCCAAGCCGGGACAGGGGGGTACGAGGCCGTCACCTGCACGGGCAACTCCCACAGCCGCTACGAGCCACCGCTCACCCTCGCACCCCGGGAAACCCGCAACCACGCGGACGTGCGCTACACCTGCACCACCGCCCCCGGCCGCACCACCCCGGCGACAGGCTCATGGGACTCCGTCGCGCCGGCGGCATCCTGCTTCTCACTGAGCAGCGCCAGCGGCACCGAAACCGTCCGCTACGCCGACGGCGGCCGGTCGGTGATCGTCATCGACGATGCCACCATCGCCCGAGCCGCAGGCGTCCTGTCCGCTGTGCAATCGGGCCGGGTCACCGAGGGACGCGGTAAAGGCCACTTCGTACGCCGGACCGTGGCCTCGCCGCCCCGCCAACTGCCCACGGACTGCCTTGCTTCCGGCCTCCAGGGCACCCGGAGCGCGGTGCAGCTGGAGATCCTGCCGTAGCCGAACGCCCATCCCCTCCCCGACCCCTCGGGTCCGTCGAGTCATCGGTGGGCCCGAGGGGTCGCGGACGAGATGGGCGTTCGGCTACGGGATCTACGTACGGCCTACGTCCCGGACGAGGCCGACGCGGACGGGGCGCCGGTGGCCGGCTGGTACTTCCACGCCGAGGAGCGGGACGGCAGGTCGTAAAGCCGTGAGGCAGGGTGCTGTTCAGGGCTGACGTGGTTGAGCCCGGCTGCCCTGGACGGAGTGGATCGAGGCGATGGACTGGTGCCCGGTGCAGGAGTGGACGAAGGGTGCGGCGACCGGGCGGTCGAAGCCCGGCGGGGCGGGCCTGCGCGAGGGGTGAACGATACGCCAGCGCCGGTGAGGCGGCGTACGTCAGTGCCGTGGGGCGCGTAGGCGCGAGGGGCGATACCCCATCGGCAGAGGGCGCTCGCCGGCGCTGTGACCTCTGGCGATCACGCTCGGCGAGCGGAAGGATGCGGCGCGTTCCAACTCCCGTCCGTTCAAGGAGACTCCCTTCCGTTCACAGGAGGGAGCCGCGCCGGCCGATGCCGCCGGCGCCTCGGGCGCATGACCCCCGCAGCACCGGGCCGGCGGAGGCAGAGATCGCTCACCCGCGCCGGCCACGTGCTGCCCGACATGCCCAGCACGTACCCCCACCCCACCATCCCCCCGGAGGCGCGATGAAATTGCTCCGAAAACCGACCGCCAGTCAGCCGTCCATCTCCTCCAGCGAACAGCTCCTCTTCAGCGGCACCCTCCGCCACGACAAGGCATGGGCGCAGTACGAGGACCCGCTGCTGCGCATGAGCTTCTGGTCCATGGCCAAGCAGTTCCCCGCCATGCTCACCGTGATCGCCCGCGTCGCCTGGCGTGAGGACCCGCGCGCCCTCGTCGTCCTCCTCGGCGCGCAGCTCGCTTCCGGCGTCATGACCGCGTTCCTGCTCGTCTCCATCAACGGCGTCCTCGTCGCGCTCTTCTCCAACGGGCCGACCACGGACAAGTTGTGGGACGCGCTGCCCGCCCTGCTGACCGGCGGCGCGGCCTCCAGCGGCTCGGTGCTGCTCGGCTGCCTGATCGTGAAGGTCGAGGGACGCCTCTATCCGAAGATCGAGCTCGCCTGCACGACCGCGTACTACGACATGATGTCGCGGGTCGAGATGTCCGCCATGGAGGACAAGGACATCCACCGCAAGCTCGCCATGGGCCGCTACGGCACCAACTCGGTGCGCCGCATGCTGTCCCACTCGGTATGGGTCATCAGCGGGCTGATGAGCCTCGCGGCCGCCGCCGTCGTCCTTGGCTCGCTCCACCCGCTCCTCGTCGCCGCGCTCGCGCTCATCGCGGCCCCCCGGTGGTGGGGCGCGGTCGTCGTCATGCGCCGCGCGTACGCCTCGCGACACGTGTGGATCGACCACACCCGCGCCGTGGACGTGATCACCTACCCGATCACCCGGGCCGACTCCACGCCGGAACTGCGTGTCCACGGGGCCGGGAGGGTCCTGGTCAACGCCTCGCAGGACATGGGCCGCACGGCGGCCGGGGAGAAGGAGCGCCTGGCCAGGGCGGAGGCCGGAACCGAACTCCTCGCGGCGTCGATGGCCGGGGTCGCGCGGGTGCTCGCCTACGGGTTGCTGTGGTGGCTGCTGGTGGCCGGGGGCATGCCGCTGGCCGCCGCCGGTACGGCCGTCTTCGCCATCCGCAATGCCACTGGCTACCTCAACACGGTCGTCAGCCAGCTGAACTACATGTTCGAGGAGTCGCTGTACCTGACCGACATGAACGAGTCGATCAGCCTCGGCAGTCGGCACGCCATCCCCACCGGCGGCGCCCCGGTGACGGGGACCGGTGTCGAGGTGGTCCTTGAGGACGTGACGTTCCGGTACCCGGGAGCGGACACCGACGCCCTGAAGGGGGTGTCGCTGACGATCCCGCCGGGCAAGGTCGTGGCCCTGGTGGGGGAGAACGGCTCCGGCAAGACCACGCTGTCCGCCCTGGTGGCCGGGCTGTACCTGCCGACGTGGGGCCGCATCCTCTACAACGGCGTCGACATCGGGGACGCCGACCGGGAGACGGTCTTCGACAAGGTCGCGCTGCTGTCGCAGAACGTGCAGGCATGGCCGATGACGGTGAAGGCCAACATCCACATCGGCGACGGCACCAAGCCGATGGTCCAGAAGAACGTCGAGGCGGCCGCCGAGCGGGCGGCCGTCCGCACGGTCGTCGAGGAGCTGCCGCACCAGTGGGACTCGATCGCCATGAAGGGCTTCGAGCGGGGCGTGAAACTCTCCGGCGGACAGTGGCAGCGCGTCGGCGTCGCGCGGGCCGTCTACCGGCGCCGGGAGCTGAACATCGTGGACGAGCCGACCGCCGCGCTCGACCCACGGGCGGAGATCGACATGTTCGAGTCGCTGCGCGAGCTCACCGACGACGGCGTCACCTCGGTCCTGCTCATCACGCACCGCCTCGCCGCCACCGCCTCCGCGGACATGATCTACGTCCTGCACCACGGCCGGCTGATCGAGTCGGGCACCCACCAGGAGCTCATGGCCGTCGAGGACGGCCACTACCGGGATCTCTACGAGCTCCAGGCCTCCCAGTACGACACGACGACGGCGACGGTGACGGCGACCGGGAAGGTGCCCGTTTCCCCTCAGCGGGCGTGACCCGGCACATCCGCGACTTGAAGCTGCCGCAGCGGCAACTTCTACTGTCCTTACCAGGGCCGTGGGGGGGGGGGGGGGGGGGGGGGGGGGGGGGGGGGGGGGGGCCGCCGGCGGGCGGGCCCGGGGCCCGCGGGGGGGGGGGGGGGGGGGCGGGGGGGGGGGGGGGGGGGGGGGGGGGGGGGCGGCGGGGGGGGCCGGGGGGGGGCGGGGGGGGCCGGGGGGGGCGCCCCCCCCCCCCCCCCCCCCCCCCCCGGTCCGGGTCCCCGCTTCGGGGGGCCGGAGCGCCGGGCATGCGGTGCCGGGGAGGGGGGCGGGATCAGGCCGAGCGGCGCCGACGCCGCAGGTGGAGGACCGTCGCACCCGAGGCCGCCAGGGCGGCCGCGCCGGAGGCGGCGGGGAGCCAGGGGAGGGCGGTGGCGGTCGCGGCCCGTTCCTCGGCCTGGGGCTGGGACCGGGTCTGGCTCTCGGCCTGGTTGTAGCCGCCGGCGAGGCCCTTGCGGTCGTAGGCCGAGCCGGGGAGCTTGTCGCCGTAGCGCTTGGTGACGAGCTGCTGGTACGCGGCGAGGGTGACGCGAGGCTTGTCCTGGAGGGCCACGCGGGCCTCCTTGTTGAGCGGCTCGACGGAGCCGCTGCCGGTCAGCCGGTACCAGGCGTGGATCTGCGGCTCCATGAAGGTCTGCGCCCGGTCCGTGCCGCGCTCGGCGGCGCTGATGTCGGCGTCGCCGTCGCGGATGCCGGCCAACTGCCAGGTGCGGTCGCCGCCGCCCTTCCCGGGGGCGAGCAGCACCGCGGCCTGGTGACCGTTGGCGGCCGAGACGCGTGAGGCGAGGTAGGACAGCCGCAGGGCGGACCCGGCGGTGGGCTTGGTCTTGCCGGTGACGAACTCGGGGGCGAGCTCGTAGAGGGGGACCGGCTTCTTGAGGTCGAAGCCGGGCGCCGCGGCGGGGGCCTTCGCGAGACCGCGGGGGGCGGCGGAGGTGCCGCCGTCCGCCCCGGCGGCCGGGGTGCGCTGTTCGGCGGCCGTCAGGAAGCGGGAGACGGTGTCGTGGACCGGGCCGGAACGCAGCACCTGCTGGGCGGTGTCGTAATCGGTCGTGGCGGGCGCGGCCGGCACGGTGGGGTCGCCGGCGGCCTGTGCGGGAACGGTTCCGCAGAGGATGGCGGCGGCAGCGGCCGCGAGGAGGGTGGCGGTGCGCCTGGTCGTACGGTGCATGGTGGGTCGTCTCCTCTAGCCCTGGATGCCGATGCGCGAGTGGGTCCACCGGAAGGAGTTGTTTCCGGAGTAGGCGGAGTAGTTCCACCAGGTGTACGTCTGGGTGCTGGGCCAGGGGTCGCCGACCGCGACCATGTTGCTGGTGCTGTCGTAGCCGTAGATGACGTTCATGTGGCCGCCGCCGGAGGTCCAGCCGATGCGGACGGCGAACGGCCGCCCGTTCGCGATCTCGCTCTGCGTCTCGCTGAAGGAGGCGTTGCGCCACAGGTCGGTGCCGCTGTTGCGGAAGCCCATGTTGCGCAGACCGTTGGCCATGTCGCCGAGCGTGGCGGGCTGGTTGTTGCAGTCCAGACCGCCGTTGTTCTGGGCGGCCAGGCGGCAGAAGTCGTACTGGTTGTACTGGGTGTAGCCCCAGTAGTTGGCGATGGTCAGGCCGGAGGCGTCCCAGCACCACTGGTCCCGGACCTGCTTCTGCATGCCGATGTTCAGGAGCTTCTGTCCGGCGGGCTGACTGGAGCCGCAGACCGGCAGTCCGCCGGTGTCCTCCCGGATGAAGGCGTCGGCGACGTAGAAGGTGCCGGACCAGATCCAGCGGGAGTTGTTCTCGACGACGTCGCCGGTGGTGCGGCAGGACATCGAGATGCGGTCGCCGACCCGTGAGGTGCCGGTGATGCTGGAGGACAGGGACGGCTGGGACCGCTGGTTGACGGTGCTGAAGTTGCCCTGCCCGCCGACGATCGTGCCGCTGACGGCGGCCTGGGCCTGGGGGGCGGAGCCCAGCATGAGTCCGCCGGAGAGGACGGCGGCCATGGTGGAGAGGAGGGTCTTCCTGCGGCCCGGTATGCGGGCCGCCAAACGGAATCTGCTCATGGGGGGTTTCCTTTTGTCGTTCAGGAGTCGGGCGTTCAGGCGCTGCGACGGCCGCGACGGCGGCGCAGCAGGAACGCGACGGATACGCCGACGGCGGCGATCGCCAGGGCGGTGACGCCGAGAGTCACCGCGCCGGGAGCCGATCCGCCGTCGGAGTCGGAAGCGGCCGCTTCCGACTCGGCAGGTGCTGTGTGCGTGGCCTTGGCCGAAGGCGCCGCTGCCGCGGCGGCGGTGGGCGGTCCGGCCGGCGCACCCGTGGGGCCCGCCGCGTCCGCGGCGGTCACCTCGGCCTGGTGCTCGGTGCGGCCGAGTGCCGGGAAGGCCGTCTGGGCCGTGATGGTCCAGTGGCCGGCGGGCAGTGCCTCGACGGTTGTGAAGGTCCCGGGCTGGCCGGGCACCGGTACGAACCGCCAGGGGCCGAGCGTGGTGCCGTCGTCCGAGGTGGCGGTGAGGGTGCCGGCGACCTTCTCGTTCACGGGGTGGCCGTCGTCCTCCCAGGTCGCCTTGGTGGTGGGGTGGCCGGCGGACACGCCCGTCACGGTCAGGTGGATGGTGTCGCCGTGGGCGTACGCCGTGGCGGCGGGTCCCAGGACGAGCAGGCCCGCGAGCGTGGCGGCCGCTGCCGTGAAGCGGCGATCGGGCATGAGGGAGTGGCTCCGGTGTGAGGGGGAGGGGGTGGCCGGGGCCGCGCGGGGGCGGCCCCGGCCACCGTGGTGGGTCAGGCGGTGGGTCAGGCGGTCTTCTGCAGGGTCCAGGCCTGGTAGCCGGAGCTGTCCGGGTTCTGGAGCTCGAGCAGCCAGGCCCCGTAGTACGGCCGCTTGCTCACGCCCAGGACGAGGGAGCTGTTCTTGGCCGTGAGGCGCAAGCCACTGCCGGACTTGCTCAGTTGCCACTGCTGGGCGGCGTTGCCGGAGCAGGTCTGCTGGGAGACCCACTGGCCGGGGCCGGCGGCCCCGGCGATCTGCAGGCACTTGCCGGACGCGGCCGAGCGCAGCCGCAGGGCACCGCCGCCGGCGTCGTCCAGGTACCACTGCTGGAGGGTGAGGCCGTTGGACTGGTTGCCGACCAGGACCGTGCCGTCAGCGGACTTGCCGCCCCAGACCTCGGCCGCGAGTCCACTCTGTCCGTTGGTCAGCGTGTACCGCGCGCCGGGCTTGGCGGTGGTGCTGCCGACGGCCGGGGTGTGGAACGACACCGTACGGCCGGGCTTGGCGTCGCGACCTGCCTGGTCGCGGACCGCGACGGCGACCGTGTAGTCGGTGTCGGGCCGCAGGTTGTAGATCCGCGCCGAGTTCGGCTGGACCCAGGCCAGGTGGCTGCCGTTGAGCAGCAGCTGGTACCAGGCCGCGGAGGGTGCCGCGGGCCAGCTGAGCACGACCGAGTCGGACGTCAGCTGCCCGACGACCGGGACGGGGCCCGACGACGGACCGGTGCTGCCGGTCGGCTTCGGCGTCGGGGTGGGGGTGGGGGAGGGGTTCGGGCCGGGGTCCGGCTTGGTGCCGCCGCCCGTCATCAGAAACTGGTTGTTCGCTACGTTCCAGTGCGTGGCCAGATAACTTCCCGGCTTTGGACTGGTGTGGAAGTAGTCGTCGTGGTTGCAGTCGAGGCGCTCGTCGTGGCCGCGCTCGGTGCAGACGTTGCGCATCGTGGGGTAGTACGGCGCGTCCGAGTAGCACATGACGTCCCACTCGTCGGTGCAGTGCGCGGCGCGACTGGTGTTGGGCGCGCTGTTGTTCACCGCTCCGAGGTTGTGCCCGAGCTCGTGCGCGGCGGTGGAGCCGCCCCAGCATCCGGCGTCCGTACGACCGTACGACGGACCGAAGTTGCTGAGATTGCTGGGGCCCGGGCGCTCGTCGCCGTTGAAGGTGCCGATGCCGCAGTAGACCTTGGCGTCCGCGAAGATCATGTACTTGCGGTCGCGCCGGTCGAAACCCTTCGCCGCGAGCGCCGAGTTCGTCGCGCTGAACTCCGCCAGGGCGGAGTCCGGCACCTCGACGTTGAGCACCGTCGGCGTGCAGTCGGCGCCGGTCACGTACCGGATGTGCCGTACGCCGCCGGTCTCCTGTGCGCTGGCGAAGTAGATGGTGTCCGCGTCGGCGGCCCACTTGCGGAACGAGGCCAGGTACTCGGCGTACCGGTCGTTGCCGGGGCTGTGTACGTACACGACCTGGACGCGGTTGCCGGTGGTGCCGTCGCCGTCGCACTGCACCGTCTGGCCGGACGGCCCGGCCGCCTTGCCGGAGGCGGGGTCGGGCTTCGGGGCCGCGGGCGGCTTCTTGGCCGCCGCGGTGCCGGCCTGGCGGGCGTCGACGGAGGCCGTCGTGCCGGCGGACGGCTTCCCCTGGGACGGCTTGGCCTCGGACGGCTTCCCGTCGTCCGGGCTGCTCGGGGTCTCGGCCGTGTCCTGTGTCTTCGCTGCGGGCGGGGTGTCCTTGCTGATGTCCACGCCCTTGGGCGGCTTGTCGGGCCCGTGCGTACACCGACCGTCGGTGGTCCGCAGGACACCGGCGCAATGGTCGCCCTTGGGTGCGGGCTTGAGGCCCTTGTAGACCAAGCCGCGCTCACGGTCGTCGTCGGGTATTCGGGTCACCGGTTCCGGTGCCTTGTCGTGCGCGGGGGCCGGAGCCGGGGTCGGACCGTCGGCCGTCGTCTGCGCGGCGGCGACCGCCGGCTTCGAGGGCTCGTGGTCGAAGACGCCACCGAGCGCCGCCGTCCCGGCGAGCGCTCCGACTGCGACGGCGACCGCGACGACGAGCATGCCGCGTTTTCGTCTTCGTTCCTGTGCATGTCTTCTACGACCGGACAAAGCCACACCTCATTTCCGTGGGGGGAGTTGTGGGTGGCCGGAAGTGTGCCAGAGCAGACGGGCCGTCAGACAGATTGTTTAAGGAGGTGAAATTGAGTGCATGATCCAGGGGAGGGGGATGGGCGCGGTAAGCGGGGTGAGTCAAATCCCTTTAGAGGGCGGTGAGTTGTGTGCGCGGCCGGTAAAGGTCTATTCCAATCATCCCTGATTTCAAGGGGGTTGGCTTGGTGAGATCTTTACTGTGGAGCCAGGTGCTCCGCTTGTGTACATCGCGTAGCGTGCTGGCGCTATCACCCTTGATCACCTTCCTTGGGAATTTCGTTGGGCGCAGCCAAGGAAGACTTGTGGAGGGCAATTGAGGTCGAGTCAGGCATTGCGACTGTCTGCGCAGGGGTATGAATCACGCAAAGCGCCGCAGTGATTGATGACGCATTGCGCGTAGATGATTACCGGCGGTACGGCGAAGTGCGGTTCGAGGCCCTCGGGCAGGACGATCCGAGGGCGGTTACGAGGGCGGGACGGAGACGCGCGTCTGCTGGGAGGCCATCGCCCGGAGGGCGGATGCGCCGTGCCTTCGGCGCTCAAGTCCGTCAGCGGGGGCCTCGTCGCCCGGCCGCAATCGTCTACACGGACTGCGCCCGCTGGCTGTCCATCGGGTCCGGAATTTCACGCAAGCGCACGGAAAGGGCGGCGATGTCGTCGTCAAGACCTTTGTCGCTGTAGAGGAGGAGGTCGCGGTGGAGCCTGTCGAGGAGTTCGCGGGGCCGCGCCGGGGTTTGCCTCGCCATCCAGTCCGCCAGGGGGAAGAACTCGCCATTGCGCCCGCGGGCCTCGGTGACTCCGTCGGTGTAGAGGAGCAACTGGTCGCCGCGGGCGAAGTCGAAGGTGTCGATGCTGTAGTGGTCGCCGATCAGGTCCGCGAGGTTGAGGAGTGGCGAGGGAGAGGTGGGATTCAGGATCCGGATCCCCTCCCGCTCCAGGAGCAGCGGCGGTGGATGCCCGCAATTGAGGATCCTGACGGAGCCGCCCTCGTACGGGATCTCGACGAGAACCGCGGTGGTGAAGCGCTCCATCAGATCCTCAGGGGGAAACGCGGCGTTGTAACGGGTGCTGCTGGCCTCCAGACGGCGTGCAATGCCGCCCAGATCGGGCTCGTCGTAGGCCGCTTCCCGGAAGGAGTTGACCACGGCCGCGGCCGCTCCCACCGCCGGCAGGCCCTTGCCCCGCACATCGCCGATGAGCAACCGGGCCCCGAACTGCGTATCGGCCACCTCGTAGAAGTCGCCGCCGATACGGGCCTCCTTGGCGGCCGCGAGGTACAGCGCCTCGATCTCGATGCCCCCGAAGCAGCGCGGCATCGGGCTCAGGACCACCTTCTGCGCCGCGTCGGCGACGAGCCGGACCTGGAAGAGGGCCTGCTCCCGCTGGAGCCGGACGTGACTTCCGTAGGCGGCCGCCACGGTGACCGCGACGATGCCCGCCACCGTGTACCAGGCCCCCAGGCCGGGGAACACGAGGCTGAGGCCGATCATGAGCAGAAAGCAGACCGTTCCCAGCAGCACGGTGGGAAGCACGGGCCACATGGCGGCCGCGAGGGCCGGGGCCGCGGGCAGGATGCGGCTGAAGGCCATGTCCGGGGGCGTGGAGTACGCCAGGCTGGCGATGACCACGGTCAGGATCACCGGGGACAGCTGGACAGGGGACCACCGGCCGTGGGGGCGACGGAGCCGCGGCTGTCCAGGCTTGACCATGATGCATATCATATCCGCATAACATGGACATGTGGCTTTTTGTAGGCAGGCTCTACGCTGCCCGGGGCCATGTCACCCGAAACGACCAAGGCCGGCTCTCGACCGGTCGATGCCTCCGTCTGCCCTAACGGCGCCACGCCCGAAGTGCGGGGTCGCCGCCCTCCCGGTACCTTGCCGCGCCCATCGGCTTGAGCCGTCTTTGTCCGTGTGGCTCCTTCAGTGTGTGGAGAGAGGCCGCCGTCAGCCGGGAAGACGCCGGGGCGCCGGACGTGAGGCGCTGAGGTACTTTCCGGCGGGGACGCGAAGAGTGCTGCGCACGGAGGCCTTCCGTTCAGCTCCTCTCGGACTGCCGGGTCCTTGGCCTCTTGGGTGCCGGTACGGGCTGGCTGGTTTCCTCGATGAGGACGGCGCCGTCGCCGCCGGCGGTGCCGGATGTGCCGCCGCTGCCCGTTCCGCCCGCGTGGCCGTCCGCTCCCTGGCGGCGTCCGGTACCGCTGCCGCAGGCGCCGCCTCCACTTGCGCCGTTGTTTCCACCCTTGCCCGCGGCACCGCCGGCACCACCCGTGACCTGGCCCCGGCCGGTGCCACCGTAGGCGTCGGCCGCCCTCACACCACCGTTGGCAGGACGCGACCGTACGACCGGTCGTCCACTCCTCTGGCATACCGCGGATACGCGTGCCGTATCGCAGTTACTTATGGTTACTTCAATGCGTGCGGAGGCGTACGGAGAGTCGAGAGCGGGCGAACCTGTCCGAAGATCGCTCATGGCGCGGTGGGTCGGTCAGCTTGATGCCGCGCAGGCGGCGGCGATCGCCGCCGTGTCCCAGTAGAAGGGACGGACCTCGACGATCCGGTCGTCCTTGACCTTGATCGTCTGCAGGATGGGGAAGGCGAGCTCACGGCCGGTGGCCCGGGCACGGGCGCGGACCTGGGTGAGCACCACTGCGGTCTCGCCGGTGGCGAGGAAGTCCTGCTCGGCCATGTCGAAGGATTCCCAGACCTGACTCATGGTGAGGAAGAAACGTTCGATCCCCGCGTGCCCGCTCCAGGTACCGCCGTAAGGCAGAGCGTCGGCTTGATGCAGTACGACGTCGGGTGCGAAGAACGGGGCGAGCAACTCGAACGAGGCCCGCCCCGGGCCCCCGGCCGCCAGGTACGTCGCCTCCGCCGCGTACATCTTGGTCAGCACGGTCATGGAGTCGGTGGTGTGTGATGTCGTCATGCCGCAATCGTGATCAGTCGAGGCAGCCCGCGCTGGCGGCCATCGGACATCGTCAGTCCCGCACTGGCGTTTCGACGTGCGCGAGGGCTCATTCGTGGGCGACGGTGGTTGGGTCAGCGGTGGTCAGGTCAAGCCCATCGGCGTTTTCTGAGGAGGCTCACCGTGAACTGGACGCTCGAAGTCATCCCGGTCCCTGTCAGTGACATGGACCGGGCGAAGGAGTTCTACGCCGACAAGGCCGGCTTCAAGCTCGACCTCGACGACGAGGTCGCCCCCGGCATGCGCATCATCCAGATGACCCCGCCCGGCTCGCGGTGTTCGATCGCGATGCTCCAGGGGATGCCCGCGCTGCCCGGTACGAAGGTGATGGCCCCCGGCACGCTCAAGGGCCTTCAGCTCTGTGTCACGGACATCGAGGCGGCCCGGGAGGAGCTGGTGGGCCGGGGCGTGGACGTCACCCCGATCCGCCACGTCGGCGCGACGGGCTGGGAGGACGGCAAGGGCGGGACCTGGAACTCCTTCATGTCCTTCGAGGACCCGGACGGCAACGGTTGGACGGTTCAGGAGGCCCCGTCGGAGCTGTCGGAACGCTGAGCCCACCGCGGCACCCAGACGTCGGCGTCGTCACGGTCCGGTCGTGCGGAGGCGAGATGGTTGCGGAGTGCCGTGAGGGCGGGGTGCTGGTTGTCGGCGTGCCAGAGCAGCGAGTGCGGGTAGACCGGGGTGGGGTCACGCAGGGGGATGCGCCTCAGGTCGTAGCCCACGGGCCAGACGAGAGGGGTCTGCTCGCTCAGGAAGGTCGCCAGCGTTGAGGAGTCGGCAATGGTGTCGAGGAGGGCGTCGGGTCCGAAGTTGGGGCCGGTCACCTCGATGGTGAACCCGAACGCGGCGGCGAGGTCGTCGTAGTAGGCGGTCCACTCGGTTCCGGGAACGTTGCCGGGCATCCAGATCCGGTGCCCGGCGAGCTGGGCGGGGGTGACCGCGCGGGCGGGGGCGAACTCGTGGGCCGCCCCCGTGACGAGCTGGAGGGGTTCGTCGAAGGCCCGGGTGGCGTTGACTCCGTCGGGGAGCCGCTGCCCGGGCGGGGTGACCGCGCGGAAGGAGGCGTCGATCGTGCCGGAGTGGACGGCGGCGACGGCCGCGTCGGCGTCGAAGAGGGTCACGACCTCGAGCTCGACGTCGGGGTGCGCGCGATGGAAGTCGCGCAGCAGGCCTGCCGGCGCGGCCCGGCGGCCGATCACGTCGACGCGCAACGCGCGAGTGCCGGGCCGTACGGAGGCGGCCGCCCGTTCCTCCGCCTGCAGGAGAGCGCGGGCGTGGGGCAGGAACACCTGGCCGTCGATGGTGAGCTGGGCTCCGTGCGCGGTGCGGACGAACAGCCGCACACCGAGATCCTTCTCCAGCGCGGCGATGCGCTTGGAGACGGCCTGCTGGGTGATCGACAGATCGACGGCGGCGTGCCGGAACTGGCCCGTGTCCGCGACGGCGGCGAAGGTGCGCACGGCATTGAGATCCACGTCGAGCGACCCTAATGCACAACCGATGGTTGTTGCCCGCCGTCGGAGTAGTTGTTTGATCCCCCGGTCTGCTGCTCGCTTTAATCTCGCAGGTCAACGTGAGGTTGTCCGCGGTAGGCCGGCGAGGGTGGGGGTGCTGGGGCGTGGTGGTGGCCAGGAGACCGCTGGGTCGGCAGTTCGGGTGGCTGTGGGCGGCGTACGGGGTGAGCGCGTTCGGCACATGGCTCGCGTTCGACGCGTTCGCCCTGATCGCGGTCCTGGTGCTGCACGCCGGGCCGACACAGGTGGCGGTGCTGGCGGCCGCAGGGCCGGCGGTGGGGGCGGTGGCGGCGGTGCCGCTCGGCCCGTGGGTGGAGTTCCGCCGAAAGCGGCCGGTGATGGTCGCGATGGACCTGACCCGATGCGTGGCCCTGATGAGCGTCCCCGCCGCGTTCGCGCTCGGCCGGCTCGGTTTCGTCCAGCTGCTGGTCGTGTCGGTCGTCGTCGCCGCGGCCGACATCGCCTTCACTGCGGCGAGCGGCGCCTGCCTGAAAGCCCTCGTACCGCCCGAGGACCTGCTCGTCGCGAACGGAAGGTTCGAGTCCACGACCTGGACCGCCACCGCGCTCGGACCGCCGCTCGGCACGGCCGCGATCGGACTGATCGGCCCCGTGGCGACCGTGGTGGTCGATGCGCTCAGCTACCTGCTCTCGGCAGCCGGAATCCGCGCGATCGGAGACAGTGAGCCGATCCCCGCGCGAACCGACGCACGACGGCTCCGCCCCGGCGACCTGCTGGAAGGGTGGCGGTACATCCTGGCCCACCCGACCCTGCGTCCCCTGTTCTTCAACACGATCCTGGTCAACGGCCTGATCATGGCGGCCGCACCGCTGCTCGTCGTCCTGATGCTCGGCGATCTCGGGTTCGCCCCCTGGCAGTACGGCCTCGCGTTCGGGCTCCCGTGCGTCGGCGGCCTCATCGGCTCACGGCTGTCCCGCCGATTGGTCGCGCGGTTCGACCGGCACAAGGTCATGCTCATCGCCGGGGCGCTGCGCGCGTGCTGGCCGCTGGGACTGGCCTTCGTGCGCCCCGGCACCGCGGGGCTGGTGCTCGTCGTCGCCGTCGAGCTCGGCCTGATCACCTGCATCGGCGTGTTCAACCCGCTCTTCGCGACCTACCGACTCGAACAGATCCCGGCGGACCGCGTCGCCCGCACCCTGTCCGCCTGGTCGGTCACCGGCAAGCTCACCACTGCGGCGGTGACCGCCCTCTGGGGGCTCCTCGCCGGCCTCACCGACCCCCGCACCGCGATCGCGATCGCCGGCCTCCTTGCCCTGGCGACCCCGTTCCTGCTTCCCCGACGGGACCACAGACCACAGCACGAGCAGAAACTCGCCGGGAGTCACGCGTGACACGCCGCAGCCACAGCCGCAGCTCGCCGCGGAGAGGGGGCTGTTCTGGTGTCGTAGAACTTCGTACGACGCCGCCCGGCACGAGACACCACGGAGGACGCCATGACGACCACGCCCGGCAACACGAGCAGCAACCTCCCCGGCAAGCCGCCCGTCGTCGCCCTGGCCACCTGGCAGGCGGCGCGCGAGGAACTGCTGGTCCGCGAGAAGGCGCACACCCATGAGGGCGACGCGATCGCCGCGGCCCGACGGCGGCTGCCGATGGTCGAGTTCGACGGCGCGGTCGAGGTCACCGGCGCCGACGGGCCGGTCCCGTTCCTCGACCTGTTCCAGGGGCGCGACGAGCTCGTGGTCTACAAGCACATGTGGTACGACGGCGCGCCGCACCAGGGGCAGTGCGAGGGCTGCACCACCACGGCCTGGCACGTGAAGGACGCCGTCTACCTCAACGCCCGGGGCGTCTCGTTCGCCGTCCTGACCTCGGGCCCGTGGGACGAGGTCGCTCCCTACGTCGAGTTCATGGGTTACACCCAGCCCTGGTACTCGGTGCGGGGCGTGGCGGAGCCGGTCGGCGGAGAGATGGGGTACCTCACCTGTTTCCTGCGCGACGGCGACCGCGCGTTCCTCACCTACTCCACGACGGGCCGTGGCAACGAGCGGGTCAACGGGTCCTTCGGTCTGCTCGACATGACGCCCTACGGCCGCGGCGAGGCATGGGAGGACAACCCCGAGGGCTGGCCCGTGATCGGCCATGTCCGCGAGGGGTACCCGGCCGAGGGCCGCCAGGCCTGCTGGTACTGGCGCTCGGACGCCGACGGCGTCGCCACCTGGGGCCCGACCAGCCGGCCCGTGCCGCAGTGGACCCGCCCCGGAGCGACACCCGTGGAAACCCTCGGCCGGCACGGCCACGACCACTGACACGACCACTGACACGACCACCGACACGACCTTCGTCGACGGCGTCGGTAGAAGGTATTTGCCGTCTGTGGCCGACGCCGAAGCCGACACCGACACCGCCGCCACGGCGTCTTATTATCCGACCTTCTCCCTGCTTGAGTGATAATGCCCACTACCTGGCGTTGCGCGTGGAATGCTGATTTCCAGCCGCTGCGCTGACGAGCACGGCCCGGCAGCGGTCGTGACCGGGGGAGAGGGGCGCGCGATATGACCGCCGCCGACACGTGGTTCGCGGTGCTCCCCGACGGAGACGCGGCCCTGCCCGCCGCCCAGGAGCTCCGTCGCCGCGCTGCCCGAAGCATCACGCACGCCTCGGGCAGGTTGTGGCTGGTGGGTGACTGGCCCGACGGGTGGGTGACGGCCGCCGAAGCGGGACCGGCGCGGCTCGCGGTGATCGGACGGTGCCCCGTCACCGCCGACGGCCTCGCGGTGGGACTGCAGCACGTACGGCGCGTCGACGAGATGGAGCAGGCGGTCCGTGGCCTGGCCGGCAGCTTCTACGTCGTCGCCTCGATCGGCCATCGGGTGGCGGTCCGCGGCAGCGCGTCCGGAGTGCGCCAGGTCCACCACGCGCGGGTCGGCGAAGCAACAGTCGCGGCCTCCACAACGGACGCGCTCGCCGCTCTCACCGGGGCACGCTACGACGAACAGGCGCTCGCGTTGCGCCTGCTGTCCGCGCCACCCCCCTACCCTCTCGATGCCCGGAGCGTGTGGAGGGGCGTCGAGACGGTCCGGCCCCACGACTGCCTGGTCATCGAGCCGGACGGACGGGCCCGCACCCGCCGCTGGTGGACCGTGCCCGAGCCGGAACTGCCCGCGGCAGAAGGCGCCCACGCGGTGCGGCGAGCGCTGGAGGCCGCCGTCGGATCCTGTACGGCGGCGGCCGGCGGCACGATCAGCGCGGACCTCTCCGGAGGCATGGACTCCACCAGCCTCTGCTTCCTCGCGGCGCGCGACGACAAGGCCCGCCTGGTGACGATGCGCTGGGCCAGTCGCGACGCGGGCAACGACGACACTGCCTGGGCCGAGCGCGCCATGACCGAACTCCCCGCCGCCGAGCACGTCGTGGCCGACGGCGACCGAGCACCCTTCTGGTACAGCGGCCTCACCGACGTGACCGACACCGGCGGAGAGCCCGGCCCGTGGGCCCGCGACGCCGCCCGGATCAGCGCACTCACCCAGTGGATGACCGAGCGTGGCTCGCGCCTGCACATGACGGGCGGCGGCGCCGACGAGCTGTTCACCGCCCTGCCCCACCACCTGCACGACTACATCCGCAGCCACCCGCTCGCAGCGCTCGCCCGCCTCCGCAGGCAACGCGCCGCCTTCCGCGAACCGTTGTGGCCCGTACTGCGGGCCCTGGCCGACCGCAGCACCTTCAACCAGTGGCTGGCCACCTGGGCCGACGGCCTCACCGGACCGCACCCCTCCCTCTCCGGGAAAGCCCACGCACCCCCGCTCTCCTGGGGCGACGAACTGCGCATGCCGGTCTGGGCGACCCCCGACGCGGTCCGGGCCGCCCGGGACGCCCTGCGCGAGGCCGCCGGCGCCGACGCGGAACCCCTCGCCCGGCAACGCGGCCAGCACATGGCGCTCGTCTGCGTACGGGCAGGAGCCTTCGGGGTGGCCTGCACGGACCGACTCACCGCCGCCGGGGGGCTCGAGTACGCCGCGCCCTTCCTGGACGACGGCGTCGTCGAGGCGGCCCTGTCCGTACGGGTCGCCGAGCGCAACGCTCCCGGGCGCTACAAACCCGTGCTCGTCGACGCGCTGCGCCCGATCCTGACGGCCGGCGTGCTGGACCGGTCCACCAAGGGGGATTACAGCACCGAGTTCCACCACGCCGTGCGCCGCAACCGCGCCGAGCTCCTCGACCTCTTCGACGGCTCGGCGCTGGCCCGCGCCGGCTTGATCGACGAGACCGCCTTCCGCGCGGAGCTCCTCGCCGTACACCTGAGCCCCCACCGCCTGGCCTCCGCCCTGGACACCACCCTGGGCTGCGAGATCTGGCTCCGTGCCCGTGGGCAGGGAGCCGCCAGGACCGGAGTTCCTGCCCACGACCAGGCAGGAGACGAGGAAGGACACCGAGATGGAACAGCAGCAGGAACAGCCCGTCTACGAGCCGCCGGCGATGGCGGAAGCCGGTGACTTCGCCGAGCTGACCATGGGGACGCCCGCCGGAAACCACTACGAAGGAGGACAGCCGGGCCGCGCCTGGTACTACCAGCCGATGAGCTGAGCCGCGCACCGAAAGGCGAGAGGCGCGGCGCACGACCCTTCGGGCGGGCGGACCGTGCCTCTCTGCGCGGCGGGACAGCTCAAAGGCCACCCGCGTTCGCCATCGCCGCGTCGCCGGGGCTGCCTTGAGGTCGCCGTCACTGGTGGAGCCGCGGTCATCACGACGGTGCCGGCGGGACGGGGAGCACGCGGTCCGGCCGCCCGGCCTCGCGGGCCTCGTCGTCCGCGTAGACACACAAGGTGTCGCCCTCCACCTGCAGGACGGGATCGGTCCACGTCTCCGTGGCCTCGGGCACGAGGAGCCGCGTCGTGGCCCGTGCGACGTCGTGGACGGCCAGCGACAGGATGTTCCAGCCCAGGTTCCCCATCACCGGTCCCTGCTCCGGATGGTCCTCCGGACCCGCGGCCTGCACCACGTAGAACCGCTCACCGGCCCAGTACCCGCACTGCTCCAGCGAGATGCCCTCCGCCACGCGGACGCCGTCGACCCAGACACCCACATAGGAGAAGTCGGACGGGTCCTGGATGTGCACGGCGCGGTGCCGGTCGCCGATGGTGAACTGCACGTCGATCCCGTACGCGGTCCAGCAGTCCTTGAAACCGCTGCAGGCACCCGGGACCGGGCCCATGCGATACCGGACCGCCTCGCCTGCCGGGCCGTCGGCCGGATCCTGGCTGCACGTCCTCGGATCACGGCACGGCCGGTCGATACGACGAGTGCACCCGATGCCCAGGGCAGCCACGTCCCGCGGCTCGGCGCGGGACAGCAGCTCGGCCAGTCGCTCCCGGTACCGTTCCGGCCCGACGCGGGAAAGGAATTCGCCCCCTTCGTCCCTCCACCACAGCAGCAGACCGGTCCCTACAGGGGAGTGGCGCAGCCACCCCTGCCACTCCTCACGCCACGGGTCCCGGTGGTGCCCCCACCGATGCCTCTCCACCGCCCCGGACGTCCCCTCGGGTGCCGGTGCCGGTGCCGGTGCCGGTGCCGGTGCAGGCTCCGGCGCGTCCTCGGCCTCTGATCTACGGCTGCTCCTTCTGCACCATCGCCACGTCACGGCCGCACCCCCGGCTCACCCTCGACAACGGCGGCCCCGCGAAAGCGGCAGCCGGCCGACGACCCCGCGATTGTAGAAGGAGGTTCTCGAATCGTCGGGTGGTTCACGCCCTCGGTAGGGAACCGAGGCTCGGCCAACCCGTCCCCGCCCATCCGAATCTGCGCAGGTCAGCCGCGGTTTCCCTATTTCCTGCCGGTCGAGGGGGCAGGGAAACCCCTCGACCGTCAGCATGCCCTCCGGCTGAACTGCAGGAAGACAACGGCGGCCTGGCGACTCATACATCAGCGCCGGCCGACGACACGATGACCGGCTTCTCCGCACGGCACTCCAGCCCAGGGATCAACGGGGGTGGGCTGGAAAGCACGACGCGGCGGGGCCGGCTGAAGAGAAAGGGACTGATCAACATGAGACCGATGACCAAGCGGCTCGCAGCTACCGCTGTGGGCGCGTTCCTCGCCCTTGGCACCGTCGGAACTTCCACGGCATTCGCCGATATGGATCTCTACGATTCCGGTGCCGTGCACTCCTGGCGCTCCTACAAGACGAAGGCCGCCGTCGAGGACATCAAGGCTGACAGTCACGCCGTATACACGAGGTACAACCGCAACTACCCCGACAACGAGGTGTACACCCTCTGGAACAAGAGCGGCTACGGCTCCTCGCCGGTCTGGAGTGGCAGCGGCGGCCGCATATGGGACATGCGTGCCTGTGTTTCCCTGCAGGCCGAGCCGGACTCCTGCAGTGACTGGTGGACCGACAACCACCCGCACGGATAGTCCCCCGTTCAGCAAGGGGGAGTCCTGACCACGGGTGAGGCGGCGCGGATGAGTGAGCGCCACCTCACCCGTGGTCGCTGCCGTGCAACACGCGTCATGCACTCATGCACTCATGCACTGGTGAAAGGACAAGGATGGAGCCCGAAGCCGTCCCACTGGATATCCAGGGACTGGATTACCGGATCGGCGACCGAAAATTATTGAGCAGCCTGGACCTGATCGTTCGAGCGGGCGAGTCCGTGGCCGTCATGGGACCGTCCGGGTCGGGCAAGAGTTCTCTCCTGTCGCTGGTGCTCGGGCTGGTGAGGCCACAGGCGGGGCAGGTGCGGATCGCCGGGCGGGACCTGGTCGGCATGCGCCACGCCCACGTGACCCGGCTCCGGCAGCGGCACATCGGCATGGTCTTCCAGTTCGGCGAGCTGCTGCCCGAGCTCACCCCGGTGGAGAACGTGATCCTGCCCGCCCTGCTGGCAGGCGAGGGGCAGACGACCGCCCATCGCCGGGCCCGCCAACTGCTGGAGGAACTCGGCGTCCCCGTCGACGGCGTGGCGACATCCGACCTGTCCGGAGGCGAGCGGCAGCGAGCCGCCGTGGCGCGGGCCCTCATGGAGAACCCGTCGCTGCTCCTGGCGGACGAGCCCACCGGGGCCCTGGACGAAGGGTCCCGCGACCACGTCGCCGACGTGTTGTTCTCGGTGCCGGAGCGCCGCGGTTGCGGCCTCCTCGTCGTGACCCACGACCGGACGGTGGCAGCCAGGGCGCACAGGACCCTGCACCTGCACCACGGTCACCTGGTACAGGTGGCGGGGAGGGACGACCGGTGAGAGCGTCCCTCACGCTGCCGCTGGCCATGCTGCGCGTCGGCAGGGCGGCATCGCACAGGAGCGAGGGCGGCCGGGGGCGGTTCGTCGCCCTGCTCATGGCCACCGCCGTCCTGGTACTGGCCGGTGCCGCGCTGGTGCTCACGGCCGCGACGTTCGACGGGCGCGAGGTCCGCGGCCAGGCCCGCAACCCCGTCATGGCCGGAAAGGGCCAGAAACCCACGGCCTTGTGGGGCCGCTACTGGGAGAACTACCAAGGCCGGCAGTTCACCGTCGTAGTGGTGGAACCGCTCACCGACGACGCACCGCTGCCGCCCGGACTGAGCCGCTGGCCCGGACCCGGCGAGTCGGTACTGTCACCGGCCCTGGCCAACGGCCCGGCTGCCGAGGACTACCACCGCCGCTACGGCACGGCGACGGCGACCATCGCGGACTCCGGTCTCGCCACCCCGGGAGAACGCCTCGTCTACACCAGGCCCAGCAAGGCGATGCTCGACAGCAGCTACCTCGACGCCATCGTCGGCTTCGGATCGCCCGGCCCCAGCTTCGGGGATCTGCGACTGATCGAGCCGGAACGCCGCCAGCAGCTCATGATGCTGCTCGTCGCGCTGCTGCTCTTCCCTGCCGCCGGACTCGCCGTCGCCGCGGCCCGCACGGGGGCGCAGGGCCAGGACCACCGCACCGCGCTGCTGCGCGCGCTGGGAGCCGGCCGCAGGGCCCTGGCATGGATGAGCCTCGGCGCCGCCGCCCTGCCGATCCTGGCCGGCACCGTGCTGGGAGCCGCCCTCCTGCTGCCCTTCCTCGCAGGTAACGTGCGCCTGCCGTGGATCGACTTCTCCGTCGCCGTCGGCGACGTCCGGCGGGCCACGGGAACGCTCGCCGCGACCACTGTCGGCGCCGCAGTGGCCATGGCCGCACTCGTCGTACTGCTGCGCCCGCGCCACGGGAGGAACTCGACACGTGTCCGGGCCGGCGACGGCAGGTTCACCCGCCGCCTCGCCCTCGCCGCGTGCCCGGTGTTCGCCGTCATGGCACTGGTCCTCGGCTCCCTCGGAGGGGGCGGCTCCGCGTTCGGCTATCTCGTTGCCGTCATCGGCGTGTGGGCCACGCTCCCTTCCGTCCTGGGGTGGGCCGTCGCCTCACTCGCCCCTCGCATGGCCAAGGCTGCCCGGCGCCGCGGGAACGCGGCCCTGCTGATCGCGTCGAGAAACCTGGCCGCTCATCCGGGTGCGATCGTCCGGCTCGTCGCCGCACTGGTGATCGCCGTCGGCGTCGTCGGCCAGGCCCAGCTGACCAGCTCTCTGCTGACGACGCGGGGAGGCGACCCGGCGCTGCTGCGGTCCGGGCAACCGCAGTCCATGGCGCTGGTGCAGGCGGCGGACCGCGCACGGCCCGCCGAAGCGTTCCGTGCGGCCCTGCCGGCCGGCACCCACATGGTCGCCCTCGGCCATGCCAGTTCCGGGAACGCAGGGCAGGAGGGCACACGGATCATCCAGGCGCCCTGCGCGGACCTGCGGGCCCTGTCCCTGCCGTGCCCGCGCTCCGGGGAAAAGGCGGCCGTCGCCTTCACGGGCCTGGACCGGCGCCTGAAACTCGCGACGTACACCTACTTCGGCACCACCGGCGCCACGGTCCGCGTCGGCCAGGCGACGCGGCTCGACCGGGACGACGCCTGGTACGTCGTCTTCACCCGCGCCGCACGGCCACTGGATGTGCCGGCCGTGAAGAAAGCCGCCCGGCTGGCCTTGAGCACCGATGCGACCATCAAGCCCATGCTCGAGGGAAACAAGTCCTTCACCCTCGGCCACCAGTCGCGCTGGCTGCCCTTCCTCGGACTTCTCGGGACGGTGGTGCTGGTCATCGCCATGGTGTTCGCGGCCTCGTCCGAGTACCTCCGTTTCGCCCGCTCGCTGGCCCCGCTGGCCGTACTCACCGGCAACAGCCGTGTCTTCCGGACGACCGCGGTGTGGACCCTCGGCGCGCCCGTCGCCCTGGCGGGTGTGCTGGGCCTGATCGTGTACGTGGCTCTCGGCCAGGCCGTCACCGGTGGCCCTTACGGCGCCGAGCTGTCGGGGGCCCTCTGCCTCACCCTGCTCCTGGCCTCAGTGGTGATCTCGGCCGTGGTCGCCTGGACCGCAGGGGTGGAGGCGGAACGCGGCAGCCGTCACTGGACACCTCGCGCGGACTGAACGAGCAAGCTTCCGCCACCGGCTCGTCCGCAGGGAGAGCTGTCGGGGAAATCTGGAAGGAGCAGGTTCCAGCGATGGGTCTTCGCCAGGTCGCACACGTGGCCGGCGACGGCTTCGGTGTCGAGATTCCAGGTCTTCGCGAGTCCGTCCTGTCCGACGGTGACGAGAGCTCGGCCGTCGGGTGTGAAGGCCGGTGACTTTTCGCCGGCGCGTGTGGTGAGGACCGTTGTGGTCCGGCCCTTGACGAGGTCCCACAGACGGATGGTGCGGTCCCCGCTCGTCGTGGCCAGCGTCCGGCCGTCCGGCGAGAAGGCGACACCGGTGAGGTTGAGCGTATGTCCCGTCAGCTTGGCGGCCTTCTCGCGCGTGGAGACGCGCCACAGCTGCAGAGTCCGGTCGTTGCCGGCCGTCGCGAGAGTGGTGCCGTCCGGGGAGAAGGCCAGGGCCGTGACGGCATCCTGGCTCGAGGTGAGGGTCGCTGTGCTCTGCCAGGTACGGGTGCTCCAGAGTTTGACCGTCCCGTTGTAGCCGGCGGTGGCCAGTGTGCGGCCGTCCGGTGAGAACGCCACGTCGGACAATTCGCGCCGGTGCGAGTTGAGCATGATGATCAGTCGTTGCTTTTCCGTATCCCAGACAGCGGCCGTGCCGTCTGCGGCGGCGGTGGCGAGCGTACGGCCGTCAGGGGAGAAGGCTGCGGTCTGGAGTGCGCCGGAGTGTGCGTTGAGGGTGGCGGTCAGCCGTCGGCTGGTCGTGTCCCACAGACGCACCAAGCCGTCGGCGTCAGCGGCTGCGATGCGGCGGCCGTTCTTGCTGAAGGTAAGGCCCGTGATGGCCGCCGAACCCTGCGCGAGAGTCGCAACCCGTCGCAGGGACCGCGTGTTCTGCAATGTGACCGTGCCGCGGGAGTCGGCGATGGCGAGAATCCGTCCGTCCGGGCTGAAGCGGGCCATCGCGGCGGTGTCCGATTGCCCCGACAAGGTGGTCAGACGCTTGCGTGTGGCGACGTCCCAGACGGAAGTGAAGTCCACTCCTGTCGTCGCTATCGCCAGTTTGCGGCCGTCGGGGGAGAACGCCACCGCCGTGACGACGTCGTCGCCGCTCGCTGCGGTGAGCGTCTGCGCCCGGCGGTCGCCGTCCCCCCACAACCTGACCCCGCCGTCGTAGCTGCCCACGGCCAGGGTATGGCCGTCGGGGGAGAAAGCCACCCCCGAAGTGGCTTTGACGAAACCTCCGAACCGGAAGGTCTCTTGGCCGGTGGTTGCGTCCCACTGGCGCACCGAGCGGTCTTGACCGGTGCTGGTCAGAGTGCGGCCGTCGGGGGCGTAGGCGACTCCCAGCACCGCGTCAGCGTGATTCGTCAGTGTGGTGCGGGTCTTCCGAGTGCTCAGGTCCCACAAGCGGACTGTACGGTCGCCGCTCCCCGATGCCAGCGTGCGGCCGTCGGGCGAGAAGGCCACCGCGTGGACGAGATCGGTGTGCCCGGTGAGTGTGGCGGTCTGCCGGCGACCCGCGACGTCCCACAGCCTGACCGTCCGATCCAGTCCCCCGGTCGCGAGGGTGCGGCCGTCGGGGGAGAAGGCGAGAGAGGTCAGTTCGCTGTCCCCTCCCCCCAGGGTGGCCGAGTGCCGGCGTGCGGCCACGTCCCAGAGTTTCACACTGTGGTCGAAGCCCGCGGTGGCCAGCGTCCGGCCGTCCGGTGAGAACGCCACTGCCTCCACCGAGTCGGTGTGCCCTGACAAGGAGGCCAGCAGTTCGTAGCCGGAGGCGTCCCAGAGCTTCACCGTGTGGTCCACGCCCGCGGTCGCCAGCAGGCGGCCGTCGGGGCTGAAGGCGACCGCGTTGATGTGCCGGGCATGGCCCGTGAACTGCCGTGCGTTGTACTGGGCGTAGGCGCTGAACAGGCTGCCGCGGGCTTCGGCGGACGGCGCCTTACGGTATCCGCTCAGCGCCAGCATCATGGCCGCCTCGGGGCGTTCCGGGACCAGGATGTCGGCACGCGCCGCCAGCTCGCGGGAGAGGGCGACACGGCGCTGGTCGTGTGCCGTCCGCGTCTGCTGGAAGGCGATGGCGGTGGAGATGAGGGAGAGCACGGCCAGGATGGCGAGGCAGCCCACCAGCCGGCGCAGACGCCGCAACCGGCGTTGTTCCTTCCGCTTCTCGGTCGCCTCGTGCGCGATGCTCGCTTCCAGAAACGCCCGGGCCACGGGAGTGAGGGGAGCGTGGTGGGGCGAGCCGGCGATCCACTCCCGTACGGAGGCGAGGCGGGCCCCGCGGTACAGCAGCCCCGGGTCCTGTCCCTCCTGCTGCCAGCCGGAGGCCGTCTCGGTGAGGAGCTGGCGGGCGCGCAGTCCGGCCCGGTCCTCGTGGATCCACCGGTGCAGGCGCGGCCACACCCGCAGCAGCACTTCATGAGCCAGTTCGACGTGGTCGGCGTCCACGGTCAGCAGGCGCTCCCGCGCGAACGCGTCGAGGACGGCCTCCGAGGCCTCACGGGCGTGGCCGCCCTCGAGCAGATTGCCGCGGTGGGCGCGGTGACTGGTCTCCGTCTCTTCGCCGATGTGCACCAGTTGCAGGAGGAGCTGCCGGGCCGCCAGGTGCAGTTCGTCGGGCAGCGAGGTGTAGGCGCGCTCGGCCGTGGCCGCCACGGCCCCTGAGATGCCGCCCGTCAGCTGGTAGCCGGCCACTGTCAGCGTGGCGTTCTCGCGTTGCTGCCAGGTGCTCAGCAGTGCGTGCGACAGCAGCGGGAGAACGCCGGCCCTGGAAAGGCCGGCGTTCGCCGGGTCGCCCGGAGCCTGGCCGATGTCGCGCAACAGGACGTCGACCAGCCCTGGCTCCACGTCCAGGCCGGCCTGACGGGCCGGCCCCGTGATGACCTCGCGCAGGTCCTCCCCATTCATCGGTCCCAGGGCCATGTGGCCCTGCTGGAGGGCGGTCGCCAGGCCGGGATGCTCCAGGCAGCGGTCGTAGAAGTCCGCGCGCATGCCGAGGATGACCAGCGCCGTCGGCATGTCGCCCTCCGGCCTCCCGGTGCTCAGCGCGAGCAATGCTTCCACGAAGGCAGCCCGGGCGTGCTCGTCCGCGCAGAGAGTGAACGTCTCCTCGAACTGGTCGACCACGACGACCAGCGCGGCGGGGCGCGCGAGCGGAAGCTGTTCCACCGCGGTGCGTACGGTCGCTGCCAACGCTTCCGGGCTGTCCCTCAGAGCCGTGTCCAGCTGCTGTCGTGAACATCCCGTCGCAGCGGCGATGCGGCCCACAAGTTCCTCGGCGGGGCGTTCTCCCGGCGTGAGAAGTGCCACCGGCCAGGTGCCGGAACCGCTGACGGGCAGGACCCCACGAGCCAGGGCCGGTACCAGGCCCGCCCTCAGCAGAGACGACTTTCCGGCTCCGGACGGGGCAGTGAGCAGCAGAGGACCGAAACGCCTCAGCCGCGTGGCCAGTTGTTCCACGAGCTCCGCCGTCGCCTTGGCCCGCCCGAAGAACCAGCGGGCGTCTTCCGGGTCGAAGGAGGACAGCCCCCGGTACGGGCACGCCTCATCGCGCTCCCGGTCGGAACCGGCATCGGCTTCGGCCGTGGACCGGACGATTTTCTCCAGCAGCCCGCCGGTCTCCAGCGACTGGTCACATGCACGTGCCAGCTCCAGGGACAAGAGCTTTTCGCCATTCTCGACTTTGCTCAGATACCCCTTGCTGTAGAAGGCCATTTTGGCGAGCTGTGCGAGCGACACTCCCCGCTCGTGGCGTAATCGTCGCAGCTCCTCGCCGGCCCGGTCCTGGCCAGACTTTCCGTACCGCATCCCCGGTCCCTTTCGGTGTCACCACGCCCTCGAGGGAGGGCGCTGCCCGGCATGCGACGGATCTTGTCAGGGCGGAACAGGGAACTCAACGGCACTTTCCGGCGCTTGTTGGCGATCGGTAATGCGTCGGTGACCAGCCGAGCCATGGCAATCGAGACGACTTTCTCCGCCCCCTCGGTGTCACGGCGTCTTCGGCAGGCCGCGCCTGAGGAGCCAGGGGATGACTGCGTGGTGGACCGGCGCGGCCAGGCCCCATATGGGCCGGGCGATCGGCCGGTTGAAGCGCACGAAAGTGACCCACACGACGCTCCCCTCGCGCACCAGCACGACGTTACGCGCCCCGATCAGCCGCGAGTGCGCCTCGAGCGTGAGCGTTCCGGGGCCACGATCGGCAACCGACCACCCGAGAACGCTTTCCGGCGACGAAAGCCTCAACCGAAGTCCCAGCACGCGGCGCCACCCCAGGAGCAGAATCCATCGCACCACGGCGGGAGCGCCTTCGAAGACAGCCCGCGCCCACTGCTCGGGCGTCAAGGACGCTACGTTGGCCGCGGACAGCTCGAACGCCGAAGAGTAGGCGGACCGCGCGAATTCTTTGCCCCCATCCATTTCTTGCGGCACCCGCGTACGACGTACGGGCGAAGAGCTCATGGGAGTCCCCCTTCATCAGCAGTGGCATACACACCCAAGCAGCCGTCAGCGAACGGAAGTCTAGGGGCGGCCTTCGAACCTGCGGATGACCACTCCGAGGATGTCGCTGCGTTCGACGTAGCCCGTGTGGCGGGAGTCGTGGCTGTGAGCGGTGTTGTCGCCCAGGACCACGAACCGGTCCTGAGGTACGGGCTTGCCGGCTTCAGTGCCAAGGGCGGGTCCCAGCCCTATCGGGACCGGGTCGCCGGGGACCGCCACCACGCGCTTGATCATCCAGCGTCGGGCGCCGAGCGGGCCGCCGAACGGCACATCGGCCGACCGGCCAGGAGCGCCGTGCGCCACCGCAAGCTCACCCGGCGGGGCGCCGGAAGGCGGCCGCCACGCCGCGACGACGACCCCGTCCCTCTTGACGTCCGTGCCCCCGTTCCGGCTGAGCCGCCGGATCAGCACCCGGTCGCCGCTTCGATAGGCCGGTTCCATGCTGGCACCGGCGACCGTGATCACGGCGAAACAGCGCCGCACCAGCAGAACGCCCAGCAGGGGCGCCCCGAACGCGACGACCGTGAACGGGAGCAGCCGTCGACCGGCTGGCTGCATGGGAACACCTCCTCACGTGTCGACGGCGGCGGAGGCCACCGGTGTTCCGGGCCGGTAGCCGCGGGCCTGCATCGTGAACAGCCGGGCATAGGCCCCGCCGTCCCGCATCAGCCGGTCGTGAGTGCCCTGTTGGGTGATCCGGCCGTTCTCCAGCACCACGAGGAGATCGGCGTCCCGGAGCGCGCCGAGCCGGTGGGAGATCAGCAGACTGGTGCGGCCGGCCCGGTGGTCGCGCAGACGCAGATGGATCTCGTGCTCGGCCTCGGCGTCGAGCCCGGAGCTGGGCTCGTCGAGGATGAGGAGGTCGGCGCGGTCGCGGAGGAACGACCGGGCCAGGGCGAGGCGCTGCCACTGTCCACCGGACAGGACGACGCCGGTGCCCGGGTCGTCCTTGTCCTCGGAGAAGAAGGTCCGGCTCAACATGGTGCGGTAGCCGTCGGGCAGGCGGGCTATGGAGTCGTGCACCCCGGACAGGCGCGCGGCGCGTTCGACGGAGTCCTGCTCCGCCAGCCGGTCCAGGTCGCCGAGCCCGATGTTCTCGCCGGCCGTGAAGTCGTACTCCATGTAGTCCTGGAAGGTGGCCCCGATGCGCCGGCGAACCTCGGCGGGATGGAACGCCCGCAGGTCGGTCCCGTCCCACAGGACCTGGCCGCGGTCCGGGTCGTACAGGCGACACAGGAGTTTGACCAGCGTCGTCTTTCCCGCTCCGTTGAGTCCCACCAGGCCGACGGAGCGGCCCGCGGGAATCGTGAGGTTCACCCCGCGCAGCACCCAGGGGTGTTCGGGGTTGTAGCGGAACCAGACGTCACGCAGTTCGATGCCCTTCCGGAGGCGCGGCACCGGCCTGGGGCGGGTGCTGACCGGCAGGTCGTCCTTGGCGTCCCGGATCGCGACGTAGTGGTCGAAGAGCAGGAGCGCCTGGTGCCCGTTGGCGATCTCGTTGGCCAGTCCGGCGAGTGCCGTCTGTACGGCGGGCAGGGCGGCCACCAGCAGGGACACGCCGCCGATGCTGATGCGGCCCTGTTCCGCGGCACGTACCGCCCACAGCAGGCCCAGGCCGGCGACCACTGCCGAGAACACGCCGAGGCCGAGCTGGATCGCCAGCTCCCGGCGGTCCACCGCCTGCTTGGCCGCGTCGGCCTTACGGCGTTCGGTGAGCATCCGCCCGCGCAGGAAGCCGCCGATGCCGAACAGCCGGATCTCCTTCGCGGCCTGCGTGCTGGTCAGCAGCTGGAGGTAGAAGAGCTCCCGGCGCTCGGCGGGGCCGATGTCCCAGAGCATCGCCGCCCGCCGGCGGCTCATCGCCAGTTCACCGAGCAGCACCGGCACACCGGCCAGGAGCACGGCGGCGGCCAGGAGCGGGCTCAGCACGATCAGCGAGCCGAGGAATCCGCCGACCGTGATCAACCCGTGCAGGCCCCCCAGCGCGCTGTTGACCGCCTGGGTCGGCGTCAGGCCCCCGGCCTGCTGCGCCAGCCGCAGCCGGTCGAGGAACCGCGGGTCCTCGAATCTGCTCAGGCCGGTCAGGCCGTCCACGGATCGGTAGAGGTCGTCCTGGGCGCGGAGCCCGGCCGCGCGCTGCGTCTGGGCCTGGACGTACTGGACGACGTGCGGCACCGCGGCGGCCGCGACTCCCGTCGCGGCGAGCAGCCCGGCCGGTACGAGGAGCGCGTCGAGCCCGCCGCCGGCGGCCAGCCGGTCCAGCACCGCCCGCACGGTCCACGCGGCGGCGATGGGCAGCACTGCGCCGACGGCGGTGAGGAGCGTGAGCGCCGCGAGGTGCCAGGGCGCCGCCTTGAAGGCGAGCCCGGTCGCCGCACGGAAGACGTCGGCCAGCCGCCGCAGCCCCGGCGACGGAGCCCCCGCCGTGCTCATGGCGCGGCGGGGACGGGGGCCGGCAGGACGTGCTCGCCCACGGCCTCCACCACGAGTTCGTCACCGACGGCGCGGACCCGGCACATGGCGGGGAAGCCGCGGACCGCGAACGCCCCGGACACGGGCCCCGTGTCGCCTTCGTGTACGACCCTGGTGACCGGACCCAGTCCCTCGAGCATCTGCTTGGTATCCGCGTCACCGTCGGCGCCGCCCGCGACGACGGCGACGGCCTCAGGCGCAGGCGCCGCCCCCAGCGCCGCCACCACCCGCGGCAGCTCCGCGTGGCACGGAGGACAGCCGGGGGACAGGAACACCACGACGGTGCCGGTCCCGAGATCGCGGTTGCGCAGGGGCCGGCCGTCGACGGTCCGGGTCTCGAAGGCCCCGACGACCGCGCCCGGGGGAAGCATCCCGTCGTCGACGAACTGCTCCGCGGACGTACGCCGGGCCTGCTGCCCGCGGAGCCGTCTGATCAGCCCCACGGTCAGCAGGAGGTCGAGCAGGCACAGCGCGCCGACGAGCACGACGGCCGCGATGAGATACGGCATGATCACCTCTGCCCTTTCCGTACGGCGACGGGGAAGGAGGAAAAGGAGTCGCGCAGCGACTCGGAGATGTCGTCGAGGACGGTCACCACTACGCCCAGTACGAGGCCGGTGGCCACGGCTACCGCGAGGCCGCCCGGTGCGTGCGGCAGGCCGTGGAACGTCCCTACGGCGCCGGCCACCGCCACGGCGAACAGGAAGCCGTTGCGGACGAGATGGAGCGGGCCCGTGTTGTTCGTGGAAGCCCCGAAACACCGGCACGGCACCCGCACACCGCGTCGGAGCGACGCCCCGATCGCGAGGGTGAACGCCCCGAGCAAGCACCCCACCAGCGCGAACCCTACGATCGCCACCGGCCCCGGAAGCAACAGCAGGACGACCCCGACCGCCTCCGCCCCGGCCACCAGGCGGGCCACAGCGCGTCCCCGACGCGGGGACAGCGCGGCGAACCCCTGCACGGAGCGTACGAACGCTCCGAAGGACTCCGTACTGCGGAGTTTGCCCACCACCGCGACCGTGAAGACGACCACGAGCAGGGTCCGGCAGGACATTGCGGCGAGTTCCATATCGGGGGACACCCTCCCCTCGTGCCAGTGGAGTTCGAAGACCGGGAACGCCGGTGGACCCAATTTCCGGGTGACCACCGGCGTCCGGTTACCGCTCCGGAGAAGACCGAAGACTTGAATGGACGGCCGTGCTCAACAGCCGCAGTGGCCGAACTTGTAGTAGTAGCTGCCGTCGTCACAGTTCATCCGGTACTGCGTGTACTTGTTCTTGTTCGCGCAACGGCCATTGATGCACTTCGAACCGACCTTCCGGCACCCGAACGCATGGGCCGTGGCCCCGGGTACCAGCCGCTCCACCAGACGATCGGCGATCGCTTGCATCACCTTGGTCATGTGTGACTCCTTCTGCTGTCTTCGCGCCTTTGTCGCGCCTTTGTCGCGCCTTCGTCGCGTCCGTGTCGCGTCGCTGACGACCGACGCGACGAGAACGGGAGAGCGCTGTGCACGGCCCGGGTGGGCCGTCAGCAGGAGCCTGTCGGCGGGGGTGGGGCGGAGGCAATACGCCGAGCCGTCCCGGACGGCCCGGCGACTGTCCGGCCTGGTCAGAGCCGGTGTCCGACCGTGTCCGGGACGCTGTCCGAGCGCCCGCCGGGGGCGTCGGAGAGGCCACGTGGACGGCACTGGCCGCCCGGGGCGGTAAGCCGGGCGGCCAGTGCGGGTGCGCTCAGTCCTTCGGCAGGCCGACTTCGTCGCCGTTGCGCTGCTTGAGCGGCTGCTGCGGGTCGTAGCCGGGGAAGGGACGATCGAAGAGCCAGTTGTAGAGCATCTCCCGGCAGATCTGCGGCTGGAACGCCGGCACCTGGTGCCCGGAGTCGGGCACGCTGACCTGCGTCAGATTCCCGTGACGGCGGACGAATCCCTTCGGGTTCCCCTGCGCCTGCGTCCAGATCAGCCGTGGAGCGTTGCGCCACTCCGCGTGCGCGTGCTCACCTTTCTGCTTCATGAGGCCGTCCAGGATTTCCTCGGTGCTCTGGTACCCGCAGGCGGTGTCGAAGTTCCCGGTGTAGAGCAGGGTCTTGTAGCCCTTGTCGAGGATTTCGGTGTACCACTCGGAGCGGTCCGCCATGTTGTCCGTCACCAATGCTCCGGCCACCAGACCGTCGTTGTCGGCGCACTGCCAGGTGACGTCCGTGTGGACGTGCAGGGACTTCTTCACGCTCTCACTGTCCAGGTAGGCGCGCAGTGCTCCCATGGGCAGATCGTCCCAGCGCCGCACGTCGTAGAGGTCGAAGTTCCCCCCGTACGCCTTGACCTTGGCCACCAGATCGTTGCCGTGCTTGGTGGCCGTCTTCATGTCTTTCGCGTCGAGGGCTTCCTTGAACACGCCGTAGGCGTGGTACAGGGAGTCCCTCTGGCTGATGCCGAGGAAACCGGTCGTGTAGGCGTAGTCGATCAGGATGCGGAGCGAGAGCTCGGGCTTGATCCAGCCGTTGCCGACCGCGATCCCCTTCAGATTGAGGTGCCGTTGGCCCGTATTCCGGCGGTTCTGGTCGTCGATCTCCCGGGCGATCGCCGGTACGTATTTACCGGCGTAGCTCTCACCGCAGACGTACAGCGGGCATTGCCTGTACTCCGGGTGCTCGCTGAAGAACTTTTGCAGGGCCTCCCAGAACATCCGGCTGAGGGCCTTCTCGTCCTTGACGTACTCGTCGGCATCGGAATAGCTGTATCCGGTGCCGATGGGCTGGTCCCAGAAGACGACGTGCGCCTCCTGGTTCCAGGTGTCGGGGCTCACGGATATCGTCCCGGCGGCATCGTCGGCGATGGACAGCGGCCCGTTCTCCAGGAACAGCCCCAGCAGCGAGGAGGCGCCGGGCCCGCCGTTGAGCCAGATCAGCAGCGGCGTCCGGCTGATCAGATCCTGTTGATCCCGCACCGCGACGTTGGGGTTGCAGGTCTGGCTCTCGAAGAACCAGTAGAACAGGTGGTTTTCGGTCCCCGGATTCTCCGTGCTGTCGACGTCTACGTGCCCGGCGTAGGAGCGCACCTTCCTGGTGTCTTTGGTGTAGAAATCGATGCGCTGGGTGTTGAGGACGTTCGCCGGGATCGAGGCGACTAGGTCATGGGACATGGTGCACCTTCCGTTCGGCAGCAGGCTCAGGGAGTCAGGGGACGGCGCTGCCGGGAAGGCCTGTGGTAGGAGCGGGTGAACAGCCCGGCCGTCCGCTCCGGATCCTCCAGGACTCCGATGCGCTGCCCCTGATGCAGTTGCAGTGCGGGGAACCGGCCGTGTTCGAACAGCAGGATGTTCAGCGACCCGCCGTAGGTGAAGTTTCCGATCTCGTCTCCCTTTTTCACCTTGACCGGCTCGTCGAGGTTCTTGAACTGGGGCAGGAAGTTCACGGAGGCGATCGAGTTGAGACCGACGGGCACCATTCCGACGTATCCTTCGCCGTCCCGATGTCCGAAGCGGTCCAGGTACTCGGTCCTGAAGATCACGTAGCCCCGCCGGAAGTGATCGAACATCTCGTAGTCGTAGCCGTAGCCGACGTCCCCCTTGTCGAGCAGTTCGGGGAAGTCCCGCATGCCGTAGTACACGCCGTGGATGTCCTCGCAGGCCTCCACCGCCTCACCGGTCACCGGGGCGTGGTACCGGTGGTAGCTGTCGGGCATCAGGATGCACGACACCGCCGTACCGCCGATGAACCTCTCGGCGTAGCTGGAGTTGCCGAGCAGTTGCGCGACGTTCATGGTCACCGTTTTGACCGGGATCGGCGTGGTCTCGGTCAGCTGATCGACGATCATGTTGATGACGCAGTCGGCCGGGGCGACCACCACGCTGTCGTCGTGCGGGGCGTCGACCGGCCGCTTGGGCTTCTTGACCTTCCGGATGAAGAACTCGTTGAAGGTCTTCCAGTCCTCGATCTCGTAGTCGTCCATACGCTTCGGCCCGAGCTCATCGATCCACTTGTTGATGAGTTCCTTCGCCTGCGGCCCTTGCTCGTCCATCTGCATGCCCTGCAGGTTCGTGAAGTCGGCGGTCATGTCGTACCCCGGGCCACAGGTTACGAAGACCATGCCGTAGTCGTTCTCGTAGTTGAGCCAGCTGAACTTCTCGATGTAGTCCAGCCCGTTGTTGACCCCTGGCTTCCAGTTGTACCAGTCAGTGAAGAACCGACACAGGAAATCGATGTCCTGGTCCTTCCAGTCGCAGCGGACCTCTGCCGGTGTGTCCTCCGGGTACGGCACCACGTTCTTGACCGCGGCGCAGTACATGGTTTTGAAGCCCCTGTAGTCGTCCTTGAACCACGTCCTGATCTTCTCGAGGAACTCTTCGAGGGTCTTTGAGTAAGGGGTTTGGTCGCTCTGCAGCACTTTCTTTCTCCTTTATACGAGGGAGAGTTGAATCAGGGAGGGGAGGAGGGCTGGTCGTGGTCACTGGGCCCGGCTCGCTGTCGCCGCCGGCGAACGCCTGCACGGAGACGGACGGCTGGTCCCGCCCGCTGTCCTCGGTCCCGACAAGTTCAGATGAGGGTTGGATGTGGCAATTTGGCCGGGCGTCTCGGTGGCCGTCCATGACGGCCGGGCGGGCGCGACTCGGGCGCGCCGTTCGGCGCCGTAGGCGAGCCACCGTTCCCGCTCAAGTCCGTCCCTTTCCCCAGCTGTTCGCACCCGACAGACGTCAGGGCGGCAGCCGGCCGACGGCGGGCCCGCCCCCTGTGCGCCGCCGCTCAATGTGCCGCGTTGCCGGGCCCGGGCGCGAGCGCGCGAAATGGCCACTGGAAGGCGCGGGCAACAGAAGCCCCGGCAGCCCCAGCTCTCTCACGGCGACGATGCATTCCGGCCGAGCGCCGGAGGCTGGAGCCGACGAATTGACCCTTGGTTTGGGTGCTTGATTGACCTCAGCATCAGGTCATCCCGGCCCGTAAAGTAATGATCAAGAACGACGACATGCGAAACGGAGCCACGATGACGACCGCCCCCTTCCGGCCGGTGCTGACCCGCTGTGCGGACGCCGAGACCTGTGCCGACCCCAGCAGCGTGATGACCCTGCTGGCCGATTCGGACAGCACGGACGGCGGCTTCACGAGCTACCGGTCAACCTTCGCCAAGGGAGCCGTGGGGGCGCCGGCCCACTTCCACACCAAGGCGACGGAGATCTTTTTCGTGATCAGCGGCTCCCTTCAGGTGCTGGTGGGAGAGGAGGTCACCGTCCTGAGCGCAGGCGACTTCCTGGCCGTACCGCCGCACACCCCGCACGCCTTCGCCGCGGCGCCCGGCGCCGAGGCCGACGTCCTGTTCGTGTTCACCCCGGGCATGGGCCGGTTCGACTACCTGCGCCTGCTCGGCAGGGTGATGCGCGGCGAAGCCGACCCGAAGGAGATCGCGGAGTCCGCGGAGCGCTTCGACAACCACTACGTGGACAGCCCGGCATGGCGCGCCGCCCTCGAGGCCTCGGCGTGATCGACTCCACGACGCACGTCCGAGTGGCCCGCCCCTCGCGGGACCTCGCCGCCGCGGAACGCTTCTACGTGGACGGCCTCGGGCTCGACGTACTGTGGCGGAGCACCGAGCGCGTCCCGGGCAAGCACGATCTCCTGATGGTCGGACCGACCGGCGCTTCCTGGCACTTCGAGCTGACCCACGACCCGGAACGTCCGCTGGAGCCGACCCCGACCGTGGACGACCTGTTCGTGGTCTATCTGGGCACTCCTGTGGACGAGGAACTGGTCAACCGCCTCGTCTCCACCGGCGGCACTCGCGTTCCCGCGCACAACCCCTACTGGGACGAGCACGGAGTGACGGTCGCCGATCCGGACGGATACCGCCTCGTCCTGTGCTCCCGCACGTGGGGCTGAAACCCCTCTACGAGGCCCTCGCGGCCATCAGGCCCCACGGGCAATGCCCCGTGGGGCCATGGCATTCGGGGCCGGAGAGCATTCCGGGCCCGAGCTGCGGAGACGGGCGGGTGCCGGCTACCGAGTCACCGACCGTTGCCGTCTCCCTTCCGGTCGTCATCGCTCCACTTGCGGGTGTCACGCGGCTCGACGTAAGGCTCTTCGGTCTTCGGATGGCCGCCGAGGATCGCGCGCTGGCGGGACATCTCCGCATCGAACTCCAGGCCCAGCAGGATCGCCAGATTCGTGATCCACAACCACACGAGGAAGACGATCACCCCGGCCAGAGTTCCGTACGTCTTGTTGTAGGAGGCGAAGTTCGCCACGTACAGCGCGAAGCCCGCCGACGCGATCATCCAGATCACCAGCGCCAGGAAGCTGCCCGGAGTGATCCACCTGAAGCCGCGGCCCCTGGCGTTCGGCGCCGCCCAGTACAAGAGCGCGATCATGAGGGTGACCAGCAGGATCAGGACGGGCCACTTGGCGATCGACCACACTGTCAAAGCGGCGTCCCCGATCCCCAGGGCGGTGCCGACCTGGCGGGCGAGGCCACCGGTGAACACCACGATCAGCGCACTGGCACACGCCAGAACCATCAGCACCAGCGTCAGGGCAACCCTCAGCTTGGTGAGCTCCCAGACCGGGCGGCCTTCCGGCATGTCGTAGACGGCGTTGGAACTCCGGATGAACGCCGCCACATACCCCGACGCCGACCACAACGCACCCAGCAGACCGACCACCGCCAGGACGGAACCGAAGCCTCCACCACCCCGCAGCTGCTCGACGGCAACCGTCACGATGTCGCGGGCAGGGCCGGGCGTGAGCTTCTTGAGGTTGTCCAGGACGCTCTTCGTCGCCGACTCGCCCGCCACGCCCAGCAGCGAGACCAGCACCAGCAGGGCGGGAAAGAGCGCCAGCACCCCGTAGTAGGTCAGCGCCGCGGCCCGGTCGGCCAGCTCGTCGTTCTTGAACTCCGCCACCGTCCGCCTCAGGACCGCCGACCAGGACTCCCGGCCCATGTCACTCGGCTCGTCCGGGGCCTTCCGGGACCGGGCGGTGTCCCCGTGCTTGTGCTGCCACATCGGTGCCATGCCAGGTCGGGTAACCCCTCCTTCTCCTCGCAATCCCTGCGGGCAGCGCCCCGCTGCGCATCGTCGTGACCCGTCACCCTGACGGCCCACACACGCGCGATCGCGGTGGGCCGGTCGGGTGAAGCCGCGATCACCGCCCCGGGTGAGTACCGCTGGAACGGACGGGGGGAGGGACGTACGGGCACTTCGGCCACATGAGGGCCGTTCGCAGTAGAGCGCCTCCGGCCCTGCCGGGCGTCGGGTGACGGGACGAGCGAACGAGCGTTGAACGTTGTATGACGAGGCTGACCACGACCGCGGTGCCGACTGCTCGTGCCGGTGACAGAGCCGGACAGCACGGCAAGGAGGCGCCGATCTTCGACGCGCTGGCAGCGAGCTGGGCGGCGGCCGGACGCCTGGTGCCCGGCCAGCAGGACCACGAGTGGACCCGGCTCACGTCAGCATCACCGTGGCCAGGGCGCTGGCAGCGGGTGCCGTGGCCCGGGTAGAGGCCTTGCCACCCGGTCGGCGGCGTCAACGTCGTGACGCCGCCAGGGCTCATCGGCTGAGAGCGTCGAGGTGCTTATAGAGCGTCTGGTGGCCTTCGGGCGTGGGGTGCACGCCGTCGACGAGCAGTTCGGGTTTGTCCCGCAGCGGTTCCCACATGTCGAGGTAGTCGACGTAGTTCTCGTCGCACCAAGCCTGCATGCACTCGCGCAGGGCCAGCGCTCGCGCCTCGGTGAATCGCAGGCCCTCGTAGTCACGGGTGCGCTCTTCATCCACCCACGTCGGCCCCGCGACGACGAGTCGCGCATTGTGCCTCATGGCGATGGCAGCCAACGAGCCGAGATTGTCCGCGATGTGCGCCAGCCCGTCGACATGAGCCTCCGTGGCGGCGAGCGGCACGGCGGAGTCGTTGATACCGGCGGCGACGAGGAGCGTGTCGGGCAGGCGAGGAGCCAGCAGCGGGGGTGTCTGCTCGCTGACACCGGTCAGGGTGCTGCCGGGGATGGCCAGGTTGAAGACCCGGTGCGCGGCCTCGTTCTCAGCGATGTGGGCAGCGGCCAGATGGGCTGCCCATCCTCCCTGCGGATCGCAGCGCCCGTAGGCGATGCTGTCGCCCACGATCACGATGCGCGCTGCCGGGCGCAGCGGCTTCGCGTCCAGGTATGCCCAGACGCTCTCCCCGGAGGAAAGGAGCACCCGCCGGCGGGCGTAGTCGTCGACTTCGTAGGCATCGGCTGCGGCAAGGTCCTGGTCGGTGAGGTGCAGGACGACGCCCTCGACCGCGGCGCCGATCCTGCGCTCCAGCGTCAGGTGTACGTCAAGGCCGCTTGCGGCGATCACGGCCGGGTCGGTGATCGGCTGGGGCCTGGTCGTGTAGCCGGCCAGCGATGCCGGAGAACTGGGTACGGGTCGGCCGAAGAGAGCGGTCTGGACCCGCTCGTCCATCAGCGTGCCGAAGGAGAACAGTGCGTGGGGACGTGACTCGGTCACTGTGAGCTGCGGGCCTTTCTGGAAGGATTGATCAGATCACCCTAACGGGCGACCTGGCCAGACCCGATCCACCGGACCGTCCCTCCCGAGCGGACCCGTCCCCTCCTCGCGTCCTCCCCCTCCGAATTCGGTCGCAGCGGGGGCCGGCGCGCTGCTAGCTTGCGCCCGTGGATGCCTTCTCACGCTCATGGGCAGCGTTGCGCGCAGCGGTCGCCGAGCTTCCGGACGAGGACTTCGCGCGGCCGTCCGGTTGCGCCGGCTGGCTCGTACGGGACCTGGTGTGCCATCTGATCATCGACGCTCAGGACGTCCTGATCACCCTCGTCACCCCCGCCGGGACGGAACCGACCCGGGACGCGGTGACCTACTGGGACATCGCCGAAAAGCCGCCGACCGGCGACGACCCGCTCGACGCGCTGATCGTCCGCCTGGCCGCCGCGTACGAAGAGCCGTGGCTGCTCAAGTTCCACTTGGATGACGTCGGTTCCGCCGCCGGCCGCGCCGCCGAACTCGCGGACCCCGCGCTGCGGGTCGCGACCCGCGACGTGGTGCTCACCGCAGACGACTATCTTCGCGCGTACGTCCTGGAGTGGACGCTGCACCACCTCGACCTGATCGCGCACCTCCCGGACGCGGCGGACCCGCCCGCCGAGGGGCTCTCCGGGGCGCGCGAGTTGCTGGAGAAGATCGCCGGTGCGGCGTTTCCCCCGTCGTTCTCCGACAAGGACGCGCTGCTGGTCGGCACCGGCCGGCGTGCCCCGAGCGAAGCGGAGAAGTCCGAACTGGGGGAGTTGGCCGCGAAGCTCCCGCTCGTCCTCGGCTGAACGGGACCTTCGGCGCGCGGGCCCGCCCACAGGGCTGGGAAGAGCGTTAAAGTCGGCCCGGCCCCAACCCCGGAGGCCGGGCCGCGAATAGAATCGGCTCTCATGTCGAACCCTGACGCACTGCTCGTCGACGTGGCCGCCACGGTGGAGTCCGAGCAAAGCAATCAGATGTCCCTGACCGTCGTCACCGGTGGCGCTGTCATCACCGGGCGGCTGGCACCCGAAGCCGTGTGGAGGGAGCGCGTGTCGGAGGTCCTGACGGATTCCGACCGCCTCGGTGCGTTCTCCGGCATCTTCACCGCCGGCCAGGAGCAGGGCGGCCAGGCGCAGAGCGGCCAGCCCGAGCGCGGCAAGGTGCCCACGCATCTGCACTTCCACGTCGCCCGGATCCTGCAAGGCAGCATCGGGATCCCCGAGACGGGTGGGATGTACCGCGTCGCGATCGAGGACGTCAGCGCGTGGACCATGGGCGACTTCAGCTATTCGGACAGCTGAACCACCGCCCCGGTCGGCCGGCTGTGACACGCGGCCGGCCGCCGTGGGCCGGGTCGCGGTGGAGGGGCTCGGTGGTGCCGGTGAGGGGAAGGCCGGTGCCCCCGTGGCGTTCGGCGATGATCTCGGCGGCGATGGACAGGGCCGTCTCCTGGGGCGTACAGGCGCCCAGGTCGAGGCCGACGGGGGAGTGCAGCCGGGCGAGTTCCGCCTCCGTCAGGCCCGCCGCGCGCAGCCGGCGGAGCCGCTCGTGGTGGGTGCGGCGCGAGCCCATCGCGCCTACGTAGGCGATGGGCAGGCGCAACGCCCGTTGCAGCAGCGGTACGTCGAACTTGGCGTCGTGGGTGAGCACGCACAGCACGGTCCGCGCGTCGAGACGCTGGGTCTTGAGGTAGCGGTGCGGCCAGGCGACGACGACCTCGTCGGCCCGCGGAAAGCGCGCGGGCGTGGTGAAGACGGCGCGGGCGTCGCACACGGTCACGTGGAAGCCGAGGAACGCGCCGACGTCGACGAGCGCGGCGGCGAAGTCGTTCGCACCGAAGACGAGCAGACGTGGTGGCGGGGCGGTGGTCTCGATCAGCACGGTGAGGGCCGACTCGCACGGCGAGCCGTCGGGGGCGACGCGGACCGTGCTCGTACGGCCGGCGGCGAGCATGGACCGGGCCTGCGCGGCCGCAGCCCGGTCCAGTTCCGCGCCGCCGCCCAGGGTGCCGTGCGACGAGCCGTCGGCGCGGACGAGCAGCAGGCGGCCGCGAGGCGCGTACGGGCTGTCGACGGCCGGGCCGTCGACGGCGCGGACGACGGCCACCGCTTCCCCGCCGGCCGCGGCCGTCAGCGCGGCGGAGAGCATCGCGGCATCGGGGGAGCCGCTGCGCACGGGCGTGACGAGGACGTCGATCGTGCCGCCGCAGGGCAGGTGTGCGGCGAAGGGGTCGCTCTCGTCGTAGGCGAAGTGTTCGAGCAGGGGTTCGCCGCTGTCCAGGGCCTGGCGGCACAGCTCGTAGACGGCGGCTTCCACGCATCCGCCGGAGATGGATCCCACCGCCGTGCCGTGGGCGTCGACGGCGAGGGCGGCGCCGGGCCGCCGGGGTACGCTGCCGTCCGCGCCGACCACCGTGGCGACGGCGAAGCCGGTCTCCTGGGCGCACCACCGGCTGAGCTCGCGGGCGATACCCAGCATGGTTACAGCAGGTCTTCGATGGTGATGGGCAGCTTGCGGACGCGTCTGCCGGTGGCGTGGTGGACGGCGTTGGCGATGGCGGCGGCCGTGGCGGAGATGCCGATCTCGCCGCAGCCCTTGGTGCCGTTGGGGTTGAGGGTGTCGGGGCCGCCGACGAAGTGCACCTCCAGGGGTGGGATGTCGGCGTTGACGGGGATGAGGTAGTCGCCGAACGTGGGGTTGGCGATGCGTCCGGTGCGGGGCTCGGTGACGGTGTCCTCCAGCAGGGCCATGCCGATGCCTCCGACGGTGCCGCCGATGAGCTGGCTGCGCGCGGTCTTCTCGTTGAGGACACGCCCACAGGCCACGGCGGTCAGCAGGCGGGCGACCCGGATGACGCCGAGGTCGGCGTCGACGTGGACTTCCGCGAACTTGGCGGCGTGCGGACCGGTGGGGACCACCGGCGCGTCCTTGTCGGGCGGCTCTGCGGTGCCTTCGGCGGTCAGCTCCTCCCGGCCGTGCCGGGTGAGGATGTCCGTATAGCTCTCGCCCCGTCCGGTGTCCTGGCGCACGATGCGGCCGTCCGCGACGCGTACGTCGTCGAGGCCGGCGCCGCGCAGTGGCGAGGCCGCGTCGTCGCCTACGAGGTCCAGGAAGGCGCGGACCAGTTCGCGGGAGGCGGCGTGGATCGCGGAGCCCAGGGCGCCGACATGGCCGGAGCCGCCGGCGGAGGGGGCTTGCGGCAGGGAACTGTCGCCGAGGACCGTACGTACCCGGTGGAAGGGGAGTCCGAGCAGCTCGGAGGCGAGCTGGGTCATCACGGTGTACGTGCCGGTGCCCAGGTCCATGCCCGCGCTCTTCACCACCGCGCCGCCGTCGCGGCTGACCGTGATCCGTGCCGTGCAGGGGCCCTGGGCGAAGAAGAACGACGTCCCGGCCATGCCGTAGCCCACCAGCAGGGATCCCCTGCGCATCGAGCGCGGCTCGGGATCGCGCCGGGACCAGCCGAACTTCTCGGCGCCGACGCGGTAGCACTCGCGCAGGCCGTTGCTCGACCAGCGCTGCCCGGTCACCGGGTGCGTCCCGGCGTAGTTGCGCAGCCGCAGTGCGACGGGGTCGATGTCCAGCTCGCGGGCGAGTTCGTCCATCGCGCTCTCCAGCGCGAACGTGCCCTGGGCCTCGCCGGGGGCGCGCATGGAGCCGGGGGCGGGGACGTTGACCTGGACCTGGACGTCGCGGGCGGAGAGGTGGGGGGCGGCGTAGTTCGACAGGGCGACCGTGGCGACGTTCTCCCAGGGGTTGGTGTCCGCGAGCGAGACGGTCTGCCAGGCCTCGTGGTCGATGGCGGTGAGCCGGCCGTCGTGTTCGGCGCCGATCCTGACGGCCTGCCGGGTGTCGGGGCGGTGCCCGATCGAGGTGAACATCTGCTTGCGGGTCAGGACGAGTTTGACGGGGCGGCCCACGTGGCGCGCGGCGACGGCGGCCAGGATGGTGTGCGGCCAGGTGCGCAGTCCCGCGCCGAAGCCGCCGCCGATGAAGGGGGCCAGGACGCGGACGCTCTCCGGGGGGATGCCGAAGGTCCTGGCGAGGTCGGTCTGCGTGCTGTTCGGGCCCTGGGTGGCGTCGTGGACGGTCAGCCGGTCGCCGTCCCAGGCGGCGACGGTGGCGAAGGGTCCCATGGGGTTGTTGGTGTTCACGGCGGTCCGGTAGGTCTGTTCGAGGCGCACCGGCGCAGTGGAGAGCGCCGTGGCGGTGTCGCCTCGTCCGCCGTCGGTTCCGAAGGGGTCCCGGACGTGCTCGGCCCGTGGATCGTCGAGATCGACCACCGGGTCGTCGGCCGTGTACTCGACCCGGACCAGCCGGGCGCCCTCGGTCGCCTGCTCGAACGTCTCGGCCACCACCACGGCGACGTTCTGGCCGTGGTGGTGGATCCGGTCGTCCTGCAACGGGGACGGCGGCGGGGGCCAGGGCAGGTCCTCGCCGCCCCTGGTCAGCCGGGGTGCGTTCGTGTGGGTGAGGACCGCCAGCACGCCCGGCGCGGCCTCGGCCGCCGTGGTGTCGACGGCGGTGACGCGCCCGGCCGCGACGGTGCTCTGCACGAGGACGGCGTGCGCGAGATCCAGGTGGTCGACGACGTCCGTGGGGTAGATGGCACGGCCGCTCACCTTGACCGGGCCGTCGACGCGGTCGACACCCGCGCCGACCACCGCCGCGGACCGGTCCTCGCCCGACTCGCCGAGGACCGGTGACGGGGTGCCGGCCGGCGCGGAACGGTCCATGGCTCACGACTCCTTCGCGAGGGTGCTCAGCATCCGTACGACGGCTCTCCTGCCGAGGTCGATCTTGAAACCGTTGTCCGGCCGTGCCACCGCACCCGCCAGGGCAGCGTCCGCGGCCGCCGCGAAGGCCTCCTCGCCCGGCGCCGCGTCCCACAGCAGCTCCTCGGCGCGGGGAACGCGCCAGGGAACGGTGCCGAGGCCGCCCACGGCCAGGTGCGCCCGGCGGATCGTCCCGTCCTCGATGACGAGGGCCGCCGCGACCGAGGCGAGGGCGAATTCGTAGCTGGCGCGGTCGCGAACCTTCAGATAGCCGGAACGGGCGCCTCGGGGCAGCAGCGGGATCTCCAGATGGGTGATCAGCTCGCCGTGTTCCAGGGCGGTCTCCACGTGCGGGGTGGAGCCGGGGAGGCGGTAGAACTCCGTCAGCGGCACCACCCGTTCCCCGTCCCGGCCCCGGACGCGCACCTCGGCGCCCAGGGCGAGCAGGGCGACGGCCGCGTCGGAGGGGTGGGTGGCGATGCAGTGCGCGCTGGTGCCCAGCACCGCGTGCGTCCGGTGGAAGCCGTCGAGCGCGCCGCAGCCGGCGCCGGGCTCCCGCTTGTTGCACGGCACGCTCGGGTCGCGGAAGTAGCGGCACCGCGTCCGCTGCAGGAGATTGCCGCCCATCGTCGCCATGTGCCGCAGCTGCGGCGTCGCCCCCATGAGCAGCGCCTCCCGCAGCAGCGGCAGTCGCTCGGCGACTACCGGGTGCCCGGCCAGCTCCTCCATCGAGACCAGTGCCCCCACGACGAGCGCGTCGCCGTCGCTCCAGACCTCGCGCAGAGGCAACCGGGTGATGTCCACCAGGCGGACGGGGCGGAGCACCTCGTCCTTCATCAGGTCCACCTGCGTGGTGCCGCCGGCGAGGTAGGCGGCGCCCGGTTCCACCGTCATCTCGGCGACCGCGCCGTCGATGGTGTCGGGCCGGGCGTAGGCGAAACTACGCATGACCTCCACCGCCCGCCACGGCCGCCTCGCGAATGGCCGCCACGATGTTGGGATAGGCGCCGCAGCGGCAGAGGTTGCCGCTCATGAACTCCCGGATGTCCTCCTCGGAGCCGGCCCGCCCTTCCTCGATCAGGCCGACGGCCGACATGATCTGTCCGGGGGTGCAGTAGCCGCACTGGAAACCGTCGTGTCTGATGAACGCCTCCTGCACCGGGTGCGGCGTACCCTCCCGCCCGAGCCCCTCGATCGTCCGCACCTCACGGCCGTCGGCGGACGCGGCGAGCGTGAGACAGGACAGCACCCGCCTCCCGTCGACGTGCACGGTGCAGGCCCCGCACTGGCCCTGGTCGCATCCCTTCTTCGTGCCCGTCAGCTTCAGCCCGTCGCGCAGGGCGTCCAGCAGGGTGGTGCGCGTGTCCACCTCGAGCCGCTGTTCGACGCCGTTCACCCGCAGGGACACCGGCACCCGGACCACCTCGTCACGCGAGCCCGCCGCCCGCGCCTCGGGGGCGGATTCGTCCATGACCACCACTCACTCTCCGTGCGCTTGCGAAGCCACTGGCCACATGCCGGCTGATGACCTATATCTGGTCTGACCTATATAGGCGCATAAGCCGGATTTCATCCGATGGGTCAGCGTGATCCTACGCACGGCCGCCTGCCGGTCGGCGGCGACACGTCGGGCCACGAGGGGGCCCAGGAAGAGGCCGGATGCGCGGCCGGCGTCAGTCCGGCGGCTCGCCGGGGGAGGGGCGGTCCGTCTTGCCGGCCGCGTCCTCGGCGCTCCGGTCCTCCTCCTTGTCGGCGGCCTTCCGCCCGACGCCCTCCGCCTTGTGCCGGTCGCCGGTGCTCCTACCGATCTCCTGGGCATGGCCCTGTCGGTCGTTGCTCGCCTGTTGGTCCTGCATGTCGCGGGGGATGCTGCCGCGGCGCCGGTCCGTCATGACGGCTGGTCCTTTCCGGGCCTGCGCTTCCCGGTTCGTTTGCCCTCCGTGTCCTGGCTCCGTCCCTCTACGCCTCCGAGGGCATCGCCGCGGGCGGTGCCGCCCTCGTTCTGGTAACCCTCGCGAGCACTGGCCGTTCCTGGGATGGTGCGCTCACGGGCGCGGCTCTCCTTGCCCGAGTGCGCCCCGGGTTCCTCTTCGCTCCGCGCTCGTTCGAAGCGATCGGAACCGGCTTTCTTGTGCTTGTCCCGGGCCATGCCGCCCACCTCCGGCTCGTACGGCTCTCCTGCCAGCCCGCCGAGGACGACGGCGGGGCCTGCCGAGTACCCCGCATGTCGCACACATATGCGCCCGTCCGTCTCGGTGGTCAGGTCGTGCCGGTTCGCGCTGCGGTGACCACGATCGTCGTGTAACGCATGGTGAAGCCGCCTCCGATCGCGTCGATGGCGGTGCCGATGCCGGTGAGAACTTCGTCCAGCTGGGCCCGTGGGAGCCGGGTATGGGCGCCGGTGGTGGGCAACTGGTCGAGCCATTCGTCCCGGGAATAGGTGCGCTCCCAGTCGAATCGCCACTGTTCCGGGCCGCCGAACGCGCCCGTCTCCCGTATCCCGTCGGCCGCTTTGCTGCACAACGCCGTGTACCCGTCGACTCCGCTCGCCCATCGGGCGGCAAGCGAGTCGGGCAGCACCCGGCGGTAGACCGCGGAGAAGGCCTCCGCCACGTCGGACGAGGGCTGGAACCCGTTCCAGAACACGGCCAGCCGGCCACCGGGTCGCAGCGCCAGGGCCGCTTTCGCCGCGCCCGCGACGGGGTCCACCCAGTGCCAGGTCTGCCCGGAGACGACCGCATCGAATGTGCGGCCGACAGGGTCCCAGGTCTCGAACGCCGCGACCTCGACCTCGGTCCCGTGCTGTCGCGCGTACTCGGCCATTCGTTCGTCGACCTCGACCCCGAGTACCCGGCAGCCGGCCGCTTGGAATTGGCGGCCCGCTATGCCGGTACCGATGCCGACGTCGAGGACGTCGGGCCCGGGGCTGGCGGCGACGATCGCCGCCACCATCGCATCCGGGTAGCGGGGCCGGGTCCGGTCGTATCGTTCGGGGTCCGAGCCGAACGACCTTGCCAGTTCCCGGGCTTGGTGAGGCTCGCGTTCGGAGGGAGGCGTCCGCTCCGGCGGTAAAGTGGGCATGCGCCCACTATGGTGGGCATCTGCCCACTCGTCAACGGATGGGCTCACGAGACAGGGAGGGTTGGCAGATGCCGACAGGGGTGGCTCTGCGCGACGCGCGCGAGCAGTTGTTCAACGCCGCCGAGCGCGTCCTGCTCCGGGACGGTCCCCACGCGCTGACCAGCCGGGCGGTCACCACCGAGGCAGGCTGCGCCAAAGGCGTCCTGCACCGGCACTTCACCGACTTCGACGCCTTCCTCGCCGATCTCGTACTCGACCGCATCGCCCGGCTCGACAGCCGAGCCGCCGCCCTGCGCGACGCCGCCGGGACCGGCACCGTCACCGGCAACCTCGCCCACGCGCTGACGGACCTGTTCGAGTCGGTGGCCGTGGCCGTCGTCGGCCTCATCACCTCCCGCGATGAACTACGCGCGCGGCTCCGCCGGTCCACACCGACCGGCATCCCGGTACTGACGGAAGCCGCAGCCATGATCGCCGCCTACCTCACCGCCGAGCGGGAATTGGGCCGCATCACAGCGGATGCCGATGTCGACACGCTCGCCCCTACGCTGATCGGAGCCGGGCATTTGATCTTCGCCGACCGGAAGGGCGTCCCGCCGGAGCCCGGCGCCGTCCAAAAGGTCGTGACCACGGTCATGGCCGGCGTCGTGCGAGAGCCGCGGCCGTAGCGAGCTGCGGAGGGAGCTTCTGCGCACGGCCACGAGACCCCGCTGCCCGGCTCGCCGCCCGCACACCGGCGGGTGACCATGGGGGAGTAGTACGGGACCGGTCCGGACCGGAGCCCGGCAGGAGGCTGCCGCTTCCCGCTCGCGGGCACCGCGGCGGCTCTGTCCGACTACTTCGCGGCCCTGTCCGTATCGGCGTGAGCACCGCGGTCGGCCACGCGTGGTGAACGTCCCTGCAGATCACCGCCCGGCAGGGACGCCAGGCCGGCGGTGTCCGACTTCGGCCGCGAAGCGTAGGCGACGTAGAAGAGGAATATTCCGCAGACGGCGACCAGGTACCAGCCTGGACGGGACGCGTGCGCGAGCTCCGTCGGACCGACTGTCCCGACCAGGCCGCCGGCGATGGCGATACCGATCGCAGAGCCGAACTGGCGCGCGGTGGACGTGATCGCTCCGGCCACCCCGGCACGGCTGCGAGGCAGTCCGCTCACCGCGGTGTTGGTGAGCGGCGCGTTGGCGAAGCCGAACCCGATGCCGATGAGCAAGTAGGCCAGCAGGAGCAGGAGTACGCTCGTGTGCTCGTCGAGTCCGGCCAGGCAGAGTCCACCGACCGTGATGAAGCCGCCCGCCAGGGCAAGCGGCAGCCGCGGTCCGAGGCGACCGACCAGACGGCCGGACCAGGGCGCGCAGAGGGTCGCGCCGACGGCCATGGGCAGGGTCGCCGAGCCGGCGGCCAGCGGCGTCCAACCCCGGGTGTGCTGCAGGTAGAGGGTGTTGAGCAGCAGTGTCACGTTCAGGACGACGAAGACCGCCACGGCGCCCAGGACCGCGCTGCTGAAGACCGGACTCCGGAAGAGCCGTGGATCCATCAGCGGCTCGTGGCGGCGGGACTCAACCCGCACGAATGCGACCGTCGCGACGGCGGCGAGCGCGTACATGGCCAGCGCCGCGGGCGAGGTCCAGCCCATGCGCGGCCCCTCGATGAGGACGCCGACGGAGATCCCGATGACCACGGTCAGCAGGGCCTGACCCGGAAGGTCGAGCCGCTGCGCCCGCTGTGCCCGCGACTCGGGCACGAACACCGCGACGAGCACGAGCGCGGCCACGATGACCGGCACGTTGATCCAGAACACCGACCGCCAGCCGAATTCCGCGATGAGCGCGCCGCCCGTGACAGGGCCGGCGGCCATGCTGAGCCCGAAGACCGACGCCCAGACACCGATCGCCTGCGCTCGCTCCCTCGGGTCGGGCATCGCGTTCACCACGATCGCCAGAGCCACGGGACTGAGCATCGAGGCACCGATTCCCTGGACCGCACGGGCCGCGATGAGCGCGCCCGCCGAAGGGGCGACCGCACAGAGCAGCGAGGCCGCACCGAACACCACCAACCCCACCCGGAACACCCGCCGGCGCCCGAACCGGTCCGCCAGCGCACCGGAGGACATCAGGAGAGCGGCCAGGACCAGGGTGTACGAGTCCACGGTCCATTCGAGGCCGCGCGTCCCGACACCCAGGCCCTCCCCGATCGCGGGCAGGCCCACGTTGACGATGGTGGTGTCCAGGCCCACCAGGAACATGCTCAGACAGCAGACGGCCAGCACCGTCCAGCGCCTGCGCGCACTCAGAACGGGCTGAACAGCCTGAATCGTCTCGGGCACGGGCTTCACGGGCTTCACGGGCTACCTCTCAACATCCGGAATCATCTGCCCGCCAAGGCTCCGGCCAGACGACGCCCGCAGCCCAGCAATTTTGCGAAAGCTGCAAAAATGGATCCATGGACAAGGACCTGGAGCAGATACTCGACGCCATCGGGCCCCGGCTGCGCGCGCTGCGCCGGGACCGCGGCCTCACGCTGGAGGCGCTCGCGGCCAAGACCGGGATCTCGGTGAGCACGCTGTCCCGTCTCGAATCGGGCAAACGGCGCCCGACCCTGGAGCTGCTCATTCCCCTCGCGCGCACGCACCGCATCGCGCTCGACCAACTGGTGGCCGCACCCGCCAGCGGCGACCCCCGGGTGCATCTCCAGCCCTTGCACAAAGAGAACGGCAACACCCTCGTGCCCTTGACGCAGTATCCGGGCCGGGTCCAGGTGTTCAAGCAGGTACTGGCTCCCCGCGAGCCGAAGCTGGTGACCCACGACGGCTACGAGTGGCTCTACGTCCTCGCCGGCGAGCTGCGCCTCATTCTCGGAGAGAACGAACTCACGCTCCGCCCCGGTGAAGTGGCCGAGTTCGACACCGGAGAACCCCACTGGTTCGGTCCCGCGAACACGAGCTCCGTGGAGATCCTGCACCTGTTCGGGCCACGGGGCGACCAGGCCGTCGTCCGCGCGAGGCCCTCTGCGTAGGAGGTGGGGTGTGGTTGGGGGCCGGTGTGGCCGATGTGGTGCGCCTGGTTCCCGGCCAACTCTGCCCTGGCACTACCGGGTGCTCGTATCGATGGGTAGCGTCGCCCCTCGCAGTGGTCGAACACGACATCGAAAAGGAGGACCCATGAGGTTCCGTTCCTCTGTCGCGGCCGTCGGCGTATCCCTCGCCCTTGCGGGCGGGGTCGCGGTGAGCGCGGCGACGCCTGCTTCCGCGTCCGGCAGCACCACCGCGTCTCCCGCCTCTTCCCCCTCTTCCTCCTCTGCCTTCTCTTGCGGCGTTTGGCGGTACGAGAGGGGCACCAAGGGGCATGGCGCCTCGATCACGTGCCACGGCAGCTCGTTCACCGGGTACGCCGTCTGCCATCAGCCCAATGGCGACTGGTACGTCCGCTTCGGGAACCGCGCTCGTTCCGGTGGCACGTCGATCATGTGGTGCGACCTGAACGCGGAGGTCGCCGACGCCGGCGCGTTCCCCAGCTGATCGCCCGCAGGATTCACGCCATGCCCGTGCAAGCGGACGAGCCTGACGGGTGCGCTCACACGGCGTATTCGGCGAGAGCCGCGTCGACCGCCGCCTCGGCGTGGAGGCGGGCGGTGGGGAAGACCGGTACGGGGCTGTCCTCGGGTCCGATGAGGAGCTCGATCTCGGTACACCCCAGGATGACCCCCTCGGCGCCCTCCGCGACGAGGTCCTCGACGACCCGGCGGTAGGCCGCACGCGACTCCTCGCGCACGACGCCCAGGCAGAGCTCCTCGTAGATCACCCGGTGTACGAGCGCACGCCCCTCGGAGTCCGGGACGCGGACGTCGAGACCGCCCGCCGTCAGGCGGCCCCGGTAGAAGTCCTGTTCCATGGTGAACGCGGTGCCCAGAAGCCCCACCCGGCGCAGCCCCGCCGCGCGGACGGCGGCGGCGGTGGCGTCCGCGAGGTGCAGCAGCGGGACCGAGACCGCCGCCTCGACGGAGTCCGCGACCTTGTGCATGGTGTTGGTGCAGATGAGCAGCAGGTCGGCGCCGGCCGCCTCCAACGACCGGGCGGCGCCGGCCAGTACCTCGCCCGCCTCTGCCCAGCGGCCCTGGACCTGCAACTGCTCGATCTCCGCGAAGTCCACGGAATGGAGCACGCAGCGGGCCGAGTGGAGACCGCCGAGCCGCTCGCGCGTCCGCTCGTTGAGGATGCGGTAGTACTCCGCGGTCGACTCCCAACTCATCCCGCCGATCAGCCCGATCGTCTTCATGCCCGTATCCACGCTCGTGTCTCTCCTGCTCCTCGGACGTCATTGCGTACGCGCCACCATAAGGCGAATAGCGGATATCCCGCACCCCTATAAGTATTCCTTTGATGCGGTCGTGGCGTGGCGGCGCGCAGCGAGACTCCCCGAAAATACGTGCCATGTTCGCCGGGATGATCCAGCCGCATCCCGGCGGGTACGGCCCCCAGGGCCCGCGTCACCTCCTGGTGCGGGTGACCGAAGAGGTCGATGCCCTGCCAGACGACGGGTGCAGTGGCCGAAGTGCGCGGTGCGTCGCCGATCCGGTCGAGAACGAAGCAGTCCATCCCCGCCTCGCGCCCTCCTCCGACCAGCAGGGAGACACCCCCGTACTCGGCGGTGAACGCCCAGTCCAGCCCGCACACCCATGTCTCCCGCACATCGCACAAAGTGGCGACGGCCCATTGCGCAGGGCGTTCGGCCATCCCGAAGGACAGCGTTCCGGCGCCGTGGGGCAGAACGATCCCCGTCCGGGGCAGCAGCTCGAACATCCCGCCGACGGTACCCGCACCAGGCGCCGCACGGGCCGACGGGACCGCCCAGTCGGCCGTCTTGGACGGCCATGCGTCGGCCGTATGCGGGGTGCCGAATAGTTGCTTGATCGAAACCCGTTCGACAGCATGGCGCCCATGCGACGCCATGAACACGCCGAACCTATGGCGCTACGCGCCATGCAGGATCTGGCCACCCGAACCTTCCCGGCGACCGGCTGCCGGCACATAGGTGACCTCAGCCCCGTGGCACCTGGACTCACCGGGCCCCCTTCGCCTGCCGGAAGGGCCGGACGAGTACCTGACGTCGGCAGGCTCAGGGTTCCGCCACCCGTGCTCCGAGATTCAGGAGCACGTCGTCAGATGCGGTGGACCGTGTGGAGGGAGTCCGCGTAGATGCCGGGGGAGTCCAGGGTGGAGGAGCCCGAGACGTCGGCCATCGTCGGGCCGTCGCAGCTCTTGCGGCTGGACAGGAAGCGCCGCTTGCCCGCCTTGTCCAGGCCGAGGTAGATGCCCACGTGGTCGACGGCGTACTCGTCCGGTTCCACCGGCCACTCCTCCTTGTCGTTGACGTCGAACAGGACCAGGTCGCCTGGCTGCAGCAGGGGCATGGCCGGCGCGGTGGTGCTGTCCTTCGCCCGTTGGCCGATGCGGAAGTCGGGGTCGGCGTCCTCGAACTCGGCGGTGAAGCCCGCCGGTTCCGGGCCGGCCGAGGGCCACGCCTTGATCTGTGCCGTCGCGCCCTTGCGGAGCACCCGGATCTTCCACTTGCTGTGCGCTTTCACGGCCGTGGCGAGCGGGCCGGCCGTGGCCAGCACCGTGGCTTTGCCGCCGGTCACCTTCTCGACGCGCAGGTCGACCTCGCCCTTCGTGGTGAAGGAGAGGCGGGCCGGTAGTGAGTGCTGGTGGCGGTGTCGCTGCGGTAGCCGAAGAGCAGGGCGTGCGAGCAGGCGTTGCCGGTGGGCACCTTGTCGAAGGCGGCCTCGCAGGTGACGTCGACGTCGGTTATCTGGTCGTCGGTCAAGGTGGCGTAACGGCCCGCTTCCGTGTCCTTGAGGACCATGGTCGCCGCCCCGCGCCGGACCGCGAAGTCGGTGTTGCCGGCCGTCCCCCCGAACACGCTCCAGGAGCCGCCGGCCGGCGAGGTGCCCCAGCCGGGCTTCAGCCGCTTGCCGGCTTCGAGCGCAGGGTCGGGGACCAGCCGGTCGAAGACGTCGGCGAACGGCTGCTTGTTCTCCGTGAAGGTCCGCTCCGGTCCGGACACGAGCACGGTACGGGCCCCCTTGGTCAGTACGGCGACCCGCTCCTGCCCGTGCCGGATCTCCGTACGGCTGGGCGTGCCCGGCAGTAACGCCGTGGTCAGTTCGCCGAGGGTGGCGCGGGTGAAGGCGGCCGTGTCGTACGGAGTTCCGGTGAAGGTCATCGAAGAGCGCGGGCCGGTCATCGCGGCCGTGGCGGAGGAAGCGTTCGTGCGCGATGCGGCCACCGTGGCCGCGCGGGCCGAGGACGCGGTCAGGCCGGTCAGCGGGACCGCGGCCGAGGCGGCGAGGGCTCCGAGAAGTCTGCGGCGGGAAGTATCGATCATGATCACATGATGCCCATGGGCGACCAGGCGGGTGCGTCGATCAGTCGCAATACGATTCGAGCGTTCCGCGACGCCGGATGTCGAGCGTCGCGCAGTGGAACGAGCCGCCGAACGGCGCGTAGTTCAGCAGGGCGCACGGGATCGGCTCGAAGCCCCATTTCTCGAGCGCGCGCAGCATGGTGGTGTGGTGCCGCTCCACCACCACCCGTTCGCCATCGATCACGAGTACGTTCATGCTGAGCCACTTGCCGCACAGCGAGGTGAGCTTGAGCAGGTGCCTGTCGAGCGGGTCGGGCTCGGGGGCGATCAGTATGTCCCATGAGCGCACGACGTCGGGCAGGCGGTCGACGTCGATGTATTCGGGATTGACCAGGACCTTGCCGGGCGAGAGCGGGAGGAACGTCGTGTCGATGTGCATGGGCCGACGGCAGCGACTCTCGATCTCGTGGATGCGGTAGCCAGGTCCGAGATGGCGGCGCAACCACTCGATGCCCATGAGGTTGGTGACGTTGCTCCGCGTCACGAACACGTCGCGTCCCGCGCGCACGAAATCCGCCGCGTCGAACACCGGCTCGAACTCGGTGAGGATGTAGCGCAAGGGCTCGCCGGCTTCGGGGACGCGGAAATCCTTCTCGAACAGTGCGTCGGTGAGCTCCGGCTTCGGTGCCGCCGTCCAGCGCGCACCGCGCCGGAAGTAGTCCTTGAGGATCGTGCGGTAGGGGTGGGTGTCGAAATACCGGCACGGCCATGCCATCGGGGTCTCGATGATCTCGTCGCCGATCACCAGCATGCTGTCGCGGGGACAGGCGCTGGTGAAACCGCGTGACGACCAGTCAGGGGTACTGAAGCGGTGCCTGTGGTCGACCACGTCCGGGCGCCTGACCGTGATGCCCAGGGACTGCAGGAGCGTGATGAACTGATCGAGCTCCTGCTGCGCCCGCTCGATCAGCATGCGCGGATACCTCAGCCCGGAGGCGAGCCCCTGCATCCGCGCCGCCCATGGTGGGAGGTTGCAGGCCACGACGGGGTGGTCGGAGGGGATCGTCGAGCCGTCCAGGCGTCCGACGATGGTCTCTTCCAGGGGGTCCCACTCGTTGTGCGAATTGACCGGCGAAACGAGGGGTTCTGTGGCGTCGGCGGTCGTGGCCGCCGGCACCGAGGTCACGCGTGATCCCCGACCCGCGCGTGGTCCCCGGCCCACGCGCGGGCGTTGTCGTCTGCCGCCGTCGGAATGCCGGGCCTCTGCATCTGCACTGCCGCCATGCTCAACCGCTTTCGGTCGCAGAAGTCAGTGACTCAGTGTATCCAGCGCATCGCTGTAAGTGAAAGTACGGGTGTCGGTCTGCTTGTCAGGACGGGGTCGCGCTCTCGCCGCGCGCCGGCGTCGGCGGTGAAGCCAGTGACGTCAGATAGTCGTCGAGGAGCTCGACCTGGTGATGGGGTGGGAACGCCGTGGGGTTGAACAGGGCCTGGACCACCAGCCCGAGTGCGAAGGACTGGGCGCCGGCCGCGATGCGCGCCGGGTCTCCGGCGGGCAGTTCACCGAGTTGCTGGGCCGCGGCGACCAGGTCGCGCAGCTTGTCGCGGCTCTGCGCGTACCTGCGGGCGTGGTCGCCGCTCAAGGCGGGGTCGGCGAGCGCGACGTCCCAGGAGGACACCCAGATCCGGTTGGCGTCGGTGGCCTCGGCGGTCAGCGGCAGGACGTCGAGCATGGCGCTTCGCACGGCGGACAGGCCCGCCCCGGCAGCGCGCCGGGGGCGGGAGGCGCTGCGCTGTTCGAGCAGGTCGAGGGCGTGCGCGACCAGGTCGCGCTTGGCGGGGAAGTAGTGGGTGAGCAGGCCGGTGGTGGCGCCGAGTTCGGCGGCGACGGCGCGCAGGGTCAGCCCGCCGAAGCCGTGCGCGGCCAGTACCCGCCAGACCGCCTCGGAGACGTCGCGGCGACGGGCTTCGTGGTCCCCCTTGGTGCGTGGCATGCTGCTACGGTACATAACCGTAACGCTTGTTATGCGAATGGGGTCACCATGTTTTCCCTCCCGCTGCGGGACGACGCCAGCCTCGAGCCGCTGGAGATATGGCACGCCGAGGAGTTCGCCGCCCACCTGGACCGGGCCCGCGACCACATCCGGCCGTGGGTCGGAGCGGCGTTCGTCACCGATGACCTCGACGGAGCACGGGCCACACTCCGCCGGTACGCGGAGCGACAGGCCGCGGACGGCGCTCGCCTGTACGGCATCCGGCTCGACGGCAAGCTGGTCGGCGGCGTGATGTTCACCGACTTCAGCACCGCCTCGGGCTCCTGCGAGATCGGATGCTGGCTCGAACCCGTCGCCGAGGGCCGAGGCCTGGTGACCCAGGCCTGCCGCGCCTTGCTGGACTGGGCGTTCACCTCCCGGGGGCTGCATCGCGCCGAGTGGCACTGCCGGGCCGACAACGAACGAAGCTCAGCGGTGGCCGAGCGACTCGGCATGACGCTCGAGGGCGTACGGCGCCAGTCCTGGCCCTACGGAGGCGCCCGCCACGACAAGCAGACCTGGGCGATCCTCGCCCCCGAATGGCAAGCCCATCGGTGACCACCCCGTCAGGCGACCTGCGGCGGCAACCGCCGCAGGTGCTTGAAGGGAGACCTACACGGCTTCCGGTTCGTGCCGATCCGGCTCCGTCATCCAGCGCATGACGGCGAGGGACAGCGCGGGGTTGCGGGCCGCATCGCCCGCGGTAGCGGGGTCCGCCAGTAGACGGACCAGCGCGCGTGCCGGCAGCTGAGGGTACCGGGCCGCCGCAGCACACACTTGCTCACTCGGGTCGTCGAGCAGCCGGACCGCCGCGGCGACGGACAGCCGGGGGTCGGTCGCGGCCCGCCGCCGCACACCCGCGTCGGCGTCCCGGCTGAAGCGCTCCACCAGCTCAGGGGTGGACTCCGGGTCGTCCAGGGCCAGTTGCCGCATGCGCGGGTCCGGGTCGTCGGCGTACCGCAAGAGGCCCTGGCGCGGGAAATGCGGGTGCGTACGCGGCCGCCCGGGGTGGGAGAGACTGCCGTCCCACCAGCTCCACACCTCCAGCAGCATGTCGGCCGGGGCGTCGTCACAGGATTCGGCGAGGAAGAGGCGTACGACACGGTCCTCGTCCCGGGCCAGGAGCTCGACCGCGTCCGGGGGAAGGCGCCTGGCGCGGGCGGCGCTGCTGCGCACCAGCAGGTGGGAGGAGGCGGCGCAGCGACGCATCGCCTCGGGGTCGTCGTGAAGCGCCCTGACCCAGGCGAGCTCCCGGCGCATCCCGCGTGGGTCGATGTCGACGCGGACGGCGGCGCGCTGCTCCTCGGTGAGGTCGGGCCGTATGGACACCTGGAACCGTACGTCGTCGTCCTCGTCGTCGGCGAGGGCGGCGACGAGGTCCGGGTCCAGGTGCGGGTTCGACGCGAGGGCGCGGCGCAGGCAGAGGTCGTCGTGCGTGGCGAGGTGTTCGGCCAGGTCGCGGGTGAGGCGGCACTCCTCGGCCGCGCGACGGGCCAGGTGGAGCAGTGTGTCGAAGGCGGCGCGGGTCATCGGCCGGTCCTGGTGATGGCGCAGGGTCGCCGCTTCGCGGACCTGGTGCTCGGGGTCTACGAGCAGCTTTGCCCGCGCCCGGGGGTCCAGGCGCTGCCAGGAGGAGCGGCAGATTCCCGCCCGTACGCGTGGGTCGGCGTCGGTGACGAGCGCTGCGGCGAGCCGGGTGGGCAGACCGGGCAGACAGGCGGCCTCCGCGCGGATCCGGGCGTCGGGGTCGGTGGCGAGCCTCGCGTACCCGGCGTCGGTCAGGCCGGCGCGTGCGTTCTCGGCGAGCATGGCGAGCTGGAGGAGGCGCTTGGGGTCCTGTTCGTCGAGCAGCAGCCGGTCCCACTGCTCGGCCGTCAGGTCCTGCCGGATGTCGGCGAGCGCCCCTCGTACCTGCCACGACGGGTGATCGACGGCGGCGTCGATCACTGCGGGCGGGAGGTCGCGCCAGAAGTGGTGCGACGTCAGGCCCGTCAGGCGCAGCAGCACCTCCTCCGTCGCCGCCTCGTGGAACGCCAGTCCGTTCGCCCACACCTGGCGCAACCGCTCCGTGGGCCGGAGCCCGTGGACCAGCGAGTCCCAGGCGGCCTCCCGCTCCTCGGGGGTCTCCCGCGCCTCGGCTCGCGCAGCCTCTTCCTGCCACTCCTCGATACGGTCCACGGCGACGAGCCGGACCTCGCACTCCTCGGAGGTCACTCCGAGCACAGCCTTCCCATCGGTCGAAGCCGTGACGAACTCCGGCCGTCCGGAGTGGTCATCCAGAACTCCCGCGAGGTTCCCATGCGCGGTGAGCCGTACGCGCGTCCACTGCCGGGGCCTGTCGCAGCCGCAGGTGCGGGTGGCGGCGACATCGATGAGAAACGCGCCGTCCTCACCGATTACCTTGCGCTCGACCGCCAGCCGGTGCCACCGCGCGTTCAGCTCGGCGACCAGGTCGGGACGGTCCCGCCGTACGGACACGATCGGCCCGGCCCCGTGAGCCATGACCGCCCGCCAGGCGGCGCGTGGCGGCAGTACGTCCCCGGCCCGCCCGTCGCCCACGGTCTCCAGCCCGGCGCGCTCCAGCAGTTCCGGCAGTCCATCTCTTCCGCACGTCATGGGGGTCCATCCTGCTCGGGCGGCACCCGGCGCTCGACGGCCGCCGCGGAGTGCCGCCCATACGAGCGCGTCGGCGTCCCCGGAACCGGGGACGCCGACGCGGGTGCCTCGCTTTCGCAATTCAAACGAGTTCGGGCTGCGGTTCCCGTTGCGGCGCTGGTGCGGCCTTCGGTTCCCGTTCCCACAGCTTGGTGGTCCGTATGTAGCCGTATATCACCGAGACCATCGCCAGAATGAGAAGCGGTCCGAACACCCACGGATTTTCGGCCATCTCCATCGACAGATAGCGATAGGACACCAGGTACGCGGTGAAGACCGTTGCGCCGTAAGCGACCAGCTGGATTCCCGACCGATCCCAGCCGCGATCGAATGAACGTAGAGCCGTCTCGATGGTGAGCGTGAACACCACGCCGGCAATAATATCCGTGCCGTAGTGGTAGCCGAATCCCAGAGTCGCACCGAGCGTAGCAATCAGCCAGAACGCTCCTGCGAATTGCAGAACTCGCGGGCCCCTGCGGGAATGAATGAAGATCGCGGTGGCCCACGCCGTGTGCAGGCTGGGCATGCAGTTGCGTGGCGTGATCTCGTCGAACGGCATGTGATGCGGGACGTCGACCGGGGGCGGGGTGTTGGGCCACAGGTCGGCCACAGCCCAGTGCCCGCCGTCGGCGCCGTAGGCGAAGATCGGTCCGACCACCGGGAAGATCATGTAGATGCCCGGCCCGAGGAGGCCGATCACCAGGAAGGTGCGCACCAGATGATGGCCCGGGAAGCGGCGCTCCGTCGCCACGTTGCGCAGCTGGTACAGCGCGACGGCGACCGCGGCCACCGCGAGCTGAATGTAGACCCAGTCGAGGACGTGGGTGCCGATCGGACCGGTGGCGTTGACAATCCGGCCTGCCAGCCACGACGGGTCGCCCAGCGCGTGATCGGCGGTTGCCACGTATTGGTCGAGCACCGTCGGTCGGGTCTTCGACGTGATGAGCAGCCAGGTATCGCCGGTCTTACGGCCGGCGACCAGCAGCAGGCCCAGCCCGACGCCCTTCAACAGCAGGACACGTTCCCGGCCGGTGCGGCGCGTGACAGCGATGACCGCGCAGCCCAAAAGCACCCACAATGCGCCGTTACCGAAGGGGTGGCCGTTACCTTCGGCCACCTTGGCGTCGATTGCCCACCGCACGAGGATGAATACGACGTCGATGCCGATCGCGATGCCGGCCGCGATGAACCGTTGCCGCCAGGTGAGCACCACCATCATCAACGCCATACTGGCGTACAGCAGCGGCCCCGATTTGGGGGCGAGTATCACCTCTTTCGCCTGGTTGGTCATGGGCCCTGGCAGGCCGTAGTGACGCGCGGCGATCTCCAGCATGATGAGAAATCCGAGGGTCACCACACCCGCTGCGGCCCACAGGATCACCCGTGGCTGACGCCAAGCGCCGGACTTGATTGTGCCGTTTATTCGCGAAAACACCCGTGATGCTATAGATATCAATTGTTTGGCCGATTTGTTAGGTATTGAGTAAATAGGTTAATCATCGCGCTGGATGGCAATGGTATTGCGGTGAGGGGTGGGCGGTGTGGGCATCGTGAGTTCGAACATGTTATCGGAGTAGTGTGGGTGGGTTTCGCGGCTGCCGAGGTTTGCGGCGGCCGTGCTGACGAGCAGCGTCTCGTCGGGCTGGAGCCTGTCGGCCGGCAGCCCGCAGTAAGGGATGGCGTGGACGCCGGGCGCGGAGGGCAGGGGAGAAGACGTTCCCCGTCGGGCCCGTATCAGTGAGGCGAACGACCGGTCACGCAGGTACCGGGGGAGTCGCGGGGTCGGGTGCCGGCGCCCCAGTCGCCGTAGATGCCCGAGGCGCTCGTGCGCCCCGGGCATCGCCACCGCCATGGTCATGCCCTGCGTCCGAGGGCCGGCGGCACGTCAGCTATTTGTATGTGCCGGACCGATCTCGAACTGGGGCGGCTTGAGGCCGCTGAGGCATCCGGTGTTCGGAGCGGTCGGATTCTCGAAGAAGGAGACGGTGATCTCTTGGGCGCACTGTGACGTGGCAAACACCACATGGGGCTCGTAGGGGACCGTCACGACGGTGGCGCGGCTCAGCGTACGGGCGACGTACGGGCCATTGTCCGCCCCGGTCTGGGCGTCGAAGCCGCCCGAGACGGCAAGGGTGGGGATGTCGCTCCGCGTCACGTCCCGGATCGAGGGCGGCGCCGCGGGAACGTTCCAGACGTCGCAGTCCGGACGAAGGAAGGTCAGCTGCGGAGCCTGGGCCAGTACCGAGAGGGGGAACGACGGGAACGCCTCCCGCCCGCCCCGGATCGCCTCGGCCTGGCTCTCGTACGGCACCCACTCACTGCAGAAGATGCCGTAGGCGAGCCCGTGGGCCACCCTGCCGAAGGCCTGGGGGCTGAGCTTGCCGCCCGCCCACTGCTCGGCGATCCGCTGCGGATTGCCGTGGGCCAGCTCGTCGAGGGAGCGGGGTACGCCCGGCGCCACGTGGGTGGCGGAGGTCATCCAGTTCACCAGGGCCCCGCCGTCCAGGACGACCTTCACCGGCTCCGGGTGGCCGGGGACCGTGACGGTCGTGGTGACCGGGTGGGCTTCGAGCTCACGGACGAGGCGTTCGAAGGTGGCGGACAGGTTCGGATAGCGGCTGTTGCACGCGGGATCCTCCGCGCAGGCCTTGAACAGGCCGTCGAAACCCTGCCGGGCGCTGCTCCAGGTCAGCGCCGACCCCGCCTTGGACGGCGGCAGGATGCCGTCGATCCCGACCGACCGGATTCCCTGCGGGTGCTGGCGCATGTATATGAGCGCCAGGTGGGTGCCGTAGGAGATGCCGAACACGTTCCACTGGTCGATGCCCAGCGCTACGCGCAGGTCCGCGTAGTCGGCTGCGCTCTCGGTGTCGTTGTAGGCGCTGAGGTCGACGCCCCGGCCCGCCAGCTGCTCGCGGCAGGTGCGCGTCGCCTCGACGTGCAGGCGCTCGGTGGACGGCGCGCCATAGACGAGGCCGACCGCGCGTGCGTTGAACTCGTCGATGTTGGGGCAGGTGAGCGCCGGGTCCGCCGAGTACGTTCCGCGCTGGGACATGAGGATCAGGTCCCGGTCGCGATTCAGACCGCCGTCGACCGCCATCTTCGCCTCCCCGACGGCGTCGTCGCCGGGCCCGCCGGCGAGCCACACGATCGGGTCGGGTTTCGGTTTGGCGGCCACCGCCGGCACGATCGCGACACCGAGGGTGATCTTTCGACCGTCGGGCTTCGCACGGTTCTCGGGCACGGTGAGAGTTCCGCAGCGGGCTTTTTCGAGCGCGGCGATCGGCTCCGGCGTCTTCGGACAGGGGCCCGGCTCGAAGCGGGCATCACCCACCGTCCGGGCGACCGTGCCGATCGCTGCTCCGGTGAAGGTGCTGTGTTCCGCGTGTGCGGGCGCCGCGAGCAGGCCGGTGACGAGGAATCCGGTCACCACCGCGGTCGGCGCGGCGTGGAGTCGGCGCACGGTACGGCGGCGGCGACGGCGGGGTGCGTGGTGGAGCGTCATCTGCCCTCCCGGTCACTTCGGGATGATCGTGAACGGTTTCGGGGTGAGACCGGCCACGCAAGCGGTGTCGGGTGCGGTCGGACGGGTGAGGAACGAGGCCAGTACCTGTTGCGCGCAGGGCGATTGCGGGACCACCCAGTGTCCGATTCCGGGGATCTGTACGGATGTCGAGCGGGACAGCGTACGGGCCGCGGACCGCGCCCAGCTCGCGCCGGTCTTCGTATCGAACGTCCCGGAGATGATGAGCGCCGGCACCGCGCTGACGGTGGCAACCCGCTGGGCGGCGGTGCGGTTCGGTACGTCCCAGATGCGGCACACCTGGTGCTGGAACGGAAGCTGCGGTGCCTGGGCCAGGACCGTGTCCGGCCACCCGGGGAAGGCCCGGCGCCCCGCCTTCAGCACGTCGGTCGGCGTAGAGCCCGGCACCCACTCGCCGCACGCCACCGACTCCGTCAGACCGTGCGCGGTCATGCCGACGACCTGGACCGAGTCGGCCGCGCGGGCTTGTGCGAAGCGCTCCGGACGTCCGTGGGCGAGCTCCTCGAGCGCCGCGGGGACGTCGGGGGGCTTGACGGCGTTGGCGACCAGCAGGTTCAGCAGTGCGCCTCCGTCGAGGACGACCTTCACCGGGTCTCCTCCGCGTGGCGGCCGGGCGTTCAGCGTCAAGGGGTGCGCTTCCAGCCTGCGTACCTGCTCGGTGAGGGTTCGGCGGAGGTTAGGGTAGCGGCTCTTGCAGGCGGGCTCGGCCGCGCATGCCTTGAGGATGTTCTCGATGCCCTCCCGGGTGCTGCTCCAGGTCCACGGCAGGGTGACGATCTGCGGAGGTGCGACCGAGTCGATGGCCACCGCGCGAATTCCCTGGGGGTGCTTGCGCAGGTAGGTGAGGGCCAGGTTGCTGCCGTAGGAGTAGCCGTAGACGTTCCATTGGGGGATGCCCAGTGCCGTGCGCAGGTCGGCGAAGTCGGCGGCGTTCTCAGTGGTGTTGTAGGCGCTCAGATCGATCCCGTCGGCTGCCAGGCGGTTCCGGCACGTCTTCACCGAGTCCAGCAGGAGCCGTTCGGCCTGTGGCGAGCCGTAGCCGAGCCCCACGTACTGCGCGTTGAACCGGTCCAGCTCCGGACAGGCGAGGTTCGGCTGATCGTAGAGATTTCCCCGCTGGGCCATGATGATCAGCGGGCGATCCCGGTTCAGGCCGGAGTCGACCAGGAAGGGAATGTCGTCGAACGTCTCGCCGCCGGGGCCGCCCGCCATGAACACCACCGGGTCCTCGGCGGGCTTCGCCGACGTGGCGGGAATGACCGCCGCGGCCAGCCGGATCGTCCGGCTGCCGGGGCGTGCGCGGTTCTCGGGGACTTCCAGGAAACCGCAGCGTGCGGTGCTCAGTGCGGCGATCGGCTCGGGCGCCTTCGGGCAGGGACCGGGAACGAACCGCGACGGGGCGCTCGGACCGGGCCCGGCGATGTGGCCGCGTGGTGACGCGGCACTGCTCGGTATGGAGCCGAACGCCGCCAAGGCCAGAGCGACCGTGGCCGCCACCGCAGGTATCGCCGCAGGTATGCCGTGCTTGGTCATGTGGTCCCGTTCCTCTGCCGACATCCACGGCTGCCCGGCCGGACAACGCCGTAGCCGGACAACGCCGTAGCGGTTTGGGGCGGATTGTGGCTTTACGGACGATACCGGGCAGGCCGAATGGGCGCATACGGACAGCCGCAGCCGGATGGATTCCAAGCGACCCGGTCGAGTGGGCCGGTGGCGGTCCCGACGAGTGAACGGCGCCTTGAGCGTTCCCCTCGCGCTGCGTGTGTTGGTTCGGCGGCCACGCACCCAAGGAGAGCTAGCCGCTGATCACCCGGACGGGTGATCCTGCAGTCCTTCGGGCCTGGCCACGTACCGGATCTGATTGCGGCGACGGCAGCGCAGGTAGCGCAGGCAGCGACGATGACGAGGCGTGGAGGTCGGCTGGGCCTGGCACGGCCGACGCCGGTGGAGCAGGGTGCGCTACGCGGGCTGGTCGTACCAGGAGAATGCCGCGATCCGCCAGCCGCCCTCCGGGGTCCGGACGAACTGGATGGTCTTGGTCCCGCTTCCCTCGAACGGCTCACCGTCCAGGATTCCGGACTTGCGGTACTCGCCGAACCGCGAGGCGATATCGCCCGCGATCTCGGTCCGTTCGGAGGTCTCCCACTCGGAGAAGTCGACCAGCCGACCGTCGCTCAGCAGCCGCCGGCGAGGCTCGATGAACTCCTCCACGGTGTAGGCCGTGAACTCCGGGCCGGTCTTGACGATCACGCCACCCGGAAGAACCAGCCGGCGGATCCGGTCCACGTCGGCGGCCTTGCCGCCCCGGTTGTCAAAGGCGCCGAAGAACTCGGCGGTCACCATGTCTATCTCGGCTTTGGACATGGCGCGACGGTAACACCGGCGGTTTGTCAGGACCGGAGGGACGCTCCGCACCGGTCGGATGCCTGGTACACCGTCTCCGCGGCGACGGGCGCGGCCCAGACGCGGATCAGATGTTCCTCCGCGGCGGTATCGCCGTTGCGGGAGGCGTCCCGGCCCCGTGCGTGGACCCGTACCCGGTACGGCCCCGGACCGGCGCAGGAGAAGCGCGGGAAGACGTCCCCGGCGGTCCTGGGCGGCTCCTGATCACCGTCCTCACACTCGTCCTCGTCGGGCTCCCAGGGGTTGGTCTCCTCCGGCAGGGAGAACACGCCTGCCTCCTGGCCGCCCAGGTCGAGCGACACCTCGACGATCTCGCTGTACGACTCGAGTTCGGCGGCGGAGGGCGGCAGCGGCGGAGCGTCCAGCACATCGACGGTCAGCTGCAGAGAACCGGACTGCATTCCGGTGCTCACCGCGCCCCACACGCCGCCGTCCGTGACGCAACCGTCCGGACCCACGGAGGCGACCAGGCCGTTGAACCCGGTGAAGGCGAAGTCCATCGCGCCGGCGTCGCCCTCCAGCAGGTAGTGACCGTGGTCGATCTCGATCTGTGCCGTCACCGCGACCATCTGCCGCCCTCTCACCTTTCTGTCAGCTCAGCTCGGCTCTGCTCGGCTCTGCTCAGCCCCGCTCTGCAACAGCTCAGCAGCGGCTCTGCGTCAGCCGGCGTCGACCCAGAAGCGGTCGCCGTTGAGGATCCGGTTGTTGTCGTAGAACGTACGGATCTGGTAGCCCTGCCGGTCGTTCTCGTTCTTCGGCACCCAGCGCCAGCCCCAGTCCGGCCACTGCGTCCGGGACGCCCCCTGAAGGGTAGAGGCGAACGGGTACTCGTCACAGGTCTGCCCCTGCGGGCGCGGCCGGCTGGCGGGGCAGGCGGCCTCGTTGTTCGCCTTCCGGATCGCGCTGTTCGAGGTGTAGACGAGCGGGTTGGGGTTCGGACCGGTCTTGCGGCCGTAGTGGTGGGGTCCGACACGCTGGACCTTCCGGATGCCCTGGGAAATGTAGGGGAACTGCTTCATCTCCGTCATCGTGGGCCAGTACTCGGGCAGGACGCACCCGGCCCCGATGCCACCGCGTCCCATGTTGCGGATGGAGTCGCACCGCACGCTCGCGGAGGTCAGATCGTGCTGCGAGACGTTGACCCACCCGGGGTTGAAGAAGATCGCGGTGGCCCGGTTCTGGCCCTTGCCCCGCTCCTTGCCCTGCCGGTTGACCGTGGACCGCATCTTCCACTGGCCCTCGTTCGTACGCCCCTCACCCATGCGCTGCATGGGGAAGTTCGTGAACAGCGTCGTGCACTTGTCGGCCGAGGCGCAGCGCCCCACTCCGTAGACGCTGGTGCCGCCGATGCGGCCCCAGCCGCCGGTCTTCCTCATCGACACCGTCTGGTCCCAGGTCAGGGAGTCGGCCTTGGCGACGATCATGCCGACCGACAGGTAGTAGAGCTGCCCGACGAGCTGACCGGTGCGCACGTTCCGCACGTTGATCACGCGGGACTCGGGGTTGCAGGCCCGGCCGCGGCTCGTGAACTTCCACCCCTTGTTGGGCGCGGACCCGCACGGATTGGCGGCCAGCAGCTCTTGGGCGGCCTGCGTCTTGAGCTGCTCCTCCGCCTCCTTGCCGGCGGCGGGCGCATCGCACGCCGCCAGGGCCCCGTCCTTCGCGGTCTTCGCGAGCCCGGGCAGCTGCTTGTCCAGCTCCGCGCAGTCCGCGACCGCGGCGGTCGCGGACGCGGGAGAGTCCCCGGGCTGTTGTGGCTTGTCGGCAGCGGTGGATACGGGGGTGAGGAGGGTGCCGAGGATGCCTACTGCCCCGAGGGTGGATACGGTTATGCGTTTTAACTGCATGGATGCCCTTCGCAGTTAGTGATGACGTGGACATGCCACGTATTGAGGCTGGCGATCCTAAGCGGCAGACCGTGATCAACACCAGCAACTTATCGGCGTGTCACCTGAGTTGAGGGATGGAGGCGCACCCTCCGTTGGTGTGACTCGAGGCGCACCGGTGGTCGGCCGCCGACGAGGTCAGCTGTTGCAGCGGACCACCAGGTCGTCAAGGCGTACGGCCCTGGGTATTCCGTCGGAGCCGAGGATCGCCTCGACGAAGGCGTTGTTCTCGTACTCCGCGCGCCAAGTGACCTGGACGGTCTGGTAATTGCCGTTGGCCACGAGCCAGGGCGCGTTGGTGGCAAGCTTGGTGCCCTGGGCGTTCCAGACTCTGAGTTCGAACTGGAGGTCCCGGATGGGCTTGACGTAGATCTCGGCCGTGCACACCATCGAGGGCCCCCAAATGTTCGTGCCGAACGATGCCCAGGTGCCCTCGCGAGCCCATCCCCGGGTGGTGGACAGCCAGCCGTTGACCCGGCCGGATCGGGCGGTTCCGGCGCCGTTCTCGAAACCGGCCAGGCCGTCACCGCCCCTCAGACGGTCCCATTTCTCGATGTCGTAACCTTCGAAGCCGTTGGTGATCACTTTCTCCTCGGCCTGAGCCGCCGGAGCCACTGTCAGGGCTGCCAGGGACACCAGGGCGAGGACGGTCCATCTGGCCGTACCGCGGGCGTATTTCCGCATGGTTGCCTCCAAAGATCGTCGCAGCGGGTGTTCGGTCCAGGCTTGCGTACGCTTTCCGGGGCTGACAATGCCCAACTCAGGGGATGGCTGTATCAGGTGGTCCGTGCTCTGCGGAGGCGGTGAAGTGCGCCGTCCTTCGCTGTCGGGCATGGGCGAGATGGCACGCATCGAAATTGCTGGGGCAGACGGCCTGGCCATGGGCGGGCGCGGCCCGTCGTCAGTGCCGTCCGCCATGATCGGACGCCTGAACGAGATCGACACGGCCGCACCCCGGACCCCTCGCACGTGGGACGGATTCGCCGCGTCCGCCGCCCTTCAGAGCCTTGCTGGAGCGCCGCGAGGTGCTGCTCGCCGACGTGATGCCCACGGATCCCGCCGACCTATGGGAGCCGGGCGGTCTCGCCCGCGTCGCGGAGCGCACCGCCGCAGCCTGGGCGGAGCAGCACGGCGCCCGTCCGCACGCGCCGTGGAGCACCTGGCAGTCCGCGGTCGCCCTGCAGACCCGGATGCCGGCGACCCACCTGTGCCACCTGTTCCTCGACCCGGCGAACGCCACCCTGCCGCCGCGCTTCTACCTGCGGGTCTGGCCCTGCCCGCCCGAGCACCGCCACCTGCGCACCGCATGGGACGTCATGGGCGACTACGACGCCGAAACCGTCGCGGACGCCTTCTTCGCCGGCCTGCCGTGGGCGTACGCGGACCTCCCCGCAGGCGACCCCGTGCGCACCGGGGCGCCGGAGGTCGTCCACCACTTGCGCAAGGTGCTGGCCGGCCGCGACTCACCGGCCCGGGTCCTCCACTCGGGCGTGACCCGCGGCAACCGCGGAAGCCGGCGCTTGGACTGGCTGACGGACGGCACCTGCGACCGCGTCATAGCCCGCATCACCGCCGACGACCTGCCTCCCGGCCGCTACGAATCCGACCCCCGCGCCTGCGCCCCCGCCCTGGTCACCGACGTCGCCGCCACCCTCGACCTGCCCGAGGACTCCGCCACCGTCTACCTCCAGCTCCTGCTGCTCCCGGTGCCCTCGGACCGCAACGTGCGGCGCTGGAACGCCTGGACACCGGCCCGCCACAAGGCTGCCGCGGCAGAACTCGTGGCGCGCGGCCTGGTGGTGGAGGACCGCCGGGCCCGCGCGGGACGCACGCTTTTCCTACCGGGTCCGTGGGCGCACGCCAAGAAGCCGCTGCCACCGATGGAGCCCTGGAAGGCGCCCTTGATCGGCGCACAGCTGAGCGCCGATGACAGCGAGGTGAAGGCCTCCGAGCTGCTCCCGGGCACGCTCCCCGAGCTGTTCACCGAGGCCTGGCGGCTGGTTCGCAAGGGGGAGGGGCCGACGGCCTGACCGGTGGCGGTCTGGGCGAGCGGCTCCAGGCGTTCCGGGAGCGCGGACCGAGCCGCTCTGGGCCGTCGAGACAAGCGTTCGGTTTATCGCCGATGCGGGCGGCCTCGGGTGTCGGTCTCCCTCGAGGCGGATATCTGGCTCAAGTCACGCCAGATCTATGGCGAGCGACCCGCCCGGGCGGGATCGAAAATAATCCGCCGGGCAGTCAGACGATCGAAGCGGGAGCGGGCATCATCCCGCCGGGGAGGACGTTCATGTACACGCTCACATGCTTGGGCCGGGTCGTGGTGACGGTCGGAGCCGCGCTCGTGCTGGCCACCGGTCTCTCCACCAGCGCGCAGGCCGCCACAGGGCATCTCGCCTACAGGTCGACGAACGGGGAGGAGCTCACGCTCGACAACCCACACAACGGCGAGTGCTTCCTTCTGGTCAGTGGAGCCCGACGGGCGGACAACAACTCGGACACCAGGGCCACGTTCTACGAGGAGCCGGGAGACTGCGAGTCGCCGGTCGTCGGGACGCTCCAGCCGCGCACGGCGAGGAGTTTCGAAGGGGGGACGATTCCCCGCAGCGTGAAGTTCGGCTGAGCGGGTGCAGTTTCACCGCCCGCGGCTGGTCAGGGCATGATTCTGACCGTGCAAGGGGACGAGGACCGCCGCCGACGGGCGCGCTACGCGTTGACCGAGACGGAGCACGGCCACGTCTGGGGTGTCTGTGCCGAGGTGGAGGGCCTGTTCGGGGAGGCCCGGCGTGGGACGTACGAATTGTTCCGCTGGGATCCGCAAGGAGCCGAGGTGCGCGGGTGGGCCGGCCGCAGGGTGTGGCTGGTGCCGGAGGACGAGGCATTCGGACCCTGGCTCCTCGAGGACGTGGAGAGCCTTGGTCGGCACCGCGGGGCTGACAGCCTCGTGCTCACCGGCCTGGACGACTACGAGGGCCCGCCGGAGGGCTACCGGGGAGCCGTCCGCGTGCACGACGAGCAGCGGTGGCTGGGCTCCTGCCGGGAATTCACCCGCGTTCTGCCACCCGATCGGGCAGCGAGCCCGCTCGTGCTGCGCGGGCTCGCACCAGGGGCGGAACTGCGGCGGGCACTGGCGACAGGGACCCGGCGGGCGCTGAATCTGGAGGAGGCCGCCCTGGAGATACGGGACGACCGGGGCGAGCCGCTCGCCGAGCGGCTGCTGTGGGCCACCATCCACGCTTGGCGGCCGTCCACCCTTGGAGCGGATCTGATTGACCTGGAGCTCGACGGCAGCCTCTTCACGCCCGTTCCGGAACACGCCCGGCCGATCTGGGACCGATGGCTCGCCGGATCGCCGAACACCCCCGGCGCCTGGGCCGACCTCGACAGCCGACAGCGCCTGGCGTGGCTGGACACCGTGCGGGAGCGGGCCTGCCGGCGCGAGCACCAGGACCGGCCGGCCAACCACGCGTACGAGCTCGACGGTCGGCACATCACCGATGTCCCGAGCCTCTACCTCGCGCTCGGCGAGGCGGTGAACGGGCCGGGCGGCTACTTCGGCGGCTGCCTTGACGCCCTCGACGACTGTCTGCGCGGTACCTTCGGCTACACCGCCCCCGCAACCCTGCTCTGGCCGAACGTCACAACCGCCCGCGAGCACCTGTCCCGCGCCCTCACGCCGGACGGCCGGCCCTACGACCTGTTCACCGAAGTCCTGAACACCCTGGCCCGGGGCGGTATGGACGTCACCCTGGCCTGATCCCGGACCGGACTGCACGCCGCCGGACCGGTGCTCAACCATGGTTGGCCATTCGGTCTTGAGAACGGTTGCGCCCTCAATTCATCAGCTCCGGCGCGAAGTAGTCACGCAGTCGGGCGATCTTCCCATCCCGGATGCGGAAGATCTGTACGAGCGAGACGACCGTGTCCTCTCCGTCCCCGTCGAAGACCGTGTCGATTTCGGCGATGAACACATCGGGGCTTGAGGTGGTGTGCAGTACGTACCCGGACTTCTCAAAGTTCGGCGAGCGGTCGTCCTTCGCCTGTTGCTCGTAGTACGCCGCCATTGCGTTACGGATCTCCTCACGACCCGCCAACCGCCTGGGGAAGGATCCGTCGGCAGGCATGAGCGGTGCCTCGAAGACGGCATCCTCGGTGAAGCACTCGGCAAGGGCATCAGCGTTCCGGGTCATCGAACCGGCGTAGACGTAGCTCTCGAAGATCTGTTTCGGCGTTTTGGACACGGCGGCCTCCCAGGACGTGGGCGTGGGCGTGGGACGTGGACGTGGAAGACCACATCATCACAGCGATGCTCGCGCGGGAACGTGGTTTCCGTGAACGAATACCTCGCGTGGCGGGACAGGGAGCCTGCGCGATTTCTCCGCTTACCCGGTCGGCGCTTGGCAGGTCAGGTCCTCGGCCGGGAGCCTGCCGGTGGTCAGGTAGACCGTGGCGCTCTTGTCCGCACAGGAGTTGGAGCCGTTGACGATGTGGCCCTCTCCCTCGGCGACGGTGACCATCCGGGAGCCGCGCAGGGCCCGGTGCATGGCCTGGCCGCCGGCCAGGGGCGTTGCGGGGTCCCACTCGTTTTGCAGGATCAGCGCACTGACCTTGTTGTCCACCGTTGTCGCGGGCTCGTCGGCCTGCTTCCAGAAGGCACACGGCTTGATGCCGGACGCGAAATCTCCGTACAGCGGATACCGGGCCTTGTCACGGATCGCGTCGCGGCGGTACTGCTCGGGGTCGCGCGGCCACGAAGTGCTGGTGTCGGCGCAGAGAACAGCCCAGACGCTCGCGTCTTCGTTGTCCGGGGGAACGTCACGGGCGAAGGCCGGCGGGACGGGGACCGCAGCCCGCTCGGGAGTGCTGGACGAGGCCGGCTTCCTGCCCTCGGCCGCCTTCTTCAGCTCGGCGACCCATGTGGCGGCGCCCTGAACGCGGAAGAACCTGGCACGCTGAGCGCGGATGTCGTCACCGGTGAGGGGTCCCTCGCCGGAGTCGATGGGCTTGAGGTCGGCTTGGGCTACAAGGTCCCAGAAGGTCTTGCGGACCTCGGCTGGGGTCTTGCCCAGTCGGTACGTCGTGTGTCGCTGAGCGGCCCATTCGCTCCATCTGGTGAAGGCGGGCCCGGTGTTCTCCGCCATCGCCTGGAACATGCCACGCCCGTACCGCGCGGGGGCGGCCGCACTGTCCAGCACGAACCTGTCGGTTCGCTGGGGGAACATCTGCATGTAGACGGCGCCGAGGTAGGTGCCGTAGGAGAACCCCAGGTAGGAGATCTTCTTCTCGCCCAGCACCGCACGGATGACGTCCATGTCGCGAGCGGTGTTGCGGGTGGTGAGGTGCCGCAGTGTGTCACCCACCTTGGCCTGGCACTTGTCGGCCACCGTACGTGCCCATTGCACATCCTTCGCGAATGTCTCGGCCTTGTACGGGCGGTCGAGGCTCATTTCGTCGCGAGTCAGACCGCAGCTGATGGGAGAGCTCTGTCCGACGCCCCTCGGGTCGAAGCCGATGAGGTCGTAGTGTCTGGTCACTTCTTCGGGGAGTTTCACGTTCGGGTCGACAGGCAGGTTCAGGCCCGGGCCACCAGGGCCGCCGGGGTTGAACAGCAGAACTCCGCGACGTTCCTTGGCGCTGCTTGCCTTCAGCCGGGATATCGCGATGTCGATCGCCTTGCCGCCGGGATCGCTGTAGTCCAGCGGCACCTTGACGGTCGCACACTGAAAGGTGGCGGGGCTCCCCGCGTCGCACCGCTGCCACTGGGGCTTGTTCTGCGTGTACTGCCGCAGAGGGTCCCCCTCGGCTGCAGAGGCCTCGGATGCGGCAAAGGCCGTTGCGGGTGTCAGTGTCGAAACGAACGTAGCCGCGGCGCTGATGGCCAGAAGGGAAGCTGTTCGTCGATTTCGCACAGTGATGCTTGTCCTTGTCGATGAAGTGGATAAGTCGATGAAGTCGATAAAGGTGATCAAGCTGTCGATGCCCCGTACCGCGGTGGCCACGGCCCCAGGCCGCTCAGCCGCCCTGTCGTCAACTGGGCAGGACACGATTCTGGATTCCGGGGTCTCGGGCGCGCATCGCGGGAAGGCGGGAGGAAATGCTCCCTCGATCGGGGGAGGCCCCTGCTGAGCCGCCCGGCCATACTGGCGGATTATGATCAGGAGTGTCCGGCCGCTGCTGCGCGGCTCCACGTATTCGGGTGCGTTGTTCGCCTATTGCGGCGCGTTGGCGAGCCTCCCACTGCTGCCTTTGGCAATGCTGCCGGCGCTGGCGTGGCGATCCGCTCCATATGGAGTGCAGATCGTTCTGACCCTCCTGGTCTGGGCAGTACTGCTCGGCATGGTCGGGCTGGCCCGCACCACGCGGCGCGTGCTGATCGTGGGCGCCCGTCGGCTGCTGAAGGTGCCGTTGCCGGATCCTGTGGCCGCACGTCAGCCCGCGAGCTCCCCCGGCACCGGGCCGACTCCTCCTCCTGCCGCGCCATCCGACGCTGACCGTTGGCGAACTCCTCTCTGGCTGCTGCTGCACGTGGCACTGGGGTGGACGGCGGCACTGGTGAGCGGTCTGCTGCTCCTCGGGGGCCTGACCCTCCCGCTCGGCGCCGAGGCGGGGCTGAGTCTCTCCGGCCGGACGGTGCGGGTGATGGGTGGCTGGCAGAGCTGGGCCGTGGCGCTCGGCTGTGTGCTGGTGGCAGCGACAGCGTGCGCGGTGGCGACGTACGCTCTGCGCTGGTTGGCGCCCAGGCTGCTGGGGCCGTCGTCGGCCGAGCGGCTCGCGCTGGCGGCCGAGCGGGAGCTGGCGCTTGCCGAACGTAACCGTCTGGCCCACGAGTTGCACGACTCGATCGGGCACACGCTGACGGCGACCACGATCCAGGCGGCGGTGGCGGGCGAGGTGCTCTCCGCCGACCCGGCGGCGGCGCGGGCCGCCTTGCGCAGCATCGAAGAGTCGTCCCGGGCCGCGCTCGAGGACCTGGACTACGTGCTGGGCGTGCTGCGCGAGCAGGAATCGGAGACGGCGCCCACCCGCACCTTGGCCGACCTGCCCGATCTGCTCGACCGGTTGCGGCATGCGGGCGCGGTGGTGGAGCCCGAGCTGTCGGGCGAGTTGACGCACGTACAGGGGACGCTCTCCCGGGCCGCGTACCGGATCCTGCAGGAGGGGCTGACGAACGCGTTGCGGCACGGGGCTGGCGGTCCGATCGCGGTCCGTGTGGCGGCCGTATCGGACTGTCTGGAGCTCAGTGTGGTCAACCGGACCGGGGCGGATACGAGCACGAGCACGGGCCCGAGCCCGAATGCCTTCCCGACGTCCGGGCATGGCCTGCCCGGGCTGGCCGAGCGCGTGCGGCTGCTGCACGGTGAGCTCGAGGCCGGCCCGGACGGGCCGCAGCACTGGCGGTTGGCGGTCCGGCTGCCGGTACGGTTGTCGGCATGATCGGCTTTGACGCGAGCGCAGCCGTCGCCACCAGCCCTGACGCGGTCGAAGCCGTCACGACCGGCACTGGCACCGGCACCGGCCTCGCCATCACCAGCCCTACCGGCACCCCCGTCACCCTCCTGATCGCGGACGACGACGAGGTGACCCGCAGTGGTCTGCGTACCTTGCTCGCGGCCCAGCCGGGGATCGCGGTGGTCGGGGAGGCCGCCGACGGCGTCGATGCGCTCGAGCAGGCGCGGCGGCTGCGGCCGGACGTGGTCCTGATGGATGTGCGGATGCCGCGTCGCAACGGGATCGAGGCCACCCGGCAACTGCTGGCCGAGTCGGCCGACCCGCCGAAGATCGTGGTGATCACCACCTTCGAGAACGACGACTACGTCACCGCGGCGCTCAGCGCGGGGGCCAGTGGGTTCCTGCTCAAGCGGCTTCCGGTCCGGCAGATCGCGGAGGCGGTGCGGGTGGTGGCGGCGGGGGAGGCGATCCTCTTCCCGGCGGCACTGCGCCGGATGGTCACCGCCCGCCCGCTGACCTCGGTCGAGGCGTTGCCGAAGGCCGCGCTGACGGGGCGGGAGGAGGAGGTGCTGCGTTCGATGGCCACCGGCCTGTCCAACCCGGAGATCGCGGAGTCGCTCACAGTGAGCCTGGAGACGGTGAAGACGCACGTCGGGAACGTGCTGACCAAGCTCGGCGCGCAGAACCGGACCCACGCGGTGGTGATCGCGTACGAGTCCGGTCTGGTAGTACCGGGGTTCGCCGGCTGACGCGGCTGACGTGGCTGAACGAGACGTCGAAGCCGCTGTCCGGATGCGCATGCGCATGGGGTGCAGGCGATCCGGTTCGTCTCAGGTCCAAGGACGGCAGCCTTGGCCGGCCCCTCGGGGGCGGGCTGGGTGGCGTACTGGAGTTGGCTGCCCTCCCTGTGCGGTGGCAGCACCATGTGCCGAGCGACCTGGGCGGCGTACGCCGCGCCGTGGTCGGAGCGTACGAGGTGCAGGCACAGGTCGATGCCCGCGCCGGTTCCTGCGCTGGTCGCCACGTCGCCGTGGTCCACGTACAACACGTCCAGGTCCACCTGCACCTCGGGGAAGGCGGCGGTGAGTCGGGCGGTGCGACGCCAATGGGTGGTGGCGCGGCGGCCGTCGAGCAGTCCGGCCTGGGCGAGGACGAACGCTCCCGTACAGATGGCGACGATCCTCGCCCCGCGCCGGTGGGCTGTCCGCAGCGCCTCCAGGACGGTCGGCGGCACCGGTGCGCCGGTCGGCTGCCAGCCAGGGACGATTCTGAAGACCACGCTCCAGGTCGATGAGGGCGCACCCGTCGAGATCGCCCCCGGGCTGACCCGCACCGGCTCCGCAGGTGTGTCGTGCAGCTGCCCCGCGCTCCCGGGTGCCGTGCCTCCGGTTGCTGCGCTGGCGCCGACTCGCTGAGAGCCGACTCACTCAGAGCCGGCCTACTCGGCGGTGATGGCCTGCTCCAGCAGGCCGTGAAGGACGCGCTGCTCCTGCGGGGTGAGGCCGGACAGCGGGGAGCCCACGGCGAGGAGTTCGAGGAGGCGTTCGCGTAGTGCGGTGCCCTCGGCGGTGAGGACGAGGTGCTTGGCGCGGCGGTCGGTGGGGTGCGGGTGGCGCTCGACCAGGCCCTGCTTCTCCAGCTTGTCGACGACGAAGGTGGTGTTGGAGGGCTCGCAGCTCATGCGCTCGGCGAGCTCCCGCATGGTCATCGGCCCGCTCATCTCCCGCAGCGCGGTCGCCTGGGGCGCGGTAAGGCCCAGGGCGGCCGCGCGCTCCCGTACGTGCTCGGCGATCCGCTGGGCCAGTCCGTTCACCAGACCGCACAGCTGTCGCTCGGCGATGGCCTGCGGCTCGGGGGACGTCGTCATGCCACCACCCTACCAAGTCCATCAAGACCAAATATTTACAGCTTGAATGATTCGAGCTTGATGCTTATGGTTGGCGTCGTCGCCGCGGGAAACACGGCGACGACCCGATGACGAATCGCAGGAGAGAACTCATGGCTGACTTGACGGTGGATCAGGACGGACGACTGCGCCGGCCGGCGGGAATCCGCTCGATACAGCTGGGCGACACGAAGGTGTCGTACGTGCCGGACGGCGATGTCCGGCTCCGACCGCTGCCACTGCTGCAGGACACCACCGACGAGGTGTGGGCCGCCCACCCGGAGTACCTGGACGCCACGGGCCACCTCGTGGGGAGCGTCGGCGGTCTGCTGGTCGAGCACGGCGACCGCGCTCTGCTGATCGACACGGGCTTCGGCCCACAGAGGCTCGAGGCTCCGGACGGCCCCCTCGGTGCGATCCACGGCGGCGCCCTCCCGCACAGCCTGGCCGAACTCGGTCGCACCCCCGAGGACATCGAAGCGGTGGCCTTCACCCATCTCCACTCCGACCACCTCGGCTGGGCCTGCCACCCCGCCCCCGGCGGTGACCGGCCCGTGTTCGCCCACGCCGACTACCTGATCTCCGAGCTGGAGTGGGAGGGACGCGACCTCCTGGAAGCCCAGGGCATGACCGAGGAGGTCGCCGCCCTCGCACCGCGCGTACGTACGATCACGGACGGGCAGGAGATCTTCCCCGGCGTACGCGTACGGATCACCCCCGGCCACACCGTCGGGCACGCCGAGTACGTCATTACCGGGGGCGGTCGGCGCCTGATCGCCTTCGGCGACGCCATGCACTCGCCGATCCAGGCCGACCACCCCGAGTGGTCCGCGGCCTTCGACCACGACCTGGCCCGGACCGCCGACCACCGCCGCCGCCTTGTCGCCGAGCTGGCAGAACCCGACACGATCGGCTTCGGCGTCCACTTCGCCGACGTCGTGTTCGGACGTGTCCAGCAGAACGGAGGCGGCCCGGCCTGGCATCCCATCGACGCCTGATCCGCCAGGGCGCCTGTGGCGTTTGTGAGTCCGTGAGTCCGTGAGTCCGTGAGTCCGTGAGTCCGTGAGTCCGTGAGTCCGGGGCGACGCCCCGGGACGGGTTACGGGATACCGGATACAACCCCTCGGCTCGGGGTGAAACCGGCAGGGTGTCAGGACTCACAGCCCGTCGGCGGCGTTCCGACGACGTCGCACGAGTCGGTGCCCTCGCCGCCGTCAACGGTGCCGGTGTTCTCCCTGACGTGGATCTCGTCGTCGCCGTTGCCGCCGGAGACAGTGCCGGCGTTGTCGGCGACAGTGAGGGTGTCGTTGTCGTCGTTGCCCTGGACTTGTCCGCCGGGCTCGACGCGGTCGACGGTGACGGTGTCCTTGCCCTCGCTGCCCTGGATCAGCCCGGCCACGAGTGCGTTCTGGTCGGCGATGATCGTGTCGTCCCCCAGGGCACCCCGGATGTCCCCGCCGCCGGCCGTCACGCCGGACCCGGAGAACAGATGGATCCGGTCGTTCCCCTGCCCCGCCCGGATCTTTCCCGCGAGCGGCCCGTGCAGGTCGAACGTATCCTCCTCTGTCTGCCCTTCCAGTGTCCCGCTCCCTCCGACGGACCCGCCGTCGTCCACCGTGATCGTGTCCGCGCCGGCACTGCCACGGACGGTGCCGTTCACTGCGCCCTTGAGGGTGAAACGGTCGTCGCCGCCGAGCCCGTCCACGACCGTACCGGCCTCGACGCCGGCCGCGCAGACGATCACGTCGGGGCCGGAAGTCCCGTTGATGAGGGGCCCGGAGGCCGGGGTGCCGTTGACGGTGCACGAGGTCACGGCACCCGCCGGGGTGGCACCCGTACCAAGCGCGGCCATGGCGAGCGCGGTGGCGCCCGCAGCGAGGCGAGCGGCACGGCGGAGGAGGTACTGCGGCATGGTGCCGTTCCCTTCGTGGAGAGGGGGCGGACCAGTTCGCTCCGCCTGTTCCGTGTCTGCCTTCTGCCCGTGCCGGGGCTCAGGGCAAACGGTGCCTGGCGCACCCAATGGGGTGAATCGACACGAAAATCTGTTTAACCTCGCCGCTCCAGCAAACAGGAACCACACCCGCTGCGAATAAGGATTAGGCCCGGGCAGGCATCTCCATGAGAATCCCCGCGTGACGCAAAAGAACGACAGCACCGCCTCCCCCTCCGCCCTCGCCGACGGCCTCCTGGCCGAGCTCGATCCGCTGCCGTACCCCCGGCGCGCGCAGCGCATCGCCCTGTGGGCGCAGGAGCGTGCCGCGGCCGGCGAACTGAGCGCGGTCCTGGCGGAGCTGTCGGGGCGTGGGGTGTACGAGCACGGTGTCGCGGCGCTGGCCGCCGGCGTGGGCCGCGACATCCGCTGGCTGCAGGACCGGCTGGCCGACCCCGATCCGCTGGTGCGGGCACAGGCCTTGGCGGCGGTGCGTCAGGGCGGCATTCCCGACGACGCTGTCGTCGCGGCGCTGGAAGACGCCTCCACCGTCGTCCGGCGCGCGCTGATCCGGGCCGTGGTCGCCGGGCGGCGCACGGCGCTCGCGGACGCCCTGATCCGGCCCCTGCGCGAGCACTGGGGCGACACCGAGGCGGCGCGGCTGCTGCCGGCCTGCAGTACGGGGACGGTCGCCGAACTCCTGCCCGGCCTTTTCTACACGATCGTCCAGTGGAGGAAGCTCGCCCGGCGCCACTCCTCCGCCCTCCTCGACGAGGCGGAGCGCAGGCTCACGGCCCGGTCCGAGGACAACCGGCAGCTCTGGTGGCGCCTGCACGGAGCGGTCGTCGAGGCGGCCGTCGAGGCGGCCCCCGACCGTGTCCTCGACCTGCTGGAGCGCCTGTGCCCCGGGCCGCTGCCCGAGCAGATCCACCGGCGGCTGGGCCAACTGGCGACCGCCGACCCGGAGGCCACGGTCCGGCTGCTGCTCGCCCCCGGACGCACGGACGCGGACCTGCTGCTGCTCCGGACACCCGTGCTGCGCACCCTCGTACGCCACAGGCCGCCCGGCTTCGACGACTTCGCCCAGGCGCTGGCCCGCGCCAACGACCGGGCGCTCGTCCGCCTGCTGAAGCTCATGCCGCCCTCCGAGCGTTCCGCGTGCTACGACACCGCGATGCGCGGACGGTCCACGCGTTTCGCGTCCCTCTCCGACGCCATGCTCACCGTGCTGCCCTGGGAGCGCCGGCACGCCGAGGCACGGCGGATGGCCGCGCAGGCCCGCGAGTTCGGGACGTTCGGGCAACTGGTGCTGTCGGCCGTGTCCTTCCTGCCGGTCGCGGAGGCGCGCGAGGAGCTGCTGGCGGCCACCAGCAGCTCCGAGGCCACGGACCGGGCGTTCGCCTACCCGCTGCTGGTGCGCAACGCCGCCCTGACGCGCGACCCGTCCGCCGTGACGGAGCTGCTCGCCGGCCTGCAGCGGCTGCGCAACGAGCAGGAACCGGTACGGGCCTTCGCCCTCAAGGCGATCGCCGCGATCCACCCCGCGCTGTTCGCCGCCGAGGCGGCGCCCCACCTGGAGCGCCTCGCGACGGACGCGCTGGAGGCCCCTGACCTCTCCTGGAACGACCACCGTGCCCTGCACGGGCTGGCCCACGCCCTGCTGCGCGAACACGCGGCCGGCACGGGCGAGGAGCTGATGGACTGGGCCTACCGCACGCTCGCCCGGCTCCCCGGCGCCTCCGGGAGCTTCCGCGTAGACAGCCTGCGAAAGGGCCAGGAACACGAGCTGTTCGAAGCCCTGCGCCCCTCCCTCGAAGCGGCCGCCGGCCACGCCGACTTCACCGAGGCCCTCCGCCTGGCCACGGCGCTCGGCGACCGCGCGCACGGCATTCCGGGGCTGCAGGCCCTGCTGCGGCGCTGCATCGAGCACGGCCGGACCGAGGACGGCCGCAAGGCCGCCGACCTCTGGCTCGACGACCCCCGCACCCGCGACGACCGGATCGTCGAACTGCTCGCCCTCGACCCGTCGACGGCCACCTTCCCCGCCGTCATCGGCGCCCTCGCAGTCCGCCGCACCGACCTGCTCGACGCCGTCCTCGGCGAGACCCCGCCCTACGGCCGCTTCCTCACCAAGGACCGGCACTGGCTGCCGCCCATAGGCCGGCACACGGCCTACTGGCTGCCACGTCAGCAGGCGGCCGCCGCACGACTGCTGACGCGCACGATGGAGGACACCAGCCTCAGCCTCGCCGAGCGCGTGTACGCGCTGCCCCTGGCCGCGCGGATCCCGGAGTACGGCACCGAACTGCTGGTGCGGTACGCCGGCGACGACGCCGTACCGATCGCCGAGGCCGCGCTGGCGGCCCTCGGGCGCACCGCGGACCCGGGCCGTCACCTGCCGCTGCTCCTCTCCCACGTGGGCGGGGACCGGGCGAGGGTCGCCGTCCCCGCCGCGTCCCGGGCGAGCCGGTACGCCGCACCGTCCGGCCTGTCCGGTGTGCTCCGCGACCTCCTCACCGCGACCGCCGGGGTGAAGGTGACCAGCCGGAAGGAAGCCGCGCGGCTCGCCGCCGCACGGCTGCCCGCGACACAGGCCGTTGCCCTCCTCGCGGAGGGGATGGCTGTGCCTGGCCAGCACCACGACGTGCAGGCAGCCTGCGTCACGGTCGCGACGGAGCTGCTGGCCCATGAAGCGGCCTGGGGGCTGCTGGAGTCCGCCGCGTCCGGGCGGCCGGAGCTGCGCAGGGCCGTGCTCGGTCCCGCGCCCGGCACTCTGCCCGAGCGGCACCGGGGGCGGTACGCGGGCCTGGTACGGACGGTGTGCGTCACCGACGACCCCGAAGTCGCACGGCAGGGCTTCCAGGCGCTCGGAATATGGTCGCAGTGGGTGCCCGAGGCCGTGGACCTGCTGGTCACCGCCATCACCGACCTGGACAACCGGGCGAGCTGGCAGCCCGCGGCCCGGGCCCTGTGCTCGTACGTCGCCCACGCCCCGTCGGGCTCGCCGGACATTGTCCCCCTCACCCGCGCCCTCACGGCGCTGCTCGAGGCGGACGCTCTCCCCGGCACGCCTGACGCCGAAGAGGACCGCGACCGGCCCGCCTTCCGGCGCATCCAGCTCCTGACCACCGTCCTCGCCGAGTTGGGCGGCCGGCAGCGACGCGCAGTCAGGACGGCGGCATCGGAGGTCGCCGATCTCCTCATCGCCACGGGCGACCACGCTCCCGAAGCCGCCGTCCTCCTGCTCCGCACGCTCGACCTGGGCGCCGAACCGGACGAGCTGGCGGCGCAGCTGACGCGTCTCGCCCGGGTCCACGAGGGCCGCCCCGCCCTCGCCGCCCGTACGGCCACCGCACTGACCGCGAGTATCGGCGGGCGCGACGGCAGCGACACGGCGCTGCTGCACGCCGCCGCGGTCCTGGCCGGCGACGGAGGCCACGCGGCCGGGCTGTTCGCCCTCGCGCTGACCGTGGCGGGCGGCCGCCGCGGCCACTGGAGCACGGCGTGGCGCGACCGGCTGCGGACACTGCGCCGGCACCCTCACGCCGACGTACGCGACGAGGCCCTGAGGACGGTCACTGCCGAGGAGTGACGCCGCGTCGGGGGGCGTACGGGTCAGAGGCGTACCTGCCCGGTTCCTCTCGCGACCGACCAGAAATGGCCACCGCACGCCCCGGTGGCCTCATCCCGCTCCCCGGTCCCGCAACACCACGTCCACCAGGCTGCGCCTGCCCAATGGACCTCCCACGGGCCCGCCGCGGACCGTCTGTACGCACCCGGCTCGCCGCCCCGTTCCGGGCCGGACGTCCCCCTACCGGTGCCTGCCGACGGCATCCGGGTCCGCCCGGACTACGAGGAACGATGGCGCAGCGTCGACACGGGCGCGGACACGTACCGCCCACACCCGCCGTCGGACGGAGACGATGTCCTGAACGAGCCCTGGGCGCCGCGCCTACCACACCTCGCACCGAAGCGGAACCACCCCGTCGGCCCGGTGTGCGAACGAGCGGAAGCGAAGGCCGGAACGTGTCGCACCGCCCTTGGAGCGGTCTAGCCCACATGGCGGATACCGGTGGCTGCACCGACCCTGGCCAGGGTGCCCGCCCACCGGTGCATCCGGAGGAGGAGCTTCACCACCACCGGAGGAAGAAGCCGGTCCGGAGGCCCGCCGAGCACCGACCGGCACCACCGCGCTCGGTGCCCCGGGCCGGCCCGGGGCACCGCCCGCGACGCACGAGGCATCTGGCAAGACCTGCTTCACGTCACGCCCCACGAGGCCGTACACGCCGCCCCGCAGGCCCGTCTCGACCGGAAACTGCACTATCCGTCGTTCTCAGGGCCGATGAGACTCACCGCCGTGGACGGGGCACAAGCCCGGCCGCACCGACCGATCCCGGATCCGATCCCGTTTACGGGTCGAGTGAGGAGTATGTCGATGTACGCGAAGCTCACGGAACTGGGCAGCCGTCTGCTCGGGAAGTTCGTGCCCGAGGTGGACGCGGCCGCCGCCGAAATCCTGGGTTGCGGCAACTACCCGGCCTGCTGGCAGTGCAGCGAGAAGTGCGGCTACAACGCCCCCTGCTGGGCGTGCTGCAACTCCCGTGGCTGCCCGACGATCGTCTGTCAGTGCTGACGACGCCGGCCACCCGGAGAAGACCCGCATGACTGCCTCACCTCTAGCCGGTTGAACCGCACCACGACGTGACGACCGGCGACAACCGCCCCCGACCGGAACGGGAACGACACGGCGACAGCCCGAGGAGGAGAACCGGTGGTATATCTGGCGCTCGGCATCCGCTGTCTGATCGGCGCGGTGTTCCTCGCCTCGTCCGTCGGCAAGACAGCGGGGCGAGGGGCGTTCGACCGGTTCGTGTCCTCGCTGGAAGGCATGCGCGTCGTGCCCTCGCGCTCGGCCCGGTCGGTGGCTCGGTGGGTGGTGGCCGCCGAGGCCACCGTGTGCGCGACTCTCGCCACGCCCCTGCCGGAAGCCGCCATCGCCGGGTTCGTGCTCGCGGCGGCCCTGCTCGCGGCGTTCACGGCCGGCATCGCGCTGACCCTGCGGCGGGGCATGAGAACACCCTGCCGATGTTTCGGAACCTCGGCCGGCCCCCTCGGGCCGAGACACCTCGTACGCAACCTCGCGCTGGCGGCCTTGGCGGTCACCGGCGCGTTCGCCGTGTCCGCGGGCGGCGCCACCGCCCCGGGCGGGGCCGTGCTGGCGGCGCTCACCGGCCTGCTCCTGGGCGGGCTCGTCGCCGTGCTCGACGACATCCTCGACCTGTTCCGCACATCTCGTATCCCTGCGAACCCATGACCCCGGAGGAGACGACCCCATGCCCGTCCTGATCGCGGCAGTGGTACTGGTGGGACTGCTCTGTACGCTGGACCTGGTCCTCACCCTGGGGGTGATCAAGAGGCTCCGGGACCACACGGCGATGCTGACCAAGGTCGCCGCCGAGGGCGGCGGCGCCCCCGGCAGACCTCCCGTCATCAAAGTGGGGGAGCAGGTCGGCGAGTTCAGCACCCTCTCCGCCGACGGCGAGGTGCTGACCCGCGCGTCGCTGTCCGGTGACACGCTCGTGGCGTTCTTCTCCCCGAATTGCGGACCGTGCCACGAAATGCTGCCCAAGTTCGTGGAGTACGCCCGGAACGTGCCCGGTGGTCGTGAGCAGGTACTGGCCGTGGTGGTGGGCACCGCCGACCGCGCGAAGGGACAGGTCGCCGAACTGGGCGCGGTCGCCCGCGTCGTGGTGCAGGAAGGCAGCGACACCGGCGTGACCGACGCGTTCCAGGTCTTCGGCTTCCCCACCCTGCTCCAGGTCACGGCGGACACCGCCGGGCGGCCCGTGATCGCGCGCAACCATGTCGACCTGGACGCGCCCGTCGTAGCGGCATGAACGGGCAGGACCGCGAAGGGCAGGACGGTGGACGACCGGACGGCGTAGGGCAGGACGGTGGACGACCGGACGGCGTAGGGCAGGGCGGTGGACGACCGGACGGCGTAGGGCAGGACGGTGGACGACCGGACGGCGTAGGGCAGGACGGTGGACAACCGGACCGCGAAGGGCAGGACGGTGGACGACCGGACGGCGTAGGGCAGGACGGTGGACAACCGGACCGCGAAGGGCAGGGCGGCGGACGACCGGACCGCGAAGGGCCGGACTGCATGGGGCGGGAGCGCGAAGGGCCGGACCGCGCCCCGAGCTGCGCCCCTGCCGGGCCAGGCCCCGCCCCGGGTCCCAGTCCGGGTCCCAGTCCGGGGCCCAGTCCGGGGCCCAGTCCGGGGCCCAGCCCGGGGCCAGGGCCAGGGCCGAGACCGGGCCCGGGGCCAGGCAGGCCCCGCGCCACTGACGCGGCCGAATTCACGCCCGGGCGGACGATCGGCCCCGCGGCCGTGGCGAGGCGGATAGCCGCTGCCGCCGCGCTGGTGGCGAGCGCGTCCCCCGGTGCTCTCGGCCTCTACCTCGTGCTCACCCTGGTCGCCGGCGGCCTCCCCGTGATCACCGCCTGGCTGACCAAGCTGCTCCTGGACGGCCTGGGGTCCCACGCCCCGCTCGCCGACCTCGTCGGCGTGGGCGCCGGGCTCGCCGCGACGGGCATCATCCTCGCCGTGACGCCCCAGTGGAGCCAGTACCTCCGGCGCGAACTCGACCGCAGGGTGGGGCTCCTGGCCGACGACCGGCTCTTCCGCGCGGTCGAAGGCTTCGGCGGACTGGGCCGCTTCGAGAACCCGCGGTTCCTGGACCGGCTGCGACTGGCCCAGGGCTCCGGCGGCGGCACCCCCAACCAGGCCGTGGACGGGGCCGTCGGCATCGCCCGCGGCGCCGTCACGATCGGCGGGTTCCTCGGCTCCCTGTCCGTGCTCAGCCCGTGGATGACCGCCCTGGTACTGGGCGCGGCCGTGCCCAGCTTGCTCTCCGAGGTCTCCATGGCACGCCGAAAGGCCCGCGTTCTGTGGGAGATCGGCCCGGTCGAGCGGCGGCAGATGTTCTACGGCGAACTGCTGTCCAGCGTGGAGGCGGCCAAGGAGATCCGCCTATTCGGCATCGGCGGATTCCTGCGCGAGCGGATGCTCACCGACCGGCGCACCGCCGACGCAGCCAAACGGACGGTGGACCGGCGAGAGGCCCTGATCATGGCGGGGCTCGGACTGCTGGCCGCGCTCGTCTCGGGCGGCGGGCTGCTGTGGGCGGTGTCCGCCGCACACTCCGGCACCCTGTCGGCCGGCGACGTGGTGATGTTCGTAGCGGCCGTGGCCGGCATCCAGGGCGCGCTCGCCATCCTCGCCAGCGAGGTGGCCCGCTCCCACCAGGCACTGCTGATGTTCGACCACTACCTGACGGTCACGAGGGCCGGCCCGGACCTCCCTGTGCCCGCCGCGCCCGTACCCCTCCCGCCCCTGTCCCGGGGCATCGAGCTGCGAGACGTCTGGTTCCGCTACTCGGAGGAGCACCCATGGGTGCTGCGCGGGGCGAACCTCCGCCTGGAACACGGCCGGGTGCTGGCCCTCGTCGGGCTCAACGGCGCCGGCAAGTCCACCCTCGTCAAACTCCTGTGCCGCTTCTACGACCCCGAGCGCGGCGCGGTCCTGTGGGACGGTGTGGACATCCGCACCGTCGACCCGGCCGACCTGCGGCGGCGCATCGGAGCGGTGTTCCAGGACTACATGCACTACGACATGACAGCCGCGGAGAACATCGCCCTGGGCGACCTCACTGCGCTCGGCGACCGCCCGCGCGTGGAGGCGGCCGCACGGCGAGCGGGCATCCACCCCCGGCTGGCAGCCCTGCCCTACGGGTACGACACTCTGCTCTCACGGAGGTTCTTCATGGAGTCGGACAAGGACGACCCGGAGACCGGAGTCGTCCTCTCCGGCGGCCAACTGCAACGACTCGCGCTCGCTCGCGCGTTCTTGCGGGACCGACGCGACCTGATGATCCTCGACGAGCCGTCGGCCGGCCTCGACGCCGAGGCCGAGCACGAGATCCACACCGCACTGCGACGCCACCGCGGCGAGCGCACGAGCCTGCTCATCTCCCACCGTCTCGGTGCCGTACGGGACGCCGACGTCATCGCCGTCCTTGAGAACGGCGTCGTCGTGGAACAGGGCCCGCACGCCGAACTCGTTGCCTCCGACGGCCGCTACGCCCGCCTGTTCGCCCTCCAGGCGGCCGGCTACCGCTCGGCCGACGGAGCCGGGGGCGTCGACGAGCCGGAGGTTGCTCGGGCAGTCACCAGGGAACCCCGGTGAGGATTTTTCTGGCGACGACGGCCGGCGCGGCCCTCGCCGCTGCCGCCACGCTGGCCCTCACACGCGGACTGGTCGTGGTGACGGTCCGCGGCGCGAGCATGTCCCCGGCGTTCGAGGACGGTGACCGGGTCCTGGTGCGGCGCGGCTCCCTACCGGCCGTGGGCCAGGTGGTCGTGGCCGAGCACCCGGCACCTGGTGGAACCTGGTCGGGCCCGCCCGTCCTGTCCGGTGCCGGCGCCACGGCCGTCCACGGCCGCGCATGGCTGATCAAACGCGTGGCCGCCGTCCCCGGCGACCCCGTACCCCGCCACCGCGTCCGCTCGCTGGCCACCACTCCGGAATCCCGCGTGCCGCCGGGTCGTCTGGTTCTCCTCGGCGACAACAGCGGCGTCAGCTACGACTCGCGGGAGGTGGGCTACTTCCCCCTGGAACGCATCCTGGGCACGGTCATGCGCAGATTGACGCGGGCGACCGGTTCCACCTGATGAACGAGAACGCCCAGGCGGCTGTGATGTAGCTGAGCGACGCCGCCGCAGCGTCAGGTGCGGTTGAGGTCGCGCCAGGCCCGTGGGGAGATGCCGTATGCCTGTTTGAAGACTTTGCTGGAGATGACTGCGCGGAGCAGCTCGATGCTGGGCTCAGCGACCGTCTCGGCGTGCCGGCCGCTGCGCAGTCCCGGGATGACGGCCAGCTGGGAGAAGTAGGTGGAGGCAATGGCCGCGATGGGGTTGCCGGGACCGAGCGCGACTGCGCTGATTTCCCGCAGTGACCGCTCGGGCAGGGCGAGCGCCGCGCGGGGAAAGCGCAGGAAGTGCTGGTCGAGACCCGACTTGGTGTCGAAGGCGTTGTTGGGCTCTGCGTGCCAGTTCTCTTCGGGCTGCTCTTCTGGCTGAATCGTGGTCGCTGAATTCCTCGAGACAGCCGTGTGACGGGTTGCGGCTGCCTCGCTCGCGGCCTAGTTCTGCGGTGCCAGGGTGCGTAGGACGCAGAACTCGTTGCCCTCGGGGTCTGCCATGACCACCCAGTTTCGGTCTGAACCCTGGCCCACATCCGTCTTGGTGGCGCCGAGGCCGAGCAATCTGGTCACCTCGTCCTCGGTGCTGCCGTCGATCGGGCTGACGTCGAGGTGAAGCCGGTTTTTCACGGTCTTGCCCTCGGGTACCTGGATGAACAGCAGGGTGGGCGACATCTGGCGGGCCCGAACATCCTCGACGGTCGGCACCCAGGAGCCGATCTCGACCTTGCCCTCGCTCCGGTCGATCACCTTGAAGTCCAGGACCTCGCACCAGAAGGCCGCGAGCCTCTCCGGATCGTGGCAGTCAACGGCCAACTCGGTGAACCTACTTGTCATGACTCTCCCAGATGGTCTCGACATCCCCACCCTGACCGACCTCGGCTGCCAGAACGCCGGGGCCGGCCTCCACTACTTCTTCTGTGCCTTCGCCGCCTCGTCCGCCGCGGTGGCCGTGGCGCGCTCGCCATCCTGGACCTGCTGAAGTCGCTTGAGCGTGGCGGCGATCATGTCACGGGCGCCGGTGGTGTCGCCTCCGGTGTGGTCGACTTTCACCTTGATGGCGACGTTGCCGGAACGGCTGAGCGCGTGGACGGTGCCTTGAGTGTCCGGGTTGACGAGGAACATCGACTCCTCGCCCACGGCGTCCTTGCTCTCCTGCTCCTGGAGGTCCTTGTCCTTCCAGGCCGCATAAGCGCTCTTCGCGTTCTCGGGGCTGTCAAACAGGCAGATCGTCACGTCCGCCATGTCGTCCGTGGACCCGTTGTGGATGTACCAGGCCTCGCCGGCGCGCACCCAGCCCTTGGGAACCGGGCTGTCCACCAGGGCGCAGTCATCGGCCTTCGACACGCGCTTGCCCTTATAAGGATCCCACTCCCTGATCACCTCACCGGAGCCCGGCAGCGCCTGCATGATCTGGCCCTGGTCGAGCTGCTTGGTGATGGGCTTGCCCGCGTCGCCGTCGGAGCCACCGGAAGAGCAAGAGGTGAGAGCGGCAATGCTCAGGAGGATGGTGAGGGCAGAGGTGCGTGTACGTGGCATGTACACAGTCTAATTGGGCTCGAACGGACCAATGCAACACGAACGCAGGCGGTGGCCCACCACATGGCAGGCCACCCGTTGACGTCAGTGTCAGTGGTGTCCGTTTCAATGCCTGCCATGGATGAACAGGAAGAGCTCCTCTCGGCCGTCCACTGCCTGGTCTGGCCGGACACGGGTGATTTGAAGTGTGATGTGTCAGGGCATCCGGCAGGGCACATATGTCTGGAGCTTTCGGATGAGATCGACCTTTGTGCGCTTCAAGAGGCGCTCAGCGGACGGTATGGGCAGCCGCGCAATCTCGCGATGGGCGGTTACGTCGACCCGACCGTAAAGCGGCGGACCGGGTTGCCGCTCCTGACCCCGTTCGGTGAGGGGATCGTCGAGATGCGAGCGTGGGCGCAGGGGGGCCGTTGGATCGGTTGCGGTAGCTACCGCTCCGAGGGCGGCATTCGGCTTGTGGTGCTGGTCGCGGAACGGGATGTCCCGGCTGTGGCCATGCCTGACGGGGCTTCCTGGGTGGACGGGGTCGTCGCCGTCACGGGATGGGACACAACCTGCGCGCGTACGGTCGACTGGGCGGGGGTCGAGGCCCGGCTCGGCACCGCGCTGCCCGGTGACTACAAGCGACTCGTCGAGTTGTTCGGGCACGGTGCCTTTGACGGCTACCTCCAGCTTCACGTGCCCGGCGCCGGTTTCGAGAGTGCGGACATCGTCTTGCACACCGAGTGGCTGGGGGAGTGGGCCAGCAGGAACCGTAGCGGTCTGTGGGAGCCGTACGAGGTGTACCCGGCCTCCGGTGGGCTATTGGAGTGGGCGACTTCCGAGCAGGCGGACCAGTTCTTCTGGCTCACGGAAGGCCCCGACCCTGACAAGTGGCCCATTCTTGTGACGGAGGACATCCCCGACTCATGGGTACGGTTCGATGGGACGACCGCCGAGTTCGTCTACCGCATGTTGACCGATCGGCGGCATCCTTTCTCGACGGCCCGATACTTCGACACCCACTGGTTCCAGAGTTACATGTAGGCGGTCCAGGGGGTGCCGGGCGAGGTGCGCGATGGCAGCCGAGCGTGCTGTGCGCCGCCGACGGCTTCGTCCGCGCGAATGCGTCTGGACCGCTCGCGTCATCGCCCTCGTGCTCCTACTGTGGGCAGCGGTTCAGCCATGTGGTGGAGGGAGGGCGTGGTGGGTGGCCAGGATCGACAGTCGGGTGACGGCGAGGTCGGCGGTCCTTACTCCAGTCCGGGTGATCCGGGCAATCCCATGCCCGAAGAGGAACCCCTGCCGGAGGATGACGATGACTAGCCGGCCTGGCAACGGAACCGGGTCGTCGTGATGGACGCAGAGATTCTGCGGGAGCGGTGCGCGCAGGAACTGGAATCCAGCCCGCGCGGCTACTTCGGCGGCCTGCAGTGGCTACGCAACGTCTTTGTCACCGTGCCGCGGGAGCACTTCGCACCGGACCGCCTCTGGTGGCCCCGCCCCGACGAGGACGGACTGTATGCCCTTATCGACCGCGGCAAGACCCCGAACCGGTGGCTCAAGGCGGTCTATCTGCTGCGAACCCCGTTGATCACCCAGATCGACGACGGCGCGATCGCCCCGGACGCCCCCGCGAACGGGGCCTTCACTTCCAGCATTTCCTGCATCACCGTCGTGATCGAAATGCTGCGCCACCTTGCCCCGGCCCCCGGCGACAAGGTGCTGGAGATCGGGACAGGGACCGGTTACAACACCGCCCTCCTGGCCCATCGCACAGGTCCGGACACCGTGACGTCTGTCGAGATCGACCCGCAGATCGCCGCCCGTGCCAGGGAGCGGCTCGGTGCCCTGGGTGTTCGTGCGCAGGTGGTCACCAGGGACGGGGAGCGGGGCTGGCTCGCGGGGGCTCCTTTCGACCGGATCGTCTCCACTGCCTCTGTCCGCCGCATCCCACCGGCCTGGTTGCGGCAACTGCGCCCTGGCGGTGTCCTTGTCGCCCCGCTGGACAGCCCTGCAGGTTACGACCTCACTGTCCGCATGACCGGCACTGGCTGTGGTGCCGCTGTCGGGCGTCCCGTTGCCACGGTGGAGTTCATGCGCCTGCGGGGCCAGCGCACTCCACAGTCCCACACCTGCCTCGGCTGGCCCGACGGAATCGACGTGCAGCAGTGGCGCGACCTCGAGGTTCGTGCCGACCAGAACGGACAGCGCGTCACCCTTCAGGCAACCGCGATGCAAGGCCCTGAATCAGCGCCTGCAGCTCCGGTCGGCCCGGCCTCGAGTTCCTGATCCGATCCTCGAAGACTGACCAGGAAGGCAACGGCGCCACCGTGTACCTCCGCCGCCACGACGGCCTCCTCGACCCCGTCGCTGCCAACGGCTTCAGTTGCCGCCCCACTTGAGCTGATCCCGGCACCCCTCAGTCGCGGAAAAAGCTGGGCGACAAGCCAGTCGCGGGCGGCGAGGGTGATGCGGCGGGGCGGCCGCTGCTGGTGCAGTACATGGCTGGCGCTTGGGCGCCGACTCCCGACGAGCGCGCGTTCGCCGGGGATCCGGGCTGCGGGTGCACATCGGTTGTCTGGCTCCGGGCCTGTTCATGCGTGGCCCGTCCGGCCGTCCGGCCGAAGGTGTCGGGTCGGTGCACTCTTGACGCCATCACGGGCCACCACGCCCGCCGCCGCCCCGATCACCCGGCCATCAGCTTCGAGGGCACCGAAGTCGGCTACCGCGAGCTGCACCGGGAGAGCAACCGCAGCGCCCACGCGCTCCTCGGCGCGGGCCTGGAGCGTGGCGCGCGGGTGGCCTACCTGGGCAAGGAGTCCGCCCGCTACTACGAGATCGCCTTCGCCTGCGCCAAGAGCGGCACTGTTCTCGTCCCCGTCAACTGGCGGCTGACGGCCCCCGAGATCGAGCACATCCTGCGCGACTCCGACACCGCACTGGTCTTCGCCGAGCGTGAGTTCCTCGACACCCTCGCCCACCTGCGGCCGGATTTGGGGGCGCTGCGGACGGTGGTGGCGCTGGACTCGGAGCAGGAGCGGGGAGCGGGCTTCACCGCGTGGAAGACCGGCCACCTCGATACGGACCTTCCCGTGGACGCGACCCCGGATGACGCGGTGGCGCAGGTGTACACCAGTGGGACGACCGGGGCGCCGAAGGGGGCGGTCATCGCGCACCGCAGTTTCTTCGCGCTGGGGGAGTCCATGCGGCAGGGGGGCCTGGACTGGGTGGACTTCCGGCCCGGGGACAGGAGCCTGATCAGCCTGTCGGGTCTGCATCTGGCGGGGCTGAACTGGTCGATGCAGGGTTTCGCCGCGGGGGTGACGAATGTGGTGATGCGCAGTTTCATCGGCCAGGAAGCGGTCCGGCTGATCCGGGAGGCGGGGGTGACGACGACGTTCGTCGCGCCGGCCATGCTGCAGATGATGCTGGACGAGCCGGCGGCCACGGCGCAGAGTTTCGCTTCTTTGCGCAAGGTGGTCTACGGGGCGTCGCCGATCTCGCAGGCGCTGCTCTCGCGCTGCCTGGAGGTGATCGGGGCGGATTTCGTGCAGGCGTACTCGGCGACGGAGGCCGGCAACGCGGTGGCGTTGCTGCCGCCGGGCGAGCACGTGCCGGGCGGGGCGCGGCTGAGGGCGGCGGGGCTCGCCTGCCCGGGGGTGGAGGTGCGGATCGTCACCGAGGACGGGCGTGAGGCTGCGGTGGGGGAGCCCGGGGAGGTGTGCGTGCGCACCCCGGCGCGGATGCTGGGCTACTGGAAGAACCAGGAGGCGAGTGCGGCGGTGGTGGTCGATGGCTGGCTGCGCATGGGTGATGCGGGTTGTCTCGACGCCGACGGCTTTCTGTTCCTGTGTGACCGGGTCAAGGACACCATCATCGTCGCCGGGGCCAATGTCTATCCCACCGAGGTGGAGGAGGCGCTCGGGCGTCATCCGGCGGTGGCGGAGGCGGCGGTGATCGGGGTGCCGGACGAGACCTGGGGCGAGGCGGTGCACGCGTGCGTGGTGCTGCGGGAGGGGCAGGAGGTCAGCCCGCGGCAGCTGATGCTCTCGCTGAAGGGCGCCATCGCCGACTACAAGATCCCGATGAGCTACGGCTTCGTCGACGCCCTGCCGCGCAACCCGACCGGCAAGATCCTGCGCCGTGAGCTGCGGACCCGGTTCTGGCAGGGCCGGCGCACCGGCATCCACTGACCCCCCCACGACCGCACCGCACCCCCAGCGGGATTCTGCCTGGGAATCACAACCGCCTCTGCGGGTCCACGTCTATGAATCGAAGGCAAAAGCGAGGTGATGCCCCGTCAGGGGCAGGCTGCCCGTAACCCACCGCCCGCCGCCACTTGATCTCAAGCATGGTTGAGGTTCTAGCGTTCGGGGTGAACCGACACCCCGGAGGAACCTCGTGGACATGGAAGTCACCGCGTGGACATCGCTGCACAGCGCGATGAACGCCCAGCAGGACCGGCGGTCCTTCTCGCGGGCGAGCCTGGCCCGTATCGCCGCGTTCGCGCGGCCGCACCGCCGGCAGCTGGGCTTTTTCCTGCTGGCCAGCGTGGTCACCGCGCTCCTGGCGGTGGCGACCCCCGTCCTGGCCGGCCGCGTCGTCGACGTCATCGTCAAGAGCGAGGACACCGGCGCGGTCACCCGCCTGGCCGTCCTCATCGCCGTGATCGCCGTGGCGGAGGCGGGCCTGGCCCTGCTCACCCGCCGGCTCTCCGCCACCCTGGGCGAGGGCCTCATCCTCGACCTGCGCACCGCGGTCTTCGACCACGTCCAGAAGATGCCCGTCGCCTTCTTCACCCGCACCCGCACCGGGGCCCTGGTCAGCCGCCTCAACAATGACGTCATCGGGGCGCAGCGCGCCTTCAGCAATACTCTCTCCGGCGTCGTCTCCAACCTCGTCACCCTGCTGCTGACCCTCGTCGTGATGCTCGGCATCTCCTGGCGGATCACCCTCCTCGCACTGCTCCTGCTGCCCGTCTTCGTCGTGCCCGCACGCCGTATGGGCTCGCGCATGGCCGCCCTCCAGCGCGAAGCGGCCCGCCACAACGCCGACATGAGCACCCAGATGACCGAGCGGTTCTCCGCCCCCGGCGCCACCCTCGTCAAACTCTTCGGCCGCCCCGCCGACGAGTCAGCCGAATTCGCCGCCCGGGCCCGGCGCGTGCGCGACATCGGCATCCGCACCGCCATGACCCAGTCGGTGTTCATCACCGCCCTCACCCTCGTCTCCGCCCTGGCCCTGGCCCTGGTCTACGGACTGGGCGGCTTCTACGCCCTGCGCGGCCACCTCCAGCCCGGAGCCGTCGTCGCGCTCGCCCTGCTCCTGACCCGCCTCTACGCCCCGCTGACCGCCCTCGCCGGCGCCCGCGTCGAGGTGATGAGCGCCCTGGTCAGCTTCGAGCGGGTCTTCGAGATCCTCGACCTCAAGCCGCTGATCACCGAAAAACCCCACGCCCGGGCCGTGCCCGAGGGGCCGGTCGCGGTGGAGTTCGACGGCGTCGACTTCGCCTACCCGGCCGCCGACAAGGTCTCCCTCGCCTCCCTCGAGGACGTCGCCACCCTCGATGCCCGCGGCAACACCCCCGTCCTGCACGGTGTCTCCTTCCGCGCCGAACCCGGCCAGATGGTCGCCCTCGTCGGCTCCTCCGGCGCCGGGAAATCCACGATCGCCCAGCTCCTGCCCCGCCTCTACGACACCGACGCCGGCACCGTGCGCGTGGGCGGCATCGACGTACGCGACCTGAGCGCCGCCTCCCTGCGCGAGACGGTGGGCATGGTCACCCAGGACGGCCACCTCTTCCACGACACCGTCCGCGCCAACCTGCTCCTGGCCCGCCCCGACGCGAGCGAGGACGAGATCTGGGACGCCCTGCGCCGCGCCCGCCTCGACGCCTTGGTGGCGGCCCTGCCCGACCAGCTGGAGACGGTCGTCGGCGAACGCGGCTACCGCTTCTCCGGCGGCGAACGCCAGCGTCTGACCATCGCCCGCCTGCTCCTGGCCCGCCAGCGCGTGGTCATCCTCGACGAGGCCACCGCCCACCTCGACTCCACCTCCGAGGCCGCCGTCCAGGAAGCCCTGGACGAGGCCCTCGAGGGCCGCACCGCCGTCGTGATCGCCCACCGCCTGTCCACCGTGCGCGCGGCCGACCTCATCCTGGTCCTCGAAGGCGGCCGCATCGTCGAACGCGGCACCCACACCGACCTCCTCGCCGCCGGCGGCCGCTACGAAGAACTCCACCGCACCCAGTTCGCCCAGCCCGCCCAGCCGGCTGCCCCCGAGCCCCAGCCCACCGCCTGACCCCTTTTCCGGTTCCGGCACCGCCCGACCACCCCGAAGGCCCGGCCCGCGCACGCGGGCCGGGCCTTCAGGGTCCGGGAGCGCCGCGGCTACCGGGCCAGGTTCATCCGGCGCTCGCCGCGCTCTGCTTGCGGTACTGGCCGGGCGCCACCCCGTACTCCCGCTTGAAGGCCTTGGCGAAGGCGAACTCCGAGGTGTAGCCGGCCTGTTCGGCCACCGTGCGCAGCGGGTCGCCGGCCTCGCGCAGCAGCCGGCCCGCCGTCGTCATGCGCCACCAGGTCAGGTACGCCAGCGGCGGCTGGCCGACCAGCGCGGTGAAACGGCGGGCGAACGCGGCGCGGGAGAGCCCCGCGCGGGCGCCGAGCTCCTCGACGGTCCAGGGCCTGGCCGGCTCGTCGTGGATGGCGTGCAGCGCGGCCGCCACGGCCCGGTCGTTCAGGGCCCCCGCCCAACCCGTGGGGCCCTCCGGCCGCTCGGCCAGCCACCAGGTGCGCAGCAGATACAGCAGCAGGGTGTCCAGGAGCGCGGGCACGACGGCGTCGGAGCCGGGCTGGGGGTCTGCCAGTTCGGCGCCGAGCAGGTCCACGGCGGCGCGCAGCCGGCCGGGAACGCCGACGCGGGCCGGCAGATGGATGAAGGGCGGCAGCTCGGTGAGCAGCGGATGGGCCCGCGCCTTGGTCAGCCGGTAGGCCCCGCACAGCATGAGCGTGTCCTCGCCGTGCACGGGCCCGTGGTGGCGCAGTGTCGGCCAGGAGCCGTCCGGCTCCAGGCGGGCTTCCTCCAGCGGGGTTCCGGGACGGTCGGCCAGGCCGTGACCGTATCCATGGGCCAGGAAGACGACATCGCCGCAACCCATCCGCACGGGGGCCGCGTCCCCGGGCGGCAGCAGCCAGGCCGACCCCTGGAGCACGACGTGGAAACCGGCGCCCTCGGAGGCCGGGAAACGCACGCCCCACGGCGCACGCTTGACCGCGCGCGAGGAGTGGGGGCGCCCGGTGCGCATGGCCGCGATCGCATCGCTCAGTACGTCCATGACCGCACCGTACCGCAGCAACACAAAGACGATGAGACATAAAGAAAAGGGTTCAAGACATGGATCGTCTCTTGAGTGCTGCATACGGTCGTCCACATGACAACTTCCCCCGCACACACGGCAGTCAACGGCAAGACATCCACCACCAAGACATCCACCACCAAGGCCGTCCTCTTCCACGAACTCGGCGGCCCCGAGGTCCTCACGACCGAGGACGTGCCGCTGGCCGACCCCGGCCCGGGCGAGGTCCTCTTCCGCGTCGAGGCCGTCGGCCTCAACCGCGCCGAGGCCCTCTTCCGCGCCGGCACCTACTACTACCAGCCGACCCTGCCCGCATCCCGGCTCGGATACGAAGCCGCCGGAGTGGTCGAGGCGGTCGGCGAAGGCGTCGACGCCTTCGCCCCCGGCGACGCGGTGATGGCCGCCGCCAACTTCGACTTCGGCATCCACGGCGTCTACGGCGAACGCGTCGTCCTGCCCCAGGAATCGGTGGTGCGCCGCCCCGAGGGCGTGGACGCGGTGACCTCGGCCGCGGTGTGGCTGACCTACGCGACGGCCTACGGCGGCCTGGTCGAGACCGGCCGCCTGGCCCCCGGCGACCACGTCCTGATCACGGGCGCCTCCAGCGGCGTCGGCACGGCCGCGCTCCAGAGCGCCCTGCGCATCGGCGCGATCCCCATCGCCACCACCCGCGGCGAGGCCAAGCGGCAGCGGCTGACGGAGCTCGGCGCGCCCCATGTGATCACCACGGACTCCCAGGACCTGGTCAAGGAGGTCAAGCGGATCACCGGCGGCCAGGGTGCCCGGCTGGCCTTCGACGCGGTCGGCGGCCCCGGCTTCGCGGCCCTCGGCGACGCGCTCACCCCCGGCGGCACCGCGGTCCTCTACGGCTGGCTCGACGCACGCCCCCTGGAGCTGTCGATGAACTGGCCGCTGACCGTCCACACCTACTCCCACGCAGCCCTCGCCCGCCAGGAGGCATTCCGTCGCCGCGCCGCCGCCTTCATCGGCTCGGGCCTTGCCGGCGGCACGCTCACGCCCGTCATCGCCGAGACCTTCGACGGCCTGGAGCGGATGGTGGACGCCCACCGCCTGATGGAGTCCAACACCCACACCGGGAAGATCGTGGTGACGGTGTGAAACCCGGCCCCCTCCGGCCGGCACACCCTACGGCGAGGGCGGGGGAGAGGCCGGCGCAGAGGTGAGGAAGCGGCCGATCTCGCGTGCCACGGCTTCGGGTTCGTCCAGCATCGACAGCACGTACGCGCCGGGCACCTCGGCGTACCGGCCGGCGGGCAGCAGGTCGGCCAGGCGGCGGCCGTGTGCGGGCGGCATCACGCGGTTGTCGGGTGACCACAGCACGAGCGCGTCGCCGGTGAAGCGGGCCAGCGCCTCGGTGTGGCGCACGAGTTCGGGTTTGTCGAAGGGGCTGCGGCAGTAGGCGAGCAGGTCGCGCCGGATGCGGGCGTCGCGCAGGAGCGGCTCGGTCCAGCGGCGCACGAGGTCGTCCGGCAGCGGCCGGCGGGCCATCTGCCCGAGCAGCACCGGCAGCCGGCGCAGCGGGCGCAGGCGCAGCTGGCGGGCGGCGAGCTGGAAGCCGCCGGGCAGGCGGGCGGCGAGGGAGACCATCGTGCCGGGCAGGCCGGGCGGGAAGTTCTCGAACGCCTCGCAGGGCAGGATCACCTGTCGGGCGACGCGCCGGTCCCAGCCGTGGGCGGTCAGGAACAGCGCCCCTCCCCAGTCGGCGTGCACCAAGGTGACGTCCTCGAGGCCGAGTTCGTCGAGGAAGTCGGCGACCAGGCGGGCCTGTCCGCGCAGCGTGAGGTCGGCGCCGGGGTTCATCGGCCGGCGATGGGCCCCGAGCGGCAGCACGGGACGCACGTACCGGAACTCCTGGGGCAGCAGGGGCAGTACGCGGTCCCACAGGGTGTGATCCATCAGCAGCCCGTGCAGCAGGACGACCACGGGCCCCGCTCCACGGTCGTCGTACTCGACGACACCGGCCGGCAGCGCGACGCTCCTCACGAGCACCTCCCCGTATGTGTGTTCCTCATCGCCGTCATACCCAGCACTGTAGGAGCGCCGTCAACGGACGCCGCCACGACGGCCGGCGGCCTCTTGACCTCAAGCATGGTTGATGCCGGAGAGTCGGGATCACCACTCGCCGGCCCCGTGTGCCGGCGAGGCGATCTTGGAGCGCACGACATGCACGCGATACGGCTGCACGCCTACGGCCCCGCCCGGAACCTGACCCACGAGACGGTGCCCGCCCCCCTCCCCGCCGAGGGACAGGTGCGCATCGACGTCCAGGCCAGCGGCGTCCACCTGATCGACGCCCGTCTGCGCAGCGGCACGGCCGTCGGCCCCCACCTCCCGCCGCCGCTGCCCGCCGTCCTCGGAGGCGAGGTCGCCGGCGTCGTCGCAGCCCTCGGCCCCGGGGTCGACGCCACCTGGCTGGGCCGCAGGGTCGTCGCCCAGCTGACGGCAGGCGGCGGCTACGCCGAACAGGCCCTCGCCTTCGCCCGCGACCTGTACCCGATCCCAGGCGGCCTGGACGCCGACGCCGCCGTCGCGATGGTCACCACCGGCGCCACCGCCCAGGGACTGCTGCGCGTCGCCCGCCTGACCGCACAGGATGTGGTGCTGGTGATGTCGGCGGCCGGTGGCCTGGGCAGCCTCCTGGTGCAGGCGGCACGCGCCGCCGGCGCGCTCGTCGTCGGCGTGGCCGGCGGGGCGGCGAAGACCGCACGGGTCCGCGCGCTGGGCGCCGACGTCGCGGTCGACTACCGCACCGACCACTGGCCCGCGCAGGTCCGCACCGCCCTGGACGGGCGCGAGGTGAGCGTGGTCTTCGACGGAGTCGGCGGCATCGCGGGCCGTCAGGCGCTGGAACTGCTCGGCCCCGCAGGACGCTTCCTGCTGCACGGCTGGGCCGCGGGGGAGCCCACCGAGATCTCCACCCGGGACCTTGTCGAACGTCAACTGACCGCCACCTGGGCCATCGGCCCGGACATGATTCCCCCCGGTGGCATGCGCGAACTGATCACCCGCTCGCTGAACGAGGCCGCCGAAGGCCGGCTGACCCCGCTGCTCACCCGCTTCCCCCTCGAGCGGGCCGCGGACGCGCACGCCGCCCTGGAGGCCCGCCAGGCCGAGGGCAAAGTGGTCCTGACGCTGTAACAGGCCCCCAGAGGGGGATGGGCAGGGGTGACAGGATTCGAACCTGCGACTAGCGGGTTTGGAGCCCGATCCTTGAACATACTGTGACCTGCGACGATGCCGGGAAGTAGGGCAATTCGGTGCAGTTCGATGCCACTCAATGCCACTCGATGCCGCTCAACGCGCGGCCGGGTTCCCGCGGGAACGCGCCTACCCCGGCGCAGGCCAGCCCTCCAAAGCGGTGAGAAGAAAAACCCCCAACAGCCTCTTGAACAGCACCGAGCCCCCGGCCGGGGCCGGGGGCTCGGATGACCACTCGCGGCGGCCGCCTGGGGGGCAGGACAGCCGCGAGGGTCGCCTGTGGAGATCAAGATCGTAAAATGTACGGTTTAAGATACAGACTTTCTGTCTTGATCACTTCAGCGTGGTCGAGTGCCAATCGATCCGCTGCCCGACCGGGTACTCACCCGCCGCCGGGCAGTAGGCCACCGCATCCGAGCAACCCGGCTGGACCGCAATCTCAGCCAGGAGAAACTGGCCGAGCTGGCCGGCCTCGACCGCCAGGCGGTCAACCGCATCGAGGGCGGCGTCTCAAGCCCCCGGCTCGACTCCTTGCTGCGCATCGCTGACGCGCTGCAGGTATCACTGGCTGCCCTGGTCGTGGACGTCTAACCGCGGCCGAGCTTCTTCCAGAGGCGGGCTCGGCTCGCAGCGTCTGGCTCAGACTGACGGAGCGGCGTGAGGCCGTGCGTGTCCCGGCATTCCGCGCAGGCGTAGATGTACCCGGCCACTTGATCGCCCTCGATGACGCCCACCGGCTTCGCCGTGGATACGGGCTCTTTGCAAGAGGAACACCACTTCATCGGCCCCGCCCTCCTCCGATCAGCATCAGTACGGCCTGCGGGGCAGCAAGCGCCGCCACGGTGTCTGGAGCCGGCAGGAGCCAGTAGGCGCCCGGCCATGCTCGTCGCTCGGGGTGGGGCACGGCGAGGTGTGTCTGCTGGTGGTCCGTCCCGACGCACTCGGCCCACGGAATGTCCCACCCACGAGTACTCCCAGGAGGGAGGAGCACGGAGTACTGCCGCCGGTTGCGAGTAACAATGACAGCATTTGCGATGCCGAAGTGCTTGAAGTGAGCTTCGATCGCAGGCTCGTCCTTGATGCCGCGGATGCTGCGCTGCACATCCATGGCGTTGAGGATGATGGCGTCGAATCTGGTCGCCGGGATCGACGCGACTCCACCTTGGGACCACACCTCGTAAGGGCATGGGTGGCGGCGAACTTCGCCGGCGAGCCAGCGAGCTGCGGAGCCTAGGTCTTGAGTCATCACGGGGTTGCCTCCGCTGATGGCCGATGACACGCACAGGTGCAGGGCAAGGGCTCAGTCTTCGGGGAGGAGGCCCCCACCCGGCGGATCGGAGTCGCCCCAGCGCAGACCGGGTGTTCCCCGATTCGGCACTTCTCGGAGATGTGGCGCAGGGCAGGACGTTTCACTGCCACGCCACAACTCCGGTCGCGAGCGCCGGGCGAACTTTGTGCTCGGACTTTGGGTCCGTGTCAGCGCCGTATCTCTGGACAGCGTCTTGCGTGGTCGTATCAATGGTGCGCACGAGTGCCCCCGGCGTGGTTGGCGATTGGCTGGGCGCCGACCATAGGTGCGCCGGGGGTGCGGAAGGGGCAGGATTCCTGCCCCTCGCTCACGTGTTCGCGCTTAGGCGGCCAAGGTCCCCAGCTTCACGGCCAGCTCGCTGGCGCGCTGCCGCCGCGCCGGGCTCTTCGACTCCGTCTCCTCCAGCACGATCCGCCTCGCGTACCCGTTGTACGCGATCGTCTCCGGCGCGCACTCGTGGGCCTTGGCCAGGGCGGTCAAAGCCGCCTCCGGTTGCCCGTCGAGCTGGAGGGCGCGGGCCTCCTCAATACGGTGCCTGGAGCGCCGGGGAAGCGACTGGATCGTGTCCGCGTCCGCCCGTGTCGCCTGCCGAACTGCCTCGCCGCCGGCATGCAGCTCGACAGCGACCGTTACAGCGTGGGCCGACATCACCGCATGCGAGAAGGACGTGATGGGGTGGTAGTAGCTCTTGGGCAACCCCTGAGCCGTCGCCTGCGCCTTCTCCCACCAGCCCCACGCGACACCCGACGTACCCCTTCGAGCTGCGGTGTACCCCGCCTCGAACTGCAGCGCGCCGGCGACAGCGCGGACCTTCTCGCTCGCGTTCGGCAAGGCCGGCTGTAGGAATTCGAGGGTGGCCCGGTTGACCGCGTCAGCGGCATCGAAGTGCGCTGGGCCGGCATCGCGGTGCGCCTGGACAGTGAGCCACGCGGCCACACCAATGGCGTGAAGGTCCTCGGACTCCTGCGCTGCGACCATGCCTCGCTCGGCCACCCGCCATAGCAGCGCGGAGTCCGGCTGATAGGCCACGAAGAACTGTGCCAGGGAGTAGACCTCGGACAGGATCGCTTGCGCCGCCCGCCGATCCGCCGCCGTCTCGGCCTGCCTCACAGTCAGTTGGGCGTCACGGATCAGGTCAGGCAACAAGCTGCCGAGAACCTCGCGGTGGTTGCTTGCCTCGTGGCGGGCCGTCCACGCTCGATCGAGGCGCAGCCGCAGGTGGGCCGCGGATGGTGCTTGACGGTCTGAGGTCAGGGGGTAGCTGTTGATGGCAGCCTGGACGGCCGGCAGGAGGTGGTGGCCAGGTCCGATGAACAGGTCAACGGGCATGGTCTGGTCGCCGGTCAGGTCGGCGAGGTCACGCACACGGAGCACTTCGGCAATGCGCAGGATCATGGGCAAGGATGGCGTGCGGATGGTGCCGCTCTCGACCTGTTTCACCCACGAGGGTGAGCGGCCGAGCAGGCCACCGAGGACCGGTCGGCTCATTCCTCGCCGCGTGCGGAGAACTTGCATGCGCTGGCCGAAGACGAGCGGGTTTGTGTACGGGTCCGGGGTAGCATCAACTGGCATGGCCTTGCCCCTCTCTGTGCAACTCGACACTGCCAGGGTATGGGGCAAGGCCAACGTCGTGTGAGCGAGTCCACATCGCAAACGGCGTGCGGGGACCTATGGAGAGCGCCCCGCCCCCTGCGTCGTGGGGCGGGGCGATGAGCAGCAGCCAAGCAGCTCCAATAGATACCTCCACGGTACCGGCGCGCACTGACAGCGGCGCCTGTCCGCCCGGCACACCGCCCCCGAGACGGAGTAACAGCGCACGCCCTTGGCGCCAGCCCGGGACACAGTGGGGGTATGCCCGACCAGCCGCGCATCGTCGTCTACCCGCCGGACCGGTCTGGCGGCCGGCGGGTACGCGCGGACGGCGAGATCCTCGGCATGGCCTACACACTCCGAGACCTCGAGGAATTCTTGCGCCGCGCGGGGCTCGACGAGGGGACGTACGACCTCGACGATCAGCGGCTGATCGAGTGGCGCGGCGGTGGGCCCGGCGAGTGGGGCTTGTCTCCGTGACCGTTTGATGAGCGTTTGGCGAACATGTTCGATATTCGCAGGCGCCTGTCAGTGGTCCCTCGTAGCCTGATCACATGTCCCCGACCCCACTCTGCGCCCCGCCGTGCCTCGAGGAGATCAACCGGGAAATCCGCGACCTCGCCGGGCGTGGGTGCCCACTGACCCGAGACGAGCGCCGCCAGTACGACGAGCTCCTCACCCAATGGCTGCAGGCTCAGCCCCCGGTGCGGTAGTAGTCGTCGACCAGCGGCGGAGGATCAGCAGGGGCAATCCCCCCGGAGCGCATCTGCATGGTGAGCTCGCCCACGTAGCCGGCGAACGCCCGGACCGTGGCCCGCAAGCGGGTCGTCTCCGACCGCAGCTCACCAACCTCGACCTTCAGGTCGTCGCGGATCGCCTTGAACGCCTCCAGGTCCACGCGCCGCTGCTCCGGCTCAGCGGCCGCCTGAGCAGCTGCGCGGGTCGCTTCAGCCGTCGCCCTTGCCGCTGCCTTCGTGGCACGCGCGGCAAAGAGCCCAGCCACCACCATGCCGAGCGTGCCGACCACCGCAACGATCCCGGCCCAGACGCTCATCCAGCTCTGCCTTTCCGGGAGCGGGGCGCTGGAGGTACCGAGTACTCGGGTACCGTGCTTGCCCACATGATCGCCCCCACGTGAGAAGTGAGGTACCAGAGCGCGACCCACAAGCCGCGGGAGAACTCGCCGCTCACAGCGGCAACCAGGTAGGCCGTCGCCCACAGCGCGGGCGGGATCAGGGCGGCGACGAACCCCAGCCCGTCCCGGCCGACGCGCACAAAGGCGCTGCCTCCGGTGACGAGGCCGGCGAGGACCCACAGCCACGCCCAGCAATGCAGGGGCGCAATGTCGGTGAGCAGGGAGACACCCTGCGGGTTGGGCTGGGGGGTAAGGATGAAGCCCGCTCCCCAGCACACCTTTCCCACACCGATGATGAGCAGGAAGGTGCCGCGGCGGCCGAGCCGTTTACGCAACCGCCAGGCCGCCGCGCGCATCAGTCCTCCACCGACCGCACCCGCGCAGGCGCGGAGCCCGGCGTGATCGGGGAGACCTGCCCGCGGGTGAGGAAGACGAGGGCCGCGAGGACGAAGGCGTTCACGGCGCCCACGGTGTCCGGGGCAACCTCATAGTGGAACGCGGCCAGCAGAGCCGCGCCCGCCGCTACCAGGCCCGTGAACGCCGACGGTGCCACGGGCCTGGTCAGGGCAGCGGTGAGAGCGGAGAACCCGGCCGAGATCACTGCAACGAGGGCGCCGGCTTGCCCGCTGCTGAGACCGACGTTGAACGTCACCACGAGGGAGAGGGCGGCGGAAAGGACGCCGAGGATGACGGCCGGTTCACGGCCGAATAGACGCAGGTTCATGTGTGGCTCCTGAAGGGTTGTGGGCGGTTCGGGTCACGCGACCTGGCGGCCGGTCACGTAGCCCACGAGAGGGACGGTGGAGCGGATTCGGACCTTGTCGACGCCCTCGCCGGCGGGAAGCGACATGACGTGCTTGCTACCAGCGACGGTCACGGAGACGGCCTTGGCCGGGGCGCCCCAGGAGCCGCCTTCCTGGTGGTAGGTCGTGACGACCTGCCCGTCGGCGCCCTGAGCGGCGAGGCACAGCCAGAGGGGGCCGTTGCGGGCGCCGCCCTGCGGGTCGGCCAGCGTGCCAGCGGGCTCGACGGGGATGTCGACGTCGGTGTTGGCAGGAATCGGGGGCAGGTAGGTGATCACAGCGTCCTCCGTGTAGCGCGGTGCAGGTTTGGGCGGCGTGGACTGTCCGGACAGTCGCCGGGCAACTCGCGCGCGCATGTCCGGCATGGTGAATCCACGCGGGTCGCTCTTGTCGTCAGACCACTCGAGGTGCCCGATCACACTCTTCGCCGACCAGCCGTGCGCCCGGCACAGGGCCGCGCTCACCCGCTCGATCGCGTCGAGCTGCGCGGCCGGCCAGGGGTCTTTGCCGTCGCCGAGGTTGATGCACTCGAAGCCGTAGAAGCGGGCGTTGCCGTCGACCCCGTCCGCGTTGCCCTTCGTCGGCGCCGGCGGCCGGTCGCTGTAGTCCTCGTCGATGACGTGCTGGAGGACGACAGGGTCGCCGCCTCCGGCGTGATTCGTGCGGCCGGAGCCGACGAGATGCACGATGCCGTCCTTGGCGATGACCCCGTGGCACAGGGGACCGGGCAGGCCCGCGTAGCCCTCGGCGCACAGCTCGACGGAGCTGCTGGTGCCGGAGCTCACGGTGTGGTGGATCACCACACCGTGGACCGGGCCCCACGGGCGGCCGCTGGAGGTGCGGGTGTGGGTGCGCCACGAGCCATACTCGGCGACGCGCACGCCTTCCGCGTGCAGCGCGACGAGGAAGCCGTCAGCAGTGAGGGGAGTTGCCATGGTGCCTCCTAGGCGATGCGCTGCATCATCAGCCACGAGTCCGTGTACAAGATCGTGGCGGTGGCGCTGGATGCCGTCTGGGCCCACTGAAGGGCGAAGGTGCCAGCTGTCGAGCCGACGCGGAGCGTGCCGTGCAGTACGGCGCCCAGGTCCCAGTCCGAGACGCCGTAGAAGTTGCGGCCTGAGACGATGTCATTGCTTTCCAAGCGGACCTGCTGGCCGGTGGTGTTGGTGGTGGTTGCGCCGCTGCCGGCAGCGATCTGGTGCCACTCGCCGAGGCTCCCGGTCGGAGCGGTGAAGTTGACCTGAAGGTCGGGTGTGGGATCGGCGAAGTACTTGATCCACCCATGCCAGACATAGACCGCATTGGCCTCAACGGAGAACGTCAGGTGCGGATCTGCGGCGAACGTCGTCGTCGACGCCCTCGAGGTATCCGCGGTCTTACGGGCCACCATCGGCTGCGCCGACGCCAGCAGCGCAGCAGTGATGCGCTGGCCGGCCAGGAAGGTGGGGTACGCCTCAGCCATCAGCAGCTCCTCACAGGGCGATGGTGGTCGGGTTGGTCAGACGGAGATCAGCGCCCGCGGAGTGGCTCTTGACGATGCCGTTGACCGACCGCGTCACGGTGAACGTCTGCGGCGATGCGCTCCCGGAGATGGCCGTGACACGCATGACCTCGCCGCCCACGCGGACGTCGAATGGCATGTCGGCGCTGTCCGTGGTCCACACCGGGCCCGAGGACGTGGAGACGCTCACGCTCGTCGACGATGAGTCGAGGGCTGCAGCCAGCTCGGAGCCGGCTGTGTCGAGCCGGCCGTGGTCGGCGCTGTCCAGCACCCCCACCTCGTACGGGGACGCGGGCGCGCAGTTCAGGGTGATCCGGTGCTGGAAGTGGTCGATCGTCTCGTTGAGCCCCAGCACAATCAGGCTGATGTCGTCCGGCGGCAGCCACGATGGCGGATCCGTGATCACCACCCTGTCGCCTTGGCGCAGCCCCAGCACCGCGGTCTTCAGCGCCGGGTCGGCCACGAACGTGTTGTGTGCCAGGTTCACGCTGACCTGTGGGTATCGCGCCTCGTCGACCGTGCCCATGTGCAGGCGCCAGTTGGCTTGGTCGGCGAGGGTGCTGTCCGCCTCGACGTTCAGAGTGACGGACTCGCCGTACACGCCGATGCCGGTCGGCGGGTCGGCGGTGCCCATGGCTCCGGTAGTCAGGGCCGCGTGGGCCATGCCGCCGTCCTGCCGCGTGATCGTCACATCGTTGCGGGTGAACTGGTCGTCGTCGACGGGCGTCAGGTTCTCGGCGAGTTGGTTCGCCGAGTACGACAGCGTCAGCTTGGGGTCCTGGTTGTACAGGTCCGTCCGGGGCCGGTAGCCCAGACCGAACACGGCGAGGTTCTCAAAGAGCACGCCCAGGTCAGCCTCGGCTGACTCAGAGATCAGGTCGACGGGCTTCTTCTTCGCCTGCGGCCCGAGCCGGACGGTGTCGCTCAGATCCCCGATGCCGTCGAACGCAATGCCCTCCTCGGCACAGATCCTCTGCACGCGAGCGCCGGCGGTCTCGCCGGACGGGTCCAGGCGCTCACCGAGGTCGGTCATGGAGGTGATGGCGTTCTGCAGGGTGACGTGGCCGATGGTGCTGAAGTCGAGGCCGCGGCTGACGGCGCCGCTCACGGGGGCCGGGCACATCTTGATGTCCGTGACGCGCGCCATGGTCTTGCCGTTCACGGAGCCCGTGGCGCTGGTGGCCGAGGTGGAGGTGACCTCGAGGTAGCGGACGGCGCAGTCGATGTTGGAGCCGTTCTGCTGCAGCTCGACGCTGACCCGCAGCCGCTTGCCGCGGACGTCACCGAAGGCCGAGACGCCGCCGGAGACGGTGGCGCCGGCGCTGTCGAGAACGCGGAGCGTCAGGGTGCCGCTGGTGCCGTAGACGAGTTCCCAGGTGGTGACGGCGCTGCTCTTCATCACCATGGCGCAGATGACCTTGCCGTCCGAGACGCCCTCGGGCGGGATGCTCAGCATGAACCGGCACTGGGCCGGCGAGGTGGTGAGGTAGCCCTGGACGCCGCCCGAGAAGGTGGCATCCGTCATGTCCGGCAGGGGATCGCTGCTACCGAAGTCGCTGTAGTACGCGAACGTCGGGTAGCCGCTGATCGTCATGGTGCTGCCGTTGGTGATCGCGGAGGCGATCGAGATGGAGCCGTCGATGTCCTCGCACGGCCAGTACGCCAGGAGCGACTCGAAGCCGGGACCGGTGATCGCTTCGTACAGCACGGAGTGCGTGGGCGCGGCGCCCTGCGCGAGGCGTCGCAGGATCCCGGACGCGTCGATCTCCACCCACACGTCGCTTCCGGAGGTATCCCACCGGGTTGGCCAGGTGGAGACCTCGCCCCAGAACCTGTACAACTTGCCGCCCGTGCTCGGGTCGGGCACGTGGATGCGCAGCGGAGTGTTGCGCCCGAGCTGGCCGTAGTACGGCGACATGGGGTTGCGGGGGCTGAAGTAGCCGTTGCGGTTGTTCAGCTGGAACCGGCACACGCTCCGCTCGGTCTGCCCAGCCTCGTCAGCCTGACCGCGGGTGATGGAGATCTTCTCCGATCCGCTGCGCGTCATAACGAGGCTGGTGATATCCACCCACGCGCCGGCCAGGAAAAGTTCGACGACCACCGGTTGGCCGCTCGAGGCCTCGCCCGAGCCGCCGAACGGGCCAGGAGTGCCGCCCATCCGCCGCTGCCACGCGGCAACCCGTGCCGCCAGTCCCGCCATCACTCGTCCCAGCAGACCCAGGTAACCATGTTCGACGCCGTGGTGGCGAAGGTGGCCCGGACCCTCAAGAACTTCGAGACCGCCACGATGGGTCGCTCGTCGGGCATCCACTGGTAGAAGTACGTCAGGTCCGTGGCGCCGGCCGCGAGTGGAATCTCCTTGACGTCGAACACGCGCGAAGCGGTCGTGGTGCCCTCGGCCGAGGCGGTGTAGCCGGTCGCGCTGGTACCGAGAGTCAGCAGCGACGCCGGCGCGTTGGGGTCGAGGGGCTGCACGCCGGCCGCCACGTGCGCGGTCACCGTGGCCGCCACGTCCGTCTGCAGCAGCTCCACCACCGAGGCCGCACCCGGCGCCACGTCCAGCGAGAACCCCCACGAGATCAGCTGGATTTGCCTGGTGCTCGGGGTGGCCAGCTGAAGCATCGTCTTGATCGCGGTGCCCGTCGTCACCTTGACCTGCGCTGCTGTGGTCGGCATCGCGCCGTTCCACGTCTTGTACCTGTGCATCCCCGCTCCTTACGATGCGCGGCCGAGTACGGCCTGGACATTCCCGCCACGGACACGGATCGCCCCGCGCAGCAGCTCCACCAGCAGGTCGTCCATCCGCGACCCACCCGACTTGATCTCCAACACCACCGGCTCGGCACCGCCCCCGCCCGCGGCCAGGCGCCGGGAGTCACCAGCGGTCCGTACCGCAGAGCCGTACGGCAGGCGCACCAACTCCGGGCCCTGCTCGCCCACCCACGTCATCCCCGAGCGCGCCCCGCCGCCGGCCGCCCCGACAGGCCCACCGCTGGCCTTCACGCCGAACGCCTTCTTGATCTGGCGCTCAAGCGTCTCGGCGATCCGGATCATCACCCGCTCGATCGCCGCCTGCTGCTTCTCCAGCCCCTTCACCAGGCCCTCAGCAGCCTTGATGCCGGCCCCGTACATCGCGTCCGCCGTGGTCGTACCCGCCGAGCCGGCCGCCGCTGAGATCTGGCTGCGCAGTTGGTTGATCCGCTTGATGTCGCTCGGCCTGGCGCTCATCAGGGCCTCGGCCGTGGACAGCCCGCCCTCGATCCCACCGTTCGCAATCTCCTGCAGCGACCCCGAGTTCAGCCCCCGGGCGCGGAGCGTCTTGAGCGCACCGGCCAGGCTGACGGCCTTGTCGCGATTGGACACCAGGTCGTTCATGACCGCGCCGAGCGTCAGCCGCTTCCCGCTCTGCGCGGCGCCGGTGATGCTCGACGACGACATGATCCCCGAGGAGACCTGGTCTTTGACCTGCGAGAACTTTTCCTTCAGACCGTTCAGCTTGTCCCGCGCAGACTCCAGCGCACTGTTGACCTTGGTGAGCGCTCGCTCCTGGTTGATCAGCTGCATGCCGGCTTTGTCGAGTGCGCCGAGCAAGCGCTTCTCCACGCCGCCCTCGGTGGCAGACTTGATGATCCCGCGCCACTTGTTCAGCGACTGCGCGAGATCCCCGAGGCTGTTCGGGTCGCCGAGCGCGCCGACGAATTCGTCCTGCCTGCGCCCGGCCTTCTTCCCCCAGTACGAGACGGTCAGGTCGCCGGCCGCCTCGTTCCGGGCGTCCTGCATGCCCTTGGTCACCCGGCCGCCACCAGCGAAGGCCCGCAGCGTTCCGGCGTTGAGGGCGTCCAGGAACCGGGACCCGTACTTCTTCACGGCGCTGGCCCGGACGACGTACTCGCCGTTCGACGCCATGATGGGCACGTCGTCCGACGTCCCCGTGCCAGGGCCGGTGATACGACCACCGCCGGCACGCATCAGCGGGACGCCGTCCACGCTCGGCGCGAACTGCGACGTCCGGATCGTCGAGACGTAGTCCCGGTGGTAGGTGTTGATGAACACCGTCTTGTCGTGCACCGAACCCAGGGCGGCCTTGGCACTGGCAACGGCCGCCTGGAGCTGCGCGATCTGCGCCCGGATCGCCGCCTTACGGCTGTCCGGCACCCGCGCGAGCTGTGCCTTCGCCGAGTCGAGCTTGGCCTGGAGGTCCTCGAGGTTTCCCTTCAGCTTGGCCGTCTTGTCCGGCGTCGCCAGGATCTGCGCCGCCAACGACTGCGCCTCCGACCTGGTCAAACCCATCGCCTGAGCGTTAGCGATCAGCTTCGACCGGCCCCGGTCATAGATCGCGTTGACCGACTCCCACGACCCTCCAGACTCCCGCGCGGCGGAGGCTGCCTCGTCGGTCTTCGAGGCAAGGTCTTGCAGAGCGGTGGCGGCGTTTCGTGCCTTCTCCGAGTTCAGGTCGAGCTGGCCGCCCGTCATGTTCAGCGAGCCCGCATTGTCCCTGGCCGCCTGCGCCGCCGTGTCGATAGCCGCCTCGAACGCGATCATCCCGCCCAGCCCCTGGCGGTGCACGTCATTCAGCGCCATGATCGCCTGACGCAGACCGTCGGCGCTGCCCTTCTGCGCGTTCAGCTTTTCGCTCGTCGCCAGGGCCTGCTGACCGAACAGCCCCATGCCCTGGGCGGCGAGCTGCTCGGCGAACGCCTGGTCCTCCAGCGCGCTCTTGTAGCTGTCGAGATGCGCCCGCAGCTCCTGGGCGCTGAGGCCCTTCTCCCGCATCGCCTCGGCCGCCCGCTGGAACGCCGCCTCGGCAAGGTCGACGTTCCCGCCCTTGACCATGTTCGCCAGGGCCTCGTCGACGGCGTTGAGATCTGCTTTGGCCTCCTTGACCGGCGTGCTGTCCATGCCGATCAGCGAGGTCGCGAACTGCTGGACCGCGTCGAGGTTCGATGGGCGCGCCAACGTCCGCAGCGAATCCGCGAGCCCGCCCAGGTCCTGGCCGAACGCCTTCGCCGCCTCGCCGCTCACCCTGCCGGTCTGGCCGAGCTTGCCCATCGCCACCGTCAGCCGGTCGACATCCGGCGGGGTCCGGCGGCCCATCTCCGACAACTGCGTCAGCGCGACCACGAGAACACCCACAGCCGTACCGACGAGGGCCACCTTCGCCCCGCGAGAGAGCGCGCCGAAGGCCGCTGTCAGGCTGGCCATACCACCGGACGCTCCGAGGGCCGCGGCACGCATGGCCGTGATCTGGGTACCGAAAGCAGCCGCGATCCCACCGACTGCCGCCATGCCGGCCGCCGCCAGTTTCACCGCCTTGAACGCAAGGACCAGCTGCAACAGGGAAGCGATGAGCTGAGTCGGCGCGGCATTGACCAGCTTGGCCATGGCGTTGACAACACCGAGGAGGCTGACACCCACATCGCTGGCTGCGACCAGCAGGTGTGTGATGGCCCGGCCAAGGTTCTGGAGAGTGTCCGCGACCAGGGGCCCGTTCGCCCGCGCGTACTCCATGAACTCCGACAGGCCACCCTTGCCGCCGCCACCCGATGACATGACGCGTGCGAGGTGCACGAGCCCGTTCGTGGCTGACCGCAAGGCCCCCGATGCGAAGTCCGAGAGGCGGGTGATCAGGCTGTCGAGTGCCGCGCTGTTGACGCCGCCGGCAAGCAACGTCATCATCCGGTCCAGCTCCACCGACGCCCCACGCACCAGCGGCGTAAGCTTCGGAAACAGCCCTGAAAACACCGTGAGCGCTTTGGTCGCCACGGGCATCGTGGCGCTCTCCAGCGACTCCGCCCACCCCTTGTAAACGTCCTTCATCACCAGCAGCGCAGCAGTGGCCTCACGGGTCGCCGGCGGGAGCTGCTTGGCCTGCTGCATGTACGCCGCCTCGGCCTTCGCCGCCTCGGCCGAGCCCTTGCCGTGCTCCTTCACGGCGTCGCTGTACTTCTTCTCAGCTTGCGACGCCTCCGCCATGACCTTCGCCTGCGGGATCAGCGCCGCTCCGAAAGCCACCATCGCAGCAGCGGCCGCGCCCATCGCCGCCACGATCGGCACAGCCGCAGCGGCAATCGGGATCAACGCCGGAGACAGGGCGATCGCCGCCGCCTGGAGCCCTTTCATCCCGTCGCGCGACTGTCCAGAGTTAACCGTCAGGGTCCCCAGCCCACCGCGCAGGGCGCCCATGCTGTTGCCCAGCCGGGCGAGGACGCCGTCCAGGTCGTCCATGTCGGAGCGCAAGGCACGCGTCCGGTCGGACAGTGTCCCAAGCCGGTTCGCGCCGTTGTCCGCCTGGCTGTTGAGGGTGCGCAGGGAGCCGTTCGCCCGGGTGGACCGGTCGCGTAGATCGTCCATCGAGCCGGCCGCCGCGGCTGCTCGTCCCCGAAGTGTACGAAGCGACCGGTTGGCGTCCTCGGCCGCATTGTGCAGGGCCCGCAGGGCAGCTGCCGTGGCCGTGGCTCGGGCGGTCAAGGCGTTGAGCGCCTGGCCGCTGTTGTTCGCGTTCTGCCGGAGCGCGCGGAGGGAGGTGTTGACGGAGGCCAGGCCGGCGGCGGAGTCGTTGCCGACCCGGACGGAGATGGTGATGTCATTGGCCATCCGTGGCCCCTCCCTCCGGGCTGCCGAGGCGGTCGATCTCTATGAGCTGGATGAGTTCCGCGTCCTCTGCGAGAAGGGCACTGGGCAGGCAGTGGAACCGCTCGCAGAGGCCGAGGACGAATTCCGCGCGGGCTAGCTGGCGAGGCTTTCGGACAGGGGTTCCATCGGAATCGACGCCACCGGGGACAGCCCGCCATCGGGCGAGCTCTGCTCCAAAGGGGCTGACACGCCAGAGATCGCTTCGATCCAGGCGGCGGCCAGCCGCAAGACGAAGTCCTGATCCTGCGCGAACACCGTCTCTTCAGTGATCGGCACCGGGGCGCCGTCCTCATCCTCGAGGTTCCAGGAGATCAACGACCGCGCGAAACGCTTGACCATGTCCGGGACCGAGGACGCCTCCACGTCCCCGAGCCCCATGACATCGAGGTACTCGGCCACGTTCAGGCCCCGGAGGATGACCTCCAGGCCGTCCAGCTCGGCGTCACCCTCGAAGCGCAGCACGATGCGCTTCGGCTTCTTCACGAACCCCATACCGGCCCCCTTACGCCCACGTCGGGACAGTGCCGTCAGACAGCACCCCGGGCACAGCCCACGTCAGGGCACCGTCGTCCGCCCGGCTGACCGGGTAATCGGTGAAAAGGCACTCATTCGCGAGCGTCTGACCGGACACCGTGAGAGTGACCGTGCGAGCCACGCTCGTGCTCGGAACTGTCTTGAACACGTCGTGCGACTGGTTGGCCGCATCGTTGAAGACGCCATTCAGGGTCACGCTGAAATCCGCAAGCAGGAGCAGGCGCTCGAACGCGGACTTGTCGATACCGGTCACGTCCTGCACCGCGCGCGGTGTCGCGAACTCCAGGTTCGTGACATCGTTCTTGATCGCTCGGGCAGTACCGCCGCTGTCGTCGACCGAGCAGGTCGTCCAGCCCAATCCGCTCTCTTTTGCCAACGGACTCACTCCCTTTCTAGATAGTCGATCGCCTTCCTCAAGAGATCGACGTTGTCATTCAGTAGGCCGACTGCCCGATTGCACTTCTGGCACAGCAATCCACGAACACGGCCGGTGTCGTGACAGTGGTCCACCGACAGGCTGAACTTTCTACCTGTCCGTCCATGGGTGTTGGGTTCGTCCTGCTCACAGATGGCGCAGACGCCACCCTGCGAGGAAAGCATCGCGTTGTACTTGTCGAGTGTGATGCCGTACGTGTTTTGAAGGTTCCACCGCTGGCGTCGAAGCGTGGCACGCTCACGATTTTCGGCCGCCCAGTTCCTAGCCGCCTCTGACACGCAAGGTTTGCAACGACTCTTGCGTAGTGTGACTCCGTCACGCTTGCCGCGCGGGGAGAAGTCCTCGACTGACTTGACCAGCAGACACTTAGTGCATTGACGCATGCCATCCATGCGTCAACTCTATTGCTTTCCTTATCCACTTCTCCCACCTCCTGCGATCTGACAGATGTGACGATCGGCGCTATTCGCTCATCCCTTCTCCTGCTGGTTGACGAGCCGAAGCTGATGCTCGCCGAAGTCCTCAACCCAGTCCGCAGGGCGCTGATGCTCACGGCTTCGTCCCGTCGGGTTACCTCGCCAATCGCCATCGCGCACCACGTACACCTCTGGGTTTGTTTGATGCTCGGCGAAGCAGCGCTGCCCGGATTCGAAGCGGAACACGGTCAAGCCATCCCCTCGCTTCATCTCTCGGAACGTACGTTTTGATTCCGTACGGATATGGAGAGCTTGCGCTTTCCCGAGTGGCGTTGATTCATCGATAATCGAATCCCAGCCGTACCGCCATGCGGCGCAGCCAACTCGCTCGCATGCAACGACCACCAACCGGTCTGGTTCCTGGCTGATGCTGTATGTCTGATAGGCGCCCGGAGCGAGGATCAGCCGGTCGGCGCGGTTCATGGGGCGGCTCATCAGAACACCGTCGCGGTGTCGTTGCGGATCACGGACACGGCGAACACTGCATTGGAGAACGTGCCGGTGGTCACCACGCGGAGATAGCGCTCCACGGTCTGACTCGCCGACGTCGCGATGCGCTCACTGGTGACCCCAGTGGCCGCCGTGAATGCGCCTCCAGTGACGTCAGCCCACGCGTCCCCCGAGCCATCATCTGATGACTCCTGGAGCTTTACCGTGACGGAGGTCCCGGTGAAGGCGAAGACATGCAAGAACGCTTGCAGGCCGAAGGCTGTAGAACCGGTCCCGAAGTCGACCGAGCTTCCGTTGGTCGCCGTCGTGTCGGTCCTCTTGCCGGCCGTCAGGCTCTTTCCCCACTGAATCCCATAGCCGTTGGCCTGCGCCTCAACGGCGAACGTGAACGCCCCGTCGTTGCCGCGCGTGCCGTCGTAGTTCAGCTGTTTCGCCACGATGTTCGCCGAAGCCCCTCCCAGGGCTGTACCCCGGAAATACGACGTGATGACGTCCGTCGTGGGCAGCGTGGACAGCCGCAGGTGCGCCCGGTCGGTGGCCTTGTTGAAGAACGCCGTGTACTCCAGCTTGCCGTCCCGCAAGCCACCGATCCGCTCGAACGCCGACTTGTCGATGGCCGTGACCTCCAGCGCGGCCGGCCCGCCAGAGATGCCGCCGAGGCTGCCGATGTCCCCGCTGAGGTCGTAGCCCGCGACGTACAGGTTGTCGCCGAGCCCGGACTGTTTCGCCATGGGCTATGCCACCTCATCCCAGAGATCGTTGACGATGACGGGCAGCGTGATCGTGATGACCCGCAGCAGCGCGCCGTCCTGCTGGATGTAGCCCGCCCGCGCTTCCAGCGCCGCGCCGTGCTGGCCGAGGACATCGACCTGCCGCACCGTGCCGCCGAGTTGGAAGTCGCCGATATACGCGCGCATCAGGGCGTCCGTAGCGGCGGTGAGGTTAGGGTCGATCGCGTCGGCCGGCTCCTGGACCATCGGCGTATACAGGCGCACGTTGAAGATCAGCCGCGCCGAGGCCGTACCGAGTCCGGACGTACGGACGGGCGTAATGCCGTCCACCCACACGGCCGCCGTCAGCCCGTTGCCCGGGGCGTTCTGTGGCTCGTGCCCGTTGACCCGCTCGAAGTACCCGGACGCCATGGCGTGCGAGATCACCGAGTCCACGATGCCGTTAATGTCCAGTGCCACCGCCGGTCACCTCATCCCTGGAAGGTGCCGCTGAAGGATCCGCTGGGCCATGGCCGGGGCCTGGCCCTGCACGACCTCCTTCATCCGCCGCCAGTGGGAGTAGCCCGCGAACCGGGTGACCGGCGCGTTCATGGAGCCGACGCCTTCCAGCCACGGCCCGTAGACGACACCGTTGTCGTGCACCCGGCTCGTGTCCGCCGACAACCGCTCCGTTTCCACCCGGGACTCGTAGTAGCCCGTGGGGTGGCGCAGCACATGCCCGAGCTCATTGAGCACGAGGGTCTCGGCGTACTCCGCGATCTCTTCGCGGGCGTCGTCGCAGTACGCGGCGATGGCCCGTGCAGCACGGCCATCGAAGAGAGGCCCGGTCGTCCTGATCTCAATGCCCACAGCTACACCGCCCTCGTGCGGGCCTTGCGGCCATGGCTGGTGTAGACGCTCTCCCGCAGGTCGTGCAGGCCCCGCCCAGCAGCTTCACGCTGCGCCTCGCCGGAGCCCACGACGCGGGCGTACCCGGACTGCCCCTGTAGCAGGGAGGTAAGGGCCTCGGCGATCGTGAGCTCTCGCACGGGGCCGGGAGGGTCCCACCGGTAGATGTCATCGCCCGCGCTCATGGCGGCCGCCGTCGTACCGAGGGCGCCACGGGTGACGGTCAGGGTGCGCGGGGCGTAGATGTCGGCGCCGCCCGAGTGAGCGGCCAGGGTGCTGCCGTCCCATGCCCGCTTCACGGTCAGGACGCTGCCGGCCACGTCCACCACCAGCATCCGCTCGGAGCCGATGAGGATCACCTCGTCGACAGCCGGCGCGGCGGTGAGGGTCGACATGGTGAGGGACACGTCCGCCGCAGAGGCGGTCAGGCTGTCGCCGGCGTCGATGTTCACGCCGGTGTCCTTCATGGCCTTGCCGGTGACCAGCAGCCGCTCGGAGCCGACGCGCAGCACCGAGCCCACGCCGATACCGGTGGAGGTGGTGACGTCCAGATCCGTCTCGGAAGCGCTCATGGCCTCGTCCACGTCAGCCACGAGGGTCTCGTCATTGCGGTAGCCCCACAGCCCAGTGACCGCGATGTCGCGCTGGTGAGTGCTCCCGCCCCCGAAGGCAGCACTCGTCGACAGCTTGAGCTCGATCCGGCTGTACGGCGGGCCGCTTCGGTTGGGCTCCAGGTTGTAGTTGCTGGTCGCGATGGCCGCACCGCCCGAGGACAGGGCCGTGACTGAGATGAGTTCACTCTCGTCCAGCCACAGGCGCCACGGCCGGGCCGTCTGCTCGCTCGGCCAGTCCCAGTACCGGGTAGCGGTGTGGGGGTAGAACCGGCGGTGCAGCAGCCCCTCGACGGAGCGAGACGCCGATTCCAGGGCGCGATCGATCCGCCCGTTCGCGCGCGCGGTCTCTTTGAAGTCGAGCGCCTCTTTCACGTCCTCGCGGGTGGCGTACCACACGCCCATCGCCGGTCACCTCCTCTCACCGTTCCGCTGCTGCTGAGTCAGTTCCTGGTGTCCGTCTCGGCCCCGTCAGACTCCGACGGCTGCTCCGTCGGTTCGCCATCCGTCGAAGGGGCAGAAGAGGTGTCCGTCGGGGCCGGCTCGGAGCGGCTCGCCGTCTTGCGGGCACGCTTCCGGGGCGCGGCCCTGCTCGGCTCGCTGCTCGTCGGCGGCGTCTCGGTAGATGCTGAGGAGCTGCTCCCAGGCCACGTGTCCTCACCTCCGTCAGCCGGCTCGGCGGCAGTGACCGGCGCCGCCTCCGCTGGGGGATCAGGGAGGTCGGAGGCGGCGTCGGCGTTGGTGGCCCCGCCGTGGCGGGTGATCTTCGGCATGGAGCCCTCCTCGTAGAAGTCGGTGCCGTGGCAGCGCGGGCACCGGAAGAGGCCCACGGCGTATTTCGTGGTGCAGTCGCTGCACACCCAGAGCGTCATGAGGCGGGCTCCACAATCAGCCACGCCACGGTGGACGTGTCGGTGTTCGAGCTGGACGTCACGGTGAAGGACGTGCCGGCCGACCGTGCCGAGACACGCAGCCACCCCGGGGTCCCGCCGTCGACCTGCGAGGTGAGGAAGACCCGGCTGTTCGCTGTGACCTTGGTGGTAGCCACTGTGGCGGCGCCGGCTACGAGGGTGGCCGTGCCCATGGTCGAATTGGAGCCTTCCTTGATCTTCAGGCCCTTGCCAGCGGTGCCGATGGACACGTCTCCCAGCGACGCGAAGTCGCCGTTGGTCTGGGCCCCCTGGAGCGTGGTGTAGCCGCCGACGGTGAGAGCGTCGTCCGTGGCCAGGGTGTCCGCGGCGGACCGGTAGAGGTTCGTGTCCGCCGCGGCGGAGCCGGAGCTCCACTCCAGCTTGCCGTCCGCGTTGACCACGAGCCGGGCTACCGCGTCCCCCGTCACCCGGACCGTCACTGTGTCCGTCGTCGAGGCCGCGCCCTCCAGCCGCCACCCGCCCGTCAGGCGCAGCAGGCCGGCGGAGTCGCGGTCCAGGACGGTGTCCGGAAGGGATCCGGATCCGTCCATGAACTCGATCCGGCCGTCCCGGATGACGATCCGCTTGCCCAGGAGCAAGGGCTCCTTCTCCTGGGTCTGGGCGAGGCCGTCGATCGTGCCGCCGCGGTGGCTGGTGGTCTTCGGCATGGCTACGCCGCCACCACGGTCGCACCGTCAGCCATGGGGATCCACGTCAGGCACCAGGTGATCACGCCGTCAGTGCCCGCCGAGACGTGCTCGATCTGGCCGGTGGTGAGGACCGTGTCCAGGCGTGCGGTGCCGTAGCCGACCGACATCAGCTTCGGTGGGGCGGTGGTGGTGGCCAGCCCGAACTGGAGGATGTCCCCGGCGAGGGTGTCCGTGGTGCCGATGTCGGTGGCGGCGCAAATGTCCTGCGTGTCGCCAGTGGTCGGGTTCAGCTGGAGCTTGTAGCTGTTCGCGACGGTGATGGACGTAGTGACCAGGCCGTACATCGATGTGATGAGCACCTCGCCGCCGGCGATGGTGAACAGGGGCACCGTCGTCGCGGCCAGGGTGCCCGTGGACTTGGTGACTCGTGTCCCCAGAGCGATGCTGCGCAACTGGGGGCCCTGAACGATGACACTCATGGTGTGGGCCCCTGTCAGGTGTTGAGGTTGGCGAGGTTGGTGGGCTTGCGCTGAACGTGCAGGTCGCAGGCGAGGTTGAGGATCGCCACGTACTTGGTGCCGTTCGTGCCCAGGTCGGGGACGTTGAGGGAGACCCACTCGAAGCCGTCGGAGAGCTGGGAGGCCCCGACCTCGACCACGACGAGCTGTTGCGTGCTCGCGCTGCCGACGTTGGTGATCTCCGAGGCGGCGGACTGGGATCCCTCGGTCCAGGTCTCGTCACCGTCGAGGGTGGCTTCGTCCTGGTAGTAGTACTTGGTGATGATGTCCAGGTCCTGGCTGGTGCCACCGGTCGCGGCGTTGTGCTCCTGGAGGTCCAGGTCGAGGATGTCCGTCGAGCCGGCGGAGGCGATGACGAGGAAGGCGACGGTGTCGCAGTCCTTCATGTGGATCCGGTTGCCGGTGATGGCACCGCCGACGGCGTCCGCGGGGACCGCGCCGGTCGAGACGTTGAACAGCCGGCCGAGGGCCCGTGCTCCTGTGGTCATGGTCTTGCCTCTCCGAGCGGGGGGTTAGTGCCGCTCTGGGGTTGGCCCGGGGCGGGGGTTGATTGCCGTCCCCGGGCTGGCGGGGTTAGGCGCGGGCGGCGAGCTGGACGAACGGGCTGAGCGTGGGGCCGTTGTTCTGCGGGGTGATCGCGGACTGGAGCCACGGCCGGCCGTCGACACGCTGGATGATGCGGTAGGCGGTCTGGTCGTTCTGGAACTTGAAGTGCGGCGAGCTCATCGCGCTCATGACCTGCCGGTCGCCGATCAGGTAGAAGCCGAAGTCGACGAAGCTGATGTCGCCCTGGTCGCCGAGCAGCCCCGGCGCCTTCTCGGTGAAGATCACCGGCCTGCCCAGGATCGTCATCGGCGGGCCCTCGACGCCGTTGTTCAGCCACACCGCCGAGCCGCCGGTACCGACGCTGAGCGCCATCGTGGCCAGCTCGGGGAAGACGTCGTTGGACGCGATCCAGACGGCCCGGTTCAGGGACGACGGGAGCATCCGGGCGTACATCTTGACGATGTTCTCCCAGACGATCGTGTCCGCCGCCTGGCCGGATTCCTTGGCCACCGCGATGATCGCGCTGTTGTTGGAGTCCAGGACGCCGAGGGGTTCGCCGACGCCGGAGCCCTTGATGAAGGCGATGTCCTCGTAGAAGCCGAGGGCCTCGGGGAAGATCTCGTCCAGGAACGCCTGGAAGCTGATGGCGCTGTCGGAGATCAGCTCGTTGGGGACCTCGCTGTACGCGGTGAGCTTCTTCGCGTCCAGGACGATCCGGGAGAACGCGGCCTGCGACTGCGTGAGCGCGGCGCCTTCCTCGGTCCAGTAGCCGACCACGCCGCCGTACACCGAGCTGACGTTGCTGGTGGAGTCGATCGCCGGGAACGGGACCCGCAGGGTCTCCATCGGGATGACGCGGGCCCGGGGCCGGACGATGGAGGTCTCCAGCGAGACGCGGAGCATCTCCGAACGGAGCGTCTCCGGGATCAGGAACCCGCCCTCAGACGGAACGGTGGAGCTGAAGGCGTTGCGTACACGGTGAAGCTTCGCTTGCATGTCCGCGGTGCGGTTCGCGTTGTGCCAGATGGTGCGGAAATACTCCGCACTGTTCTCGAACTCCCTATCCAGCACCGCGCCCATAGCCCGGGGGTTATGCAGGTTGTTGCGGGCGTTGCCGTTGGCAACGATCTGCTCGGGGGTCAGATTGATGCGGCGGATCCCCTCGGGCTGCTCCTCGCGCAGCCAGTCCGCCACGACTCGCTTGGTCTGCTCCTCGACCTGCGCAGCAATGGCCAGGTCCTTGTTGTAGACCGAGCGGGCGTAGTTCCTGATGAACTCGCCGAACGCACCGTTCTTGTCAGCGAAGATCTTATTCATGACCTGGGTGTCGCCCAGCATGGCCTCCAGCTCGGCGCTGGAGGTCGGGATGGTCATGCGCTCCGGGTCCGCCCCGGTGATGGTGGTGCTCACAGTCGTGCCTCCCATAGGGCGCGCTCGAAGAGGGTTCGGTCGATGCTGGCTATCGGCTCGGCGGGGGCCGGGTCGGGTGTGGGCGACTCCGGCGGTGCCGCCGTGTCGTTGGCCGCGACGGTCATGAGGGCGCGGAAGTATTCGACGGCAACTTCGTTGGCCGGCACGGGCGGCTCGGCGGTGGCGGCTGCGGCCGGGGCCGTTTCCACGAGTGTCGGCTGGGCCGGGGCCGGCGGCGCCGGGGCATCGGAGGCGATTCCTGCCATCAGCGACCGCAGGTGCCCGGGGTCGTAGTCGGGCATCGGGTCCGCCGCAGCGTCCAGGGCGGCGCGGAAGACGTTCGGGTCGAAGGTGAAGGACACGTGCGGGGAGTCGTCCCCGGCCTGCGCCTCCACCAGGGGCTCCACGTCCGCCGCCGTACGATCGTGGCCCTCAATGTCCGGCGCGCTGTTGGCGACGACCGGCGCGGCGGGGGCGGGGGCCTCGGTGCGGCCGGCGTAACGGAACACGCTGAGGTCCCACGACGCTGCCATCGGCATGCCCTCGGCCTCGTCCGGCTCAGGCCGCCGCTGCGGCTTGGCCACCTCGTCGGCCAGTCCTGCCTCAACGGCTTCCTGCGCCGTATACCAGGTCTCGGCCAGCATCTTGGTCCGCCACTGCTTGACGGTCCCGCCGGCACGCTCGGCGTAGACGCCTGCGATGTTGTCGGACTGCTTGTCGAGCAGGTCGGCCATCTCGCGCATGTCGGCGGCGTTGCCGATGCACAGCCCTGATCCGTCGTGGATCATCATCTGGCTGTGGGGCTGCATGATGATCCGGTCGCCGGCCATGGCGATGACGGAGGCGATCGAGGCGGCGATGCCGTCGACGTGCGTGGTGACGCGGGCGGGGTGGGAGCGCAGGGCGTTCATGATGGCGATGCCGTCAAAGACTTCCCCGCCGGGGGAGTTGAGGCGCAGCGTGATCTCGGTGCTGTCGATGCTCTTGAGTTCGGCGATGAAGTCGGAGGCTGTGACGCCCCAGTAGCCGATCTCGTCGTAGATGGCGACCTCGGTTGCGCCGTCGGCGAGGTTCTTGATCCGGTACCAGTCGTTGCGTCCCTGGCGCAGCGTCGCGCGCGGCCGTGCCGTCTTCACGTGATCACGAATGGGCATCCGCCACCCTCCCGTCTCTGCTGGCCGAGGGTATGACAACGTTGTCATCGTAAGTCATTCCGGATTCTCCCAGCGAGCAACGACCGTGCCACGGCAGCGAATACCGCCCTCACACTCCCGGAACGGGCCCGCGCCGTACGCCGCTCGCGCCTCGGCCAGGTCCTCGAACTGCGTCCCGTCGATAGCCCGACACGGCGAGCAGGTGTTGCCGTCGAGCTTCTCCGAGGCGAAGTACCTTGCGACGGGCGCGGCTTCCAGCGTGGCCAGCCGGCCGAGGTTCACCGCGCGGTGGAGCGCCCCGCCGAGCTGGTCCCGGCGCAGCCTTCCGGTGAGCCCGCGCAGGAACGTGGTGACCGACTCGGCGATCTGACGGCCGGCCGCACCGGGGGTGAAGAGGCGCAGGGCCTCGCGGCCGGCGGAGGCGGTGAGGTCCGCACCGAGGAGCCCGACGGTGGCCGCTGCGATCTCGATGAGCTCGCTGCCGAAGATGGCCCACATGCGTGGCACCAGGGTGTTCTGGAGGTCGGGGTCGACCTGCGGCGGTGTCACCTTCACGCCTTGCTCCGCGGCCTCGGTGGCCATCTGGGCGGCTGCCACGGTGGCCATGCTGGCCAGGGCGCCGCGCAGGAGCGTTGCGGCTCGGTCGGTGTCCACGGTCATGGTGGCGAGCGCTGCCAGGTCCTCGTCGTCGACGGCCGCCTCGATCTGCTCGGCCAGCTGCTCGTACTGCTCTTCAGCGATCGCGTCCCAGTCCTCAAGGAGCTGAGTCAGGGCTTCGTCGAGCTGTTCTCTGACCGGCTCCAGGTCGTGGTCGTCGTCCTCGTCCTGGCCGCGGAGCGTAGAGCGTGGGTGCCGGGGCCGGGCGCGGGCGAGGTCGAACAGGGACAGGCTGGCCGTCGGCGCTGGTGCGGCGCCCGCGCTCCGGGGCGGGGCGGGCCTCGGAGCGGTGGGGTTGATCTCGGCACCTGCGCGCTGCAGGATCTTTCGCGCCTCTTCCCACGTCACGACTGTGTCTACCCCGAGGTAGATCGACTGGACCAGGTCCGCCAGCTCCTTGGGAGCCGAAGCCTGCTGCGCTGCGGAGAGGTCGAACCCAAGCAGCGGCAGGATCACCGGTGCCAACGTCGGTGCGTTGGTGACCAGCTTGATCAACAGCTCGCGGTCGGGGTCGGCATCCGGCTGACCGAACGCCATCTCGGGCAGACCAACCGCGGCAAGAACCTCCGGCCCGTACGCGCCGGCATCGATCAGCTCCTTGGCGGCCGTCGACTTGGCGACGAGCGCCGCGTTCTCGGCCTCGGGGTCAGCCGGTACGGGGCTGCAGTAGTCGAACTCCAGCTCCTGCGCGCCGGGCCCGTACAGCGGTAGCAGGTCGTTGTTGAGGGCGCCCTTGATCCGCTCCAGCCGGGGCACGGTCAGATACTCGGCGAACCACGTCTTGCTCGCCTCGGCGGTGGCCCGATTGACGTCGGAGACCTCGCCGAGCGCGAAGGCGGGGATGCCGAACGCCTCACGGATCACGTCACGCGAGACGCTGCGCAGCTCGGCGAATTGCATGTCGCGCTGGGTCAGCTTCCGGTCGACCCACTGGCCCTGCTCGATGACCGCGACCCTGTGTGCGTTGGCAACGCCCTTGTGCTGCTCGTTCCACCGCATGGTCATCTCGTCGAACTCATCGTCTGACAGGCGCTTGTCGACCTGGATGATGCCGCCAGGCTCGGCGCCGTTCAGGAAGAACTGTCGATTCCATTCGGCGCTGTACCGCGCGCTGTCGAGGTCAGTGAGGATCGCCTGTACCGGTCCCATGCCCCGGTACGGGTCCAGGGGGTTGGGCATGCGGAGTTGGATGACGTCCTCGGTCCGGAGTGCGATCTGCTCTCCGCCGGGACCGGTGTACATATACCCGGACAGGAAGTCGGTCGGGTGCGGGATGGGCTGCATGCGGTCGGGACGGACCGGCCACAGCTCGAGCGGCAGCGGCGAGCGGGGGTTTCGGGCGATCACCCACCAGCCTTCGCCGGTCAGATCCACGTGCTGCTGGATGATCTCGACGTTCTCTTGCCGCGTGTAGAACTTGTTGGGGGCGTTCCACAGGTCGAGGGCGGCGTGCCGGGTGACCTCGACGCGGTCTTCGGGCAGGCCGGAGGGGCTCTTCCGCCAGAGCTTCCATTCGACCTGCGCGGTCGCGTTGCTGGTGCGGTTGACGATGGCGAAGAGCGTGCCGACGCTGCCCATGGCGCGCATCTGGGCTTCTGCGCCGGTGGGCTGGCGCCACGGTAGCGAGAGGTTACGCGCGGCCACGTAGGGCACGGGGGTCTTGTTGAAGAGGGTGCGCAGCGGTGACTTCATCGGGCGCTCTCCCCGGTCAGGTACTCCAGCACCAGCAGAGCCACGCCGGAGGCCGCGAGCCCGGCCGGCGTACCGAAAGCCGTCCAGGCCGAGGCCGTCAGAGCGCCGAAGCCGGAGAGGGTGAGCACCCCGGTCCGGGCTGCCTTGAGCTTGCCGACGAGTCCTGTCATCAGAGCCTCCGAATGCGTGGTCGGGCGGACAGATCGCGCTCGGCGACGATGTACCTCGTCGCGTCACACCCGTGGTCGTTCTCCTTCAGCGGCTCTTCCTTCAGCCCGCCGGCTGCCCCCGGCTTGACCGCCCACACGTAGCCGACCAGCTCTTCCTCGGTGCATGTCGGGCGCTTCGCGTCCTCCAGCTCCTGGTCCCGCTCGACGACCGCACCACGGACGACGTACAGACGGGGGCGTCCGTCGCCGGCCTTGCGCAGGCGGCCTTGAACGGCCTGGATGCCGTCGGTGACGCTCTTGCGCGCGGGAATGGTCCCGATGCCCAGCTCCCGCTCAAGGACGGCTCGGCCTTCGGCGTCGTGGTCGCAGATGATCCCCCTCGGCCGAGGCTCGGTCCACCGGCGCCCGTGGTGCGCGAACCGCTCGGCGCCGGCCGGGTGCTCGTAGCCGGGGACGGGCTCGGTGCAGGTGGCCAGGGCGTCGCGGGCGTGTTGGTCGACGGTGCGGCGGGTGCGGTAGATCTCGCGGTAGAGGTACAGCCGGCCGTCGGGGTCCTCGGCCCACATCTGGATGACCTGCGGATTGGTGAAGCCGAAGTCGACCGACCACCAGCGGGTCCAGCTGTCGGGGATGGGGAAGGGGTCGACGAGGTGAAGGGAAGGATCCCACTCCTCGTAGATGAGCCCTTCAGCGGCTACCCACTTGCCGAGGCGTAGCCGCGCGTGCCGTACTCCGGTGAGGGCGTCGAGCTTGCCGATGTAGTCCCGGCCGCGTTCGGTGATCGCCTTGGTGGTCGGGTCGAAGAGGATCGGGTTGTCTTCGTGCTTGCAGTGGAGCATGACTGTGCGGCCGGAGTCGCAGCGTCGCTTGAGCCAGTGGTGGGGGACGTCGGGGTTACAGTCGGCCATGAGCTGCTGGAAGCTGATGCGCCCGTTGCGGAGGCGGGTGGTGATCGCTTCCCAGTCCGTTTCGGTCAGTTCGGTGGCTTCCTGGACGTACGCGACGTCGTACTCCGAGGACATGATCCGGCTGGCCTTGTCCATGCCGCCGACCGTGATGACGCTGCCGTTGGCGTAGCGGTACTGGGGGGACTCCTGCGGGCTGCCGCCGTACCAGCGGACCAGGCCGGCGTCGAGGGCTTCGCGCGCGACCCACTCGCGCCACGTCACGAGGGCCGTGCTGCCGAGGGATGCGAGGGTCTTGCGGATGATGATCCCTCGCATGCCCGGGTTGAGGAGCGCGAGAAGGTGGAGCTTCTCCAGACACGCGCGGCTCTTGCCGGTACCGGCCGGGCCAGACATCAGGACTTCGGGCGCGCGGCAGTGCATGACCTCTTGGGCGCTGCCGTGGGGCTGGAAGGCGTGCTCCAGCTGCGCGGTGGTCACTTGAGCTGGTCCATGTCGACGCCGACGATCTCGTAGCGCACGCCGCCGGAGACCTGGGTCTTGGTGGCGGCGTCAAGGCCGAGGAGTCGCGCGCGGCGCTCCTGGATGCGCAGGAGTCGGTCGATGGCCTGGAGAACCGGCGCATCATCGATGAGGGGCTCGCCCCCCTCGTAGATGATCTTTCCTTGTGACACGGTGGCGTGCTGCCGGGCCATGACCTCCTCGGCGGCACGCGCGAGCCGGTCGAGGCGCTCGAGTTCCATCTGCCGTACGTCGTCGGCGGCTTCCTGGACGGTCGCTTTGAGCGCGGCTTGGATGCCGCGGTAGGCGCCGGCTTTGTCGGGGTAGCCGAGGCGGTCGGCGATCTGCTGGTAGGTGAAGTGCTGGCTTCGGAGGCGTGCGGCCTCTGCGTCGCGCTCGGCGGCCTCGAGGGTGTAGATGTAGCGGCCTTTGCCGTCGCGGGCTTGTCCGGTGGGCTCGTTCATGTGCGCACCTCCCCGACGGCCGCAGCCTATGACAACGTTGTCAGTCTATCTCCGGGCGTGAGAAGGCCCCGCAGACTCGGGGTGCTGCGGGGCCTCAACGCCAGTGTCGCAGACGGCCGTCAGCCGAGCGGGGTGCTCCTGGCGCACATCTTCGCGTGGGCTTCCGCGCTTCGCCGGGCCGACGCCTCGGCCTCACTCTCGGGACTCCGGATCGCCACCTCGCCGCTCTGCCGGCAGCCGGTGCAGCGCCACCCATGGATGACGCGGCTCCCCTCAGCGGTCTCGTGGTGAGCGAGGCCGCGCCGGTCCTCGCGACGCCAGAGCTCGACGACAGCGTCGGCCGAGTTGGCTAGCTGGCCGATGACCGTGGTCGACATGTTGCCCCTCAGCGGATGGAGACGGTGCGGTGCGTGCCATCACGGGTGATCTGTACCGCGCCGCCTGCATGCAGCTCCACCACGGGCGTAGCTGTAGTTGTAGCTGACTCCGTAGTTGGCTCCTGACCTGCGGCAACTACAACTTCACTTGAGCTCTGAGGAGGGGTCGGGGAGAGGGCCGGAAGGTCGCTGACGCGGACCCCGGTGGATACCCCCCGACTGGGCTGCCGTACGGAACCCGACACAGGTACACCCCACTCCCGGCACAGGGCCCGCACCGGGGCGGTGTCCTTGGGGTCGCCCGTGATGTGCGCTGCAAGGGCCGATAGGTGGGCGCCAGCGCCCCCTTGGGCGAGCTTGCGGACGAGGGTTGAGAAGTCCTCGAAGGAGACCGCTGGGCCCGGTGCACGCGAGGCTGAGGCCTCGGGCTCAGCGGGCTTCTCAGAGGTTGTCTCCGGTGCGGGCGCAGGGGCTACCTTCCATGCGCCAATCCCCCAGCCGAACACAACGACCCACAGAGTGTCGGGCGCTGCCGCGACCACGTGGGTAGCACCCCATGCTCCGGCCGCGAGGAGCGCGATCCGCATGATGGGGCCAAGGGCGTCGGCGAAACCCTCGAGGTCCTCGCGGCGGCCCTTGGCGCACCATTCGCACACGCCGTTGCCGAGGCGTCGGCCGAGAACCTCGGAGCCCGACGACAGGCGGTCAACGATGTACGGCGCCTTCACAGCAGGCCTGCCCCGTTGTTCAGCATGGACAGTCCCTGGTCCCCGATCCAGTTGGCGCCGAGGACGAGGTAGGCGAGCGCTGCGGCCACGCCGGGCAGGATTCCCAGTGCGGCCCAGGAGAGGAAGCCTCCGATGATGCGCCACCGGTCCTTCTTGCTGGAGGACCGGAAGAGCGCGACGACGCCAACGAACAGCAGGAAAACCACCACGCCTCCCTCCGGCGTGAGGACCCCCGCACTGCCGTGGGCCACCGGCGCGCTGCCCGTGCCGGTCACGCTGCGGACCGCCTTGTCCCCACCTCCCGAGAGGAGTGAGACGGCGCCGGCGGCTCCCCAGCCGAGCAGGCCGGCGAGGCACACGGTGGCGAACGAGCCGAGGAGGCTACCGCTGGCGTAGGGCAGGATCGCCTTGAAGTCGCGGTTGGACTTCCACCAGGGGCGCAGGTTCAGGTACAGGATGGCGAGGGCCATAGCGACCCCACCGAGGCTGAGCGCAACGTTCACGGCTGTACTCCGGTGACGAGAGTGATGAGGTCGTACCAGCCGAGAGCGCCAGTGCCGCCGATGCTGGTGACGATGAGCAGGGGGCGCGACCACCAGGTCGGCCACTTGGCGTCGATGACCACGGCAAGGGCCAGTGCTCCACCAGCGAGGCAGTAGGCGGCCGGCAGGGCGAAGCCGCGGGCTTCGTGGAGTGTGGCTGCCCATGCGGTGGTGATGCTGTGGCCGTATGCCGGGGAGGGGATCAGGACGACGGCGGCCCAGGCCAGGCTTTGCCAGGGGCGCAGCCAGCGCCAGAACCAGGAGAAGTCCCGCCGTAGCTTCTCCTCCTGGACGGGCACGAGGTCGACGACCAGGCGCACCTCGAGGACGCCCGGAGCGGGCGGTGGGGGCGGTGGCGGCGGAGCCAGCGGCAGGACGGGCGGGGGCGCGGCGGTACGCCAGGGCGGCAGGTTCGTGGCGCCGGGCGGGGCCGACGGCATCGGTGGCGGGGTAGGCAGGGGCTGGCCAGCCGGGATGATCCGGGTGGGGGTGAACGGGTCGCTCATGACCGCCCCCATGTGCTGAAGAAGACGGCGAGCAGGATGGCGACAGCGACGCCCACCACTACGACCTCGGGCCAACGCCAATCCCAGTCACGCGCGATGGCAGGAATAAAGACGAGGCCAGCGGCGAAGCCGAGCACACCGAAGAAGAGCTCAGTCATGGAGTCCTACCTGTAGAGGTGCGCCCCGAGGGCGGCGATGGTGACGGCGAGCACGGCCGTGAGGGCGGGGAGAGTGGCGCGGCTGGAGGCGCGCAGTGCGCAGGCCAGGAGGCCGAGGCCGGCGAAGAACATGTGGACGGGCCAGAGGCAGTCGAGGAGGCTCACGGGTAGAAGCCCTCACCTACGTCGGTGATCTCCAGTTGGCGCGCCTGCCTCTGCTCCGCCTTCCGCGCCCGTGACAGGACGGTGCGGACGTATGGCGCGTCGACCGGGACTCGGGCGATGAGCTGCGCCTGGTGGGCGATGTCGACGGCTTTCGCATCAGGCCCGAGACGTGATGCGGCATCGAGGATCGCTTTGGTCTTCGAAACGGGCGGGAGGGCTCCGACCTGCGGCGCATCGTGCTGCGCCACGGGCGTATCGCGAGTCGTATCAGCACGATGGATCGTGGTGGCGTGCCCGGTCCCCCCGCGCAGGACGAGCGCGACCTGGACGGCGGAGACGTTCAGCCCGTACAGCCCCAGCTCAGCCGCGAGGTCTGCGGGCGGGATGTGCGGCTTCGCCGAATGCGCCACGCGAATGGCTTCGATGGGGTCCATGCCGGCGAAGTGCTCGCGGAGGGCGTCGGATGCCTTCCGCGGCTTTCCCGGCGCCTGCCCGGCGGGCGTCCGCGCCGTGTCTGTGCGGGTCACGTGGGCCTCGACTTCATCCTTCGTGCGCTTCCAGGCTTCCTCGGTCGCCAGGAGCCAGCCCCAAAAGCCGAGCTTGGGCAACGTCGCCGGGACATCGCCGTCCTGTGCTCGCATCCGGGCACGGTGGGCGGACCAGGAGAGGCCGGCGAGGACGAGGAGCGCCACGGTGGGCATAGCGAAGAGAAGGAAGGCGCCGCGTCCGCCGTTGATCAGGTCAGCGTGGAGGCGGTTGAGGTAGATGGAGATGGCGGCAAAGCCCAGGGTGGCCAGGTGCGGGCCGAGGGCGGACCGGCGCTCGCGGACGGCTTGGCCGGCCAGGTAGAGGCAGGCCATGGCCGCGCCGTCGAATACGGCTGCTGTACCGATGGCGAGGGGCTTGGGCACGCCGTAGCGGTCATGGGCGACGACGTAGAGGGACCATGCGGTGATGCTGGCCGCTGCGCCGCCGATGAGGGTGAGGCTGGCCCACCAAACCAGATGACTCTTGATCTTGTCGAGGTCCACATTCATCACGTGCTGCTCCTGGCGGAGGAGGGCCGGGCCCGCGGCGGGGAAGGAGGCGGGCCCGGCTGTCGGTGGGTCAGCGATGCGCGGCGCAGGACGCGCCGCCGGGCCAGTCGCACCGGACGCACAGGACCTGCGCGGCGCAGGTCCGGCAGGTGGAGTACGGCTCCCTGTGCCGGGTGCAGAGCCGGTCGACGAAGGCGCCAGGCACGTGGCTGTACTCGTTGCGGAGCGCCTCGTGTGCGAGGAACTCGGTGTCGAGGGCGCCGAGGTCATTGACGTACTCGGCGAGGATCTTCCGGTCGCGGTCGAAGACGGCGTGGATCATCGCGAGCCTCCGTAGCAGTGGCCCGTGGTCCAGATCCTGGGGCGGGCCTCCGCGTCGGCCTTGTCGTTGTAGTCGGCTTGGCAGTGCTCGACGTCGGCGGGCTCGTCGATGATGCGGTTCCCGCTCACCGGCGGGGGGCTGGGCTCGCTGCGGTGGTCGCCGTTAGAGTTCGGCATGGTCGTTCCTCCTGGTTACGCAGGCGGGATGACTGGCCCCGGTCCATATGGCGTGTGCAGCGCCGGGCCGGGGCCGACTTGTTGGCAGTGCGTGGACTGCCTTCCCTCACTGTAGGGGAACCCCCTACAGTGAGGGAAGCGGCCCGCCCGAAGAGAGGGGCCGGATTTGAGCGAGGAGGCGCGACGAGTGTTCGAGGCACTCGATGAGCTCGAAAGAATCGCCGACCCGAAGGTGCGTGCGCTCGCTCTGGGCGAAGTACTGAAGCAGATGCCGAGCAAGAACAAGAAGCTCAAGGAGCTGCGGCAGCAGGCTGTCCAGGAACTGCTCGACCGTGAGGGTGCGTCCCTGCGGACTGTCGGCGCCGACCTGGGCGTGAGCTTCTCGACGGTGCAAGACATCGCGAAGGGTTATTCAGGCTCAGGGAGCAAGCGTCCGAAGAAGAGCGAGCCGGCGGCCGAGTGACTTCCTTCGGAAGGGGGCGAAAGGGCCAGCGTTCCCCTCGGGAGGTCACTCCCGTCCCTAGACTGGGCGGCTGCGACGGAAGGGAATGATCACAAATGCGACCCGCACGCTTCCAGGAATTCGCCGTCAAGGCACTGGCGCAGGCCCCGGACATCCGGACGGTTGAGCCGTGGAATGAGGGCACCGCCAGACCTTGCGGGGTGAAGATCACGTTCACGACGGGGGCGCAGATCTGGCACGCGATCACGTACACGATGGCGCCGGGCGAGAAGATGGACGGTCCAGAAGCTCCCGTCGAGGGTGAGGTGCCGGCCGAGGTGCCGTGGCCTGAGCTGACCCAGGGCGGGAAGATCAACGTTCGGGCGTCCGAGCGGTACTTGGTGGCGGCGATCCTGAACGCCGGAAGCGCCGAGGTCGCGAGTGCGTCTGGCTACTCAGAAGGGCCGACGCCTGCGATGCATCCCGGATATGGCGTGCAGTTCCATAACGGGTCCAAGATCTTCTGCGTGTATGCGTACGCCCTCCGGTCTGGCCAGGAGCGTGGCGGAAAGGGGTTCGGCCTGCCTGAGGCGGTCTAGCGGTTGATCTCGTGTGGGCCGCATCATCGGGGCGCAGCTTGGGCGTCCGATGGGTGGGAGGTCTGTATGCGAGGTCGGCGGTTCGATCCGGGGGAGTGCGGCGGTTCGTGCCCGGAGTGTGGGTCTTGGGTGGGTGCCGAGCCGGGTGAGCCGGTGGCTCACCATCAGAAGCCCGATGGCAGCAGGGAAATATGCCCTGGGACCGATAGCCCGGCTAACGCCTAGCAGGAAAGCACAGCCCCACGCCCGTGAGGGCGTGGGGCTGTGTGCTGCCCGGTGGCCCGCGGTAGTGACCTCCTGAGGCCGACTGCAGTTGACCTGCCATGGAGTTGAGGGCGCGCCTGTGGGCGTTGATCGATGACCAGGGCGAGCGGCTGCCGCTGTCGACGCTCGGTGAGATGCGGGCCGTTGTGGCCCTGCTGCAAGACGCGGGAGCGGGCGACGGGGTGCAGGCGGACGTGGCTGCGGAGTTGGCTGCCCGGTTCGCCCGCCGGCTTCCCGCTGAGGAGTAGCTTGGGCCGATCCGGATAACCCGGCCGGGCGGGGGCGGTCGCGGTGCTCGATGACAGTAGCCCTGCCGGCTGAGGAGTAATCACGGTAGGTGTCCGGACGGTAGAGGGCACTGTCCGGACGCGAGGTTCCGAGGAGCGACGCCGTGGCCGCCTTTATCCGCGTGACGCGCGAGGAGCTGGAGGAGCAGCGCCGGCGCCTGCTTGCCGAGTCCAGGCTGAGCTACGAGGAGCTGCGGGACCGGGCCGCTGTGTGGACTCTCAGTCCGGAGGAGCTGGACGTCTGGCGCACCGTCCGGGGGATCGAGTACCTCCTCGACGGGTGATTGTACGTGGGGTCAGGGCTGCTGGGAGTCCGGCTCGGGCCTTGGGCCGGGAACGGCGTGGAGGTGTCGCAGCGGTCTCAGCTGGTCCGGGGCGTACCGGGCAATGAATTCCGACTCGGACAGTTCGCCGATGCCGGAGTCAACCTTGAACGCGACGGTGATCCGTATGCCATCGGGCAGTATGGCGGTGCGGGCGTTGTAGTGGGTGACATCGTCTGTCATTGCTGCTCCCCACGGTTCGTGGTGGTGCGGGGGCGATCACGATCCGCCAGTTGACCGGCTTTGGTCAAGGGGTGTGCTGACAATCCACTTTGTTGATGGCGTCCAGATGTGTCCGGACAGATCCGGGCGCAGGCTGGGTGTGTGTCCGGACGTGCGCGGATAGCGGTGTACCCGCCGTCGCCGGCAGGCGGCCGGCGGGTGACGGCGACGTGGTGGTGCTGGGCGTGGCGTACGGCGCAGGGCTGACGCGGTACGGTCGAAGTCGCCCTTGGAGGGCTGCCGGGATCAAGGCCGGAGTCGGGTGACCGGATCCCTCCACCCCTTGAGGTGGTTGTGGCCCTCGTGACTCCCTCCAAGGGCTCTTGGATGCGGTCCGGATTCGTGTCCGGACCGCATCCGGAGTCAGCCTCTTCAGCCGATGCGTCGGCTGATCCGCCGGGCGTGGTCGTCGAGGGTGGCGGCCGGGTCAGCGGTGAAGGCGTGGAGCGCAGTAGCCGCCGTGATGATGACGTCGCACAGCTCCGCTGCCACATCGGAGCGCCGGTGGGTCACGCCCTTGCGCGGGTTCTGTCCCGTCATGCCGATGTACGCGGCCATAACTTCGCCGGCTTCCTCGCCGAGTTTCATCAGGCGCATGGCTGTCTCGTGATCGCCGGTGCCGTTGGCCTGGTCGAGCCAGGCTGCGGAGGCGGCGGCGGTCTCCCAAAGGCGCGGGCGGCCTGGGTCGTCCGTCTGGGCCGGAACCCAATAGTCGGACTGTCGGCCGCTGGCGGCGAGGCGGGTGTCGATGCTGCGGATCATGCGGGCGACATGGTCGGTTCGGTCGTATTCGGGGAGCGCGGGGAGCGGGGCGCGGCGGAGTTCGTCGGCGATCTCGCCGCGGATCTGCTGCTCGAAGCTGTCGAGAAGCGCGTCGGCCTTGCCGGGGTCTCCGAGGGCGCGAAGTTGGTCGCGGGGGGTCTGGGCGGTGCCATAGGTGTCGCCGTCGTCGTACATCGTGCGGGCTCCTTACGGGGTTGACTCGCGGGCGGGGGCCTAGAAAGGGGGCTCGGTGGAGTAGCCCTCGGCTCCGGGGGCTGGCTCGCTGGCGGCCGCGAGCACATCGTCGTAGTAGTCGTCCGGGGGCTCCGGGTCGAGTCGGTTGCCGTGCTCGTCGATCAGGCCCTGGGCGCGGTCATCCTTGAACTCCTGCCAGTAGTCGCGCTCGTCCGGGTCCTGGTCCTCGGAGCGGTGGTTGTCGCTGAAGTCGTCGATGTCGGTCACAGTGATCTCCTGATTGGTGATCGGGCCCGGCGGCCGGGTGGCCGCCGGGTGGCCGCCGGGGGGCGCGGGCTAGAGGTCAGGGGTGGCGGTTTCGGCCCGCTCGATCACGCGGATGCTGTCGGTGTAGACCGCGTCAACCCCGCGTCCATCGCTAAGTACGGTTCGGTTCTTGCCGATCTGCCGGGGCTCGCGGTCGACGCGGATACGGGTTTGCCGAGGCAGGGTTCCCGCGATCGTGGCCTCCACGAGGTCTCCAGGGCGCACGACGGCTACGCGCTGCTCGGCATCCGGCGCCGCGCGGCGCGTGTCGTGACTGCTCGGCGGGCGCCGAAGCCACGTCCACGGGTCGACCAGCGTGCCGGGGACCATCTTGGTGGGGGCTGCCATGCATTCGCCCTCCACCGGCGGCTCGTTGAGGGAGCACTTCGCCTCGTCTTCGAGGGCCTGGATGTTGGCGACGGCTTCGCGCTTCGTGTCGTAGATGCCATCAGCGGTGACCTCGCCGGGGTAGGTGAGGTACCAGCGAGCGGTCACGCCATATCCCACGTCCTCCAGGGGCTTGATCTTCTCCAGGCCGTACATGCCGCTGGGGGTGTGGATCTCGTAGGAGCCAGCGGCGATACGGCGGACCTTGATGCGAACGGAGGGGGTGCTCGATGCCATGGGCGTTCCCTGTCTCGGTGGGCGAGCGGTGGCGAAAGGGCCCGGCGGGTGGGGCCGCCGGGCGGGGCGGCTGTCAGGCGGTGCGGTCGTAGCAGTCGTTCCAGTAATCGCGGTCCTCTCGGGCGATCCGGCGGCACTCCTCCGGGTCCGGGCGGTTGACCGTGACCGTGAAGCGGCGGGCGGGGCGCTCGGTCGTCCGGTCGAGCTGCTGCGGGGCGGCGGTGTAGTTGGTCTATGCGCACCTCGCGAAGTCGGCGGCGACCAGGTGGCGGGTGGCCTTGTACGTGTGGAGGGCGGTGTACAGGGCGGGGTCGGCTGGCGCGTAGACGTGGACGTGGATCCAGCGGCCGGTGGTCCGGTGCTGCGTCCAGACGCGGATGGCGTCGGCTCCGAGGTGGGCGGCGCGGTACGCCTTGGCGACGTGCCGGCCATACCAGCTCTTCTGGCCGTCCTTGAGGTCGCTGGCGCCGAGGCGGTCGAGGATGTCGCCGGTGCGGACGAGGTGGCCGGTGTCGACGAGGTGGGCGACGAGGCCGGAGAGGGTGCGGTAGCCGAGGGCCTTGGCGGTGGTGCGGGCGGTGGCGATGGTGCGGCGGATGGCGGTGATCTTGCGGTTCATTAGGTTCCCCCCTGGCGGTTGGTGTACGTACACCGTAGCGCTGGGTGTACGTACACCGCAAGAGGTTCTCTGGATTTCCTGTACGTACACCCCGTACTGTGTGGCCATGCCAAACGCCCCGCGCACTCAGCACCGATCAGTCCGCATCTCAGACGAGGACTGGGCCGACCTCGCCGCACGCGCTCCCAGCGGCGACCGCGCCGGCGTCATCAAGGACCTCATCGCGTGGTACCTCCGCCGACCTGGGGCGAAGCTGCCTGCACGCCCCGCCGCCGATTCCGCTCAGTCAACCGCCGAGTAGCGGCCGGCCTGAGGTGCACGCGGCTCCTCGGAACCTTCAGCGCCGCGGATGGTCGTTGCAGTCGCACCACGTGCTGCGCGGCCCGGGGGGCGGTCGTACGGGCCAGACAGTGGCGTAGCGCTCGGCGCAGTGCCACCGGCCGCCCGGGGTGTGGTCGGCGGGCCAGGAGCAGCGGACGGGCCGCCAGCGGTACCAGCGCCATGACGGGCACCGCCGGCCGGGCCTACTCACTGCTGCCCCGGTGGCAGACGCAGATGCAGGAGGCCTTGCAGAACTTGCACACGGCCGGCCGCTTGGCGCCGCTGAGTCCGGTGTGGTGCTGGCAGTAGTCGTGGTCGTCGTGCAGGCAGCTGGTGGACAGGTAGACGTGGCGGCCGGCGACCCGGTGCGCGAGGCGGAGCAGTGCCACCGCGAGGGCGTCACGGAGGCGGTTCACCATGCCCCTCCGGTCGCCGTGGTGAGGGCGCGGATTCGCTCGTACTTCTCTTCGGTGGTGTGGCCGTCCCACCCGCGGCAGATCCGGTTCGTCGGCATGACGTGCTCGAAGAGGTCCAGGTCCCGCTCGGCGATGTGCCAGCTGAGTTGGCCGCCCGGGGCCTCGACGATGACGACCTTCCAGTCCGGGGCGTGGGGGTCGGTGTGACCGATGTGCGAGGGGTAAAGGGCGGCGAGGTGGGCGATGAGGTGGGCGCGCTCGCGGTATACGGCGTCGCGCTCGGCCTCGACGACGGCAAGCTGCTGGCGGAGCTGCTCCTCGTACTGGTCAGCGTCGTGCTTTTGGAGCTGGCGTGTGCGCTCGGCTCCGGCGGCCAGATCAGCCCACTTCTGGGAGTCGGCCCGCAGCTGCTCCATCTCGTGGTCGCGGATGGCGAGGATGGCGTCAGCGACCTCGGCGGCTTCGCTGCTGGATAGCACGACTGCGCCGCCGTTCTGGGCTGTGTGACATGCCTGGGGGGTGATGAGGATCTCGACGGTGCGGGCTGCCTCGGCGTAGCGCTGGCGGAGGCTGTCCGGATCCGTCCGGGCACTGTCCGGATCCGTGTCCTTGCTGGTCATGCGGCACTCCCGTCCGCGTAGGTGTCCAGGAGTCCGCGACGGAATCCGATGGCCACGGCGTGTGTCTTGCCGCGCGCGCCGAGCTTCCTGTTGATGCGCAGAAGGTGCGACTTGACGGTGTTCTGGGACAGGAAGAGCTCGACGGCGATGGCGGCGATGGCGGCGATGGTGCGGCCGTGGCTGACGGCCTCAAGGATCTCGACCTCGCGCTCAGTCAGCGGTGTACCGACGCGCGCGCGGGCTGGGGTGGCCATGTCAGTCTCCTGGTAGGTCGAGTGCGGCGTTGATCCGGTCGGCGAGCTGGGTGGCGCCGCACTGCCAGAGGCAGCCGGCGCCGAGCTCGGTCAGCTGCGCGGTGAGGGCGCGTATCTGCTCGAGGGTGCCTGCGGCCTGGCAGTGGGCGGCGTAGCAGCCGTTGCCGGTGGCCTCGGGTCTGTCGTCGGGGGTGTAGAGGTGGCGCCAGCGCCCCTCGTCGTCGACGGGGCAGGAGCGGCACTGGACGCCGCCGAGCGCGGTCACGCTGTTGTGCTTGTCCTGGCGGTGGCCGCAGAGGCACAGCGGGGCGGGGTCACCGGGCATGGCGCTGCCGGCGCGGGAGGGGCGGGCGCTGCTCGTCGGCTTGGTCGGTGCCGTCGAGGATGTGCAGGATCCAGGAGGCGGAGGCGATGTTGTCGCCCTTGGCGGTTGCGCGGCTTTCGGCGTAGCGCCGTACGCGGCGGGCCTGGCGGGCGAGGAGGTGGGTGGCGGCCTCCAGCTTGGCTGTCTTCAGCTTCTCCAGGGCCAGGCTGGTGCGGAGGGCGTCTTGAGCTCGGTCGTGCACGGCTATGACGGAGTCGGTGATGGCGTCGATGCCGGTGCCGGGTGCGGCCCAGGAGTGGGCGCGGATGGCTGCGGCGTACTCGTGGCGGAGGGTGGCCGGGTCTGTCAGATCGGTGTCAGACGGTGTCCGGCCGATGTCCGCTGACAGTGTGTCCTTGCAGGTGGATGCGGTGTCCGGGAGTGTCCGGACACTGTCCGGACTGCGTTCGTGGGTGGTGTTGTCGGCCCAGATGATGCGGGTGGCTCCGTCGTGGCCGTGGATGGCGATGAGGTCGTCGACGCTGCTCCACGCGGTGGTGCTGGGGCGGTCGCCGCGCCATCGGATGGAGGCGGTGCCGTCGGGCCACAGGCAGCCGTCGGCGACGATGCCGACGCCGGAGACGCCACTGACGTCCCGGTCTCGCTGGAGGGCGAACGGCCGGCCGAACTGCAGGGGCTCGCTGGGTGCGCCGTGGTGGTGGCGGATGTGGTCGGCGTAGCCGGCGAGTGAGGCGGCGGCGGTGGCGTACCCGGCCACGCGTGTGCCGTCGCATTGCTGTCCGCCTGGGCAGTGCCATCCGTGCCAGTCGGTTCCGGCACTGAAGAACACCGTCCGCCCTGAGGGGCTCTCAGAGGCGCTGTTGCGGGTCGGAGCCCCCTGCACCCCACCCGTTACCTCCAAGAGCCTCTGAAGGGCGCTCAGGCTCCTTACGGGGTGGGGTGTGGGGTTAGCCTCCGGGTACCGGCGGATGCGGCGCGGTAGTTCGGTCATCGGTTCCTCCGTCGGTTGTCGCGGGCGATGGCTCGGCGTGTGGCTCGGTTCGGCGGGGGTGGGTCGGGCGCATCGTCGTCCACGACCTGCTCGGTACGGACGACGATGGTCTGCCAGGTACGCCCCGGGGCGGGCAGGTGCTCGCCCCGGGGGCTACTCGATATGCCGCTCACGGCGCGCCCCTGGTACCGCGGCGGCCGAGGATGGCGGTCAGAACGATGGCGAGCTGGCCCGCCGCAGCCGCGACGGTGGCGACGAGATCCCGGGCGGTCACTGCGGGCTCCGGCTGAAGTCGAGGGCGGATTGCTCGATGATTCGGCGCAGCTCCTTCGCCGGTTCGAACAGGGGATCGTCCCACGAGTCGCCGACGAGGTCGGCGAGTTCCTCTTCCGTGATCTCGATGTGGATCCGACGCTGGCCAGCGATCCGGTTCATGTAGATGCGCTCAGGCATCGTCGGCCTCCTTGACCACGGTGCTGGTGGTGATCTCCTTCACGAGGCGGTGCTGTACCTCGGGTTCGTGGTTGCAGTGCCACGCCAAGGCCCTATCGGCCCCCTCGGAGGAGAAGCTGAAGCTCACGGTGCCCCAGCCGGTCGGGTACCAGGCCTGGATCCGCCATGCGGTCCGGGGTGGGTAGGCCTCGGTGGCGGGGATGTCAGACATGGTCGACGCCCTCTCCGAGCAGGCGGCGGGCGACGGCCAGGGCCCAGGGGTTGATGACGCCTTCGTCGTCGCCGTCCGCCAGGTTGTCGAGGAGGTCGGCCAGCGCAAGACCGAAGGCCGGGTCCATGGCGGCGACGTAGTCGTTCACGGCCTCGAGGTGCGTGGCCCAGGTTTCGATGAGGACGCCGGGATGCTCCGGGTGGTCCAGGACGACCGGGCTGAGGCTGCCCCTTGTGTGGCCGGTCGTCCAAGTGGTGCGCTCCTCGTAGGTCGCGGCGGTGGCGAGGGCGCGGAGCCGGTCTGTGGCGGCGCGTAGTACGGCGGCCGGTGGCGTGGCACTCACTGGGGCTCCTCGCGGCCGAGGTCTCGGGGGTTGCAGGCGACGTAGATCTGTTCGGCCTGGATACAGGTGCTGGTCATCGGGTGGTCCTTCGGTTGGGCCCGGCCGCACGCTCGGCGGCCGGGCGAAGGGGTGGTCAGTCGACGGGGTCGATGATCGGCTTGCCGTTGTCCGTCACGGGCTCCCAGCCGTCGCCCAGGTCGAGGTTCTGTCGCTGTCGCAGGCCGCCCGAGCACTGGTGGCAGAGGGTGGGGAACTCCCCCTGCTCGTACGCGGCCTCGATGATTTCGGCGGGGTCGGTCACGTCGTCGGGTACCTCGACGTCGATGGCGGTCGAGGCGACGGTCTGGAGGTGGACGCGGTATCGCACGGGGCTCCTTCAGCGGGTGGTGGTGTGCGGCGGGCGGGTCATCGGCGGGGCTCCTTGGTGCGGTCGGTCGTCTCGTCGTCGGTGCTGAGGACGGCGCACAGGTGCTCCATGACCGCGGTCATGTCCTCGATGTCCTTTCGGCGAGCGATGCGCTTCTCCGCCCAGAACGCCCAGCCGTGCAGCAGAACGAAGACGGCGGCCAGGACGAGATAGGCCGGCAAGGCGTTGATGAGGACTGCGGCGATAGCGCAGCAGTTGGCGGCGATCCTGGCGATGAGCACGTGGACGGGGCTGGCGGTCACGAGCGGGGCTCCTTGGGTCGGCCGGTCAGGCGCCGGCGCTCGGACGGGGTGACGAGGACGCTCGTCGTCAGGCAGACCAGCGCGGCGATGCGGATCTCGGTCATCGGCTGGTCTCCTCGCTGGAGGGGAGCTGTCCGGCGCCCTTGCAGATAGGGGCGCGGTACCAGTCCCTGGGGGCGGCGAGGTTGCTGTGGTGCCGGAGTCGTCCGGCGGTGGTCACCTGGAACTCGCGGCCGCACTCGGGGCAGGTGCCGCGCGGCGGAGTGTTCGTCATCGATGGTTCTCCTTCGGTCGGCCCGGCCGCGGTCGGCGGCCGGGTTGCTTGGGGCTAGCGGTTCGCGGTCGTGTCGGGTGCCGCGCATGCTGGGCAGAGGTCGCCGTCCTCGTCGCATTGCCAGCCCTCGTTCACGGCGAGAAGAGTGCGGACCACCACGTGCCGTTCGCGGAGGGGCACCCTGTCGCTGAAGCCGTCGTCGGTACTCCGCTTGTGACCGCAGCGGCCGCAGGTGACGGTGATCTGGGTCGGCTGGTTGATCACTGGCGGTTCTCCTTGGGTTGGCCGGTCAGGCGCCGGCGGTCGGGCGGGGTGACGAGGACGCTCGTCCAGATCGAGATGAGGGCGACGAAGGCCAGCACGAGCAGGAGGATCACTCGTCGCCCGCCTCGGTACGGACCGCCCTCTGCTCCGGGATGCGCACGTCGTCCGGGCTGATGAGCCGGCAGCGGAACGCCTGCGCGACGAGATGCCACCTGTTCCGGGCGCCGAGCTGGCGACGCAACTTGGCCATACGGGACTTGACCGTGTTCTCGGCGCGGCCCATGGCCTCGGCGATCTCCGGGTTCGATCGGCCGTTGGCGAGGAGGCGCAGCAGGTACCGGTCGTCCGGGCTGGGCAGGCGGCTGGTCATGGCGTACGGCTCCTGCTCTGCCGCAGCGTCGTGCAGTCGTCCTCGTGGACGCGGCCGGCGCTCAGCCACCACTGTTCGCAGCACCACTCGAGGGTCAGCGGCGCGGCGTCGGCGCGGCGCTGGAGGCGGGTCGCGCGGGCCTTTCGGTCGGCTTGGACGAGCGCGGTGCGCAGCCTGGTGGTCTGGTGCTCGTGGTGGGCCTGGACGGCCAGCAGGAGGGCTACGACGGTGAGGGTGGTGGCGAGGCGCCAGTCGTCGGTGCGGCCGGCCTGGACGGCGGCGGCGAGCAGGGTGACGGTGGCGAGGGTGGCTATGGCGGTGCGGCGGTTCATGAGGGTGCCTCCGGTTGCGGCGGTCAGTGGTTGGGCGGGGTGTCGGAGGTGAGCTCGGCGAGTTCGTGGCGGATGAGTTTGGGGCTGATGACGGGGTGCCAGTTCTCGAGCTCGAGGGAGACGACGTCGGTGAAGCCTTCGAGGTCGTCGAGTCGGTTGTAGAGCTGGTCGAGGTCGGTGTCGGTGAGGTTGTCGAGGCGGATGCGGCTCGGCTTTGGTTCGTCGGCCTGGGTGGCAGGCTTCGACATCAGGTCGTTGGCGAGGTGCTCGGCGAGGTACCACCGTGTCTGCGGGAGTTGAAGGGCTGCCCAGCGGGCGACGGCGTTGAAGGAGGCGAGCGAGTCGTGGATCGCGCTGGTGAGGTCGTCGAGGCGGATGCGGTTTGGCGTGGGCTGCTGGCCTGCAGCTCGGGCGGCTTCGTGGAGCGCGTAGACGAGCTGCTCGATGTCGGCGGCTCGGAGCTCGACGGAGACGGCGATGTCTTGACGGGGCGAGTCGGCGTGCACGGTGACGTATGGGCCGCCTTCGGTATCCGGGCCGGGGATGACGGCGAGTTCGTCGCCGGAGGCGTCGGTGAAGCGGGTGATGGTCATGCGTTCGACTCCTGCGACTGTGTGGCGGGTTGGTTGTTCCAGGCGGTGATGCGGGCGTCGTGACTTGGGATGCGGATGGGGCGGCCGCGTGGGCTGGTGCAGCGTTGGCCGGCGGGGGCTTGGCACCAGGGGCAGCGGATGGCGTGCTCGGGGTAGAGCGGCTGGACGGTCATGAGGCCTCGGCTTCCTCGTCCGCTGACGGTTCCTGGACGGCAGAGTGCGGCTGGAAGCCGTCGTCCGGCTCGATGACGGTGCCGGGCGGGAGGGCGGCGAGCGCGGTACGGGAGGTTTCGCGGCGGCGCTCCAGTTCACGCTCGGCTTCCGCGCGGGCGTCGAGGGACTGGCCGGCGGCGAGATGGCGGCTGGCCTCGATGCGGCTGGGGTGGGCGTCCCGCCTCCGCTGGTGGCGGCCGTTGTGGCACGGGACTCCGACCTCGGCACCGCAGTGGGGGCAGGGGGCGGCGAGTTCAGGCCGGCGGCTGAGGGCTTCCCGGCCGATCGCGTTGAGAATGGCCCTGCCCCGGCCGTCAGCGTCGACGCTCTGGCCGCTGGTGATCGCGGCTCGGGATGCCTGTGGTGGGGTCTGTCCGCTTGCGGCGGCGCGGGTGAGGGCGCGCATGTTCTGGATCGACTGGGCGCCGGTCTCGCCCGGGACGCCGTCGTAGAGGGCATTGGCGTCGGCGAGGCGGGCGTTGCGGATCTGCTGGCGGTGGTGGCGGACGTGGTGGGGTTCGAGCCACCGGCGCTTGGTGGGATCGAACTTGGCGGCGCCGTCGAGGGTGGTGCTGCCGTAGAAGGCGGCGACGGCGTCGAGGGTGTCCTGGTCGAGGGGGATGTCCCGGAGGGCGGAGGCCCAGGCTTTCGCGGCGATCGTGCTGGGCTGGCGGTTGTCGAAGGCGGCGGCGTGGGCGAGGAGTTGCCCGGCTTCCGTGGGGGTCACTGGTCCTCCTTGGCGAGTTCTTCGGCGACGGCGAGCCAGCCGGCGACCTTGGCGTCAGTGCCGCTCAGCTGGCCGGGCGGCTGGAAAGGCAGCACGGCGGCCCCAACGGCGGCCGGTAGATGCTCGGTGGTCTGTGGCTGGGCTGGGGCGTCGGGGAGGGCGCGCCAGGCAGGGACGAAGTAGCGGGCGGAGCGGGGTTGGCTGCGGGCGCCGTGCCAGCTGGCGGTCGCCGAGGTGACGAGCACAGGGATGCCGCATCGCTTGACGAGAGCTTCGATCAAGAACCACTCGTCTGGCTTCAGGTCCCAGCCGACGATGAGTCGGGCGGTGGTGAGGGCCTCGACAAGCGGGCGGCAGGAGTTAGGGATTCGGGGCCGGTCACCGATGAACGGAGGTGGGCCGTCGCAGCTAGCTAGCTCTTCCTTCTCTTCCAGAGGAAGAGAAGGAGGGAGAGGGTTAGGGCGCGGGCGCGCGCGAGTCTGAAGTTCGTCCCCGAGGGACGCATCTCGTTGACCTGCGGTGTCTTGAAAAACGGGGGTATCTTTCGAGGGCGAAACATCTTCTTTTCCGCTTCGATTCGCCCTTGAATCGTCGGCGAAAAGAGGACGGTTTTCCTGCGCTTCCTGGCCCGCGCGCTGGGCTCGCTTCTTGTCGGCAGCCTTCTCGCGGCGCTTCTCGACGACGGCACGGGTTGCGTTCGGGCCGATGTAGTCATGGAGGACGTAGTCGCCCGGCTCGGGCTGGGCGCACCGTGCGCAGGTGTGGCCGGCGCCGTGGAGCATGCCGACGGCCGTGAGCTTCTTGAGCTGCGGCAGTGTGCCATAGAGGGCTGCGATTTCGGCAGGGATGACGCCGTCGGTGAGGTGGTCGCAGGCGTAGGAGCCGAAGCGGGTCCACAGTCCCAGGGCTGCGTTTCCGACGCGCACGACTTTGCGGTGTGCGTGAACGCTGGTGTCGACGGCGAAGTGGGGCATGTGGTGCTTCTTCCTGGTCGTGCCGATGGCGTGGAGGCAGGGAAGAACTGCTGATCAGGGCGGCTTTGAGGCCCGCCCCTTCACGTGTCCATCATAGCGCTCATGTACATCAAGTACACAAGAGTGCTGAGGTACACTCCGGGCATGACCGCGCCGAAGATTGAGCACGAGGAACGCATCGCGGACGTACGCAACGCGCTCGCCGATGCGATCGGCCGCGCCCGCTACGGCGACGAGGTGACCGTCCTGACCAGCCGCGGGAAGCGAGTAGCGGCCCTGGTCTCCATGGACTTCTACGAGCGCGCCCAGGCGGCCTTGGGCGAGAAGCGTGTGCCGGCAGCGCCCGACACCAGCTCCTGACCAAGAGGGTTGGGTGAAGCGGGCTCCAGCCGCGCGGATGGGCGTGCTGTTCCCCGACAGCTGCGCAGTCACCGCGCGCTCCCGCGCTTCGTGCCCTTGAGAGTGCCCTTCGGTCGCATCGTCACGCCGACCTCGAGCAGCAGCGCTCGCGCCAGGGTGTACGACCGGCCCATCTCTGCGGCGAGCCCCTGCACCGTGGCCCCGGCCTCGTACCGGCGGGCGAGGTGAGCGGCGAGTTCGACTCGCGCTTGCACGTCAAGGCGTTGGTGGCCGCGGGGCCGAGGCTTCATGCCGGCGTGAAGGAGCAGGCTGTGGGTGGTGCCATACGAGCGCCCTGTCCGCTTGGCGATCAAGCCGATGGTCTCGCCGGCCGCGTACCTGGCAGCAACCTCGGCGGCCACCCTGTCACGGGCGGCGCCGGTAAGATAGGTCCTCGGCATGAGGGTTCCTTTCTGCTGGTCGAGGTGCCCGGAACGGGATTCGAACCCGCACTTGATCCGCTTTTAAGGCGGCTGCGTCTACCAGTTGCGCGACCCGGGCTTTCAACGGATCAAGCCGCTTTATGGGCGGGGCGTCTTTTGCCCGTGAGGAGGTTGCCGAGGCCGCTCGTGCTGTAGCCGACTTCCTTGGCGAGATCGCGGATAGTCGCACCTTCGGCACGCCGATCCCGGATCGCCTCAAGGTCTTGCTCAGTCAGCATTCGGCGGCCGCGGTGCTCCCCTGATCGGTTGCCTATCCGTTGGTCCTTCGGGAGGGGGCGAGGGGTCTCGTGCTCGTGCCACAGGGCGATAGCCTGCTTCCGGGCGTTCGCCAGGTGATAGGCGAACCCGGAGGGCGACAGTCCCAGTTGCACCGCGGCTGCTTGGTGGTCCTCGGTGAGGGCGAGTGACATGATTGCCTGTTGTTGGGCGAGGGTGAGCCGCGGCCAGATTTGAGCAAGTGCCACGCATTCCACGAGCTTCTCTTCCCACGGGACGTGACCGGTGGTCTGCCAGTAACGCGCGAATCCGATCGGACCCTGAAAGCCGTGGGTCTGAAATTCCGCTTGGACGTATAGGTCGGCGGCGCGCAGACCGGTGTTGATGAGGTCGTTCCTGGTTGGTGGGGCCTCCGCAGTGAGCAGGCGCTCGGTGATAGCGAACTGGGCCGCCTGGTATCGATCAGGGGTACCCATGGCATGAGACCAGCGATCGATTGCGATGACGAGACGAGCGATCTGTTCAATGTCACGGAAGGTATAGCCGTGCCAGAGGGGGACGGCCGCGGGGTCGGTCACTGGTTACCTCCGTCGGATGTCGATCTGGTTAGCTCGGACCAGCGAGGGGGTTTGTGCGCCCGGGGCGGGGGATGTGGAGGTCACCCCGCCCCGGGCCGTTGTTCATTCAGTTGTGCATTCGTGAGCAGCGATGGCCTTGCTGATGCTGGGCACGCCGTCTCCCGACGCGCTGGCCGTCCAGCCGCAGCGGCACCGGTAGTCGGCGGTGGGAATGCGGAGCCACTCGCCGGAGGAGTAGTTCCAGTGGCCCATGTCGACGTGGAGACCGGGGAGTTCGGCCGGCGGCCAGCGCACGGTCATGCCGATTGCTGCTGGGTACGGGTGGTCTCGTCCTGCATGTGGCTGGGCTCTACACATCCGTCCTGGCCGCATGACGAGGTGACGTAGCCCCGCGGGTGACGACCGTGGTGGAGGTAGAAGGCGATGCGGTATGCCGACTTGTTGCGTGTTCCGTGTCGCACCTGGGGAGTTCCGCGCCTGGAGACGTAACCCGTCCACAGGAGATGACTGCCGTCGATGGCCTCGGTACGGGAGCGGAACAGGCGTTCAAGGTCGCCTTCATCCTGGGGGCAGCGCTGGTCCGCTTCCACTCCGCCCCAAATCCCGTACTGCTCGCCCGACGTCAGCGCATAGTCGAGGCACTGGAGACGTACGGGACAGCGACGGCAGATGTTCTTGGCGTCACCGGCCTGCTGCATGGCGTCGGCGTCCTTGCCGACGGGAAAGAACAAGTCCACGTCGGAGCCTTGACATGCGGCGTATGGGAACCAGTCGAGCATCAGAGCACCCCCGCTCGAGGCTCAGGCCACCGCACCTTGTCCAGTCGTGCGCGCTGCGCGTCCGGCAGGGTGAACTCGGGGTGGCCGTAGTGGTCGAGGCCGGCGGCCCGCAGCCACCACGCGTCGCACTGATCACCACCGGGGTCGTGCGTGAACCGGCGGCCGGCTGCGAGGTAAGCAGCGGCGGCCATGCGCTCCTTGGTGGCCTTGCCGTAGTCCGAGGCGTAACACTTGAGCGTGGCCGGGACGACGAGCGCGTACGGGACACCAAAGTCCAGGAGCTCGGCCTTCACAACGCCGTGGACTTGAGCGGTGATCCCGGATCCCATGGCGTGCTTGGGCAGGTCCTCGAGCACCGCGACGTGCGGTTGTTGTGCCGCGAGGATGCGGCGGATCTCCGACCGGATGATGAGCAGACGGTGGTCTCCGTCCCGGCGCTGCGTCGGGATCAGGTATGTCGTCCCGTCCGGCAGCGCTACGCCCGTGGAGGTGAGCGAGAGATCAAGGCCCAGAACGTTCACGACTCGCCCCCCGCCTCAGCGGGAGTGCCACAAGAGCAGCAGCGCAGGACGCCGTCGATCCCAACGACGTGGAGCCGCTCACAGCCTTCGACTGCACAGTAGGCAGCCTCGACCGTTCCGCCATGCTCGGCGAGTGCCGCCTCATCCTGCTCGGCGGTGCCCACGTGGACGGTTGCCGGCCGGTACCGGTGACGCCCCCGCTCACGGCCGGACCGAGCGTGCAGCCGCTGCCAGACCCACATGGCACCCTTGCCCACGCCGATCAGGAGGAGGAGTAGCCCAGCGAGCCAGGCCACGAGGCCAGTGAGGAGCAAGGTCAGGATGAGGGGGGTCCCCATAAAGGTCATCCGGCCACCTCCCACACGGCCAGGCGGCGGCGCCGGCTGCAGGTGCAGCAGGTGACTGTGCCGTCCTGGTGGTCGATGTGCTTCTCGTGGTATCTCCCGCACGGGCGGCAGTGCAGCCACCGGAACGGCCGAGAGGACGGCGCAGCAAAGACCGCGTAGGGCGGGGCCGGTGCGAGCCTGCGACGCAGACGGACAGCGACGAACACGAGCCGGGCATTGGCCGCCCACAAGGTGGCGAGCGCCCCGCCTGCAGCTGTAACACCGAGGAGGATGCCCATCACGGCTTCGCCTCCAGACCGGGCTCCCGCCCCGTCGGCTGCGCGACCTTCAAGATCCCGGACCGGTCGACGAGCTCACGGGACATCGCCTCGTTCGACGCCTGCAAGACCGCGATCTGCTCGTCCAACGACTTACGGGCCCGCTCCGACAGATCCAGCTGGGTGATGTTGCCCGGCGGCAATAGCCGCGGCCGACGAGCCTCCGCCAACGCCTTGCGCAACTGGTTGACCTCGGCCTCATGCGCCGTCGTCAGCTGCGCAACCTCTGCGCCCTGATCCTGCTGCGCGGTCTTCATCAGACCCGAAAGCCGTTCGTTCTGCCCGGTCAGCCGCTCGATCTCTGCCTCGGCGTTGACCAGCGCACGCCGAGTATCGGCATGTGCTGCCCGCTCGCCCTTGATGTCCGTCTCCAGCCGTTCCGCCTTGCGCTCGGCTGCGTTCCGCCTGATCAGCGCGTCCCGGTATCGGAAACGGAGATCGTCATGCGTTTTGCGGCTAACGGGCATCTCTGCCCACCTCCTTCACTGGGGCAGTGACGCCGGGAAGAGCCAGCTCGCCGGACCGCCAAGCGGCTGCGATACGGTCGCGCCCGACGATTCCCTTCGGGCCCACGAACCGCACTTCATGGGTCCGCTTTCGGTTCGCCTCGACGCTCACGCCAGGCACACGGTGAATGACACCGGTATTGGGGTCCGCCCATTCCGTGCTGTTCGCCGCTGTCAACTCAGCGAGCAGCTTCTTCAGGAAGGCCGGCCGGACCAGCGTCACGAACTTCCGCTCGACCTCGGCCGGGAACTGCGCGAGCACCCACGCCAGCAAAGCATCGGCATCGTGGACTACCGCTTCCGCGCTGCCAGGCTTGAGATTGACCGTGGCCACCTGCTCACCGCCAGGCGCCTCGACTACGACATTGCGCTGCCCGTTGGCCTTCACCGCCTCTTCGAGCAGACGCTGGACCTCGGCGCGCTTGTCCTTGTACGCCTGGTCGACGCTGTCGAGAAGAGCCTTCAGGAAAGCTTCCTCAGCGGCCGCGTTCTTAAGGCTCATGGGGCCACGCTCCCCAGCAACAAATCACGCGCCTGCTGGAACTCGGCGATGGTGCCTTGCTCGATGTCGTGGCCGAATGAGGAGCGGAACTGTGCGGCCAGTCCGTCGGTAAAGTTCGCCTCGCCGGCGGCCTCCAACATCGCGGCGAGTGCTGACGCGCGGTCTCCAGGTTCCTCAGCTGAGCCGGGGCCCTGAGGAACAGGTGGGGGAGCGGGGCGCTTCGGCGCAGCAGCCGGCGCCTCGGGCGGCGTGCCGGGCTCCGGCAGGACAGGCGGATCCTCAGGAACGGCGGCCGCCGGTGAGTCACCCGCACGCTTCCGAAGGTGCGCGGCGGACCAGATGACAACCGCATTGGTCTCGCCACCGTTGTACAGGGACAACCCGAAAGCATCCCCGAGATTCACCGCAGCGCGCTTGAGGGACTGGGAGTCAGCTTCCTTCACCGCACCGTCATGGGCATCGCCGAGGGAGGGCTGATTCCGGGCGTCACCGGTGGCCACACCGTCGTACGTGGCAATCGGGTTACCCGCGATGTCCTTGACGGTGAGCCGCTGGTGGACCCGGTAGACCACAGTCCACCGGAACTTGTCGTTGCCGTTGGCGTCCTTACCCGCAGGCAAAGAGATCTCACGGACACAGTCGATGGACACGAGCTCGGTGTCATAACCACCGAAGCCGAACACCCGGATCAAGAAGCGGCGGACGTCCCATTGGTGGAGGTGGGCGAATCCCTTCGGGTTGAAGCCAACACGGGACTGGTGCATCTCGGCGAAGAGAACCTGAAGTTGCTCTTCGGTCAGCCTGCTGGTGAGGTCGGTCATCGATGGGCTCCAGTGCCGTGCATGCGGGGAGTCGCTGACGCGATGAGGAAGATGCGGCCGGCGGTCGCGCGCCGACCGGCGGCCGGGGCCGAAGCCCCGGCCTGCGCGGTCTCATTCATGGGCGATCGACCCCCGCCTCGTTGAGGGTGTAGCGGAGGCGATCCGGGTTCTCGTAGTGCCGACGCAGGTATCCGGCACGGGTGAGCAGGTCGAGATCCCGACGGGCAGTGACCCGCTTCGGCGCGTTGTAGCCGTTGACCCGGTGGGTACGGACGACACGGTGTGTGGTCCACGAACCGCCCTGACGCCGGATGGACGTCAGGAGGTCGACGACCCGGGGGCAGAAGGGCGGGAGATCAGACATCGTCGACCACCCCCTCGTTGAGCCCCAGCGCGTCCAGCAACTCCGCTGCGTCGCGGTTGTCGCGCGCTTCCCGCTGCACCAAGCGCCGGGCAGCAGCGCTCTCATCCGACGAGTTGGGGTGCACACCAAGCACGTCACCGGGGCGCCCGAGCTTCTCGACGCGGGGAATTCCGCTGGTCCGACGGGCGCTCACGCCACGTCCCCCTCACGCTGATGAGGCACGCCACCGGACACAGACCCGGACCGAAGCGCACGCCGCCGGATGATCTGGTCCAGCACGTCCCGCAGCCGGACTGCCTCAGCGAAGGGAATCTCCATCTCGGCGTAGCCCATGCAGGCCGCGCCTTCCACGGCCTCGACCAGCGCATCCACCTCAGCCGGATGCACGTCAGCACCGGGGCGGCAGACCTCAGCCAAGGCCTCCAGGGCACCTTCGACGTCGTCCTGCGCACCAAGCTCCTGCCACTCCTGCACGAGGCCGGTGATCGTGTCGTGCCGGATCTGATCCGCCCGCAACACCACACACAGCCCGTCAGCACGGAGAGAGAAGGACAACCCCGGCTTCCGACTCATCGCCCCTCACCACCCTCGGGCGAGGCAAGGATCGTGCGCAGACTCTCCGCCACTTCGGCGACCCCGGCACGCAGGCGCGCCAGCTCGGCCGCCCTCTCCGGCGACTGCAGCAGTCCCGCGTCCTCCAGCGCCTGCGCCGCCTCGGACGCGAGATCCACCGTCGGATCCTGGCGGCGCTCCATCACCGCGACGATCACGTTCCGAGCGACACGCGCCCGCTGCTCGCCGCTCACCGAGCCTCCTCAGCAGCGTCGTCGAGGAGTGACCAGGCACGGACTGGGATGCCGGACACAACCAGCTGCGCCGATACGTACAGCCGAGGGTCCGACTCCGAGTGCGGGCAGGAAATCGCCGTCCCGCCCAGCTTCGTGGCCAGCTCTTCGACGCCCGCCGCACACTGGTGGAAGTACACATCCACGGACGGGTCGCCAGCCGCGAAAGTCGGGCAGCTCGTTCGCACGTCAGTCGGGGGCAGAGGGCTGGTGCTCACGATCTGTTCCGCCACGGACAGGGCAGCCATATGCCCCCTGCGCTGCGCGTCCTCGACAGCGCGCTGGTGGTCGGTAGCATGTTCGTTCACGGTGATCCTCTTTCGTTGGTGTGAGAGGTGATCCGCATGGGGTCGCTCAGCCGCCAAGCTCAGAGCGGCCCCGTTCTTTGCTTTTGGTCAGGCGCGACGCAGGGAGCTACGGCCGGGCAGCGGCTTCAGGTGCGCCAGGGGATGCGCGCCAGCCGAGGGAGCCGCGGCGATAGCGAGGGGCCCGGTGACGGGCGTGTGGTGAAACATCGCGTCGATGGCGTCGAGGTCGGCGTCCGAAAACGTGACGACCTCACCCTTCTTCGAGTGCGGCAGGCCTTTGATGTTCCGCCGAAGCCACCGCTCCTTAACCCGGAGCTTCTCCGCCGCTTCGGGGTAGGTGTAGCGGTTGGCTGTCATACCGCCACCTGCTCGCCTGCTGTCTCGTCCGCCGATGCCGACACTGATCTGCCGACGGGGGAGAAGAGGATGAGAACGTCAACCCCTATGACCCGTGACAGTTCGTAGGCCGTTGTAGCGCTCACGCAGTCCTGAGCGCCGCTCAGCAGATTTCCGACTGTGGTCCTGGCGCATCCGGCGCTCTCGGCGAGCCCCCGAACGGTGATCTTCTGACCTGATCCAGTGCGCCGCATGAGCCGCCTCAGCAGGCTCTGGTCCAGCAGCCGGTATGTCGGAACGCGATCCAATCTGTCCACCTCCTTGGGCGGGCTGTCCAATTATTTGGACACTCGAAGCATGGCATGGTCGTGGACAGCCTGTCCATAGATTTGGACAGGCGTTTTCTTCCGGTCAAAAAACGGCTGCGCACTACCGCGCACCGTCTTCACTGCTGGACACTTCGTCCAGCGAGTGAGTCAGGCGTGGCCCTTGATCAGGGAAAATGACACGGGACCATCACTGGCAACATGGACACCCGCAACCCATACCCCCACATGGAGTGGACAGGATGACCGGCATGGTCGAACAGGGCGACACCACGCGCGCGCGGACGGACCTGTCCGATCTCGTGCGAGAGCGACGATCCGAGCTGCGCCTCAGCCTCCGCAACATCGAGGAACACCCCGGCAACCGTGACAACGATGGCAAGCCCATCGTCAAACGCGGCTGGCTGGAACGATTCGAGAAGGGCGAAGCCGCCAGCGCACCACCCGTCTCCACCCTGAAGGCTCTCGCAACTGCACTCGACCTCCCCCTGGGCCGCGTCAAGGACGCCGCCGGCGCCCAGTTCCTCGACCTCGACACCGTATGGAGCGAATCCGGCGAGGCGCGAGCCATCGTCGAGCGGCTGGAAAGGTACACCCCAGAACAACGGGAGCAGCTGTTCCGCTTGCTGGAAACCTTCGATCAGTCCCCCCGAAGCTCCTGAGGGCTACCTAACCTGCGATCTTTATGCGCAGAACCAGTAGTTCAATTCTGTCCGAGCTGGCACCATGAGGGTCCGCCTGGGGGGCGTGAAGGTCACAATCCCTGTACCGGGCTGGTCCGCCGTGCCATGTGATCAGCCTGGGTGCACCCATGCCGATGGGGGACACATGGCAGATGAGGCATCGGATGGATCAAGAGCAACAGCACGCTTCGAACTGAGTGATCTTCTCCCTGATGGCGAGGTCGCCATGCCCGTAGAACGTGCCGGAGAGTTCGTCATGCTGGTCCGCCGAGGGCACATGTCTCCCGAAGCGGTCGCAGAGATCAACAAGCAACTTGAACACATCGTCGGCGACGGCCTCTGGGAACAAAGGTGGGACGGCCCATGCGAGCCGCCCCACCCTGACGAGGATGACTAAGCCTCACGCACCACCCGCAACCCCTGCTGCGCAGGGACCGCCAGCACGGCCTCGACGGCGATACTGATCTCGTCGTCGAGGGCGTGCACCAGATGACCGTACCGATCCACCGTCGTCGAGATCGACTCGTGCCCCAGACGAAACTGGATGGCAGGCAGAGGGATGCGCGCGGCGATCAACCACGCCACATGCGTATGACGCAAGTCATGGATCCTCGGGCGCTTCGTCAAGCCTTTGGCCACAGCAGCTTCGACAGCCGGCCGCCACCGACGGTTGTAAAAATTAGCGTGATGCCAGACAGCCCCCTGACCAGTCCGGAAGACGAAGTCCTCAGGCCTGAGCCCTACGATGCGACGCCGCAACATCACGACCTGGGTCGGGGTCAGGCGTAGCGTCCGGCGCCCCCGCTTCGTCTTCGGCGGCCCGAGGTAGAAACGCTCGCTCTCGCCCTTTGCCGCCTTCTTCCAGGCGCGTGTGATCGTCGCGGTCGGTGTCGCCCCGTTGAGATTGAGGTCACGCTTCTGGAGTGCTGTGGCCTCGCCCCAGCGTGTACCTGAGCCGACCAGCCATTCGACGAGATCGACAGCGTCCGGGTCTGTGAACTCCACACGGACGCGCGTGTACTCGTCCCGCTCGAGGAAACACATCTCCTCCTCGATGTGATCATCAGTCCGGGGGAGATGTGTCCCCTTGCACGGGTTCTTCGGGCGCAGTGGCGGATCGGCCTCGATGGCAGCCTGAAAGACGGAGAACAGCAGCCCGTGGCGGGTACGGATTGACTTAGGGTCAGCCTTTCGGCGAAGCCACTTCTCCGAGTCGTCCGGATCGGGCAGCCCTTTCTGTTCGGCGCGTACCCAGTCGGTGACATCCTCCGACGTCACGTTACAGACGGTTGCCGGGACGACCAGCCCGCTGTGCGTGGTGTGGCTGAGCAGCGAGAGGTGAAGACGGATTTCTCGCTCGTAGTCGTCACGCGTGCGGTCGTCGATTCCGGTGAGGCGACTGACGTATCTCAAGGCCCAGTCGATCAATGGCTGATCGCCGGGCACGGGTGGCTCCTCCGCGAAGCCCTGGCCGCGCACCCAGCCGTGCGGCCAGTTCTGGCCGTGAGCGTTGACGAGGTCTCTGAACTGCTCGGCGGCCGGCAGGGTGTCAAAGTTCTCGGTCTCGACTTTGCTGGCGCGGCCCCCGCCATCGCGCCAGCGCACTTGATAGGTGATCGATCCGTCGACCTTGGGTCGCTCCACGATGCTTGCCATGGCGTGACGATAGGGCTCTGATGGCCGGTTGTGTTCCCTCTGTGTTCCCAAAGTTTGATGACGGGAACGGCAGTGGGGCCGTCGCGCTCCTTGCGACAGCCCCACTCTGCCTGTTCGTGCAGGTCAGACATACTGAGCCTGACGACTTATCAGCAGGGGTGACAGGATTCGAACCTGCGACTAGCGGGTTTGGAGTCCGCTGCTCTGGCCGGGCTGAGCTACACCCCTTCGGCTTTCGCCAAGATCAGTTTGCCATGACCACGCCCGCCGCTTCCACAGAATTATTTGCACAAGCGTGAGCGCTGCCCCCGGCGGCGCCGTTCGCGCCCGGACGCTCAAGGCCCGAAGACCGGCCAGCCCCCAGCACGCCGCCCGACCTGCGCACACGGCGGGCCCTTCCCTCACCTCACCCCAGCGTGATCTCCTCGCCGACCATCCGCTCGCGGGCGGCGGCGACGACCAGGGCCGCGGCCGCCGCGTCCTGCACGGCCACCCCGACCGACTTGTAGAGGGTGATCTGCCCGGGCGAGGTACGGCCGCTCTTCGTGCCGGCCAGGAGTTCGCCCAGCTCGGCGTGGACGTGGTCGGCCGTGATGAGGCCGTCGCGGATCGGCAGGAGCAGGTCGTTGCTGCCGGCGGGGAAGGGGGCGAGCGCGGCCTGCCGCGACTCGACGCAGACCAGGGCCTGGGCGATGGTGGCGTCGTCGATCTCGCGGCCGTCCGGGTTGTAGCCGACCGAGGTGACGTGCACTCCGGGGGTGAGCCAGGGGCGGCGGACGACGGGTTCGAGGCAGTGGGTGGTCGCGGCGGCGATGTCCGCGCCGTCGAGCGCCGCCGCGTAGGTGGGGGCCGCCCGCACGTCCGCCTCCAGGGCGTCGGACAGTTCCCCGGCCAGGGCGGCGGCCTTGGCCGAATCCCGGCCGGCCACGCGGATCTGCCGGATGGGCCGGACCCGGCTGATCGCATGGGCATGGGAGCGGGCCTGCGCGCCCGTGCCCAGGACCGCCAGCACGGTGGCGTCCTCGCGCGCCAGCAGCCGCGCGGACAGCGCCGAACAGGCGGCGGTCCGTGCCGCGGTGATGGCCGTACCGTCCAGCAGGGCCGTGGGCTCGCCGGTGTCCGGGTCGAACACCATGATGACGGCCTGGTGGGTCGGCAGCGCTGTCCCGGCGTTGCGCGGGAAGAGGGAGACCAGCTTGCTCATCAGCACCGGGGCCGAGGGCACGTAGCCGGGCATGGCGGCCAGGAGCCCCTGGCGTTCGGGTACGAGCGCGGCGACGCGGTCGGGCGCCGAGGCGCGGCCCGCGCTGAGGTCGGCCATCGCGACGGCCAGGGCATCGATCAGCGCGTCCATCTCGAGCAAACCCTCGACCTGCGAGCGTCCGAGCACCAGCATCCGCCACACCCTTCCTCGAAGACCGCTCCGAAGCATCGCCCCGACGACCTCGTCACCCCCGGCCGCGACACACCACCCCACTGGGCACATCCATTCGTACACGACGCGGCGGATCCACGTGAACGCCGCCAGGCGGCCCACCCGGCCCACCGGCTCGCCCGGCAGCTCCGCAGCGGCCAGGCGCGGTGGCCGCGCCGTGGCCGGCGGCCCCTGTCGGCCGGACTGCGGCTTACCAACCGGCCCGGGGCGAGGAAGGCTGCCGCCAGACGTCTTTCGAGGCCAGGGAGAATGCCGTGCCCCCTCAACTTCCCTCCAGACGCACGCTACTCAAAGGCGCAGGCGGCACCTCACTGCTGGCCGCCGGCCCCCTGGGCCTGGCCACCCCGGCCGCCGCCGGCCCCTCACCCGCGCCGGGCAGTTCCACGGCGCACCCCTCACCCACCCCTTCAGCCCACCGGGGCGTGCGGATGCTGAGGGCGGGTGTCTACGACAAGATGACCTGGTGGGAGGCGACGAGCACGCCCCCGCCTTCCTGCCCCACCTGACGGGCGGAGCCGCCGCCCAGCTCGCCTGGACCGGCTACGACGGTACGGGCGCCCTCAACGCCTGCGCCATCAGCGTCTAACGCCGCAGCCCCGCCCCCTGCCCGCCCCCGCCCGCCGTACCTGTCGCACCTACCCAGCAGGGGCGCTCACGACCAGATGCCGGGACCGCCGCCACGCCAGTCGATCACCTCTGGATCGTCGAGCGGCACATCGGCACTGACACCGGCCCGCACGAGGAACTCCAGCAGATCCACGACCCCGTACGCCACGCCCAGACTCTCCGCGCCGATGCTCACCCGCCGGCCGCCTGAGGGCGCCGGCGGGTGGACCACGATCCGCGGAACTCCGGACACGCCTCCAGCCTGCCCCCGAAACCCCCCGGACGCATCCGGACCAGCCCCGGGCCGGTACCGCGGGCCCCACACCCCGCACCCCTGCCGCCACCCCCCAGGGGTCAGGAGGCCGTCCATTCGTGGGGCCGGCCTCCCGCCCATTCCACCGCGTCGGGGTCGTCCAGCAGGGCTTCGGCGTCCGGCAGCCCGGCCCGGCGCAGGAATTCCACGACATCGGCGTCGCTGTAGGCCATGCCGAGAATGTGGTCGGTGCCCTCACGGCGGACGGTCACACGCCGTCCGCCCGCGGCGTCGAGCCTGTGCACGGATACGGGCGCCACCATGGCACCAGAGTGCGTCCCGGCGCCGCCCCACGCCACTCACCACCCACCAGCCAGGCCCCGGCCCCCGCCCCCCGGCGGCCACCGGCCGGCCGGCCATCCCCGCAATCCCCCTCCTCCGCGCAGCGCCGAAACAGCCGTGTTGGAGGATGACTTCGCGCGCCAAGCCACCCCGTGACCTGGCGCGATCACGATCCGTCAGGACAGACAGGTAAAAGGTGACGATTCATTACTCCGGTCATTACTCCGGCCTCCCGGCGACCGCGGCAGCGTGCGACCTGGCAGCCCAGCTCTCCGTAACGGCGGGGGAACGCCGATGACCCGGGCCCTGACACTCCACGACATCATCGTCGCCGGCATCGCCATCGCCGCCGGCCTGGCCGTGGCCCTGCTGCTGCGCGTGATCCTGCGCTGGCTCGCTGAGCGGGCCCGCAGGACCAAGTGGGCCGGGGACGACATCATCGTCGACGTGCTGCGCACGCTCGCCCCCTGGTCGTCGGTGGCGATCGGCGTCGCGGCGGCGGCAGCTGCCCTCCCGCTGACCCGCCAGGTCGGACACACCGTCAACCAGGTACTGACGACGCTCGTCATACTGACCGCGACGTTCACCGCCGCCCGGGTGATCAGCGGTCTGGTGCAGACCGTGGCACAGTCCCGGTCCGGCGTCGCCGCATCGGCCACGATATTCGTCAACATCACGCGCATCGCGGTCCTGGCGATGGGCTTCCTCATCGTCCTGGAAACCCTCGGCATATCCATCGCCCCGCTGCTCACCGCCCTCGGCGTGGGCGGTCTGGCGATCGCCCTGGCGATGAAGGACACCCTGGCCAACCTCTTCGCGGGCGTGCACATCCTCGTCTCCAAGACGGTCCAGCCCGGCGACTACATCCGGCTCAGCAGCGGCGAGGAGGGCTACGTCCGCGACATCAACTGGCGCATCACGGTGGTGGAGGACCTCTCGAACAACCTCGTCATCATCCCCAACGCCCAGCTCGCCGGCACCAACATGACCAACTTCAGCCGGCCCGAGCAGAACCTGACCGTCACGGTCCAGGTGGGCGTCGCCTACGACAGCGACCTGGAACACGTCGAACAGGTCACCAACGAGGTCGTCGACAGCGTGATGAAGGACATCAACGGCGCTGTCCCCGACCACGAGCCGGCCATCCGCTTCCACACCTTCGGCGACTCCCGCATCGGCTTCACCGTGATTCTCGGGGTCGGCGAGTACAGCGACAAGTACCGCATCAAGCACGAGTTCATCAAGCGCCTGCACCACCGCTACCGCACCGAGGGCATCCGCATCCCCGCCCCCGCCCGGACCGTGGCCTTGCAGCACAGCGGCCAGCCCGAGATCCCGCACCCCCGCACCTGCCCCGACACCCTGCCGGACCGCCCCGGTACGGCTGTCTGAAGCCCCCTTGACCGCCCCGGGCCGTGTCAGGGCCGGGGCGGCCGGGGACGTGAAATCGAGCCACGCCACCTGGATATCCCTTGATACGGGCCGCGCGAGACAGCAAGATCACCAAGTGTCCGGCAAGCGCCGAAACCCACCGTGGAGTCCCTGTCATGCGCATTGAAGTCACCCTGCCCGTCAATGACCCCGCTCATCCCGAGCAGCCCCGCCTCGACCGTGCCCAGGTCTGGGAGGGGCTGCTGCGCAAGGCCGAGAACGCCGTGCCGTTCGTCCCCGGCATGAGCCAGTGCACGGTGATCGAGCGGCGTGAGAACGGGCTGCTGCGCGAGGTCGTCGTCAACGGTGAGCGCGTGCGGGAGGAGGTCACCTTCGAGGCCCCTCTCCTGGTCAGCTTCTTCCGGCGCGACGACCGGGACAGCTGGGTCATCCGCAACCGCATAGGCGAGGATGCCTCCGGCGCCCTGACGCTGACCTTCATCGGCGACATGCCGCAGCTGCCCTCCGCGGGCACGCGGGCGGCCGACGGCCGGAGCAAGGAGGAGGTCCTCGAGGAGATGCGCGCCCGCACGCTGGAGACGGTCCGCAACACCCTGGACGTCATCCGCCGGACGGCCACAGCCACAGCCACAGCGACGACCACAGCCACGGCGACGGCCACGGCCACGGCCACGGCCACGGAGAAGATGATCACGAAGGGCGACTCCTAGCCCGTGATCGAGTACGTTCTGCCGGCGATACCCGGCTTCATGACCCTCGGCGCCCTGGTCCTGCTGACGGCGGCACTGCGGCGGCGACGGTGCCTGAAGGCGGCCTGGACCGACGGGAGGGTGGTCGAGGGCCGCTGCGTACGCACGTACGTGACCACGACGGTGTGGCGGCGCGGCCTGCACCGCGGTACGTCGAGATCCCTCAGCCACGTGTACGAGTTCACCGACGAGGACGGCAGGACGAGGCGTTTCGAGGAGGAGGGGCGCGCGACGGTCTTCGAGGGGGAGACGGTTGTGATCCGCTACCCGGCCGGGCGCCCCGGCCGGGCGACGGCGTATCCGCCGGGTGACCCGCAGGCGAGGGCGAAGACCGGCTGGCAGATCGGCTTCGCGGTGTTCGCCACCCTGCTCTGCCTGGGAGCGACGGCCGTCTTCGCCACTGTCACCAGCGTTTTCACGGAGGTGAAGGACAAGGTGGGCGAGGTGAGGGAACACCCCCTCCCGCCGCGACAGGACCCGCCCCCGCGACAGGACCCGCCCCCGCGACAGGACCCGCCGGCCGGCTGGCCCACCGACCTCCCCAGGCCGCCGGATCTGCCCGCCCCGCCGGAGGTTCCGATGCCGTCGGGGTTCCCACCACTGAACCCCTGACGAGCCTGACGACCCCTGACAGGGCTGCCGTCAGCCGGCGACGGAGATCTCCAGCCGCCCGTCTTCCATGACCTGAACGGACAGGGCGGTGAGGTCGGCGACCGTCACGTCCGCTTCCAGCTCCTGCGCGCGGTGCGTGGTCGTCAGGGCGATGGTCGCCATGCCGGCCGCCCGCCCGGCGGCCAGCCCGGCGGGCGCGTCCTCGACGACCACGCAGCGGGCCGGATCGACGCCCAACTGCCCGGCGGCCACCAGGAACGGCTCGGGGTGGGGCTTGTGGTGGGTGATGTCGTCGACGGTGACCAGGAACTTGGGATGGATGCCGGCCCGGCCCAGCCGGGCCCCGGCCACCCGCCGGTTCGCGGACGTCACCACGGCCCACCGGTCCACCGGCAGCGAAGCCAGCAGCTCCACGGCACCGGGAACCGGTACGGCACCGCCCGCGGCCGCGTCGGCGACCTCGGCCTCCTCCAGGCGCACCAGCGCCTGCGCGACCTGCTCGGCCGGCAGGAGTTCGGCGACGATCGCGGCAGCCGGCCGGCCGTGCACCTCGACGCGCGCCACGTCCGCCGGGGTCAGCCCGTAGGACTGGGCCCACCGGGTCCACACGCGCACGACCGAGTGCAGGCAGGAGACCAGCGTTTCATCGCTGTCGAACAAGAGGGCGTCGGCCGGAAGTCGCATGGCGGGGAGCGTACATGGCCCTGCCAGCCAGTCGGCACGCCGGGCCGGATCACCTCAGCCGGCAGCGCCCCGGAAATCCGGCTGCGCCGCGATCCCTCATCTGTGACAGTCACGCCTTGTGAACACCGATACCGATGACATGGTGCTGCGGCGCGCCGACGACAACGATGCGCCGGGCATGGCGGATGTGTGGCTGCGCTCCTTCGGCGCCGCGCTGCCGACCGTGCGCCGCGCACACGACGACGCCGCCGTACGGGAGTGGTTCTCCTACGTGGTCGTGCCGCAGTGCGAGAGCTGGGTGGCGGTCACCGGGGACGGCGCCGTGGCCGGGCTCCTGGTGCTGGAGGGTACGGAGCTGGAGCAGCTCTACCTCGATCCGCCGTGGCGCGGCCGGGGGCTGGGCGACCGGTTCGTGGACCTGGCCAAGCGTCAGCGGCCGCAGGGGCTGGGCCTGTGGACGTTCCAGGTCAACGCGGGGGCGCGGCGGTTCTACGAGCGGCACGGCTTCGTGGAGGCCGAGCGGACCGACGGAGAGCGCAACGAGGAACGCGAGCCGGACGTCCGCTACCTCTGGCGGCCCTGAGACCCTCCGGCAGACCCCTGCCGCCCACCGGCGTCAACCGCCGCTCAGCGCTCGCACGTGTCCAGCATGGCCACCAGGGTCTCCTGCTCCCTGTGCGTGACGCTCAGCTTGTACAGGTGCTTCACGTGGGTCCAGGCGCGGGAGTACGTGCACCAGTAGGAGGTCAGCGGCGGCCGCCACTGGTCCGGGCTCTGGTCGCCCTTCGAGCGGTTGGAGGCTGCGGAGACGGCGATCAGCTGGGGGTTGGTCAGGTCGTTGGCGAACCGCTTGCGCTGGTCGGTGCTCCAGGTGTCGGCCCCGGAGCGCCAGGCGTTGGCCAGCGGGACCATGTGGTCGATGTCCAGCTGGCCGGCCGAGGCGAACACCTTGCCGTCGTAGGCGCTGACCCACGTCCCGGAGACGGCCCGGCACTGGTCGTCGAGCCTCACGTCCCTGCCGTCGCGCACGAGGGTCGTCTCGCGGGTGTCGCAGGCGCCTTGCTGCTTGACCCAGTGCGGGAACTTCGCGCGGCTGTAGCCGGTCATCGAGTGCGGCGGCTCGACGGTGAGGTCGGCGAGTTCCACCCGGGCGACGTCCGTGGAGGGCGGCTCGGGCAGGTCCCGGCGGACGGCCGGCGCGGCGACGGGCGCCTGGGCCGATACGGGGGCGGTGGTCGCGGCGAGGGCGGACAGGCACAGGGCGGCGGCAGTGGCGGCGCGACGCCACCGGAAACGTGTGAGCACATACCGACAGATATCGGCCCTAAGGAGCAAAGCCCGCGCATGCCACTCGGCCGTAGGCATGCCGGAGACGGAAGTTGACGCCCCGTCCGATGCGCCCAGGCACTCACCACGGGCGGGACCGGCCCCCCCCCCGGGGACCGGCCTCCCACCCGGGAGAGACCTCCACCGGTTTCGCACCGCAAGCCCCCTAGCTGCGCTTATGTGTCGATCAGGGACGCTTATGTGATCGTTATGACACTGGCCGGTTGGGGTGATTTCACACCTTCGTCGATTACAGTCCACTCAACGCGGCGCCAGCTTCTCCGGCAGCCACCCGTGTGATGACGGGACGTCATCGGAGCACCGGCCGTGACCCGGAAGCGAAAGAAGGGGACGGATCGTGGGGGCGATGCGGCAGCGTCTCGACGAGGAATCCGCCGAGGCCAGACGACGGCTCGTCACCGAGCTGCTCCGGCTCAAGGAGTGCTCGGGCCTCAGCTACGAGGCCCTGGCCGAGCGGACCGGCTACAGCCGCTCGTCCTGGCAGCGGTTCCTCAACGGGGGCAAGCCCCCCACCCGGGCAGCGGTCGAGCAGCTCGCCGACGTCGCCGGGGGAGACCGGGACCGCCTCCTGGCACTGTGGGAGTACGCCCGGGAAACCGACGACCACCTCCCCACCCCAAACCCGCAGCCCGAACCGGCCACAGCCCCGCCGACCACCCCGCCCACCGGGACCGACGCCGCCTGCCCGGCCTGCCGGCGCCCGGCGCAACGCCTGCGCCCGTCCTCGCCGATACGCGCCGCCCGCTGGGCGGCCGCAGCCCTCGTCCTGGCGGCCGTGGCCGCCGTCTCGGTCTTCCTCACCGCCCGGCACCTGCACCGTCCCGACCCCGCGGACCACGCCGCCATCGCCGCCGCGACCGCCACCAAGGCGCCGGCCGCCCCCGAACCTCCGGCCACCCCGCAATGCCGCGGCAAGAGCTGCGAGGGACAGGAACCCACCGCGATGGGATGCGGCCGCGACGCCACGACCCTCCGCACGACCTGGCTCGTCGGACTCGTCGTCACCCTGCGGCACAGCCCCGGCTGTTCGGCGGTGTGGGCACGGATCGACAACGGCACCGTCGGCTACCAGGTCCGCGTGAGCACCCCGGACGGACGCTCCCGCACCGCGGAGATCACCTGGGGACAGGACGTCTACACCCGCATGCTGGCCACCGACACCCCCGGCGAGGCGATCGCGTGCGGGGTGATCCCCCGCCACGACGAGGAATGCACCGGCAAGGGCACACCCGCGCCCACGGCCCCGTGAACGACCTGCCGTGATGGACCGTGACCGGCGCCGGCTCGTCACCGAACTCCGCTGCCTGCGGGCCCGCACCGGGCTGAGCTACGCCCGCCTGGGCTGCCGCACCGGCTACAGCCGCTCGTCCTGGGAACGGTTCCTCAACGGCAAGCAGCTCCCTCCCCGTTCCGCCGTGGAAGCCCTCGCGCGGCTCGCGGGAGCGGACCCGGCCCCGGCGGTGCGCTGCTGGGAACTGGCCAACGGCCGCATCGCGGCACCCGCCCCCGGCCCCGCCGCCCGGCCACCTGCCGCCCCGGCCCCACCACCCAGCGCCCCGCCCACGCCTCCCACCCTCTCCCGGGGCCGCTTCCGCCTGCCCCGCACCGCCCCGTCCTCCTGGCTGATCCTGCCGGCAGCGGTCCTGCTCGTCACCGTGACCGCCGTCCTCTACGCCGCGCCCGGCACCGCGACACACCGCCCGGCCACGGCCGGCCACCGGGCCCCGGCAGGAGGCCTCCCGCCCGCCGAGTGCGGCGCGGACGCGACCGTCCTGCACGCGGCGTGGATCGGCCATGCCCGGGTGCAGGTGCGTCACAGCCCGACCTGCCGCACCGTGTGGGCCCATGCCGAGCGCTTGCTCGAAGGCGACGTGCTCACCGTGTTCAACGGCGGACACCGCGCGGACACCACGGGCCTTCCCACCGCGAGCTCCCACGACTCGCCCATGCTGCCCGTCGATCCCGGCGATGCGGTGGGCGCCTGCCTGGACCTGCTCCATCCCGCGGTCGCCGACCGCACCTGCACGGGCGCGGTACGGATCCCGGACCGCCGCCCGTAACGCGCCTCCCACCCCTCCCGGCCCGTCGCCGGACACCGTGCCTGTGAGACGGCCCCACCACGCGAATCCGCCCTCCGGCCACACCCCGTGATGCTCCGCCACGCCCGTACGCGGTGCGCGGCGTCGGCGACGCCACGGCCCAGCGGCCGGGCGTACGGACCACCCCGCCCCGTCCCACCCCTTCCCACCCATCCCACGCCCCTGGGCAAGGGCAGGGCCATGACCACCGACCTCTGCCCGACCGCGGCGCCCGCCGCACTGCGCGGCCGTCCTGCCCGCCACCCACCTCCCGTGGACGATTCCCCAGCCCGTCCGGGCAGGCTGCTCCCGCCCGCCGGGCATCCGCACCCCGGTACCCCGGCACGCCGGATCAGGGGAGCAGCGCGGACGCGGGGGAGGGGCCGCGGAACGGCCTGCAGATGCGCTGCGCCCCGGGTGGAAGAGCGGCCCGTGGCCGGTTCAGGACCGGCCCGTGGTCCCGTTCCGGCCGTGGGCCATCTCGTTTGCTCCCGCTCTCCCCGAAGGGGAGGGAGGGGAAGGTGCAGGCCAGGGCCGCCTCATCACCATCCCCCGTCCCATTTTCTCCCACGGGGCCGCTGGGCCGCCCCGGCGGCCTGAAATGGCGTGTGAGGCTCTGCCCATCGCACCGCGTCGCTGCGGCGCCCGGCTTGCGGCAGCACCCGAACAGCCCCCGCACCGCATCCGCCGACGCGCGCCCCGCCCCCTCCCTCGAAGGACCGAGGGGCACCGCCACCCTTCTGAAAGGCAATGGTCTGCACCCATGCGAGCTGTAGAACACGCGCTCCCGGCATCCGACGCGCTCGCTCTGCTGCCGGACCTCGCCCCCGCCCTCGAGGAGTTCCGGGCCCGGGCGGCGGCCTCCGACGAGCAGGGCCGCCCGGACCCGCGCAGCCTTGAGGCCCTGCGCACCTCGGGTCTGCTCTCGCTCGCCGTGCCCAGGGAGTACGGCGGCATGGGCGCCGGCGCCGGCGCGGTCAATGACGCCGTCAGGCTGGTGGCAGGAGCCGACGCCTCGCTCGCGATCGTCCTCTTCCTGCACTGCGCGGTGACGGCGCGGATCGCCCGCTGGGGAACGGAGCGGCAAAAACAGCGCTACCTGACCGCGACCGCCGCGGGCGAATGCCTGGCGGCCTCCGTGTGGAGCGAGCAGAAGGCCGGCGCCTCGAAGGCGCAGCTCGGCACCCAGGCCACCTCGTGCGGCCCGGACACCTGGCGGATCCAGGGCAACAAGACCTTCGCGACCGGCGCCGGCATCGCCGACGTCTACCTCGTCCTCGCCCAGACCTCAGCTGGGGGAGAGGGCGGTTACGGCAGCACCGCGCAGAGCCTCTTCCTCGTCGACGCCGGCACCCCCGGGGCCCACGCCCATCCCGGCCCCGGCCTGGTGGGCATGCGCTCCTCCGCCACCGGCTTCGTCTCCTTCGAGGACTGCCGCCTCCCCAGGGACGCCGGGCTCGGCCGGCCCTCGCAGACCCCCGAGATCATCGCGCACCCCCACCACCTGGGGTACACGCTGGGCGCGGTGAGCACCGGCATCGCCAGGGCCGCCCTGGACACCGCCCTGAGGGAGTCGGCCGACCGGGGCCTGCTCGCACACCAGGCGATGCGGCACACGCTGGCCGAGGTGGAGGCCTCGGTCGAAGCCGCCCACGCCCTGGTCGACCGGGCCGGTGCCCGGGCCGCGTCCGGCGGGGCGCTGCGCCTGGCCCTCCACGCCAAGGCCTACGGCTCGACGGTGGCGGAGTCGGCCTGCACCCGTATCCAGCAGGTCCTGGGGAGCGCGGCGTTCGTCGCCACCCATCCCGTCAACCGGCTGGCACGGGACGCGCGGGCCATCGCCCACATGGGTCCTCCCACCTACCTGTGCCGCGAGATGGCCGCCGACACCTGGGCCCCCACAGCGCCCTGAACCCCCGCCCCCGCCTCCTTTCTCTTTCCGCCGTTCCGCCTCCTGCGCACCCACCCTTGCGGGTTCCGCCCCGTGCCCGCCCTTTTCCTCCGTGCTTCCGCGCAGCGCCACTTCCCCGACGAGCCCTTCGACGACGAGGACGCCCGCATGACGACCACCCACCCCTCTGCGATCCGGCTGACCCGCGACAACGCGATCGCGCACTACTACCAGGGCCTCGAACTCGCGGCCGCCACCATCCGCGCCGAACGCGCCGAACGCGCCGAACATGCAGAACGTGCCGGGCAGGGCGAGGGCCCGCAGGGCTCCTTCAGCCCCGCCTTCACCCTGCCGCCCCTGACCCCGGAGCTGACCGCCTACTTCGGCACGTCCGGCATGTCGATGCAGGACCTGGCAACCCACCGGGGACGCCGGCTGCTCTTCCTCGACCTGATGGGCAACCCGGGCACCCTGACCACCAAGACCTTCGCCTCCCTGGTGATGGTGGCCCGCGCCGTCGAGCACATCCGCACCACCGGTGAGCGGATCCTCATCCTCACCCCGACCTCCGGCAACAAGGGCACCGCCCTGCGCGACGCCGTCGCCCGGGCCCACGCCCACGGCCTGGTCGGCGCCGACCAGCTGCGCATCGTCACGGTCGTTCCCCGGCAGTCACTGACCAAGCTGCGCGAGAGCGCCCTGTCCGCGGACGAGGACACCCGGCGCGCCAACCCCGTCGCCCTGGCCGACGTCGACAGCCCGGCCGCGGTGAAGGACCTGGCCTCCCAGGCGGCGGCCCTGGCCCGCCAGGCCGGCCTCGAAGAAGGAGGGTGGCGGCTGTGGTACTCGCTGGACCTGGACAACTACCGGCTCGCCGACGCCGCCCGCGCCTTCGTCGAGGCCGACGCCTTCCCCCTCGAGGCCGACGGCGCCCCCCGGCTGCACGCCCACGCCGTCTCCAGCGCCTACGGCCTGCTCGGCTACCACCTGGGCCACCGCACGCTCACCTCACAGACCGTGCCCGGCCTGCCCGTGCCCGCCCGGCACCCCGGGTTCTTCCTCATCCAGCAACTGGCCACCCCCGACATGGTGCTCAGCCTCCTCAAGGGCTCGCCCGCGCACGAACTGCTGCCGCCCTACGCCCTCGACCCCACCACCGGGCTCTACCACCGCGGCGACGACGACGGCGCCTTCCCGGCCGTCACCCACGACCCCAACGAGCAGATCGACCCCACCTTCTACACCCGGGCCCCCGTCACCTCCGCCCAGGTCAACGAGCTGATCGGCCGTCACGGCGGCGGGGGCATCGTGGTCTCCCTCCACGAATGCCTCGCCTTCTACCCCCGGCTGCGCCGCCTTCTTGCCCCCCTGGGCCACGAACTGCCCGCCGACCCCCGCGACCTGCGGGAGTGGTCGCTGGTCAAGGCGGTCACCGGCGTCCATCTCGCCATCGAGCGTGATCTTGTCCCCGAGCACGCCGAGATCGTCATCCACGGCTCGGGGCTCTACACCGACCGTCTCCTCGCACCCCTGCCGCAGGCGCACACCACCCAGGTGAGCACCGCGGGCGATGTGAGCCGGTTGCTGCTGGCGGCGGCCTCCGCCTGAGACCGCCGCCGGCAGCCCCCTCTCCCCACCCCCCCCACCCCCCTTTTTTCCGTTATCGAAGCATTGCGAGGAAACCCCAGATGACCATGTACAAGACCCTCGTCCACTCCAAGATCCACCGCGCCCGGGTGACCGCGGCCGACCTGCACTACGTCGGCAGCATCACCATCGACGCCGACCTCCTCGACGAAGCCGGCATCAGCGACTTCGAGCGGGTCCAGGTCGTCGACGTCACCAACGGCGCCCGCCTGGAGACCTACGCCATCCCCGGTGAGCGGGGCAGCGGCACGATCCAGCTCAACGGCGCCGCGGCCCACCTGGTGGACGTGGACGACATCGTCATCATCATGGCCTACGCCCAGGTGCCCGAGCCGCTTCCGGCCGGCTGGCACCCCGTCGTCCTGCTGATGGACGAGAACACCAACCAGGTGCGCGAGATCGTGCGCGGCCGCGAGCACACCGAAGCGATGCCGACCCGCTGACCCTGACGGCACCCCCACTACCCCCCCCCTTTCTCCGGGCTGGGCACGACGCCCGGCCCGGGGCAGGGGGCGGCCCCCTGCACCCACTTGAGGAGAGTCCCGTGCCCCTGGCAGCCACCGCGGCGGGCCGATACGTCCGGCCGTTGCGCGCGCGGGCCGGCTACGCCTGGCGTCATCTGGAGAACCCGCTGGTCAACACGGTCCGGGCCTGGGCGCAGGACCGCAGCGCGAACACCACGCTGTGGGTCTGCCGCACCGCCGGCGGCCTGACCCTGGCCTACGCGGGCGTCGGCGACGGCCTGACCTACCTCACCGCGTTCCTGCAGGACCGGGCCCTGAGCCTCCCGGGCGCCACGGGCCCGGCCACCACCCACGTGCTGCGGGTGGCGCGGCCCCAGGTACTGACGGCGTGTGAGCGCCTGGGCGCGGACCTGGTCCTGGTCGGCGGTTCACCGGCCACGGTGGCCCGCCTGCCGCGCGAGCGTTCCTTCGTCCTGCCCTTCCGCGTCCACCAGGTGGTGCGCACGGATGACGGGCAAGGCTGGCGCGGGCGCGTCTCGGCCTCCGAGCGCCGCCAGCACCAGCGCAACGTCCGCCGGTACGGCTACCGGCTCGAAGTCTCCCGCAGCGCCGCCGACTTCGCCTACTTCTACGACCGCATGCACGCGCCCACCATGCGCGAGCGGCACGGCGGGTCCGCCCGCAGCATGGACCGGGACACCGCCTACCACAGCCTCTTTTGCCCCGGCGGCCTGCTGTTCTTCGTCCACGACGGCCACCAGCGCGTCGCGGGGGCCCTGGCCGCCGTCGACCGGGACAGGCGGCGCCTGACCGGCCGGCTCATCGGAGTGCTGGACGGCGAGGACCAGCACCGCCGCCAGGGCGCCCTGGCAGCCGTCTACCACCTGCAACTGCAATGGGCGGCGGCCAAGGGCATCGACTGCGTCGACCTTTCGGGAAGCGAGCCGTTCCTGTCCAAGGGCACCTGGCAGTTCAAACGGAAACTGGGCGCCGCCGTCGTGCCGCCGCCCGACCTGCACCGCGAACGACGGCTGTGGCTGCACGTCGCCCACGACACCCCCCAGGTCCGTGACTTCCTGCACCGCAACCCCCTGCTGGCCGTGCACGGCCCCCACACCTTCGAAGCCCTCTACTTCCACGACGAGGCCAGGCCGCCCCTGACCGACTCCCTCGCCGCCACCTGCCCCGGCCTGACCGGCATCCGCCTGGTCGACCTGGACGGCCTGTGCGACGCCGACGCCCCCGCGGAGACGACGTGAGACCACCCAGCAACCCCCGCACACCCCCCGCGCCCTGGCGCCCCGTCATGCCCGACGCCGACGCCGCGGACCTGCTGCTGCACGAGATGCGGGGCGTGCCCTTCGTCCGCTCCTCCCACGTCCCCTTGCACCCCATCGCCGTCCCCCGGCCATGGATGGCAGAACTCCACCAGGCCTCCCGCGACCTCCTGGCCATCCTCCACACCACCTTGCGCGCCCACGCCACCACCCCCGAGGGCCAGATCGCCGCACTGGGCCAGAGCACCCGCTCCCACCCCTACTTCGCCGACCCCGGCACCGAAGCCGAGTGGGCCACCTCCATCGCCCGGCCCGACGTCGTCTTCAGCGGCGGCACACCACGCTTTTTGGAATTCAACATCGGCGGCGCCGTCGGCGGCGTGGTCACCACCGACCAGATCCTCACCGTCTACGACCGCCTCTACCGCCACCGGCCCGTCCCCTACACCACCCCCCGGCCCTTCGCCGTGCGGGCCGACCTCTACGAGCGGGCCGCCCGCAGCCTCGGACGGCGCCCCGGCGTCGCGATCCTCGGCTCGAGCCGGGAATCGGGCTTCGCCGACGACCGCTACTTCCGCCTGGAAGTCGACTACCTGCGCCACCGGCGCGCCATCCCCGCGCAATTCTTCGAACCCGAAGACCTCCTCGACGGCCTGGGCGAGGGCCTCCCGCGCTACCCGGTGGGCCTGCGCCACCTGATGATCGACGCCTGGCACGAGCTGGGCATCGACCCCGCCCCCCTGGGCCAGGCGCAGCGCCGCGGCTGCCTGATGCTCGCGCCGCAGAGCGCCTTCCTCATCTCCAACAAGCTCGTCCTGGCCTGGGCCTCGGCCGGCGGCCCCTGGCTGAGCAGCCGCCAGCGCGAGGTGATCGACCGCTACCTGCCGTGGACCCGCGTCGTGCGGGAGGGCCCCGTCGACCACCACGGCCGCCGCCAGGACCTGCCCGCCCTGCTCAGGGCCGAACAGCGGCGCCTGGTCCTCAAACCGTCCGCCGGCAACTGCGGCACCGCCGTGTCCATCGGCGCCCGCCTGGAGCCGGCCGCCTGGAACGCGCAGTGCGAGCGCGCCCTGCGGGAGGGCACCTGGGTGGTGCAGGAATACGTCGAACCCGACCGCTTCCCCTGCCGCTTCTGGGACCGCTCGGCCGCCCGTACGGCCGAGCACCACGTGGCACCGGTCATCAGCCCCCTGCTCTTCGACGGCCGCCCGGGCGGCTGCTTCGCCCGGCACGACCCCTTCGACCGGACCGGAGTGATCTCCACGACCTTCACCGGGGCCTCCTTCAACGCGGTGGTCGGCACATGAGCCCGAGCTACCCGCCGCACCCCCCCGCGCCGGCGCGGGTGCCGCTGCGCGTGGGCGTGCTGATCCTGCCCACCGGCCCATGGCGCGAGAGCGAACACGCCTGGCGCCTGGCGGAAGACCTCGGCCTCGCCCACGCCTGGACCTTCGACCACATCGCCTGGCGCGACCTGAGCGACGCCCCCTGGTACGCGGCCGTCCCCACCCTGGCCGCCGCCGCACGGGCCACCTCCCGCATCGCCCTGGGCACGCTCGTCAGCTCACCCAACTTCCGCCACCCCGTCACCCTCGCCAAAGACTTCATCGCCCTCGACGACCTCTCCGACGGCCGCATGGTGCTCGGCCTGGGCGCCGGCGCGCCCGCCGGCACCGACGCCACCGTCCTGGGCCCCGGCGTCGAGGACCCCCGCCTGCGCCACGAGCGTTTCGCCGAGTTCGTCGAGCTGACCGACCGCCTCCTGACCCAGCACCGCACCACCCACCACGGCCGCCACTACACCGCACAGGACGCCCGCATGACACCCGGCTGCCGCCAGCAGCCGCGCATGCCCCTGGCGGTGGCCGCGGCCGGCCCCCGCGCCCTGCGCGTGGCGGCCCGGCACGCCGACATCTGGGTGACCAACGGCCACTCACCCGGCGGCGGACGCCTGGCACCCGTCGCCGAGGACACCACCTTGGCCCGGCAGATCACCGCCTTCACCCGCGCCTGCGCACACGAGGACCGCCCGCCCTCCGCCATGCGCCGCCTGCTCCTCGACGTCAACCGCGCCGAGCCCCCGCTGCGCTCGGCCGCCGCCTTCGAGGAACGGGCCCACCGCTGCGCCGCGCTGGGCTTCACCGACCTCGTCATCCCCTTCCCGCGCACCCAAGCGCCCTTCAAGGCCGACCTGCGGGTCCTGGAACGCATCGCCTGCCAGGTCCTGCCGCACCTGCCCCCGCCGGCCCCCCTTCCGCAACTCCCGCCCGTGAAAGGCACCCCATGATCGTCAAGGGCATCGACCACCTCCACCTGCACGCCGAGGACTGCTTCGCCCAGGCCGCCCTCCTGAGCGACGCCTACGGCTTCACCCTGACCGCCCGCACCGCACCCGAAGCCCCCCACCAGGCCGCCCTCGTGACCCAGGGCAGCATCCGGCTGCTCATCAGCTCCGCCCCCCACGGGCCCGCACGGGACTTCGTCACCCGGCACGGCGACGGCGTCGCCGACATCGCCCTGAGCGTCGACGACGCCGCCCACGCCTTCCGCACCCTGACCGCCCGCGGCGCCGAGCCCCTCAGCGCCCCCATGCGGCTGCCCGGCAAAACCGTCGCCCGCATCCGCGCCTTCGGCGACGTCACCCACTCCCTGATCGAACGCGACGACCCCACCGACCCCCTGCCCCCCACCGAACACACCCTGCACCCCACCACACACACCCACCCCACCACCCCCCTGCTGCACACCGTGGACCACCTCGCCATCTGCCTGCCCCACGGCCACCTCGCCACCACCGCCGACCACTACCGCCACGCCCTGGGCTTCGACGTCACCTACGAGGAGTACGTCACCGTCGGCGGCCAGGCCATGGACTCCAAGGTCGTCCAGGACCCTGCCGGCCACCTCGTCCTGACCCTCATCGAACCCGACCCCCGGCGCGAACCAGGCCAGATCGACCGCTTCCTCACCGACCACGGTGGCCCCGGCGTCCAGCACATCGCCTTCCGTACCGACGACATCGCCCACGCCGCCGACACCCTGCGCTCCAGTGGCGTGGACTTCCTGGCCACCCCCCACACCTACTACGACACCCTCGAACAGCGCGTCGGCCCCCTGCACCCGCCCCTGGACACCCAAGCCCTGCGCTCCCGCTCACTCCTGGCCGACCAGGACCGCTGGGGCCGCCTCTTCCAGATCTTCACCCGCTCCACCCACCCCCGCCGCACCCTCTTCTTCGAACTCATCCAGCGCGACCGCGCCAAAACCTTCGGCAGCGGCAACATCCGCGCCCTCTACGAAGCCGTACGCCGCACCGAAACCCCCCACCCCGCCCCCGCCACCACCGGCGGAGCCTGACATGCAACCCCTCCGGGTCCAGGACTACGAGAGCCTCGCCCACACCCGCCTGCCCCGCGCCGCATGGGACTTCATCGCCGGCGGCAGCGGCGACGAAATCACCCTCCGCGAGAACACCGCCGCCCTCAAACGCCTGCGCCTGCGCCCCAACGTCCTGACCGGCACCGGCACACCCGACACCACCACCACCGTCCTGGGCACCACCCTGGCCACCCCCATCGCCGTCGCCCCCGTCGCCTACCACACCCTGGCCCACCCCGAAGGAGAGATCGCCACCGCCCGGGCCGCAGCCGACACCGGCGCCCTCACCATCCTCAGCACCTTCTCCGGACACAGCCTGGAAGCCACAGCACAAGCCGCCAACGGCCCCCTGTGGCTCCAGCTCTACTGCTTCCGCGACCGCCACCTCACCCAGATGCTCGTACACCGCGCCCAACAGGCCGGCTACACCGCCCTGGTCCTCACCGTCGACACCCCCGTCCTCGGCCGCCGCTACCGCGACGCACGCAACGCCTTCGCCCTGCCCCCCGGCATCCACCCCGGCAACTTCACCCCCGACACCCACACCGGCCTCCGCCAAGCCTCCCCGGGCCACTCCGCGATCGCCCAGCACACCACCGACACCCTCGAACCCGCCCTGGCCTGGTCCGACATCGCCTGGCTGCGCCGCATCACCGACCTGCCGATCGTCCTCAAAGGCGTCCTGGCCCCCGCCGACGCCGCCCGCGCGGCCACCGAAGGCATCGACGCCGTGATCGTCTCCAACCACGGCGGCCGCCAGCTCGACACCACCGCCGCCACCATCGACCTCCTGCCCGACGTTGCGCAGGCGGCCGGCGAACGCTGCGAAGTGCTCTTCGACGGCGGAGTACGCGATGGCACCGACGCCCTCAAGGCCCTCGCCCTCGGCGCCCGCGCCGTCCTGATCGGCCGCCCCGTCCTGTGGTCCCTGGCCGTGGGCGGACACCAAGCCGTCCGTCACCTGCTGACCCTGCTGACCTCGGAACTGGCCGACGCCATGGCCCTGTGCGGCCGCCCCACCCTCGCCGACCTCGACCCCACCCTCCTCGCCCCCCACCCCCCGGCAGCCGCCCTACCCGCCACCACCCGGCAGGAGGCCCCGTGACCACCGGCCCCCACCCCTTCACCCTCGACAAAGCCACCCTCCACCCCTCGCTGTGCGACCCGCTGCTCGACGTGATGAACTTCCTCAACGAGATCGTCGACCGCTTCCCCCACGCGATCTCCTTCGCCCCCGGACGCCCCCACGAAGGCCTGTTCACCCCCGGCGACACCGAACGCCTCATCACCCGCTACCGCCAGTACCTGCGCGACGAACGCGGGCTGAGCGAGGAACAGATCACCACCACCCTCCTGCAGTACGGGCCGACCAGCGGCATCATCCGCGAACTCCTCGTGCGCACCCTGCACAACGACGAAGGCATCCACGCCCGCCCCGACGACGTCGTCATCACCGTCGGATTCCAGGAAGCCCTCTTCACCACCCTGCGCGCCCTCTTCGCCGGCCCCGACGACGTCCTGCTCGTCCCCGAACCCTGCTACACCGGCGTCACCGGCGCCGCCGCCGTCCTCGGCATCCCCCTCCAGCCCGTCCCCGAAGGGCAAAACGGCCTGGATGCGGACGCGGTGGCCCGGGCCGCCGACGCCGCACGCGAGGCCGGCAAACGCCCCCGCGCCTGCTATGCGGTGCCCGACTTCGCCAACCCCTCCGGCCACACCCTGACCCTGACCGACCGCCACCGCCTGCTGGCCGTCGCCCACCACCACGACCTGCTCCTCCTGGAGGACAACCCCTACGGCTTCTTCACCCGCGACGGCCACCGCCACCCCACACTGCACAGCCTGGACACCCGCGGCCACGTCATCTACCTCGGCTCGTTCGCCAAGTCCTGCTTCCCCGGCGCCCGCGTCGGCTACGTCGTGGCCGGCCAGCCGGTACACGACGTAGCCACCGGCACCAGCACCCCGCTCGCCGCGGAACTGGCCAAGATCAAAAGCATGATCACGGTCAACACCCCCGCCGTCAGCCAGGCCGTGATCGGCGGCATGCTCGTCGAACACGACTGCAGCCTGGCCACCGCCAACGACCCCGCGGCCCGCTTCTACCGCCGCAACATGGACGTGCTGCTCGACGCACTCGCCACCGCCCTGCCCGACGCCGCACAGCGCGGCGTGCGCTGGAACAACCCCGGCGGCGGATTCTTCGCCTGCCTCGAGGTGCCCTTCACCGCCGACGAGGCCCTGCTGGAAATCTCCGCCGAACGCTTCGGCGTGATCTGGACCCCCATGAGCTCCTTCCACACCGGCCCCGGCGGCCGCAACGCCCTGCGCCTGTCCATCAGCTACCTCGACCCCCACCAGATCCGCGACGGCGTACGCCGCCTCGCCCGCCTGATCACCTGGCGCCTGGCCCACCCCACCCCCACCCCCACCCCCACTCTCAAGGAGGCCGCACAGTGAAGCTCCACGACCAGTGGGAGAACCTGCCCGCCGCCCACCGCACCCGGTTCCTCAACACCCGCATCGCCGCCACCGACCAGTGGCCCGCCCACGAACTGCCCGGCTGGCAACAGCCCTGGCAGCCCCTGCGCCCCCTGATCCTGACCGAAGACGCCGCGAGCGCGCTCGGCCGCCTGGCCGCCCGCATGATCCACCTCGCCGTCGACGCCTGCCTGCGCCGCGCCCGCACCGCCGGCGACCTCTACGACCTCCTGCGCTACCCCCGCCGGCTGCCCCTGCTCGACCGCGACCGGCCGCTGGACCACGCCGAACTCACCGCCTGCGCCCGCCCCGACATCCTCCTGAGCGACGGCACCCCCCGCTTCCTCGAGCTCAACATCAGCACCGCGGTCGCGGCCACCCGCGCCGTCGACGTCCTGGCCGCCGCCTACCACGACCTGTGGGACGGCCCCCACCTCATCCCCCCGCCCTCCGTCATCGAAGCCCGCTCCGCCCACCTGGCCGCGACACTGCCCCACCCCGACGACGGACCGCCACGCCTGCTCATCCCGACCTGGACGGCCGGCGGCCGCCTCCCGGGCCTGGACGGCGAAGCGGCACTACGCGCCTACCTGCGCCCCTCGGCCGACAGCGCCACCCGCGCCGGCCTGCGCGTCATCCAGGCAAGCCTGTCCGAACTGCGCACCGACCACACCGCACTCCTCTACGCCGGCACCGACCGCGTGGACGCGATGCTGTGCCCCTTCCTCAGCGACGAGGTCAGCGACGACAACGGCGGCCTGGCCGCGATAGCCCGCGCCCAGAGCGCCGGCACCGTCCGCCTCTTCCAAAGTGACGCCACCAGCCTGCTCTCCGCCAAGGCCGTCCTGGCCTGGATCCACCAGGACATCGACCTGCTCGACCCCGCCGACCGCCAACTGGTCCGCGACCACCTGCCGTTCACCCTCCACCTGCCACGCCACCACAGCGCCGCCCAACGCCGCGCCCCGCTCTCGCACGCCGCCCAGGCCCGCGAACGCCTCGTCCTCAAACCCTCCTGCGGCCACGGCGGCCACGGCGTGGTCTTCGGCCGCGACCTCAGCCCCACCCAGTGGCTGCGCATCCTGCACGAAGAACTCGAACACGACGACGTCGTCCTGCAAGAACTCGTCGACGCCGACACCCTGCGGATGCCGTTCTTCTCACCCGCAGCGGACCGCGTGCACCACGAAGACGTCGCCTTCGTGCTGTCCCCCTACCTGATCGGCGGCCGCTCCTGCGGCCTGCTCGTACGCCACGACGCCCCCACCCGCACCACGAACAGCGCCGCCGAGAGCGCCTTGAACCCCATCAACATGGCCAACTCGGCCTTCTGCAACACCGCGATGCTCATCCGGCCACCCCACGCGGCCCCCACCGCGACCCCGTGACCGACCCCTTCCCGCACCACCACCCCCCGGCCCGGGGCCCGACCCCGCACAAGGAGTCCCACACGTGACCGACCCCCGCCCCCTCCACCCCACCACCACCCCGACTGTCGTCCTGCTCGAAGCACCGCCCACCGGAGCGGGCGAAGCCGCCGTACGCCTCATCCGCGAAAGAGGCCACCAGCCGCTGGTCCTCACCCACCCCGATGGGCGCATGCCCGCCGCCGGCGCCGCCCGGCTGCGCGAGGCGGGCGCACAGATCCACCACTGCCGCACCGACGACACCGACGCCGTGACCGCCCACTGCCGCACCATCGATCACCTGGCCGCCCTCACCACCCTCTACGAGTTCTCCGTCCAGGTCGCCGCCGATGCCGCCGCCCGCCTCCACCTGCCCGGCCCCGACCCCCACGCCGTACGCCGCTGCCGCTCCAAAGCACTGCTGCGCACCACCTTGGAGCCCCACCCCGGCCTCAACGCCGCCTTCGGACGCGCCGAGACGCCCCAGGAGGCGCTCGCCCACGCCGAACGGATCGGCTACCCCGTCGTCGTCAAGGCCACCACCCTCGCCGGCAGCGCCCACATCACCTTGTGCGCCACCCCCGACGACGTCGTCCGCGACGCCGGCCGCATCCTGTCCCTGGCCGACTACCTCGGCTTCGAAGTGCCCCGGGAAGTCCTCGTCGAGGAGTACCTCGCCGGCGAGGAATTCTCGGTGGAGATCTTCCACGGCCGGGGGATCGGCGTGAACGCCAAGCTCCTGGGCCCGCCACCGCACTTCATCGAGCTCGGACACCACTACCCGGCACAGATCCCCGCCCCCCTGGCCGCCGAACTCCTGCGCACCGCCGAACGGGCCGTGGCCGCCACCGGCCTGACCTGGGGCCCGGCCCACGTGGAGCTGCGCTGCCGCTTCGGCCGCAGCCAGCCGCGCGTGGTCGAGATCAACCCCCGCGTCGCCGGCGACCGCATCGCCGAACTGGTCCGCCTCGCCGACGGCGTCGACCTCTTCGGCGCCCAGCTCGACGCCCTCCTGGGCCGGCGGCCCGACGTACGCCCCAGGGCCCTGGGCGGCGCCGCCGTACGGTTCATCCCCTCACCCGGCCACGGCGTCATCACCCACCTCACCGACCCCGCCCACCTCGCCGCCCTGCCCGGCGTACGGGAGGTCCGCTTCCAGCGCGCCGTCGGCGACCGCGCCCCGCGCATGCTCTCCAACCTCGAGCGGCTGGGCCACGTCATCGCCACCGGAACCGACACCGCCCAGGCCGTCGAACGCGCCCAGGAAGCGCTGGGCCACTGCACCGTCCAGGTCACCGACCCCACTCCCACGAAAGGCCCCTGAAGGCGATGCCCCACCCGCCCCACCCGGCCCGTACAGCCCCTGGCCGTATCGGGCCCCGGCGCCTGCCCACGGAGTTCTGGTGGCTGTGGGGCGGCGCGTTCGTCAACCGGGCCTGCGGATTCCTGCTGCCCTTCCTGCTCCTGTACCTCACCGGCGCCCGCGGCCTCGACCTGGCGGACGCCGCACTGCTCACCGCCTGCTACGGCGCCGGCAACCTGCTGAGCCAGCCCCTGGGCGGCCACCTCGCCGACACCGCCGGGCGGCGCGCCACCGCGGTTGGCGGACTTGTGGCCACCGCCGTCCTGGTCCTGGCCATGGTCACCGTGCCCGCCCCCGCCCTGCCGGCCGTCCTGGTCCTGCTGGGGCTGGCCGGCGACCTCTTCCGCCCCGCGACCGGCGCGCTGATCGGCGACATCGTCCCCGGCCGGGACCGGCCTGTGGCCTTCTCCCTGATGTTCTGGGCGGTCAACCTCGCCTTCGCCCTCTCGGGCATGCTCGCCGGATACCTGGCCGCCCGCTCCTACCGGCTGCTGTTCTGCGTGGACGCGGCGGCCACCGCCCTGTACGCCCTGGGCCTGGCCTACGGCTGGCGCCACCTGCCGCGCCACCGGCCCAAGCCCCCGGCCGGCCCCGGCGGGGGATACCGCGCCCTGCTCACCGACCGCCTCTTCCTCGCCTTCTGCCTCCTGGGACTTGCGCAGTCACTGATCTACATGCAGGCCTTCTCCACCCTCCCCCTGACCGTCCGCGACCACGACCTGCCCCAGAGCGCCTACGGGCTCCTGCTGACCGTCAACGGCCTGGTGATCGTGCTGGTCCAGCCCCTGCTCTTCCGCCGCCTCAAAGCCGTAGGGGGCCCGGGCCGCTGCCGCCTGCTGGCCCTGTCCCAGCTGCTGCTGGGACTCGGCTTCGGCGCCACCGCACTGTGCCGCTCCACGACCGAACTCGCCCTGAGCGTCACCCTGTGGACGCTGGGGGAGATCCTGTGCGCCTCCTACCTCCTGGCCACCGTCGCCGACCTCGCCCCCGCCCACCTGCGCGGCCGCTACGCCGGCTTCTACGGCTTCGCGACCGCCCTGGGCACGGCGGCCGGCCCGCCGGCGGGCACCGCCCTCTACCTGAGGGCCGGCCCCACCGCCCTGTGGGGCACCTGCCTGTTCCTGGCCACCGCCGCCGCCCTGGGCCACCTGGCCATCGGCCCCCGCTGCACCACCCGCACCACCGCCGCGGCCCAAAAGCCCACCTTTCGAACGGAGCGCAGTCCATGACACCCGCCACCCCCACCCCGCACGGGCAGTTCCGCCGCTGCGCGGGGAAGTTCGCCACCGGGGTCGCCGTCGTGCTGTCGCCGGGGGCCGGGCAGCCGGCGGGCATGACGGTCAACTCCTTCACGCCCGTTTCCCTGGACCCCCTGATCGTCCTGGTCTCGCTGGGCCACGGCACCCGCACCCTGGCCGCGATCGCCCGTGACGGCCGTTTCAGCATCAGCGTCCTGCACACGGGCCACACCGGCCTCGCCACCGCCCTGGCCGCCCCCGGCGCGCCCTTGCCCGGTTCCTCCCTCTCCCGCAGCCAGGACGGCCATCTGCTCGTACCGGATGCCCTGGCCACCATGACCTGCCGCCTCACCCGCCTGATCCCCGTCGGGGACCACGTCCTGGTCCTGGGCGCGGTCGCATCGCATGCCACCGGCGGCGGTGAGCACCTGCTCTTCCTGGAAGGGGCCTTGCTGGGCTCGGGCCGGTGCGCCCCCGCCTCCTGATGCCGGCCGCGGTGAGGTGCCGTAAAGGTGTTCAGTGCGGTTTGGGCAGGGAGCGCAGGTGCCGCATCTGGGCGTGGCTGAGGTCCTGCACCCGTCGCATGTGCTCGGTGATCACCTCGAGTTCGTCCTCGGTGTGGCTCTCGAGGAGCGCGTGCCAGGCGGGGCCGAGGTCGTCCCAGACCGCGGTGACCCGGGCGATGCGCTCGGGCACCGGGGTGACCAGGACCCGGCGGCGGTCCTGCCGGTCGGGTGTGCGGACCACGTAGCCGTCGCGTTCGAGCCGGTCCACCAGGCGGGTGGCCGATCCTGTGGTCAGGCCGGTCAGGTCGGCGATCTGCCGGACGGTGAGCGGCTCGGGTTCGGCCGTCAGCAGGCTCAGGCACTGCATGTCCGTCGGATGCAGGCCGAGGTGATCGGCGACAGCCTGGTTGAAGAGCGCGTACGCCGCCAGGTAGCGGCGGGACTCAGACGACAACTCCTCATACAGCCGGGCCCGGCGCGGGTCTGTCACGTGGATCACACTCCCTATCGCTGCGCGGCGCAGCAATTCCTCGTAGTCTGCTGCGTGACGCATCAACTGCGTCACGCAGCAATTCTACTCCTGGGGAGAACCATGCTCACCATCGCCGTCACCGGAGCCACCGGAGCCCAGGGCGGAGCCACCGCCCGCGCCCTGATCGCCGCCGGCCACCACGTCCGCGCCCTCACCCGCCACCCCCACTCACCCGCCGCCGACACCCTGCGCCACCTCGGCGCCGACATCCACCACGCGGACTTCGACGACCCCACCACCCTCACCGCCGCCCTCGCCCACGCCGACTCCCTCTTCGCGGTCACCACCCCCTTCGGCACCGACACCACCACCGAAACCCGCCAGGGCAAAACCCTCATCGACGCCGCCGCAGCCGCCCGCCTCGGCCACATCGTGTTCACCTCCGCGGCCCACGCCGACCGCAACACCGGCATCCCGCACTACGAGAGCAAGCACGCCATCGAAGCGCACCTGCGCACCTCCCGCATCCCCTGGACGGTCATCGCCCCGGCGGCCTTCATGGACAACTACGCCGCCGGCTGGACCCTGGACTCCCTGCGCGAAGGCACCTTCGCCTGGCCCATGCCCGCCGATGCACCCCTGACCCTCATCCCCGCCACCGACATCGGCACCTTCGCCGCCCTGATCCTCGGGCACCGCGAGGACTTCCACACCCAGCGCATCGACATCGCCTCCGACGAACTCACCCCCGCCCAGATCGCCCACACCCTCACCACCGCCACCGGCCGCCCCATCACCCACCACCAGGTCCCCCTGACCTACGTCCGCAACCACTCCACCGACCTGGCAGCGATGTTCGAGTACTTCACCACCACCGGCCTCGACGTCGACGTCGCCGCACTGCGCCGCGACTACCCCGAAGCCGGCTGGCACACCTTCACCGACTGGGCCACGGGCCAGGACTGGACCACCCTGCTGTCCACCGAGCCCGCACACCACTGACACCCCCAGCGGCCCCACCACGGGAGAAAACACCGTCATGAAGCCCATCGGCTACTGGCTCAACCGCACCGACCAGGCCCTCACCCGCCACATGAACGACATGCTGGCGCAGTTCGGCCTCACCCGGACCGCCTGGCAGGTCCTCAACGTCCTCCACGACACCGGCCCGACCACCGACACCGACGTCCACACCACGCTCCGCGCCAACGCCGGCACCCCCGCACTGACCACCGCCATCGACACCGTCCTCACCGACGGCTGGGCCACCCGCCCCTGCCCCCACCACCTCGCCCTCACCCCCGAAGGCCACCAACGCCTGGGCAGCGTCGCCGAACGCGTCGAAGCGTTCCGCGCACTGGCCACCACCGGCATCCCGCCGCAGGAGTACCGCACCGCCGTCCACGTCCTGCAGCGCATGACCCACAACCTCGAAGGGGCACCCACCGGCCACAGCCGGCCATGAAAACCCCAGGTGCCGGGGACCGGACCCACCACCTCACACAGCGGCCTCGAACAACTCCCCGGCCCCGGCGACGGCCCGCGCCAGGGCCCCGGGCTCCGGCCGCAGAGCGCCGACGATCGCGTCGATGCCGCGCAGACCCGCCCGCTCCACAAGCCGCTTCTCATTGGTCACCCACTCACCACGCCCCGCCAGCACCGCGTGCGCCGTCTGCATGGCGGCGGTGGCCAACGCCCCCGCGACCTCGACCACCTGCCCACGCCGGACATACGCCCCCTGCGCGTACCGCAGCGTCGCGGCCGCCCGGTCCCGCCACACCGCCGGGGCCGCCTCACGCAGCGCCCGCGGATACCCGGGACGCGGCAGACAGCCGCGCAGCACCTGGTTGACGGCGAGTTCGGCGACCACCAGGTAGCTGGGGATGCCCGCGAGGTGGAACATCAGCGGCTCCCAGTGGAAGCGTCCCTGCCGGGCCTCGGCCAGTTGGTGCTCGACGACGTCGAGGTCGCGGTAATGCACGTCGACCTGCCGGCCCTCGATCGTCAGCCACGCCCCGCCGTTGAAGACCCCACCGCCCCAGGCGCCGACGTCGAAGACCTCGCCCTCCCAGCCGATGCCGCGCAGACGATCCGGGTCGAAACCGCCCCGGTAGTACACGGCCAAGTCCCAGTCGCTGTCGGCACTATGGGTGCCCTGAGCGCGCGAGCCACCGAGGGTGACGGCACATACGGCTGGCAGGGCGGCGAGCCGCTCGGCGACAAAGTCCACAAAGATGGCGTCGGTCATGGGGGATCCGATCGGACGTGTCATCACTTCAGGACACAAGACCCTACCGGCGGCGAGGCAGGAGGGTGTTGCCGGCTTCCGGCACCGGAGGTGAGGTGTGGTGACGCCGCCGGCGCAGCCAGAGGTACAGCAGCAGGCAGGGCAGCAGCAGCCCGCCGAGGCTGAGGACGAGGAACGCGGTGAAGCTGCTGATGTGCGTGACCAGCCAGTCGAAGTTCTGCCCGAAGAAGCCGACGACGAAGGACAGCGGGAGAAACACCGACGCCAGGATCGTCAGCCGCTCCATCGAGGCGCTCTGCCGCAGACTGATCTTGTTCTGTTCGACGGAGATCACCGCGATGTTCGCCTCGAGAACGGTGGTCAACAGATCCCGCTGGGCGGCGACCTCCTCGTTGACCAGCAGCAGATGGTCGTGCACGTCACGGAAATACGGCAGCAGCCCGGCCGGAGCCCTGCCCGGCTGCAGCCGCCGGCCGAGCACGGCGAGCAACGGGTGCACGGCGCGGTAGAAGTCGGTGACCTCGCGGCGCAGGGAGTAGATCCGTTCGGTCGGGGCAACCGCCCCGGAGAACACCGTGGCCTCGATCTGCTCGATATCACGTTCGAGCTCCGCGACGACCGGCGCGTAACTGTCGACCACCTGATCGAGAATCGCCCACAACGTGGACACACTGCCGGCCTGCAACAGCTCAGGGCGCCGCTCAAGCCTGCTGCGAGCCCCGTGCAGCTCACTGGCGATACCGTGCCGGACCGTGATCACGAAATGCTCGGCGAGGAACACACTGATCTCGCCGGTGTCGACCTCCTCGCGCTCGTCGTCATAACGCGCGGTACGCAAGATGATCAGCTCGGTACCGTCCTCGTACTGCTCGGCCTTCGGCCGCAAATGAAACGCCGTGGCATCCTCCACCGCGAGCTCATGCAGCCCGAAGCACTCACGCACCCGCGCCAGTTCCTCCGCACCCGGCTCGAACATCCCCAGCCACACAAACCCGCCCTGCCTGCAGCGCGCGGCCGCCTGCTCCAACGGCATCGCCCCCTCGTGCTGCCGACGCCCGTCCCGATAGTGAGCGCAGTCGACAATCACGACACACCTCCTCACACCCGGCCGACGCCCCCACCCTGCCGCCCACCACCACGCCACGCCCCCGTACACGTCCCACCACAGGCGAACCTCCTCCGAACAGGCCATCACAAGCCGCCGCCCGACCCCCCGCCATAGGATCGCCACATGCCCAAGCACGCTGCGCACTCACCACTGTCCCTCTGCTCCAGGGACTCCGTGCTCTCCATCGGCTCGGTGGGATCAGTGCTCTCCATCGGATCGGTCGGATCCGTCCTGTCCATCGGCTCGGTCGGCAGCGCCCTGTCGATCGCTTCGATCGGCTCCGCGCTCTCGGCCCTCTCGGCCGGCTCCTGGCTGAGCACCGGCTCACTGCTCTCCGCCCAGTCGCGATGGTCCGTACTGTCCTGGCGGTCCCACCGCGGCTTCCTGGCCGCAGGAGCCGCGGCAGCCCTCGCCTGCGCGGCCCTGACGTGCGAACACCGACGCCGGGCCACATGAGCGCTTGCCACCATGCGCGACGCCGGTTCCTCACCCTTACGGCCATGGCATCGGCAGGAGCATTCGCCCCAGCGCCGCGCGCTCACGCCCAGCGGCATCGTGTCAGACGCATCAACGAGTTCCCCTTCACCCTGGGCGTCGCCTCCGGCGACCCGTTGCCCGGCTCCGTCGTCCTGTGGACGAGACTGGCTCCCCGGCCGTACGAGGCGGGCGGCGGGCTACCGCCCGCCGGATCCGTCGACGTCCAGTGGGACATCGCCCGCGACGAGCAGTTCCACCACATCGAACGCAGCGGCCTGACCCCCGCCACCGCCGACCTCGGCTACAGCGTGCACGTGGACGTACAGGGCCTGGAACCCGACAGAACCTACTGGTACAGATTCCGCACCGGGACATGGTCCAGCCCCACCGGCCGCACCCGCACCGCCCCCGCCCCACAGGCCCCGGTCAGCCAGATGCGACTGGGCCTGGCCTCATGCCAGCAGTACGACGGCGGCTACTACACCGCCCACGCACACCTGGCTCGCGAAGACCTCCACGCCGTGTTCTTCGTCGGCGACTACATCTACGAAAACGCCATCGACCCGCAAGCCGGAGCACGCCGGCTCCCCGCCGGCCACCAGCTGCCCGGCGTCTTCGGCCACAAACCGACGACCCTGGCCGACTACCGCCTGCGCTACGCCCTCGCCAAGAGCGACGCCGACCTCCAGTCGGCCCACGCGGCACACCCGTGGTGCGTCACCTGGGACGACCACGAAGTGGTCAACAACTACGCGGCCGACATCCCCCCGGCCGGCGAGCCCACGGGCCCATTCCTGCAACGCAGGGCCGCCGCCTACCGCGCCTACTGGGAGAACATGCCGCTACGGCCCGCCCAGTACCCCCAGGGAGCGCACATGCTCCTGTACCGGCGCCTGCGCTTCGGCCGGCTGGCACAGTTCGACGTGCTCGACACCCGCCAGTACCGATCGGACCAGGCCTACGGCGACGGCTGGCAGCACCCGGGCCCCGACTCGGAGAACGCCTCGCGCACCATCACCGGCCACGCACAGGAACGCTGGCTGCTCGACGGATTCGGCGCATCGCCGGCCACATGGAATGTCATCCCGCAGCAGGTGGCCTTCTGCCGGCGCCGGCTCACCACCACCAAACCCTCGCCTTTGTCCATGGACGCCTGGGACGGCTACCCCGCCTCCCGCAACCGCGTCCTCGACGCAGTCCAGGCAGCCGGCATCAACAATCTGATCGTGCTGTCCGGCGACTCCCACATCCACCTCGCCATGGACATCAAGAAGAACTTCGACGACCCCCGCTCCGCCACACTGGGCGTCGAAATCCTGGGCACCTCGATCTCCAGCGGAGGCGACGGCATGAACAGGCCCGAGGACCGGACCGAGATCCTCGCCGCCAACCCCCACATGTCCTACTACGCCAAACAGCGCGGGTACGTCGTCATCACACTCACCCCCACCCACGCACGCGCCGACTACCGCACCCTTCCACACGTCACCCGCCCCGGCGCACCCCTGACCACCGGCGCCAGTCTCGTCACGGAAGCAGGACACCCCGGATTCAGACCCGCCTGACCCCGGCCACGTCAGTCAGCGCGCCGGTCATCGACCTGAATCTCCAGATGCGGCCAGGCCGTGACCAGGCGCGCAAGGCCGTCGGCCGGCACGGTCACCGCACCCAACAGCCCGTCCGGCTGGAAGTGGACCAGCGTCCCCCTCGTGCCGTCGACCTCGACGGGCTCAAGAGCGGTGACAGGGACGCCGTGCTCGTAGCGCTGGGTCCAGGCCCCGTCGAGGCGCCGGTTGGTATGGACGAGCCACTGGCTGAGCGCCGCCACCACGGACATGCCGCGCCGGGGATGGCCGTCAGGCAGCACCTCGGCCTGCGGGAAGTCGAAGAACCGGAGATCCTTCGTAGCCATGACCGGCTTCTTCACACTCCGCCCGTGCTCGTCCACGCGGGTGTCCGTGCCCCGCTCGTCATCCCGGACGGACAGCGAACCGTCGGGATGCAGGACGACGACGCAGCGCCCCCTTCCCTTGCTTGCCGCTTCATCGGCAGCGTAGGCAAGTACCTCAAGGACGAGGTGCCAGGGCCCACCCGGAGCGAAGTCCGAGGGACCCTGCCGGATACGCGCCAGATGATCCACGTCAACGACGCCCAACCAGTCGTGCGTCGTGTTCACCCAGGAAGCCCTCGATACGTCCACCAGGCAAGTATCACGCCCTGACGACAGCCGTCTCAGCGCGCCTCCCGCCACATCGACCACAGCGTCGGGCCGCCCCCGGGTACGCGGATCTCGTCCCGCACGGTGAACCCGAACCGCTCGTAGAAGCCGATGTTGGCGTCCTTCGACGATTCCAGGTGCGTTGGCAGTCCGGCCGCGTCCGCCTTGGCCAGGCCCGAAAGCAGCAGGGCAGCACCGTGGCCGCTGCCCTGGGCCGCCGGATCGGCGCCGAGCACCGCCAGATACCAGTGCGGCTCCCGGGGCGCCGCCTCGCCGACCAGTTCCAGCATCTCTCCCAGCCGGGCCACACGCTCGCCCAACAGCCCGTTGATACGGGCCAGCGTGTCCTGGTCCGGGTGCTGCTCGGCCGTGCCCGGCGGCGTCCAGAAGGCCGCTGCCGCGTCGGTGCGTTCACAGTGACCCAGCGGGCCGTACTTGTGCGTGAGCATGACGTCGAACCACTGGGCGAGGCGCTCCTGGCGCCCTTCCGCGTCAGGGAAGAGCCACAGCATCATCGGGTCGTTCCCGAAGGCACGGGCCAGGATGCGGGTGATCGCAGGGGCGTCGCCGGTCTCGACCGGCGTGGGTGTGTTCGGTGACTGCATGCGGCCAACGTAGGTTCCAAGATCTTCCAGCACATCGGTCGTTCTGCCGATGACCCAGGCCTCAGCGGTCCTCGCGATGGCTTTCCGGCTCACAGATCCACTCGGACCAGTCCACACCGAGCGTCCCGGCCAGCCGTCGCAGCGCCTGCTCGGTGCGCCCGTAGGCGACGAGCCCGAAGTCGCCGTAACCGGTGTTGTGGGCCACGATGACGTCCGGCCCACCGAAGAACTCGGTACGGGCCCCCAGCTCACGCCACGGCAGCAGCCCCATCGGACGCAACCGCTCCCGCAACCGGGCCACGTCCTGCGGGCCGAGGTCCCCCTCCTCGACGGTCCATCCGTAGTGGGCGGGCAGCCGTGTGACGGCCAGGTGCAGGAAGAACTCCGAGACCGAGTGGCTCTGCAACAGCCACGCCGGCCTCTCGTCGTCGTCCCGGGCGGAGACCAGCACCGGCGGGTCGGCGAGGTGACTACGGGCTGCGGGATAACCCCACTCGTTGCAGTACTGGTTCTCGGCCATGAACACGCACACCCGCAAGTCCTCCTCCGGGCCGACGAAGACGTTCTCCCGCGACAGACCGTCGCAGACGCCGTAGCCGGTGGGGTCCGGACGAACGGTGGGCGGCCAGACCGGATTCGTCTCGTACAGCTCCGCCCGCTCGGCGAAGGAGTTGAACGGCAGGTCCCACCACTGCTCCAGCGCGGCGGGTATCGCCGGCGAACGGTCGACGTCGCCGCACCCGTCGTCCACGACGGCATCGCACAGCTCGGCCTTCAGCCCGGACACATACTCCTTGTGGGCATCGGCTTCCTCCCGCTCCCACCGCTGTGCGCCCGCGCTCTCGTACCCCCACTCCCGCTGGAACCGGCGCAACAGCTCCCAGCGCGCATCACCCTCCACAGCGCGGCCCATGCTCGCACTGCGCGCCTCGTGCAGCCACTGGTGGAAACGTCCGTAGTCGATCTCTCTCACGCCGGCGATCCTACGATTCACGGACCGAGGGGCTCGGCTGTGCCCGCTCCAGCAGCGAGGTTCCCAAAGGCGTGATCCGGTGGACCGAGCAAGGAACCCAGCCCGCCGCCACGGCCGGCCCCAGAAGGCGTGGCCGCCCATCCCACACTGTGCTCGATCGGATAGACCAGCACCGGGGCCAGACTTGGGTCCCTGAAGGCGGTGGGAGCGTGCAGACAGAAGAAAGAAGGCTGCAGTACGAGTCCCCGGCCGCGCAGATCGATGTCCCCACTGGTGGGGTAGTCCAGCTGCAGGACCGGAAAGCTCCAGCGTGCCGAGGGGTGAAGAGTCTCGAACACCGCCCCCCAGCCCCGATCCGCGACAAGCCGGTGGCCGCTGATGCGGAGGCGGTCTATCTGCGCCTGGATGCGGGACCAGTACGGCCCCAGGCAGGAATGGAAGTACCCGGCCGCCGCCGACGCGACGGCGGCGACCGCATCAGTCCCGCCGTCGGCCAGCGAGCCGACCCACGCCGGCAGACGACGGCGCGGGTGCAACTGCGCCAGCAGCCTCAGATCCCCGCGCAGCGTCGACTGCGGCGTCCTGCGCAACGCCTCGAGCTGGGCGGAAAGGGTCCGGACTGGCGTGGTCGGTGTGAGGAAGTCGACGGAGTAGCCCTTGGCCGGCGCCAGCGCGGTCAACAGCGCGGTCGACGGTGGCACGCAGGGAAGCACCTGACGTTTCCAATCACCGAAAAGCACAGCGGCATCGCGCCCGCGCAGCCGGTGCAGGCTGATGAGCACCTCCCACAGAGGATCGGCTCCCGGAGCAATGGTGGTCCGCGCCAGATCCTCTCCCGTGAAATGAATCCTGAGCATCCGGCCTCCACTGTCTTCGGGCCTCGCAGCTGGGCTATTGCACCTCGGTGGAAGGGTTTAACGCCTCCTCCAGCACAGGAGCCAGACTCTTTCCGGCACATCAAGCCGCCGGAACCACAGCGGCTTCCTGCTGATGACGACGTTCCGTCCGAATGACCGGAGGAAGCATGAAGTCCACCCACGCCCGCCCGATAGCCGCCTTCGCCGTCTCCGCAGCGACACTGCTCGCCCTCACCGCCGCCTCGTCACCGGCCGCGGCACAGACGGAGCAGTCCACTGCCCCGACGACGATGAGCCCCCTCGCTTGCGGCCGCTACAACGGCACAGCGATCACCACATACGGACAGCGCAACATCCGGGTCTGGGAAGTCCAGTGCCTCCTCAACAACTACAGCGCCTATCCCGAGAGCCTGAACCAGGATTCCGACTTCGGACCGGCCACCCTCACAGGCGTGAAGTGGCTGCAGCGCTGCGCCGGCATCGACGTCGACGGCGAGGTCGGCCCCGACACCTGGCACGCCCTGCGCACCAGCCCCTGCTGATCCCGAAAAGGGCAGGAGGACCTAACGCTGACCGCAGGCCGGGGGCCAGGGTCTCCGGGGGTGTCCCCACCGCATCCCCGGGGACCGGACCGGACCGTACCGCCCCGTCGACGGCGCCGCCGCGAGTAGACCAGCGACGCGGTCCCGGCCTCGACCCCTCAGCCGGACCCCTACTGAACCGGACCAGCCATCGTCTCGATGGGCACAAGCGGCCACTTCGGCTCCTTCCGGGTAAGGACCGCCAGCTCTTCCGGTGGTTCGGCGCCCTCCCGAACGGCCGTGACGTAGGCCTTGGCTTCCCGCAGGCTCAGTCGCGGGGCCTGCCTGCGCAGGTGGCTCATCGCGGCTACGACCCCGGCGGAGCGCACGAGCGCGCGAACAGCACAGGCCAGCGGATCAGGCGGCCTGATGCCCTTGGTCTGCAGGAGGTACTGCTCCTCCCAGTCCTCGTCCTCCCACCAGACGGCGGGCACGTAGTGGATGCTCCCGTCGTGCCGGTCCACCAGGTAGTGGCCGCCGACAAAGCTGCCGCGCACGTCACGGGCGCGGGCCTGCTCCGCCGAGCGCCAGAAGACGAGCCAGCCGACCGCGCGTTCCTGCACGTGGTAGACGTCCGGCGTGGGGGCAGGCCCCCGCCATGGCCAGGTCGGCAGCTCTCTGGCCAGCAAGGACTCGACGAGCTCGACGGCGCGTTCCTTGGAGATCACGACCTCATCATTCACCACAGGCCAACCGGCCTTCCGGGCATGCCGACACCGCCCCCGGCGGAACCCCGCACGGCGGCCCTGCGCCACCCACCCCGGCCGCCCGGCAGCGGACTTGCTCGACAAGCCCCTCGTCCGACCCGCGTCAGCGACCGCCTCGGCGCAGGCGCGGTGCGGCAGCTCCTGGAGCCCGGACTACGTGGTGTCCGTCATCGCCCGCCCTCCACCGCAATGTGCTCGTCGTCGCCGAGCCCGGTCAGGGCCACAACGGCGGCGTGCTGCCCGGCACTGAGGCCCAGTGGCTGCTCGCCGCGTTCCTCGGACGCGGCGTACAGGTGGCGCTGGCCGTCCGCCCAGGCGCGCAGCAGCGCACGGGCCTCGTCGCAGGTCAGGTCGACGGCGGCGGCGACCTGACCCCAGCTGGCGCCCAGCTGCAGGGCGTCGCGGATGTGGGCGCCGCGGCCGTACTCCATCTCGCGGCGGACGGCTTCGCGCAGCGCGAGCACGGCGAGGGCGTCGGCGGCGGTGGCCCGCTCGCCCCCGTGCGCGGAGTCGGCGGGAAGCAGCCGGTCGGTCAGCCGGTCGGCGTGCTCCTGGTGCTTCTCGGCCAGCCACATCAGCGGCGTGGCCGGCGGGACGTCGCCGGGGCAGTGGACCTGGAGGTCCAGCCAGTGCCTATGCGCGTCCGTGCTCATGGGGCCGCCAACTTCCCTCCGTCGCGGGCGCCGGCCATGACGCTTCACCACGTCCGGTCTTATCGCCTCGTATGGCACGTCATCCGAGGCGATAAGACCAGGCAGGCGGCTTCGAACGGAACGGCACGCGGACAGACCACCGCCGGGACCACCGGAACGGCCGATGGCGGCAAGTACGTCCGTGTCATGACCGCCCACCACCTGGGCGGACAGGATCAGCTCGGTCATCCCCTCACAGCCACCCTCGGCAGCTCCGTCACGTACGCCCGCTACGGCGCCCCGGGCCCCAAGCCACATGCTGTGGGGGCGGTAGCTTCCCCAGGTTCTGATACATGTCGACACCTCGGCGCCTCGACGCCTACCCCATACGGCACGCGATCTTGATGCACAGCGGCCGCGCGGTGTTCGGTGGGGGTGATGCCGTACGCGTCGCGAAAGGCCCGGCTGAACGCCGTGGCACTGGAGAAGCCCCAGCGGAACGCGATCGTCTGCACGGGCTGGCGGCTTGACTCCGGACGCGCAAGGTCGGCACGAGCGCGTTCCAGCCGCCCTTGGCGGATACGGGCCGCCACGCTCACGGGCTGGTCACGGAAGAGGCCGTAGAGGCAGCGCAGGGAGATGTTGTGCCGGTCGGCGACTGTCTGGGGCGTCAGGTCCGGGTCGCCGAGGTTGTTGTCGATGAAACGCATGACGCGGCGCGTCATCTCCTGGGCCCGCGCCTCGGCCGGCGCCCGGTGAGGGCTGCCGAGCTGTTGCGCGAGGCAAGCGGTCGCCAGGTCCAGAGCGATGGACCCCAGTCCGGCCAGTTCTGAGCGCCGGCAGCTCGGGGCCTGGGCGATCAGCGTGCTCAGAAAGTCGCCGAGGACCGCCGGTGTTCCGCTGTCGGCTGGAATGCGCCGCGCAAGGAGACTGTCGACCCTCTCGGGCCGCAGCGCCAGGGCCGAACGGGGAATCTGCAGCACGACCGCCTCGACCTGCCCGTCGATGCCGACGCCTTCGTTCTCCACCGGACATGAGGTGTCCGTCAGCACCAGGTCCCTCGCGATTCCGCTCTCGCGGCCCCCTTGGGAGATCCTGAAAGAACCTCGTGTGACCAACGCCAGCTGGTACTGCCCGGGATCGCCCCTGCGAAGGTGAGCCGAGGTGCGGCGAGAGAGCACCGGCGGGAAAGTGAAGCGCGACAACCGCACCGCGCCGAGGTCCAGGTCAGTGATCTTCGTCTGGAAGCCGTCCGTGTGCCGGGTCCTGAGACTGACCGGCATCAGGTCACTGGACACCGTGTCACAGAACCACTCGAACCTGTCTCTACAGGACACGGCGGCAGCCGATACATCCAACATCCCCTGAAATTCCCCCCATACACACATACTCCGTGGCATCGATTATCAGCCACGGCTGACGGAGTTCCCCCGGGCAGGAGCACGCCCGGCTCCGCCCCCGGCCTCGAGGGCCTGCACACCGCGATGCATGAAGTGTTGAGAAATCCTGCACGCCCCGCACATCCCCCCGCGCTGCCGGGGGCCTAGCGTCAGCGTCAGACCAAGTGATCATCTCCAGGGGGACGTGTACTCATGCGCACTCGCGCCATTCGCGCTGCTGCTACGGCCGCAATGCTGCTCGGTTTCTCTCTGCCAGGCATCTCGTCGGCTCAGGCCAGCACCATGCCCGGCGCCCCGTTGTTCAACGTCACGCCGTCCGGGGCATGGAAGTGCGCGACCCCTACGGGAAACAGCACGGCCAACGGAACGCGCCTGACCCTGTGGGACTGCAACGGCAGTGACCTCCAGAACTGGGTCTGGCGCGGCGACAGGATCGTGCACGAGGTCAGCGGAAAGTGCCTGACCCCGGAAGGCGACCGGATCTACTCCAACGGCGCGGTCCTGACGCTGTGGCCCTGCACCGGTGCCGAAAGCCAGGACTTCGACCAGTCCGCGGTGGCCGAGCACAGAAACATCAAGACCTCGCACTCCAACAAGTGCCTGACCAACTACGGCGGAAACTTCGGCAACGGCACCTGGATGACCCTTTGGACGTGCGCCGGCGGAGACCCCGCGGAGCAGAACTGGCACCTCGAGCAGTGACCTCCGGCAACAGCCGGGAGCTTTGACCGCCCCACGCCAAGGGAGCCCCACCAGCCGGACCGGCGGGACTCCCAAGGGCGTCAGCTCATCAGCAGAAGCCGCGTGTTCGGCATCAGCTTCCGGTTCACACTGGTGCTCTGCACGAAGATCGTAAAGTCGTCGTTGTGGTCCGGCTTGACGCGAACCTCCACATCCGGCAGGCCGAGCAGAGCCCGGGCCTCCGGACCCGTATACACCCGGTCCGTCTTCTTCTCCAGCACCGCAATCTGCTTCCGCGCCTGGACTTTCTCCGACTTGCTCAACTGATAGAACGCACAACCAGTACGGTACGTGTGCCCGCATTCGACGACCCACTCCCGGATAGCCGCATCGCGGGCCACCGGAATCAGCTGGTACGCCGACGGATCCACTGGGGCGAGACCGGCTGCCTTGATGGTGTCCTTGTTGACCGCCTCTGCCCCCGTGGAGAACACCGCCCGCGATCCCCGGATGCCCTGGGAGCGGCCCACCATAAACTTTTCGGTGGCGTCCTGGATGACCTGCCCGGCGTCTTCCAGACCCTGTGTGCTCGTGGCGTCCCAGATGGCGATGTTGTCCTTCGGGAAACCGCACTGCATGGCCTCGCGCTTGCCCATCTGGTCCGGCACAAGAACAGCCAGCGTCCAGTTGTCGTCCTGCGTCTCGATCATCTCGGCCACGGCCCGCACCAGTTCACGCTGATCCCTGTGGGGGGCATCGAGACAGCGGTGACTGGCGTTCTCCTGTCCGTCGGTCAGAACGAACGTCAGGAAGCTGTGGTCACCGTACAGCTGAGCCGTCTGCGCCAGCTCCCGCTGCGACTTCAGCGCGGCCGCCAGCAGAGCCGTCATTCCACCGACCCGGTACAGCTGCTTCAAGGACGGCATCCGCAGCACGTCCTTGTCGTAAATGACGCACTCCACCTTGTCCGCGAAGACATACACCGTGACGCGGGTTTCCTGATCCAGTTCCTGCGACCGGCGCGCCAGATAGGCGATCTGCTGGTCGGCGACCTCGACGACCTTACGGCTCAGGTGCGACATGGACGAACTGGCGTCCAGCACGAGAGCAACGTGATTGATGTAGTTCTGCTTACCGGACATGGCAGCCCCCTGTTTCCGACTCGATGCCCCGAGCTTCTCACCCACCACTGACAATCGGCCTTGGACGCAGGGCGGGACGCAGACCGCGGGGAGGACGGGACAGGCCGGGTGCGGTCCGCCGGCCCTCACCGCAGGCCGGTGCGCTCGTGTACGGGCCCGCGTCCTGGCGGGACGGTGAGGACCGGCCGCATCTGAGTGGTGGAGAGGGGCTCGTCCACGGGCCGGCCTTCTGCCTCGACCCATGCGTGGGCCCGGAAGGGAATCGTCCGTACTCCCGCGTGCCAGGTGGGCCACGAACCACGGACCCGGCAGAGCAGGGCGGTAGCGATGGAACGCGGCAGGCAGCCTTCTCCCGCGCAGCGCACACTGACCGCCATCACCGTCCGGCGCGCGCTGCTGGCTTGTGCGTATCCGGCCGGCCTGGCGCCACGTGCGAGGACGCCGAGCAGGCTGCGAATCCTGCGCGGTGGCAGCCGCCCGATCAGATGGCCGGCGGCGACCGCGACTGCCGGCAGCAAACGGCGGTGCACCGGGATGCGCAGCGGCCCGCCGGCGCAGGCCTGTGCGCTCATGGCGTCACCAGCCCGGTGGTACGCAACCGGCGGATGATCTCCGCGGCGTCGGCGAGCGCCCGCTCCCTGCAGACGTCGTAGCCCTCGGTGAGGGCATCGGCGGCTTCGTCCTCGCCGCCCCCCTCGAGCAGCACGCCGAGCACGACGGCACCGCTGCCGTTGACCTGGTAGTAGCGGCCGCTCCGTTCGTCGAGCAGCACCATGCCGTCTTCGACAGCAACCATCGAGATGTCCTGCCTGAGACTCAGCATCGAAACTGTCCGCCCTTCACTGCAGAGGTGGAGTGGGCGCGCAGCCACGTCTCCACCGCGAGCGTCATCTCCAGATAGGAGACGGACAGCTGGGGCGGATACAGCACGAGCGCCGCCCGGCGCAGAACGCCGGGGTCGACCAGTCCGAGGCGGCCCATGTGGGAGTCGGCGAGGAGCTCGGCGAGCTCCGGGCGCCGGGAGACGAGGCCGCTGTGGATCTCCCTGGAGAACTCGCTCTTGCTGCGCCGGGCAAGCAGCTCGTCGGGGACGATGCCGCGCATCGCGGTGACGGTGAGGGGTTTGAAGACGAACGGTGTGGTCCGCTCGTGCAGCCGTACGGCCAGGCAGGCTTCGATGACCTTGTCGTCGAGGAACGGATAGTGGAAGGGCAGGCCCGCGTGGGCGGTGAAGCGGGTGATCTGACGGCACATCCGCGTCGACGAGATGATCTGCGCCAGCGCCATGTGGCGGCCCCGGGTGGGGGCGAGCGGGATCACTGCACCGCTCTCGTGGCGGATCAGATGCCGCAGGCGTTCACGGGCTTGCGCGGTGATCCACGGAGGCAGCGACGGGGGCATGTCCCACCCCATGAGCGCCGGTGTCCGGTCGCTCAGGCGCATCGGGCCCATGCCGGCCGCGGCATCGGTGAGCCACCGCCGGTACGACCGCCGGTCGGCGGCCGCTGTGATCGCGGCGCCGGGTGACCAGCGGCATTCGGCGGAGAGCGCGCGCAGATGCCGCAGGCCGGCTCTGGGAAGCGTGCGGAGGGTGTCATGGACGTAGGAGTCCAGTGCCTGGACGACCTGGTCGCCGCCTTCGCCGGTCAGGTGCAGCCGGGAGCCCTTCGCAGCCATCATGCGGGCGAGCGCGGTGTGCGTGCCCCGGATCCGCCCGCCGAGGGCGGGCTCGTCGAATCCCTGCCCGGCCGTCAGCAGCCCGGTGTAGAAGGGAGGCAGCCTGCCCGGCTCCATCTCCAGATGCTCGGCGTCCGGCAGGTGCGCCGCCGCCCGGCGTGCCCAGAGCGCGTCCTCGTGGCCCGCGTCGATCCCCGCCTGGGTGAACATGACGAGCTTCGCGGGACCGCGTGCGGCGAGAAAACACAGCGGTGTGGAGTCCAGGCCCCCGGAGAGGTCGGCGCTGACCACTTCGCCGGCGGCCGTGCGCACCGCGACCGCCTCGGCGAGAGCCTCGGCGAATTTCGGCGCCCCCTCCTCGAGGGAGACGCACGGTTCCGGCGGGTACCACCACCGTGCGACCCGCCGGCTGCCTTCCGGGCCCAGCTCCAGGTAGTGGCCTTCGGGGACAGCGGACACCTCCCGCCACAGCGGACGCCCGCCGAACGGGTGGGGCACCGAGGGTTCCAGCAGCCGCAGGAGCAGCGCGTCCTCGTCGAGCGTCCCGCCCACGGCCTCGGCCAGGACGTCGGCCCGGTCGCATCCCACGCTCACACCGCCGGCTCGCGCGTAGTAGATCCGCCGCATGCCCGATGCGGTGCCCCGCACGCGTACCCGGCCACCGAGTGAGGACACCAGGTGAAAACAGCCCGGTATACCGGCCGCGATGCGCTCCAGCTCGTCCGCCGAACCGATCCGGCGTATGGACTCGGCCCGGTGACGGGCCAGTGGCGGGTGGTCGCCGATCAGGGCCACACGGCCGGATCCCGCCGCGGTCACCGTCACTTCGTCCTGGCTCCACTGCCCGACCAGCCATGGGCGGCCGGAGCGGTGCGACTCGACCTCAAGGCCTGCCTGTGCACCGAGAATCCCGGCTGCCGAGGCGGCCTGGGCACTGTCGGGAAGCACGACGAACCAGCCCTGTCCCCGATTCATATCCACCCCTGTTTCACTCGGTCCCCTTCAGCGGGCCATCAGGAGGTCACGGAATCGGTGGTGTCCCGGACCGGCAGGGCCCGGGGCACCACCGAAATCATCTAGCTGGAGAAGTCGTTGCGCTTGAAGAACTGGGCACCACCATCAGGGAATATCCCGAAAAACCCGGTGGTCAGTTCACCGAATTCGCCGACCTCGACGAGAGCCGGAACCTGGTACTGGTCCTTCGTCATGTCGCGTGTCCTTTCTCTGACCCGCACCCCTGGTGAGCGCGGACGTCTGTGTGGTGATGCGTTCACGGAAATCACTACGAGCGCGAAGCAGCCCGGGAGATACCGTTCGTCACGCCGTACATGCCGGCCACATCGCCCTCGCTCCGGTCACGCATCCGACTGTGGCCTCACCACGCATCACCCGGACATCCCGAAACCTGGGGAGTTGACATGGCCGGCACGTTGCCGTGCCCCGTGTGCCAGAGCGAGCCGGCACACGTTCTCCCGATGCCCTAAAAGATTGCCCGATGCGAATACCGCATCACTTTGGCGTATGATGAAGGCATGGGACTGGGTCTGGAGGAGTCGTTGCGGCTGACGGTGGCCGCGCTGATGCAGGCGACGGGGGAGTCGCAGCGGGCGATCGCTGCGGCACTCGGGCTGACGCAGACACAAGTCTCCCGCCGCCAGTCCGGGGCCACCTCATGGAGCCTGCGTGACGCCGACGTCCTGGCCCAGCACTACGGGATCACCGCGCTGGATCTCCTGGCAGGCCCGACCCGGGCGTGCGAGGCACTGCCCGCCGCCCGGCGCCGCGGCGCAGGCGAGGAAGAAGGAGCCGGCCGGTGAGCGACTTCGACGCGATCGACTCGCTGCTCGAGGGCGTCGGCCCGCAAGCCGCACTGCCCGCACCCGGAATCCGCCAGGAACTGCGGGAACAAGCCCGGCTGTCCAAGGCGCAGGTGGCACGCGCGCTCGGGGTCAGCCCCAGCACGGTCACCGCATGGGAGAGCGGCCGCGACCCGGCCGGCGAGACCCGGACCAAGTACGCGTACCTGCTGGACGGCCTGGCCGCCAAGCTCGCCCCCCACACCACCCCAGCGGCACCGCCCACTGCCGAACCGGCCGCGGCCCAGCCCCCTGCCACGGCCGACGCCCCTCCCACCTCCCCGGCCCCCGCACAAGACGCCGATGGTGACGAGGTGGAGATCCTCGCCACCCCCCAGCCATGCGTGCTCTGCGGGCACCCGGCCGCGACCCAGGTAGCGGGCTTCACCCAGCACCTTCACCCGGCCGACTGCCAGACCACCGCCGCCACCCCACCCGCACAACCCGACACCGCTCACACCGGCAAGCCGACAGCAACGGCGACGGCGCACACAACGCGAACGACCCGCCGCGCATTCCAGGAACCCTCCGGCCCCCCAGACCTGATCGGCCAGGCGGTACAGGCCGCACTCGCCCAGCACCAGGGCGACATGCAAACAGCGACGGCAACGCTGCTCAAACGGGCGATCCCGGACGCGATGCGACTGCTGGACGAGACCCGCAAGGGCGCCCGCTACGACGTGATCGCCCACCCATGGATCCCCGACATCCTCAAGAAACCAACCTCCCGCGGAGCCGACCAGATCTGGGAAGCCCGCCCCAAATGGACCCGGCCCCAACTCCCCCCCGGCCACCACCAGGTAACCGCCCTCGACATCAACGGCGCCTACCTCTCCGCCCTCAAAACCCACCTCCCCCTCGGCCGGCTCGAGCACACCACCGGCCTCACCCACGACCGCCGCCGCGCCGGCGTACACCTCATCACCCCACCCCCCTGGGAACACGACGCCGTACTCCCCAACCCCATCGGCCAACGCGACGAACCAGGCCCCCTCTGGGTCACCGAACCCACCCTGCGCCTCCTGCTGCGCCTGTCCGGTCCGAAGTACGGGCTGTGCGCGCCCCCGCAGATCCACGAGTCGTACACCTCCGGCGCCACGGAGAACCTTCTGGAGAAGTTCCGTATCGCGCTCAAGGACGCCCGCGACACCGCGATCGAACAGGGCGACGAGGTCACCCTGGAGTACGTGAAGGCGATGTACTCCAAGTTCGTCTCGACGATGGGTGAGTCGAACTACAACCGGGAGCTCTACCGCCCGGACTGGATGCACATCATCCGCTCCCAGGCGTTCGCCAACCTGTGGCTCAAAGCGCTCAAGGCCCATGACGAGGGCCTCACAGTCGTCCGCGCGATGGGCACCGACGAACTCCACGTCATCGGCGACTGGCGCAGTGTCTTCCCCGAGGGCCGGGGCGTTACCGAAGTCAAGGTCAAGGACACCTACACCGCCGGAACGGAAAGGGAGGCAGAGCAATAGTGCCGGAGAAGAACATCGACTTCGGAAAGTTCGGCGCCCGGGGCATCAAAGGCAGCGACGCCGTCGCCCGCAAGCTCGACGAACTCGCCGGCGGCATCGCGACTCCGGTGACCGCCAGGCGCGGCTGGACAGCGCGCCTGCACTACCTGACGAAGTCGGCCAAGAGCCGCCAGTCGGCCAAGGACGCCGGCCTGACGGTCACCGACCGCACGCTCAAAGCGTGGCTGGAAGGCAGACGGTCGCCGTCGAAGGCCAACCTGGCCAGGATCGACGCCGCGTACCGAGCGGTGCGCCGCCAGAACGTCGCCCGCCACCTCCTCAAGCGCCTGAACCGCGACGGACGCGGGACCCGGGTAGAGATCCACCCGCTCAACCAGTCCCAGGTGCCGCGGCCGCTGCAGCGGGTGGTGGAGTACCGGGCGATGAATGTGCGCCGCTGGGACAAGATCGTCGGCGCGTGGGCGGTAGGCGACTACCAGGGTCTGGACGATGCGTGGACCATCGATGTGCTCCCGGACCTGGGCTCGCAGTGGGGCCAGTACGAGTACGTCACCAACGTCGGCTTCGCCGCATAGAAGACCAGCCCCGGCACAAAAGTGGTCCGCGGTGCCGGCTGTGATGGCGTACTGTGGGGATCACCGACGCGGGGTGGAGCAGCTCGGTAGCTCGCTGGGCTCATAACCCAGAGGTCGCAGGTTCAAATCCTGTCCCCGCTACTGCTGAAGAGGGCCCGGATCCGATGGGATCCGGGCCCTCCCGCATGTGGCCCGGCGCTTGGCCTGGGCAGTCTGCGCCAAGAGGCCGGGGCCCAGACAGGCCTGGCTGATTCGAAGGCATTACTGCGCCCCGGCGTCTGAGTTTCGAAGGCAATTAGGTGATCTTGACGTTTGTTTCGCTGGTGGTTGATGGAGGAGGGGAGCAGGGGCGTCGGCGCGGCGTCGAGCAGCCTGGTACCGGGCTGGGCCCGCGTGGCCCTGTTCACGCGAAAAGTCAGCACGTCGACACTGGCCCGGTAGGCACCATGCCGTCGGGACCGGACGAGAACGCTCACGAGTTTCGACAGCGCCGGGTTCTGTCAGCAGGCCGATCGTGATCACCGTCCGTGCGGCCGCCGACCGGCGCGAAAGAAGCTGACAGCCGGGCTTGAGGCTGCCGCAGCGGAAACCCCTACCGTCGTGAGCAGGGCCGGAGATTCCGGCCCGGTGAAGCAATCCGTGGGGGAAGGCGATGGCCTGGCCGATCGCGGAGGTCGCCCGGATGTCGGGTGTGACGGCGCGGACACTGCGGCACTACGACGAGATCGGCCTTCTACCGCCGGCCTGGATCGGCACAGGCGGCCACCGCTACTACGAGGAGCGCCAACTGCTACGGCTGCAGCAGGTCCTCGTGCTGCGGGCGCTGGGCCTGGGACTGCCTGAAATCGGCCGGATCCTGGCCGCACAGATCGACGAGCTGGAGGCCCTGCGGGGCCACCACAACCGGCTGCTCGCCGAGCGTGACCGGCTGGACGCCCTGGCCGGCACCGTCGCCCGCACGATCGCCGAACTGGAGCAGTCCAGGAAGGACGGCACAGACATGATCAGCATCACCCGACCGGAAAACCTGTTCGAGAGTATCGGGCCCGCCCCGTGCATGAAGGTCCTGCACGACTTCCCGGACCTGGTCAGGGCCGTCGAACGACGCACCTCGGCATGGAGCAAGGCCGAGATCGAGGCCAACGAGCGCGAGCGCACAGCACAAATGATCCAGCTGGCCGAGCTGCTGGCCACCGGCACGCCCGCTGACGCCGATGAGGCACAGGCCAAGATCGACACCCAGTACCGGACACTGGCCCGGATCCGGGCAGCCACCGCCGAGGAGTACCGCGCGATCGGGCATACCTGCGTGGAGAACGAGCACTGGCGCGCGGCATACGAGTCGATCGCACCAGGCCTGGCCGAATACCAGCAGGCCGCCATCGAGGCCTACGCCGCAACCCGGCTGCACTGAGCCGGGACGGGGCCGCCGCCACGGGGGAGTGGCGGCCCCTGCCAGACCGGGGCCACTTGCCAGTTCCACCGACACAGGGCCCGCTGCTGTCGAGGAACCCCGCCTCATAACCCCGCCTTTCCGCCTCCAGGGTGGCGGGGACGGCTCGCTGAGAGGAGGCGAGGATCCGGTGCGGCGACGACAGTTGCTGGCGAACCTGGCGGCGACGGCCGCCGCAGCCGCAGGCGCCCCCGTCCTGCCCAGCGGAAGGCCGCCGGCGACCCCTCCACCGCACTCGCCGCTGCCCGGGCCGTCGCCCCGCAGAGCCTGCCCAGTACCGAGCGCCGGGCCCGGTACTACACCGACATCGCCGCCGCGTACGGACGATGGGGCCGCCGCGACGACTGCATCCGCGCGCTCCTGGCCGCCGAACACCACGCACCCGAAGAGACCCACACCCGCCCCGCGGTCAAATCCCTCGTCTCGGGCCTCCTGGTCTCCGGACGCACCACCACCGAACTCCGCGGACTCGCCGCCCGCGTCGGCACCATCATGATGGCGCGACCGGGCTCTTCGGCCCTTCCCCTACACGGGCGAAAGTCTCCATCGGCCACTTGCACCGCCCACCGCTGGGCAGTGGTGAGCTGACACATGCGGACGGCGACAGGGCGGGGAGTGGTTGCGCATGCCACACAGGTACAAGGCTGTCCTTCCTCCAGCTAACGGCTCCGTACCGTCACTGGGCTACGCCTTGTTCGCCACCCGCTGGCTCCAGGCCCCCCTGTACTTCGGACTCGTGGCCGCCCAGGCCGTGTACGTCTGGGAGTTCTTCGGCGAGCTGCGCACCCTGGTCCACGGGGTCGTCACCGGGGCCCTGGACGAAAACATGGTGATGCTGGCCGTCCTGAAGCTGGTCGACGTCGTCATGATCGCCAACCTGCTGATCATGGTGATCGTCGGTGGCTACGAGACGTTCGTCTCCCGCATCGGACTCCAGGGACACAAGGACCAGCCGGAATGGCTTTCGCACGTCAACTCCAACGTGCTCAAGGTCAAACTCGCCATGGCGATCGTCGGCATCTCCTCCATCCACCTCCTCCAGATGTTCGTCAACATCCACCACACCCCACGCCAGGAGCTGCGCTGGGGCACCATCATTCACATGGCCTTCATCGCTTCCGCCTGCCTCCTCGCCTACATGGCAGGCCCCATGGAAGCCAAAGCAACCCTGCTGGAACAGCAAGCCCACCCCATCCCCCCGCAAGTACCCCACGAACCTCCCAGCAGCTCCGCACACACAGCTGCCGGCGATCGCCCCGAATAGCGCCAGCAACCGCAAACGGCACCGACCCGTCGAACAGGCCCTAGGGCTTCCTGCTGCTGGACCAGCGAATGCCGAGGACATCGAGGTCGGCGCGGCGTTGTGAGGTGAGCTTGTCTGCCCTGCGGCGGGCGTTGTCGATGAAGGTGCCGAGCTTCACCGGCTGGTCCCCCACCATCTCTACGTGCACCCTGGGGACGTTGAGATGTCCTTCGCGGGCGTGGAACTGGCGTGCCGCACGGAGGTTGAGTGCCCACTTGTCTTCCTGCGTGCGTTTCACCGGCCGTTCGTCCTCCTCGGCCGGGGTGAGGCCGAGGACGTTCTCAAGCATCCACTGCTGGACGGGCATGAGGCTGTCCCAGCCGAGGCGGCAAGCAACTACCCAGCGCCCGAGGTCTTCACCCTGCACGATCACCCCGCCCGGCACCGTCGGCACCACCCCACCCCCCTCGACATGGGCCTGGGCAAGCCGGAAGCAGCGCTGCCATCCGGCATCCCACACCGGACACCAGCCCGGGTCGATCTCCTCCAGCGCATCCCGCCGCGCCTCGGTGAGCGCCTTGGCGCTGGATCCGACGGGGAGGCCGGCCGCGCAGCGTTCGGCGATGGTATCCGCGAGCCGGGCGGCGGTCCGCTGGTTCTTCGCCCAGGTCCCGACCGGGTAGCCGTCCCAGACAGCAGTGGCCGGCGGCAGGAAATGCCCGTGCACCTCAGCCCAGGCCCGGGCAGCGGCGAGCCCTTCCTCGAACGCGACGTCCTGGTGGGACCAGACCATCCCGAGCGAATCCAGCTCGGCGACCCGGCCCGGGGCCAGGCGCCCGGCTTTGTTCAAGCGCCGCTGGTCGGCCAGCCACGTTCCCACCGGGAACCCGGCGGGCGACCAGTCGCCCGGGGTGACGAAGTCGTACGGCACCCGCAACTGCACAGCACCGGTCTCCTTCACGTACCGCACGACGGCCTCGATCCCGCGCCGCCAGAAGCTGTTCTCCGGCTCGATCACCCGCAGCTTCACGAACCGGGCCAGCAGCGCCGGATCCCGCGGCGTACTGAACTTCAGCAGCTCCCGCGCGGGCCCACTCGGCCCCCGCTCACCCTCCAGCTGCTCCTGGCCGCCTTCGCCGACTCCGGCTTCCTCCTCGGGCTGGTAACTACCGCTGCGCCGCCGGGGGTCGGCGAGCGCTTCGATGGTGTCGGTGTCGTGGGCGCGGAGTGCTTCGAGGATCTTCGCCAGGGTTCCGTAGGCGGGAGAGGTCAGCATTTCGTCCGGGGTTTCACCTGGTGCGAGGAATACCGGAACGATCAGTGACGCGATTTTCCCTTCCCCGGGCTTCATGCGAAGGGCGCGGCCGACCATTTGTACGATGTCGATCATCGATCCCCGTGCATCACAAAAAGCGACGGAATCACAATTCGCTGTATCGACCCCTTCGCCCAGCACCTTCACGGAACTCAGCACCCGCAGCGCGGCCGGCCGCAGCCCGCCCTCGTCCTCGAGGACATCGGACGCGAACTCGCCCAGCACGGCCCGCCGGTGGCCGGGGGCGTGCTCCCCGCACAGCCAGTCGGCCCACACCCGCTCCGGCGCCGGGAACCGGCGCGGATCGTCCTGCCAGAGCCGTCCCGCGACGCCGACGACGCCCTCGGCCATGGCCTCGGCCTCGCTGACCTTGCTGTGGAAGGTCAGCACCTTCCGTAGCTGCTCCTGCGCCGCCGCGGTCAGGACCCCGGTCTGCAGCGCCGCGAGCCGCGCTCCGCGCACCGCGTCCGAGCCGGTGCCGGCGACCTGGTGCGCGTCGTGGAGCTCGGGGTCGCTGATGTCGACGCACACGACTTGGTACGGGGCGACCAGTCCGCGGCTGACGGCCTCGGACAGGGTCAGCTTGAAGGCCACGGGCCCGAAGACCGGCGAGTCCGGGTCCATGCTCGCGATCAGGCGCGGCTCCTCGTCACGGCCGCTCCCGGCCGCTTCCCAGACGCGGGCCGTGGCGGTCATGTAGAGCCGACGTGCCGCCGGGATCTTGGCCTGATCGTGTACAGCTGCCCACGGCTTTCCCGCGTCCCCGCTGGTCCGGTGCGCCTCGTCCACGACCATCAGGTCCCACACGCCCAAGCCTTGGGCGTGTGCGCGCTGGAGGATGCCGAGGCCGATGGAGGCGTAGGTAGCGAACACCGTCACCCGCTCCAGCCCCCGCACCCATTCCACGAGCTCGGCCGGATCCGTCGTACAGGGCACGCCGTCGGAGACCTCGGCCCGTAGCGAGCAGAGCCCGATCATTGCCCCCGTACGGCCATCCTCCCGCCATGCGGCCGCAGTCTGCGTCAGCAGATCCAGAGTCGGCACCAAGACCAACACCCGCCGCGCGGCCACCTTTTGGGCGACCTCAACGGCGATCAGCGTCTTGCCCGAGCCGGTCGCGGCGATGACCTGGGTCCGCAACCCCTCAGCCGGCATGTGTCCGTTGAGGGGGGTCTGCAGAGCCCGGAGGACGGCGTCGACCGCCTCCACCTGATGCGGAAACAGATATTTTCCCGGCATGCAATTTCCCTTCCTCGCTCGCATCTGACGCTTTATCGGGTTCGCTAGAATCCGGTTATGCCGGAAACTCAAGGACCAGTAAATGGGCTTTCTATCCTCTTTGCGAACGGTTTTCCGGGAAGTGTCCGGTATTCTCGTTCGGGCCCTCCGGATCCCGTAGCGGTGATGGCTTGTCTCTCCATAAGGTAGCGGGCCTAGCAGGATGACGCACACTGCCTCTTGCGAGTGTTCCGATCTGTTCGTTTCTGCTATCCCGGAACCCTCGTAGCGAACGTTTCTGGCACTCCCCGCCCGCACTCCGCTCCAACGGCAGGCCGACGCCAGCCCACTGAACCCCCGTCACCCGAGACACCCGCCACCCCTTCCTCCCTAGCCAGCCGAAGGAACGCGCGGAGCGTGTTCCGCTCAGGCCGGATCGCGGAGCGATCCGAGCCCGAGGCCAACGGAGTTGGCCTCCCGGGCCACGGAGTGGACCGGATTCCCGGGACGGAGTCCCGGTACCCGCACGGAGTGCGGGTCGTCTTCCGTCGCGTAGCGACGGCGCGTCGTGTCTGCGGAGCAGACCGCGCGC
>NZ_JBITZJ010000002.1:0-1021766 GCF_044546695.1 Streptomyces sp. NPDC053079
GGTTGATAGGCCAGGTGTGGAAGACCGGTAACGGTTGGAGCTGACTGGTACTAATAGGCCGAGGGCTTGTCCTCAGTTGCTCGCGTCCACTGTGTAGGTTCTGAAGTAACGACCTGTGTCAATGCCGGGTTGGTTAACTTCATAGTGTTTCGGTGGTCATAGCGTTAGGGAAACGCCCGGTTACATTCCGAACCCGGAAGCTAAGCCTTTCAGCGCCGATGGTACTGCAGGGGGGACCCTGTGGGAGAGTAGGACGCCGCCGAACAAATTGTGAAGCCGCAGGCCCTGAGTCTTTGACTCGGGGCCTGCGGCATTTTTGCGTTCAGGGTGATTCCGTGTGCGTTCAGGGTGCGTTATGCCAGGCGATCGAGGTCCTCCCTCCGCACCTCGCCCCGCAGCCGGTGCCCGCGCACCCAGCGTCTGACCTCCTCCACCGCGTACGCGCCGAGCCGGCGGACCTCGCTGCCCTGTGCTCCCGCGATATGCGGCGTGACCAGAACATTCGGCATTCCGAACAGCGGATGCCCTGGCGGCAGCGGCTCCGGATCGGTGACGTCCAGAAAGGCGGCCAGGCGTCCCGAGGCGCATTCCCGCACCAGAGCCTCCGTGTCCACGAGCGTGCCGCGCGCGGTGTTGACGACCGTGCCGCCGTCCGGAATGAGGGCCAGGCGTGCCGCGGTCAGCAGACCTCGAGTCTCCGGCAATTCCGGTGCATGGAGGGTGATGATCGAGCTGTTGCCGCACAGGGTGTCGAGATCGACGGCCGTGGCTCCCAACTCCCGGGCTTCCGCAGCCGATACATACGGGTCGTACAGCAGAATGCGATATCCGGCATCCGCCGTGCGCAGCCGGTCCATGACCAGACGGCCGATGCGCGAGGCCCCGACGACACCGACCGTTCGGGCGTCGGCGCCCCTGCGTTCGTGGAAGTCCGGCCACTGGGATACGGCCGAGTACGCGGCAGCGGCGGGGAGAGCCCTTTTCGAGGCCAGGACGATCAATGCGTAGGTGTAGTCCGCGACCGGGCCCGCATTGGCGGCCGCGGCGGACGAGACGACGATTCCCCGCTCCCAGACGGCCGGCGTGAGCAGCCATTTGACCGAACCGGCAGCGTGAATGACGGCTCGCAGCCGAGGGGCCCGGCCGAGGAGTTGCTCCGTGAGCCGGGGGCTTCCCCAGCCCGTGAGCAGGACGTCGGCACGGGCCAGTTCGTCCTGGTCGGCCACGACACCGAATTCCGCGAGCCGGGCGCGTAGGTCTGCGGGGAGCACGGCCGTGGCCTCGTCCGTACCCATGGCGATCACGATGGTTCGGGCGTCCTCCATCATGCGCTGCCCACTGCCCGCCGCGTGGCGAGCGAAAACGTGCTGAGCGACATCGTGCTGAGCGAAATCGCGCGTGCAGGCGTTGTCCGCGTCATTCGGGCACGCGAGGATCGGTGAATGCACCAGATCGTCACGGCCGTTCGGGCCGCCCGGCCGCCGAGGGCCGGATGCCGTCCCTGATACTCCGGCTCCGTCCTTCCAACCCGTGGGCCGTCGACGCCCTGATCACCGCCGTCGTCCAGGCCGCGGTGACGATTCCCTTCGTCGTACCGCGCCCGGCCGACGCCCCGCCCGCCACCTGGCCCATGTACGGCATGACCACGCTGACCGTGCTGCCTCTGCTCTGGCGTACGCGGGCGCCGTTCACCGCCTTGCTGTGCATCACGGCCGCCGGCTTCGTCTATCTGCCGCTGGAAGGGCCGGGGCAGCCGATGCCGTACAGCCCGGTGGTGGCGATCTTCAGCGTTGCCGCCCACGCGGGGCTCCGGCAGCGGCGGTTCACCATCGGGCTCGGCCTTCCGCTGGTCGCGGTGGCCGTGGCCCTCAAGACGAACACGGCCCGCGAGTACCTCTTCTCCTACTTCCTCTTCGGCATGGTGTACGTGCTCGGGGTGCTGGCCCGCACCCGTCAGGCCTACACGGAGACGGTCGAACTGCGGGCTGCCGAGCTGGAGAAGGCGCGGCAGGTGGAGGCGGAGCGGGCGGCGGAGCGGGAACGGGCGCGGATCGCGCGCGAGATGCACGACATCCTGTCCCACGCCGTGAGCCTGATGATCGTGCAGGCCGAGGCGGGGCCCCTGGTCGTACGGTCCGATCCCGAGCGGGCGGAGGCGGCCTTCGACGCCATCGCGGGGGCGGGGCGGGACGCGATGGTGCAGTTGCGCCGGATGCTCGGCGTGCTCCGGGACGATCCCTCGGATGGCAGCGAGCCCGGCGGATCGCGCAGCCCGCAGCCCACGCTGGCCGGGATCGAGGACCTGGTCGCCGCCGTCCGGCGTACCGGGCTCTCGGTGACCTGCGGGGTGGACGGGGACCCTCGACCGCTCGCCCCGGACGTCCAGGTGACGGTGTACCGGGTCGTCCAGGAGGCCCTCACCAACGTGCTCAAGCACGCCGACGCCTCGACCGTGTCCGTACGCCTCACATGGACGCCGGACGGCCGTCTCGGCGTCACTGTCGAGAACGACACGGTCGACGACGCCGTGGGTGCGCGGGAGGGGCGTACGGGCGCCGGAGGCGGCCGTGGGCTGATCGGCATCCGCGAGCGTGCGGCGGCCCATGGCGGGACGGCTTCCGCGGGGCCCGGGCCCGGCGGCCGGGGGTTCCGCGTTGCCGTGGACCTGCCCGTCGTGTTCTCCTCTGGCTCGGAGCGCTCGGAGGTGCGAAGTTGACGATCCGTGTGGTGGTGGCCGACGACCAGGAGCTGGTGCGCGGCGGCTTCGCGATGATCCTGGTGGCGCAGCCGGACATCGACGTGGTCGCGGAGGCCGGCGACGGGGTCGAGGCGGTCGAGGCCGTGCGGCGTCATGCGCCGGACGTCGTGCTGCTGGACATCAGGATGCCGCGCATGGACGGCATCGAGGCGGCCCGGAAGATCTGCGCGGAACCCGGGACCAAGGCCGTCATGCTGACGACGTTCGATCAGGACGACTATGTGTACGAGGCGTTGCACGCCGGCGCGAGCGGCTTTCCCCTGAAGGACGTACGCCGTGACGATCTCGTGCACGCGGTACGGGTCGTGGTCGCGGGGGACTCGCTGCTGGCGCCCTCGGTGGCCCGGCGTCTGGTCGCGGACTACGTCGGGCGCGGTCCGCAGCGCGGGCCCTCGCCCGAGCTGGGGGCGCTGACCGCGCGCGAGAGCGAGACGCTCGTCCTGCTCGGGCGGGGGATGTCGAACGCGGAGATCGCGGCCGAGCTGGTCGTCAGCGAGCACACCGTGAAGACCCATGTGAGCAATGTGCTGTCGAAGTTGGGGCTGCGCGATCGCATACAGGCGGTGATCTGCGCGTACGAGACCGGCCTGATCGCGCCCGGTCGGCTCTGACCCCGGCTGTCCGGCGCGAGGCCGTGCGCGTCCGTATCCCTCGCGCGAGGGATACGGACGGGCCGTGGAACCGCTCGCGTCGGCGATTCGCCGGGCGTCGCCGGTCTCCAGGATGGAGCACGTCAGCAAGTGCTCCATCGAGACCTGGGGGAACCCGTCGTGCACCGAAGCCCTGTGAGAGCCGTCGTCATCGCCGCCGCAGTCGTCGCCATGAGCGCAGGTGCGGTCGCTCCGTCGCTTGCCGCGCAGGCCGCTGAACGAGCGCCCGGGCACGCGCCCGCGCACGCGCAGAAGCTCACTCCGTCGGCCTCGGACGCACTGCGCAAGGCCATAGCCGGGCTCCCGGACCCGGCGGTCGCCACCGCCGCGCAGGTGCGGCTCGGCGGCAAGGAGGAGAGCCGGCAGGGCACCTCCGGCGAAGCCGACATCCGGACGCACCGCGCTCCGAAGGGGGACGAGCGCTTCCGGGCCGGCAGCATCACCAAGACGTTCACGGCCGCCGTCGTGCTGCAGCTCGTGCACGAGGGGAAGCTGAGCCTCGACGGGACCGTGCAGCAGTACCTGCCGGGTCTGCTGCCCGCCCGCTACCCGGACGTCCGGGTCAGGCACCTGCTGAACTACACCAGCGGCCTGCCGAGCGCCGACGGCTCCCAGGCTTCCGATTTCGCGCACCGGTTCACCAGCTGGGACCACCGGGAGCTGGTGCGGCGGGGCTTCGGCAAGCCCATGGAGTTCACTCCGGGGACGCGGCAGCACTACTCGAACATCGGCTACAACGTGCTGGGCCTGCTGATCGAGAAGGTCACCGGCCGTTCGTACGAGAGCCAGATCCAGGACCGTGTCGTACGCCGTGCCGGGCTGACGGACACGTACAGCCCGGGCGATGACCCGACGATCCGGGGCCGGCACACGCGCGGCTACCAGAGGGTGAGCGGGCCCGGCGGTTCCGCCGGGCTCGTCGACGTCACCGAGTGGAACCAGTCGATCACCTGGGCCTCCGGCGATCTGATCACGACCACCGCCGACCTCGAGCGCTTCACGGCCGCGCTCTTCCGGGGCCGTATCGTGCCGAAGCCCGAACTGAAGCTGATGTTCACCGTCCCTGACGTCCCTTCGTACGAGGACGGCGGGAAGGCGTCCCACTCCAGCGGCATGAGCCGCATCGAGGTCGGTGACAGCGTCGTCTGGGGCAAGTCGGGCGGCCGCTACGGCTACCTCAACGGCTTCGGCGCCACCGAGGACCTCTCCCGCACGCTCGTCTACTCGGTCAACGCCACGGACGCGAAGAGCGAGCAGCGCAATCCGGTGGTCGACCGGATCATCGCCGCGGCGGGTTTCTGACCCCCGCGGACGCATCAGCGCGCCGGGGCCCTACCGGGGCGAGAGGGTGTGGCGGGGCCAGCGGGCGCGGGCCTGTTCCTCGGAGCGCATCAGGGCGAAGGTGGGCAGGCCCTGCGCCTCCCCGCTCTCCAGCAGCTCCGGGAGGGCGGGGAGCGGGGCCACGGCAGCCACGTCGTCGAGGACGAGGGTGAGTGGTGGGTCGAGCCGGCCGGAGGATGACCGTTCGGCCATGCGGCGGCCGCGCTCGACCACGCTCGAGGCGAGTGCGGTGAGCAGCGGCATCGCACCCGGGCGGGTGCGGGGATCCTCAATCGCCTCACCCACCACGTACAGCGTTCCCCCTTCGGCGATGAATGATTCCGATGCCGACGAATTGGCTCGATTGGGGTTGCACGCGTCGCGGATGTGGACCGAGGCGAGCGCGCCGAGGGCCCGTGCCGCCAACTCCTGGGCCATGTCGCGGCGCTCGGGATGGCCGGTGAGGGCGGACTCCAGCTCGCCGGCCGTGCCGCCGGTGGCCTTGGGGTTCGTACGCAGGATGCGGACGGGCTCATGGGCCGACGTGCCCTGTGCCCAGCGGTGCACCTGGCGGAAGGGGCGGCCGTCCACAGCGGCGGCGTGCAGCCAGCAGCGCAGCAGGGTCTCGGCTGTGTCGGCGGTGGCCGAGTCGAGGGCGCTCAGCGGACGTACGGGCGCGAGCAGGGCTGCCGCGCGGGAGGCGGCCGCCGCACGGGACTCGCAGCCGGTGGTGGGGTTCCAGCGGAGGCGGTCGGGGGTGTCGAGCAGGTGGGCCGGGTCGAAGACGTGGACCGGGCCCAGCTTGGCGCGGGGCGCCTTGGTGTCGGCCCAGAGCCCGGGGTCGCTGGTGACGACGAGCACGGGGCCGGTGGCCTCGAAGACCGCGCGGGTGGCGGGGCCGCGGCGCTCGGTGGTGTAGACGAGGTGCCGGGGGGTCTCGGGGGCGGGGGCGGGAGGCTGGGGGCGGGGGGAGCTCGGGGCCGGCGCTTCGGGGGGTGTGGCGGTGACCGCGGCCGGTGGTGCTGCTGAGGTCGCCGCCGCTGCGGTTGCTGCGGTCGGCGCGTGCCATAGGCCCGGGGCGGGGCCGCCTGGCGCCGGGGCCGTCGCCATCGGTGCCGTTCCTGCGGCCGGTTGGCTCTGGCCGGGAATTCCGCCGTGAGCCTGGCTCTGGACCTGGGCCTGGGCCTGGGCCTGGGCTTGGGCCTGGGCCTGGGCTTGGGCCTGGACCTGATTCGGCCCCTGTCCCGGCCCCTGCCCCAGCTGTCCTTGCCTCCGTGCCCGCGTCCCCCGCCACCGGGCCACCGTCCCGATCACGAAGGTCATCAGGACCACCGTCACCAGGACCTCGCTGACGAGGATCCCCCAGAACAGCCCGTACCCCGACAGCTCGTCCGGCGACGTCTCCGACCAGGCGGCGGGCAGGTCGCGCGGCTGCGTCATGAGGTGCCGCAGGGCCTGGGGCGTACGGGTGAGGGAGACGCCCTCCGGCCAGGCGCCGTGCGCGAGGAGGGCCGCGAGGCCGGTCGCCGTCCAGACCAGCAGGGTCAGCCCCAGCAGGAAGGCGAGGATGCTGACCAGGAGGCCATCCGGAATTCCACGTTCCGGTGCGGGTTCCCGGTCCCGTATGGGGGCCACGTCACGCCACCGTCGGCTCGGACCCGTAGGGCTCGTCAGTTAACCGCGCGTCCAGGGCCGCGGCCGCCCGCTCGGCGGCGGCCGCCTCGGCCGCGAGCTCGCGCGCGAAGTCACCGTCCTCCGTCATGGCCCGGTCGGTGTAGACCAGCGGGCGTTCGGCGTCCGTGATGAGGTGCTTGACGACCTGCACGTTGCCGTTGACGTCCCAGACGGCGATGCCCGGCGTGAGCGTCGGAATGATCTCGACCGCCCACCGGGGCAGGCCCAGCACCCGGCCCGTGGCCCGGGCCTCGTCCGCCTTCTGGGCGTAGACGGTCCGCGTCGAGGCCATCTTCAGGATCGCCGCCGCCTCCCGCGCGGCTGCGCCGTCGACGACGTCGGACAGGTGGTGGACCACCGCCACGAAGGACAGGCCGAGCCGTCGGCCGAACTTGAGCAGGCGCTGGAAGAGCTGGGCGACGAAGGGCGAGTTGATGATGTGCCAGGCCTCTTCCACCAGGAAGATGCGCTTCTTGCGGTCCGGCCGGATCCAGGTGTGCTCCAGCCAGACGCCGACGATCGCCATCAGGATGGGCATGGCGATGGAGTTGCGGTCGATGTGGGAGAGGTCGAAGACGATCAGCGGGGCGTCGAGGTCGATGCCGGCCGTCGTGGGGCCGTCGAACATGCCGCGCAGGTCACCGTCGACCAGCCGGTCCAGGACGAGCGCCACGTCCAGGCCCCAGGCCCTTACATCGTCTATGTCGACATTCATCGACTCGGCGGACTCGGCCTCGGGGTGGCGCAGTTGCTCGACGATGTCGGTCAGGACCGGCTGGCGGTCGAGGATGGTGTCGTTGACGTAGGCGTGTGCCACCTTCAGAGCGAAGCCGGCCCGTTCGTCGAGGCCGCGGCCGGTGGCGACCTCGATGATCGTGCGGAGGAGGGCGAGCTGGCCGGTCGTGGTGATCGCCGGGTCGAGCGGGTTGAGCCGGATACCGCCGTTGAGGGCGGCCGTCGGGTCGAGCCGGATGGGGGTTATGCCCAGCTGCTGCGCGATGAGGTTCCACTCGCCGACGCCGTCCTCGCCCTGGGCGTCCAGGACGACGACCTGCCGGTCGCGGAAGCGCAGCTGGCGCAGGACGTACGTCTTCTCCAGCGCGGACTTGCCGTTGCCGGACTCGCCGAGGACGAGCCAGTGCGGGGCGGGCAGTTGCTGACCGTAGAGCTGGAACGGGTCGTAGATGTAGCCCTTGCCGGAGTAGACCTCACGCCCGATGATCACGCCCGAGTCGCCGAGGCCGGGGGCCGCGGTGGGGAGGTAGACGGCCTGCGCCTGACCGGTGGAGGTACGGACGGGCAGCCGGGTGGTTTCGACCTTTCCGAAGAGGAAACTGGTGAACGCGTCGGTGACGGCGGCGAGCGGATCGAGCACGGCATTGCCCCTATCGTCGGATGCCGGTCGCGAACGGCAGCGTGTTGACGAACGCCCGGTGGTGCTCGCGGTCGCACCATTCGAGCTTGAGGTAGCTCTTGCCTGCCGACGCTCTTATGGTCCGCTTGTCGCGCGCCAGCGCCTCCGGTGAGCGGGACGAGACGGTGATGTACCCGACGAGGTTGACGCCGGCCGCGCCACTGGCGAGGTCCTCGCCGCGCTGGTCGACGCGGGAGTGGTGGGCGACGTCGCGCGGGTCGACGACCCGGTTCATCTTGGCGGCGCGGGAGGCGTCCGCGTCGTCGTTCGTCTTCTCGGTGAGCATCCGCTCGATGGCCACGTCGGTCGGCTCCAGGTCCATGCAGACCGCGACCGTACGGATCACGTCCGGGGTGTGGACGAGGAGGGGCGCGAGGAAGTTGACGCCCACCGGCGTCATCGGCCACTCCTTCACCCACGCGGTGGAGTGGCACCAGGGCGCGCGCGTGGACGACTCGCGCGTCTTCGCCTGGAGGAAGGTGGCCTCCATGGCGTCCAGTTCCGCCGGCCAGGCGTTCCGCTTCGTCATCGCCTGGATGTGGTCGATGGGGTGGTCCGGGTCGTACATGGAGTGCACGAGCGACGCGAGCCGGCCCTGCCCGAGCGGCTGGCGCACCCGGATGTCCGCCTCGGCCAGTCGTGCGCAGATATCCGTCAGCTCACGGGCCATGACCACGGCCAGTCCCGCGTCGCGGTCCAGCCGGCGCTTGCCGCCCTCGTGCCGGGACGCCCGGGCGATGGCCTGCGCCTCGGCGGCCAGCTCACGGCCGTAATGCATGCAGGCGACGAGGTAGGCGCGGTGCTGCTCCGAGGACGTCGACACCATCGACTGCAGCTGGTCGTACGAATCCTTCAGCCACTCCGGCGCCGTGCCGTCGCCGCGCCGCTCGACGTCCTTGGCGTGCGCGTCGGGGTCGGCGGGGAGCGTACGGGCCAGCATCTGGATGCGGGTGACGTAGCCGTCCCCGTTGGCGACATGCTTCAGGAGCGTGCCGAACCGCTCGACCAGGGCCTCCTGGTCCTCCGAGTCGCGCAGCCCGACGCCCGGGCCCTCGATCTCGATGGCGGCGGTGACGGTACGGCGGTCGGCGTGCAGCAGCACGGCGATCTCGTCGGGCCCGAAGGGCGCCGAGAGCCAGTTGATCCGCCCGATGCCGGGCGGCGGACCCACCTCGACCTCGCGTCCGTCCAGACGCGTGCCCGCCTCCATGGTGCCGGAACGGTACGTCGTGCCCCGGCGCAGCGTCCGTTTGTACGACCGGTTGATTTCAAACCACTTGTAGAACGTGCGGTTCTTGTACGGCACGTAGACGGCGGCCAGCGCCAACGCCGGGAAGCCGGTGAGGGTGAGGATCCGCAGGGGCAGGATCGGCACCAGCAGCCCGGACATCATGCCCAGGAACGCGCCCGCGATGATCAGCGCGATCTCGCCGGTCTCGCGGTTCTTGCCGACGACCGCGTTGGGGCGCGCACGGCCGATCAGATACGTACGGCGGGCCGCGATCGGCTGGGACTGGGCCGGGACCGTCAACTCCGCTCACCTCCGGATGTATTGCTCGTGCTGTTGTTCTGTGCGCGGGGCGCGGGGGCCGGTGCTGCGGAGGGAGCGCTTCCATTGCCGCCGTGGCCGCCGCCGGTGGCGGCGGGGCGGGCACTGTGGGCGGCGACACCGCCGGAGACGGGGTTGGCCGGTCGGGCCTGCTGGGGAGCGCCGCCGTTGCCGCGGGCGCTGTGGGTGGTGATGCCCTGCTTGACGAGGGCGGCGGGGGAGGAGATCACGGCGGCGGCCTGGCGGGACGCCGCGTCGTTGCTGGCGTTGCGGCTCTTGACGATCTCGTCGCCGAAGCCGGGGACGAAGCGGTAGATCATCGCGCTGGCGAAGATCGCGAGAATGATGATCGCGAGCCCGGACACGACGGCTGAGAAGGCGGTCGGCCCGTCACCGGAGGACAGCGCTCCGGCGAGACCGAGCACGATCATGATGATGGGCTTCACCAGGATCACCGCGATCATGATCCCGGCCCAGCGGCGCACGTGGCCCCACATGTTCTTGTCGACGAGCCCCGAGTACACGGCCGTGCCGAGCAGCGCGCCGACGTAGAGCAGGGCGGCCCTGATGACCAGCTCCAGCCAGAGCACGCCGGCGGCGAGGACGGACACCAGGGAGACGACGATCAGCATGATCGGCCCGCCGCCGATGCCCTCGCCCTTCTTGAGGGCCTCGGCGAAGCCGCCGAAGAAGGCGTCGTTGTTGACCCCCGAGCCGCTGGCGATGACGTCGGTCACGGCGTCGGTGGCCGATACGACGGTGTAGAGCACGAGGGGGGTGAACGCGGACGCCAGCACCGTCAGCCACAGGAACCCCACGGCCTCGGTGATCGCCTCCGTCACGGGCACGCCCCGTACGGCCCGCTTGGCCACGGCCAGCAGCCACAGGACGAGGGTGAGGATGGTGGAGGCGGCGAAGACGACGGCGTACTGGCGGAGGAAGGGCGCGTTGGTGAAGTCGACGTTGCCGGTGGAGCGGATGGCCTCGGAGAGCTTGCCGATGATCCAGGAGCCGGCGTCGGCACAGCCTTTGGCCAGGGAGGCGAGGGGGTCGAGGGCGGCTTGGTCGGAGGGGGGCGTCACACTGCCGGAGCCGCCGCTGCCGCCTTTGCCGCCTTGGCAGTACTCCTTGGCGGGGCCGACGATGAGGTCGCAGTTGTCCTTGGCGGACGCGCTCGGGCCCGGCGTCGGTGTCGCGTTCGGTGTTCCCGTCGGTGTGGGCGTTGCGCCGGGAGACGCACCCGGGGAGGAAGGAGGCGGCGACGGCGCGGCGACGGCGCGGGACGCCAGGAGGATGAGGCTCGCCTGGGCGCTGGTCAGGACAGCGGCGAGCCGAAGGCTGCGTCGGGGGGGCTTACCGGGCATAAGTAAACCCTCCGTACTGCTCGACTGCCTTCGCGATCTCATCGGCGTTGGATGCGGTCCTGTCGCTGTTGACCGGGGCCGGGCCGTCCTTCTGCGAGAAGCCTTCGGCCTTCCAGTCGTCGTTCACCCAGCGCAGGTTGATGGTCATGGTGAACCAGTCGTTGGCCACCGGGTTGGTGGAGCTCGTCCCGGCAGTCCCGAACGCTCCTGTGCACCAGACCTCGACGGATGCGGCCGCATCGCTGTAGGCCGTGGCCTTGGTCCCCACGGGGGCGGTGCGCGACACGTAGATCATGCCCTTGGCGGCCTCGCCCTTCTCGTTCAGTCCGAGCTTGGACAAGAAGTCCTTCGAGTAGGCGGCGTCGAGTTTGCCCTGGAGTTCGGTGACCTTGTCGCTGACGAAGATCTGCGGAACGATCGCGTGCCGTCTCTCCGGCTTGAGGATGTCTGCCGACACCAACGCCACCGCGAAATTCGCCGCCGCGGACTGCGCCCCCTGCTCCGAGTGGGCGAACCCGGAAGCGATTCCTCCGGTCTTGCCGTCCACCGGCTTGACGCCCGACGGCGCGGTCGCCTCGCTGCGGGCGCCCTTGCCGCCGTCGCCGCCGCCCTCCGAGCCGCCGGAGCCGGAACCGCCGCCTCTGTTGGCGAAGGCGATGGCGGCGATGAGCAGCACGACGACGCCGACCACCGTCATCAGGCTCCGGCTGGAGGACCGCCCCGCGCGCCCGCCGCGGCCGCCACCGCGCCGCGGTGGGGCGTACGGGTCGACCTCGCCCTCGGGGAGCCGCGTACGCGTCACGTGCTGATCGCCGCCACTGCCGTAGCCGTCGTCGCCGAGACTCATCGCTCGCCTGCTCCCTCATACGTCGTGGCTGGCTTGCCGCCCGTATATGACGGTAGCGGTGTGAAGGGAATCCGGGGGGAGGACGAGGGGGAGTGAGGGGGCATCAGGTGGCAGCCTCGGTGCGGGGGGACTCGGGGACGAGGGGGTCTGCGCGGGGGCGATGCGCGGTGGGGCAGACGGGGGCGGAAGGGGGGCGCGTGGGGCGGCTCAGACCGCCATGCCGTAGACGATCGTGAACAACGTGCCGAGCGAGCCGATGATGAACACACCGGTGAGACCGGCGACGATCAGGCCCTTGCCCTGTTCCGCGCTGAAGGTGTCGCGAAGCGCCGTGGCGCCGATCCGCTGCTTCGCCGCTCCCCAGATCGCGATCGCCAGGCACAGGAGGATCGCTGCTGCCATGATGACCTCGATCATCACGCGGGCCTCCTGGCCGAGTTGGCCAAATGGACCCCATTTCGGGGCGATTCCCCCAATGATGAGGTTGATGTCGCCCTTGCCGGCAGCCAAAAACATTTCTAACTCACCGCCCCTTATGGGTTGTTGTATCCCCTCTGCCGCACGGCAAAGGTCAGGACCTATCTTCGCCGACGATGCCGCCCTTGCATGTCGATTTGGCGGCAATTTTTGTCGGGACCCGTATGGGTGAGCGGTGGTACCGCTCTGACCTGCGGCGAAGCCCTGTTGTCAGTGGGGAGCCCTAGGGTGACTCTGTGTATCACGCGTATGGACGCCGAGCAATGTTCGGTGGGGCAGGGGGGCGCGGAGATGTTCAAACGACAGTGTGTTCGGTGGGTACTCTTCGTGATCGGCGCATGGGTCGAGATCAAGGGTGGTACGGGTGCTGGTTGCCGGTCGTTACCGGTTGGGGGAGCCGCTCGGCCGGGGCGGCATGGGCGAAGTCTGGCAGGGCCACGACGAAGTGCTGGGCCGTCAGGTGGCGGTCAAGCTGCTGCTGGGCGACGACGGCGACGAGTCGGCCGCGATCCGCTTCCGGATGGAAGCGCAGACGGCCGCCCGCCTGAATCACCCTCAAGTCGTCGCGGTGTACGACTTCGGCGAGTGGGAGGGCCGCTTCTACCTGGTCATGGAGCTGGTCAAGGGGCCGAGCCTGGCCGCCGAGCTGTCCGCGCAGGGCATGCTCGCCGTGCCGCGCGTCGCCGACCTGGCCGCTCAGACGGCCTCCGGCCTGGCGGCGGCGCACCGGCAGGGTGTGGTCCACCGGGACGTGAAGCCGGGCAACCTCATGGTCGACGCCTCGAGCGGCGCGCTGAAGATCGGCGACTTCGGCATCGCCCGCTTCGTCGACGAGACCTCGGCCGGGCTGACCCGGGCGGGCCAGATCGTCGGTACGAGCACGTACCTCGCCCCCGAACGGGCCCTGGGCCGGACCGCGGGTCCGGAGTCGGACGTGTACGCGCTGGGATGCGTGCTGTACCAGCTGCTGGTCGGCCGGCCGCCGTTCTGGTCGGACAGCCCGACCACGTTGCTCTACATGCACGTGGACACCCCGCCCGAGTCGCCGCGGCTGCGGCGCGGCGAGGTGCCGTACGCCTTCGAGGCGTATCTGCTGCGGATGCTGGCCAAGCAGCCGGAGGAGCGGCCGTCGGCGCAGGAGGTGGCGGACTTCTTCGCGGGCTCGTCCTGGCAGGACACCCCCCAGCCGCTGCCGCCGCCCGTCGCGCCGCCCGTCGCGCCGGCCGCGATGCCGCAGGCGCCGTTCGCCCGGCCTGCCGCACCGGCCCCCTTGCCGCGGGCGCCGTTCGCGCCGCCTGCGGTGCCACCACCGGCGGCGCGGCAGGAGAGGACGACGACCTACGCGGCGGTTCCTGCGGCGAACCGGAAGAGAAAGGTGCTGCTCGGCGCCACGGCCGGCGTGGTGGCCTTCGTGGCGGCGGCGCTGATCGGTGCGTCACTGTTCGAGTCCGACAGCGGCTCCGACAGCCCGCGCCCGGCCCAGGCGCCGAGCACCGCTCCGCATGCCGACCTCGACCCGGACGCCGGTCCCGCACAGGAGACGAGGCGGCCGAAGCCGGTGAAGCCGTCACCGTCGTCGAGCAAGCACAAGAAGCCGTCGAAGCCGAAGTCGTCGAAGTCGCCGAAGCGGGAGGAGGTCGATGACGACGACCGGGCCTGAGGGCCGTCAGTCGTCGAGGCCCTCAAGGCCCTCGACGAAGTGGTCGAACTCCCCGGCCTTCACGCCGAGGACGAAGGCGTCCCACTTGGCGTCCGTGGTCACGACGACCTTGCCGGGGTTGATGTTCTCCCGGATGTAGACATTGCCGTCGTCACCGAAGGCGACCTCCAGATACTCGGTGACCGTCTCGTCGTCGGTGGCCGGGATCCAGTTGAGCTCGGGCACGTCCTGCCCTCCTCGCGGGGTGGGATGTTCGGATGAACGCCGCCGCTCACCATAGAGGAGGAGCCTGCGTCCGGGCTCGCGATCAAGCAGGCTCGTGGATCTGTACCCCGAGCGCCTCCAACAACGCCGTACAGGACCGGCAAGGCCGAGTCGGCTGACCGTGCTCGGGATCACCATCGGGCCGGATCTTCCGGGACATGATGATCGCTCCCTGGAAGTGAGGCAGAGCCTCCGCGAGGGTGGTGGTACGGCCGTCGTGACGCTCCGAGTCCAGCGCCCGAAACTGGTCGGAGACGAGGGCGGACTCGGCACAGGTTCCGATGTAGCGCTCGCGCTGGTCGGCCGGCAGGCTGTCAAGGAATTCCTGCACGGCCGGATGCAGTTGGGGGACGCCCTCGCCGAAAAGGCTTGTGAGACTGACGATCGTGCCCTTTACGAGCAAGGAAGCAGCCACGGATGGAGTGATGTCAGACAAAGAAATCCTCCGCATCAGGGCGAGACTTTCCGCTCAACGCACGATCAAACGCTTCGTATTCGTTCTCGCCCAGAAAGTAACCGCCGGTGTGATGTAGGTAGAAGAATCGACCGATCTCGTCAACGAGCCAGATCCCGAACTCGTGAGTTTCGTAGCCTACCGGGAAGATCTTCTTGCCCAGTCCTTGGGCAAGTTCATCGAACGCTTCCACGTCCCCGTCGTATCCTGCTGTCGGGTCGAATTTCAAAGCGGCTTCAAGTGGCGCCCACGGGTACGGAAGCTCAAGCTCCCCGTAGGAACGAATGAAGCGGGTCGCCGTCTCGAGGTCGCCCAGATGCCAGCCCTGACGCGCGGCATCCTCGACTCTGATCCGAATAAGATCATCAGCCATCGAACCGATGTCGCGGCTGGGAGACCAGCCGTTTGAGGTAAGCCAATCGGCAACCTCAGCGGTGTGCTTGCTCAGTGTCACAGAACGAATCCCTTCTTCAACCGCTCACCCTTATACGGGGAGAATCCCAAGCTCTGGAAGGATGTGAGTGCACGTACCGCAAGGTGGCAGGTAATCGCCATGGCGTTGCATCACCTCACCCGTTTTCCTGGAAACGAAGTCTCCGATCTTCCGGGTGTGGATCTTTGCGCCCTCCAGTTCCCGCTTGGCGTCGTCGAGAGTCCGTATCTGCACACCATTGTTTTCCAGCATTTTGATCCGGTCGTTGATGAGCGCGATCTCGGCGCACTTCCCATGCCCAGAGCCTGTGGGAGGTATCACCCCGGCGTCGCTCTGAGCCTTGATCCTATCGAGCAGACCCTTGAGCACCGGATGAGTGTCAGGCATCGCCTGCCCACTCATCTTGGTCATGCTGGTGTGGGAGGTGATCACGTTGTCGTGGAGCAGGCTTCCCGCACATGCCTCGACGAGCTTGTTCTCCCCGGGATTAGGCTGTTTCTGCTTGGCCTTGGCCTTCTTCTCCGCCTCAGTCAGTGGCTCCTGCAGCGCCTCGTCAGCCAGCTGCACGGTCCTTTGCTCAAGGGCGGCAACTTGCTCAGCAGGGCTCAGATGACTCACGGATTCTGCGGGGAACCGGTAGTGCCGCATCTTGCCGGCGCTCTCCCCATGCCAACCCGGCTGCGGATCCAGCTGCACGCCTCGCGGCCCGCTACCCCTTCCGCCCTGGCCACTACCGTCATGGCCGTGCGGCGACGTGGCGTCGGAGCCATGGGCCCCACCGGAGTCGGCGGCATGGTCGGAGGGTCCACTCGCCTCTTGGGCGTGTGCACCATCGGCGTCGTGGACGCCGTGACCGCCAGTGTCGTGACCGCCGTGGCCCGAGCCCGTACCCGGCGTGTTGTGACCGGAGTGTGCCGGGGTGCCGTGGCCGCCACCGGACGGCGTGTGCGAACCCGAGCCGCCACCGGTGGGATGGTCCGCGGCGTGGCCGCCCGTCGGGTGTGTCCCGTCCCCCGGGTGCGCCGAGCTCGAGTGGCCCGCCACGTTCTCCACGCGGCTGGGGCCGCCCGCGCCCTCGAGGATTTTCTCGCGCTTCCTGACCGGCGGCACGTCCTCGGGTTTGACGTTGGGCAGGTCGTGCTTGCTCGGTTCCTTCCGCGCCTGGGAGCCGGGCTGTTCCACTTCCTTGGCGTTGCGGATGGTGCCGTCGATGTCCAGGTACCTGGTGGTGCCGTCTGCGGCGTCGTACTTGAGGGATGTCGGGGTGTGATCGGACGTCCGGCCCAGGCTCGGCTTGAGCTCGGACACCAGGTCGCCGATCTTCGGTATCGCGGTTTTCGTCGCGTTCACGCCCAGCCCGGTGGCCTTCCAGACATACGTCCCGGGGTCGCTGTAGAGGCCGACCTTGCCGATCGCGGCGGCCGCCCTCGCGGCAGCACTGGCTTCACCGGCGGCTGTGCCGGCTGCGCCCGTTCTCCCTGCCATGCCGGCCTTCGTGAGAGGGCCGGAAGCGAGGGTGACCACGTTGAAGGCGGTTGCTCCGAATGCGCGTCCCGGGTTCTTCTGCCACTGGTCCCAGGCGACGAAGGACTTGCCGAACTCTCTGGCGGCCTTCTTCGCACGGATCTGGTCGGCGCTGTCCTTGTCCCTGAGCATGGTCTGGTCGAAGACCATGTCGAACGGCTTCGTGGCGTACAGGCCGATGCCATGAGCGACCGTGCCGAGGTTGCGCCAGGCTTCCTCGCATTTTTCGGAGTCAGTGAAGTTGGCCAGGGTGAAGAGCCCCTTGGCGGCGGCCCCTACGCCGTCCACGAAGAAGCCCTTGACGAGGCCGGTCGCGTTGTCCGACGTCCAGTGCCAGACCGCTTCCAGGCCGTCGTAGTCACGGCCCTCGACCGTGCCCCAAGGGGTCTTTTCTGCCTTCCCCGCGTCGCTCGGCTTGTAGCCGTACATCCCCTTCTTGTGGGTGCCGTCGTCCACGGTCAGCTGGAGGCTCTTGTCGAAGAGGCCGGTGATTTTGTTGAACGCGGTGCGTTCCGCCGCGTGGAACTTCTCCTGGGCGACCGCCACCGCCTGGATCAGGTGCTTGTTGCGGTCGACCTTGCCCTGGTCCTTGAGCCAGCGGTCGCTGTCGCCTATGTCCGCGCGGAACGCAACGGCCTGTTCGCGGAGCTGGTCCAGCTCCTTCACGATCGGGCGGATCTCCGTCGCGTACTCGGACAGCGCGGACTTCACCTTCTCGAGGTTGTCCGCGAATTGGTCCGCCCTCTGACTCACCGGGAGGGTGGAGTCCAGCAGCTGCTTGGCCTCGGGGGCTACGTAGCAGGACGACAGGCCCTGGAAAGTGGAGTGGGTGTCCGCGCCCGTGGTGCGGATGTCGGAGGCGTCCTTCGCCAGGGCCGCTACGTCCTTCTCCAGGGCGCCGATGTCGCCCGTGAAGTGGGGGATGAATATCGGGTCGATCGGGGAGCTGTTCACTTCTCGCTCCCCTTCGTGACCGCCTTGAGCTCCTCCGGGGTGGGGGCCTGACACGCCGTTCGCTGTGTGTTCGCGGCCATTTCCAGGTCGCCCTCCTCGTAGTGGCCCGTCGCGTCCATCGCGCCCTGCAGCGACTTCCTCGCCCGCGCCGCGATGAAGACGAGCTCCGGGGTGGCGTGCTGGGTGTATGCCGCCAGGGCCAGGCCCACCAGCCCCTGGCTGGCGTCGCACGGGCCCACGAGGGCACCGGCGTGGCCGCCGGCGGACTGCGCGTGATTGCCGTACGACGTGGCCTGATCGCCGAGCTTTCCGGCGACGTCCGCCGTCCGGCCGACCACCGCTCGTACACCGGCGGGCTTGATGTCCCATCCCCCAGACATGGCGGTGCCTTCCCCCAGGAATAATTCTGTTTGGCAGTCAGGTGGATGCCCTCATGCATCCGGCCTGGAGTGACAGTGTGTCACTTCAGGGACTGGAGGGTCGTGAGTATTCGTACTCACGTTTGATGGTTGCCCCGGAGGGTGGGTCGGGCATCGGGTGGCTGTGGCACAGTCTCCACCCGTGGAAGCACTACGCCCTCAGGACCCCGCAAGCATCGGTACGCACACTGTTCTCGCCCGGATCGGGGCCGGGGGAATGGGACAGGTGTATCTGGGGAGGTCGCCCGGGGGGCGGCAGTTGGCCATCAAGGTCATTCGGGAGGACTTCGCCGAGTCGCCCGAGGCCCTGGCGCGCTTCCGGCGCGAGGTGGCGACCGTACGGGCCGTGCGCAGTGCGTTCACCGCGAACCTGATCGACGCCTCGCTGGACGCGGCGCCGTACTGGCTGGCCACGGAGTACGTGCCCGGGCCCACGCTGATCGAGGCGATACGCGAGCGGGGACCGGTCCCCGCCGCCACGTGTTCGCGGCTGTTCGCCGCGCTCGCCGAGGCGCTGGCCGATGTGCACGCGCACGGGGTGATGCACCGGGACCTGAAGCCGCACAACATCATCCTGTCGGCGGTCGGGCCCAAGCTCATCGACTTCGGCATCGCCCGCGGGGCCGAGCAGACCGCCCTGACGCAGGCGGGGACCGCGCCGGGCACGCCCGGCTACACCGCCCCCGAGATCATCACCCGCAACGACGTCACGGCCGCCGCCGACGTGTTCGCGCTGGGTGCGACCGTCGCCGCCGCGGCGACCGGCCGGCCGCCCTATGGTGAGGGCTCGCTGGAGTCGGTGACGTACCGGGTCGTCCACGGCGAGATCGACGTGGCCGGGGTCGAGCCGGCACTGGCGGAGCTCGTTCGGGCGTGCGTGGCGGGTGACCCGGCGAAGCGGCCCACCCCCGCCGAGATCATCAGCCGGTGCGCGGTGACCTCCGCGCTCGTCGAGGACCCGGTGTACCAGGAGCTGGCGGGCAGCGGGCCCGGGGCGCCGCCGTCGCCCGGCTACGTACCGACGGTGATGTCCGCCCAGGCCGCGCCCCCGGCCGCCTCCCCGGCCGCATTCCCCGCCGCGCCCACGGCGCCCGGGACGCCTCCGGCTCCCGGGGCCCTCCCGGTGCCGCCTCCGTCCCCAGCGCCCCAGCGGCCGCGCACGAAGCTGTTGCTCGCGGTCTGCGCCGCCTCGGTCGTGCTCGGGGTCATCGTGGCGATCTCGGTCCAGGCGGCCGGCGACGACTCCAAGCAGGGCGGGCAGAAGACGGCCGGTACGGCGGACGCCAAGCCTTCGGCGTCGTCCTCGCCGTCCGCGGCCGATTCCGGCGCTCCGTCGGGTCCGGCCGGGAAGGAGCCCGCCTACCTCGAGGCGACCGCTCCGAACCGCGACTACTGGACGCCGCAGGAGGGCTCCAGCCCCGGCGAAGGAGCCTGTCAGCTTCCTGCGGAGGAGCGTTCCCCGCAGTTCCAGTTCTCGGTCGTGAACGCCGAGAACCCCGACATCAATGTGATGTCCGGCAAGGTGAAGGCCACATTCCGCTTGAAGTACGTCGCGCCCGAGCTCGGCAAGTCCTACTACGTCTCCGTGTCCGTCAAGCCTCCGCACGAGATCGACGCGAAGACCGGCAAGCCGTTCGAGGGCCTGCGCCAGCAGAACCTCGGCCTGGGCTACACCAGCAAGCCCGTGGACCTCATCGCCAAGAGCGACGGCTACGGGACCTCGTCCGTCGAGTTGACCTACCCCGACGACTTCAAGCAGACGGTCAACGGCAAGCCCTATGCGGACGGCATCCCCGTCGCCAACGACCCCGGGAACTGGACGGTGCTCTTCCAGCACGTCAAGGGCCCGAAGGAGTATGCGAGCATCGCCTGTTACGGCTTCACCGCGAAATAGGGGAGCGAGGGCCCGGAACACAGGACATTCCGGAAACGGCAGTGCACCGGCCCCGCGTTGGGGGAAGGTTGACGGGTGCGCAAGTTCTGGGTGGGCGTGGGTGTCGGCATCGGGATGTGCCTGTGTTTCCTCGGGCTGCTCGTCGCCGGGGTGTACGCAGCCGCTGGGAACATCATGGGCGGCGGCGGCAAGGGCACGGTCGGGCTGGCCAAGGGCGCGGTGCCGGACCAGTACCAGGCCCTCGTCACCAAGTGGGGCAACCTCTGTTCCGCCCTCAACCCCGCCATCCTCGCAGCCCAGCTCTACACCGAGAGCAACTGGGACCCGACGGCGGAGAGCCACGCCGCGGCGCAGGGGATAGCGCAATTCATCCCCGAGACGTGGGCGACGCAGGGGATGGACGGCAACGGCGACGGCAAGCGGAACGTCTGGGATCCGGCGGATGCCATTCCGTCAGCCGCCTCCTACGACTGCGAGTTGGCCAAGGACGTCAAGGGCGTATCGGGCGATCTGACGGACAATATGCTCGCCGCGTACAACGCCGGCCCGTACCGGGTCATCAAGGCCGGCGGGATCCCGTCGATCAGTGAGACCCAGGGCTACGTGAAGTCCATCCGCAGCCTGGAGAAGAGCTTCGCCCGGCCCGTCGGCAGGGTCGCGCCCTCGCAGGCGGCCGCCGGCGCGATCTACTACGCGCAGGACAAGCTCGGCACGCCCTACCTGTGGGGCGGTGACGGGACGAAGGAGGACGGCGGCCGGTTCGACTGCTCGGGGCTGACGAAGGCCGCATACGCCTCGGTCGGGATCGAATTGCCGCGCGTGGCCAACGACCAGTGGAACGCCGGCGCCCACCCCAAGCGGGACGAATTGCTGCCGGGAGACCTGGTCTTCTTCGCCAACGACCTGAAGGACCCACGGACGATCCACCACGTGGGGCTGTACGTCGGGGGCGGGTACATGATCCACGCGCCGCGCACGGGGGCCGTGATCCGGTTCGAGAAGATCGACGCGCAACCGGACTACATCGGGGCGACCCGGGTGACCGCTGACGGAGCGAAAGCTCTCCCGAAGCCGGACAGGGCATGAACGGCGGACCCTGGAACCGGACGATCGGTCACCCTTCGATAACGTCCTGGTGATCATTGGGTGGAGAGTGGAACGGCTGGCCGGAGTCGGGCGTTCCATGGAAGTGTCGAAGCAGCGCCGCGGCTGCGGCGCACGGACCACGGGGGTCGGTAGCTGGACGTAGCGACGGGCGACAGATAGGGGCCGGGGCGATGGCTGGACTCGTGACGGGAGACTCCATGCCGGTGGCCGGGGGTGAGTCGAACCCCGACGTCAGCCTGCTCTACGACATCAACGGCATCGCCAAGTCCGCGCCGAACTGGGCGGACCGGACGATGGAGTTCATCGGCGAGTACGGCATCGTGTTCGGGCTCGCCGTGCTCATGCTCTGCGCCTGGTGGAGCCTGCGGAAGAGCGCGGACGCCCCCGCGGGCGTCGCCGCGCTGCTGTGGTCCCCCCTCGCGGCCGGGATCGCCCTGCTCGTCAACATCCCCATCCGGGACTTCGTCCGGCGGCCACGGCCCTTCCTCGACCATCCCGGGCTGGAGGTGCTGGTCGACGGCAAGAAGGACTACTCCTTCGTCAGCGACCACGCGACGCTGACCATGGCGCTCGCCGTCGGCTTGTTCGTAGCGAACCGGAAGTACGGGTTCATCGGCATCGGCCTGGCGCTCCTCGAAGGCTTCTGCCGCGTCTACATGGGAGTGCACTACCCGACCGACGTCGTCGGCGGTCTCGCCCTGGGCACGGCCGTGGCGCTGCTCCTCGCGCCGCTGGCCATGATGCTGCTCACCCCCCTGACCCGGATGATCGCGGGCACCCGCGCCGGACGGCTCGTACGGTCGCCCGACGCGCCCCTGCCCGTGGTGCCGGCCGCCGGCGACCCGGCGCTGCCCGGGCAGCAGCCGTTCCACCACGACCGCGACCTCGCCGCCTAGCCCAGCGGGGGCGACGCCCGGCGCTGGCCGGGGAGATCGCCGCCCGCCGTCGTCACATGGGTCTCGGCGTCCTCACGGGCCAGCGAACGGGCCCGGCGCGCCGGGCCGTACCAGCCGCAGGAGCAGCGGGCCGTGCAGAACGAGCCGCGCTCGCTCGTCGTGGTGCTGTGTGCGGCGCCGGACGGCGCGAAAGCTGGTTCGGACACGGGACCACGCTACCCGGCCGTGACGGCTACCCCGGGGCGGTCGTTGAAGAGAACGGGTTCCACTAGCGTGCGGCAGGGGGCTTTCCTTCATGGCGGTGCAGGGGCGCAGACGCAAAGGCGCGGTCGTCGCCGGCGCGGTCGCGGGCGGCCTGGCCCTCGGGCTGCTCGTGGTGTCCGGCTGCGCCGAACCGCCGCAGGGCGACGAGGCCCGGGGCGCCGGTGCCGCCCACGGCCGTGGGAGCAGCCAGGTCCGGCAGGTCCACGAGGCGGCGGGCCCCGCGGCCGCCGACCCCGCCCGCGCGCTCGCCGCCGTGCGGCACGCCCCGAAGGCCCTGGCGGGCGTGGGCGGGGCGCGGGTGCGTACGTCAATGGAGACCGTCAGCGGTGGCACCCGGCTGACCATCCGGGGCAGGGGCGTCTACGACTTCACCCGGCCGGTCGGGCGGTTGACGGTGATGTTGCCGGAGGGGTCGGCAGGCCGGGCCGGGCACCGCCCGATCACCGAGGTCTTCGCGCCCGGCGCCCTGTATATGAAGAACCGCGGAGCCGGGGTGCCCGCCGGCAAGTGGGTACGCATCGACACGGGCGCCCTCCCCGACGGCGATCTGCTCACCAGCGGGGCCACCGACCCCCTCGCCGCGGCCGAGCTGCTGGGCGGCGCGCGCGAGGTCGCGTACGTCGGGGACGAGCGGGTCGACGGGGAGCGGGTGACGCACTACTGGGGGACGATCGACCTCTCCCGGGCCGCGCGCGTCGCGCCCGCGCGGGACCGGGCGGCGCTGGCCGCTGCGGCGAAAGGGTTCTCCAGTGGGACGGTGGGTTTCGACGCGTACCTCGACGAGCGGGGCAGGCCGCGCCTGCTGCGCTACCGCTTCGGGGTCGCGGACAGGGTCGCCGCCCGTGAGCGGACGCCGGGGGACGGCCAGCGGCCGGTGACGACGGCGGCGGCCTCGGCGATGGCGCCGGCCGCGTCCGTCTCCCCGGCCGCCGTGGCCACGGGGGCCGCCGTTTCGGCCCCGCCGTCACCCATGACGGTGGTCTCGACCGTGGAACTGTTCGCCTTTGGACACCGGCCGGTCATCGCCTTGCCCGCACCGGCCGAAATCTATGCGGGCACGGTCGCTTCGCCGCAGAAATAGCGCGGCAGGGCGTAGTTGGCCATGGAAATGGTCCTTCTGTGCCATGCGCGGAGTGTGTACCGATCACTACGCTGGAAGGCCGTGGGCGAGGTGACCCGAGGAGGTGAATCACGTGGTTTCGCGACGCGGTTCGTCCGGCGGGCCGGATCCCGTGGCCCTCATCGAGATCGATCTCTACGGGGAGCTGATGATCGCGGCGTCCAGTGCCGTTGAGGAACGGCTCAGCTTTGACCGGATCGATGAGGTTTTGCGGGTTGTGCGAGGGCAACGGGCTGAGGGGGCCGTGGAGCCCGAGGCCTGAGCGCTGGCGCGGGTCGGGGGTGGGCGCAAACGGGTTACGTCCTCAGCAGGCGGGCGATTGCTGCGCTGGCTTCTTCTACCTTTGCGTCGATCTCCGTGCCGCCCTTCAGGGCCGCGTCGGCCACGCAGTGGCGGAGGTGTTCCTGGAGCAGCTGGAGGGCGAAGGACTGGAGGGCCTTGGTGCCGGCCGACACCTGGGTCAATATGTCGATGCAGTAGACGTCCTCCTCGACCATGCGCTGCAGGCCCCGGATCTGGCCCTCGATGCGGCGCAGCCGCTTGAGGTGCTGGTCCTTCTGCTTGCTGTAGCCGTGGGGGCCCGGATGGGCGCTCTGGTCACCCTGGACGGCGGTGTCGCCGTGGCAGGAGCCGCCCGCCGCTTCAGTGGTGCTGGTCACTGTGGCATCCGTGGGCGTCATGGCGTCCTCCGTTGTCCTGCCGGCGCCTCAGTGCGCGCTGGTCATCAGCCCGTGGCGGGGGCGTCGCGCCGCGTGGTGGCCGCATGTCGGCTATCCGCCATTTGCATACCCCCGCCGGGTATATGGTACCGAAATTTATCGCCGGAGGCCCGTACCGCCTTCATGAGCACTCTGCCCGATGGGCGACACTGAGGGAATGCCAGTTAGCTGTGGCTGGATGATGCGCCTAGCATCAACGAGACCGAATCCGCTGCACCCCGAGGATCCCACGTGCGCTTTCGTCTGACCCCCAGGGAGACGAGCTTCTACGACATGTTCGCCGCCTCCGCGGACAACATCGTCACGGGCTCCAAGCTCCTGATGGAACTGCTCGGAGCGGAGACCTCCGCCCGGGCCGAGATCGCCGAGCGGATGCGTGCAGCGGAACACGCCGGGGACGACGCGACGCATGCGATCTTCCACCAGCTGAACTCCTCTTTCATCACGCCGTTCGACCGTGAGGACATCTACTCCCTCGCGGGTTCGCTCGACGACATCATGGATTTCATGGAAGAGGCGGTCGACCTGGTCGTCCTCTACCAGGTGGAGGAATTGCCGAAGGGCGTCGAGCAGCAGATCGAGGTCCTCGCGCGGGCCGCGGAGCTGACCGCCGAGGCGATGCCGAATCTGCGGACCATGACGAACCTCACCGAGTACTGGATCGAGGTGAACCGGCTCGAGAACCAGGCCGACCAGATTCACCGCAAGCTCCTCGCCCAGCTCTTCAACGGCAAGTACGACGCCATCGAGGTTCTGAAGCTCAAGCAGATCGTGGACGTGCTGGAGGAGGCCGCCGACGCGTTCGAGCACGTCGCGAACACGGTCGAGACCATCGCGGTCAAGGAGTCCTGACCCCCGGTGGATACGTTTGCGCTTGTCGTGACCATCGGGGTCGCGCTCGGATTCACCTATACGAACGGCTTTCACGACTCCGCGAACGCCATCGCCACCTCGGTCTCCACGCGGGCGCTGACCCCGCGGGCGGCCCTGGCGATGGCGGCGGTCATGAACCTTGCCGGTGCCTTCCTGGGCAGCGGGGTCGCCAAGACCGTCAGCAAGGGCCTGATCGAGACGCCGGTGGGCGACAAGGGGATGGGCATCCTCTTCGCCGCGCTGGTCGGCGCGATCGTCTGGAACATGGTCACCTGGTACTTCGGCCTGCCCTCGTCCTCCTCGCACGCCCTGTTCGGCGGCATGGTGGGCGCGGCGCTCGCGGGCGGTACGACCGTCATCTGGTCGGGCGTCGTCGAGAAGGTCGTCATCCCGATGTTCCTCTCGCCGTTCGTCGGCCTGATCATCGGCTATCTGGTGATGGTCGCGATCATGTGGATGTTCCGGAAGGCCAACCCGCACAAGGCGAAGCGCGGCTTCCGTATCGCCCAGACCGTCTCCGCGGCGGGCATGGCGCTCGGCCACGGTCTGCAGGACGCCCAGAAGACCATGGGCATCGTGGTGATGGCCCTGGTCATCGGTGACGTCCAGGACAAGGACGCCGCGATCCCGCTGTGGGTCAAGCTGGCCTGTGCGATCACGCTGTCGCTGGGTACGTACGCGGGCGGCTGGCGCATCATGCGGACGCTGGGGCGCCGCATCATCGAGCTGGACCCGCCGCAGGGCTTCGCCGCCGAGACGACGGCCGCCTCCGTGATGTACACGGCATCGTTCATGTTCCACGCGCCGATCTCCACGACGCATGTCATCACCTCCGCGATCATGGGCGTCGGCTCCACGAAGGGCACGCGCGCGGTCCGCTGGGGCGTCGCCAAGAACATCGTGATGGGCTGGTTCATCACCATGCCGGCCGCGGCGATCGTCGCCGCGTTCAGCTTCTGGATCGTGAACCTGGCATTCGGGTGACCCTCCCGGATCTCGTCCGTTGAACGGATCGGGCCCGCCCCCTGGTACGAACAGGGGGCGGGCCCTTTGCCTTGCGGCGGCACCGCCATGCAGCACCGCAAGGCGGCTGGGGGAGGGGCGGCTCAGCCGAAGCGGCCGGAGATGTAGTCCTCCGTGGCCTGGACCGAGGGGTTGGAGAAGATCCGCTCCGTGTCGTCGATCTCGACCAGCTTGCCCGGCTGGCCGACGCCCGCCAGGTTGAAGAAGGCGGTGCGGTCGGAGACGCGGGCCGCCTGCTGCATGTTGTGGGTCACGATGACGATCGTGAACCGCTCCTTCAGCTCGCCGATCAGATCCTCGATGGCGAGCGTGGAGATCGGGTCGAGGGCCGAACAGGGCTCGTCCATCAGCAGGACCTGCGGCTCCACCGCGATGGCCCGAGCGATGCACAGTCGCTGCTGCTGGCCGCCGGACAGGCCCGCGCCGGGCTTGGTCAGGCGGTCCTTGACCTCCTTCCAGAGGTTGGCGCCCTTGAGGGACTTCTCCACGATCGCGTCCAGCTCCGCCTTGCGGATCCGGCCGCCGTTGAGGCGGACGCCGGCGGCGACGTTCTCGTAGATGGACATCGTGGGGAAGGGGTTCGGCCGCTGGAAGACCATGCCGACGGTGCGGCGCACGGAGACGGGGTCGACGCCGGGGCCGTAGAGGTTCTCGTCGTCCAGCATCACCTTGCCCTCGACGCGGCCACCGGGGGTGACCTCGTGCATGCGGTTCAGGGTGCGCAGGAAGGTGGACTTGCCGCAGCCGGAGGGGCCGATGAAGGCGGTCACGGAGCGGGGCTCCACAGTCATCGAGATGTCCTCGATGGCCTTGTGGGAGCCGTAGTAGGCGGTGAGGCCGCTGACGTCGATTCGCTTGGCCATGGGGATCACTACTTCTTTCGTACGGACGGTCAGCGACCGGTCTTGGGGGCCTTCCAGCGGGCGATGCCGCGGGCCCCCAGGTTGAGGAGCATGACGAAGGCGATGAGGACCAGGGCCGCCGCCCAGGCGCGGTCGTAGCTGGCCTCGTTGCCCGCCGCCCACTGCTCGTAGATGTAGTACGGCAGGGAGGACTGGGCGCCTTCGAAGGGGTTGTTGTTGATCAGCTGGGAGCCGAAGACCAGCAGGACGATCGGGGCGGACTCGCCGGCGATGCGGGCCACCGCGAGCATCACGCCGGTGGCGATGCCACCGATGGCGGTCGGCAGGACGACCTTGAGGATCGTGCGCCACTTCGGCACGCCGAGCGCCAGGGAGGCCTCGCGCAGCTCGTTCGGGACGAGCTTGAGCATCTCCTCCGTGGAGCGGACGACCACCGGCATCATCAGGATCGCCAGGGCCATGGAGCCGGCGAATCCGGAGTAGCCGTTGTCCAGCATCAGGATCCAGAAGCTGAGGATGAACAGGCCCGCGACGATCGAGGGGATGCCCGTCATGACGTCGACGAAGAAGGTCACGGCCTTGGCGAGCCGCCCGCGCCCGTACTCCACCAGGTAGATCGCCGTCAGCAGGCCGATGGGGGCCGCGATGGCGGTGGCGATGCCGACCTGCTCCAGGGTGCCGATGATGGCGTGGTAGACGCCGCCGCCGGGCTGGATGGTCAGGACGCCGCCCATGGAGTGGCCGAGGAAGGCGCCGTCGAGGACCTTGCTGCCGCGCGCGACCGTCTCCCAGATCAGGGAGACCAGCGGCACGACGGCCAGCAGGAAGCAGACCCACACCATGCTGGTGGCCAGGCGGTCCTTGGCCTGCCGGCGGCCCTCGACGCGGGCCGCGAGCGCGTACATCGCGGCGACGAAGAGCACGGCGGCGATCAGGCCCCACTGGATCCGGCTGCTCAGCCCGGCGCCCAGGCCGACGCCCACGCCGACGGCGGCCGCGGCGGCCGCGAGGGCGGCCGGGGCCCAGCGGGGCAGGCGGGGCTGGTGGAGGCTGTACGAGGGCCGGTCGGCGACGGCCGGCTTGTCCAGGGTCGTGGGGCTCATGCCGTGTACTCCTTGCGGCGCGCGATGATCAGCCGGGCGGCGCCGTTGACCAGGAGGGTCAGGACGAACAGCACCAGGCCGGAGGCGATCAGGGCGTCCTTGCCTATCTCGCCGGACTCCTTGAAGCTGCTCGCGATGTTCTGGGCGAACGTGCCGCCGCCCGGGTCCAGCAGGCTCGTGCCGATCTCGAAGCTGGGGGAGAGGACGGTGGCCACGGCCATCGTCTCGCCGAGCGCACGGCCCAGGCCCAGCATCGAGGCGCTGATGACGCCCGAGCGGCCGAAGGGCAGCACCGACATCCGGATGACTTCCCAGCGGGTCGCGCCGAGCGCGAGCGCCGCTTCCTCGTGCATCTTCGGGGCCTGCAGGAAGACCTCGCGGCTGACGCTGGTGACGATCGGCAGGATCATGATCGCCAGCAGGATGCCGATGGTGAAGAGCGAGCGGGCGGCGCCGTCGTTGTACTCGAAGACGCCGGTCCAGCCGAAGTAGTCGTCCAGCCAGCTGTAGAGCCCGCCCAGGTGCGGCACCAGGAAGAGGGCGCCCCACAGGCCGTAGACGATGGACGGCACGGCGGCGAGCAGGTCGATGACGTACGACAGCGGCGTGGACAGCTTGCGCGGCGCGTAGTGCGAGATGAACAGCGCGATGCCGATGGCCACCGGCACGGCGATGACCATGGCGATGAGCGAGCTGACGATCGTGCCGAACGCCAGGACGGCGATGCCGAAGACCGGCGGGGTGGCATTGGCGCGCCACTCGAAGGTGGTGAAGAAGTGGCCCTCGTTGTGGGAGAGGGCGTTCGCGGCCCGGATGGTGAGGAAGACCGCGATGGCGGCCATGATCACCAGAAGCAGGATCCCGGAGCCGCGGGAGAGCGCGAGGAAGATCCGGTCACCGGGGCGGGCGGCCGCCTTCGCCTGGTCGGCGGGGGCCGGAGCGCTGCCCGGCAGGGGCGGCGGTGTGGCTGCTGTGGCTGGGGTTATGTCCATGGGTTTCTCCGGTCTGCGGAGCGGGCCCCCGCTGGGGGCGCCGCTCCTGGCGCGGCGGTGCACCGGATGGTGCGGCCGGGCCCCTGCCGGGGTGGGCGGGGTGCCCGGCCGCACACGGGTCAGGAGAGGTTCGCGATGCTCTCGCGGACCTTCTTGGCGATCTCGGCCGGCAGCGGGGCGTAGCCGAGGTCCTTCAGGACCGACTGGCCGTCCTCGCTCGCGATGTAGGTGAGGAAGGACTTGGTGGCGGGGAGCGTGTCGGCCTTGTTGCCCTTGTCGCCGACGACCTCGTACGTCACCAGGGTGATCGGGTAGGCGCCCTCGGCCTTGGTGGCGTAGTTGAGCTTGAGGGCGAGGTCCTGGCCGGTGCCGGTGATCTTCGCCTCGGCGATGGCCTTGGAGGCGTTGTCGGAGGTGGCCTCGACCGGGGCGGCGGCACCGGTGTTGATCTTCACCGTGTCGATCTTGTTGGCGGTGGCGTAGGACAGCTCGAAGTAGGAGATGGCGCCCGGGGTCTGCTTGACCTGCGAGGACACTCCGGCCGAGCCGTCGGCCGACTGGCCGCCCTTGGCCGCCCAGGCCTTGGCGGGGGCGTAGGGCCAGGACTTCTCGGCGGCGGCCTTGAGGTACTTGGTGAAGTTGTCCGTGGTGCCGGACTCGTCGGAGCGGTGGAATGCCTGGATCTTGAGGTCCGGGAGCTTGGCGTCCGGGTTGAGCTTCTTGATCGCCTCGTCGTTCCACTTCTCGATCTTCGAGTCGAAGATCTTGGCGAGGGTGTCCGCGTCCAGGACCAGGTTGTCCACGCCGGGGACCTTGTAGCCGATGGCGATCGGGCCGCCGAGCAGGGGCAGGTTGATGCCCTGGCCGCCCTTGACGACCTCCTTGGACTTGGCGACCTCTTCCGGCTTGAGCGCCGAGTCGGAGCCCGCGAAGGCGGTCTTGCCCTGGAGGAACTCCTGGATGCCGGCGCCCGAACCGGTGGGCTTGTAGTTGACCTGGATGTCCTTGCAGGCTGCCATGAAGTTCTTGACCCACAGGTCCATGGCGTTCTTCTGCGCGGACGAGCCGGAGGCCAGCAGCTGCCCCTTCCCCTCGCACTTGATGTTGCCTGCGGCCTTGGTCGAGCCGCTGCCGCCGCCGGAGCCGTTGCCGCTGTTGTCGTCCGAGCCGCACGCCGTGAGGACCAGGGCGCCGGAGACGGCGATGGCGCCGAGGGCGACGGTGCGAAGCCGGTTGGTGCGCTGAAGCTTCACTTTCGGGTGTTCCTTCCGGGAGCCGCCGCTCGGGCGGCGTGCGAGAGGTGGGATGAGGCTGTTCCGCTGCATGCGGGCGGGGACCGTTCGGACGGCATGGCCCGCACCCTCTACGGCCGAAATTAGGCAGATCAGGTGAAGCGGTCGATGGGTCAGAGTGAACGGAGGGTGAACCTCGGCCGTCAGGGTGGTGGCCCCTGGAGAGGCCGGTTCCGGTCGAAGTGTGACGCAGCCCTCTGTCGATTTGCGAGCGGACATGACAGCATCCGATCCTTGCGTGACGGCGCGTCAGGCGCGGGGGCGGAGTGGTGGAGGTGTCCGGTGGGGTGTCCTGCGAGGCGTAGCGGCGGCGTCGGCGGTGCGGTGGCGGGCAGACGGTGGCGAGTGGCCGCCGCGACCGCGCTCGCGAGCGCGGTCATCGGCGTCCTGGGCGCCCCGGGCGTGGCGTACGCGGCCCCCGGAACCCCGCAGCCCCCGTCGCCCGGCCCCTCGGCCGGCGCCACGCGGAGCCTCGAGGACGTGCACAAGGAAGTGGAGACCCTCTACCGCAAGGCGGAGGCCGCCACGGACGCGTACAACGCGGCCGGCGAGCAGCTGCGCCTGCAGGAGAAGTCGGTCGAGGAGATCACCCGGCGGATGACCGCCGCGCAGGAGCGCATGGACCGGCTGCGCAACGAGGCCGGCGCCCTGGCCCGCGCCCAGTACCGCAGCGGCGGGCTGACCCCGCAGACCCAGCTCTTCTTCAGCGCCTCGCCCGACAACTTCCTGAGCGGCGTCGCCCTCGCCCGCAAGGGCGAGCAGGCCACACGCGGCCTGCTCGCCCAGGTCGAGGCCCTGCGCGGGGAGCTGCAGGGGCACGCCAAGGCCGCGGACGAGCGCCGGAAGGCGCTGGACGCGGAGCGCGGGAAGAAGGAGGCCGCGAAGAAGGAGATCGAGGCCCGGCTGGAGGCGGCGAAGAAGCTCGAGTCCCGCCTGGAGGAGAAGGAGCGGGAGCGGCTGCGGCAGCTGGAGGAGGAGCGGGCCCGCCAGGCGCAGACGGCCTGGCTGGCCTCCGACGCCGGCAAGGGCCTGGCCGGCCAGGGCTCCGCGGCTACGGGCGAGGGCAAGCGCGCGGTCGACTTCGCGACCGCCCAGATCGGCAAGGACTACGTCTGGGGCGCCGAGGGCCCGCAGTCCTTCGACTGCTCCGGTCTGACGCTCAAGGCGTGGGCGGCCGCCGGCCGCGCGATACCGCGCACCTCGCAGGAGCAGTGGCGGCAACTGGCCAAGGTCGACGTCAAGGACATGCGCGCCGGGGACCTGGTGATCTACTTCTCGGACGCCAGCCACGTGGGGATGTACGTGGGCGACGGAACGATCGTGCACGCGCCCCGCCCGGGCCGGCAGGTGACGCTCGCGGGCGCCGGTTCGATGCCGATCCTCGGGGTCGTGCGGCCGGGATAGGGCGCGGGGGCGGACCGGTGGCGACGGCGCGAGCCGCGGGCTACCGGTCGGCTACAGCGCGTTTATTCATACGCTTGTACGATGTGACGCTCGTCATCGCGCGGTCCCTCATCCGGGGGCATTCCGCCGCCAATTCCCTTTGTGGCGAGGGCATATGACAGAGGCGGGTGGCTCCGTACCATTCCGTTGGGCCGGGCTCTGGCGCTAGGGTCACCCTCGGTGCTCGCCCCTCGGCGAGGCGCCGTGCCCTCGGGGGGAGGGAAAGGAAGCCGACGTGATGCCCGTACCCGCGCCGAGGCAGGCGGAGCCCTCCGCCGTGCTGCCCGACGGCGGGCTGACACTGCTCGTGATCGAGAACGACCCCGGTGGCTCGCTGTCCGGCCCGGACATGGCGGACATGACCGGCGCCGCCGGCAGGCCCGTACGCATCCGTACCGCCCGCAACCTCACCGAGGCGGAACGGTTGCTCACCGACGACGTGCAGTGCATCCTCCTCGACCTCGCCCTGCCGCCCGTGGACGGCCCGTCCGGCAAGCAGCCCGGCGGGGCGTGCGGATCCGACGGGCCGGACGAGATGGACACGCTGCGCCAGGTGCTGCGGCTCGCCCCGCACCACGCCGTCCTCGCCCTGACGGCCGAGGCGGACGCCGAGCGGGCGGCGGAGGCGGTGCGCGTCGGGGCGCAGGACTACCTCTGCCGCGACGAGCTCGACGGACGGGTCCTGAGCCGGGCCATCCGCTACGCCGTCGAACGCAAGCGCGCGGACTTCGCGCAGCGGCAGCTCACCGAGACGCGGCTGCTCGCGAAGGAGAACGCCCGCCTGGAGCGCGGCCTGCTGCCGCACCCGCTGCTGGCCGGCTCGGAGCTGCGGTTCGCCGCCCGCTACCGCCCCGGGCGCAGCCGGGCCCTGCTGGGCGGGGACTTCTATGACACGGTCCGCACCGAGGACGGCACGGTGCACGCGATGATCGGCGACGTGTGCGGCCATGGCCCGGACGAGGCCGCCCTGGGCGTCGAACTGCGCATCGCGTGGCGCGCCTTGACGCTGGCCGGGCTGTGCGGCGACGAGCTGCTGGCCACGCTGCAGCAGGTGCTGGAGCACGAGCGGGCGGACGAGGAGATCTTCGCGACGCTGTGCACGGTCGACATCGCCCCGGACGGCCGCACGGCGGCCCTCTGTCTGGCCGGGCATCCGGCCCCGCTGCTCGTGAGCCCCGGCAGGCCGCCCGTGCTGCTGCCCCAGGACGGCGGGGGGCCGGCGCTGGGTCTACTGTCGCCCGCCCGCTGGCCGCACCAGGAGGTCGAACTCGGCGACGCCTGGAGCCTGCTGATGTATACGGACGGCCTGATAGAGGGCCGGATCGGTGCGGGCACGCGGCGGCTGGGCCAGGAGGGCATGATCGAATTGATTGCCCGTCAGGTGAAGGAGGGGCTGGGCGGCGAGGAGCTGCTCGACGCGGCCGTCACCGAGGTGCGGGCGCTCAACGGCGGGGAGTTGACGGACGACCTGGCCGTGATGCTGCTGGACCGCGGGTAGGCCGGCCGCCGTCGTCGCGCTACCGGCCGCCGTTGTACGGGCCGTAGGGGCCGTCCGAGCTGGAGCCGCCGCGCCGGCGCGGGCCGCCGCGGCCGGTGACGTGCCGCAGGGCGGGGCGGACGTCGACCATGTAGACGATCGTGGCGATCAGGCCGAGGACCGGCAGGAAGGCCAGGATCCCGAAGAAGATGTTCACGGCCACCGCGATGGCGAGGATGATCAGCCAGAAGCCCTTGGTCTGCTTGTCCGCCGCCCGGTAGGCGTCCTCGCGCCGGACCGCCGCGTCGACCAGGGCGACCGCCGAGAAGACGAGCAGGCCAACCGAGACCCAGGACAGGACTTCGCCGAAACCTTCTACCAGCATGCCGTCCACCTCTTGTCAGTGCGTCTGCTGCCCACCGTACCGGGAGAACGATCCGGGCACGCGGGGCGTGCCCGGATCGCCGCGGGTCACCGGCCCGGCCGCCGCCGGGCCGGCCGGTCGCTACTCGCCGGTCTTGGCGTCCGCCTTCTTCGCCGCGGGCTTGCGGGCAGCGGGCTTGCGGGCGCCCGCGGGCTTGTCGTCCGCCTCGGAGGCGCCGGCGTCGGCCTCGGCCGGCCGGCCCTCCTCCTTGGCCTTCGCCTCGTCCCCGTTCGCGGATTTCGCGGGCTCCGGGTCCGGCTCGACGGCGACGGCGATCTCGGAGATCTCCTCGGCGGCCTCGCCGCGCCAGGTCTTCACGGCCGTACGGCCGCGCTCGACCAGCTCCTCGAACTTCTCGCCGGCCTGCGCCGCGATGGTGAGGGCCTGCCCGACGCCCTGGCCCGCCAGGTCCTGGGCGGTCTGGCCCAGCTTCTTGGCGTCGGTGTCGATCGTCCCGACGATCTCGGTGAACTTCGCGGTGACCTGCGTCTGGACCTGCTTGGCCTGCCGGGTCACCCGCTCGCCCAGAACCTTGGGGTCGGTGTTGCGCAGCTGCTCGAAGCGCTCGGGGGCCTCGGTGACGAGCTGCCCGATCTTCTCGGCCGCCAGGTCCGCGGCGCCCGCGGCTGCGTAGGCGGTGTCGGTGGCGGTCTTGCGGATGTCTTGGGTGATGGCCATGTCGATGGGTCTCCCGGATCAGCTCGAAGGTGTGCTGCTCGAAGGCTTGTCGTGGTCGTCCGGTACGTCCGTCGCGAGCGCGTTCTCCTTGCGGAAGGACTCGTAGATCTGGAGCAGCACCTGCTTCTGCCGCTCGTTGATCGAGGGATCGGCGAGGATCACGCTGCGGACCTCCGCCTCGTCCCGGTCCCGCTCGTCGAGGATCCCGGCCTGTACGTACAGCGTCTCGGCGGAGATCCGCAGCGCCTTGGCCAGCTGCTGCAGGATCTCGGCGCTCGGCTTGCGCAGGCCGCGCTCGATCTGGCTGAGGTACGGGTTGGACACTCCGGCGGCATCCGCGAGCTGCCGCAGCGTCAGCTGCGCGGTGCGCCGCTGCTCGCGGAGGTACTCGCCGAGATTGCCGACGTTGAGTGATGCCATGGGAGCGATGCTGCCCCACGTTGCTAACTTTTGCAAGCAGGTGCTTGCAAAAGTTTTTCGGCCGAGGTGTCACGGTTCCCCGCTCCGGCGTGTCTCGATGGACGTCGCAGGAGAGTCGAAAGAGGGGAGCCGGGTGTGGTCGACGCCTTCACCGAACACCGTCCGCTGTTGTTCACCATCGCCTACGAGATGCTGGGCAGCGCCGCCGACGCCGAGGACGTGCTGCAGGAGAGCTACCTGCGGTGGAGCGCGGTCGATCCGGCCGCGGTGGAGCATCCGCGCGCCTACCTGGTCCGCGTGGTGACCCGGCAGGCCCTCAACCACCTGCGCGCGGTCAGGGCGCGGCGCGAGGAGTACGTCGGCACGTGGCTGCCCGAGCCGATCCGCACCGCACCCGACGTGAGCGAGGACGCGATCCTGGCCGAGTCGGTGTCGATGGCCATGATGCTCGTCCTGGAGACGCTCGGCCCCACCGAGCGCGCGGTGTTCGTGCTGCACGACGTGTTCGGCTACACCCACGGCGAGATCGCCGCCTCGATCGGCAAGACCGAGGTCACCGTCCGGCAGATCGCCCACCGGGCGCGCCGGCACGTCCACGCGCGGCGCCGCCGCTTCGAGCCCGGGTCCGACGGCGGACGGGAGATCGTCCAGCGGTTCCTGCTCGCGGCGACGACCGGCGAGGTCCAGGAGCTGATGGACCTGCTGGCGCCCGATGTGGTGTCGCTCTCCGACGGCGGCGGGAAGGTGGTCGCCGCCCGCCGCCCGATCACCGGCCGCGACGAGGTCGCCCGGTTCGTCCTCGGCGTGATCCGCACCGGCACCACCGCGGCGACCCGCGTCGAGCACACCACCTACAACGGCATGTCCGCAGCACGGTTCCTGACGGACGGTGAGCTCGACTGGCTGGTCGCCTTCGAGATCCACGACGGACGGATCACCGGCCTCTACGGCATCCGCAACCCCGACAAGCTGCTGCACGCCGACACCGTGCACCCACTCGACAGAGGGGAACACCAGCCGTGGAAACCATGACCGTCGAACGTGTCGTCAACGCCCCGATCGACGACGTGTTCGCCTGGCTCACCACGACCACCCACTACACGCGTTCGCCCCTGGTGATGCGCTGCCGTCTGACCCGGCGCGGTGAGGGCGCGCCCTACGGCGTCGGCGCGGTGCGCAGTCACCTGTGGCTGATCGGCTGGTTCCGGGAGCGCATCACCCGCTACGACCCGCCGTACGCCACCGACTACGTCGTCGAGCGCAGCCTGCCGCCGGCCCGGCACGAAGTCGGCCGCATGACGTTCACCGAGGTCGAGGGCGGCACCCGGGTGTGCTGGACCACCCGCGCCGAGATCCCCGTCCCGCTCCTGGGCGCCTTCCTCACCCGGCACGTCGCGCGGCCGATCATCACCCGTACCTTCGGCAACATCCTCGCCGCCGCCGACAGCGCGCTGTCCGCACGCCCTCAGCGGTGACCGGGCGGGAGTTCACCCGCCGAGGACGCTCAGATCGATGCGGGCGAGGCGCTCGGGGTCGGTGAGGATGTCGAGGGCGGTGACCCGGTCGTTCCGGATGGTGAACGCCATGACCGAGAGCACCCGCCCCTCCGCCACCGCGACCACGCCGGGGGTGCCGTTGACCAGGGCCGGGAGCGAGGCCTCGGCGAAGCGGGCGAAGGTGATCGCCTGGGAGGCGACGGTGGCGGCGCCGCGGCGGATCAGGCCGGGGCGCAGTGCGCCGCCGTCCGAGCGGGCCACGATCTGGGGGTCGAGGACCGCGACGAGGGCCTCGAAGTCCCCACCGCGGGCGGCGGCGAGGAAGGCGTCGACGACCGAGCGCCGGCGGGCCAGGTCGGTGTCGGGAGCGGGCGCCTGGCCCTGGACGCGGCGGCGGGCGCGGCTGGCCAGCTGCCGGGTGGCGGCGGGGGTGCGGCCGAGGACGTCGGCGATCTCGTCGAAGGGCACGGCGAACATGTCGTGCAGGACGAAGGCGAGCCGCTCGGCCGGGGCGAGGGTGTCCAGGACGACGAGCAGGGCGATGCCGACCGAGTCGGCCAGCAGGATCTCCTGCTCGGGGTCGAGGCCGTCCGGGCCCGAGACGACCGGGTCGGGGAGGCGGACGTAGCCGTCCTCGTCGTGCAGGGGGTCCTCGCGCCGCGTGGTGCGCGAGCGCAGCATGTCCAGGCACGTCCGGCCGACCACCGTGGTCAGCCAGCCGCCCAGGTTCTCCACCTCGGTGACATCCGCGCGGCTCAGCTTGAACCAGGCCTCCTGCACGGCGTCCTCGGCCTCGCTGAGCGAGCCCAGCATCCGGTAGGCCACCGCCCGCAGATGGGGGCGCTGCTCCTCGAACCGCTGCGCCAGAAAATCTTTTTCGCTCACCTGTCACATCCTCGCGTTCCGATCCGTCAGTGCAGTGACGGACACCAAGCGGGCGGCGCGGCAAGCGCACCGACCGGCCGACGAACGGAGAATATGATCATGAATGCCCGGATGAAGAACCCCGCGATGGTCCTGCCCGACGCCATGAAGGGCATCCAGAACCTCTTCAAGGCCATGCACCAGGGCGGCGTGCCGCAGGAGATCATGGAGCTGGTGCACCTGCGCGCCAGCCAGATCAACGGCTGCAGCGCCTGTGTGTACGGCGGCGTGGACAGCGCCAAGAAGGCCGGTGTGAGCGACGAGCGGCTCCACGCGGTCGCCGCCTGGCGCGAGGCCCCCTTCTTCACCGACGCCGAGCGCGCCGCGCTGGCGCTCGCCGAGGCCGCCACCCGGATCGCCGACCGTACCGGTCAGGCCGTGCCGGACGACGTGTGGGACGAGGCCGCCGACCACTTCGACGAGCAGCAGCTCGCCGCCATCATCCTCATGATCGCGACGACCAACTTCTTCAACCGCATCAACACCACGGTCCAGGAGCCCGCCGGCGCGACGTGGGCCTGAGCGCGCACCGGGCGGACGAACCCGCCGGGCCGACGGCTACTTCGCGCCGGCGACCTTGCCCGTCCAGTGCGAGGGGCGGGTGAGCGCGGGCGGCAGCTTGGTGGCGGCGTTGCCCTTGGCGGCGTTGACCTGGGGCTGGGTGAGGAAGAGGGACCCGGTGAGGTCGGCGCCGCTCAGGTCGGCGTCCCGGAGGTCGGCGCCGATGAGGTCGGCGCCCCGCAGATCGGCGCCGGTGAGGTCGGCGGCGATGAGGTAGGCGCCGCGCAGGTTGGCGCCCCGCAGGTCGGCCTTCTTGAGGCGGGCGCCCATGAGGTCGGCGCCCCTGCGGTCCTTGCGCTTGCCGCCGGACCCGGCCCGCGCGAGTTCGCTCGTGCGCAGCAGGAGGGTGTTGACCTGCTGCCGGTGCGCCGCCACGTCCACGTCGGCGAGCGGCCCAGCGTCGAGGAGGGTGAGGCGCTCGGTCTCGTCGAGGGCGCGGCGCAGATCCTTGTGGACCGGGCGGGCCGCGGGCAGCGTGAGGGCCTCGGAGAGGTACCAGAGCAGCTCGTGCAGCTGCCGGACGACCGGGAACACGTCGAACATCTGCTGCGCGGTCTCCGGGGCCTGCCGCCAGTCCCGGCCGCCGAAGGTGACCTGTGAGACCTTCTGCCCCGCGCCGAAGCAGTCGTAGACGGTGCAGCCCCGGAAGCCGCTCTTGCGCAGGCGGGTGTGGATGCCGCAGCGGAAGTCGCTCTGGAGGTTCGTGCAGGGCTTGCCGGCGTTCTTGTTGACCGCGAAGTCCGCCGAGGCCGCGAAGGGCAGGGCCACGCAGCACAGGCCGAAGCAGTTCCCGCAGTCGCCCAGCAGGTCGAGCCGGCGGCGGCCGCCGGCGTCGGCGTCCGTGCTCCGGCCCGCGTCCGAGCTGGTGTTTCGGTCTTTCTCGGACACGGTGTGCCGCTCTCCCCGCGCCCTAGGGCGACTCGACTGCTTCCACTACGACAAGGACGTAGCAGTCTAACGTTCCGGGCATATGGACCGACCAGGCATTTTCGACCGGGCCGGGCCGGGCCTCGTCCTAGGCGCCGGGCACCCGGCGCCCGCGGGCGAGGACGACGAGGCCGCCGGCGACCGCGAGGCCGGCCAGGGTGGCCGCGAACGTCGTCGCGCCGTCGGCCAGGCCGATCGCGTCGCTCAGGTAGCCGGCCGAGACGGCCAGGGCTCCGGCGGGGAGGTAGCCGCCGACGTTGAGGGCGGCGTTGGCCTCGGCGAGGCGCGAGGCGGGGATGCCGGAGTTCAGCAGGGAGAGCCCGCCGAACTGCCCCATGCCCTGTCCGGCGCCGGCGAGCAGCGCGGCGACGACGAGGAGGGCGACGGAGGAGGTGTGCACGGCCGCCGTGAGGACGCTCATGCCGGCCACGATGCTCGCCGAACCGGCGAGCAGGATCGTACGGATCCGCAGCCGTGTGACCGCGAACTGCACGCCTGCCGAGGCGAGGAACATCACGAAGGCCATCGCCCCGGCGGCCCCGCGGTCGGCCGTGCCCAGCAGGCCGGACAGCAGGGACGGGCCGAGCGCGAGCACGAACGAGGTCGACGCGAGGCCGGGGGCGAACACCGCGACGCCGAGCAGGAGCCGGCCGCCGTCGCCCCGCGGGACCCTCGGCACCCGGATCCAGGCGCCCCGGCCCGCGGCGGCGGGGCGGTGCACCGGCATGCGCAGGACGACCGGGAGCGCCAGGGCCAGCAGCGCGATCTCGACGAGGAAGACCGTGACCGTCGGGGCGGGCAGCGTCTCGGAGAGCACGCCGGCCAGCAGCGGGCCGAGGCCGGCGCCGAGGACCATCGCGCAGGACGCCAGCAGGGCGGCGAGGCGCTTGCGGCCGGGGCCCGCCACGTCCGTCACGGCGGCCATGCCGGCGGAGACGACGGCGCCCACAGCGATCCCGGTGAGCAGCCGGGCCGTGATCAGTGCGGCTACCGAGGTGGCGGTGGCGAAGATCGCGGAGGCCAGTGCCGCGAGCACCAGCGCCGGTACGAGGACGGGCTTGCGGCCGAGCCGGTCCGAGGCCACGCCCGACACCAGCAGCGAGGCGGTCATCCCGACGACGTAGAAGGCGAAGACGACGGTCAGCGTGCCCTTCGAGAAGCCGATGTCGCGCTGCCAGAGCCCGTACAGCGGGGTCGCGGCGTTGGAGAGGACGAACACCGCCATGACCGGCCAGGCCGCCAGCCACACCCACCACCGGGGCACCGCTGCCGGTGCGGGTGCGAGGGAGTGGCCGGGCTCCGTTTTCGGGCGTGCGGACAGGGTCGACGGCATGGGTTCTCCTCGGCGGGCTCCAGTACGAGTCGAGTCGAACATAGCATGCGGTACGATTGGAGTCGTACAAAGGAATCGACTGGTGAACCGCCCGACGGAGGGGATGTCCCGATGACGTCAACGGCCCGTGCGCATACGGTCGTCAAGGCTCTGCCCGAGCCCGAGGGCCTGCCCGAGCCCCTGCCGGAGCCGGCCGTCGACGAGCTGCGCCTGGATGTCGTGATGGGCGCCCTCAGCGATCCGCTGCGCATGACGATCGTGCGGAAACTCCTGCTGGAGTCCGAGCGGTTCGACCATTCCTGCGGGTGGTTCGGGCTGGACCGCCCCAAGTCCTCGCTCACCCACCACTTCAAGGCCCTGCGCGAGGCCGGCGTCACCCGCCAGCGGCAGTACGGGCTCGAACGGCGCAGCCACGTCCGCATCGACGACCTCGAAGCCCGCTTCCCCGGACTGCTCGACCTCGTGGTCGCCTGGACGCCGCCCGCGGCGCCCTGACGCTACGCGCTCGCCGCCCGCAGGCGGGCGAGGCGGCGGCCGCCCCAGGCGCCGAGCGGCGCCAGGGCCCGGTGGAGGTCGTGGCCGTCCTCGGTGAGGGAGTACTCCACCTTGGGCGGCACCACGTCGAACACCTCGCGGTGCACGATGCCGTCCGCCTCCAACTCCCTCAGCTGCTGGGCCAGCACCTTCTCGCTGATGCCCGGCAGCAGCCGCCGCGTCTCACCGAAGCGGCGAGGACGCTCGTGCAGTGCCCACAGGATGAGCACTTTCCACTTGCCGTCGATGACGTCGACGGCGGCGTCCAGTCCACACTCGTACGACGGCGGCTGTTTGTTCATGCCCCCACGGTAAACGTGTCACTTGCCGTACGGGCGGGCCGCGCGCGCCTCGCGCAGGGACTTGGCCCACCAGCCGAGCTGGTCGAGCATCGCCTTGGCGGCGCCGGCGGCGGAGATGCCCGCCTCCTCGTCCAGGTGGCGGCCGGACTCGTCCAGCTTGCCCCAGGGGCTGTGGAAGCTGACGGTCTCGCGAATGGTGACGGCGTGCAGCTCGGCGAAGACCGGGCGCAGGTGCTCGACCGCGCGCAGGCCGCCGGAGAGCCCGCCGTAGGAGATGAAGGCCACCGGCTTGGCCTGCCACTGGGTGTAGTGCCAGTCGATGAGGTTCTTCACGGAGGCCGGGTAACTGTGGTTGTACTCGGGGGTGATGACGATGAAGGCGTCCGCCTCCGCCAGCCGCGGGGTCACGGTGGCGAGGGCGGCCGACTCCTGCGGGCCGGGCTCGCTGCTGAGGTTCACCGGCAGCGGGTGGTGGGCCAGGTCGATGACGTCGACGTCGATGTCGTCGCGCTGCGCGGTCTGTTCGGCGAGCCACTTGGCGACGGTGGGGCCGAAGCGGCCCTCGCGGGTGGAGGCGACGACGACGGCGAGGCGGTACGGGGACTCGGACATGACGGGCTCTCCTCGGCAAGGGTGGCAAGGCAATGGGGAGGCCCCCGGGCTGTTGACCGCGGGGCCGTTGAGAAGAAGCCTCTTACCTCAACCGCGCTTGAGGTCAAGCGTGGATCTGTGAGGCCGGGAAGAGCCCGTACCGCCGCGCCTCAGAAGTGGTCGGGGCACCAGGGCCGGCGCGCCGTGCGCAGCATGAGTTCCGCGCGCTGTGCGGCGCCGGTGCGCTCCTCGTCGAGCCGGCCCAGGGCCGCGAGCCGCACCGCCGACTCGTCGCCGAGGTAGAGGGCGGCCAGTTCGGCGACGCCCAGGGAGAGTTCGGCCGGCCGCTTCGAGGGCGTGCAGCTCGTGCCGCCGGGGTCCGCCTCCAGCAGGAAGCGCCCGCCGGCGTGGCCCCCTGGGTCGGTGACGTCCAGTACGAGGGAGCCGGGGCAGGCGTACGTACGGGCCTCCAGCAGGGCCGGCACGTCGAGGGGGCGCAGCCACAGGTAGTCGGAGTGCAGGGTGAGCTTGGCGGCGCGCGGGTCGGGCAGCAGCAGCGGCAGGATGTCGTCGGGCGCGCGGAAGCCGGAGGTGACCTTGGTGACCCAGTCGACGGACAACAGGAAGTGCCACAGGGCGCGTTCGGCCTCCGTCGAGACCGCTATCAGGCCGTGCACCGTGGCGGTGTTCTGCGGCCGCTTGCCGTCCCACACCTCGTCGCAGGTGTAGGTCACCAGCCCGTCGACGCTGCCCTCGGGGGAGCGGTAGAGGGCGTAGTAGGGCTCCGTCCACGCGGGCATGCCGGGCTGGGGGATGTCGCCCGTGGCCAGCCGCCACCAGCGCTCGGTGCGGTCGACGACGCCGTGGCGGACGGCCCGCAGCCGCTCGTGCAGGGCGGGGCCGAGCCGCCGCACGGTCCCGGCGTCCACGAAGTCGACGCGGCCACCGTCCGCCGGGCCCGCGTAGCGCTTGTCCAGGCCGGCGCGGGCCACGTCGACCTCCCACTCGGAGACCCAGGCGGCCGGCCCGAACCCGTACCGGCCGTAGATGAGCCACTCGGACGCCAGGAGCGTGGCGGCCACCTCGCCACGGTCCCGGGCGGCCCGCAGGTCGTGCTCCATCATGCGGCTGAGCAGGCCGCGCCGGCGGTGGGTGGCCGAGACGGTGACGTTGGAGACCGCGCTCGCGGGGACCGCCGCCCCGCCGGGCACGGTGATGCGCTGCGGGAAGCTGCGGAACGTGCCGACGCACTGTTCCGCGTCGAACGCCCCCTGTACGCGCTCGAGGTCCATGCCCGAGCGCCGGGTCTCTATCTCTTCCTTGGCCACGGTGGGAGGCCGTAGGAAGCCGGTGTGCATGGCTCGGATCCAGTCGGGCAGGTCGGGGTCGCCGATCGTACGCACCTCGAGGCTCATACGAGCACGCTAGGGGCCCTGCCCGGGCGCACGCATGCGATTTGTGGCCGCTATCGGATCCTTACGAGCGTCAGCGGTACATCACACGGCTTGCTCAGAACGCGACGCGGATCTCCCCGACCCGCCGCCCGCCGCCCAGCAGCGGCTCGTCGGCGATGCGGGCGACGACGGGGGAGTCGACGCCCAGCAGTTCCAGGGCGCGCGCCAGCACCGGGCCCAGGGCGCGCAGGGCACCGTCGTCGATCTTGAAGGCGAGGGCGCGGCCGTCCGGCAGGGCCACCGCCTGCACCGCCTCGGCGCCCATCTTCGACAGCGCGCCCGGTATCGCGCGCATCAGCCAGGTGTCCGGGCGGCGGGTGCCCGCGACGTACTCGGGGTGGGCGCGCATCGCGTCGGCCACCCTGCGCTCGGGCGTCCCCGGCTCGGCCAGCACGAAGCTGCGGAAGGCCCGGGCGAGACCGGTCAGCGTCAGCGCCATCAGGGGCGCCCCGCAGCCGTCCGTGCCGACGTGGGCCACGGACTCGCCGCTCGCCTCCTCCACGGTCCGCAGCACCAGCTGCTGCAGCGGGTGCTCGGGGGCGAGGTAGCTCTCCACCGGCCAGCCGTTGGCGACACACACGGCGATCATCGCGGCGTGCTTGCCGGAGCAGTTCATGGTGACCTTGTCGCGGACCTGGCCGGAGGCCAGGTAGGACTCCGCCTCGACCGGGTCCAGGGGCAGGTCCGGCGGGGTCTGCAGGCCGTCCTCGGGGATGCCGAACTCGGCGAGCATCGTGCGGACGAGATCGAGGTGGAACGATTCTCCGGAGTGGCTGGCGGCGGCCAGTGCCAGCCGCTCGCCGGACAGTTCCAGCCCGGCCCGCAGTATCGCGGCCGCCTGCATCGGCTTGTTGGCCGAGCGGGGGTAGACCGGGGCGTCCGGGTCGCCGAGCGCGTACTCCACGCTGCCGTCGGCCGCCAGGACCACCAGCGAGCCGCGGTGCCGGCCCTCGACGAAGCCCGAGCGCACGACCTCGGCGAGGACGGGGGACACGCCCGGTATGCCGGCGGGAGCCGCGTTCGCGGGCGATGCAAGGGTCGAGGAGGTCATCGTCGGCCTTCCGGGGGGTGGTGCGAGGACCCCTCCGGCGCCCTGCGGGGCGATTACGAGAGGAGGTCGTCTACTTGTGCTTCCCCTTCACGGTACCTGCGTGCGATTTCCGCGCTGCAATCGTCGGCCGTGTGCTGCAGTCCCGTGCGCCGCAGGGACACCTGCCGCTCGTGCGCCTCCAGGCGTCCCATGCCCTCGCGCAGCTCCCGGTCCGTCCGGGCGCCCAGATCCGACAGCTCGACCTCCGAGAGCATGTCCTCGGCCAGCCGCCGGTACTCCTCGCTGTGCGGCGTCCCCACCGTCACATGACGGGCGGACGAGCGGTGCGCGGACGGGCCGTCCGCGAGGATCTCCGACAGCCGCTCCACCAGCAGCCGCTCCACCACCGGCGAGCCCGGGGCCGCCCGGCGCGCCAGCTCGGCCCGCAGGATGTCGATGCGGCCCTGCAGCAGCCGCCGCACATAGCTGAGGTCGGCCTCGTCCCGCTGTGCGTCCCGGCGCAGCACCCGCAGCTCCGCCAGGCGCAGCTCGTTCAGCCGCCGCCCGGGGACGTCCGCCGTTCGCCCGGAGCGCTGGCTCGGGGGTCTGGCGTGCAAGCTGTCCACTGCCTTGAGGTCCTTCAACTTCTTGAGGCCCTTCAGCTCCGTGGCCGCGCGGTCGGCCGCAGTGAGCATGGGGCCATCCTCGGTGGGTGTGGTCATGCGGTTCCGTCCCCTCGGGCGGTGTGCGGCCGGATCACGTTCCCCTTGCCCGCATAAGGCACCGCCTGCACGCATCGTGCCATTCGGTGCGCCCCGGGCGCAGGGTCTCTCCACCCGAACGGACCCTTATGGCCGCAGGGCATCATGGTCCGTATGCGTGCAGTGGTGCAGAGGGTGAACGGCGCGAGCGTCGCCGTGGACGGCCGGGTCGTCGGAGAGATCGTCGGCGAGGGCCTGTGCGTGCTCGTCGGCGTGACGCACGAGGACACACCGGAGCGCTCGGCGCAGCTGGCCCGCAAGCTGTGGTCCCTGCGGGTGCTGCAGGACGAGAAGTCCTGCAGCGACGTGGGCGCACCGCTGCTGGTGATCTCCCAGTTCACTCTCTACGGTGACGCCCGCAAGGGGCGCCGCCCCACGTGGAACGCGGCTGCTCCGGGCCCCGTGGCGGAGCCGCTCGTGGACGAGGTCGTCGCGCAGCTGCGGGCGCTGGGCGCGCACGTGGAGACGGGCCGCTTCGGAGCGGACATGAAGGTCTCGCTCACGAACGACGGCCCGTTCACGGTGCTGCTCGAGGTCTGAGAGAGGCTCTACGGCTCGACGACGGTCTCCTGCGAGGCCGCCGTGCCCTCCCCGACCAGCAGCGGCGCGTCCACCGGTACGTTGCGCTTCACCAGGGCGAGGGCGATCGGCCCCAGCTCGTGGTGGCGGGCCGAGGTCGTGACGAAGCCCAGCTGACGGCCCTCCGGGCCGTCGGAGGCCAGCCGCACGGGGGCGCCGTGGCCCGGCAGGTGCACCTCGCTGCCGTCCAGGTGCAGGAAGACCAGGCGGCGCGGGGGCTTGCCCAGGTTGTGGACGCGGGCGACGGTCTCCTGGCCGCGGTAGCAGCCCTTCTGGAGGTGGACCGCCTCCCCGATCAGGCCCAGCTCGTGGGGGATGGTGCGGTGGTCGGTCTCCAGGCCGAGCCGTGGCCGGTGGCCCTCCACGCGCAGCGCCTCGTAGGCCAGGGCGCCCGCGGCCGGGCCGTGCGCGGCCGCGAAGTCCGTCAGCTGTTCGCGCGGCAGGAACAGGTCCCGCCCGTACGGCGTCTCGCGCACCGTGACGCCCTCGGGCGCCTCGGCGATCGAGCCCGCGGGCAGGTGCACGACCGCGATGTCGGCGCTGCGGTCGGCGACCTCGACCTTGTAGAAGAACTTCATGCTCTCCAGGTACGCGATCAGCGCGTCCTGGGTGCCGGGCTCGACATGGGCCCAGGTCGTCTCTCCGTCGTCCACCAGATACAGCGCGTGCTCGATGTGGCCGTGCGGGGAGAGGATCAGCGCCTGGGTGGCCCGGCCGGGCGGGAGGTCGCTCACGTGCTGGGTGAGCAGCAGGTGCAGCCAGCTCAGCCGGTCGGGCCCGGTGACGGTGACGACCCCGCGGTGCGAGAGGTCCACGAATCCGGTCCCGTCGGCGAGCGCGCGCTGCTCGCGGAAGGGGTCGCCGTAGTGCGCGGCGACGCCTTCGTCCGGGCCCTCGGCGGGGACGGCTCCGGGCAGCGACAGCAGCGGGCTCTTCGAATGACGCTCCATGAGGCAAGCCTAAGGGGCGGTATCCGCAGCCTTCGAGGAAGGCTTCGCGGAGCACTGTGCGCACCGGCCGAAGATCGCGAAGTGCTTCATGTCGGTCTCGAACCCGAAGTCCTCGCGCAGCTTCGCCGTGAAGTCCGCGGCCACCGACAGGTCGGCCTCGATGACCTCCGTGCAGTCCCGGCAGACCAGGTGTATGTGGTGGTGCCGGTCCGCCAGGTGGTACGTGGGCGCGCCGTGCCCGAGGTGGGCATGGCTGACCAGGCCCAGCTCCTCCAGCAGCTCCAGCGTCCGGTAGACCGTCGAGATGTTCACCCCGCCCGCGGTCTTGCGGACCTCGGTGAGGATGTCGTCCGGAGTCGCGTGCTCGAGACGGTCGACCGCCTCCAGCACGAGCTGGCGCTGCGGGGTCAGCCGGTAGCCGCGCTTACGGAGGTCGCTCTGCCAGTCGGTGTCCACCACGCTCCCAGTCTAGGCAGCGTCAGCCGTTGCGTACCCCCTTCAGATAGTCGGCCAGGGCGGCGACGGCCGCGGGGTTGCGGGGGCTCTCGACGAGGTCGACGTAGTCGAGGACGAAGACGCGGTCGTTCTTGATGGCCGAGACGTTCGCGAGCGGCGGGTAGGACATGAGGAACTTCTTCTTCTCCTCCGCGCTCACGTTCCCGTAGTTGTTGATGACGATGACCTCGGGGTCGCGCTCGACGACGGTCTCCCAGCCGACGGTCACCCACGAGTCCTTGAGGTCCTTCATCACGTGGTCGCCGCCGGCCTTGGTGATGATGTCGTGCGGCCCCGCGAACGTGCCCGCCGTCAGCGGCTTGTCGCGGCCGTCGTCGTAGAGGAAGACGCGGGGCGCCCTGCCGTCCTTCGGGACGCCGGCCTGGGCGTCGGCGACGCGCTTCTTGAAGCCCTCGACGAGCGTGCGCGCCCGGTCCTCCACGTCGAAGACCTTCCCCAGGGTCTCCAGGTCGGTGTAGAGCGCCTCCAGCGGCGGCATGACCCCGCGGGACTTGCCGGTGCCGCCGTTGTGGCAGGACTCGGTGAGGACGTACGAGCCCACGCCCAGCTTCTTCAGGGCCTCGGGCGTGAAGGCGTTGCCCTCGCCGAAGCCGTAGTTCCAGCCCGCGAAGACGAGGTCCGCCTTCGCGTCCAGGACCAGCTCCTTGTTGATCTCCTTCTTGGACAGCCACTTCACCTTGTCGTAGCCGCTCTTCCAGGGCGCCTCGCCCTTGTCGTCCCGGCCGGTCTTGTAGTCGGGGGCCACATAGCCGGCCATGTGGTCCTCCAGGCCGAGCGCGAACATGATCTCGGCGATGCCGACGTCGTTGGTGACCACGCGCTGCGGCGCCTTGTCGTACGTCGTCTTCACCCCGCAGTTCTCGACGGTCACCGGGTAGTGGCCCGAGCCCGCCTCGCTCTGTTTGTCGCCGGAACCGTCCGAAACCTTCGCGCCGCAGCTGGTGAGCGTGACGGCGGCGAGCAGGGCGAGGCAGATACGCGCGGTACGCATGGGGGTCCTTAGGGAAGGCGGTCGAAGAGCAGCTGCGGGGCGCCGGAGGCCGGGTGCGGCACACGGTGCGCCCGTACGCCGAAGACCTCGGCGAGCAGCCCGGCGGTCAGCACGGAGTGCGGCGGGCCGGAGGCGACGATGCGGCCGCCGGCGATGACGTACAGGACGTCGCAGTGGGTGGCGGCGAGGTTGAGGTCGTGCAGCGCGGCCAGGACCGTCAGGCCGGAGGAGCGCACCAGCGCCAGGACCTCCAGCTGCTGGGCGATGTCCAGATGGTTCGTCGGCTCGTCCAGCACCAGCACCTTCGGCTGCTGGGCCAGTGCCCGCGCGATCAGCACCCGCTGCTTCTCGCCCCCGGACAGGGTCAGGAAGCCGCGCCCCGCGAGATGGGCCGCGCCCACCCGCTCCAGGGCGCTCGTGCAGACCTCGGTGTCGGCCGCCGTGGCGCGCCCGGCGGCACTCTGGTGCGGCAGCCTGCCCATCGCCACGACCTCGAAGACGGTGAAGTCGAACTCGCTCGCCGACTCCTGCGGCAGCGCGGCCAGCCTGCGGGCGCCCTCGCGGGCGCCGAGGGCGTGCAGGTCGTCGCCGTCCAGCAGCACCCGCCCGGCGGCCGGCCGCAGCGCGCGGTAGGCGCAGCGCAGCAGCGTGGACTTGCCGCTGCCGTTGGGGCCGACCAGCCCCACGAACTGTCCGCTGCCGGCCCGCAGCGCGATGTCCTCGACGAGCCGTGTGCCCGCGATGTCGACCGCCAGGCCCTCGATGTCGACACGCATCACGAACCCCCGAAGGTGTAGCCGCGCCGCCGCATCAGCAGCACGAAGCACGGCACGCCGATGAGCGCCGTGATGACGCCGACCGGCAGCTCCACCGGTGCCAGCAGCAGCCGGGAGACGACGTCCACCCACAGCAGCAGCACCGCGCCCAGCAGCGGGGCCACGGCCAGCACCCGGCGGTGGTCGGCGCCCACGATCATGCGGGTGATGTGCGGGACCATCAGCCCCACGAAACCGATCGCGCCGCTGACGGCGACGACGGCCCCGGTGACGGCGGCGGTGACGACGAACAGCACCCGGCGCAGCCGTTCGGCGTCCACGCCGAGCGAGGCGGCGGTCTCGTCGCCCATGGCGAGGGCGTTGAGGCTGCGCGCGGACCACAGCAGCGCGCCGATCCCGGCCAGGACGACGGCGGCGGCGATGGGCAGGGACGACCAGGTGGCGCCGCCGAGGCTGCCGAGCAGCCACATCATCGCCGAGCGGGCGGCCTCGCCCCGGTCGGCGCTGAAGACCATGAGCGTGGTGATGGCGGAGAAGCCGTAGTACATGGCGCTTCCGGTCAGCACCAGGCGCAGCGGGGTCAGTCCGTGGGCGGTGCGCGCCGCCGCGTAGACCAGGGCCATGGCGGCGAGCGCGGAGACGAAGGCGGCGCCGGAGAGCGCCCACACGCCCAGCGAGGCGAACGCGCCGAAGAGCATGACGGCGTTGGCGCCGACGGCGGCGCCGGAGGAGATGCCGAGGGTGAAGGGGTCGGCGAGGGCGTTGCGCACCATGGCCTGGGCGCCCACGCCGATGGCGGAGAGCCCCGCGCCGACGACGGCGGCCAGCAGGGCGCGCGGGAAGCGCAGCTCCCAGACGATCGTGTACGCGGAGACCTCGTCCGGTGCGATGCTCGCGCCGGTCAGCCCGGCCCGCAGGTAGCGCAGCGTTTCGCCCCAGCCGATGCCGGCCGAGCCGAGGGCCACGCAGCACAGCAGCGAGGCGAGGAGGGCGAGGACGAGCCCTGCCATGAGCGGCGGCAGGGGGAGCCTGCGGGGCGGTGGCGCGACGCCGCCGGGCGGGCCCGGCGTCTTCGCGGCCATGGCCAGGGGGTCGATCGCCACGGGCGGTGTGCCCTTCGCCTCGGGCCGCTTCCGTACGTACTGAGGAGCGGCCCGCGGCGGGCTCCGCCGGGGTGTCCCCTCGCAGTCCACGGCGAGTTGTGCAGGGATCCGCGCGCCGCGGGCGATCGGGCTCGCGGAAGGGGCCCCGAGGGGCCCTTCCGCCTACCGTTGCGGGTCAGCGCCGGACTTCGACCGGACTTCCCCCGCGGGGCGCTCGGGTGGTGATTACGGCTGGTAGGGCGTGCCGTCCTCGCGGAAGAAGGAGACGCCGTCCGGCATGTCCTCGGGCAGGCTCTCGGCCCACTCCTGCAGGCTCTGCTGCGTGGCGACCTTCTTCAGGTGCGCGGACATGTACGGGCGCAGCGGCACCTCGGGGGTGGCCTTCTCGCCGACCCACATCAGGTCGCCCTTGACGTAGCCGTACAGGCGCTTGCCGCCGGTGTAGGGGCCGGAGGCCCCGGTGCGGGCGACGGCGTCCGTGGCGAGGTCGATCTGCGGCTTCTTGTCGGCCAGCTCGCCGTACCAGACCTCGGCGACACCCGAGTCGCGCGTCATGACGATCTCGACCTTGCGGTCCGCGTCGATGCGCCAGTAGCCGCTCTCGGTCTCCAGCGGGCGGACCATCTTGCCCTCGCTGTCGAGCACCCAGGTGTGCGAGGTGTACTCGAGGAAGTCGCGGCCGTCGTGCGAGAAGGTGACTTCCTGCCCGAAGTTGCACTTCTCGGCGCCGGGGAAGTCGGCGACGCCCGCGCCCTCCCACTTGCCGAGGAGGAAGACCAGGGGCACCAGGTCACGGTGGAGGTCGGACGGAATCTCGATCATGAGCTCAGGCGATCTGTAGGGGGTGCGGACAGGGGGGTCAGCGCTGGCCCTGGTACAGCTTCTTCCAGGTCAGGCCCGCGAAGGCGAGAACGCCTACGGCGACCAGGACGAGCAGGGTGGTGAAGACTGCCTCAAGCACGAGCGCGCTCCTCGGTCGGAGTGAGGGTTGTACGGACCGTGGACGAGTCTAGTCGGCCGTCCCGGCGGAGGCGCTGTGAGGTGGATCGTGGCCGGGTGTCCGGCCGCGCGGGACGCCGTGGACCTAGAGTGGCCGCATGGCGAAGAAGCTCGTGATCAAGGTGACGGCGGGCGCCGACGCGCCCGAGCGGTGCTCGCAGGCGTTCACGGTGGCGGCCGTCGCGGCGGCCAGCGGCGTGGAGGTCTCGCTGTGGCTGACCGGCGAGTCGTCGTGGTTCGCGCTGCCGGGGAGGGCGGCGGAGTTCGAGCTGCCGCACGCGGCACCGCTGCCGGACCTCATCGACGGGATCAGGGCCGCAGGCGGAATGATCACGGTCTGCACACAGTGCGCCGCCCGCCGCGACATCGAGGAGAAGGACCTGATCGAGGGCGCGCGCATCGCCGGGGCGCAGGTCTTCGTCAGCGAGGCCATGGCCGACGACGCGCAGGCGCTCGTCTACTGATCGCGTGACCTGGGGGCCCGTGGTCCGGGGCTAGTGCTCCTCCCACGACCCCGGGCGGCGCTTGCCGTCCAGCTCGTCCCACCACTCGTCCGACTTCGGGTCGCCCGACGGGTCGTCCCACCAGCGGTCGTCCGGGCCGCGGCGGTTGGCCACGACGGCCGCGACCGGGGGGATGACCATGGCGAACAGGCACATGCCGACCGCCGCCGGCACCGACCACAGGCGCACCACGGACCACGCCAGGACGAACATGCCGATGCAGGTGCCCATCATGGCGAAGTACAGGTGGCGTCGCCGCGCGTACACACCTTCACCGTACGACCGCGCCACGGGTAGCGCGAAGGGCCGCACCCCACCATCCAGGCGTCCAACCCAGGGGTACGGCCCTCCGGCCGTTCTCGTGTCCGACGCGTCGCCTCAGACGGCGATGGCGATGTCCGCCAGCGCGCCCTTCTGCGCCACGACCGTGCGGTCGGCGCTGCCGCCCGGCACGAGCGCCCGCAGCGTCCAGGTGCCCTCGGCGGCGTAGAAGCGGAACTGTCCGGTCGCGGACGTGGGCACCTCGGCGGTGAACTCGCCGGTGCTGTCCAGCAGCCGCACGTAACCGGCGACGGGCTCGCCGTCGCGGGTCACCGAACCCTGGATGGTCGTCTCACCGGGCTTGGCGGTCGAGGCGTCGGGACCGCCGGCCTTTGCTCCACACATGGGTGATCCTTCTTCTTGCGGTGGGTCGGGAGGTCAGTTGGCGCCGAGCTCGATCGGCACGCCCACGAGCGAGCCGTACTCGGTCCAGGAACCGTCGTAGTTGCGCACGTTGTGCTGGCCGAGCAGTTCGTGCAGCACGAACCAGGTGTGCGCGGAGCGCTCGCCGATGCGGCAGTAGGCGATGGTGTCCTTGGCGAGGTCCACGCCCGCGCCCTCGTAGAGCTCCTTGAGCTCGTCGTCGGACTTGAACGTGCCGTCGTCGTTGGCCGACTTCGACCAGGGGATGTTGCGCGCGCTCGGCACGTGGCCGGGGCGCTGCGACTGCTCCTGCGGCAGGTGCGCCGGGGCGAGCAGCTTGCCGCTGAACTCGTCGGGGGAGCGCACGTCGATCAGGTTCAGCGAACCGATGGCGGCCACGACGTCGTCGCGGAAGGCGCGGATCGAGGCGTCCTGCGGCTTGGCCGTGTACGTGGTGCGGGCGCGCTGCGGCACCTCGGCGACCAGGTCGCGGGAGTCCAGCTCCCACTTCTTGCGGCCGCCGTCGAGGAGACGCACGTCCTGGTGGCCGTAGAGCTTGAAGTACCAGTAGGCGTACGCCGCGAACCAGTTGTTGTTGCCGCCGTAGAGGACGACGGTGTCGTCGTTGGCGATGCCCTTGCCGGACAGGAGCTCCTCGAAGCCGGCCTGGTCGACGAAGTCGCGGCGGACCGGGTCCTGGAGGTCGGACTTCCAGTCGATCCGGACGGCGGTCTTGATGTGGTTCTTGTCGTACGCGGAGGTGTCCTCGTCGACCTCGACGAGGACGGTCTTCGGGTCGCCTGCGTCGATGCGGGCCTGTACCCAGTCGGCGTCCACCAGGACGTCACTGCGGCTCATGCTGTTCTCCTCCGGGGCAGTTGCGGATGTGCGCCAGCGTGTGCGGGTGCGCGGCAGTCGTGCGCGGCGCCGCGCAGTGGGGGGCGGTGGTGCGGGGAGGCGGCCTGAACGGCCGAAAGGGGAGCCGGAAGCGGTCCCCGTCAGACACGGCGACAGAGCATGGCGGCCACGCGGCACAGGTCTACTGCCCGCCGCTTGGTGAGATCCGCCTGTCGCTTCATGGGGCGATCGTAGGGAGGGACCGGGAGCCCTGTCACCAGTCGGCCGAATGGTGAGACGAAATGTCTCGAATAATGGGACCAGTTGGCCGAATCGAGGTTCCGGATCCGCCCGGCGCGGCCCGTGCGGCCCTGTGGTCGCCCGTACGGACTGACGTACGGACGGCCGCGTCTCGCAGCGTGGACGGTCAGCCGGCGAGGTTGACGTCGGTGCCGGTCAGGGTGATGTCGACGCCGGTCGGCGTCGTGACGACCTTGTCGAGCTTGAGGCCCTTGGGAAGGCCCGAGATCTGCCGGTCGAAGTCGGTCTTCTCGCGGACCTTGCGCTCCATGCCGGGGATGCCCTGCGCGGGGACCTCGTCCGCCCGCACCCGGACCGTGTTGCCGTCCACCACGCTCACCGTGGAGACCACGCTGCGCTCCAGGGGCTGGCCCATGACCGTGACCTTGCCGGTGACCTTCACCTGGCTGCGGCCGGCACCGTCCTTGCCGCCGTAGGCGACGGAGACGCCGGGGTCGCCGGCGGCCTTGGTGAGTTCTTCGTACGACAGGTGGGCGGTGCCCGTGGCGCGGCCCGCGACGGCGGAGGAGAAGCTGCTGTCGATACGGACGTTGTGCAGCTGGGCGTCGAAGCCGCTGACCTTCACCGAGCGGTCGCCGGTGCCCGCGGTGATGCCGTCGAGCTTGACGTCGACCTGCTCGAGCTCGGAGGCCGCGACCTGGGTCAGGAAGGGGAAGCCCTTGATCGAGACGTCGGGGGTGCCGGAGAGGCCCTGGCTGCTGCGGATCTTCTCGGCGGCCTGGTTCTCGGCGAAGTAGACGGCGGCACGGTCGGCGGCCACGAAGAGGCCGGCCAGGACCACGGCGACGATCACTATCGTTCGTATCGCACGCATCGGCTGTCGATCCCCACTCTCGGTCAGGCTGTCCCGTGAGCCTAACCGGAGCGTTCGGGTGAATGCGGGGTCGTGTACGTCACCGGTCTGTAACCACCGGTCCTCAAACGCCGGACGGGCCGCATTCGCAGCCCGTCCGGCACGTGAGGGCTATCCCAGCGCCCGTCCCAGCACGTACACCGCCGGTGCGGCGATCGTCAGCGGCAGGGCCACGCCCGCCGTCATGTGCACGAACCGCGACGGGTAGTCGTAGCTCGCCACCCGCAGGCCGATCAGCGCGCAGACGCCGGCCGCCAGGCCCAGCAGCGCGGCCGACGCGCCCATGTCGGTCAGCCGGCCGGCCGCCACGCCCGCGCCCGCGGCCGCGATCAGCGCGACGACGGGGGAGACGACGGACGGCAGCGGCAGGGCGCGCGCCAGGACGGCCGCGGCCACGCCGATCGAGCCGACGACGACCGCGTCGGAGTCCGCCGCCAGATGACCGCCCGCCATGACCGCCAGGGCGGCCGAGGCGGTCGCGGCGGTCAGCCCGTACAGCCGCTCGTCGGGCGAGGCGTGGCTGCGCAGCTGGAGCACGACGACCAGCAGAATCCATACGCCCAGCGTGCCGAGCAGGACGGTCGGCGCCTTCGTCGTGTCCGTGGCCAGCAGGCCGATGTCGGCGACCACGCCGCCGAGGAACGCCAGCGCGATGCCCTGCCGGGCCGGCCACATGCCGTTCAGCCGGAACCAGCCGGCCGCCGTCACCGCCTGCAGCAGCACCAGCGGCACGGCCAGCGCGGGCCGCGCCAGCGGTGCCGTGACGGCCAGCAGTACGGCGAGGAAGGACGTGATCAGCGCCGGTTGGAGCCCCGGGGAAAGGATCTGCGGCCGGCCCTCGGCCCTGGCCTTCTCGGCGGCGGTCATCGGCCGCTCCGGCTCCGCCTCCGGCTCGGGGTGCGCCGCCGCGGCCGGAGCGTAGGCGTCCGCCAGGGACACGTGCGCCGCGGGCGCGGGCGTCGTCTGCGCCTCGTACGCCGACGGCCGCTCCTGGGCCCAGGCCGCGGCACCGGCGGCACCGCCGACGGGCCACGGCGACTCGTACGCCGGCTCGGCGGCCGGGGCCGGGGCAGGAGCCGGGGCGGGCGCCTGCTGCTGCCAGCTCTGCGCGTCCCAGGTCTGGGTCTGCCAGGTCTGGGTGACCGGCCCGTCCTGCTCCGGCCAGTCGTGCTGGGGCCAGGCGGCGGGCGTCTGCGGCTGGTGCTGCTGCGCCGGGGCCTGGGAGTCGTACGGGTAGTCGTACGCCGGCTGTCCCGTCTGCTCCTGGTGGTCGGTACGAGGCTCGTATGGCCCGTAGGGCTCATAGGGCCGGTGCGGATCGTACGAATTGTGGTGATACTGATCGCTCATGCTGGCGGGGTCACCCTCCTGCGAAGGGCGGGAGCACCTCGACCGTGCCGCCCTCGGCCAGTTGGACCGTCGAGTGGTCGCGCGTGCCGACGGGGTCGCCGTCCACGAGGAAGGAGCAGCGCGAGAGCACCCGCGCGAACTCCGGCTCGTCCTCGTGCCGCCACCGTGCCGCGTCCAGCGCGTCCGCGAGCGTCCGTGCCGCGTACGGCTCTTCGGCCGTACCGGCGGCGGCCTTGGCCGCGGCCCAGTACCGGATCGTGCCGGCCGGTGGTTCCGGCGGCGCCGGCTGCGCCGGCAGCCGTGCCGGCCGTGCCGGGTGTGTCGTCGCCACGGCGACCCCTCTTTTTCGGTTCCGTTCATTCCGGCTTATTGCCGCCCTCCATGATGACGGGTGCCGGACGGGTCACGGTCCCCAGCCGGTAAAGGAGGGGCCGTGTGGAGGGCTGCTCGCATAGGCTGCCTTTGTGTTGGTACGACTTCTCCGGGTCCATTTGCGGCCCTACTCGGGGGCCATCGCGACAGTCGTGCTGCTGCAACTGGTGCAGACGCTCGCGACGCTCTACCTGCCCACGCTCAACGCGGACATCATCGACAAAGGCGTCGTCAAGGGCGACACCGGCTACATCCTCCAGACCGGCGGGCTGATGCTCGCCGTGACCCTCGCCCAGGTCGTGTGCGCCGTCGGCGCCGTGTACTACGGCGCCCGCACGGCCATGGCGGTCGGCCGCGACCTGAGGGGCGCGGTCTTCGACCGGGTGCAGTCCTTCTCGGCGCGCGAGATGGGGCACTTCGGCGCACCCTCGCTGATCACCCGCACCACCAACGACGTCCAGCAGGTCCAGATGCTGGCCCTGATGACCTTCACGCTCATGGTGTCCGCGCCCATCATGTGCGTCGGCGGCATCGTGATGGCGCTCAACCAGGACGTCCCGCTCTCCGCGCTGCTGCTGGTGATCGTCCCGGCGCTGGCACTCATCGTGTCGCTGATCATCTGGCGGATGCGGCCGCTGTTCCGGGGAGTGCAGGAGCGCATCGACACCGTCAACCGGGTGCTGCGCGAGCAGATCACCGGCATCCGCGTCATCCGCGCCTTCGTCCGCGACACCCACGAGCGGAAACGATTCACGGGCGCCAACGACGACTTGATGGACGTCTCGCTGCGGGCCGGGCGGCTGATGTCGCTGATGTTCCCGTCCGTGATGCTGGTCGTGAACCTCTCCTCGATCGCCGTCGTGTGGTTCGGCGCCCACCGCATCGACGACGGAGGCATGCAGATCGGCGCCCTGACGGCGTTCCTCAGCTACCTCATGCAGATCCTGATGGCCATCATGATGGCCACCTTCATGTTCATGATGGTGCCGCGCGCCGAGGTCTGCGCGGAGCGCATCCAGGAGGTCCTGACCACCGACTCCAGCGTGGTGCCGCCGGCCGCGCCGGTCACCGAGCTGCGCGGGCGCGGCCATCTGGAGCTGCGCGGTGTCGCCTTCGGCTACCCGGGCGCCGAGGAGCCCGTCCTCAAGGACGTCTCGCTCGTCGCCCGGCCCGGCGAGGTCACGGCCGTCATCGGCTCCACGGGCAGCGGCAAGTCGACCCTGCTGGGCCTGATCCCGCGCCTGTTCGACGCCACCGCCGGCGCGGTCCTCGTCGACGGCGTGGACGTAAGGGACCTGGACCCGGTCGTCATGGCCGAGGCCGTGGGGCTCGTACCGCAGAAGCCGTACCTCTTCAGCGGCACCGTGGCCTCCAACCTGCGCTACGGGCGCCCCGACGCGAGTGACGAGGAGCTGTGGCAGGCGCTGGAGACCGCGCAGGCCCGCGACTTCGTCGAGGCGATGGACGGGCGGCTCGAGGCACCGGTGGCCCAGGGCGGGTCCAACGTCTCGGGCGGTCAGCGCCAGCGCCTGGCGATCGCCCGCGCTCTGGTCCGCAAGCCGGAGATCTATCTCTTCGACGACTCCTTCTCCGCGCTCGACTACGCCACCGACGCCCGACTGCGGGCCGCCCTCGCCCGGGAGACCGGCGACGCGACGGTCCTGATCGTCGCGCAGCGGGTGTCGACCATCCGCGACGCCGACCGCATCGTGGTCCTGGACGAGGGCCGGGTCGTCGGTACGGGTACCCACACCGAATTGATGGGGGCGAACGAGACGTACCGGGAGATCGTCCTCTCCCAGCTCACCGAGGAGGAGGCGGCGTGACGTCCCCCGACAAACCCGGCAGCCCCGCTGCCGGCACCGCAGCGGCCGAGGGCGCCGGTCCCGGCGAAGGCCGGGGCGCCACGCGCAGAGGCCCGGCGCCGGCGGCCGGCATCGGACGCTTCATGGGCGGACAGCCCACCGAGAAGTCCATGGACTTCGGCCGCTCCAGCCGCAGGCTGCTGGCCCAGCTGCGCCCGGAGCGGGCCGTCATCACCGTGGCGCTGGCCCTCGGCGTCGTCAGCGTCGCGCTGACCGTCATCGGCCCGAAGATCCTCGGCCACGCCACCGACCTGATCTTCGCCGGCGTCGTGGGCCACCGGATGCGGCCCGGCACGTCGAAGGCCGAGGCCCTCGAACACCTGCGGGCGCAGGGCGACGGCCGCATCGCCGACGTGCTGAGCGGCGTCGACTTCACCCCCGGGCAGGGGATCGACTTCGACGCGGTCGGCACGGTGCTGCTGTGGGTGCTGCTGATCTACGTCGGCGCCTCGCTGTTCGCGTTCATCCAGGCCCGCATCGCCACGAACGTCGTCCAGCGGGCCGTCTTCCGGCTGCGCGAGGAGGTCGAGGAGAAGCTCGGGCGGCTGCCGCTGAGCTACTTCGACAAGCAGCAGCGCGGCGAGGTCCTCTCCCGCGCCACCAACGACATCGACAACATCGCGCAGACGCTGCAGCAGACGCTGAGTCAGATCATGGCCTCGGTCCTGACGATCGTCGGCGTGCTGGCCGTGATGTTCTGGATCTCCTGGCTGCTGGCGCTGGTCGCGCTGATCACCGTGCCGGTGTCGATCATGGTCGCCGCCAAGGTCGGCAAGCGCGCACAGCCGCAGTTCGTCGCCCAGTGGAAGTCCACCGGAAAGCTCAACGGCCACATCGAGGAGATGTACACCGGCCACTCCCTGGTGAAGGTCTTCGGCCGGCAGAAGGAGTCCGCCGAGACCTTCCGCAAGGAGAACGAGGAGCTGTACACCGCGGGCTTCAAGGCCCAGTTCATATCCGGTCTGATCCAGCCCGCGATGATGTTCATCGGCAACCTCAACTACGTGCTCGTCGCCGTCGTCGGCGGTCTGCGCGTGGCGAGCGGCTCGCTGTCGATCGGTGACGTGCAGGCCTTCGTGCAGTACTCGCGCCAGTTCAGCCAGCCGCTCACCCAGGTGGCCTCCATGGCCAACCTGGTCCAGTCCGGCGTCGCCTCCGCCGAGCGCGTCTTCGAGCTGCTGGACGCCGAGGAGCAGTCCCCGGACGCCGAGGAGGCACCGCGGCCCGGCCATGTGAGCGGCCAGGTGTCCTTCGAGAAGGTCTCCTTCCGCTACGAACCGGACAAGCCCCTCATCGAGGACCTGTCCCTGACCGTGCGGCCGGGACAGACCGTCGCCATCGTCGGCCCCACCGGCGCGGGCAAGACCACGCTGGTCAATCTGCTGATGCGGTTCTACGAGGTGGCCGGCGGCCGCATCACGCTCGACGGCGTCGACATCGCGGCCATGCGCCGCGAGGACCTGCGCTCCCACATCGGCATGGTGCTCCAGGACACCTGGCTCTTCGGCGGCACCATCGCGGACAACATCGCCTACGGGGCGCCCGAGGGCACCTCGATGGACAAGATCGTCCAAGCGGCGAAGGCCACCCACGTGGACCGCTTCGTGCGCACCCTCCCCGACGGCTACGACACCGTCATCGACGAGGAGGGCTCCAACGTCAGCGTCGGCGAGAAGCAGCTGATCACCATCGCCCGGGCGTTCCTGGCCGAGCCGGAGATCCTGGTGCTCGACGAGGCCACGAGCTCCGTCGACACCCGCACCGAGGTGCTCATACAGCAGGCGATGGCCCAGCTGCGCACGGGCCGCACGAGCTTCGTCATCGCGCACCGGCTCTCCACGATCCGCGACGCGGACGTGATCCTGGTGATGGAATCCGGCCGCATCGTGGAGCAGGGCACCCACGAGTCGCTGCTGGCCGCGGACGGCGCGTACGCCCGGCTGTACGCGGCGCAGTTCGCCCAGCCGGTGGCGGTGGAAGAGGTCTAGCGGAACGGTACGGGCGCCCGGGGGCGTACCGGCGCGTGCTCCGGCGCGTGCCCCGGTGCGCCCCTCGTGCTGCACCGTATGGCCCATGCGCGTGCGGGGCCGGGGCCGTGTGCGGCGCGGCAGACTGGACCCGAAGGGGTGCTCACGCCGCATCCGCCCGCACGCGGTCCCGTGTCAAGAGCACAGTGCGATGACCACTCGAAGTGATCGACGAAACACAAGCTCGTGCAAAATCGTCCGTCCCTCCGAAAGTCATCTGGGTTATTCTGCTGGGCAGAGAGGATCCGGGCAGAGTAGCCCCCGGGTCCTTTTGTGCATTCGGACGACGAGCAGTGCCCCACCGTCCTCGCAGGGACCGAGGAGGAACCGACGCAATGGGCGAGCGAAGCGCACGAGACAAGAGCAAGAGCCGGACACGGCGCACGACGACCGAGGCGGGAGGCGGCCGATGAGCTCCTTGCTGCTCCTGACCAATGCCCTCCAGCCGTCGACCGAGGTGCTGCCCGCGCTCGGCCTGCTGCTGCACAGCGTCCGGGTGGCCCCCGCGGAGGGCCCGGCCCTCGTGGACACCCCCGGCGCCGACGTCATACTGATCGACGGCCGCCGTGACCTGCCCCACGTACGCAGCCTGTGCCAGCTCCTGCGCTCCACCGGCCCCGGCTGTCCGCTGATCCTCGTCGTCACCGAGGGCGGCCTGGCCGCCGTCACCGCCGACTGGGGCGTCGACGACGTGCTCCTGGACACCGCGGGCCCGGCCGAGGTCGAGGCCCGGCTGCGGCTGGCCATGGGCCGCCAGCAGATCTCCATGGACGACAGCCCCATGGAGATCCGCACCGGCGACCTCTCCGTGGACGAGGCGACCTACAGCGCCAAGCTCAAGGGCCGGGTCCTCGACCTGACCTTCAAGGAATTCGAGCTCCTGAAGTACCTCGCCCAGCACCCCGGCCGCGTCTTCACCCGGGCGCAGCTGCTGCAGGAGGTCTGGGGCTACGACTACTTCGGCGGTACGCGCACCGTGGACGTCCACGTACGACGGCTGCGCGCCAAGCTCGGCCCCGAGCACGAGTCCCTCATCGGCACGGTCCGCAATGTCGGGTACCGCTTCGTGCTGCCGGAGAAGACCGAGCGCCCCGCGGAGGAGGCCAAGCCCAAGGAGACGGCCGAGCCGAGCGCGAAGCAGGGCCGCCCGGCGCGGAAGGAGCAGCCGCGGACTGTCGAAACCGAGACCGTTCGCCCGGTGAAACGGTAGGTGGACCCGCGTAGACTGCCGCGCGTGGCCAAGGTGACGCGGGACGATGTGGCGAGGCTTGCGGGGACGTCGACCGCGGTCGTCAGCTACGTCATCAACAATGGACCGCGCCCGGTGGCACCGGCGACGCGGGAGCGAGTGCTGGCCGCGATCAAGGAGCTGGGGTACCGGCCGGACCGGGTCGCCCAGGCGATGGCGTCACGACGGACGGACCTCATAGGCCTGATCGTCCCGGACGCGCGCCAGCCCTTCTTCGCGGAGATGGCGCACGCGGTCGAGCAGGCGGCGGCCGAGCGCGGGAAGATGGTCCTCGTCGGGAACTCCGACTATCTCGACGAGCGCGAAGTGCACTACCTTCGGGCCTTCTTGGGCATGCGGGTCTCCGGCCTGATCCTGATCAGCCAGGGCCCCAGCGAGACCGCGGCCATGGAGATCGACGCCTGGGACGCCCGCATCGTCCTGATGCACCGCAGGCCCGACGCCATAGACGACGTGGCCGTCGTCACGGACGACATCGGCGGCGCCCAGCTCGCCACCCGCCACCTCCTGGAGCACGGCCACCCCTACGTGGCCTGCCTCGGCGGCACGGAGGTCACGCCCACCGTGGGCGACCCCGTCACCGACCACGTGGAGGGCTGGCGCCGCGCGATGCGCGAGGCCGGCAAGTCCCTCGAGGGCCGGCTCTTCCAGGCCCCGTACAACCGCTACGACGCGTACAAGGTCGCCCTCGAGCTGCTCGCCGGCCCCGACCGGCCGCCGGCCCTGATGTGCGCCACCGACGACCAGGCCATCGGCGTCCTGCGGGCCGCCCGCGAGCTGCGCATCGACGTGCCCGGCGAGCTGGCCGTGGCCGCCTTCGACGACGTGAAGGAGGCGGCCCTCACGGACCCGCCCCTGACGACCGTCGCCTCCGACCGCCAGGCCATGGCCCGCTCCGCGGTGGATCTCGTCCTGGACGACGGCCTGCGGGTCGCCGGCTCGCGGCGGGAGCGGCTGAAGCAGTTCCCGTCGAGACTGGTGGTCCGCCGCTCCTGCGGCTGCTGACTTACCGCTTTGTCCTCAATCGCCGGACGGGCTGATTTTCAGCCCGTCCGGCGTTTGAGGACAAGAAACGGTGAAAGGGCGGGGCCGGGGCACACTTCCCGCCTTTACGCGGACCGAACGAGGTTCTGCACCCCTTCTCAGTGCGTACTCAGACTGTTCTCATCTGCACGGAGCACAGTCATACCCATGACGGAAAACGAGCCCCAGTACCCGGCCCGCCCGGCCTACAGCCCCTACGCCCACTTCGAGGAGCAGGCGCAGGCGCCGGCCCCCGCGCCGGCCCCCGGGCACCGGGCCGAGGGCCGGCCCCGGGCCAAGCGCCCGGTGGCGCTGCTCGCCGCCGTCGCCCTCGTGGCGGCCGTCGCCGGCGGCGGCGCCGCGGCGGTCGTCGGCGAGCTGGCCGGCGGATCGCACGGCACCAGCCAGTCCACCCCCGTCCAGAACGCCTCCGCCAAGGGCACCGGCGTCGCGGCGGTGGCGAGCGCGGTCAGCCCCAGCATCGTGGAGATCAAGGCAGGCACCTCCTCCGGCCAGTCCACCGGTTCCGGCGTGATCGTCACCGGCGACGGCGAAGTGATCACCAACAACCACGTCGTCGCCGGCGCCGACACCGTCCGCGTCATCCTCAGCAACGGCACCACCAAGACCGCCAAGGTCATCGGCACGGACCCCGACAAGGACCTCGCCCTCATCAAGATCCAGGACGCCAAGGGCCTGAAGGCCGCCACCCTCGGCGACTCCGGCAAGGTGCGGGTCGGCGACCAGGTCGTCGCCATCGGCTCGCCCGAGGGCCTGACCGGCACCGTCACCAGCGGCATCGTCTCCGCCCTCAACCGCGACGTCACCGTCTCCAAGGAGCAGGGCCGCGCCCAGCAGGAGCGCGGCGTACCGCAGTGGCCGTTCGAGTTCGGCGGCAACCAGTACAACGGCGACACGGGCTCGTCCAAGACCACGTACAAGGCCATCCAGACCGACGCCTCCCTCAACCCCGGCAACTCCGGCGGCGCGCTCATCAACATGAGCGGCGAGATCATCGGCATCAACTCGGCCATGAAGCCGGCCGGTTCGGCGGGCGCGGCCGACTCGGCGGGCAGCATCGGCCTCGGCTTCGCCATCCCGGTCAACACGGTCAAGGCCGACCTGGCCAAGCTGCGCGCGGGCGGCGGCAGTGGCAGCTGAGCCCGGCGCACGGGAGGGCGTGCGAGGCTGAGAACGTCCGCCGTCACCGATGTACACCCGTGAGGTAAGCAGATGAGCCCCGCCGAGCACGGCGACCAGCCCGCCCGCATCCTGATCGTGGACGACGAGCCCGCCGTCCGCGAGGCGCTGCGCCGCAGCCTCGTCTTCGAGGGCTACGGCACGGAGCTGGCCGTCGACGGCCTGGACGCCGTGGAGAAGGTCGCGGCGTACGACCCGGAGCTGATCGTGCTCGACGTACTGATGCCGCGCATGGACGGCCTCACCGCCGCCCGGCGGCTGCGCGCCTCCGGCGTGACCGTACCGATCCTGATGCTGACCGCCCGCGACACCGTGGGGGACCGGGTGACCGGCCTCGACGCCGGTGCCGACGACTATCTGGTCAAGCCCTTCGAGCTGGACGAGCTGCTGGCCCGCATCCGCGCACTGCTGCGACGCAGCTCCTACGCGACGGCGGCCACCGAGGCCCCCTCCGACACCCAGGCCCTGTCCTACGCCGACCTGCGCATGGACCTCGCGACGCGCGAGGTGACGCGCGGCGGCCGCCGGGTGGAGCTGACGCGCACGGAGTTCACGCTGCTGGAGCTGTTCATGGCGCACCCGAGGCAGGTGCTGACGAGGGAACAGATCCTGAAGTCCGTATGGGGGTTTGAATTCGAGCCTTCGTCCAACTCGCTGGACGTCTACGTGATGTACCTGCGCCGCAAGACCGAGGCGGGCGGCGAGCCCAGGCTGGTGCACACGGTGCGCGGCGTGGGGTACGTCCTACGGGCCGAGGGCGGCGCCGAGTGATCACCAGATTCCGCCGGCTGCCGCTGCGCTCGCGGCTGGCGCTGCTGACGGCGGCGGCCGTCGCGGTGGCCGTGGCGCTCGCGGCGGGGGCGTGCTGGCTGGTCACCAAGCAGCAGCTGAGCCACCAGCGGGACACGACCCTCACCAGTCAGCGCGTCGACGACAGGTCCGTCCAGGGGCTCGTCCAGACCTGCGGCACCAACCCCTCCGGGCTGCCGCCGGCCCCCGGCTCGTACACCATCCAGGTCGTCACGGCCGGCGGCCTGGTCTGCACGACGCCGGGCAAGGCCGCGATCCGGGTGACCGAGGACGACCTGGCGGTCGCGACGGGGCGCGTGGACGACGTGGTGCTGCACGACAGCCGGGCCACGGACGGGCAGGAGATGCGCGTCGCGACCTACCGCAGCGAGCGGCTGCCGAACACGGCCGTCTCCATCGCCCAGCCGGTGAGCGAGATCGACAAACCGCTCAACGCCCTGGCGCTGGTGCTCGTGATCACCGCCGGGGTGGGAGTGCTGGGCGCGGCGACGGCCGGCCTGTGGATCGCACGGGCGGCGCTGCGGCCGGTGGACCGGCTCACGGGCGCGGTGGAGCACATCGCCCGGACCGAGGACCTGGCGGTGCGCATCCCCGTGGAGGGCGACGACGAGATCGCCCGCCTCTCGAGCTCGTTCAACTCCATGACGGCCGCCCTCGCCTCGTCCCGCGACCGTCAGCAGCAGCTCATCGCGGACGCGGGACACGAGCTGCGCACCCCGCTGACGTCGTTGCGCACCAACATCGACCTGCTGGTGCGCAGCGAGGAAACGGGCCGGGCGATCCCGCCGGAGGACCGCAAGGAGCTGCTGGCGAGCGTCCGGGCGCAGATGGCGGAGCTGGCCGCGCTGATCGGCGATCTGCAGGAGCTCTCGCGCCCCGACGGTCCGGGCGCGGGCGGCCCGCTGCAGGTGGTCGCGCTGCACGAGGCGGTCGAACGGGCGGTGGGCCGGGCACGGCTGAGGGCCGCCGGGGCCGGTCTGTCGATCGATGCGGAGATCGACAAGTGGTACGTACGGGCCGAGCCTGCCGCGCTGGAACGGGCCGTGGTGAACCTGCTCGACAATGCCGTGAAATTCAGCCCGCCGGGTGGTGTGATCGAGGTCCGTCTGGTGAAGGGCGAGCTGACCGTACGCGATCACGGACCGGGCATCCCGGCCGATGAACTTCCGCATGTGTTCGACCGTTTCTGGCGCTCGCCGACCGCCCGCAGCCTGCCCGGGAGCGGCCTGGGCCTGTCGATCGTCGCCCAGACCGTCCAGCAGGCGGGCGGCGAGGTGGCCGTGCACGCGGCCGAGGGCGGCGGCGCGGTGGCGTGCGTCCGGTTGCCGGGCGCGGCGACGGAACCTCCGGCTCTTGCCTGACGCCGGGCGCCTGACGTCTATCGCTTCACGCCGTCCCGGCCGACCGCGAGATCGGTGGCCGACAGCTCCACCCGGATGCCGTCCCGCTGGACCGTGACCTCGCTCAGGTGCAGGTCGCGGGCCTGTGGGGGGAGGCGGAAGGAGAGGGAGAGGCGGTCGGCGAGGGCGGGCGGCTGGAGCTGGGTGAGGGCGGTGAGCAGCTTGGGGTCGATCCCGAGCTTCTCCAGCAGCCAGGGGTGCTCCAGGACGACGTCGACGAGATTGATCCTCGTCAGCTCCTCCACGAAGCGCGGCGCCCCGGTGATCTCCCGCAGCCGCTCCTCGCTGCGCAGGGCCGTGGCCAGGTCCTCCTCGCTCACCCCGAGCCGGGCGGCGACGGCCGGCACGGACAGCAGCTCCTTCACCCGGGCAGCGTCGCGGGCGATCCGCTCGGCCGTCTCGCGGTGCAGGGTCAGGCTCCGGCCGGTACCGGACCCGGCATCGGACCCGGAGCCCGGTCCGGGGCGGTACGTCGCGACGCGGGGGATGTCCAGGCTCACGCCGTCGATCTCCGTGGACACCGCCCGGTCGCCGTCGCGGCGCAGCTGGGCCTGGCCCCGCAGCCGCAGCTCCTGCCCGGCGAGCGAGAGCCGGCCGTCGGCGCCGATGGCGTTGCCGCCGCGATCGCTGAAGCGCACCTGGGAGGCGCCCAGTTCGCGGTTCAGGTCCTCGAACGAGAGCAGCACGCTGCCGCCGAGGTCGCCGACGACGGCACCCTTGATGCCCATCGGCAGACTGCCGGTGAGCCGCACGTCGCGGGCGCTCGCCCGCACCTTCGCGAGCGACACCCGGTCGGCGGCCACGTCGGGCACCGTGATGTCCACTTCCTTCAGGCGCTTGGCCAGCACCTGGGTGAGGAACGGGAAGCCGTGGATGTCCACTTGGGGCTCGGCGGCCAGGTGCATGCTCCGCTGCAGCTGCTGCTGCGCCTTCTTCTCCGCGTACATCACGGCGCAGCGGTCCGCCAGCACGAGGAACGCCACACCGGCGACCAGGACGAACAGCCACTTCGCGGCACGGCGGTACGTGCGCAGGGGGCTGGGCGGCCGCCGCCGGCCTCTGCCGCGCTGCCTGCGACGACGACCGCGGCGCCGGTGGTCGGGCGGCGACCAGGGTTCGTCGTCGCCCGCGGCTAAGAGCGGCGGCTCCGCCGGTTCGTCGTAGGCCTGGCCGGGCCCGAGGGGATCGGGGTCGGCGAGCGCGGCCAGTTCCTCGTAGGGGTTGGGGGGACGGGGTATGCGCGTGGGGGTTCGCATCGCCACATCCCACCATGCGTGCCGCCCCCGTACGCAAGGGCTACCGCGAGTACCCGACAAATTCCTGACGCGTGGTTCGAACGGGAGTCTTAGCATCGATACGCGCAAGAGGCGGGACGGTTTTCGGCCGTTGTGCCGGGGATTTTCATGTCGGCCGAGGCCGCGCTCTAGCGTGGTGCCCATGAAACGCGCTCGGGGGAGTCGCGACGATCACGCGACGTGTGCGGTACGGATGTGGCGAGTGGTGAGACGGGGACGCGCCCCGCTACCAGCGGATGGCGGTGAAGTCGACGGGCCGGGGCTGTAGCCGCCGGGTGCGTTCGGCCAACTGCCGCAGCCGCTCGCTCATCTCCTGAGCGGGCAGCCGCTTGCGGTCGCCGTGGCCCGGCAGGACCCACTCGAAGCGCAACCCGCCGGCGGCGGTACGGGCCAGGGAGGCGCCGAGCTCCACGATGGAGTACCAGGTGACGCTGTCCGCCACCTCGAGGTCGCCGGTCGTGCGCGACCAGTAGAAGCTGTCACCGGCGAAGCAGTACCGCTCGTCGGCGACGTACAGCACGCTGCCGCGCGTATGCCCCGGCAGCGGGTAGGCGATCACCCCTTCGCCGATCTCGGCCGGATCCGTCCCGCGCAGCACGCGGTCGGCGTCCGGGGCGGCGTCGAGATCGCCCTCGTGAATCCACAGCCGCGCGCCGAAGCGGTCCGCGTACCGGCGCCCGTGGGCGACGTGGTCCCGGTGCGTGAGCAGGACGTCGGTGACGGCGCCCAGTGCCTCGTACCGTGCGGCGAGTGCGGTGCTCCACCGGGGGGTGTCGATCATCATGAGGGTGCCGGAGGGGCGGCGGAGGAGGTAGGAGTTCGCGGCGGCGGTGTGCGGTGAATTGTGCCCGCACAGCCAGAGGTCGGTGTCCAGGGGGAGGGGGAAGGGGTCGAGGTCGGGGTCGAGCCGGTGGTGGGTGTGGCGGATGGAACGGGTGTGGCAGGCGTAGGCGGCGGCGTGCAACTGCCGCACCTCGGCCTCGTCGCGGGGCTGCCGGACCACTTCGGCGCGTCCGTCGACCTCGCGGATGAGGTCGGGGGCGAGTTGGCGGGCGACGTCGCAGTTGGTGCAGCGGGAATCGACGTACCAGTGGGCTAACTGGGGGGTTTCCATAGGGCAGTGGTACCCCGGGCGGTTCGGAAAGGGGAAGGGGTGGCGGACCTTGTGATTTCGCCGCGAATCGTATCGAAGGGGGGTGGGGGCGGGGTCCGGAATACCCCGAATGGTGCGGTAATGCGTCCCGCGCGGGCGGCGCAGGACGCGGGTGGGTGGCTCGCTTCGACGTCGGGCGTCACGCCGCCATGCCGAGTGAGCCGGACCTGGGGCTCACCTCGCACCACAACAGCTTTCCGGCCACGCCCGGCAGCGACTGCCGCAACGCCCAGCTGCCCCAGCTTTCCGCGCACAGCCGCACGATCGACAACCCGCCGCCACTGTCCCCGATGTTCGCGGTTCCGGGTGTGAAGTGCTTACCCCTGCGGCCAGGGCGCGCGAACTCGGCCGGGATCTCGGGGCTCGTGTCCCACACGCTGATACGGATCCGGCCGTCGCCGGCTTCCTTCAGTCGGACCTCGGCCGGTCCCTCGGTGGACAGGTAGGAGTTCGTGACGAACTCGCTGACTACGAGCTCGGCGACGTCGGCCAGTTCGCCCATGTCGTGGCTTTCGAGCACGCCGCGCAAGGTCAGCCGGGCGATCCGGGCGGATCGGGGGTCATGCGGAAGGATGAGCGAGTAGGACCAGCGGTTCTCCGGCGATACGGTTGCCATGGGTGGCTCCTTGCGGGGAGGTTGTCGCGTTGCCGCGCACCGACGGTGTCAATGCCACGCCCTTGCCGGGTGGGCAGGGCGGGGTGCGCTTCCGTGGTGCGGCGGGCCGCGTGGGGAGTGGCTTGCCTCGACGGTAGGCCCATCGGCCGTATACCTAACAGCGGTTCGCGCGTAGGGCTATGAAATCCCGCTCGTGTGGGTGACGGAGCCGTGCCCTGCGGCGGCCCTACAGTGGGGCCCATGCCACCCAGCCTTCCCCCAACACTCAGGCAGCGCCGCCTGGGCGCGGAGCTGCGCAAGCTCCGCGAGCGAGCGGGCCTGTCGTCAACTGCCGCCGCTGCGCGTTTCGGCTTCCAGCAGGCGCGAATGAGCATGATCGAGGCCGGCCGTCACGCGGTGAGCGCCGACCGGGTGCGGGCTATGGCCCGCAGCTACGCCTGCGCGGACGACGCGTTCACCGATGCCTTGGCCGACATGACGGGCGGGCGCACGCGCGGTTGGTGGGACGAGTACCGCGAGTACTTGCCCGCGAGCTTCGCCGACTTGGCTGAGTTGGAGCACCATGCGCATGGCGTGCGGGTTGGGCTGGTCATTCACATTCCAGGTCTGCTCCAAACACTCGACCACGCCCGTGCGGTGATCAGAGAGGCGCCCCTTCAGCTGCGCGCTTACGAGGTGGAACACCGGCTGTCTCACCGGATGAAGCGGCAAGCAGTCCTGCATGGCAGCAGTCCGTTGCCCTATACAGCGATCATCCACGAAGCCGCGCTGCGTATGCAGTTCGGCGGTTCAGCCACCGTGCGGGGGCAGCTGGAACATCTCATCGCCATGAGCGAGTTGGCTAATGTGGCGATCCGCGTGATTCCGTTCGGGCGGGGGGCGTTCCCTGGGACGGGTCAGTCGATCGATTATGTCTGTGGGCCCGTGCCGCAGCTCGACACCGTTCAGCTCGATGTCGCTTGGGGCTGCCAATTTATCGATGCCGAGGCCGAGCTAGCCAGGTACGGAGCCGTCGTGGAACAGATGGAGGCAAGCGCGCTCGATTTGACCGAGTCGCGGGACTTCATCCACGGCCTGCTTCGGAGTATGTGAAGGTGAGACCGGTGACCTCGTACCAGTGGTGGAAGTCCTCCTACAGCGCCAATTCGTCAAACTGCGTGAACGTAGCTGCCGCCGACGACGGAACGGTGCGCCTGCGCGAAAGCGACGACCCGGACACGATCTTGACGCTTACGCCTGCGGCGCTGCACGGCCTGATACGCGCTGCCAAAGCGGGGAGGCTCTCGTGATCGTCTGGCAGAAGTCGAGCTACTGCAGCGAAGGCAACGCCTGCTTAGGGATGGGCGCGCTGGTGCAGGAGTGGCAAAAGTCGTCGCACAGCGCAAGCTCGTCGAACTGCGTTAACGTCGCTGCGCTGGGCGACGGAACCGTCCGCTTACGCGAAAGCGACGACCCCGACACCATCCTGGCCGTCCCTCCCACCGCCCTGCGCGCGTTCCTGCGCACCGTCAAGGCGGGCCTGGGCGGGGGTCGGCGCACCGCCTAATGGCAGATGAACCGCTTCACGTTGTTCCGTACCTCCGTGATGGGGCTGCTGCATCCCATGGGGCACGGGGCCGGCATGGCGGCGGCATTGATCTTCCGCTCAGGCGGGTGATCGCACGCTGAGCAGTACCAGCAGGGCGGTTGGCCCGGTGTCGTGTCCCACCACATCGGGTTGTGGCAGCGGTTGCAGCGAACGAGGGGCGCGGACTGGCCGCTGTGCGGGGCTACCGGCATACCGCCATCGTCCCCGGACAGCCGGCGCGCCCTCGGCAATTCGGCCCCGTTTCCACCCGTACAGGTGTGGTGGCGCACCGCCCCCGGAGCCGCGTAGCGGCGTAGCGGTAGTCCGGGGGCGGAGCGCGGTGCCGTCAGACGACGGGTTCGAGGGCGTTCGGCAGCTCGACGAGGGTGACGCCGCCGGGGCCGGTCAGGTCGATGACCCCGTTCGAGTCCGCGCCGATCAACCCCAGAACGTTGGCGTGGACATCGGCGTGCGCCGGGGCCGCCAGTGCGGCGGCACCTGCGGTGAGGAGGACGGCGGTGGCGACGGTGACCAGGGCGCGCTGCACAGTCTTCATGGGGCTCTCCTGTCGATCACGCGTGGTGGGCGTGCCAGTCCTTTCCGGCAGGCCATCCGCCAAACGGCGGTCGCTCGCCGCACCGTGGTGCGCGCCCCGCGTGCGCGCCGGGGCTCAGCCGCCGCTCGTGGCGGACTCGGCCTGCTCCAGCCAGGTCAGGTACCAGCGCGCGAACCTCATCGGCTCGCCCTTGTCGTCCAGGAGCGGGGCCATGTCCACGCCGTCGGCACGGCCGTCCGACCAGATCCGCCCGCGCTCCGGGCCGCTCACGATGAGCCACTCGCGCAGAGCGCAACCGAGGTGTGCGATCACCACCGCGCCCGGCGTCCGGTCCTCCGACCACAGCAGGGGCTCCCACTCCTCGGCCCAGGCGTCGTAGGCGGTCTCGTACGCGCTCGGGTCGTCGAAGTCGTCCTCCTCCGGCCAGGCCGCCTCCAGCTCCGCCAGACGGCCGGCGTGCGGACCCTTCACCGGGAACGGCTCGGCGAGCCGCGACAGCTCGGTGAGGCAGGCCCCGTCACCCTCCCAGCGCCAACGGCCGTCGACCCGGCGTACGCCGAAGATCGCGTAACCGCCCGCCCCGACGTGCCGCAGGAACCCGCGGTACTCGTCGGGCAGCGCCACGCCGATCTGGGCCTCCAGTTCGGACAGTTCGTCCTCCGACAGCGGGTCGCCCAGGAAGTGCCCACCGGCGAGCGCGAGCACGCGCTCGCGCACTCCGGCCCATATCTGATCGTTCATGGGCCGAACCCTAGGCGGGGGGTGTGACAGGCGCCCGATCCCCCCGAATTGCCGCGCCGCGAATTCGTAGAAGACTGGAAGTGACGGCCCGAGCGGTTGGAGGCTCGGCATGTCCTCACGGCCGGAGCGGCACTGCACGACTGGGCATTCTTTGCTCCCGGTGCCGCACGTCAAGCTCACGGGGGCCTTGGCGCTGGTCGCGCTCGTGCTGTTGCTCGCCGCGGTGCGGGCGGTGGGGCGGCCGCATTGGCGGTGGCAGGCCGGCGAGGACATTCCGGTGTTGCCCGACCGGCTCGTCGAGTGGGTGATGCAGTGCGTCGCCGGAGCCGGGCAGCTGCTGACGGTCGGCGGGGGCGGTGCGTCGGCCGGTGCGCGGGTGGGGTGCCTGTTGCTTCTGCTCGCCTTCTTCGCGTTCCTGCGCCGGTGGATGCTGGCCCGGAACGCCTACCATCCCGGCCCCGTGGACGTACGGCGGCTCGTCGCGTCCGACCCGGAGGTGGAGCAGCAAGTCGAGGGGCTGACCGCGCAGTTGCGCAAGCATCTGTCGGAGACCAACCTCTACCCCCCGACCGCGCTGCCCGCGGAGGAGCCCGCGGACAATTTCCTCGACCTGCTGGGCGACGTCGATCTGGAGCCGAACAGGCTGGGTACGAGTCTGCTGAGGTTCTTCAGCCGACTGCGGCCCAAGATCGCCTACCGGGTCTCCGGCGTGCTGCGCGATCGACCGGTCGAGCCGCGATTCGGGGTGACGATCACGGTCACGTCGTATGCCATCAGAGGCAGTCGTACGGAGACGATCTGGGCCACGACCTGGGAAGAGGTGGTCCAGGCCGCCGGTAACTGGGTGATGGCCGCGCTCGTGCCGGTGACGAGGGCCAGCCGGCTCCCGCCCTGGCGGGGATGGCGCGGCCGGGACCTGCACCCCGATCTGTTCGCCGCGTATCAAGAGGGCAGACGGCTCGGCCAGGAGCGGAAGTTCGACGACGCGCTCGACTGCTATTACGCGGCGCTGCGACTCGATCCGATGAATCTCTACCTGCGGACGCAGATAGCCGGTATCCAGGAGAAGCTCTGGCTGCATCTGGACGCCCTCGAGACCTATTACGGCGCCATGCTGCTGGACGGGCACACCTGCCTGCAGCGGGAGAAGCACCTCAAGAGGCGGTTCTTCCGGCGCAGGTACCGGTGGTGGCACAACGGGCTCTTCGAGGCCCGGTACCGCTACGCCGTCGTGCTCGGCATCGGGGAGCAGACGGCCGACGAATGGTGCGAGAAGTTCTTCGAGACGAGCGCGCACCAGCGGCGGCAGAGCGACCGCAAGGAGATCCGCGAAGCGCTGACGCCCGCCTTCGTCGACCGGTACTGGCGGGCCTTCATCGGCTGCCACCCTTCCGACGTGCAGGACGGCGGCCCCTTCGGGAAGGGGGATGAAGCCAGGATCAGGGCCTGGCTCCGGAAGCAGCTGGCGGACGAACCCGACAGGGAGATCGTCCGGGTCATACTCCAGCGCGCCTGCCTGGAGGAGATGGAGCAGCTCGCGAGGGACTACCCCCGGCTGAGCCATCTCCTGCCGAGCACCCGGCTGAGCGGGCCTCTCACCTGGCCTTCCCTGCGGCTCAATCGCGACGTATGGGCCCCCATCCGGCTGGCCTGGGCCCAGCGGGACCTGGCCGAGGCGAAGAAGGGGAAGTACTCGATCAGCGGGCTGCCCTCACCCGGGCCCTGGCTGGAACAGTCACCGGAAGAGCTGGACGAGCGGGTGCGGAGGGTGATGGACCGGCCCTTGCTCTACCCCCTGAAGCGCTGGGCCAGGGACTGCCGGCTGTGGAGGCGCCGCCCCTGGCAGGAGAGCTACAACGCGGCGTGCGTCTATGCGGTGGCGATGAACTGCCGGGACGGACAGAAGGACCGCGAGCGGAAGGACCGCGAAGCGTTGGCGGCGTACGCCGTGATGGAGCTGGAGGACGCGGCGAGGACCGACCGGAGCGGCTATCAGCCGCTCATGCGGTCCTGGCTGCTCATCGAGGACCCCGACCTGGAGGCGCTGCGCAGGCAGGAGCGGTTCATCCGCTTCGAGCGGGAGATCTATCCGCACGCGTTGCCGGATCACCACCGTCCGAAACGGCCGTTGCGTGCCGAGGTGATGGCCTATGACCAGCGGCTTCTGACCGGTGCCGCCAAGGTGATGGAGCACACCTGGCGTGCGAGGCAGCTGCAGCTGCCCGCCGACGCCCATGTGCTGGCCCACTGGTTCGCCAGCGACAAGGAATTGTGGGAGTGCGTCTATCGCGTCGCCAAGGACCAGGGGTACGTATGGCGCGACCGCGCCAAGCTGCTGAAGACCGTCAGAGCGGTCGCCGACCCCACCCTGTTGGCCGAGTGCGGGCTGCCGTCCAGCCTGCCCGACCTCGACGAACTCCTCGACGACGCGGCGTGGTTCGTCCTCGGGGGCGCCGAGAAGCGGGTGAAGACCTTGGACGAGGTCATCGTGCGACGTCTGTAGACGGTGAGCGGGAACCTGAGGCGGACGCCCACGAGCGTCCCCATGGAGACCTCGCCCATCCACCGCAGCGACCAGTGGCTCGCCGGCGTCCGGCAGCGGGGCGCTTCGGCCCACTCCGGTGCGCAAGGAGCCATCCGGCAGGCGTGCGCGGACTACGAGGCCGTTTGGCGGGCGCTGGGCGAGGAGCTCGACCTGGACGGGGACCGCAAGGCCTTCCCGAAGGCGCTGGCCCGGCTCCGGGAGCCCAGGCCCACCCCGCTGGGCCTCGTCGCCGCCTGACGCCGAAGCGGCGCCGCCGAAACCGGCGGCGCCGCCCCGTGCCCGTACGGCGACCGTTACTTCACGATCGTGATCCGGTCACCCTTCGGCGGCGCCAGCGGCGCCTCCTTCGTCGAGTGCGCCTGCAGGTACGCCACGAAGACGTCCAGGTCGGAGGAGCCCACGCGCTTGTTGGTGCCGTCCTTGAAGGCGGGGAAGCCGTCGCCGCCGCCCATGAGGAACTCGTTGCCCGCGACGCGGTAGGTCTTGCCCGCCTCGATCGGCGTGCCGTTGAGCTTGACCGAGGACGCGACGATGCGGTCGGCGCCCTTCTTCGTCAGGTCCAGGGTGTAGGTCAGGCCCTTGCTGACCTGCAGGATCTTCGGCTGGGCCTCGTTCGGGCCGCTGACCTGCTGCTGCAGGGCCGCCAGGAGCTGGGCGCCGGTGAGGTCCTTGGTCTGCATCATGTTGGTGAAGGGCTGGACGGTGAACGCCTCGCCGTAGGTCACCACGCCGTCGCCCTCGGCGCCGGAGGCCTTGAAGGCCAGGTCCGAGCGGACGCCGCCGGGGTTCATGAAGGCGATCTGGGCGCCGCCCTTGTCAGGGGCCGAGGTGCCCTCGAGCTGGGCGTCCGTGATGACGTCGCCGAGCGGCTGCTCGTACGCCTCCGAGCCGCGGCCGTTGATGTCGGCGGAGATGTAGCCGACCGGCTTGTTGGCGACCGGGGCCGCCAGGGTCTTCCAGCGGTCGATGAGCTTGGTCATGTCCGCGGCCTTGGGCTGCTCGCGGTCCACGACGTGGTTCTTCGCGCGCGGGCTCTTGACCGTCGTCCGGACGATGTCCTTGGTGCGGCGGTCGTACGTCAGCGTCGTGTCGGTGTACAGGCGGCCGAAGGAGGCGGCCGAGGTCACCGTGCGCGGGGTGCCCGACGGGTCGGGGATGGTGCAGGCGTAGGCCTGGTGGGTGTGGCCGGTGACGAAGGCGTCGACCTTCGGGGTGACCTTCTTGGCGATGTCGACGATCGCGCCGGAGATGCCCGCGCCCGCGCCGGGGGTGTCGCAGTCGTAGTTGTACGAACCGGACGCCGGCAGGCCGCCCTCGTGGATGAGGGTGACGATCGACTTCACGCCCTGGCGGTCGAGTTCCTTGGCGTACTTGTCGATGGTCTCGACCTCGTCGCGGAACTTCAGGCCCTTGACGCCCTCGGCCGTGACGACGTCCGGGGTGCCCTCGAGCGTGAGACCGATGATGCCGATCTTGACGCCCTTGTGCTTCCAGATCGTGTACGGCTTGAGGATCGGCCGGCCGGTCTTCTCGTCGGTGACGTTCGCCGCGAGGTAGGGGAAGTCGGCGCCCTGGAAGGTCTTGCCCTTCTCGAAGCAGCCCTCCTTCGGGTGGCAGCCGCCGCGCTGCATGCGCAGCAGCTCGGCGCGGCCCTCGTCGAACTCGTGGTTGCCGACCGAGGTGGCGTCCAGCTTGATCTTGTTGAGCGCCTCGATGGTCGGCTCGTCGTGGAAGAGGCCGGTCATCAGCGGGCTGGCGCCGATCATGTCGCCGGCGGCCGCGGTGATGGAGTACTCGTGGCCCTTGCGGGCCGTGCGCAGCGAGTTGGCGAGGTACTCCACGCCGCCGGCCGGTATGACCTTCTTCGTGCCGTCGGCCTGGGTCTCCGTCACGGTGCCGGAGGAGCCCTGCGGCGGCTCGAGGTTGCCGTGCAGGTCGTTGAACGAGAGCAGCTGGACGTCCACGGTGCGGCCCTGGTCGCGGGCGCCGGCCGGGGTCGCGGAGACGGCGAGGGTCCCGGCGGTGGCGGCGAGCACGGCGGCGGTGGCGGTCAGCCGCGTGAGGGCGAGGCGCTTGCGTCGAGGCAGCGTCTTCGCGGGCATGCGTTCCCCTTATTGAGAAGGTGCTTGGGGGTTTATCGGTCGGGCGCAGCATACGGTCGACGCGCGTAGCCCGGCAGGTGGGCCGAGGTGACGAATTGGTACCGCTCGGCCGTACGGCATGCGTCGTCGGCAACGAAAGGATCACGCCACTTGACGGGAAAGTGGCGGCTGTGGCCTATTGAGGGCGAACTTACTAAGGCAAGGCTTTCCTTCCTCCCTGGAGGATGGGGCTTTGCCTGTGGCGTTCGGCCTGTGGGGGGCCGGCCTTGCTCGACCACGCCCCGCCCGCACAGCAGCCCGTAACGCCGCGCAGAAGGAACCCCCGCACGTGACCGTCCCCGCCGCCCCCACCTCCCCCGCCCCCGTGGTCAGCAGATCCGTGCTGGTCGCCGTCGCGGCGGCGGGCGTGTGCGCGGTCTGGGCGGCGGCCGTCTGGACGGCCGTCCACCTGCGGGCGGACCCCCTCCTCCACGACGTCGCGCTCTTCGTGCACCTGGCCTGCCTGCTCGTCGGCTTCGGCGCCGTGCTGACCGTCGACTGGCTGGGCCTGCTGTGGCTGCTCGGCAAGCGCCCCCTGCCGGAGGTCCTCCGGACGGCCGACGCCGTTCACCTGCCCATCTGGCTGGGCCTGGCCGGGCTCGTGGGCAGCGGCGCCCTGCTCCACCCCGCCCCCGGCTCCCCGCTCACGCAGGTCAAGCTCGGCCTCGTCCTCCTGGTCGCCCTCAACGGCATCCACGCCTGGACCCTCCAACCCCGCCTGACCGGCGCCGGCACCGTTTCCCGGGGCGTGCTCGTCCGCTCGGCCGTCACCGTCCTCGTCTCCCAGGTGGGTTGGTGGGGCGCCACGGCCATCGGCTTCCTGAACAGCAGGCGCTGAACAGCAGACGCTGAACGTCGGATGCCGACCGGTAGGCGCCCGACCCCGACGAGGCCACCCCCGGGTCGTAGGCTCGCACCATGAGCGACGTGGTGAGTGACGTGAGCGGACAGCGGCGGATCGCGGTGCTGGAGGAACTGGCGCCGGAACAGGTGCGCGACGTGCTGCGGCTGATCGGGGAGGCCGCGGCCGTGGACGGTCAGCCGGCCGTCTCGGAGCAGGGGCGTCTGCAGCTCAAGGGCCGGCGCGAGGGCGTGCGGCACGTCCTGCTGAGCGACGCGGACAAGGTGCTGGTGGGCTATGGCCAACTGGAGGACAGCGACCCGGTGGAGGCCCCGGCGGGGGAACTCGTGGTCCACCCCGACCACCGGGGGCGCGGGCACGGGCGGGCGCTGGGTGTCGCCCTGTTGACCGAATCCGGCAAGCGGCTGCGCGTGTGGGCGCACGGCGGCCACCCCGCCGCCCGGCACCTGGCCCAGGTCCTGGGGCTGAGCCTGTTCCGCGAACTGCGGCAGATGCGGCGCACGCTGCACGACCTGGACCTGCCCGAGCCCGTACTGCCCGAGGGCGTGACTGTCCGCACGTTCCGTTCCGGCGAGGACGACGCGGCCTGGCTCGCGGTGAACGCGGCGGCCTTCGCGCACCACCCCGAGCAGGGCTCGCTGACCCAGCGCGACCTGGACGACCGCAAGGCCGAGGCCTGGTTCGACCCGAAGGGCTTCTTCCTGGCCGAGCGGGCGGGGGAGATCATCGGCTTCCACTGGACGAAGATCCACGCCGACGAGGGCCTCGGCGAGGTGTACGTGCTGGGCGTACGGCCCGGGGCGCAGGGCGGCGGCCTGGGCAAGGCGCTGACCGCGGTGGGGCTGCGGCACCTCGCGGCGCAGGCGCTGCCGACGGCGATGCTCTACGTGGACGCGGACAACCTGCCGGCCGTGGCGGTGTACGAGCGGCTCGGGTTCGCCACGCACGAGACGGACCTGATGTACCGGACCGAGAGCTGACGCCTATTCGGTGGATCTACTGGAGATCTCCAGTGGATCTCCAGTAGATCTCCTCGTCCTGCCCCTCGTCGGTTGACAGCGCCAAGATCGCCTCATCACCCTTTCACTAGTCAATTAGTGGAAGGGGGAGGTGCGTGGTCGAGTTCCGCATCGACCGGCGCAGTGGTGTCGCCACCTATCTGCAGATCGTCCGGCAGGTCGAACAGGCCCTGCGGCTCGGTCTGCTCGGGCCCGGCGACAAGCTGCCCACGGCCAAAGAGGTCGTCGCGGCCACCGCCATCAATCCCAACACCGTCCTGAAGGCCTACCGCGAGCTCGACCGCGCGGGCCTGGTCGAGGCGCGCCCCGGACTGGGGACGTTCGTACGGCGCTCGCTGGCGCGGCCCGGAGCCGCCGCCGGTTCGCCGCTGCGCGCCGAACTGGCCGACTGGATGGACCGGGCCCGCGCCGCCGGACTCGGCCGGGAGGACGTGGCCGCGCTGGTCGCCTCCCTCCTCGACGAGATCCGCTTCGACGACCGCGATGACGACCGCGATGACGACCGCGATGACCGCCGCGATGGGGATCCTGCGGCCCGGGAACGGCACCGCACGAGCGAGGGGACCGCATGACCGACCTGACCTATCTCCCCGACCGGACCGCCCTGGAGGCCGTCGGCCTGGGGGTGAAGCACCGGCGCGGCTGGGCGCTGCGCGACTGTTCGTTCCGGCTCCCCGCCGGGCGGGTGTGCGCGCTCGTGGGGCCCAACGGCGCGGGCAAGTCCACCCTGCTGGCGCTGGCCGCCGGGCTGCGCCGGCCCACCCGGGGCCGGCTGGGCGTCCTCGGCGGCGGGCCGGGCGACCCGGGCGTGCGCCCCCGCGTCGCCTACCTCGCCCAGGACAAGCCGCTGTACCCGAACCTCACCGTGGCCGACACCCTGCGGATGGGCCGCGAGCTCAACCCCGGCCGCTGGGACCAGGCCGCCGCGGAGCGGCTCGTACGGAGCGGAAACCTTTCGGCAGACGCACGCGTCGGCTCCCTCTCCGGCGGTCAGCGCACCCGCGTGGCGCTCGCCCTCGCCTTCGGCAAGCGGCCCGAACTGCTGCTGCTGGACGAGCCGATGGGCGACCTCGACCCCCTCGTGCGCCACGAGATGGCGGCCGCCCTGATGACGGAGGCGGCCGAGCACTCCACGACCGTCGTCATGGCCTCCCACGTCCTGGCCGAGCTCGACGGCGTCTGCGACTACATGCTGCTGATAGCCGACGGCCGGGTGCGCCTGGCGGGCGAGGTCGAGGACCTCCTCTCCGCGCACCGCCTGGTCATGGGCCGGTACGAGGAGGCCGGCACGCCACGGGAGTTCGCGCCCCACACCATCGTCGAGGCGCGCACCACCGGACGCCAGCTCACCGCCCTCATACGGCCCGACGGCCCGGTACGGGGCCACTGGGAGACCGCCGAGCCGTCCCTGGAGGAACTGGTCCTCGCCCACCTCCGCGCGTCCGGCGCCCCCGCGCTCGTCGCGCCCAGCGCCGAGCCGCGCGAGGGCTCCCCGAAGGCGGCGGCATGACGACCACGATGAGCACGACGGTGACCGAAGCGCGGGAGGCACGACGCGGCTTCAGGCCGCGCGGCATGGTCTGGCTGGTGCTGCGCCAGCACCGCGTCACGGCGTGGGCCGCGCTGGGGCTGCTGACCGCCTTCCTCGCGGCGCTGGTGGTGCTGCGCTCCGAGATGACCGACTACGTCCGCGCGCACGACCTGAAGGACGCGTGCACGCTGACTGCGGACTGCAGGCCCTCGGAGAAGACCCTCGACTTCTTCCGCGCCAACCTCGCCGATCCGCTGCACTACGGCGGCATCGTCATCGAGTTCCTGCCGATGGTCGTCGCGGCGTTCGTCGCGGGGCCCCTGATCGCGCGCGAGCTGGAGAGCGGGACGTACAAGCTGGCGTGGACGCAGTCCGTCTCGCCGGTGCGCTGGCTCGCGGTGAAGCTCGCCGTACCAGGCGCGGCGGTCCTGGCCGGCGTCTCGCTGCTGGCGGCCGTCTACACCTGGACGTGGCGGCGGCTGCCCGCGCAGATGGCGCCGGGACAGTGGTGGTTCCGGTCGTACGAGATGATCGGGCCCGTTCCCGTCGCGCAGTGCCTGCTCGGGGTGGCCGTCGGAGCCGTCGCCGGCCTGCTGCTGCGGCGCACGGTGGCCGCCATGGGCGCGGCCGCCCTCGCCACGTCCCTGGTAACGGGGATGGTGCTCGAACCCCTGCGGCAGAAGCTGACCGGCCCGGCCACGGAGTTGTCCAGGGAGATGCCGGGGCTGATCAGCGGCGCCGACGACTGGATCGTCGAGCGCGGCATGATCGGTGAGGGCGGCGGGCGCATCCCCGAGCCGGACTGCGGCGTGGGCGTCAGCCCCGAGGACTGCGTCACCCAGCACCACGCCACCGGCTGGTACCTGGACTACCACCCCGCCTCCCACCTGTGGCCGATGCAGTGGGTGGAGACCGGGATCGCCGTGGCGCTGGCCGCGCTGGTGGGCGCCCTCGCCTTCCGGCTGGTGCGGCGGCAGTGCCCGTGAGCGGGCCCCGGCGGTCTTGGGGGCGACCCCCGAGCGTCACGTGCCCGTTACCCGTGATTCAACCTCGGTTGCGAGCCTTGCCCAATGCAGCCCGCCGCGCCCCGAGCAACCGATCGAAGGCTACGCGCCGCCCCCGCGTCCCGTTCCGACGCGCCTGTATCGCGCCCGGCGCGGAACAATGGAGGCATGAGCCAGTCGTCCGGCGCCGGTGCCCAGGCACGCGACACCTCCGATTCGGTGGGGTTCATCGCAGCCCACCGGCCGAAGGCGGCTGTCGTGGCGGGCGTGCCTGACCTCACCGAGGGCCTGGGCGCCTACGACGGCGAGATCGCCGTGGACGGGGAGGCGCTGCCGGAGGGGCGCTTCCTGGACCGCGAGCGCAGCTGGCTGGCGTTCAACGAGCGGGTGCTGGAGCTGGCCGAGGACCCGGCCACACCCCTGCTCGAACGAGCGAACTTCCTGGCGATCTTCGCCAGCAACCTCGACGAGTTCTTCATGGTCCGCGTCGCCGGCCTCAAGCGCCGCATCGCCACCGGCGTCGCCACCCGCTCCGCCTCCGGGCTCCAGCCCCGCGAGGTCCTGGAGCTGATCTGGACCCGCTCCCGCGAGCTCATGGCCCGGCACGCGGCCTGCTACCAGCAGGACGTCGCCCCCGAGCTCGCCGAGGAGGGCATCCACCTGATCCGCTGGCCGGAGCTCACGGAGAAGGAGCAGGGGCGGCTCTTCACCCTCTTCCGGCAGCAGATCTTCCCCGTGCTGACGCCGCTGGCCGTCGACCCCGCGCACCCCTTCCCGTACATCTCCGGGCTCTCCCTCAACCTCGCCGTCGTCGTGCGCAACCCCGTCAGCGGCCACGACCACTTCGCGCGCGTGAAGGTGCCGCCGCTGCTGCCGCGCTTCCTGGAGGCGTCCCCGCAGCGCTACGTCCCGCTGGAGGACGTCATCGCGGCCCACCTGGAGGAGCTGTTCCCCGGCATGGAGGTGCTCGCGCACCACATGTTCCGGGTGACGCGCAACGAGGACTTGGAGGTCGAGGAGGACGACGCGGAGAACCTGCTCCAGGCGCTGGAGAAGGAGCTCATGCGCCGCCGCTTCGGCCCGCCGGTGCGGCTGGAGGTCGAGGAGACCATCGACCCGTACGTCCTGGACCTGCTCGTGCGCGAGCTGAAGATCTCCGACGCCGAGGTCTATCCGCTGCCCGGCCCGCTCGACCTCACCGCCCTCTTCGCCATCGGGGCGCTGGACCGGCCGGAGCTGAAGTACCCAAAATTCGTGGCGGGGACCCATCGTGATCTCGCCGAGGTCGAGTCGGCCTCCGCCCCCGACGTCTTCGCGGCGCTGCGGGAGCGGGACGTCCTGCTGCACCACCCGTACGACTCGTTCTCCACCTCCGTGCAGGCCTTCCTGGAGCAGGCCGCCGCCGACCCGGACGTCCTGGCGATCAAACAGACGCTGTACCGCACCTCCGGCGACTCCCCGATCGTGGACGCGCTCATCGACGCGGCCGAGTCCGGCAAGCAGGTGCTCGTCCTCGTCGAGATCAAGGCGCGCTTCGACGAACAGGCCAACATCAAGTGGGCCCGCAAGCTCGAGGAGGCCGGCTGCCACGTCGTCTACGGGCTGGTGGGCCTCAAGACGCACTGCAAGCTGTCGCTGGTGGTGCGGCAGGAGGGCGAGACGCTGCGCCGCTACGCGCACGTGGGCACCGGCAACTACCACCCCAAGACGGCGCGCCTGTACGAGGACTTCGGGCTGCTGACCGCCGACCCGCAGGTGGGCGCCGACCTCTCCGACCTGTTCAACCGGCTCTCCGGCTACTCGCGGCGCGAGAGCTACCGGCGGCTGCTGGTCGCCCCCAGATCGCTGCGCGACGGGCTGATCTCGCGCATCGCCAAGGAGGCCGCGCACCACCGGGCGGGCCGTCCCGCCTCCATCCGCATCAAGGTCAACTCGATGGTCGACGAGGCCGTCATCGACGCCCTGTACCGCGCGGCGCAGGCCGGGGTGCCGGTGGACATATGGGTGCGCGGCATCTGTGCGCTGCGCCCCGGCGTGGTGGGCCTGTCGGAGAACATCCGCGTGCGCAGCGTCCTCGGGCGGTTCCTGGAGCACTCGCGGGTCTTCGCGTTCGGCAACGGCGGCGAGCCCGAAGTGTGGCTCGGCAGCGCCGACATGATGCACCGCAACCTCGACCGGCGCATAGAGGCGCTGGTGCGCGTCACCGATCCCGGGCACCGGGCCTCGCTCAGCAGGCTGCTGGAGCTCGGGGTGTCCGACCGCACCGCGTCCTGGCACCTCGGCCCGGACGGCAATTGGACGCGGCAGGCCACGGACGCCGAGGGGCAGCCGCTGCGGAACGTGCAGGAGATGCTCATAGACGCCCGGAGGCGCCGGCGTGGCTCAGCGACCCCATGACCCTCCGGTTACGGTCACCGCGCCCGGGGGGCAGGAAACGATGACGACGAAACGGTCCGGGGCGCCCGCGGTGGCGGGCCCGCACGCCCCGGAGGGCGGCGCCATGACGGCGGCGAACGTCCTCGCCGGCTATCTGCAGGCCCATGCCACGGAGTTCCTGCGGAGCCTGCGGCTGCACGCGGAGAGCGGCTCCGACGCCGAGGACGCGGGCGAGGCGGTCCGGCTGCTGCGGCGCTCGGCGCGCCGGATCGCCGGGGCGCTGCACGTGTACCGGCCGCTGACGGATGTCGCGTGGACGGATCCGTTGCGCGGCGAACTGGTGTGGCTGACCGATGTGCTGGGGCGCGAGTATGCGTACGCCGCCCGCCTGGCGCGGTTGCGGGGGGCGCTGCACCGGCTGTCGGGGGCGGACGGCGTGGACGTCACGGGGGGTGTGCCGGGTGCGGCCGCCGGGGGAGGGCTGACGGTCGGTGCGGCGCGGGCCGGTGCGCTGCTGGACCGGCAGCTGACCCTGGCCCGTACCCGCGCGCACTCGGCGGCGCTGCAGGCCCTGGGCACCTCGCGCTTCCACGCGGTGGCGGACGCGGTCGCCGTGCTGGCCTCCGAGGTGCCGCTGGACCCCGCCGCGCACGACCTGCCGGCCCGGGAGGCGCTGCCCTGCCTGGCGGAGCAGACGCACCGGCGGCTGATGGACGCGGTGGACGCCCTGCCGCTGGCGGTGGCGGGGCTGCCGTACAACGCCGAGGCGCTGGCCTGCGGCCTCGCCGCGACGCCGGCCGCCGACGCCCCGCCCGCGGAGGGGCGGCAGGACGCGCCCTGGCACCACGTGCGCCGGCTGGTGCGGCTGCGGCGGTACGCGCAGGAGGTGCTCGACGAGCAGCACCAGGACGAGGTGGAGCCCTCGCTGTCGGTGCGGCTGCTGGGCGCGGGCCAGGCCCTGGACCGGCACCGCGAGGCCGCCGAGGCGGCGGCCGCCGCCGCTGCCGCCGCCCGTACGCCCCGCATCGCCCCGGCCACGGCCTACGCGCTCGGGGTGCTGCACGCCGACCAGCGGCACGAGGTGGAGGCGGCGCGCTACGCCTTCGGGCGGATCTGGCAGCGGCTGACGGTGGCGACGCCGTGAACGGCGCCGGGACGGGGACCGTGCTGGCGGCGGGGTGCGTGCTGTGGCGCAGGTGCGGGCGGGTCGAGATAGCGCTCGTCCACCGACCGAAATACGACGACTGGTCGCTGCCGAAGGGCAAGCTCAAGCGCGGCGAGAGCCCGAGGGCGGGGGCGGTGCGCGAGGTGCTGGAGGAGACGGGCATGCGCTGCGAGCTGGGCGAGGCGCTGCCGACCGCGCGCTATGTGGTGGAGGGGCGCCCCAAGGAGGTCCACTACTGGGCGGCGGAGGCGCTCGGGGGCTCCTTCGAGCCCAGCCGCGAGGTGGACCGGCTCCTGTGGCTGCCGCCTGCGGAGGCGCGGGTGTGGCTCACGCATGACCGGGACCGGCCGCTGGTGGACGCGTTTGTGGCGGCGCTGGGCTGAGGCGGATCTTTCCCCTACCCGCCCTTTCACCGTTTCTTGTCCTCAATCGCCGGACGGGCTGAATTTCAGCCCGTCTGGGGGCACCTCCCAGCGGTAGCTGGGGGAGATTGAGGACCGGGGTCCGGGGCGGAGCCCCGTGGGCTTAGCCGGTCGGGGCCAGTGCGTCCCAGCGGAGCGTCAGTTCGCCCTGCCGCCAGCGGCGCGGCCCGTCCGTCACGGGCCAGGCCTCAGACAGCGAAGCCGCCGTCCGGATCCACCGCTGCCGCGCACTGAGCGCACCGTAGGGCGCGAACGCCGCCCACGCCCGGTCGAAGTCCCGCAGGAACGCGTGCACAGGCTCCCCCGGCACGTTCCGGTGGATGAGCGCCTTCGGAAGGCGCTCGGCGAGGTCGGACGGCGTGCCCAGCGAGCCCAGCCGGGCCGCGAACGTGATCGTGCGCGGCCCCTCCGGGCCGAGCGCGACCCAGACGTGGCGGCGGCCGATCTCGTCGCACGTGCCCTCGACGAGCAGCCCGTCCGGGGCGAGCCGGCCGCACAGCCGGTCCCAGACCTCCTCGACCTGGCCCTCGTCGTACTGCCGCAGGACGTTCGCGGCCCGGATCAGCAGCGGGCGGCGGCCCCCCGGCAGCGGCACCTCGAAGCCGCCGTGCGCGAAGGACAGGCCCTGGCGTTCGTACGGCCGGGCCGCCGCGACCCGTGCCGGGTCGATCTCGATGCCCACGACCTGCGCGTCGGCCCGTACCGTCCGCAGCCGCTCCAGCAGCTCGACGGCCGTCCACGGCGCCGCGCCGTAGCCGAGGTCCACGGCGACCGGGTCCGCGCTGCGCCGCAGGGCGCCCGCGTGGGCGGCGGCGATCCAGCGGTCCATGCGGCGCAACCGGTTCGGGTTGGTGGTGCCGCGCGTCGCCGAACCGATCGGGCGGTGGGGCGGGGTGGTACGGGCGGCCATGGGCATAGAGCCTAAGCCCGCCCGCGGGCGTCCCACTCCCGCGTGTCGGCGACGTTGGCCCCCGCCTGCCGGCCGGCCTCCGCCGGGTCGCGCTCGCGCAGGGCGGCCAGCAGCGTCTCGTGGCCCACCGGGTCCGCGCCCTGGAAGCCGGGCGTCGACCAGGTGTCGGCCATGGCCGAGCGCAGGGGGCCGGCGAGGTCGCGGTAGAGCTCGGCCAGCAGGGGGTTGCCGGAGGCGTCGGCGACGCCGGCGTGGAAGTCCCAGTCGGCGGCGACCCACGCCTCGAAGTCCCCCGCCCGCCAGGCCGCCGCCCGCCGCTCCAGGCACGCCGCGAGCGCGTCGAGCGCCGCGTCGTCGGCCCGCACCGCGGCCAGGCGCGCGGCCTGCGCGTCCAGCGCCTCGCGCACCTCGAGCAGCTGGCCGAGGCCGCTGCCGCCGTAGAGGCGGCTCACCGCGCCGGACAGCTCGCTGGTCGCGTGGACGTAGGTGCCGTCGCCGCGCCGCACCTCCAGGAGGCCGGTGTGGGCGAGCGCGCGCACCGCCTCGCGCAGCGTGCCGCGCGCCACGCCCAGCTGGCGCATCAGCTCCGGCTCGGGCGGGATGCGGGTGCCCACGGGCCACTCGCCGGAGGCGATACGGGCCCGGATCCGGTCGATGACCTCGTCGGACAGCGCGGGACGGCGCACCGGTTCCAGAGTCATGCCGACACCGTACCCGCCCGGCCGGCATGGACATCAAACGTCAGACGTCTTACGTTTGATGTCATGACCGCCGACACTGCCACGACGACGCACGCGACCGCCGCGGTGAGCAGGCCCGCCCGCACCCGGGCGGGCCTGCTCACCGTGTTCGCCGTAGTCCTCGTCGCCCTCAACCTGCGCCTGGGCATCAGCAGCGCCTCGGCCCTGCTCGACGCCCTGCGCCTCTCGCCCGGCCTCCCGGCCACCGGCGCCGCGCTGCTGACCGCCCTGCCCACCCTCTGCTTCGCCGCCGCCGGCGCCGGCACGGGAGCCCTCGCGCGGCGGTTCGGCGCCGAACGGACCGTCCTGCTGGCGCTCCTCGCGCTGACCGCCGGGCTCGCCGTGCGGGCCGTGCCGCACACGGGGGCGCTGCTCGCCGGCACGGTGCTCGGCATGTCCGGGCTCGCCCTGTGCAACGTCCTGCTGCCCACGCTCGTACGGACCCACTTCCCCCACCGCACCGGCCTGCTCACCGGCCTCTACACCACCGCCCTGGCCCTGGGGGCGGCCCTGACCTCCGCCGTGGCCGTTCCGGTGGCCGACGCGGTGGGCTCGCCCTCGCTCGGGCTCGCCGTCTGGGCCCTGCCCGCGCTCGTGGCGACGGCGGTGTGGGCGGGCGTACGCGCCCCCTCGCGCCCCGGCGCCCCCGGGCCCGCCGAGCGGATCCCGCTGCGGTCCGTGGCCCGCACCCGGACGGGCGTCCTGGTCACCGCCTACTTCGGGCTCCAGGCCCTCAACGCCTACGCCGTCGTCGGCTGGCTGCCCTCGCTCCTGTCCGGCCAGGGCATGTCGGAGTCCGGCGCGGGCGCCGTGCTGGCGCTCACCCAGGCCGTGGGCATCCCCATGTCGTTCGTCATGCTGGCCTCGACCAAGGGGGCGGGGAGCCCGGACCGGTTGCGCGGCGCGTTCGTCGCCGTGTCGCTGGCGATGCTCGCGGGGTTCGGCGGACTGCTGGTGGCACCCGTGGCGCTGGCCTGGGTGTGGGCGGTGCTGGTGGGGCTGGGGCTGTGCTCGTTCCCCCTGGTGCTCGCCGTGATCGCGCAGAGCGGCGGCAGTCCGGCGGAGACCACCGCCCTGTCCACGCTGGCGCAGTCGGCCGGCTACCTCCTGGCCGCGCTCGGCCCCCTGGCCGTCGGGCTCCTGCACGGCGCCACCGGCGGTTGGGCCGCCCCCATGACCGCGCTCCTGGTCACGGCCGGCGCGCAGCTCGCCGTCGGAGCCGCGCTGACCAGGCGGTAAGGCCGGAGAAGAGGGCTGGGTCACTGTTTGGCAAAGTGGGAAGGGGAGCCCGCCTCCGCGTTGTTCACACTGGTTGACAGGTGGTGAGCGCCCCCAGGGACGGACCCTCGGCAGACGGAGGACATACGGTGAGCCAGTACGCATCCAGGCTCGGCGCCCGCCGCGGCCGGACGCTCGGCACGTTCCCCAAGCCCCAGCTGCGCCGCCTCGGCACCGCCCGCCGCCCCCGCCGGGTGGCGATGCTGAGCGTGCACACCTCCCCCCTGCACCAGCCCGGCACGGGCGACGCGGGCGGCATGAACGTCTACATCGTCGAGCTCGCCAAGCGACTGGCCGACATCAACATCGAGGTCGAGATCTTCACCCGCGCCACCACCGGCGCCCTCCCGCCCACCGTCGAGCTGGCCCCCGGCGTGCTCGTCCGGCACATCGACGCCGGCCCCTACGAGGGCCTGGCCAAGGAGGAGCTGCCCGCGCAGCTGTGCGCCTTCACGCACGGCGTGATGCAGGCGTGGGCCGGCCACCGGCCCGGCCACTACGACCTCGTCCACTCCCACTACTGGCTCTCCGGCCACGTCGGCTGGCTCGCCGCCGAACGCTGGGGGGTGCCGCTGGTCCACGCCATGCACACCATGGCCAAGGTCAAGAACGCCGCCCTCGCCGCGGGCGACACGCCCGAGCCCGCCGCCCGCGTGATCGGCGAGACGCAGATCGTCCGGGCCGCCGACCGGCTCATCGCCAACACCGACGGCGAGGCACAGGAACTGGTCCACCACTACGAGGCCGACCCCGCCAAGGTCGCCGTCGTCCACCCGGGCGTCAACCTCGACCGCTTCCGGCCCGCCGACGGCCGGGCCGCGGCCCGCGAACGCCTGGGCCTGCCGGCCGACGCCCTGGTCCCGCTGTTCGCCGGCCGCATCCAGCCCCTCAAGGCCCCCGACATCCTCCTGCGCGCCGTCGCCGAGCTCCTGGACCAGCAGCCCGCCCTGCGCTCGCGCATCGTGGTGCCCGTCGTCGGCGGCCCCAGCGGCAGCGGCATGGCCAAGCCCGAGGGCTTGCAGAAGCTGGCCGCCCGCCTGGGCATCGCCGACGTCGTCCGCTTCCGCCCGCCGGTCGGCCAGGACCAGCTCGCCGACTGGTACCGGGCCGCGTCGGTGCTGGTCATGCCGTCCTACAGCGAGTCCTTCGGCCTGGTGGCCATCGAGGCGCAGGCCTGCGGCACGCCCGTCGTCGCGGCGTCCGTCGGCGGCCTGCCCGTGGCCGTGCGCGACGAGGTCAGCGGCTTCCTGATAGACGGTCACGACCCGGCCGGCTACGCCGCGGCGCTGCGCCGCTTCGCGCAGGAGCCGCAGCTCGCGGACCGCATGGGCGCGGCCGCCGCCCGGCACGCCCAGTCCTTCGGCTGGGGCGCGGCCGCCGCCGCGACCGCCGAGGTGTACACCGCGGCGATCGGCGAGCGCCGTCGTCGCCTACGCTCGGCACATGTCTGACGCGAAGACCACCGTCGAGCGGACGCTCGACGAGGCGGGCCTCGAATGGGAGAGCCCGTCCGACGGCACGTACGTCGTGAAGCTCCCCGGCACGCGCAAGCTGTCGACCACCGTCTCCCTGGTCGTCGGCAACCACTCCCTGTCGGTCAACGCCTTCGTCGTACGGTGCCCCGACGAGAACCACGAGGCGGTGCACCGCTGGCTGCTGGAGCGCAACACCAAGCTCTACGGCCTGGCCTACGCCGTCGACCGGCTCGGTGACGTCTACCTCGTGGGCCGGCTGCCGCTGGCCGCCGTGACGCCGCAGGAGGTGGACCGGATCCTCGGCACGGTGCTGGAGCACGCGGACGGCAGCTTCAACACGCTGCTGGAGATGGGCTTCGCGAGCGCCATCCGCAAGGAGTACGCGTGGCGCACCTCGCGCGGCGAATCGACGCGCAACCTCGACGCGTTCACGCGTCTGACGCGCGAGGAGTGACCAGGGCCCGGCCCCTCACGCCGCCGCCGGCTCCGTCTCCTTGGGGGCCGGCCCCGGGGCCACCGCCCCCTCGGCGGCCTCCGTCGGAAGCCCCCGCATCAGCAGCCAGTACCCCGCCGCCGCCACGGTCCCCACCACCGCGCAGATCCCCCACAGCACGTCCGCCCCGAAGCGGTCGATCACCGCTCCGCCCACCAGCGGGGCCACCAGCGCGGCCACGGACCACGACATGGTGTACATCCCCTGGTACCGGCCACGGCCGTGCGACGGCGACAGGCGCACCACGAGTCCCATCTGGGTGGGGGAGTTGACGACCTCGGCCAGGGTCCAGACGACGACGGTCAGCATGTAGACGCCGATCGACCCGGCGAACGCGGTGAGCCCGAAGCCGTAGCCCGCGAGCAGCGCGGAGATCGTCAGCAGCGCCCGCGGGTCGCGGCGCTCGAGGAGACGGGTGACGGGGATCTGCACGGCCACGATCAGCACGCCGTTGACCGCGATGACGGTGCCGTAGTCGCCCGGCGAGAAGCCGTCGGCTCCCATGGCCACCGGCAGGGCCACCGAGTGCTGCATGAAGATGAAGGCCATCAGGAACGACAGTCCGACGACGGCCATGAAGCGCCGGTCGTGCAGCACGGTCCACAGGCTGACGGCGGGCTCGCCCCCGGCCCCGGCACCCGCCGCGTCCGTCGGCTCCGGCCGGGACTCGGGCAGCTTCCAGAAGACCAGCAGGGCGCAGACGAGGGTCAGTACGCCCTCGCCGAGGAAGCCGATCAGGTAGCTGTGCTCGGCGATCAGGCCGGCCGCGAGCGAGGAGAAGGCGAAGCCGACGTTGATCGCCCAGTAGTTGAGGGCGAAGGCGCGGACGCGGTCCTCGGCGGGCACGATGTCGGCCATCATCGCCTGCACGGCCGGCCGCGAGGCGTTGGCGGCCATGCCCGCGACGAACGCGACGGCGGCGATGGTCGCGGGCTGCTGCATGAAGCCCAGGAGCGCCACCGAGAGGGCGGTCGAGACCTGGGCGATCAGCAGCGTGGGCCGCCGCCCGAGCCGGTCGGCCATGACGCCGGCACCGAGGGAGGAGATCACTCCGCCGAGCCCGTGCAGGGCCGCGACCAGACCCGCGTAGGAGGCCGAGTAGCCGCGGTCGAGGGTGAGGTAGAGGGCCAGGAACGTGGCGACGAAGGAACCCAGCCGGTTGATCAGCGTCGAGGTCCACAGCCACCAGAACTCCCGTGGCAGCCCCGAGACGCTCTGCCTCGCGGCTGTGCGGATGCTGGCGATCGACATGCTGTGTCCCCCGTGTGTAAGTACCCAATCCGTGATGCGCAACTTACTTGGCTGATCTTGTGCATGCCAATCAATTGACGGTCGCCGTCAAACGTCCCGGGCGCGAGCCGCTCGGGCGGTCGATTACGCTCATGGGCATGGCCGACGCACCGTACAAGCTGATCCTCCTCCGCCACGGCGAGAGCGAATGGAACGCGAAGAACCTGTTCACCGGCTGGGTGGACGTCAACCTCAACGAGAAGGGCGAGAAGGAGGCAGTCCGCGGCGGTGAGCTGCTCAAGGACGCCGGCCTGCTCCCCGACGTGGTCCACACCTCCCTGCAGAAGCGCGCGATCCGCACCGCGCAGCTCGCACTGGAGGCCGCCGACCGCCACTGGATCCCGGTCCACCGCTCCTGGCGGCTGAACGAGCGCCACTACGGCGCCCTCCAGGGCAAGGACAAGGCCCAGACCCTGGCCGAGTTCGGCGAGGAGCAGTTCATGCTCTGGCGCCGCTCGTACGACACCCCGCCGCCGGCGCTCGAGGACGGCACCGAGTTCTCGCAGAGCGACGACCCGCGCTACGCCTCGATCCCGAGCGAGCTGCGCCCGCGCACCGAGTGCCTCAAGGACGTCGTCGTCCGCATGCTGCCGTACTGGTACGACGGCATCGTCCCTGACCTGCTGGCCGGCCGCACGGTCCTGGTCGCCGCGCACGGCAACTCCCTGCGCGCCCTGGTCAAGCACCTCGACGGCATCTCCGACGCCGACATCGCGGGCCTGAACATCCCCACCGGCATCCCGCTCGCCTACGAGCTCGACGCCGACTTCCGCCCGGTCAAGCCGGGTGGCACCTACCTCGACCCGGAGGCCGCGAAGGCCGCCATCGAGGCCGTGAAGAACCAGGGCAAGAAGAAGTAGCCCCCCTCACGTGCGCAGAAAGTCGGCCCCCGTCCGGTAACTACCGGACGGGGGCCGACTTTCTGCGTGTGAGTGACATGCGGGACGTGTCAGCTGCAACTGCCGCCGCATTGGCAGGAGCCGCCGCTCTGGCAGCCGCACGAGCACCCGGGACCACACTGACAGCCGCTCATTCGGTTTCCTCCTAGAGGGGTGTCTGCCTTCCCACCCAGTCAAGGACCGCCCGGGCCGACCGTCAATGCCCCTCGCGTACGTATGTACGGGCGCACGGAGGCGCACGGAAGCACTCGGGACGCGGGTTCGCTGGGGGCGCCGGCGCTACGGAGCCTCCGGCGTGCCCTGCCGCCCCTCCGACTGGGTCAGCTCGTCCGCGTGCTCGCCCGTCACCAGATAGACCACGCGCTTGGCCACCGAGACCGCGTGGTCGGCGAAGCGCTCGTAGTAGCGGCCCAGCAGCGTCACGTCGACGGCCGTCTCGATGCCGTGCTGCCAGCGGTCGTCCATCAGGTGCTGGAACAGCGCCCGGTGCAGCAGGTCCATCGCGTCGTCGTCCTGCTCCAGCTGCAGCGCGAGGTCCACGTCCTTGGTGATGATCACCTCGGCGGCCTTCGCCATCAGCCGCTGCGCCAGCTGGCCCATCTCCAGGATCGTGGCGTGCAGGTCGCCCGGCACCGCCGTCTCCGGGTAGCGCAGCCGGGCCAGCTTGGCCACGTGCTGGGCGAGGTCGCCGGAGCGCTCCAGGTCGGCGCTCATGCGCAGCGACGTGACGACGATCCGCAGGTCGGTGGCCACCGGCTGCTGCCGGGCCAGCAGGGCGATCGCCCGCGCCTCCAGGTCCCGCTGCAGATCGTCGACCTTGGTGTCCGCCGCGATCACGGACTCCGCCAGCTTGAGGTCCGCGTCCAGGATCGCCGTGGTGGCGCGCCCGATCGCGGAGCCCACGAGCCGGGCCATCTCGACGAGGCCCTCGCCGATCGAATCCAGCTCCTCGTGGTACGCGTCCCGCATTGCCTGACCTTCTCTCGCCTTGAGTACTACCGGTGGCCGGGGGGTCTCCGCCCGTTCACACTGCCACGTTCCGGCCGGAACGCGACGGCCGCCGACCGCCGGAGTGAACCACCACCGACGTCAAGGTGAACTCTCGGCAACGTATGTTCGAGACGGCCCCCATTTGGCTGTGGCCGTGTCGGCGCCCCCGCATAACCTGGACTCATGAACGTGGACGCGGCCGTCGCCGCAGCGGCAGCGATCGCCGGAGTGTGCACCGGCGTGATCGCCATGCTGGCGTTCCGCTGGAGCGAGCGCGACCAGGCCCGGCCCACCCGCAGCTCCCTGCACACCGACGCCGTGCTGCCGCCCGGCGTGGACACCGTCCTGTCGGTGCTGCGCTCCTCCGCCGTCGTCCTCGACGAGGCCGACGCCGTCGTCAAGGCCAGCTCGGCCGCGTACGCCCTCGGGCTCGTGCGCGGCGGCAAGCTCGCCGTCGAGCCCATGCTGCAGATGGCCCGCGACACCCGCCGCGACGGCGAGATACGCCAGGTCGAGCTCGACCTGCCCCGGCGCGGCACCGGCCGCGGCGACGCGCTCGCGGTCTCGGCCCGGGTCGCCCCGCTCGGCTCCCGGCTCGTGCTGCTGCTGGTGGAGGACCTCACCGAGGCCCGCCGCATCGAGGCCGTCCGCCGTGACTTCGTCGCCAACGTCAGCCATGAGCTCAAGACGCCGGTCGGCGCCCTGTCCCTGCTCTCCGAGGCCGTCATGGACGCCTCCCAGGACCCCGAGGCGGTCACCCGCTTCGCGGGCCGGATGCAGATCGAGGCGACCCGGCTGACCAATCTGGTGCAGGAGCTCATCGACCTGTCCCGGGTGCAGAACGACGACCCGCTGGAGGACGCAGAGCCGGTGCCCGTCGGCGAGCTCGTCGCCGAGGCCATCGACCGCTGCCGCCATCAGGCCGGCACCAAACAGATCACCATGGCCGCCGGCGGCACCGCCGACCTGCACGTCTGGGGCAACCGCGGCCAGCTCGCGGCCGCCCTCGGCAACCTCGTCGAGAACGCCGTCAACTACAGCCCCGCCCGTACGCGCGTCGGCATCGCGGCCCGCCGCGTCTCCGCACCCGGCGGCGACCTCATCGAGCTGGCCGTCACCGACCAGGGCATCGGCATCTCCGAGAAGGACCGCGAGCGCGTCTTCGAGCGCTTCTACCGCGTCGACCCCGCGCGCTCCCGCGCCACCGGCGGTACGGGCCTGGGCCTGTCCATCGTCAAACACGTGGTCGCCTCGCACGGCGGCGAGGTCAGCGTCTGGAGCGCCGAAGGCCAGGGCTCCACCTTCACCCTGCGGCTGCCGGAGGCCGGTGCCGTCCGCGACCGCGAGCGCGACCTTCGCGAACGCAACCGCCCGCTGCTCGGACCCGGCGACCCCGGGGCCGACGAGGGCGAGGGCGAACTCGACGACGAGGTGTACGCCGCCCCCGCACTCCCCGACAACCCCGCTCCCGCCGGGCCCTCCCGGCGGGCCCTCCCGTGACCCTCGTCGCCGTGGACGAGACCGCCGCCCGTATCCCCACCGCGCTGTGTACCCCAAAGACCCGACCGGAGGTCATCCCGTGACCCGAGTGCTCGTCGTCGAGGACGAAGAATCCTTCAGCGACGCGTTGTCCTACATGCTCCGCAAGGAAGGCTTCGAGGTCGCCATCGCGACCACCGGGCCCGACGGGCTGGACGAGTTCGAACGCAACGGCGCCGACCTGGTCCTGCTCGACCTCATGCTGCCGGGCCTGCCCGGCACCGAGGTCTGCCGGCAGCTGCGCGGCCGCTCCAACGTGCCCGTGATCATGGTGACGGCCAAGGACAGCGAGATCGACAAGGTCGTCGGGCTCGAAATAGGAGCCGACGACTACGTCACCAAGCCCTTCTCGTCCCGGGAGCTGGTGGCCCGCATCCGCGCCGTCCTGCGCCGCCGCGGCGAGCCGGAGGAGGTCACCCCGGCCGCGCTGGAGGCCGGCCCCGTCCGCATGGACGTCGACCGGCACGTCGTCACCGTCTCCGGCGGCAAGGTCGACCTGCCCCTGAAGGAGTTCGACCTCCTGGAGATGCTGCTGCGCAACGCCGGGCGCGTGCTGACCCGCATGCAGCTGATCGACCGCGTCTGGGGCGCCGACTACGTGGGCGACACCAAGACGCTGGACGTCCACGTCAAGCGCCTGCGCGCCAAGATCGAGCCGGACCCGGGCGCGCCGCGCTACCTGGTCACGGTCCGCGGCCTCGGGTACAAGTTCGAGCCGTAGACCGCGGCACGTACGCGGAGGGGCCCGGAAGCCGAAGCTTCCGGGCCCCTCGCCCGTTCTCAGTGACCGGCGGTGTGCTGGCCGCCGGCCGGCTGCGTCGACGGCTGGCCCGCGGCGGGCGTGGCCGGGTTGGCGGCGCCGTTCTGGCCGTTCTGCTGGCCGTTCGGGGCCGGCTGGCCGGTCTGGCCGCTCTGCTGGCCCCCGTCCACGCCGGACGGGCTCGTGGCGGTGCCGTTGCCGGGCTTGGCGGGCTTGCCGCCCGGCTTGCTCTGGGCCGGCATCTCCTCCGGGCCCCACTCCTTGAAGTAGCTCGTCGCGGGCACGACGAACGCGGAGATCTTCACGTCGCCCGTGGAGCTGAGGTTGAAGACCAGCGGCTGCGACTCGCCGTCCTTGAGCCCCTCACGGCCCTTGGGCAGCACGGCGGACGCGTTGTCCTTGCCGCCCAGCAGCACCGAGCCGCCCGCCGGCACCACGATCTCGCCGGACTTGCCCTTGGCGGCCGTGAGCTTCACGTCCACGTTCTTGCCGGGCAGCTTGATCGAGCGGAGCGTCTGGTCCTTGCGGCCGTTGTTGAAGATCTGGCCGGTGATCACCGCGGGACCGGTGGCGTCCTGCTTCGGCTGGGTGATCACGTTGATGTTCTGGAGCTTCACGTCGCCGACCGAGGTGGCGGCGTTGTCCGGCTTGACCTCCAGCGTCTGCGCGCTGTTGCCCGCCGCGCAGGCGGTGAGCGAGGCGATCGAGAGCACGAGGGCGGAAGCGGCGAGAGCGCCGCGTCGAAGGCTGCTGCTCACGGCGGCGGCATCTCCTTGACGAAGTACGAGTACGAGGTACGCACGAGATAAGGGTCTGTGTCAGCGGGCTTAGGTTACCGAGCCGTCGTGCGGCCGCCGCACCCGACCCGCCCCCATGGTCAACTCGCTCCTCCGGCGGCGGCGCGGCCGAATATGAACCACCGGTCGATCACGCTCCCCGGGGAAGGCCCCGGAAGCCGCCGCGTCGGATTATCGGCACGGAATGCGGAGACGGATGAGGAACGGGACCGGAAGAGGAAGGGAAGGGGCGGGGAAGGAGTTCCGGAATTGATCAAGTCGGGCTTGATCAATTCGGGATTACCCATGGGGAAGACGGGCGGGCCCCGAACGGAGTACCGGAAGTCCGCCGACCGGACCCCGGCAAAACGGGACGTTCAGCCGCTCGCGGGGCCTGTCCGACACGTGTAACGTGTGGCTTTCGCCTTGCCCGGACAACCGCTCCGACCTGCGAATACCCGCTTCCGGAAGGCTCCCGCAGCACGTTCCGGTTGCTGTTGTCAAGCCCCGAGATATGCCCTGACCTGCGGAAACGCCATTCAGAACATGCTCTGCCCGTGTTAGACTGGATAGCCACGGAAGGGGTACCTGTCACATGACGTTCAAGGTTGGCGACACCGTGGTCTATCCCCATCACGGGGCCGCGCTGATCGAGGCCATCGAAACTCGCCAGATCAAAGGCGTGGACAAGACCTACTTGGTGCTGAAGGTCGCCCAGGGTGACCTGACGGTTCGGGTGCCGGCGGACAATGCAGAGTTCGTCGGTGTTCGCGATGTGGTCGGCCAGGACGGGCTTGACCGGGTCTTCGAGGTGCTGCGCGCACCGTATGCGGAAGAGCCGACGAACTGGTCCCGTCGCTACAAGGCAAATCTCGAGAAGCTCGCGTCGGGCGACGTGATCAAGGTCGCCGAGGTCGTCCGCGACCTGTGGCGCCGCGAGCGTGAGCGCGGTCTTTCCGCAGGTGAGAAGCGCATGCTCGCCAAGGCGCGGCAGATCCTGGTGAGCGAGCTGGCCCTCGCGGAGAACACCAACGAGGACAAGGCCGAGGCCCTGCTCGACGAGGTTCTCGCGTCCTGACGCACCCAGGTGTCGGTTGTCCGGCCGGGACGGGGACGTCTTCGGCCGCCGGAGGCCGGACACAACCGGACGTATAGACCGGACGTATAGAAGTGCCGCGGTGCCCGCGCGATGACGTCAGTCATCCGCCGGGCGCTGCGGCATCTCTGCTCCGGGCATCTCTGCTCTGTGCGAACCTGTCGTCCGTATCGCCGTACTTGGCGTGCCGGGCCCGGGCAGCCGTCCCGGCCAGTCGTCACGGAAGGGGCTGGTCGGGGCATCGTGCCCGGCACGCTGAGGCCATACCCAATTCGGCCGAGGAAGCAAACCTGAACGCGAACGCAATGTCTGATCGAGCCGCCGCACCGGTCACCCACGTCACGTCGGGGCCCCCTGCGCGCACCGCCGCCGTCATTCCGGCCGCCGGCCGGGGCGTACGGCTCGGGCCGGGCGCCCCCAAGGCGCTGCGTGCCCTCAGCGGCACCCCCATGCTCGTCCACGCGGTCCGGGCCATGACGGCCTCCCGCGCCGTCTCGCTCGTGGTCGTGGTGGCCCCGTCCGACGGCGCCGCCGAGGTCCGCAACCTCCTCGACGAGTACCCGCTCGCCGACCGCGACAGCACCCGCACCGAGGTCGTCGTCGTCCCCGGCGGGCAGACCCGTCAGGAGTCCGTCCGGCTGGGCCTCGCGGCCCTCCCCGACGACATCACCGCCGTCCTCGTCCACGACGCCGCACGCCCGCTGGTGCCCGTCGACACGGTCGACGCCGTCGCCGCGGCCGTACGGGCCGGCGCGCCCGCGGTCGTACCGGCGCTGCCGCTCGCGGACACCGTCAAGCAGGTCGAGCCCCGCACCGGCGAGCGCGCCGGTGAGCCGGAGCCCGTGGTGGGCACGCCGGAGCGCTCGCTGCTGCGCGCCGTCCAGACCCCGCAGGGCTTCGACCGCGCCACGCTCGCCGAGGCGCACGAGAAGGTCGCCCTGGAGGGCGAGGGCGCCACGGACGACGCCGGCATGGTCGAGCGCCTCGGCGTCCAGGTCGTGGTCGTCCCCGGCCACGAAGAGGCCTTCAAGGTCACCCGGCCGCTGGACCTGGTGCTGGCCGAGGCCGTACTCGCCCGCAGGAGGGCCAACGATGGCTTCTGAGACCAACCGCCCGGTGCTGCCCCTGGTGGGCGTCGGCACGGACGTCCACGCCTTCGAGGAGGGCCGCGAGCTGTGGTGCGCGGGCCTGCTCTGGGAGGGCGCGAGCCACGGCCTCGCCGGGCACTCCGACGGCGACGTCGCCGCGCACGCCGCCTGTGACGCGCTGTTCTCGGCGGCCGGCGTCGGCGACCTCGGCGCCCACTTCGGCACGGACCGGCCCGAGTGGTCGGGCGCGGCCGGCGTCACCCTTCTGGCGGAGGCCGCCCGCATCGTGCGCGCCGCCGGCTTCGAGATCGGCAACGTCGCCATTCAGGTGATCGGCGTCCGGCCCAAGATCGGCAAGCGTCGCGAGGAGGCCCAGAAGGCCCTCTCCGCGGCCGTCGGCGCCCCGGTCTCCGTCTCGGGCACCACGACCGACGGACTGGGCCTCACGGGCCGCGCGGAGGGCCTCGCGGCCATCGCCACCGCCCTGGTCTACCCCTCCGCCGCTTAAGGCACCGCGCGTCCGCGCACCGTATCCCCGCCGCCGGGAATACGGTGCGCTTGGACGCGATGTCAGCGACGGAAGGACCCGACCGTGCCAGCCGAGCTCTCCGAGGATCTGAAGAAGTACATCGACGACAACCCCGTCTTCGCCACCGTGGCGACCATCCAGCCCGACGGCAGCCCCCAGCTGTCCGTCACATGGATCAAGCGCGACGGCGACGACCTGCTCGTCTCCACGACGCTGGGGCGGCGCAAGGAGAAGAACCTCCGCCACGACCCGCGCGTGACGGTCCTGATCAACCCGCCGAACGCGCCCTACACCTACGCCGAGGTGCGCGGCACCGCCGACATCACCTTCGAGGGCGGCGACGCGCTCATCAACGAGCTCGCACGCAAGTACACGGGCAAGGACTACGCCGACTTCAACCCCGCCGCGGCCCAGGACGCCGAGCGCGTCGTCGTCCGCATCACGGCGCGCAAGGTCGTCGGCTCCCTGTAGGGGTCCGCCTCAGGCGCCGTCGGAGGACTTGGCGGCGCCGACGCGGTCCGGCTCGGGCTGGTCGTACCGGCGGGGCTCCTTCAGCAGCGGCAGGCTGTCGCGCAGCGCGGCGGGCCCCCGGTCGCGGCCGGCACCGGGCGCGACGGACTCGCGGCGCATCTCCTCCATGCCCTTGAGCAGCGCCGTGCGCAGCCGCTTGCCGAGCGGCTGCTCGACACAGCGGTGCATCAGATAGGCGGCCCCCAGCATCACGGCCGTCAGCGCGCCGACGAGCAGCGTGGCCGGCACATGGCTGCGCAGCCCGTAGATGATCGTCATGCCGATGTACTGGTGCAGCAGGTACAGCGGGTAGGTGAGCGCGCCCGCCGTGGCCAGCCAGCGCCACTGCACCCGGTCCAGGGCGCCGTTCGCGATCAGGGCCATCAGCACGAAGGCGAGCACGATGATCAGCGTGGCCGGCCAGGTCGGGACCACCCCGTCGGCGTTGTCCGCGACCCGCTTCGGCACCCCGTGCAGGGCGAGCAGCAGGGACAGGCCCACGATGCCCCACAGCAGCGCCGTGGGTTTGAAACGGTGCATCAGGAAGAAGGCGATGCCGGCGACGAAGTACGGCGAGAACAGCGGCATCGCCCAGATGTCGAGCAACTTGATGTGGGCGGAGGGCGCGATGACGGCCGCCACCGTCCACAGGCCGCAGAACAGCACGCACTTGCGGTAGGTCACGCCGGTGGCCACGACGATCGCGAAGAGCACGTAGAACTTGAGCTCGGCGAACAGCGTCCAGTAGACGCCGTCGACGTCCCAGACGCCCATGCCCTGTTGGAGCATCGTGAGATTGGTGAGGACGACGTCCCAGTTCTTCACGCTGCGCACCTGTGGCCACAGCGCGACGACACCGGCGGTCAGCAGGACCGCGACCCAGTACGCCGGGTAGATCCGGCAGGCCCGCGACACCACGAAGTCGCCCAGCGAGCGTCCCCACGTGCTCATGCAGATGACGAAGCCACTGATGAGGAAGAAGACCTCCACGCCCGTCCACCCGTAGCGGGTGACGATCTCCAGGTGGGGGAAGACTTCGTGTGCGGGCCGGCCCCAGCCGCCGCGCAGGGCGGTGTAGTGGAAGGCGACGACCATGAGGGCCGCCAGAAGGCGGAGCCCGTCCAGGACGTACAACCTCGGTCTGGGGGTGGACTGCTGCTGTCGGACGGCTGTCCGGCCGCCATCGAGTTGGCCTCGGCTGGCGAAACGCATGTCGTCCTCTCCGGTTGCCTTGTCGGCTCATCCTATGCGGGGCCGTCGCGCTGGCATGCTGACACAGAATGCGCTCGCGCGGGCCGTGACGGTTGTCTCCTCCGGGTTTTCCCTTCCCTGCCCGCTACCCGGTCCGTACCTCCCTGTCGGCCGTCCGGGCCTGTGCCGTCGCCCGTTGGAGGCCGCGCGACAGCAGCCGGGCCAGCGGGCGCTCCACGTGCCGGTGCACCAGCCAGGCGACCAGCAGCATGGCCGCCACCAGGGCGGGCAGCAGGACGTAGCGCGGCAGATGGCCGTCGGCCCGGTGGATGACGGCCCAGCCGATGCGCTCGTGGATCAGATAGAGGGGATAGGTCAGCACCCCGGCCGTGGACAGCCAGCGCCCCCTCACGCGGTGCGTCCAGCCCAGCGCGATCGCCGCGAGGGCCAGGAAGAACAGGGTGAGCAGCAGCGTCGTCGGCCAGCGCGGGACGTGGTGGCCCATGTAGCCCTCCGCCCGCGCGTGGGCGCCCAGCAGGTCGTGCTGGGCGATGAGCAGACAGCCGGCGACGATCAGCCAGAGCACCGGGTCGGGCCGGAAGCGGTACATCAGGTAGAAGGCGATGCCCGCGATGAAGTACCAGCAGTCGTGCGGCATCAGGACCAGGGCGAGCGCGCGGTCGCCGGACGCCTTCGCGACGACCGCCGCGAAGGCCCAGACCGCGCAGAAGCCCACGGCCCGCCGGTACGTCAGCCCCTTGTGGAGGACGAGCGCGAACAGGAGGTAGAAGCGCAGCTCGATCCAGAGGGTCCAGTAGACCCCGTCGACCGGCTCCACTCCCAGGGGGTCCTGCAGCATCGTCAGGTTGACGGCGACGTTCCGCAGGGACGGCACCGCGTTCACCGGCGACCGCCAGAGGGAGACCACGAGCGTGACGGCCAGCACGGCGAACCAGTAGGCGGGGTAGAGCCGGGTGACGCGCGAGACGGCGAAGTCGCCGACGCTCTTGTCCCAGCAGCTCATGCAGATCACGAAGCCGCTGATCAGAAAGAACAGCTGGACGCCGAGCCAGCCGTAGGCGGCGGGCAGGTGTGCCACGGGGAAGATCGTCCGTGCGGGCCGCGGCCAGGCGCCGCTGTCGAAGGCGACGTAGTGGTAGGTCACGACCATCAGCGCCGCGCACAGCCGCAGCCCGTCCAGCGCCGGCAGCCTGCCGCCCTGCCCGCAGCCCCCGGCCGGACGCGTTCCGGGGGCCGGCGGCGGGCGTCGGTCCGGATGCTCCTGCTGTACCGGCAGAGTGGAGTGCAACGCCCCTCCTGGGTCCGCGGCGGCTGCCGGGAGGTCGGGAAAGCCGAAGTCGAGGTGTGCCCGGGAAGCTACCAGAAGTGATCGTATTTACGGCGCATAAAGCAGATAAGGGGCAAAGCGCGCCGCTTCATGGATGCGGAGCGCATACGGAGGGCGTCGGTAGGGTTCGCTCCGTTTATTGCAGGCCGGGCTTTGCCCTGGGCACCCCTCGCGGCCCACTACCCTGGTGCCGTGACCATTCGCCTGTACGACACCAGCGCCCGGCAGATCCGCGACTTCTCCCCGCTCGTTCCGGGCTGTGTCTCGATCTACCTGTGTGGCGCGACCGTGCAGGCCGCGCCGCATATCGGGCATATTCGCTCGGGTCTGAACTTCGACATCATGCGTCGCTGGTTCACCTACCGCGGGTTCGATGTGACGTTCGTGCGCAATGTGACCGACATCGACGACAAGATCATCGCGAAGGCCGTCGACCAGGGCCGTCCGTGGTGGTCGATCGGCTATGAGAACGAGTGCGCGTTCAACGCCGCCTACGACGCCCTGGGCTGCCTGCGGCCGACCGTGGAGCCGCGTGCGACCGGCCATGTGCCGGAGATGATCGAGATGATGCGGGGCCTGATCGAGCGCGGCCACGCTTATGCGGCGGACGGCAACGTCTACTTCGACGTGCGCTCCTTCCCCGGTTATCTGGAGCTGTCCAACCAGGAGCTGGACAATCTCCTCCAGCCCTCCGGTGAGGGTGAGACCGGCAAGCGCGACCCGCGTGATTTCGCGATGTGGAAGGCCGCCAAGCCGGGTGAGCCCTCCTGGGAGACGCCGTGGGGCCGTGGGCGGCCGGGCTGGCACCTGGAGTGCTCGGCGATGGCCCACAAGTACCTCGGTGAGGACTTCGACATCCATGGCGGCGGCCTGGATCTGATCTTCCCGCACCATGAGAACGAGATCGCCCAGGCGAAGGCTTTCGGGGATGGTTTCGCCCGGTACTGGGCCCACAACGCGTGGGTGACCATGAGCGGCGAGAAGATGTCGAAGTCGCTGGGCAACTCCGTGCTGGTCTCGGAGATGGTCAAGCACTGGCGGCCGATCGTGCTGCGCTATTACCTGGGTACTCCGCATTACCGGTCGATGATCGAGTACAGCGAGGAAGCGCTGCGGGAGGCGGAGTCGGCGTTCGCGCGGATCGAGGGTTTCATTCAGCGGGTGGTGGAGAAGGCCGGACCGGTGGAGCCGGCGGGCGAGGTGCCGCCGGCGTTCGCGGAGGCGATGGATGATGATCTGGGTGTTCCGCAGGCGCTCGCGGTCATTCACACCACGGTCCGGCAGGGTAATTCGGCGTTGACCGCGGATGACAAGGATGCGGCTGTCGCCCGGCTGGCGGAGGTCCGTGCGATGCTGGGTGTGCTGGGTCTGGATCCGCTGGATGTGCGGTGGGCCGATGCCGCCGGTCGTGGTGATGATCTGCACGGTGTGGTGGACTCGCTGGTCAGGCTGGTCCTCGAGCAGCGTGAAGCCGCCCGGGGGCGTAAGGACTACGCGACCGCAGACGCGATCCGTGATCAGCTCCAGCACTCCGGACTCGCGATCGAGGACACCCCCGCCGGACCGCGCTGGTCCCTGTCCTGAGGGACACTTTTCGTACGTACGTTTACTGAGCCTCTGTCCCAGAGGCTCTGAGCAGTAAAGAAACAGGTGACCCCATGGCCGGCAACAGCCAGCGCAGGAACCGCCGCACGTCCAACAAGAAGGGCGCGACGGTCGGCAGCGGCGGCAAGCGGCGCCGAGGCCTGGAGGGCAAGGGCCCGACCCCGCCCGCGTCGGAGCGCAAGGGGCACAAGAAGAACCGCCTCGCCAACGCCGCTGCCAAGCGGACCGCCGCCGCCCGCCGCCCCGCGCCGCGTCGCGGCGGCCCCAAGGGCACCAACGAGCTCGTCGTCGGCCGTAACTCGGTCGTCGAGGCGCTGCGCGAGGGCGTCCCCGCGAACACGCTCTACGTCCAGCAGTTCCTGGACAACGACGAGCGCGTCCGCGAGGCGCTCCAGCTCGCCACGGAAAAGGGCCTCAACCTCATGGAGGCCCCCCGTCCCGAGCTCGACCGCATGACCAACGGCCTCAACCACCAGGGCCTCGTGCTCTCGGTGCCGCCGTACGACTACGCGCACCCCGAGGACCTCACCGCCGCCGCCTACGACGACGGCGAGGACCCGCTGATCGTCGCGCTCGACGGCATCACGGACCCGCGCAACCTCGGTGCCGTCGTCCGCTCCGTCTCCGCCTTCGGCGGTCACGGCGTCGTCGTCCCCGAGCGCCGTGCGGCCGGCATGACCGCCAGCGCCTGGAAGACCTCGGCCGGCACGGCCGCCCGTACGCCCGTGGCGCGCGCCACCAACATGACGCGCATGCTCGAGGCGTACCAGAAGGAAGGCCTGATGGTCGTCGGCCTCGCCGCGGACGGCGACGTCGAGCTGCACGAGCTGGAGGCCCTGGAGGGCCCGGTCGTCATCGTCGTCGGCAGCGAGGGCAAGGGCCTGTCCCGCCTGGTCGGCGAGACCTGCGACTTCCGGGTGCGGATCCCGATGCCGGGCGGCGCCGAGTCGCTCAACGCCGGTGTCGCCGCGGGCGTCGTGCTCTACGAGGCGGCGCGCCGCCGCGCCTGACGCGAACCGTTTCGCCCGGCGGCCAGGGATGATCTTCCCTGGCCGCCGGGCGTTTTCTTGATGATCTTGACGGGTCTCGGACACATCGAACCGGTCAAGGCAGTGTCCTAATCTCCGGTCACTCGGTTAGATGAGTGTGGACACCAGAACACCCCGCACACCTACGGGGGGAAGCTCTTCGGGTTACGACGACCAGCCCGTGCTGAGTACGGTGAAGGTCCCGTCCGACCCCGCGCAGGTCATCGTCAACAACCTGAGCTTCCGGGTGCAGCTAGCCCGGCCCCCACGCGCCGTACGGCAATTCGCCGGAGGAGTGGACACGGCGCGGCTGCCCACCGTCAAGAGCGGCGCGGCCAAGCGCCGCGCCCCCGTGGTGTGGAGCGGGCGGACCGGTCCGGGCGACTCGGCCTCCACCCAACTCCTGGAGGCCGTCCGGGACTCCGGCGCCGCCGGGCCCGGCCATCCGGCCGCCTCGGGGGACGCCGGAGCCACCCAGGTGCTGCCGCGCATCGGCGCGGACGACGGCCCCCCGACCACCGTCATCGGCCCCCGGGTGCCCGCCGAGGCGGCTCCGGGCGGCCCCGGCACCCAGCTGCTGCACGGCGTGCGCACCACCGAGAGCGCGTACGACGAAGAGCACTACGACTACCCCGAGTTCGACGAGCAGGATCCCGACGAGGACGACGAGCTCGACCAGGGCCGCGGCGACTCCGTCCGCCACGCCTACTACCCCGGGCGCCGGATGAACCTCGGCGTCGTCCTGCTGCCGCTGCGCATCTTCCTCGGCCTCATCTCGATCTACGCCGGCATGGGCAAGCTGTGCGACCCCGTCTACTTCGACGGCGGCAAGCGCGGCTCCATGGTCGGCTGGCTCACCCAGCTCCACCCCTGGGCCGTGGCCTCGCCCCTGCGGGACCTCGCCCTGAGCCACCCCGTCGGCGCCGGCCTCACCGTCGCCTTCCTCCAGGTCGTCGTCGGCATCCTGACCATCTTCGGCCTCTGGCAGCGGCTCGCCGCCTCCATCGGCGCCCTGCTGTCCGCGGTCCTCCTCGTCACGGTCAGCTGGCAGAACGCCCCCGCCTACGACGCGCCCGACATCATCTACCTTGCCGCGTGGAGCCCCCTGGTGATCGCCGGGGCGCCCTTCTACTCCATCGACGGGCGGCTGGCCGGCGAGGCCTGGCGGCGGCTCGGCCCGCGCGCCGAGCTGTGGGACCTGCGGCGGCGCGTACTGCGCCGGGGCACCGTCATGGCGACGGTCCTCATCGGGATCTCCCTGCTGGCCGGCTCGATGCTCGGCGGGGCCGTCCGCTCCTCCCGGGTCGCCCAGGCGCCCGGGACGCCCGCCCCGCCCGCCAACAGCCTCCCCGGCTCGCCGCTCCCGCAGCGGCCTTCCTCGTCCACCCCGCGCGGCTCCCACGGCCCCGCGGTCGCGGGCACCCCGAAGCCCAGCGCCTCCAACCGCAAGGCGCCGACGCCGGCCGCCACCCCGTCCGCGCCCGGCGCGGCACGGACGCCCGCGAGCTCGGCGGGCAGCGCCGGCCAGCCCGGCAGCACGGGCAGCGTCCGCCCGGCCCCGCAGACCCCGCGCCAGGCCCCGGCGCCGGCGGCCCCGCCGCACAGCTCCTCGGGCTCGTCGACGGGCACCTCCACCGGAGGGAGCACGGGCGGCTCGGGCGGCTCGTCCAGCGGCTCCGGTTCCGGCGGCTCACGCGGCGGAGGCGCCCTCGGCGGCCTCCTCGGCTGAACCGCCTCCCCACCCCCACGCGCCGGCCGGGCTGGACCTCCAGCCTGGCCGGCGCTCTGCTGTACGGGGGCGGAACCGGCTCCCTAGCGGGCCAGCTCCTTGGCGGCCTCGGTCAGGTCCTTGGCGGTGTCGATGGCGCGCCAGTACGCCCCGTGCGGCAGTGGGAAGCCGGCCAGCCGGCGCTCGCGGGCCAGCCGGGGGAACGTGGTCCGCTCGTGGTCGCCGCGCTCCGGCAGCAGGTCGGTGAAGCCGGGCGAGAACACGTACACGCCGGCGTTGATCTGGTACGGCGAGGGCGGCGACTCGATGAAGTCCAGGACGTGCCCGAACTCGTCGGTCTTCACCGCGCCCCAGGGGATGCGCGGCCGGGCCAGCGCCAGGGTGGCCGTGGCGTCGCGCTCATGGTGGAAGGCGGCCATCTCCCGCAGCGAGAAGCGCGTCCAGATGTCGCCGTTCGTGGCGTACCAGGGCTCGTCGGGGCGGGGCAGGGAGGCGGCCGCGTACTTGAGCCCGCCGCCCCGGCCGAGCGGCTCCTTCTCGACCACGGTGGTCACCCGGAGCGGCAGATCGGCCGACACGAGCCAGTCCTGGAGAACTTCGGCCAGATGGCCGCACGAGACCACGGCGTCCGTGACGCCTTCGGAGGCCAGCCAGGCAAGCTGATGGCCGATGATCGGGACTCCCGTGCCGGGAATCTCGACCATCGGCTTGGGACGGTCGTCGGTATACGGGCGAAGCCGTGAACCCTGGCCTCCGGCCAGGATCACGGCTTGCGCGGGGTACGGGTAGGGATGCGCGGCGGTCATGCTCCGCACGATATGCGGTGCCGCGAGCGGAGACGCCGCCGGTGGGCCCGCCCGTAGCCATGGGGGCGGCCGTGGGGCCGCCCGGATCCCGCTAGGGGGGCTCAGCCGGCCCCTGGGGCCTCAAGGGTCCGCCGGAGGCCGTCAGTGCCCCTGGACGACGCCGGAGGCGAAGGCCGTGTCACAGACGGGCCGTGAGTAGGACTGCGCCTGCTTGACCGAGTGGTACTTGGCGACCGCCGCACGCCCCAGCGCACGGGCGATGTCCGCGCAGTGCCGGGCCAGCGAGGGGCGGCCGTTGGTCGCCTCCTGCAGGTGCGTGAGGGCGACGCCGGGGTTCTTCTCCTGCAGCTCACGCATCAGCCGGTCGCGCAGCACCTCGTGCGGGGCGCGCACCTGCGCGACGGTCGAGGCGTTGCCGGAAGAGGCGGTGAGTACCTGCGACTCGGCGTTCGGTGCCGCCCAGGGGACACGCGTTACCGCGAGAGTCCCCGAGAGCACAAGAACGACCGGGAGGACGAGAGCGAGGGTTCTGCCGATGCGGCGGGCGGCCTGGTTCATGCCGGAGATGGTAGCGAGGGGTAACGACGAGGCGACATTTAGTCACCCGGTCGAGCGACACGGCTGCGCACAGGTGCGGTTATTCCTTTGACGCGTGGGGCTCGAAATGGGGGATGTGTCGGGGATTTTGCGGACACGACGGCGCCCCGGGTCCGTCGCGTACGGACCCGGGGCGCCGGGCGTGTTGCTGTCGGGCTCAGTCGCTGAGGCGCTCGCCCGAGGACGTGGAGAAGACGTGGAGCTCGCCGGCGCGGGGCACGACGTGCAGGACGGAGCCCTTCTCCGGTACGCGTCGGCCGTTGACGCGCACCACGAGGTCCTTCTGCTCGCCGCCGACCTCGGCGGTGCCGTACACATAGCCGTCGGCGCCGAGCTCCTCGACGACGTTGACGGTGACGGCGAGGCCGGCCGGGGCGTCCTTGCTGAGCGAGCCGACGGAGCCGGCGCCCTGCTCGACGACGTCGAAGTGCTCGGGGCGCACGCCCACGGTGACCGTGCGGTCGCCCTTGTCGGAGGCGGTGGTCAGCGCCTCGCGCGAGACGGGCACGATGCTGTTGCCGAACTTCACGCCGCCGTCGGTGATCGGCACCTCGACCAGGTTCATGGCGGGCGAGCCGATGAAGCCGGCGACGAAGAGGTTGGCGGGGCGGTCGTACATGTTGCGCGGGGAGTCGATCTGCTGCAGCAGCCCGTCCTTGAGCACCGCCACGCGGTCGCCCATGGTCATGGCCTCGACCTGGTCGTGGGTGACGTAGACGGTGGTGATCCCCAGGCGGCGCTGCAGCCCGGCGATCTGGGTGCGGGTCTGCACGCGCAGCTTCGCGTCGAGGTTGGACAGCGGCTCGTCCATGAGGAAGACCTGCGGCTCGCGGACGATGGCGCGGCCCATGGCCACGCGCTGGCGCTGGCCGCCGGAGAGGGCCTTGGGCTTGCGGCCCAGGTACTCGGTGAGGTCCAGGATGCGGGCCGCGTCCTCGACCTTCTGGCGGATCTCGGCCTTCGGCACCCCGGCGATCTTCAGGGCGAAGCCCATGTTGTCGGCCACGGTCATGTGCGGGTACAGCGCGTAGTTCTGGAACACCATCGCGATGTCCCGGTCCTTGGGGGGCAGGTGCGTGACGTCGCGGTCGCCGATGCGGATCGATCCGCCGTTGACGTCCTCCAACCCCGCCAGCATGCGCAGCGAGGTGGACTTGCCGCAGCCGGAGGGGCCCACGAGGACCAGGAATTCCCCGTCCTCGATGGCGATCTCGAGCTGGTCGACGGCCGGCTTCCGGGCGCCCGGGTAGATGCGGGTCGCCTTGTCGAACGTGACTGTGGCCATGGTGATGCGTCCCTTCACCGGCAGGAACGTGCCGGACGATCCGAGTAGAGGGAGTGGTCCAGTCCAATTGGACGGGATCGCCGGTGACGCTACCCGGACGGGGGACGGTTGTCAGCAGTCGGCGGGGTTACGAAATTGATGGCCTGTGCATGGTCGGAGTCCGGTTAGACTGCCTCTCGCAAGCCGACTTAGCTCAGCTGGTAGAGCACCGCTCTTGTAAAGCGAAGGTCGTCGGTTCGAACCCGACAGTCGGCTCTTCACGACAGAACCGCAGGCCCCCTCCAGGGGACCTGCGGTTCTGTGCGTTTCACGGGCCGTGGCGGCTAGCGCCGGACCTGCTCGCCCTCCCACTGCGGGGCGGCGCCCAGGGAGGCGTCCGCCGGGACGGCGGTGGCCTTGGGCGCGTCCTGGTGGCCGGGCCACCAGGCCTTGTGGCCCAGCAGGGACGTGACCGTGGGCACCAGCAGCATGGCCATGACGAAGGCCGTGAGCAGGATGCCGAAGGCCACCGCGAAGCCCATCTGCTGGAGCATGGAGTTGTCCGCGAGCATCAGGACGCCGAAGGTGCCGGCGAGGATGATCGCCGCGGCGCTGATGGTCGGCGCGGACTGGGCGACCGCGGTGCGGATGGCCTCCTTGGGCTCGACGCCGCGCTGCACTTCTTCGCGCAGGCGGGCGACCATGAGGATGTTGTAGTCGGTGCCGATGGCGACGACGAAGAGATAGACGATGACCGGCAGCATGAACAGCAGGCCGTTCTTGCCCTGCACGTCCTGGAAGAGCCAGACCGTCGCGCCGAGGGTGGCGCCGAAGCCGAGGGCCACCGCGATCATCAGGTAGACCGGGGCGACGATGCTGCGCAGCAGCAGGCCCAGGATGAGCATGATGGCGAGGCCGGCCACGGGGAAGACGAGCCGGTAGTCGTGCCCGACGGCGTCCTTGATGTCGTACAGGACGGCGGAGGTGCCGCCGACGAGCGCCTTGGTGCCCTCGGGCGCCGCCTTGTGGGCGCTGTCGCGCAGGGGGCCGCCGGCCAGCTCGATGGCCTTGTCGGCGCTGGGGGCGTACTTGAGGACGACGCTGTACTGGGCGACGGAGCCGTCGGGGTTGCTGACGGCGGGCGAGGCCTGGCCGACGCCCTCGACGGCGGCGAGCTTGCCGCGGAAGGTCTCCAGGGCGGCCTTGTCGAGGGGCGAGCCGTCCTTGGACTTGAGGTAGACCATGGCCGGGTCGGACTGGCCCGCGGAGAAGCCGCGCTGCAGGTCCTTCATGGCCTGGACGGACTCGAGCTTCTGCGACATCTGGCTGGAGGTGTCGAACTCCGCCTTGAAGTTGAACGCGCCCACGGCCAGGACGGCGAGCACGACGGTGGACAGCGCCGCCATGATGCCGGGGCGGTGGGAGACGAGGTTGCCCACGCCGTTCGCGAAACGATTCTTCGGCTGCTTCTTCCACGCCTTGGACGGCCAGAAGGCCTTGGCGCCCAGCAGCGAGAAGACGGCGGGCACGAGCGTGAGCGCGGCCACGAGGGTGACGGCCACGGCGATGGCCAGGGACGGGCCCATCGCGCGCATCATGCCCATCGTGGACAGCAGCAGCGCGAGGAAGGCCACGATGACGGCGCCGGCGGCCGAGGCGATCGTCTCGCCGACCTTGGCGACCGCGTCCTCGAGGGCCTGCTTGGGCGCCTGCCCGGCCCGCAGGTGCTCGCGGTAGCGGAAGAGCAGGAAGAGGATGTAGTCCGTGCCGACGCCGAAGAGAACGACGATGAGGATCGCGGATATCGAGCTGTCGGCCTTCAGGCCGCCCAGTTCGGCGGCGGTGCCGATCAGGCCGATGGCCACCATGAACACCAGCATGATGATGATGACCGGAAGAATCGCGATCAGCGGGCTGCGGAAGATGACCAGCAGCAGCACGATGATGAGCAGCAGCGTCGCCGACATGATCATCGCGTCGGTGTCACCCGAGGACTCCTGCGAGTCCAGCGTGGTCGCCGCCTGACCGGTGACGCCCAGCTTCAATTGCGTGCCGTCCAGCAGCGGTTTGGCGTCCTCGCGCAACTGCTTGACCGACTTGGGCAACTGCTCGTCGTAAGCGTTCTTCGTGGTCGCGATGATGTTCGCGAGGGCTATTTCCCCATTGGGAGAGACGGCCTGCGGTCCGGTGACGACCTTGGCGATCTTCTCCCGGTGCTTGCCTTCGAGCCCGCCGGCCACCTTGATGACGTCACGCCGGTCGGCGTCCGTGAGCTTGCCGCCGTCGGTCCGCTGGAAGACGGCTATGGCGGCTGGCTGTTCGGTCTTGGGGAAGGCCTTTTCCTGGAGGTTGCCTACCTGTACGGATTCGTAATGGGAAGGCAGGAACTCCGTTTCATCAGTGGTGGACTTGAGACCGGGGGCCAGTATGGCGAGGGCCACGGCTGCGATGATCCAACCCGCGATCGTGAGCCAGGGCCGGTGGACGGCGAACCGCCCGACTCGACGGAACATGGTGCTCCTTCAACATTCTTCACTTGACGTCGCTGCGTCGCTGCATCTGTGCGTGCCGACAGCGGATTCGACTGCGGGGGTGTTCGTACGGGCGTGCAGCACGGGCATGAACACGCTAGGCAATCGAGTTCCGCGGACACAATGATTTCCGGGGGGAATCAGGGGGAAATCGACCCTGGGGTAGGTGGTGTCTCCACCTTGGGGAGGAGGGCCCCTCACCCGTGGGGTAGAGACCGCCCTGCCGAGCGCCTTCGTGGGGATTACTCTGCCCCCATGAGCGATGTCGACTTCTACGCGGCGCGCATGGACCGCGCCGCCCGTGCGGCCACCCAGGAAGGGCTGGCCGGACTGATCGTCACGCCGGGCCCCGACCTCGTATGGCTGTGCGGCTACGGACCGCCGGCCACCAGCGAGCGGCTGACCGCCCTGCTGCTCGCACCGGGCCGTCGCCCGCAGCTCATCGTGCCCCAGCTGGAGCGCCCCGACGCCGAACGCGCGCCCGGTGCGGGGGCGTTGGCCATCACCGGCTGGACGGACGGCGAGGACCCGTACGCGGCGGTCGCCAAGCTCCTGGACGGGCACGGTCGTTACGGCGTGTCCGACAACGCCTGGGCGCTGCACCTGCTCGCCCTCCAGCGCACCTGCCCGGGCACGGCGTACGGCGCGCTCACCGAGGCGCTGCCCATGATGCGGGCCGTGAAGGACGCCTACGAGGTGGAGCGGCTCGCGGCGGCGGGAGCCGCGGCGGACGCCACGTACGAGACGATCGTCGACCTGCGGTTCGCGGGCCGCCGGGAGAGCGAGGTGGCCGCCGACCTCGCCAGGCTGCTGCGCGAGAACGGCCACAGCCAGGTCGACTTCACGATCGTCGGCTCGGGTCCCAACGGCGCCAACCCGCACCACGAGGCGGGGGAGCGCGTCATCGAGGACGGTGACATGGTCGTGCTCGACTTCGGCGGGCTCAAGGACGGCTACGGCTCCGACACGACCCGTACCGTGCACGTGGGCGAGCCGTCCTCCGAGGAGCGCAAGGTCCACGACCTGGTGCGGGAGGCGCAGCAGGCGGCGTTCGAGGCGGTGCGCCCGGGCATCGCCTGCCAGGAGATCGACCGGGTGGCCCGGCAGGTCATCCGCCGGGCGGGCTACGGCGAGTACTTCATCCACCGCACCGGCCATGGCATCGGCGTCACCACCCACGAGCCCCCCTACATGGTGGAGGGTGAACATCTGCCCCTCGTCCCCGGAATGTGCTTCTCCATCGAGCCGGGCATCTATCTGCCGGGCCGTTTCGGGGTCCGTATCGAGGACATCGTCCTGTGCACGGAGACGGGGGCGCGGCGGCTGAACAACACGGCGAGGGAGCTGCGGATCGTGGCTTAGCCGCGGCTACCGCAGCGGGCGGTGCATGACGTGCAGCCCGGTGTACGAGCCGTCGGGGAGCCGGAAGCCGTCGGGGATCGTGCCGACGATCGTGAAGCCCAGGGAGCGCCAGAGGGCGACGGCCCGGGTGTTCGCCTCGACGACGGCGTTGAACTGCATGCCGCGGTAGCCCTCGGCGCGCGCCCACGCGATCGCGTGCTCGCCGAGGGCCCGGCCGACGCCGCGGCCCGCGTGCTCGGGCGCCACCATGAAGCTGGCGCTGGCGATGTGGGAGCCGCCGCCCATCTGATTGGGGTTCATCTTGGCGCTGCCGAGGACCGTTCCGTCGTCGTCCACCGCCACGACCGTCCGGCCCGGCGCCGTCAGCAACCACCACTCGCGCCCCTGTTCGAACGTCAGGTCGCGGGGGTAGGTGTAGGTGTCGCCGGCGGTGATGATGTCCCGGAAGAACGGCCAGATGGCAGGCCAGTCGGTGGGGTCGGCGTCTCTGATCGGCATGGGGGTCAGGATGAGGCCATCGTGCATTTCGCGCCACCGATTTTCGCCGGGCATGCCAACTGCCGGCCCCGGCCGGACCCGTCCGCATGCCGCGCTCAGACGGCCCGCATGCGGTGCGGGTCGTAGGCGGGCCCGTACTCGGTGGCCACCGACGCCTGCCGGGGCGCCCGCGCGGTGATCAACAGCCAGGCCACCGCGGCCGCGAGCAGCATGATGCCCGAGCCCCAGGCGATGGCGACGCCGAAGCCGTGCACGGTGCCCTCCTTGACGACCCGGTCCTGGACGTCCGGGGTGATGCCGCCCGTGGCGGCCGCGGTCTTCAGGTGCGCGGTGATGTAGGCGGCGCTCGTGGAGGTGGCGATGGTGTTGAGCAGCGCCGTGCCGATGGAACCTCCCACCTGTTGCGCCGTATTGACGGTCGCCGAGGTGACGCCCGAGTCGTGGACGGCCACTCTCGAGGTCGCGACGTCCATCACGGGCATGAAGATCAGGCCCATGCCGAGGCCGACCAGCAGCATCGACGGCAGGACGTGCGAGGCGTAGGCGGGCTCGACGGTCAGGAACGTCAGCGCGAACAGCCCGCCGGCCGCGAGGAGGGCACCGGGCACCATCAGCAGGCGCGGCGGCAGACGGCTCATCAGGCGCGCGGAGATCTGCGTGGAGGCGAAGATGATGGCGCCCGTCAACGGCAGGAAGGCCAGCCCCGCCCTGAGCGGCGAATAACCCAGCACCACCTGCAGGTAGTAGGTCATGAACAGGAACATCCCGAACATCCCCATGACGGCCAGCGCCAGCATCAGGAACGCACCGCCCCGGTTGCGGTCGCGGACGATGTGCAGGGGGAGCAGGGGGCTGCGCGCCCGCGTCTGCCACCAGGCGAAGACGCCCAGCAGCACCGCGCCGCCGCACAGCAGCCCCAGCACGAGAGGGTCGCTCCAGCCGCGCGGCCGGGCCTCGCTGCAGCCGTAGACGACCGCCACCAGACCACCGCAGCCCAGCACCACGCCGCGGATGTCCAGACTCGGCCGTGCCGCGCGCTCCGGGCGCGGGTCGTGCAGCAGCCAGAGCGCGCCCAGCAGTGCGACGAGGGCGATCGGCACGTTCACGTACAGGCACCAGCGCCAGTTCAGGAACTCGGTCAGCAGCCCGCCCATGATCAGCCCGATGGCCGCGCCGCCGCCCGCGATGGCGCCGTAGATGCCGAACGCCTTGCTGCGCTCCTTGACGTCGGTGAACGTCGTCGTCAGCAGCGACAGCGCGGAGGGCGCCAGGAGGGCGCCGAAGGCCCCCTGCAGGGCCCGGGCGGCGAACAGCAGCCCCGAGGTGTGCGCGGCCCCGCCCAGGGCCGAGGCGGCGGCGAAGCCGACGAGGCCGATGACGAAGGTGCGCTTGCGCCCGATCAGATCGGCGATCCTGCCCCCGAGCAGCAGGAGCCCGCCGAAGGCGAGGGTGTAGGCGGTGATGACCCATTGCCGGTTGCTGTCGGACATGTGGAGCTCGCGCTGCGCGGAGGGGAGCGCGATGTTCACGATGGTCGCGTCGAGGACGACCATGAGCTGTGCGAGGGCGATCACCACCAGTCCCCACCAGCGGCGGGGGTCGGCCTCCGGCCGGTGGGAACGGGTGATGGACGGTAGGGAGGGCTGGCTCGTCGAGCTCATGAAGACCTGCTCTCGCGGCCGGCTGCGGGGAGCGGCCGATGGCGTGCAGAAGCTCGCAGTCCAGCGTAGGCCCGGCGGGTGACATTCGCGCGCCGGAGGTTTGGCCGGCCGAGAGCATCCGACGGCGGGAGCGTGGTGGGCCCGTCAGGGGACCAGGACGACCTTGCCGACCGTTGCGCGCGTCTCCAGCGCCTTGTGCGCGGCGGCGGCCTCGGCGAGCGGAAAGCGCTGCACGGCGGGTACGACCTTGCCGGCGGCCGCCTGCGCCAGGGACTCCTCCTCCAGCCGCCGCAGGCCGGTCTGGCCGCCGCCGAAGCGCGCCAGCATGGCCGGCCCGAGCACGCTCCGCGAGGTGATGCCGCGTTCGGCGAGCCAGTCCGGGTCGAGGTCCAGCGGGCCGCCGCCGGTGATGCCCCGTGCGGACCAGCCGAACACCAGGTGCTGTCCGCCGGGCCCGAGCAGGTCGACGGCGGCGCGGGCGGCCGGGCCGCCGACGCCGTCGAAGACGACCGTGACGGACTTCCCCCACAGGGCGGTACGGGCCCGCTCGGCCCACTCGGGGTCGTTGTAGTCCAGCGCGTGGTCCGCGCCCAGCGCGCTCACCTGCCGGACCTTGGCCGGCCCGCCGGCGAGCCCGACGACCGTGGCGCCCGCGTTCCGGGCGTACTGCACGAGCAGGGAGCCGATGCCGCCGGCCGCCGCGGTGACGATCACGACGTCGTCCTCGGTCAGCTCGGTGAAGCCGAGGATGCCGAGCGCGGTGCGGCCCGTGCCGATCATGGCGATGGCCTGGTCCTCGCCCAGTCCCTCCGGTATCTCGTGCAGCCGTTCGGCGTCGGTGACGGCCAGCTCCGCGTAGCCGCCGCCCGGTACGCCGGCGCCCAGGTGGGCGACGACGCGGCGGCCGAGCCAGGCCGGGTCGGTGCCCTCGCCGAGCGCGTCGACAATGCCGGCGACCTCACGGCCGGGGACGACGGGCAGTTCGGGGAGGGCGTACGGGCCGTTGGGGTCGCCGGCGCGCAGGGCGGCGTCGACGAGGTGGACACCGGCGGCGCGCACGGCGATCCGGACCTGGCCGGGGCCGGGGACGGGGGCTTCGGTCCGCTCGTAGGCGAGGTTCTCGGCGGGGCCGAAGGCGTGCAGCCGGACGGCGTTCATGGGGCTCATGGGGGCTCTCCTCGAAGATCGGCGGGGGAACATCCCCGAGTCTTCAACCCCAAGCATGGTTGAGGTCAAGGCGTCCCGGGACGTTGTCAGTGCCGTGTGTCACGGTGGGACGCGTACGGAGAGTGACGGTGAGGGGAGACGGGCATGAGCGGCACGGGCGACAGGGGCAGGACGCGCAAGGCCCGGCAGCCGTCGGCCAGGCTGCCCGAGGTGCGGCTGCCGGACCTGCGGCCCTTCGACGGGGGAGAGCTGCAGTCCGAGGAGGACTACGACGGGCTGGAGTTCACCGACACCGACTTCGTGGGCCAGGACGGCCGGAGCGCGTACTTCATGGACTGCGCGTTCCACCGCTGCGCGCTGGACGAGGCCCGGCTGCGCCGGTCGCGGTTCGTGGACTGCGTGCTCGACGGGGTGCGCGGGGTGGGCACGGACCTCGCGGACGCGACGCTGCGCGACGTGGAGGTGCGCGACGGGCGGTTCGGCGGGCTGCAGGCGCACGGCGCGACCCTGGAGCGGGTGCTCTTCAAGGGCGGCAAGATCGACTATCTGAACGCCCGGAAGGCCGTGCTCAAGGACGTGACGTTCGAGGGCTGCGTGCTGGCCGAGGCCGACTTCGCCGCGGCACGCCTGGAGCGGGTCGTCTTCCGCGACTGCGTGCTGCGCGGGATGGACTTCGACGGGGCGCTGATGAAGGACGTCGATCTGCGGGCGGTCACGGAGCTGCAGATCACCAGGGGGATCGACCGGCTGTCCGGTGCGATCATCAGCCCGACCCAACTCATCGAGCTGGCACCCGCGTTCGCGGCACAGATAGGTCTGCGCGTGGAGGCGCCGACGGGGGAGTGACGCCCGCGCGGGCGCCGGGAGCCGGCTCAGACGCGGGGGAAGCGGCTCTGCAGGTCCCAGACGACGGGGTTGTCGGCGAGGCCCTCGTGCATGTCGGCCAGGTCGGCGATCAGGTCGTGCAGGAAGTCACGGGCCTCGCGGCGCAGCGCCCGGTGGTTGAAGGTCAGCGGGGCCTCGTCGGGTGCCCAGTCGGCGGTGACGTCGACCCAGCCGAAGCGGCGCTCGAAGACCATGCAGTCCGTGGACTCGGTGAAGTCCAGCTCGGCGAACTGGGTGGCCGAGGAGCGGTTGCCCCGGGGATCGCGGTCGATCTGCTCGATGACGTCGCACAGGGCCCAGGCGAAGTCGAGCACCGGCACCCATCCCCAGGCTGTGGACAGCTCCCGGTCCGCCTTCACGTCGGCGAGGTAGACGTCGCCGCAGAACAGATCGTGCCGCAGGGTGTGGACGTCCGCGGTGCGGTAGTCCGTCTGCGGAGGGTCCGGGAAGCGGCGGGAGAGGGAGTAGCCGAGGTCGATCACGCTTCGATGGTACGGAACGGACGGGTGCGCGAGGTACGGGCGCGGGGGCGCGGGGCCGCACGAGCGGCGGGGGCCCGCGCCCCGGCCACCGGGCGGGTGGCGGGAGCGCGGGCCCCACGAGGCTCCTGGAGGCCGCCGGAGGGCTCCGGACGCCTCGGGGAGGTGCTGCCTACGTCACTACTTCACGTTGATCGCGGTCCAGGCGGCGGCGACCGCCTTGTACTCGGCGCTGGTGGCGCCGTAGAGGTCCGCGGTGGCCTTGAGGGTGCCCGTGCGGGCGGCCTTGTAGTTCGTGGTGGAGGTGAAGTACGTGGTCAGGGCCTTGTACCAGATCTTGGTGGCCTTGTCCCGGCCGATGCCCGCGACCTTGCTGTTGTTGGAGGTCGGGCTGTTGTAGGTCACGCCGTCGATGACCTTGCTACCGCTGCCCTCGGAGAGCAGGTAGTAGAAGTGGTTGGCGGGACCGGAGGAGAAGTGGACGTCCAGGTTGCCGAGGGAGGAGGACCAGTAGTCCTTGGACCGTCCGTCCTTGCTGGGCTTGTCCATGTAGCGCAGCGGGGTGCCGTCGCCGTTGATGTTGATCTGCTCGCCGATGAGGTAGTCACCGCGATCGGTGGAGTTCTTGGCGTAGAACTCGGCGGCGGTGCCGAAGATGTCGGAGGTGGCCTCGTTGAGGCCGCCGGACTCACCGCTGTAGCGCAGGTTGGCGGTGGCGGAGGTGACGCCGTGGCTCATCTCGTGGGCGGCCACGTCGAGCGCGGTCAGCGGGTTGGCGTTGTTCTCGCCGTCGCCGTAGGTCATGCAGAAGCAGTCGTCGTCCCAGAAGGCGTTGACGTAGCCGTTGCCGTAGTGGACGCGGGAGTAGGCGCCCTTGCCGTCGCCCTTGATGCCGCTGCGGCCGAGCACGTTCTTGTAGAAGTCCCAGGTGACGGCCGCACCGTAGTGCGCGTCGACGCCGGCCTTCTGGCGGTCCGCGCCCCACACGTCGCTGGAGTTGGTGAAGAGCGCGCCGGTGCCGGACTCACCCTGGTTGAGGTCGTACGTCTTGTGGCCGCCGCGCGCACCGTCGGTCAGCGTGTAGCTCGAGCCGGACTGCGTGGTGGTCAGCGGGACGGTGCCGCTGTAGGTGCTGGTGCCCGAGCCGGTGTGGACGGTCTCGTTCTGGAAGAGCTTCTTGCCGGTGTTCGCGTCCGTGATGACCTGCAGCTTGCTCGGCGTGCCGTCCTTCTGGACGCCGGTGACGGTCGTCTCGTACGCGAGGACCGGCTTGCCCTGCGCGGCCCAGATCACCTTGCGCGGCGCCTGGCCGGTGTCGGCCTTGGCCGTCTTCTCCTCGGCGGCGACGCTGAGCGCGCTCTTCTTCGCGGCGGAGGGCGCGAGGGAGGGGGTCGTGCTGGGCACGGATATCTCGGCGTCGGTCGCCTTGGTGACCTCGCGGTCACCGCCCTTCTTCTGGTGCACGACCAGGTCGCCGCCGAGCACCGGCAGACCGTCGTACGTGCGCTCGTAGCGCGTGTGCACCGTCCCGTCCGCGTCCTTGACGACGTCGCGGACGACCAGCTTCTCCTTGCCGTCCAGACCGATCTTCGAGGCGGTCGAGGAGGCCTCGCCCTGTGCGTCTCTGATCGCGGAGGCCTTCTGCCCGGCGGACAGCGCGAGCTGCTGCCCGCCGCTGTTCTTGTCGGCCGAGGCGTTCGCCGAGCCGGCCTGGACGCCGATGACGACCATCGTGGCGGAGGCGACCAGCGCGGCGGCGCGGAGAGTGGTCTTGCGGGAGGTGGAGGTGATGCTGCTCAACTCTGTCTCCTATGAGGGGGGTTACAGGCCGCCTGGTCAAGACGGCCCGCTGATGCAGGAGTGGTGCATGAGTGAAGTGAGGAGAGCGTGCCACCAAAAGAGCGTGTTTGACAGGGGCGCAACAAGGATTTGATCTGTTGGTAAACGATGAGCGGTGGATTGCGTCCGCTATGCGGCGAGTTGAGCAAAATCGAGCAGGGGTTCAACTGCTCATCATGTAAACGAGGGCAGGCAGAAACGATCGGGACAGATCAGAAGTGCCCCGACTCGGATACAACTGGCGCGGTCCGTACGGCAGATGACGAAGGAGGAAACGGACGTGAGGGTCGTAACCTACTCGGAACCCGAGGTTCCGTCAGAACTGCGCGCCCAGGCGACCGCCCTGCGCGAACAGGCGTGGCCCGGCCTCGGCGACAGCCCCCACGACCGGGCGCTGAACCCCGTCGTCATGCTGCTCGTGTCGCCGGAGGGCGAAGTGACGGCGGCCCTGGACATCCTGTCCAAGGACCTCGAACACGGCGGACGCGCCTACCGCGCCGCCGGCCTGAGCGCGGTCGCCACGGCCGAAGCGCACCGGGGCAAGGGAAACGGGCGGCAGCTCGTGGCTGCCGCCCGTGCGGCGATCGCGCAAAGCGGCGCGGACGTGGGCCTGTTCACCTGCGACCGCCCGCTGCGGGACTTCTACGAAAGCGCCGGCTGGTCAGTGCTCCAGGACACGGTCCTGGTCGGCGGCACGCCGCAGGAACCCTTTCCGAGCGACCAACCGGGTTTCGACAAGGTCACCATGGCCGGTTTCTTCACGGAGAGGGCGCGGCGGCACGCGGACGCCTTCCCGGGCAGCCGGATCGGACTGTACCCGGGAGAGATCGACCGGTTGTGGTGAACGGACGGGCGCCCGTCAGGGCTTGTCGTCCGTGGGCGGACGGTCGCCGATCTGCTCGTTGAGCTTCTGCTGGGCGGTGTCGACCTGGCTCTGGTACTTGTTCTGCGTCCTGGCGTCGAACGCGTCCCCCGCCTTCTCCACGCCCTGCCGGGCCTGGTCGGGGTGCCCCTTGAGGAGACCCTTGAGCTTGTCGAGCATGGACATGACCGTCCTCCTTATGGAACGCCTGACCTCCTCAGGATCGCCGCGTTCGAGCCCGGCCGCATCCCAGGACGGGGGCGCTCGGAGGCCCTCGGGGGGCGTACGGCGCGGGGCGGCCTGAGAAAAAATGTGTAGAGCAAGATCGACTCGTTGTGATGGGCTTTGGCGGCATGCGTGTCTGCGCACTTGCGTCGCCTTCTCAAGGGAGAGATCTCGATGAACGCAATGAAGCTGCCCCGCACCACCCGCCTGGCCGGTGTCGCCGTGGCCGCCCTCGTGGCCACCGCCGGCGCCGTGGCCGTCGCCTCGCCCGCCGCCGCGAAGTCCCACAGCGTGGTCATAAACAAGGTCACCCTCGGTGCGACGAACAAGTCGGTCGAGACCGACGTCACCTACACCTGCGACCAGGGCTCGGACGTCGACCTGAAGGTCACCGTCAAGGGCCCCGGCCGCGTGTTCGGCCTCCCGGCCCAGGGCACCACGACCGTCCCCAACAAGGACCTGACGTGCGACTACCAGCCGCACGCCCTGCACCTCAAGGTGACCTCCCTGACGGGCGGCACCTTCGAGAAGGGTGACTACGTGGGCGTCACCGCCGGCTACCCGCTGAAGAACGGCGACTTCCTCGGCGAGACGAAGTCCTTCTTCATCTAAACCGTGCTTCCCGCGGCGGCCATGCCCCGGCGCATGGCCGCCGCCACGCGGCGGGCCGCCTCGCGGTCCGCCGCGCGCCGCGCCCCGGGCGACGGGGTGACCGCGTGCGGCAGCCCAGGGGGCCGCAACGAGGCGTAATCCGGGAAACGCCGGGTTCCGCACCGGCCGCAGCGTTCCTCGCCTGCGGCGGTACGGGTCCAGCCGGCGTGGTGCCGGCAGTTGTCCACGAGGCGGCCGGCGCCGTACGCGGTGCGTCTGTTCCTCGTCACGAGGTCCTCACCGCCGGCAGCAGATGAGCCGAGCGGAAGTGACCGCGCACGGCCACGGTCGCGTCCGCGATCGCCGTCTCGTCGCCGCCGGCCGCCGCCGCTCGGCGTGCCGCCTCCAGTGCCGTGCAGTCCGCGCACCCGTGCGGGGGCGCGGACGGGTTGCCCCGGATGCCGGCCGCCTCCCGCTCCCGGCGCGTCGCCAGCCGCAACGCCTGTGCCGGAACCTCCCACTCCCGGTCTCCACCGGGTGCCCTCACCCGGACGCGTCGCCCTTCGCCGCCCCTGACTTGGGCCAGCGTTTCGCTACGCGTGTCCACCACGTATGCGCCTTCGCGGTAGGTCACGGAATTTCCCCTTCGGGTTGTGCTTACTGCGTGTGCGTTCAGGGTTGCGGTTTGGAGCTACGCTCAACAGGGGGGAGCGCTCTACAACGGCGTTGTTGTGAAGGGGAGTTAGCCTGTGGCCAACGGTTCCGGTGCGGTTGGGCGTTACGGTCAGGCCAGGGTGGGGTGGGAGTTCTTCGGCTCCGAGCTGAAGAGGCACCGCGAGGCTGCCGGGCTCACACAGCAGGAGCTGGGCAGACGGGTGATCTGCTCCGGCGCGTACATCGGGCAGTTCGAGACCGGTACGCGTAAGCCGCAGCTGGATGTCGCGCAGCGGGTTGATGAGGAGCTGAAGACGGATGGATTCTTCGCGAGGATGTGCGAGAACCTGATCAACAGTTCGCTTTGTATGGACTACTTCGCGGAGGTAGCGCATCTCGAAGGAATCGCCGCCGAGATCCATGCATATGCGCCGGTGTTCGTGCCCGGAGTGTTTCAGACGGCAGCCTACGCGCGCGCAGTGTTCAAGGGGGGTTTCCCGCTGGCGGCGAGGGAGGATGTCGACTCCTGGGTGGCCGCGAGGCTTGGGCGGCAGAGCATCCTCGAACATCCAACAAGGCCCTTGTTGTGGACGATCATTGACGAGAACGTCATGCGGCGCCCAACGGGGAGTGCTGCTGTCATGCACGAGCAGTTGCTCCGTGTGGCCGAACTAACCCGCAGCGAGCGCATCATCATGCAAGTTCTGCCGTACAGCTCGGGCACACCCGTGCTCGGCGGGATGGTCAAGCTCATGACCTTCGACGACGCCCCGCCAGTCGCATACACGGAAGGCGCGATGAGCGGAACCCTGTTGGACGATCCGGCTCGCGTTTCCAGACTCCAGCGCGCCTACGACTTCACGATGGCCGCGGCACTGTCGCGCGAGTCGTCTCTGGCTTTGATCGAATCGGCTGCTGAGGAGTACGCGGATGAGCACTGAGCATGCGCCAACCTGGCGCAAGAGCAGCTACAGCGGCGCCGGCGGAGGAACCGGCACTGACGACTGCCTCGAGGTCGCCGACCACATACCCGGCTTAGTGCCCGTCCGGGACAGCAAGAATCCCCACGGCCCCGCCCTCGTCTTCCCCGCGCCGGCCTGGGCCGCCTTCGTGGCCTACGCCGGAACCGCCCGTACCCACGTGCGGTCGTCCGTCAGGTAGGTGTCGACGGCCAGATCGGCCTCGGCCAGGGCCCGTTCGAACGCCTCCGGCGTCAGGGGGCGGGACAGGAACGTCTGGGTCCAGTGGGCGTCCGGGAAGACGTACTCGGCGTGGACGGAACGGACGCCGGGGCCGGCCGGGTCGGAGGACACGATCCGGATGAGGCCGTCGGCCAGCGGCCGCTCCTGGGGCAGGTTGTCGTGCCGGTCCGCCGCTTCGCGCTGGATCAGTACGCAGCCGGTGTCCGTGACGTGCCGGCGGCAGGTCCGTAGGAGTCCGTGGGCGACCCGCGGGTCCCCGGCGTGCACGAGGAACGAGCCCAGGACCACCACGTCGAAGCGTTCGTCGAGCTCCAGCTCCTCGATCGGGCTGTGAACGGTCCGGGCTCCGCTCACCCGCTCCAGCATCTGCGGGGACTCGTCGACGGCGGTCACGGTGAAGCCCCGCTCCACCAGGGGGTGGGTCACGCGGCCGACCCCCGAGCCCAGTTCGAGGATGCGGGCCGCGGGCGGGGCCGCACGCTCGATGATGTCGGGTTCGTCCCACACGGGCAGCCGTAGATAGAGGTCGACCGCGCAGCCGTCCGGCGTGATCGCTCCTGGTCCGGTTCCCCGGTATCCCACGCGCATTCGCTCGCTCATTGCTTCATCCGAACACGGTGGGGCCGGCCTGGGAAGGGCCGCGTCACGGGCCTTCCATCACTTCACCGCGGCGCTCTCCAGCACCGTGTCCACAATGCGGCGCTCGTTCGGGCCGGCCGACTGCGCGATGCCGAGGAGGAAGGACGAGCGGCCGTCGGGTACCGAGATGAGGGTGAGGCGGAGGTGGCCGGTGTGGCCGTGGCCGTCGTTGGTCTTCATGACCACCGTGTGGGCGGGGTGGCCGCTCACACGGGTCGGGCGGGACTCCTCGCGCGTCGAGCTGCCGTCCGGGTGGAAGAACGCGGCGTTCGACCGGGCCGCCCGCTCCGCCGTCCGCTGCAGCTCGGACTCCGGAACGGTTCCCGCACGGCCCGCGAGGACGACGCTGCCGTTCGTGTCGTCGGCGTCCTCCGTGTTGATCATCGAGTTGAAGGCGTTGATCAGGCTGCCCTGCTCCTTGTGCTTCCAGCCCTCGGGGATCGCATAGGAGAGGCCCGTCGCGTTGTCCACGACGCGGGGCCGGCCGGCCAGTGGGGCGTCGTCGCGCGTCAGCCACCACGCGGCGGCGCCTCCGCCCGCGAGGACGAGGATCACTGCCGCGATGATGCCGGCCACCACGGCGCGGCGATTTCCCGAGGGCGCGACCGCGACCGGGGGCGGGTAGCCCGGGCCGGGCGGATACGGCGGAGGGCCGGCAGGGGGCGGTGTGATCATGTGTCCAGCATCCTGCCCCTGTCCGGATCGGCCGTGAGCGTTCGTACTCAGATTCGGTACTCAGATCCGGTACGCGGATTCGGTACGGGGATTCCGGCGCCGCCCCGGCCATGCCGGAGAGGGCCACGCCCAGGGACGGGGTGGCCCTCTCTCGCTGCTGCGACGGCGCTACGGCAACGGCGCGACTACGGCGGCGTCGCGACTCCTACGGCGCCGGACGTCAGACGTTGACGCCGAAGTCCTGCGCGATGCCCGCGAGGCCCGAGGCGTAGCCCTGGCCGACGGCGCGGAACTTCCACTCGGCGCCGTTGCGGTACAGCTCGCCGAAGACCATGGCGGTCTCGGTGGCGGCGTCCTCGCTGAGGTCGTAGCGGGCGAGCTCGGCGCCGCCGGCCTGGTTGATGATGCGGATGTAGGCGTTGCGGACCTGGCCGAAGTTCTGCGAGCGCGTGGTGGCGTCGTAGATGGAGACCGGGAAGACGATCTTGTCGATGTCGGCCGGCAGGGCCGCCAGGTTGACGTTGATCTGCTCGTCGTCGCCCTCGCCGGCACCCGTGACGTTGTCACCGGTGTGGACGATGGACTGGTCCGGGGTGGACTTGTTGTTGAAGAAGACGAAGTGGGAGTCGGAGTAGACCCGGCCGCCCGCGTTCACGGCGATGGCGCTCGCGTCGAGGTCGAAGTCCGTACCCGTGGTGGTGCGGACGTCCCAGCCGAGGCCGACCGTGACGGCCGCCAGGCCCGGGGCCTCCTTGGTGAGGGAGACGTTGCCGCCCTTGGACAGGCTTACAGCCATGGGAATGTCCCTTTCTGGTGGGGTAGTGCCACGAAGCTCGCGCCCGAAGCTACCGTCACCCCAGTTAACGCCGACCGAGGGACGCAGGGTTCCAGCCTTCTTTACTTTCTTTGCCAATTCCTGATGCCGGCCTCGCCGCGGCCGGGCTCAAAACGAGGTGACGGGGGCGCTCGTGGCAGGGGAACATGGGACGCATGTCCGGTCCCCACGTCATCCGCGGCTCCGTCTCCCTGCCCGAGGCCGAGCTCATGTGGCGTTTCTCGCGGTCGTCCGGGCCGGGCGGACAGCACGTCAACACCAGCGACAGCCAGGTCGAGCTGCGGTTCGACCTCGCGGCGACCGACGCGCTGCCGCCGGTGTGGAAGGAGCGCGCCCTGGAGCGGCTCGCCGGCCGGCTGGTCGACGGGGTCGTGACCGTACGGGCCTCCGAGCACCGTTCGCAGTGGCGCAACCGCGAGACCGCCGCCGTACGGCTGGCGTCGCTCCTGGCGGAGGCCACGGCGCCGCCGCCGAAGCCGCGGCGGCCCACGAAGATCCCCCGCGGCATCAACGAGCGGCGGCTGCGGGAGAAGAAGCAGCGCGCCGACACCAAGCGGGGCCGGTCGGGCCGGGACTGGTCCTAGGGCCCAGCCCTCTCAGCCCCCTATGCCAGGAAGCGGTACCGCCCGCGGAAGTACGTCAGGGGTCCGCTCTCCGAGCTCGGGGTGTCGGCCCGCAGGACGCGGCCGATGACCAGCGTGTGGTCCCCCGCCACGACCCGCTGCTCGGTGCGGCACTCCAGCAGGGACAGCGCGCCCCGCACGAGCGGTGCGCCCGTGATCTCGCCGCGCTCGTAGGGGATGTCCTCGAAGAGGAGACGGTCGCTGATGCGGCCCTTCATCGCGAAGCGGCCGGCGATGTGACGCTGGCTCTCGGAGAGGATCGAAACCGCCCACAACGGTTGGTGCTCCAGGAGATCGTCCATCCGGGAGCCGTTGCGAACGCTCACCATCACCAGGGGCGGCTCCAGCGAGACGGACACGAACGCGGTCGCCGTCATGCCGACGTCCTCGCCGCGCGGCCCGTCCTCCGGGTCGTGCGCGGTCACCAGCACGACGCCCGCGGCAAGGCGGGCGAGGGCTGCGCGGAATTCGTCGGCGGTCACCCCTTCAGGATGAGCTATGCCGGTCTCTGGGGCCGTAGTCGTCTGCAACACGCTCCGCACGCTAGCCGTCCCGGGGGACGAGGCGCATCGGGCTGCGGGACCAGACGGGTCCTAGGTCGAAAGCGCCTCGAAACCGACGCGAAACCGTCGCGAAAACGATCCTGCCGTGTCTTCGAATTTGCGTTCACGAAGCATAGGGGTGCGCTCGAACGCCAGTAGTAGGACTTCATCACACTTTGTGACTTGAGTCACAGAGGGCAGTAATTGTTGACCCTGTGTACCGGGTGGTCAGCTCGCTGTGATTCAGTGGCCGGGTAAACGGACGAACAAGAAGCCTGGAGTTGCTGTCGAGGTCTCGGGGGAGAGCGAGCTATGGAGACCGAGTCGGAGCCGTATGTCCGCCTGGCGACCTTGAGACAGGTCCATCAGGCGATCGCGGAACTGAACACCGCGCGCAGCCTCGCGGACACCTTGCAGACCGTCGCCGACGGCATCGTCGCCGGGCTCGGATATGAGCTCTCGGCCGTCAACCTCGTACGCCCGGACGGCGATCTCGTCGTGGCCGCGGTGGCCGGAAGCGCCAGCGCCGAGGCGCTCATGGCCGGTCGCGTCGGCTCCCGCGTCTCGTGGGAGCGGCGGCTGTCGATGGGCGACCACTGGGGCGGGCTGCGCTTCATTCCGTACACCGAGGGCTGGGTCCTCGACGAGGACGACGTGCCCCAGTGGCACACCGCCGGACCGGCACCGCGCTTCGCCGACGAGTGGCACCCGATGGACCGGCTCTTCGCCCCCATGTACACCGCCGGGCCCTCCGGCGGGGAGCTGCTCGGCGTTATCTCCGTGGACAAACCGCGCAACGGGCGGCGGCCCGGCCCCTGGGGTCGCGAGGCGCTCCAGATGTATGCGTCGCAGGCGGCGATTGCGATCAGTAACGCTCGTCTACGCGCAAATATGCAGCGTGCCCTGGTCCGGCTCGAACGCGAGCAGCAGGCCCTGCGCGCCAGTGAGGAAAGCTTCCGCCAGGCCTTCGAGTACGCGCCCAGTGGCATGGCCATCGCCGAGATGGGCGGCGACCAGCACGGCCGGCTGCACCGCACCAACGACGCGCTGTGCCGGCTGCTCGGCCGCTCCGCGTCCCAGATGCGCCGCTACTCCTTCTCCGACCTCGTCCACCCCGACGACATCGGCACCCTCCTGCGCACCTCCGCCGAGGGCGGCCGCGCCGAGCTGCGCCTGGCCCGGCGCGACGGCACGTTCGTGTGGGTGTCGCTGCGCAACTCCGTCGTGGCCGACGCCGCCGACGGGCCGCGCTTCCTGCTCACGCACGTCGAGGACATCGAGGAGCGCAAGCGGCACGAGCTGCAGCTCGCCCACCGCGCCAGCCATGACTCCCTGACCGGCCTGCCCAACAGCGCCGAGCTGCGCGCCCGCCTCAGCAGCCGCCTCTGCGGCCGCCCGCCGGGCAGCGACACCCATGCCGCCGCGGCGGTGGGGCCGTACGGCTCCCTCGAGGGGTTCGCCGAGGTCGAGAGCACGGCGAGCGCGGCGGTGGGCGCCGCGGCGGGCGCGGTCGGCGCGGTCGGCGCCGTGGGGCTGCCGGGTACAGCGGGGGCGGCGGGCGTGACGGGCGTGATGAGCGCCGCGCACGGCTTCGGCTCCGACACCGGGCCCGACTACGCGCCGGACTTCACGCCCGACGACTTCGGCGGCGTCCCCGAGAGCCCGTACGGCCGCCACGAGCACCACCACGAGCACGCGATAGCGCCCGACGAGGAGGTCGACGACGGCACCAAGGGCCTGGCCGTCCTCTTCTGCGACCTCGACGGCTTCAAGTCGATCAACGACCGCTTCGGTCACCACACCGGTGACGCCGTCCTCATAGAGGTCGCCCGGCGGCTGAGCAGCGGGGTCCGCGACGGCGACACGGTCGCCCGGCTCGGCGGCGACGAGTTCGTCGTCCTGGCGGACGGGCTGGCCCCGGCCGACGCGGAAGATCTCGCGGTCCGGCTGCGAAATGCGATCATTCCCCCGATAAGGGTTGATGGCCGTGCGGTGCGGGTAGGGGCGAGTTTCGGAATCGGCTGGGCGGGTTGCGGAATGTCCGCGGACGAGGTCCTGCACTCCGCTGACCAGCGCATGTACGTCGAAAAACGCTCTCGCGCCAAGGCCGGCAGGCGGGCCGGCTGAGCCCCCTTGCGGCCCCGTCGGGGGGGTTGGGGCGCGGCGTGAAACCGCCCTGTCGGGGTAGGCTGCGCCGATGCGGCACCGCCGCCGACCGTGGTGGCCGCCCCGGCCTCGACAGCCGCGGATTTGGCGCGTACGAGCGTGGGCGCCGATGGGCACACCATGTGGGGAGTGACAGGGGATGACGGCCGGTAACAACGGCACCGGTACGCCGGAGAACGACGACCCGTTCGGTTACCTGTACCGAGGCGGTGAGGGGTCCACCGAGGGCGGCGGTTCCGCCACCCACCAGCCGGGCGTCCCCCGAACGTCGCACCACCAGGTACGCCCGGTCGGCTCACGCACCTACGGCGGCCAGCAGGGCGCCGCCGCCCAGCGCCCCGCGCCGAACCCGCACTACGCCGCCCCCGAGACCCTGCCGGGCGGCATGCCGCCCGCCGCCGGCGCCCCGCAGCCGAGCGGGCACGCGGCCGGCGGCAGCGCCCGGCCGAACCGGCGTGGTCTGCTCATAGCCGCCATAGCCGTGGTGCTCGTGGTCGCGGGCGGCATCGGCGTGGCGATCATGACCAATCAGTCGTCCGGCAAGGACGACAAGCAGAACAGTGCGAGTGATGGGCAGAACCCGGGCGGCGACTCGGGTGAGTCCGACGATTCTTCTTCGAAGAAGAAGGAAAAGGACAAGAAGGGCGACGACGAGCCCAAGAATCCGTCGGTCAACGGGCAGCAGAAGCGCGACGTGGCGAGCCTGCGGCTTATCGGTGGTGCCACGACGGAGAAGTCGGTCTCGGGCGCGAAGGCGAACGACGGCGCTTACGTCACCGGCGTGAACCAGCAGGGCGCGGGCGTCGAGTGGACGGTGGAGGTCCAGAGTGCCGGCCGTTACCGGCTGAACCTCTCCTACGGTGTGCCCGGTCAAGACGCGAACCTCACCATCACTGCCAACGGCAAGCGTGAGGGCAGGTCGATCGACATGAGGGACCACATCCACACCAAGCCGGGTGAGTGGTCGAGCAACTGGATGAGCACCTGGTCCGAGATAAGCCTCAACAAGGGGACGAACGTCATCAGGCTTTCCTGCGAGGCCGGCAACAAGTGCGACTCGCACCTCGACCAGGTCTGGCTCAGCGGGGCCTGACATTCCGCAGAAAACCCGCCACCACCCCCGCCATCGCCTCGCGTGCGGGGGTGAGGTATTTCCGTGGGTCCACCGTCGACGGGTGGGCCTCCAGGAACGCTCGTACCGCGCCGGTGAAGGCCGTGTTCAGGGCCGTGCCGACGTTGATCTTCGTCATGCCCGCCGCCACCGCCGCGCGGAGTTCGGTGTCCGGGACGCCCGAGGAGCCGTGCAGGACCAGGGGGACCGGGACCGCTTCGCGGAGGGTTGTGATCAGGGCGTGGTCGAGGGTGGCCGTGCGGGTGGTCATGGCGTGGGTGCTGCCTACGGCCACGGCCAGGGCGTCCACGCCGGTGTCGGCTACGTAGGCCGCCGCCTCGGTGGGGTCCGTGCGGACGCCGGGGGTGTGGGCGTCGCCCGCCTTGCCGCCGACGCGGCCCAGTTCCGCCTCGATCCACAGGCCGCGCTCGTGCGCCCAACCGGCCGCTTCGGCCGTGGCCTTGACGTTGTCTCCGTAGGGCAGCTTCGAGGCGTCGAACATCACTGACGTGAAGTCATGTGCTGACGCTGCGTGCAGGAGGGCCGTGCTCTCGACGTGGTCGAGGTGGAGCGCCAGGCGGGCGGTCGAGGACCGGGCGACCGCCGCCGTGGCGGCGGCGATGGGGGCGAGGCGGCCGCCGTGGAACTTCACGGCGTTCTCGGAGATCTGCAGGACGGCCGGGGTGCCGGCGGATTCGGCGCCGGTGGCGATGGCTTCGGCGTGTTCGACGGTGATGACGTTGAAGGCGGCTACGGCCTGACGGGCCGCCTGAGCCGCCGACATGAGCTCACTGGTGCGGACGAGTGGCATGCGGGCTCAGCCCTCCTGTGGGTAACCGTGGCTCCGGCCGGTTCGGCACCGCCGGGCCGGCCCGGCGGGGCGCGGCGCCGTTGCGGCGGGAAGAAAGCCCCAGTCCCGCCCCTTCCCGAAACCGGGGCTTCGCCCCGGACCCCGCTCGTGTGGTCACAGCTCCCTCACCCGTACGCGGGTCAGCGTTTCCTCGTACGTCGCGCGGTCGAACTCGCCCGCTGCCGGGGCGCGGACCGTCGCGGCCGACAGGGCCACGGCGCGGGTCAGGCGGTCGGGCCAGGGCAGGCCCTCGGACCAGGCCGAGAGGAGGCCGGCCACGGCGGAGTCGCCGGCGCCCGTGGGGTTGCCCGGCAGGGGTTTGGGCGGGGTGGCGTGCCAGGTGCCGTCCGGGGTGACGGCGAGGATGCCCTCGGCGCCCAGGGAGGCGGCCACCGCGTGGGCGCCGCGGCGGCGGGTGTCGAGGGCGGCGCGCAGGGGCTCGGTGGAGCCGGTCAGGGCGGCCAGTTCGGCGGCGTTCGGCTTGACCACGTCCGGGCGGGCGGCGACGCCCCGCCGCAGCGGCTCGCCGCTGGTGTCGAGCAGGACGGGCACGTGCCGGGCGCGGGCCTCGCGCACGAGGTGGGCGTACGCGCCGACCGGTACGCCGGGCGGCAGGCTGCCGCACAGGGCGACGGCGCGGGCGTTGCGCAGGAGGCGGACGTAGCGTTCGTCGAAGGCGGCCCACTCGTCGGGAGTGACGTCCGGGCCGCCCTCGTTGAGCTGGGTGGTGTCGCCGGTGGAGTCGTCGGCGACGCCGACCGTACGGCGGGTGTCGCCGGTGATGGGCACGAGCGCGTCGGTCAACGGGCCCGCGCACTCCGCGAGGAGCCGGCGCAGGGTCTTGCCCGTCGGGCCGCCCGCGAAGCCGGTGACCACGGTCTCGTGGCCCAGTGCGGCCAGGACCCGCGCGACGTTGAGGCCCTTGCCGCCGGGGCGTTCGGCGGCCCGGGCGACGCGGTGCGAGGCGTGCGGGAGCAGGCGCGGGACGCGGTAGGTCAGATCGAGCGCGGCGTTGAGCGTGACCGTGAGGATCATCGGCGCCTCTCTCTCACGACTGCGTGACTTCCCCCGATGACGGATGCGCGAGCGATCATGCCAAAACAGCGGCGGCAGGCCCAGACCTCGGGACCCGCCGCCGCCGTTCAAACCGGGGGAGAATCAGCCCACTTCGGGCCGAACCAGCCATTCGCCCTTGCGCATGACGCCGGCCAGGTCGTACGAGGCGTCCAGCACGACCAGGTCCGCGTCCTTGCCGGGCTCCAGCGAGCCGACCCGGTCGGCGACGCCCAGCACGCGTGCCGGATTGGCGGAAAGGGCCCGTACGACGTCCTCCACGGGCAGCTTGTCGAGGGTCACCGCGCGCTTGAAGGCCGTGTCGAGCGTCAGTGTGGAGCCCGCGATCGAGCCCGCCGTCGGGCCGTCGGCGATGCGGGCCACACCGTCCTTGACCTCGACGCGCATCGGGCCGAGCGGGTACATGCCGTCGTTCATGCCCGCCGCGCCCATCGCGTCCGTGATGAACGCGACCCGGTCCGCGCCCGCCCGGGCGAAGGCCAGCTCCAGGACGGCCGGGTGCAGGTGCGTACCGTCGTTGATCAGCTCGACGGTGACCCGCTCGTCCTCCAGCAGCGCCGCGATCGGGCCGGGCGAGCGGTGCATGAGCGACGGCATGGCGTTGAACAGGTGGGTGGCGACGGTCGCGCCGGCGTCGATGGCCGCGAGCGTGGCCTCGTACGTCGAGTCGGTGTGGCCTACGGCGGCGACGACACCGCTGTCCGCGAGCAGGCGTACGGACTCCAGGCCGCCCTCCAGCTCCGGCGCCAACGTCATCATGCGGGCCGCGCCGCGCGCCGCGTCGAGGAGCTTGCGGACGTCCGCCGGGTGCGGTTCGCGCAGCAGCTCCGGCTGGTGGGCGCCGCAGCGGTGCGGGGAGATGAACGGGCCCTCGAAATGGATACCGGCCAGGTCGCCCTGCTCGGTGAGCTCGGAGAGGACCGCGGCCTGCCGGGCGAGGTCGTCGAGGTCGCCGGTGACCGTGGAGGCGACCATCGTCGTGGTGCCGTGCGCGCGGTGCGTACGGATCGCGGTGAGCGCCTCCTCGGCCGTGCCGGCGGAGAAGGACGCGCCGCCGCCGCCGTGGACGTGGAGGTCCACGAAGCCGGGGACGATCCAGTGCCCGGTCAGGTCGATGGTGGGTGCCTCGTGCCGCACGTCGTCCGCGATGCGGCCGCCCTCGACCGTGACGCGGCCCCCCTCCGCCACGCCGGTCGGCAGCACCACGCGGGCGCCGGTGAGAACCGTTCGTTCGACCATCAGGCGGATACCTCCGTGGGTTCCATGGATTGCTTGGCGAGCAGGTCCCAGGCGAGCAGGCCCGCGCCCAGGCAGCCGGCGGTGTCCCCGAGGGCCGCCGGGACGATGAGGGGGAGCTTCTGGAACGTGACGCGCCGCGCGACCGCCGCGCGCAGCGGTGCGAAGAGGGTGTCCCCGGCCTCCGCCAGCCCGCCGCCGATGATCAGCGTGCGGGGGTCGAGCAGGGTGAGGCCCATGACCAGGCCGTCGGCGAGGGCGTCGACCGCGTGCTGCCACACGGCGCGGGCGCGGGGGTCGCCGGCCTCGACGGCCCGCGCGCAGTCGGCGGCGTCGGCGGCCGGGTCGCCGCTCGCGGCGGCCCAGGCGCGGCCGACCGCTGAGGCGGAGGCGATCGTCTCCAGGCAGCCGCGGCCGCCGCAGCCGCACTCCGGGGCGTCGGGGCCGGGGCGCACGGCGATGTGGCCGATCTCGCCCGCGTAGCCGTGGGCGCCCTCCTCGATGCGGCCGTCGATGCCGATGGCGCCGGCTATGCCGGTGCCGAGGGGGACGAACAGGAAGCGGTCGGCGCCCCGGCCGGCGCCGATGCGGCCTTCGGCCAGGCCGCCGGTGCGGACGTCGTGGCCGACGGCGACGGGGGTGGGGGCGCTCCCCGTGCCGGTCTCCGGGCCGCTCTCCGTGCCGCTTCCCGTGCCGAGGCGGCGGCTCAGCAGGTCCCGGAGGGGGACGTCGCGCCAGCCGAGGTTGGCGGCGTAGACCGCGATCCCCCGGTCGGCGTCCACGATGCCGGGGACGGCGACGCCCGCAGCGGACGCGGGTTCGCCGAAGCGCCGCAGGCCGAGGTCGCGCAGCTCGGCGGCGAGCTCGAGGATGCCGGTCACGACGGCGTCGGGGCCCTCGGTACGGCCTGTGGGGCGCCTGGTCTCGTGCAGGAGCGCGTGGTCGGGGCCGATCAGCGCGGCCTTGATGGCGGTGCCGCCCACGTCCAGGGCGATGACGTGTTTCACGCATGTAGTTTTGCGCGTCCGGGCATGAAAGGTCTAGTCCACTCGCCGGGGGTGGGGGGTGTGCGGCGCCGTTTCCCGCCCGCGGCGGGCTTCGCGGCTCCGCCCCGGGTCCCGGTCCTCCATCGCCGGACGGGCTGGATTCGCCCGCCCGGCAGGCAGTCCTACTCGCCCAGGACCACGCTCCGCGTCAGGTTCCGTGGCGTGTCCGGGTTCAGGCCCCTCGACTCCGCCACCGCCACCGCCAGGCGCTGGGCGCGGACCAGGTGGGCCATGGGGTCGCGGGTGGTGTCCGCGGGGGTGAGGGTGGCGCCCGTGCGGGTCACGTCGGCCGGCAGCCCTTCCGGGAGGGTCCCGAAGCCCCACACCACCCGGCCCGGCGCCGCGATCGCCACCGGCCCGTGGCGGTACTCCATCGCCGGGTACGACTCCGTCCACGCGCCCGCCGCCTCGCGCATCTTCAGGGCCGCCTCCTGCGCCAGGCCATAGGTCCAGCCGCTGCCCAGGAACGTCCACTGCTCCGCCTCCAGCGCCGCCGCCGGCAGCGGGTCGGCCAGGGCCCACTCCGCGTCCGCCGCGGCCGCGACGACCGGGCCCGTGCCCTCCACGGCCGTCCGCAGGTAGGCCAGGGCCGTGGTCGCGAAGCGGGTCTGGACCACGGACTCCTCGTCCGCCCAGTCCAGCACCGCCACCTCGTCCGCCGCGTCCATGACCGGCGTCTTCGGGTCGGCCGTGATCGCCAGGGTGGGTGCCCGCACCGCGTCCAGCAGGCGCAGCACCTCCGTCGTCGTGCCCGAGCGGGTGATCGCCACGACCCGGTCGTACGGGCGCGTGAGCGGGAACTCCGACGCGGCGAAGGCGTCCGTCGCGCCCTGGCCGGCGGCCTCGCGCAGCGCCGCGTACGACTGGGCCATGAACCACGACGTGCCGCAGCCGGTCACCGCCACGCGCTCGCCCGGCCGGGGCAGGCCCGCCGCGCTCGCCGCGGCCTCGGCGGCGCGCCGCCAGCAGTCGGGCTGGGTGGCGAGTTCACGACCGGTGAGGGAGCCAGAGGAAGGGGAGGGCTTCATGCGCTGCTGCTCCTTGCGAGGTGCGGTTAGCGGTCCTCCCGTGGATAGCAGCCCTCTGTGACCTGGGGGAAGACCGCTACGGCGATACCGAAGCGCAACGCCGGAGCCGTAGACCGTAAGGTGGCGCGCGGGAGAAACTCACGGTCTCCACGGGACTCGCGAATCCCAGGGGGGAGATTCACGGTCCTCCATAGGGCGAACACGAACCACAAGGTGGGTAGCAGTAGTGCAGCGGCGGCGGTTCTTGGGCATGACGGCGGCGGGTGCCGCAACGGCGGCGTTGGCGCCCGCGCTGACGGCGTGCGGGAGCGAGGGCCCCGGCGGCGACAAGAAGCTGAAGCTCATCGCTGCTGACTATGGCGACAAACCGGGCAACTCCTCCAAGAAGTACTGGGACTCGCTGGTCCGCGAGTTCGAGAAGGAGCACGGTGGCATCAAGGTCGACGTCGAGGTCTACAGCTGGACCGAGGTCGACAAGAAGGTCGCCGACCTGGTCGCCGCGGGCAAGGCCCCCGACCTCGCGCAGATCGGCGCGTACGCCGAGTTCGCCGCGGCCGGCAAGCTCTACAGCGCCGAACAGATGATCTCCATCCCCACCCAGGCCGAGTTCGTCTCCTCGATCGCCAAGGCGGGGGAGGTGCACCGCGTGCAGTACGGCCTGCCGTTCGTCGGCAGTACCCGCCTGCTCTTCTTCAACAAGACGCTCTTCCGCCGCGCCGGCATCGCCAAGGCCCCCGAGAGCTGGGAGGAGCTGCAGGCCGCCGCCGTGAAGCTCAAGGCGGCCGGCGTGAAGATACCTTTCGGCTTGCCCTTCGGCCCCGAGGAGGCCCCGGCCGAGACCATGCTGTGGATGCTCGGCGGCGGCGGTGGCTACACCGACAACACCGGTGCGTACATCATCAGCTCGCCCGAGAACGTCAAGGCCTTCACCTGGCTGCGCGACGAGCTCGTCGGCAAGGACCTCACCGGCTCCGGCGACCCGGCCCGCACCAACCGCCAGCAGGTCTTCGACGCGTTCGTCAAGGGCGAGGTCGGCATGCTCCACGGCCACCCGACGCTGATGCAGCAGGCCAAGGCCAACAACATCGAGTTCGACATGGCGCCCCTGCCCGGCATCAGGGGCAAGGCCCAGTCGACCATGGGCGTCGCCGACTGGATGATGGCCTTCAAGCGCAACGGTCACGGCTCGCAGATCGGCACGTTCCTCGACTTCGTCTACAGCAAGAACAACGTGCTCAACTTCACCGGCCAGTACGAGCTGCTGCCGGTGACCAACTCCGCGTCCACCGCGATGCAGGGCGACCAGCGCTACCGCCACCTGTGGCAGTTCCTGGAGCAGCTGCAGAACGCCGAGTTCTACCCGGCCGACAAGACGTCCTGGGCGAAGGTCAGCGCGACGATCAAGGAAAAGATCGGCGCCGCCGTGCAGAAGGGCGGCGACCCGACCGCCATCCTCGGCGAGATCCAGCGCGAGGCGGAGGCGACGGAGCTCGCGGGCCGTTAGGTTGGGTGACGTGAACGAGGACCGGGGCGAGCCGCCGGGGGGCGATCCCTCCGCGCACGGGCTGTCCGAGCGCGATCTGGCCGTGCTCGCCCTGGAACGGCGCTCCTGGCCCGGCCCCGGTGCCAAGGAGCGGGCCGTGCGCGAGCGCCTCGGTATCACCCCGACCCGCTACTACCAGCTCCTCAACGCCCTCCTCGACGATCCGCGCGCCCTCGCCCACGACCCCGTCACGGTCAACCGGCTGCGGCGACTGCGCGACGCCCGGCGCGAGCGCCGCTGACGCGGACGCGACCGTACGGTTCGCGGGCGTACGCCCCTGGGTGTTCGTACGTCCCGTACAAGTGCCCGCCCCGGCGGCAGCGGCACCGGTAGGGTCGGCGTATGGGCAGCCACCCCCTCCCGGAACCCGTGACCGCCGCCGGCCGCGACGGCCTGGCCGCACTGCTGGCGCGGCCCGAACGCGCGGTCGTCGCCCTCGACTTCGACGGCACGCTCGCCGAGATCGTGCCGGACCCCGAGCAGGCCCGCGCCCACTCCGGCGCCGTGCCCGCCCTCGCCCGGCTCGCGCCGCACCTGGGCTCCATCGCCGTGATCACCGGCCGCGCGGCCGGAGTGGCGGTGCGCTACGGCGGCTTCGCCGGGGTCCCCGGCCTGGAACACCTCGTGGTGCTCGGCCACTACGGCGCCGAGCGCTGGGACGCCGTCACCGGCACCGTGCACGCCCCCGCGCCGCACCCGGGCGTCGCCGCCGTCCAGGCGGAACTCCCGGGCGTGCTGGACGAGTCGGGCGCCTGGCGGGGCACGTGGGTCGAGGACAAGGGCCGCGCCATCGCCGTCCACACCCGGCGCGCCGCCGACCCCCAGGCCGCCTTCGACGCCCTGCGCGAACCGCTCGCCGCACTCGCCGCGCGCCACGGCCTCATCGTCGAGCCGGGCCGACTGGTGCTGGAGCTGCGCCCGCCCGGCATGGACAAGGGCGTCGCCCTCGCCGAGTACGTGCGCGAGGTCGACGCCTCCTGCGTCCTGTACGCCGGCGACGACCTCGGCGACCTCGCCGCCTTCGCGGCGGTCGAGAAGCTGCGCTCCGAGGGGGTGCCCGGCACGCTCGTGTGCAGTGGCAGCGCCGAAGTCGCGGTGCTCGCGGAGCGGGCGGACCTCGTGGTGGACGGGCCGGCGGGCGTGGTGGAGCTGCTGACGGCGCTGGCGGCCGGGATCGGCTGACCCGGGGGCTCCGCCCCCGGACCCCCGGTCCTCACATGCCGGACGGGCTGGTTTTGTCCTCAATCGCCGGACGTGCTGGAACTGTCACAGTTCGAGCGCCCGTAGCTGCTCCGCGAACCAGCGCCCCGGCGGTAGTGCCGTCGCCGCCGCGGCCAACCGCTTCGTGCGTTCGGCGCGCTCGCCGGGGTCCATCAGCAGGGCCAGGTGGAGCGCGCGGGCGGTGGCCTCGATGTCGTACGGATTGATGGTGAGGGCCTCCTCGCCCAGCTCCGCCGCCGCCCCCGCCTCACGGGACAGGACCAGGGCGCAGCCGTGGTCGGAGACGACCGGGACCTCCTTGGCGACAAGGTTCATGCCGTCGCGGATGGGGTTGACCAGGGCCACGTCCGCCAGCCGGTAGGCGGCCAGGGAGCGGGCGAAGTCGTCCTCCAGATGGAGGGCCACCGGCTCCCAGTCCTCCGTGCCGAACTCGGCGTTGATCTCGCGGGCCAGCCGCCCGACCTCCGCCATGTAGTCGCGGTAGACGGCGAGGTCCTGCCGCGAGGGGTAGGCGAAGGCGATGTGCACCACCCGGCCCTGCCACTGCGGATGGTCCTGCAGCAGCCGCCGGAACGCGTGCAGGCCGCGCACGATGTTCTTCGACAGCTCGGTGCGGTCCACGCGGACGATCGTCCGGCGGCCCGGACCGACGCGCTCCCGCAGCGCCGCCAGCCGCTCCTCGACGTCCGGCCGGTGCGCCCGCTCCCGCAGGAAGTCCGCGTCCGCGCCCAGTCCGTGCACGCCGAGCCGGGTCGTACGGCCCTCGAAGCGCACCGCCGTGACCACGCCGCCCTCGCGCACCGTCTCCGCCCCGAGCGTGCTCTCGCAGCACGCGGCGAACGCCTCGGCCCAGCGGCGGGTCAGGAACGCCGCCCGGTCGCCGCCCAGGACGCCGCGCAACACCTGCGCGGCCACGTCGTCCGGCAGCAGCCGGTAGTAGTCGGGCGGGGCCCAGGGGGTGTGCGAGAAGTGCCCGATCCGCAGGTCCGGGCGGCGGGCGCGCAGCAGCCCCGGGACCAGCGTCAGGTGGTAGTCCTGCACCAGCACGCAGGCGCCCTCCGCGGCCTCCTCGGCGATCGCGTCCGCGAAGGCGGCGTTGTACGCCTCGTACGCCGCCCACTGGGCGCGGAAGGCGGCGTCGAAGGAGGGCTCCAGCGGGGTCTGCCAGAGCATGTGGTGGAGGAACCACAGCACGGAGTTGGCCACGCCGTTGTACGCGGCGGCGAAGGTTTCCGGCGGGATGTCGAGCATCCGCACCTGATGTCCGCCGGTGTCGGCCGACGCCAGTCTTCGGCCCGCGCGCCCGGCCGCCTCGCGGTCGCCGGGGCCCAGCGCGGCGCACACCCACACCGCCGCCGCCCCCTTGGGGTCCCGCCCGATCTCGCTCAGCCCCGAGACCAGCCCGCCGCCGCCCCGCCCCGCCACGAGCGAGCCGTCCTCGCGCGGCTTGTACGAGACGGGCCCCCGGTTGGAGGCCACGACGATCGGCGCGGCGGCGATCGGTGCGTCCGGCGTGTGCTCAGCGACCATGACCGCAGCCTTGCCCTTGAGGGAACCGCTCAAACGTACGCTTACGCGGCGCGCCGTCGGGCGTACTCGGGTATTCCGGCCATCGGCGGCCGCTCCTCGGTGTCCACCGCGTACGTGCGCGGCACGAACCCTTCCGCCGTGCGCTCGAACTGGGTGAGCGCCGGACGCACCAGATGGCCGCGCGCCAGCCGCAGCTGCGCGGTGCGGTAGATCGCGGCGGCCATCCGGCCCAGGGCCCGCCCGTCCTGGTGACGGTGCACGCGCACGCCGACGTCCACCTGCGCCAGCGCGTCCAGGCCCACCGTGTGCAGCGCGTCCACCAGCAGCCCCAGCTCCACGCCGTAGCCCACCGGGAACGGCAGCTGCTCCAGCAGTGAGCGGCGGGCCGCGTACTCGCCGCCCAGCGGCTGGACGAAGCCCGCCAGCTGTGGCCAGTGCAGGTTCAGCAGCGGGCGCGCCACCAGCTCGGTGACCCGGCCGCCCTGGCCGGAGACCTCGCCCAGCGGACGGTCGTACATGCCCTTGACGAAGTGCACGTCCGGGTCGGTCAGCAGCGGGCCGACGATGCCGGAGACGAAGCCCGCGGAGAAGTCCTTGAGGTCGGCGTCGATGAAGCAGACGATGTCGCCGGTGGTCGCCAGCAGCGACCGCCACAGCACCTCGCCCTTGCCGGGCAGCGCGGGCAGCCGCGGCAGGACCTCGTCGCGGTGCACCACGCGCGCCCCGGCCGCCGCCGCGACCTCGCCCGTACGGTCCGTGGAGCCGGAGTCCAGCACCACCAGCTCGTCCACCAGGGGTACGGCCTCGGTCATCAGCTCCCGGCGGATCGTGGCCACGATGGCCCCGACCGTGGCCTCCTCGTTCAGCGCCGGCAGCACGACGCTGACCGTGGTGCCGGTGCCGCCCTTCGCGGCCAGAAGCTGGTCGAGCGGACGGTCTGCTGCGGACCAGGACCGCCGGGCCAGCCAGCGCTCCACCTCTTCCAGCACGTGAATTACTCCTCGTTCGTGACGCATCTCGCGGTGCGGACGGCCCTCTCGCGCGGCCATCCCTTCCGTTACAGTCTTGAACAACGCGGACGCCCGTCCTATGTCGGGGTCGTCGTGCGCACAAACGCCTGGGCCCCGCCCAGTGCCATACCGCTCATCCAGAGGGGCAGAGGGACACGGCCCGATGAAGCCCCGGCAACCCTCCAGCCGGTCTTGTCGTTCACTGCGGCGAGGCTCCCGGCGGGGAAGGTGCCAATTCCGTCTCACGACGAGGTTCGTCGTGGGGAAGATGAGGAGAAAGGGCCTCGCCTCCATGGCTGTGCAAGCCGTTGAAAGTCGTACCGTCGTACCCTCCTTCGGCCCCGCCGTCGCGCTCTCCTGCCGCGAGTGCGGCGAGCGCTTCGACCTCGGGCCGGTCTTCGCCTGCGCCGTCTGCTTCGGTCCGCTGGAGGTGGCGTACGAGCTCCCGGCCGGCGACCCGGAGGAGCTGCGCCGGCGCATCGAGGCCGGCCCCGCCAGCATCTGGCGGTACGCCCCGCTGCTGCCGGTCCCCGCCGATGTCGCCGGCAAACCGAACCTCAACCCCGGCTTCACCAAGCTCGTCAAGGCCGACAACCTCGCCCGCGAACTGGGCGTCACCGGCGGCCTGTACGTCAAGGACGACTCCGGCAACCCCACGCACTCCTTCAAGGACCGCGTCGTCGCCATCGCCGTCGAGGCCGCCCGCGCCTTCGGCTTCACCACCCTCTCCTGCTCCTCCACCGGCAACCTCGCCGGCGCGGTCGGCGCGGCGGCGGCCCGCGCGGGCCTGGAGTCCTGCGTGTTCATCCCGCACGACCTGGAGGCCGGCAAGGTCGTCATGGCCGCGGTCTACGGCGGCGACCTCGTCGGCATCGAGGGCACCTACGACGACGTCAACCGCTTCTGCTCCGAGCTCATCGGCGACCCGCTCGGGGAGGGCTGGGGCTTCGTCAACGTCAACCTCCGGCCGTACTACGGCGAGGGGTCGAAGACGCTCGCGTACGAGATCTGCGAACAACTGGGCTGGCGGCTGCCGGACCAGATCGTCGTGCCGATCGCCTCGGGCTCGCAGCTGACGAAGATCGACAAGGGGCTGAAGGAGCTCATCGCGCTCGGGCTGGTCGAGGACCGCCCGTACAAGATCTTCGGCGCCCAGGCGGAGGGCTGCTCGCCGGTGTCGCGGGCGTTCAAGGACGGCCACGACGTCGTCCGGCCGGTGAAGCCGGACACGATCGCGAAGTCCCTCGCGATCGGCAACCCCGCGGACGGGCCGTACGTGCTCGACATCGCGCGGCGGACGGGCGGCGCCGTCGAGGACGTGACGGACGCCGAGATCGTCGACGCGATCAGACTGCTGGCCCGGACGGAGGGCATCTTCGCGGAGACGGCCGGCGGGGTGACGGTGGGGGTGACCCGCAAGCTGATCGAGGCGGGTGTGCTCGATCCGGCGCTGACCACCGTCGTGCTCAACACGGGGGACGGGTTGAAGACGCTCGACGCCGTGGCGGCGGGGCCGACGGTGACGATCCGGCCGTCGCTGGACGCGTTCAGGGCCGCCCGCTCCTGAGCGGGGCTCCGCCCCGCACCCCGGTCCTCAATCGCCGGACGGGCTGAGTGTGTCCGGCCTCCACTCAAAGGTGATCCCATGAGCGTCAGCGTCCGTATCCCCACCATCCTTCGTACCTACACCTCCGGCCAGGCCGAGGTCAGCGCCGAGGGGGCCACCCTCGCCGAGGTCATCGCGTCCCTCGAGGCGAACCACCCCGGAATCGCCGCCCGGGTCCTCGACGAGAGCGGCAGGCTGCGCCGGTTCGTCAATGTGTACGTCAATGACGACGACGTGCGCTTCGAGGGCGGGCTCGAGGCCGCCACGCCCGACGGGGCGGGGGTCTCGATCATTCCGGCTGTGGCCGGCGGCTGAGCGGGCTAAATCATTGGCCTGAGCTTTTCGCAGCGTTCCTGAGCAATTCCCTGGAATCACCCCGCACGTTAAACGGACGGGGTGATTCCGTCTGTTGAAGCGCGATACAGTTGGGGCGTTCCCCCTCCGGTGTCACTGCCGAACGCATATGAGAACCCGTCAAGTTGTGCGCGTAACGTGTGCACGAATTGTCGGGTTGGTTGCGTTATGCCCGGCCCGACTTGCCCGGGAAGCGGTGGAAATCGGTGCTAATAAGCACTCGGCCACGCCCGGAATTCTCGTCCGACTGACCTGTTGCAGACGGCATCCGTGCAGATACATTCAGCCGCGGTCGACGCGTTCCGGCGCACACCCCCAACCTGTCTGGGGGTGAGGTCTGACCCGGGTCCGCGAGGTGCGGTCCTGCGCAAGGGCCAGTAATAGGGGAGTTAGGCATGGCTCAGGGCACCGTCAAGTGGTTCAACGCGGAGAAGGGGTACGGCTTCATCGCGGTCGACGGTGGTGCGGATGTTTTCGTCCACTACAGCGCGATTCAGATGGACGGCTACCGCACCCTCGAGGAGGGGCAGCGAGTCGAGTTCGAGATCTCGCAGGGCCAGAAGGGGCCTCAGGCGGACATGGTGAGGCTGGCCGCCGGCTGATCACGTCGCATCGACCACCGGCTCATAACGGCTCGCCGTCGAGGGGCCCGCACCTGTTCGAGGTGCGGGCCCCTCGCGTGTGCGCGGGCCGGGGAGTGGGCAGGGTTGCAGCCGGTGCGGCGATCCCGCCACCCAGGGTGGGATACCGGGCAGACCGCTTGCACTCGGGTGGGTCGAGTGCTAATCATTGGGCTTAGCACTCTCCGGGTGAGAGTGACAGATTTGGACCGTCGGTGAGGTCGGCGAGCCAAGCGGGGCAAGGAACCGCGGGGCACGCAGGCCGTCCGTCGCGGGCGCCAGCGCGGTCCGGAGCAATCCACCCCGTCCTGGGAGGACCACTTCACATGGCCAAGATCATCGCGTTCGACGAGGAGGCACGGCGCGGTCTCGAGCGCGGGATGAACCAGCTCGCCGACGCCGTCAAGGTCACCCTCGGCCCCAAGGGCCGGAACGTCGTCCTCGAGAAGAAGTGGGGCGCCCCCACGATCACCAACGATGGTGTGTCCATCGCCAAGGAGATCGAGCTCGAGGACCCGTACGAGAAGATCGGCGCCGAGCTGGTCAAGGAGGTCGCGAAGAAGACGGACGACGTCGCCGGTGACGGCACGACGACCGCGACCGTCCTCGCCCAGGCGCTGGTCCGTGAGGGTCTGCGCAACGTGGCCGCCGGTGCCAACCCGATGGCCCTGAAGCGTGGCATCGAGAAGGCCGTCGAGGCCGTCTCCGCCGCCCTGCTCGAGCAGGCCAAGGACGTGGAGACCAAGGAGCAGATCGCCTCCACCGCCTCCATCTCCGCCGCCGACACCCAGATCGGCGAGCTCATCGCCGAGGCGATGGACAAGGTCGGCAAGGAAGGCGTCATCACCGTCGAGGAGTCCCAGACCTTCGGTCTGGAGCTGGAGCTCACCGAGGGTATGCGCTTCGACAAGGGCTACATCTCGGCGTACTTCGCCACCGACATGGAGCGTATGGAGGCGTCGCTCGACGACCCGTACATCCTGATCGTCAACTCGAAGGTCGGCTCGGTCAAGGACCTGCTGCCGCTCCTCGAGAAGGTCATGCAGTCCGGCAAGCCGCTGCTGATCATCGCCGAGGACGTCGAGGGCGAGGCCCTGTCGACCCTGGTCGTCAACAAGATCCGCGGCACCTTCAAGTCCGTCGCGGTCAAGGCTCCGGGCTTCGGCGACCGTCGCAAGGCCATGCTGGGCGACATCGCCATCCTCACCGGTGGCACGGTCATCTCCGAGGAGGTCGGCCTCAAGCTGGAGAACGCCGGTCTCGACCTGCTCGGCCGCGCCCGCAAGGTCGTCATCACCAAGGACGAGACGACCATCGTCGACGGTGCCGGTGACAGCGACCAGGTCCAGGGCCGCGTCAACCAGATCCGCGCCGAGATCGAGAACAGCGACTCCGACTACGACCGCGAGAAGCTGCAGGAGCGCCTGGCGAAGCTGGCCGGCGGCGTGGCCGTCATCAAGGCCGGTGCCGCGACCGAGGTCGAGCTCAAGGAGCGCAAGCACCGCATCGAGGACGCCGTTCGCAACGCGAAGGCGGCCGTCGAGGAGGGCATCGTCGCCGGTGGTGGCGTGGCCCTGCTGCAGGCCTCCCAGGTCTTCGAGAAGCTCGAGCTCGAGGGCGACGAGGCGACCGGCGCCAACGCCGTGAAGCTGGCCCTGGAGGCCCCGCTCAAGCAGATCGCCGTCAACGGTGGTCTCGAGGGCGGCGTCGTCGTGGAGAAGGTCCGCAACCTCACCGTGGGTCACGGCCTCAACGCCGCGACCGGCGAGTACGTCGACATGATCGCCGAGGGCATCATCGACCCGGCGAAGGTCACCCGCTCCGCCCTGCAGAACGCCGCGTCCATCGCCGCGCTCTTCCTGACCACCGAGGCCGTCATCGCCGACAAGCCGGAGAAGGCCGCCGCGGCCGCTCCGGGCGGCATGCCCGGCGGTGAGATGGACTTCTGATCGACCTCTGACGGTTGATCGCCTGTCCTCATGGACACCGGGGCGGCACTCCCTCACGGGGGTGCCGCCCCGGTGGCGTTTTCCGGGACGCCGCCCGCGCCGGGCCTCTAGCGTGTGGTCGGCACACTTTCCGGAAGCGGAACGCGGGGGCGCGGGCATGCAGGCCGACAACGACATCAACGGTGGCGTCTTCTTCAACGTCGTCGCACAGGGCGGGAACGTCACCCTCGAACTGCCGAGGGAGATCACACCCGCCCTCACCGGCATGCCCGCCCCCTCCGCCACCTTCACCGGCCGCGACGCCGACCTGAAGCCCCTCGTCGAGGCGCTGCGCCCCGGCTCCGCCGGCGAGCGCGCACCCCGCGTCTGCGCCGTGGCCGGACTGCCCGGCGTGGGCAAGACCGAGCTCGTCCTGCAGGCCGCCTGGTACGCGCTGGACCAGGAGGGATGGTTCCCCGGCGGCGCGCTGTTCATCGACCTCTTCGGCTACGACAACGAGCGCCGCTTCACCCCCGAACGCGCCCTCGGCTCGCTGCTGCGCGCCCTCGGCATACCCGACGAACACGTCCCCGCCGATCTGCAGGACCGCGCGCGGCTGTACCGCTCGGTGCTGTCCGCCTACGCCGACCAGGGGCGCCGCATCCTCGTCGTCGTGGACAACGCCCATGCCACCGAGCAGGCGAAGCCGCTGCTCTCCGCCGATCCGCGCGTCCCGGTCCTCGTCACCTCCCGGCACACCCTGACCGGGCTCGGCGCCCGGCTGCGCGATCTGTCCGAGCTGGACGAGGAGTCCGCGGTCGAGCTGCTGCGCAGCGCGCTGCGCGAGGCCCGGGGGGAGGACGACACGCGGGTCGACGACGACCCCGGGACCGCCGCCGCCCTCGCCGGGCTGTGCGGTTACCTCCCGCTGGCGCTGTGCGTCGTGGCCGCGCTGCTCGCCGAGCTGGAGAGCCGGCCGCTGTCCTCGCTGGCCGGTGCGCTCAAGGACAACCGGCGGCGGCTGGAACGGCTCGCCTGCGAGGACGTCGCCGTGCGGGCCGTCTTCGGCCTCTCGTACGAGCACTTGGGCGCCGAACAGGCCCGGCTCTTCCGGCTGCTGTCGCTCAACCCCGGCCCCGACCTCTCCACCGAGGCGGCGGCCCGGCTCGCCGACGCCGACCCGTACGCCGCCGAGGAACTCCTCCAGGCGCTGGCCCGTGGCCATCTGATCGAGCAGGGTGTCGCGTACGGGCGCTGGCGCATGCACGACCTGATGCGGCTGTACGCCGCCGAGCAGGGCGAGGCGCGGGGCGGTGAGGACGCCCCTACCCAGGCCCTCGAACGGCTCTTCCAGTACTACGCGAGGACCACCGGCGCCGCCGCCGGCCGCCTGGCCCACGCGGCGGGCCCGGACCGGGCCGGCCCGGAACCCGGCTTCGCCACCCGGGAACAGGCCGTGGCCTGGCTCGACGACGAACGCGCCAACCTCGTCGCGGCCGCGGTGGCGGCACCCGGCCTCGGCGCGCGCAAACTGTCACTGATCCTCTTCGAGACGCTCAGCGGCTACTTCTCCCTGCGGCGGCACTTCGACGACTGGCTTCTCATCGGCGTCACGGCCATGCGGGTGGCCCTGGACCTCGACTGGCCGCTGGCCCAGGCGGAAGTGACGCAGAACCTGAGCGTCCCGATGCGCCACCTGAGGCGGTTCGACCAGGCGGCCGACATGCTGGAGGCGGCGAGGGCCGTCTACCGGAAGATCGGTGACCGGAGCGGCGAGGGCGGCGCCCTGAGCAACCTCGGCCTGGTGCTGTGGGAGACGCGCCGCTTCGACGAGGCGATCCCCCTCCTGGAGGAGGCGATCGCCATCCACCGGGAGACCGGGGACCGCCACAGCGAAGGCGTCGCCCTCACCAACCTCGGCCTGGTCCTCCAGAGCCTGCGCCGGTTCGCCGAGGCCGTCGAGGTGTACCGCGAGGACGTCGCGATATGCGGGGAGATCGGGGACCGGCGGGGCGAGGCACAGGCCCTCAACAACCTCGGCACGGTCCTGCGGGAGGAAGGCCGGCTCGACGAGGCGGCCACGGCCCTCACCGAGGCCCGCACCGCCTTCCATGAACTCGACGACCGGCACGGCGAGGCCCAGGCCCTCACCAATCTCGGCGGCGTCCTCGCCCGCCAGGGCCGCTCCGAGGAGGCGATCGACGCCCAGACCCGGGCCGTCGACGCGTTCCGCGCCTTCCGCGCCCCGCACGACGAGGCCACGGCCCTGAGCAACCTCGGCCTCGCCCTGCTCACGGCGGACCGCCCCGCCGAGGCTGTCGCCCCCCTCGACGAGGCCGCCGCCGGCTTCCGGCGCCTGGCCGACCGCGCTGGCGAAGGCATGGCCCTGACGAACCTCGGCACTGCCCTGCGCCTGGCCGGCCGGACCCCGGAGGCCCTCGACACGTACGCCCGGGCCGTCGCCCGCTACCGCGAGAGTGCCGACCGCTACCACGAGGGCCTGGCGCTGGTGAACCTCGCCGCGACCCTCGTGGACGCCGACCGGGCCGAGGAGGCCCGGGCCGTCGTCGACGAGGCGGTCCCCGCCCTGCGGGAGACCGGGGTGCTGGCGGAGGGGGCGACCGGGACGGTCACCCTGGACGGCCTGCGCACGCTGCTGCGCGAGTCCGGGATCGTCTGGTGACCGGACGTGATCCGGCCCGGATGAGGGACACTGGAAGCTTGTCCCCCGTGCACGAGTGGAAGGCCGAGGCGTGAACGGACCCCTCATCGTCCAGAGCGACAAGACCCTGCTGCTGGAGGTGGACCACGAGCAGGCGGACGCGTGCCGCCGTGCCATCGCGCCGTTCGCCGAGCTGGAGCGGGCGCCCGAGCACATCCACACCTACCGGGTGACCCCGCTCGGGCTGTGGAACTCGCGGGCCGCCGGCCACGACGCCGAGCAGGTCGTCGACGCGCTCGTCACGTACTCCCGCTACCCCGTGCCGCACGCCCTGCTCGTCGACATCGCCGAGACCATGGCCCGCTACGGGCGGCTGAAGCTGGTCAAGCACCCCACGCACGGGCTGGTCCTGGAGAGCACCGACCGGCCGGTGCTGGAGGAGATCCTCCGGTCGAAGAAGATCCAGCCGCTGGTCGGCGCCCGGATCGACCCCGACACCGTCGCCGTCCACCCCTCCGAGCGCGGTCAGATCAAGCAGACGCTGCTGAAGCTGGGCTGGCCGGCCGAGGACCTGGCCGGGTACGTCGACGGCGAGGCGCACCCCATCGAGCTGCGCGAGGACGGCTGGGCCCTGCGCCCCTACCAGCGGCAGGCCGTCGAGGGCTTCTGGCACGGCGGCTCCGGCGTGGTCGTGCTGCCCTGTGGCGCGGGCAAGACGCTCGTCGGCGCGGGTGCGATGGCGCAGGCCAAGGCGACGACGCTGATCCTGGTCACCAATACCGTCTCGGCGCGGCAGTGGAAGCACGAGCTGGTGAAGCGGACCTCGCTGACCGAGGACGAGATCGGCGAGTACAGCGGTACGAGGAAGGAGATCCGCCCCGTCACCATCGCCACCTACCAGGTGCTGACGACGAAGCGGAAGGGCATCTACCCGCACCTGGAGCTGTTCGACTCCCGGGACTGGGGCCTGGTCGTCTACGACGAGGTGCACCTGCTGCCCGCGCCGGTCTTCAAGTTCACGGCCGATCTCCAGGCGCGCCGCCGGCTGGGGCTGACCGCCACGCTCGTGCGGGAGGACGGGCGGGAGTCCGATGTCTTCTCCCTCATCGGGCCCAAGCGCTTCGACGCGCCCTGGAAGGAGATCGAGGCGCAGGGCTACATCGCCCCGGCGGACTGCGTCGAGGTCCGGGTCAACCTCACCGACTCCGAGCGGCTGGCGTACGCGACGGCCGAGACGGAGGAGAAGTACCGCTACTGCGCGACGACCGCCACCAAGCGGAAGGTCACCGAGGCGCTGGTGCGCAAGCACCAGGGGGAGCAGACGCTGGTCATCGGCCAGTACATCGACCAGCTGGACGAGCTGGGCGAGCACCTGGACGCGCCCGTCATCAAGGGCGAGACGACCAACGCCCAGCGCGAGAAGCTCTTCGACGCGTTCCGTCAGGGCGAGATCTCCGTGCTGGTCGTCTCCAAGGTCGCGAACTTCTCGATCGACCTGCCCGAGGCGACGGTCGCCATCCAGGTGTCGGGCACGTTCGGGTCGCGGCAGGAGGAGGCGCAGCGGCTGGGCCGGGTGCTGCGGCCGAAGGCGGACGGGCACGAGGCCCGCTTCTACTCGGTGGTCGCCCGGGACACGGTCGACCAGGACTTCGCGGCACACCGCCAGCGCTTCCTGGCCGAGCAGGGCTACGCGTACCGGATCATCGACGCGGACTCGCTGCTGGCGGGGGAGGGCGCGTAGGCCCCGTTTCAGGCCTTGCGCTTGTCGGCGTACTCGCCGAGGACGACGACGCTGACGGCCGCGCCGGCGAACGCCTTGAGGGCGCGGAGGGCGGTGGCCAGGGGGGAGGCGGCGGGGGCGACGGATGCTGAGGTCATGTCTTCCATGATGGTTGCCGGAATCGCCCCCGGCATCGGCCTGCCGGTGTAAACGCGCAGGTGCGCCCGTACGACCGAAGGATCATTCCGTCCCCTACGGGAGATGGACGGCAACCCTGAGGGTCTCCCGGGGGTGCGTGAAATTCGCTCGCGCGCCCCCTTTCCCGCTGACTACAATCCACCCTTCCCGCCGCCTCCCGCATCGCCTCGGGAGCGCCGCCGTCCGGACGGAAACCGGGCGGCTCACCGCTCTTTCCGCCGTACGCCAGGAGGCCTTGCCGTGCCCGCGCACGTAACCGACGCGAACGACCCGCTCGAGCGTGAGCGCGCCCATCTCGCCTCGTCCCGTTCCGCCCTGCGCGCGATGCGCGCCGACGTCGAGGCCCTCGACATCAAGGACGTCACCGCCAACTGGGTCAACGCCGCCGTCCTGGAGCGGCAGATCGAGGAGCGCATCACCGCGCTCGCCGATCTCGCGCACACCCCGCTCTTCTTCGGTCGTCTGGACTATCTGCACGCCCCGGGCGCGGAGCAGGCCGAAGGGGTGGACGGCGGGAAGTTCTACATCGGGCGGCGGCATGTGCACGACGCGGTCGGCGACCCGATGGTCATCGACTGGCGCGCGCCCGTCTCACAGCCGTTCTACCGGGCGTCCAAGAAGGAGCCGATGGACGTCCGGCTGCGGCGCCGGTTCGGCTATACGGGCGGAGAGTTGACCGCGTACGAGGACGAGGACCTGACCGACACGGCGGGCGACGACCGTACGAGCCGGCTGCTGCAGACCGAGATCGAACGCCCGCGCGTCGGCCCGATGCGCGACATCGTCGCGACGATCCAGCCGGAGCAGGACGAGATCGTACGGTCCGGAATCGGCGGCACCGTGTGTGTACAGGGCGCCCCCGGCACCGGGAAGACGGCCGTCGGCCTGCACCGGGTCGCGTATCTGCTGTACGCCCACCGTGAGCGGCTCGCGCGCACCGGCACGCTGGTCATCGGCCCGAACCGCTCGTTCCTGCGGTACATCGAGCAAGTGCTGCCAGCCCTGGGTGAGTTGAACGTGCAGCAGGCGACCGTCGGCGACCTCGTCGCCCACGTCGAGGTGCGCGGGGCCGACTCGCCCGCCGCCGCCCGTATCAAGGGCGACGCCCGCATGGCCGAGGTGCTGCGGCGCGCGGTGCGGGCGGGGGTGACGATGCCCGTCGAGCCGGTGGTCGTGGTGCGGGGCTCGCGGCGCTGGCGGGTGCCGGCGTACGAGATCGAGGAGATGGTGCGGGAGTTGCTCGCCCGCGACATCCGCTACGGCGCCGCGCGGGAGGCCCTGCCGCAGCGGATCGCGCACGCCGTGCTCGTACGCATGGAGGAGGCGGGCGAGGCGCCCGACGACCGGGTGCAGGACGCGGTGGCGCGCAACGCGGCCGTGAAGGCGGCGGTCAAGGCGGTCTGGCCGGCCGTCGACCCGGTGAAGCTGGTGCTGCGGCTGCTGTCGGACGCGGAGTTCCTGGCGGAGCACGCGGGTGGGGTGCTGTCGGAGGAGGAGCAGGGGGAGATCCTCTGGGCGCGGCCCGCCCGCGGCGTGCGGTCCGCGAAGTGGTCGGCGGCGGACGCGGTGCTGATCGACGAGGCCGCCGACCTCGTGGCGCGTACGCCCTCGCTCGGGCATGTGGTCCTCGACGAGGCGCAGGACCTGTCGCCCATGCAGTACCGGGCGGTGGGGCGCCGCTGCACGACCGGTTCGGCCACGATCCTGGGCGACCTGGCCCAGGGCACGACGCCGTGGGCGACGGCGAGCTGGGCGGAGGCGCTGACCCACCTGGGCAAGCCGGAGGCCGCGGTGGAGGAGCTGACCCAGGGCTTCCGGGTGCCGCGCGCCGTGATCGCGTACGCCTCGCGGCTGCTGCCCGCGATCGCGCCGGGCCTGGCGGAGGCGACGTCGGTGCGTGAGTCGGAGGGCGACTTCTCGGTACGGGCCGTCGCGGCCGACGCGCTGGACGCGGCGGTGGTGGACGCCTGCCGCGAGGCGCTGGAGCGCGAGGGATCGATCGGACTGATCGCGGCCGACGCGCGCGTTCCCGTGCTGGGCGAGGCGCTGCGGGCGGCCGGCCTGGCGTTCCTCGCCCCGGGCGAGGAGACGTCGGCGGACGCGCGGCTGACGCTGGTGCCGGCGTCGCTGGCCAAGGGCCTGGAGTACGACTACGTCGTGCTGGACGAGCCGGCGGCAGTGGTGGCCGGCGAGCCGGACGAGCGGACGGGGTTGCGGCGGCTGTACGTCGCGCTGACGCGGGCGGTGTCGGGGCTGGCGGTGCGGCACGCTTCGCCGTTGCCGGTGCAGCTGGGCTGAAAACTGGGGGGCAAGCCCCCCAGACCCCCCTTGTCCTCAATCGCCGGACGGGCTCCTGTCCAGCGCCTCGCGCCACGCGCGTACCGCATCGGTGTCCACCGGGCCGTTCCAGCCCGCCGGGCGGGACGCGCTGCCGATGTGGAAGGCGGTGATGCCCGCGTCCAGGAGGACCGGCACGTGCTTGAGCTTGAGGCCGCCGCCGACCAGGATCCGCGGTTCGTAGCCCGGCTCGTCCGAGCGCGCCGCCTCCGCGAGCAGCGTGGCGAGGCCGTCGTCGACGCCCGAGGGGGAGCCGGCGGTGAGGTAGGTGTCCAGGCCCGGCTGGTCGGCGAGCTGCTTGCGCAGGGCGTCGCGGTCCGCCGCGCGGTCGATGGCGCGGTGGAAGGTCCACCGGGCCCGCGGCCCGAGGGCCTCGGCCAGGTCGGCGACGGCCGCCAGGTCGGCGCGCCCGTCGTCGGTGAGGAAGCCGAGCACGAACTCCTCCGCGCCCTCCGCGCGCAGCGCCCGGGCCTCCTCGCACAGGGCGGCGAGCGCGGCGGCGCCCCCGGCGGAGAAGCCGTCCGTGGCGCGCAGCATCACCCGTACGGGGATGTCGACGGCGTCCCGTACCGCGGCGAAGGTCTCCCGGGCGGGGGTGAGGCCGTCGGCGGCCATGTCGCTGACCAGTTCGAGCCGGTCCGCACCTCCGGCCTGCGCCGCCACCGCGTCCTGGGGGTCGAGCGCGATCACCTCCAGGATTGCGCCGTTACCCACGTGACACCATTCCTCTCCAGTAACACACGTCACTTGGACAACGTGTGTGCGGTCCTTACGGCCGTCGGCAGACGTGTCGCACGGGCGACAACAGGTCTAGTCCAATAGCACAGCGTAAGTCCTGTGAGGCCTTCGTGGCATCAGGGCCTCCCGGGCGCATCCCGCCTAGGGCGCGGCCCCGCCCCCCGCCTCCGCCCCCACCTCCTCGCTCACCCCGAAGAAGTACGTCGCCGCGAACCCCACCACGTACCCGACCAGCAGCCCCGCCCCGTAGACGGCCACCGCCTCGGCCGGCCCGTGGTTGCCCTTGAGCAGGGGGAAGAGGGCCCAGCCCGAGGGGCCGATGGCCGTCGCGCCGCACTTGGCGCCGAGCTGGTGGGCGAGGCCGACCAGGCCGCCCCCGAACGCGCCGCCCACGCACGCGGTGACGAAGGGCCGGCCCAGCGGCAGCGACACCCCGTAGATCAGGGGCTCGCCGATGCCGAGGACGCCCGCCGGCAGCGCCGAGCGGATGATCTTGCGGACCGAGAGGTTGCGGGCGAGGCGGACGTAGACGGCCAGGGCCGCGCCGACCTGGCCGGCGCCGGCCATGGCGAGGATGGGCAGCAGGACGGTGTAGCCCTGCTCGGCGATCAGGGTGGTGTGGATGGGGATCAGGGCCTGGTGCAGGCCCAGCATGACCAGGGGCAGGAAGAGGCCGCCCAGGACGAAACCGGCCCCCGCGCCGCCGTGGGACAACAGCCAGTCCGCCCAGCGGCCGATGGCCGTCGAGACCTCGCCGGCCACGAACATCAGCCCGTACAGGGTGACCAGGCCCGGCAGCAGCACCGTGAGGAACGGCGTGAGCAGGACGTCCAGGGCCTCCGGCACCAGGCGGCGGCAGGCCCGCTCCACGTACACCGCCAGCAGCGCCGCGGCGAGCGCGCCGAGGACTCCGCCCTGGCCGGGGGAGAGCTTCTGGCCGAAGGCGTCGACGTGGGTGACGCCGGGGTGGACGATGACGGCCGCGACCGCACCGCCCAGGATGGGCGTGCCGCCGAACTCCTTGGCCGTCTGGTAGCCGACGAAGACCGCGATGAGCGACATGAAGCCGGAGGCGATCGCGGTCAGCGCCGGTACGAGCGAGGGCAGCCAGTGCAGGTTGGCGAGCAGGCCCGCGGCGCCCGCGATGATGCCGCAGCCGATCAGGGCGGGGATCAGCGGTACGAAGATGTGCGCGATGCGGCGCAGGAAGAGCTTGAAGGGCGTGGCGTTGCGCGCCCGTCGCTCCTCCTTCAGCTCCGCGCCGCGCTCGGCCAGCGCCTCGGCGCTCACCCCGGGGGCGGTCAGCCTCTCCAGCGCGGGGGCCACCCGTGCGACCGCGCCCGGGCCGAGCACGATCTGGTACGCCTGCGCGTCCTCCACCACGCCCAGCACGCCCGGCAGCGCCCGTAGCGCCTCGCCCCGGACCAGGGAGCGGTCGCGGACCTCCACGCGCAGGCGGGTCATGCAGTTGGTGACGGAGAGGAGGTTCGCGGTGCCGCCGAGGAGGGGCAGGAGCGCGGCGGCGGTGGCGCCGTACCTGTCGTCGCCGTCTTCTCTGTCTTCTCTGGCTTCGCTGTCGTTACGGTCGTCGGGTGCCGGCATGGGACCTTGCTTCGCTGGTGCGTGACGGAACGTCAGTCGGGTGAGGTCGCGCGGAGGGCCGCGCGCAGGTGGCCGTGCGACTCCTCCAGGAGGCGGGCGGCGGTGGGGCCGTCGACGTCGCCGAGGAGGACGAGGATGGCGTTCTTCACCTCGCCGTCGGTGGCGGCCAGCGCGGCCTCGATCTCCGCGTCCGGCGCTCCCGTGGCGAGGGAGACGATGCGCCGCGAGCGGGCGCGCAGCTTCTCGTTCGAGGCGCGGACGTCGACCATCAGGTTTCCGTAGGTCTTGCCCAGCCGGATCATGGTGATGGTCGAGAGCATGTTGAGGACGAGCTTCTGCGCCGTGCCGGCCTTGAGCCGCGTCGAGCCGGTGAGCAGTTCCGGCCCCACGACGACCTCGATGGCGTGCTCGGCGGCCGCGCCCAGCTCGGAGCGGGCGTTGCAGGACAGGCCGACCGTGAGCGCCCCGGCGGCGCGGGCGTGCCGGACGGCGCCGACGGCGTAGGGGGTGCGGCCGGAGGCGGAGACGCCGACGACGGTGTCGTCCGCGCGGACCTTCAGCGCGTCCAGGTCCCCGGCGGCCAGCGCGGCGCTGTCCTCGGCGCCCTCGACGGCCGAGATCAGGGCGGGCGGGCCGCCCGCTATCAGGCCGACGACCTGCGCGGGGTCGGTGTTGAAGGTCGGCGGGCACTCACTGGCGTCCAGCACCCCGAGCCGTCCGGCGGTGCCGGCGCCCGCGTAGATCAGGCGCCCGCCGCGGGACATCCGGGCGGCGGTCGCGTCGATGGCGGCGGCGATCTCGGGGAGCCGCTCGGCGACGGCGCCGGCCACCGTCGCGTCCTCGGCGTTCATGATCTTGGCGATGGCCTGGGTGGGCAACCGGTCGATGTCGGCGAGGTCGGCGCGGAACGCCTCGGTGGTGAGCGTCGCGAGCTGGGCGCGGAGGGCGGCGAAGGCAGCGGTCGAGGTCATGGCTGGCGGCTCGTCTCCGTGTCGGTCCGTGGCGGTTCCGTGGCGATATGGGTCGATGGGGGCCGTACGTGCGACGCGCGCCGGCCGGGCCGTCAGCGCCGGTCGCGCGGGTCGTGCCGGTGCGCCAGCGCCTCGTACGACGCGGACAGGGCGGGCGCCGCCCTCTCGTACGTGCGCTGGGCGACGCCGATGAACAGGCAGTCCACCACGAGAAGCTGGCTGGTGCGGCTCGACATGGCCGCAGGCCGCAGCTCGCTCTCCCGTGCGGAGGACGTGGTGAGGATGTGGTCCGCGTACTGGGCGATCTCCCCCTGCGGACGGCCGGTGATCGCCACCGTCGTCGCGCCGCGCTCGAAGGCGACCCGCAGCGGCTCGATGACGTCGGTGGTGCGCCCGGAGTGGGTGATGGCGATCGCCACGTCCCCGGAGCCCAGCTGGACGGCGTTGGTGACGGCCAGGTGGGGGTCGCCCGGCGCGTGGGCGATCAGGCCGATGCGCAGCAGCTTCTGCACGAGGTCCTGGCCGACGAGGTTGGAGGCGCCGATGCCGTAGACGTCGATGCGCCGGGCGCCGGCGAGCGCGGCGACGGCCGCCTCGAGCGCGGCGGTGTCGAGCCCGGCGGCGGTGTCCGCCAGGCACTGCGCCTCCTCCTGGGCGAGCTTGGCGACGACGCTGGCCAGCGGGTCGTCGACCGCGATGTCGGCGGTGACCGCGGGGGCCCGGCCCGCCGCCTGCTCGGCGGCCAGCGCGGCCAGCGCGAGCCGCAGGTCGCGGTAGCCGGGGTAGCCGAGGATGCGGGCGGTGCGCACGACGGTGGCCTCGCTCGTGCCCGTGCGCTCCGCGAGGCCGGTGACGGTGAGCGCGGCGGAACCCGCCGGGTCGCCCGCCACGGCCTCGGCCACCCGCTGCATGGAACGGGTCATGGACGGGGCGAGCGTACGGACCTTCGCCGCCAGCGCCGCGGGGGGCGTCGGGGCGGGAACGGGACCGGGGGGACGGGAGGAGCCGGAAGTTTCTTTCACCTTGCTGCTCACCTTCCGAAAGGTATTTTCGGCCCGGTGTGCCGTCAACCCTCCGGGCCCCCGACAATGGGTCATATGGAGCTCGAACAGGCACTGCACGCGGCGCGGGCGCTGGTCCTCGCCGACCTTGTGGCGGGTGATGCGGCCGAGGCCGACGTCGTCTCGCTCGTCGAGGACGCGGTCGCGCACCGCCGGTGGTGGGTCGAGCAGTGGCCGGAGGGCGCCGCCTTCCTCCCCGGCCTCGTCGCCCAGGACGTCCAGGACGCCCTGCTGGAGCGGCACGGCCGCTGGCCGCTGTGCCCGGTCTGCACGGACTCGGGCGACCCGCACGCTCTGGAGGTCGAGCCGGAGCTGGGCCCCGACCCGCACTGGGCCTGCACGAAGCAGGCGGTGTTCGTCGCGCCGGTGGGGTCCCTGGCATCGGCCCTGCGCCGGTGACCGCGTGACGGTGACCCGATGACCCTCTACATCGACCCGCCGAACTGGGCCGGTCACGGCCGCATGTGGTCGCACCTGATCAGCGACGTCTCCTTCGGTGAACTGCACGCCTTCGCGAGCCTGCTGGGCGCTCCGGAGCGGGCCTTCGACGGCGACCACTACGACATCCCCTCCACGTCGTACGAGGCCGCCGTGCGGCTCGGCGCGGTGGAGGTCGGCAGCAAGGAAGTGGTCCGCCTGCTGAGGACGGCGGGCCTGCGCAGGCCGAAGCACCGCTGACGGAAGAGGACGGAAGAGGACGGAAGAGGGCCGTCGGCTGTACGGGGTGTTCAGTCCCCCGCCCGGGCCGGTGCCGCCTCGGGCACGGCCGCCGTGCCGCCCGCCACCACCCGGGAGGCGCCGCGCCGCAGCCAGGACGACGCCGCGGTGGTGCCCACCGCGAGCGCGGCGAGCACGGCGCCCGTCCAGGCGACCGCCGGATAGCCCCATCCGGCGGTGATGACGAGGCCGCCCAGCCAGGGGCCGAGGGTGTTGCCGATGTTGAAGGCGGCCGTCGTCGTGGCCCCGGCCAGCGTCGGCGCGGCGTGCGCGACGTCGAACATCAGCGCGTTGAGGGCCGGGGACGTGAGGAAGTCCGTGACGCCCAGCAGCAGCGCCAGCACGACCGCGACGGCCGGATACTGCGCGGTCAGCGCCAGGGCGGCGAGGATGACGGCCGAGGCCGCGATCCCCCCGTACATCGTGCCGAAGAGGTGGGCGTCGGCGAACCGCCCGCCGGCGGCCGTGCCGATCAGCGCCCCCACCCCGAAGAGGGCCAGCACGGTCGGCACCCAGCTCTCCTTCAGCCCGGCGGTCTCGGTGAGCAGCGGGGCGAGGTAGGAGAAGAGGCAGAAGACGGCGGCGGCGTTGAGCGCGGTGGTGGCCAGTGCGAGCCACACCTGCGGGTCGCGGTAGATCGTCAGCTCCTTGCGCAGGCGCGGCCCGTCCGCGCCCGTGGGCGGCTTCGTGGCCGGTACGAGCGCCACGACGCCGGCCACGCCCACCGCCGAGAGCGCGGCCACCGCCCAGAAGGCGGCGCGCCAGCCCGCGTGCTGGCCGAGGAAGGCCCCGGCCGGCACGCCCACGATGTTGGCGACCGACAGCCCGCCGACCATCACCGCCATCGCCCGGCCCCGGGCGCCCGCCGGCACCAGCGACACGGCCACCGCGGCGCCCACCGCCCAGAACCCGGCGCACGCCAGTGCGCTCACCACCCGCGACGCGAACAGCACCTCGTACGAGGGCGCGAGCGCCCCCGCCACCTGCCCCAGCCCGAAGACGACCAGCAGGGCCACCAGCGTCGTACGGCGCGGCAGCCGCAGCGTCGCCGCGGCCAGCAGGGGCGCGCCGACGACCATGCCGAGGGCGAAGGCGGACACCAGCAGCCCCGCCTTGGGGATGGACACCCCCATGTCGCGGGCGAGGGGCTGCAGCAGGCCGGAGAGCATGCATTCGGCGGTGCCCAGCGCGAAGGCGGCGAGGCCGAGGACGTAGACGGCGAGGGGCATGGGGGTACGAGCGGGCACGGTCCGGCTCGGGCTGGCGTTCGGCATACCGGCCGACCCTAGGCGCCCCCGCGCACGTAATCCCCCAGAATCCGCCGCATCCGGAAGGGCGGCTCAGGCGGTGAGCAGCTCCAGCTCGGTGGCGAGGTTGCGGCGCGCCAGCAGCTCCCAGCGGTCGTGCCCCAGCGGCGTACGGAACAGCCGCGGCAGCCCCAGCAGATGGCGCAGCACGTCGGCACGCCCGGCGCGGAAGGCGTCGTCCGGCACGAAGCCGTACTCCTCACGCACCGCCGCCGCGTACGCCGCGTACTCCTGCGGCGTCCCGCCGAGCACGGCGAGGTCCGCGTCGCACAGCGTCTCGCCGTCCCGGTCGCCGGCGTCGGGATCGTGGCTGACCGTGAGCCGCACGAGCCGGGCGACCTCGGCCGTACGGGCCGCGTCGACGCCCAGCTCGGGCAGCGCCCGCTCGCACAGGTGGGCGCTGCGCTCCTCGTTCTCGGAGCGGTCGGGACGGTAGACGGCGTCGTGGAACCAGGCGGCGAGGCGCACGGTCTCGATGTCGTCGGCGTGGGCGGCGAGCGTGTCGAGGTGGCCGAGGACGGCGGCGAGGTGATCGACGGTGTGATAGCGGCGCTGCGGCTCGGACCAGCGGGCGAGGAGATCGTCGGCGTACGGGCCGGGATCCGGCTCCCCGACGGTACGGACCTGCCGCACGGTCTGCCGCCAGCGGGCGCGCAGCCCTTCGTGCCGGAGGCCGGACGGGTGCTCGGGCGTGAGTGCCATGGGTCCAATTGTGGGGTACGGCTTCAGGCGCCGGACGCCGGCGGCCGGACGGGGAGCGTGCCGGTCCTCCAGCCGTCGGGCGGGGTGCGCGGCACGACGGCGAAGCCCTCTCCGCCCACAGGCGACTGACGCTCTGTCACACCACGTCGTCCGCCAGCTCCGCCACCCCCGTGATGCGGTGCAGCGGATACGTGCGGACCTCGTCGGCCGTGTGGTCGTACGCCGTGACGAAGCCGCCCTCCACGCGGATGGGGGCGATGACGCGCTGGCTGGCGGCGCCGTCCGCGTTGACGTAGCCGATCCACACGGCCTCGCCGGTCAGGACGGCGGCCTGGACCGTGGCCAGGGTGTCGGCCGACGTGGTGCGGGGGAGGCCGCCGGTGGTGGGGGTGGTGGCCGGAGACTGTTTGCGGGGGGTGGTGGAGGCCAGGTCGCCGGCGCGGATGGCGCGGACGGCGGCGCCGAGGAGGGTGGTGTCCGGGGCGGGCGGGCCGTCCGGGACCGGGGCGGGGGGTGTGCGCGGGGGTGTGCGGTGGACGTCGGCGCGGGTGACGACCACGTCGCCCTCCGCCGACTCCGCCGCCGGGGCGTAGCCCATCGCGCGCAGGCCCTCCAGGAGCAGGTCGGGGGCGACCTGGGCGGCCAGGACCGTCGCCGCCAGGCGGCGCAGCCGCAGCGGCGCCGAGCGGCGGTCGGCGAGGATCTCCGCCAGCACCGCCTCGTCGTCGCAGCGCAGATACGAGGAGGCGGCGCCCACCCGCAGCCGGCCGTGGCGGCGCGCCACGTCGTCGATGAGGTACGCCAGCGGCTGCGGCACGGGCGTACGGGAGTGCTCGGTCAGGAACGCCCGCAGGTCGGCGGCCGTGCGGCCCGCGTCGAGGGCGCGGCGCACCGACCCGGGCGTGAAGCGGTAGACCGTCGCACCGCCCTTGGACTCGATGTCGGCCAGCACCGACAGGGTCTGCGCGAGGGGGCGGCGCAGCGGGCCGGGCGCCACCGCGGTCAGGTCGGCCTGGAGCAGGACGTGGTCCAGCGGCTCGGGCAGGAGCGGGGCCAGCGCCCCGCCCGCGGCCGGCGGGTCGAGCAGGAGCGCGCGGCCGTGGCCGGACAGCGCGCCCCGGCTCGTCAGCCCCAGCTGGTCCGCCTCCGCCAGCGCCCACAGCGCCAGCCGCGAGCGGAGGTCGTCCGTCGCCGCGCGAGGCGGGCGCTCCCACTGCAGCCGGGCCAGCAGCGTGTCCGCCGAGACGGACGCCCCTTCCGGCAGCTCGGCGAGCAGGGCCAGCACCCGGCGGCGCACCTCGGGGGCCGGGCCCCGGTCCAGGTCCGGTCCCAGCGCCGCCAGCGTGCGGCCCTTCGCGTCCTTCTCGCCCGCCAGACCAGGGGTGCGGGTGGTCGCGAGCCACGCCTCGGCCAGCCGCGTCCAGCGCTGCTCGGCGGGCAGCTGCAGCCAGTCGTCGTAGGCGGGGGTGGGCGCGTACCGCTCGTCGACGTCGCCGTCGGAGGCCAGCAGCCCCGCCGCGTAGGCGAGCTCGGCCCAGAAGGCGGCGGCCGGCTCGGTCGTGTCGAGGGCGGTCGCGGCGCGCTTGAGGTCACGGACGCTCAGGCCGCCCGCGCGCAGGACCAGCGGGCCCGCGCTCTCCCACTCCTTGAGCAGCTCCTCCACGGTCGTCAGGGCCGTGAAGGCCTGCCCGGCGGCCGTCGTGTCGACCAGCCGCGCGGAGTGCTCGGTGACGGGCGCGAGCTCCGGGGCCACCGGCTCGGGGGCGCGGTGCGCGCGCCCGGCGCGCAGATGCAGGGCCGCCTCGCGGGGCAGCGCCACATTGCCGGGGCCGGTGGACAGCAGCAGGCCACGGTCCATCAGCCAGCGCAGGTGCGGGGCGGGTTCGGCGGTGACCGTGCCGTACGGCGGACCCCACACCAGCTTGCCGAGCACGGCGGTGGCCTCCGCCGGGGCCCCGCCCAGCAGCGCCGCCATGCGCGTACGGTCGCCGAACAGCCCGGTCAGGGCGGCGACGGCCGTCACCGGATCGTGGGTGGCGGGCAGCCCCGCCGCGGCGATGATCTCCTGCAGCCGGCCCGGCGACATCCCCGCCGTGGCCTCGGCGACCGTCGGCCCCAGACCCGTGGGGGAGGGGTGCGCGGGACTGGGCGCCAGCAGCTCGTAGGCGGTGCGCACCAGCCGCAGCCGCTCCTCGCCGCCCCACACCAGCGCCTGCTCGCGCAGCACGGCCACGGCCCGCGGCAGGGCGGCCGCGATGCGCGGATCAGCGCCCTCCGTGCCCGGGTCGCCCGTCATGAGCGCGGCGAGCGTGTCGTACGAGCAGGGGTCCGGGGCCACCGCGAGCGCCTCCGCGACCTGCAGCGCGAACCGGTCCAGCCGGTCCAGCGCACGGACCACCGAGGCCCGGGTGGACGCCCGGGTGGCGAGCTGGGTGAGATCGCCGGGCACCGGATTGAGCAGGTCGGGCCGCGCCCGCAACAGACCCGCGAGGGCGTCGTCGGGCCGCGTGCGCAGCTCTTCCGCGAGCGTGCGCGGTGCGCTGCCGCTGCCGGCGGTGCTTCCGGTCTCCCGCGAAGTGGTCATTCTGCTTACGGTACCGGGTCCGTGCCGGCCGGCCCCGGCTTCGGCCCGCCTTGGCCCCGCTTGGCTCCCGGCTTGCCCCGTGCCCACAGACCCGTGAGCGGGAACCGGGTACCTTAGGTGGGGTTCGACGGCTCGTGCGGTCTTGGGGGTTCCGGTGGGGATCGAGAGCGATCAGCTTGTTTACGACTATTTGAGCAGGGTCGGGGACCTCGCCCAGAGACAGTCCCTCACCTCGGGCGACCGCATGCGCCTGGTCTCCCGGCTGCGCGCCGAGATCGAGCGCCGCCGGGCGGCCGAGGGGGCCGACACCCCCACCGCCGTCCAGCGCATCCTCGACGGGCTGGGCACCCCCGCCGAGGCGGTCGCCGGCGCCGACGACGCCCTGGGGGCGGCCGCCGCCGAGACGGGCCGGGTGCCCGTGCAACGCCGGAACGACGAGGCTCCCGCCCCTGTCCGCGCGCTGCCGCCGCACCTGGCCACGGAGGAGGAGCTGCGCCCGCACGGCGGCGAGGTCCCGGAGGGGTGGGGGCTGGAGCCCGGACCGTTCGTGGGCGGCGACGAGGTGCACGGATTCGTCGGCGGCATCGAGATCCCCGACATGCTCAGGCCCCCGGAGGCGGCACGGAAGGCGGCGGGCAAGGCCGTGGCCCCGGCCGCGGCGGAGAAGCGGCTCGAGAAGCCGCAGGAACCCAAACAGTCCAAGCAGCCCAAGCCGTCCGGGCAGTCCGGGCAGTCCGAGGAGTCCGAGGAGTCCGAGGACGAGCCGGCCGACGGGTCCGACGGGCGCCGCTTCAGCTTCTGGCGCTCGCGCTCCGGCGTCCCCATGAGCCCGCTGCTCCTGCTGATCGCGATCCTGCTCGTGGTCGGCGCCGTCATCGGCAACTGGCTCGTGCTCGTCGCCGGCTGGGCCCTGGCCTATGTGACGCGCCGCCTCACGCAGACGGAGTCGAAGCTGGCCGTGCTGGGCGTGCCGGGGCTGGTGGTGGCGGGCGGCCTGGTGTGGCTGTGGGGTCGTGTGAACGGGCGGTGGGGCGAGCCGATACCGCAGGGGGAGATGGGGGCGGCGCTCGCCGACACGCTGCCGGTGGTGGTGAAGGTGGCGGCGGTGGCGTCGGCGGCTTTCGTACTGTGGCGGGCGCGGAAGCCGGGGTGACGGCGGGGCGGTCGTGCCGGAGGGGGAAGGTGCCCCGGCCCCGCCCTTTCACCGTTTCTTGTCCTCAATCGCCGGACGGGCTGGGAAAGCCCCACGGCCGCCCCGGCACCACCAGCGGGCTTCCCGTCACCGGATCCGGTACGACCACCGAGTCGAGGCCGAAGACCTCGCGCACCAGGTCCGCCGTGACGACATCCGCCGGCCGGCCCCGGGCCACGATCCGCCCCGCCTTCATCGCCACCAGGTGATCCGCGTATCGCGCCGCCTGGTTCAGGTCGTGCAGCACCGCCACCACCGTCCGCCCCCGCTCGTGGTTGAGCTGGCGGACCAGGTCCAGGACCTCCACCTGGTGGGAGATGTCCAGATAGGTCGTCGGCTCGTCCAGCAGCAGCAGATCGGTCTCCTGCGCGAGCGCCATCGCGATCCACACGCGCTGCCGCTGCCCGCCGGAGAGCTCGTCCACCGGGCGGTCGGCGAGCGCGGAGACGTCCGTACGGGCCATGGCATCCGCCACCGCCCGCTCGTCGGCCTCCGACCACTGCTGCCACCAGCGCTGGTGCGGCTGCCGGCCGCGGGCGACCAGGTCCGCCACCGTGATGGCCTCCGGCGCCACGGGCGTCTGCGGGAGCAGGCCCAGCGACTGGGCGATCCGGCGCGTCGGGATCCGGGCCAGCTCCTCGCCGTCGAGGAGGACCGTGCCCCGCGCCGGCTTCAGCAGCCGGCCCAGCGCGCGCAGCAGCGTCGACTTCCCGCACGCGTTGGGGCCCACGACGACCGTGACCTCGCCGTCCGGGATGTCCAGGTCGAGGCCGTCCACGACCGTGCGGTCCTCGTAGGAGAGGGTCAGGTCGCGGGCGGTGAGGCGGCTCGCCGCCAGGACGTCGGTCGTGCTCACGCTCTTCCTCCGGTGCGGCCGCGGACGAGCAGCCAGATCAGGTACGGGGCGCCCACGGCGGCGGTCAGCACGCCCACCGGCAGCTCGGTCGGCTCGAACAGCTTGCGGCCCAGCAGGTCGGCGGTGACGACGATGAACGAGCCCGCCAGCGCCGAGCACAGCAGCGGGATCTGCGCGGTGCGCGTCATGCGGCGGGCGATCTGCGGGGCGAGCAGCGCCACGAAGTCCACCGGGCCGGCCGCGCCCGTGGCAACGGAGGCGAGGACGACGCCCAGCAGCGCCAGCCCGACCCGCACCCGGTCCAGCCGCACGCCCAGCGCGGTCGCCGTGTCGTCGTCCATGGACACCGTGCGCTGCGCCCGCGCCGCCCAGCACACGAACGGCGCCAGGACGAGCAGGGTCCAGGCCAGCGGGGCCGCCTCGTCCCAGCCGCGCGCGTTGAGCGAGCCGGTCATCCAGACCTTGGCCTGCTGGGCGACCAGGTAGTCGCCCTTGGTCAGGAAGAGGTGGGTGACCGAGCGCAGCGCGACCGCGAAGCCGATGCCGATCATGACGAACCGGGCGGCCTGCAGCCCGCCGCGCCAGGCGAAGGCGTAGACGAGCACCGCCGCCAGGAGACCGCCGGCCACGGACAGATACGGCAGCGTGGCGTACGAGGTCACGCCCAAGGTCATCGCGCCGACCGTCAGCGCGCTCGCGCCCTGGCTCACGCCGATGATGTCGGGGCTGGCCAGCGGGTTGCGGGCCACGGTCTGGATGAGCGCACCGGCGACGCCGAAGGCCGCCCCCGCCAGCAGGCCCACCGTCATCCGGGGCAGCCGGAAGGTGCCCACGGTGAGTTCCTCCGGGGAGGGCTGCCCGAACAGCACCTTCAGCGCCTCGCCGGGCGCGGTCCACGTCTTGCCCGCGCACAGGTACAGCAGGCAGACGCCGGCCAGCAGCACGGCCAGGCCCAGCGCGACGGCCGCGCCCCGGCGGTGCACGAGGAAGGAGCTCCGCCCGGCCCGGACCAGCGCGTACCCGGCGGGACGCGCTCCCTTCGCCGGAGCCGTCGTTATCGCGCTCACGCCGCCACCGCCTTGCGGCGGACCAGCGTGACGAGGAAGGGCAGGCCGATCAGTGCGGTCATGACGCCGGACGGCACCTCGCTGCCGTCGTAGATCACCCGGCCGGCGACGTCGGCGCCCAGCAGCATCACCGGGCCGACGAGCGCGGCCATCGGCAGCACCCAGCGGTGGTCGTTGCCGACGATCGCGCGGGCGATGTGCGGCACGGCCAGGCCGAGGAAGACGATCGGGCCCGCGGCCGCGACGCCGACGCCGGTGAGGACCGTCGCGCCCAGCCCGCCGACGATGCGGACGAGCGCCACGTTCTGCCCCAGCCCCTTGGCGACGTCGTCGCCCAGCGCGAGCGCGTCCAGACCGCGCGCCACCGACAGCACCATCACGGCGCCCACCAGCAGGAACGGCCAGATCTGGCCGACGATGTCCGCGTCCCGCCCGGCGATCGAGCCGACCTGCCAGAAGCGGAACTCGTCCAGCGCCGAGGCCTTCGTGGTCAGGACGCCGGAGATGACGGAGACCAGCAGCGCGTTGATCGCGGCGCCGGCCAGCGCCAGCTTCAGCGGCGAGGCCCCGCCCCGGCCGCGCGAGGCGATCGCGTAGACGCCCACGCCGGCGACGGCGGCCCCCACGAACGCGAACCACACATAGCCGCTCAGCGTGTGCAGATCCGCCACCGCGATCGCCAGGACCACGCCCAGCGAGGCGCCCTGGCTGATGCCGAGGATGCCGGGGTCGGCGATCGGATTGCGGGTGATGCCCTGCATGACCGTCCCCGCCATGGCGAGGGCCGCGCCCACCATCACGCCGATGAGCGTGCGGGGCAGCCGCATGCTGCGCACGATGACGGTCGCCTTGTCCGTCCCGTCGTGCAGCAGGGCGTCGAGGACCTGGGACGGTGCCACGGGGTGGCTGCCCACGGCGAGGCTGAGCAGGACCGCGACCAGCAGGGCGGCGACCGCGGCCGCCGTCCAGCCGACGCGGCGGCGGACCAGGGACGATCCGGGGCTGCTGATCGGGACGGCGGCAGACATCGCTTCCACTTCGGCGGGCGGCACAAGAAAGCCCCGGCCACGGGATCCGGCCGGATCCTGCTGCCGTGGCTGGATGGGGCCTCGGGTTAGGCGAGGCTAAGTGTACGGGTGGGGGGAGCGGCACAATGTGGCGCATGACCTCAGCACCGCGTACGGACCACCCGCTGCCGCGCACGGACCACCGGTTCACGGTCGGCTTCGACCTCGACCTGACGCTGGTGGACTCCCGTCCCGGCATCAGAGCCGCCTACGAGACGCTGGTCGCCGCCACGGGCGCCCACATCGACATCGACCTCGTCGTCAGCCGGCTCGGCCCGCCGCTGACCCACGAGCTGCGCAACTGGTTCCCGGAGGAGAAGGTCGAGGAGGCGGCCGGGATCTACCTCGCCGCCTACCCCTCGCACGGCATCGCCCCCTCGCCCGCCATGCCGGGCGCCCGGGAGGCCGTGGCCGCCGTCCGGGAGCTGGGCGGGCGGGCCATCGTCGTCACCGCCAAGTTCCCGCGCAACGCCCGGCTCCACCTCGACCACCTGGGCATCGAGCCCGACGAGCTCGTCGGCGGACTATGGGCCGAGGGCAAGGCCGTGGCCCTGCGCGAGCACGGCGCCGCCGTCTACGTCGGCGACCACGTCGGGGACGTACGCGGTGCGCGCACCGCGGGCGCGCTGTCCGTGGCCGTGCCCACCGGACCCTGCGACGCGGAGGAACTGCGCGCGGCCGGGGCGGACGTGGTCCTGCCCGGCGGCCTCACGGACTTCCCCGCCTGGCTGCGCGGCTACTACGCCGCCGAGCTCGCCTCGCGGGCCTGACGGCGCTGCTCGGCGATCGAGCGCAGCACCCCGGCCGCGGCGACGACGAAGCCGACGCCCATCAGCATGCAGACGAAGTACGCCGCGGGCGGCAGCGGATCCGCGCCGAGGAACAGCGGGGCCACCGTGGCCAGGGTGGCCACAGCGCCGACCAGAAAGACGATGGCTCCGGTCCGTACCAGCAGATCCCCGGCTCGGGGCGTTTCGCTACTCACCTGACCAGGGTAGATCCCCCTGCGGCGGTATGGCTGCCGGATGACCACGAACAGATCGGACGCGCAGAGGTACGACCCGAGGACGTCTTGTCACCGGGCCCGGGACCATTAGCCTTGGGGGTAGCGGGTCTTGCGGCCCGCTGTAGTGCTATCCAGAGCTGTTTTTTCTGTTGTCAATTGATTGCAGATTTTTCGGTTTTTCGGTATCCGACGAGACACGAGGACGAGGACAGACGTGCCTACCGGCAAGGTCAAGTGGTTCAACAGCGAGAAGGGCTTCGGCTTTCTCTCCCGCGACGACGGCGGAGACGTCTTCGTGCACTCCTCGGTGCTCCCGGACGGGGTCGACGCCCTCAAGCCCGGCCAGCGCGTGGAGTTCGGCGTCGTGGCAGGCCAGCGCGGTGACCAGGCGTTGACGGTGACGCTGCTCGACCCCACCCCGTCGGTCGCGGCCGCACAGCGCCGCAAGCCCGATGAACTGGCCTCCATCGTCCAGGACCTCACCACTCTCCTGGAGAACGTCACCCAGCAGCTCGAGCGCGGCCGCTACCCCGACAAGGCACACGGCTCCAAGATCGCGGGCATGCTGCGCGCGGTGGCCGACCAGCTGGACGTCTAGCCCGCAGCGGGTGTGACGGGCCGCTAGACGAAGGCGAGCGCGTCCGGGCCGAGGGGCGGTACGAGCCCCTCGGCCGCGGCGCGGGTGAGCAGGCCGCGCACCGCGGCGTAGCCGGGCTCGCCCAGGCCGGCCGTGAATTCGTTGACGTACAGCCCGATGTGCTGGTCCGCGACCGCCGGGTCCATCTCCTGCGCGTGCTCCAGCACATACGGACGGGAGGCCTCCGGGTCGTCCCAGGCCATTCGCACCGACGTGCGCGCCGCCTCGGCCAGCTCCCGCAGCAGCGGGGCCCCCAGCGACCGCTTGGCGATGATCGCGCCCAGCGGGATGGCCAGCCCAGTGGTGTCCTCCCAGTGCTCGCCCATGTCGGCGAGGCAGCTCAGGCCGTAGTCGCGGTAGGTGAACCGCGCCTCGTGGATGACCAGACCGGCGTCCACCTTGCCGTCGCGCACGGCCGGCATGATCTCGTGGAACGGCAGCACGACGACCTCGCCCACACCGCCGGGCACCTCGGTCGCCGCCCACAGCCGGAACAGCAGATACGCCGTCGAACGCTCGCTGGGGACCGCGACGGTCTTCCCCGCCAGGTCCGCCGGCCGCTGTGCCTGACCGGTCAGCACCAGCGGGCCGCAGCCACGGCCCAAGGCGCCGCCGCAGGGCAGCAGCGCGTACTCCTCGAGCACCCACGGCAGGACCGCGTACGACACCTTCAGTACGTCGAACTCGCCGCGCTCGGCCATGGCGTTGGTGATGTCGATGTCCGCGAACGTGACGTCCAGCGGGGGCGCACCGGGGACGCGGCCGTGCGCCCAGGCGTCGAAGACGAAGGTGTCGTTGGGGCAGGGCGAATAGGCGATCTTGATCGGCTTGCTCATCCGGACACCTCGGATTCGTCGGTCAGTGCTGCGGCGAGCTTGCGGAAGGCGCCCGAGAGCGCACCCAGCGCCTCGCCGATGCGCCAGGCGTCCTTGTCGCGCGGGCCGATCGCGTTGGAGACCGCACGCAGCTCCAGCGCGGGCACGCCGTGCGCCCGGGCCGCCTCCGCGACCCCGAAGCCCTCCATGCCCTCGGCCACCGCCCGCGGATGACGCTCCGCGAGCTCAGCGGCCCGCCCGGCGGTGCCGGTCGCCGTCGACACGGTCAGCACCTCGCCGCGCAGCGCGCCCGTCGCCCCGGCCACCCGTCGCACCAGCGCCTCGGGCACCTCGTGCGCGACCGTGCCGAAGCCCAGCTCCGCCACGGACAGGAAACCGCCCGCACCCGACTGCGCGCCCAGGTCCGCGGCCACGATCGCGTCGGAGACGACCACGGAACCCACCGGCACGCCCGGCGCGAAGCCGCCCGCGATGCCCGTCGAGACCACCAGGTCGTACGGCTCGCCCGCCAGCGCCGCGGCCGTCAGCGCCGTGGCCGTCCCGGCCGCCGCCGCGCCCGGACCGACACCGGCCGCCAGCACGTCGAACACCGGGCCGCCGTCACCGCCGGGGGTGGCCCGGCGCAGCGCAGCGCCGGGCAGGGCGATCTCCGTCGTGTCCGGCCAGGCGGCCGTGACGACGTCGCGTTCCGCCGCGACGGCGGCGACGATCAGGACGCGCATCCGCGAGGGGGCCACGGTGCGTCAGGAATCGCGCTCGAGGGTGAAGTTCCAGATGCCCAGGGCCTTGCCCGAGGACGCCTCGACGATGCTGATCTGCGTCTTCTTCACGGCCGCACCCTGGCCGGCGGAGAAGAAGGCGCTGGCCGGGATGGTCCGGTACGTCTTGGTGTTCGGCTCCTGCTCGGCCGGCTGGCCGTTGATGAAGAGCGTCCAGCCCTCATCGGCGATCTTCGGGTCGACGCCGAAGCGGACCTTGTCCTCCATCGACGCCTTGACGGTCTTGCCCGAGCCGTCCTTCAGGCACTCCAGGAGCTTCTCGTTGGTGAGCGACTCGCCGTCGTTGTAGCAGGCGGCCTCGGCGGTCACCGTGGACGAACCGACGGTCACGGTCGCCAGCGGCGTCGGCTTGTCGCAGGCGGAGAGGGCGACGAGCCCGAAGGTCACGGCACCGACGGCGGCAGCGGCGCGGCGGCGCTTGCCCCGGAAAATCGCAGCGGTCATGCGGGCAGGCTATCGGGCCCTCCGGCTCAGGCCACGCGCGGGTGCGGCGAGCCGCGCCGAGCGGCCGTCAGCAGGCCCCGTACGGCAGTGGCCGCACCCAGCGCCAGGAAGCCGGCGGCCACCGCCATGCCCACCGCGCCCTGGAGCGGCAGCAGGATGCCGATGGCCCCGCCGACCACCCAGCACATCTGCAGCACCGTCTCCGAACGGGCGAACGCCGACGTCCGCACCTCCTCCGGCACGTCCCGCTGGATCAGGGAGTCCAGCGACTGCTTGCCGAGCGCCTGCGAGATCCCGGCCACCGCCGCCACCACGACCACGAAGAAGGCGTTGTAGAGCACCGCCGCCACGATCGTGGTCCCCAGCGTCACCGTCAGTACCAGCGCGATCATCTTCTCCGGCCCCCGCGAGCGCAGCAGCGCGCCGATCGCCGTGCCCAGGGCGTTGCCGGTGCCCGCCGCCACCGCCACCACGCCCAGCGAGAACGCCGGGCTCAGGCCGCCCAGCGGATGCACCCGCAGCAGGAAGGCCAGGAAGAAGGTGAGGAACCCCGACAGCATGCGCAGCGCGCCGTTGGCCTGCAGGCCGTGCAGCACCGAGGCGCCCACCGTGCGCAGCCCCGGCGGCCGGCGCCGCTTGCGCTGCCTCGGCAGATGGTGCCGGGACTCGGGCGCGGTCAGCCGGGCCCGGGCCTCGCCCTTGGCCGAGTCCACCTTGTGCGGCAGCGAAAGGGACAGGTACGTACCGAATACGAAGACCGCGCAGGCGCCGTACAGCGGCCAGGCCGGACCCAGCTGATGCAGCCCCGCACCCAGCGGGGCCGCCACGCCCGTGGCCAGCAGCCCGCCCAGCGTCACCCGGGAATTCGCCTTGACCAGCGCGATCCGGGGCGGCAGCAGCCGGGGCACCACCGCCGACCGCACCACGCCGTACGCCTTCGACGCCACCAGCACCCCGAGCGCCGCCGGATACAGCTCCAGCCCGCCCGTCGCCACCGCGCCCGACATCGTCAGCGCCAGCAGCGCCCGCGTCAGCATCGCGCCCGCCATCGCCGCCCGGCGGCCGTGCGGGACCCGGTCCAGCAGCGGGCCGATCACCGGCGCCAGCAGCGTGAAGGGCGCCATCGTCACCGCCAGGTACAGGGCCACCCGGCCGCGCGCCTGGTCCGTGGGGACCGAGAAGAACACCGTCGACGCCAGCGCGATGGTGATCATCATGTCGCCGGCCGAATTCACCGCGTGCAGCTCGATCAGCCGCCCCAGCCCGGACTCGCCGGCGCCGTGCGCGTTGGTGGCCTTCCGGACCCCCCGGGCGGCCCCGCTGAAGGGGGCGCGCAGCAGACGGCCGGCGCCCCGGGCCGTACGGCGGAGCGGACCGCCTTCGGCTGACCGGATGGCTCCCACCACGCCATACTGCCCCAACTGGCACCGTGCATGGCACTTTCGGCGCACGAGCGGGGCGCGCACACCAGGTTGCCGGGGGCACGCCGTGGCCCGGGTATCCCCCGGGCGGTCGCGCGGGGTAGCGTGCGTAGCGCGCCACCGGCCGCCACTCTTGGCCGCACCCCGAGTCCCCATCCCGCAGAATGGGTGATGACAGGTGCGCCCGAGGCCGTTCGGGCGCGGACGTCGACGCGGTCCTATGGTCCGCTCCGTCCGCCGCCCCGACCGTTCGGCTGGCGCACTCGTGAGACGGCGTGGAAGAGAGAATCGATTCTTGTGAGTGCTGCGATGCGAAGCCGTACCCCGGACCGCCTGTGCGCCGAGGCGGTCGAACTCGCCCGTGCGGCGGCCGAGGAGGCCGCGCTGCCCGGGAAGGTGGGTGACCACGTCGAGGTCGTCGCCGACGGGGACCGCGTCGTCACGCACTACTTCGCCTGCGAGGACCCCGCCTACCGCGGCTGGCGCTGGGCCGTGACCGTGGCGCGGGCCTCCCGCGCCAAGATCGTCACCCTCGACGAGACCGTCCTGCTGCCCGGCGCCGACGCGCTCATGGCCCCCGAGTGGGTGCCGTGGAGCGAGCGGCTGCGCCCCGGCGACATGGGCCCCGGCGACCTGCTGCCCACCGAGGCCGACGACCTGCGTCTGGAGCCGGGCTGGACCGGCGAGGACGTCCCGCCGCCGAACTCCGCCATCTCGGAGGAGATGGCCCAGCTCGCGGAGGCGGAGGACGCCGACGTCGCGGCCGGGCCGCCGTCCGCGCAGCCGGTCGCGCCCGCGCGCGGTTCGATCTCCGCCCTCGCGGAGGAGCTGGGCATGCGCCGGGCGCGGGTCCTCTCGCGCTACGGCCTGCACACGGCGGCCGACCGCTGGGACGAGTCGCACGGCGCGAAGACGCCGATGGCGCAGGCGGCGCCGGCCTCGTGCGTCAGCTGTGGCTTCCTGGTGCCGATCGCGGGGTCGCTCGGGCAGGCGTTCGGTATCTGCGCGAACGAGTTCGGTCCGGCGGACGGGCACGTGGTGTCGCTCTCGTACGGATGCGGGGGGCACTCGGAGGCGGCGGTGATGCCGAAGGCGCCGCGGCCGGCGCCGCCCGTGGTGGACGAGACGCTGGTGGACCCGATGCCGCTGCGGTCGCCGTCTCCGGCGGAGGACGAGGACGACCTCGGGCACGCGTAGCCCCTGCGGGTGCGGGGGTGGGTGCGGGCGCCGGGGGCTCCGGAGGGTATTCCGGAATCGGATATTTACGGGCCCGTGGCCGTCCCTCGCACGCGCACTCCCGCATTGGGCCCACAAATATCCGGCAGCATTCCGGAACACCCTCCTCCGCCCCCGGCGCCCTCCCGTCACCCATACGCCGTAGCGGGGCCCCCTCGCAGTGGGAGCCATGGGGACGGTCCGCAGACTCCGTCCGGGCCGGAGGGGCCGGGGTGGGATGGGCCCTGGCAGGGGCGTTGGGGGCACCTCCCAGCGGTAGCTGGGGGAGTTATTTGCGGCCCGATGAGGGGGCTCCCATGACGCTGCCGGGCAACGGGCCGTAAATAATGCAGCCCCAGAAGGGCCCGTCCCACCCCGGCCCCGACCCACCACGCGCACAGGGAGACCACAGACGTGAGCGGCACGGATACGGCGGCCCCGGACCCCTTCGGCACGACACGACTGCGCCGCGGCGTGCTGGACGCGTGGGCGGCCTCGCCCGCACGGTTCCGGGAGGACGCCAACGCCGAGGAGGACCTCGCCCTCGGCGGCTACCGCGACCGCCTCGTCGTCGAGCTCGCCCAGAACGCCTCCGACGCCGCCGCCCGCGCCGGCGTGCCCGGCCGGCTCCGGCTCACCCTGCACGCCGGCAACGACGGCGCCCCCGCCACCCTCGCCGCCGCCAACACCGGTGCGCCCCTCGATGCCGCGGGCGTCGAGTCGCTGTCCACGCTGCGGGCCTCCGCCAAGCGGGACGGCGACGAGCGCGCCACCGGCCGCTTCGGCGTGGGCTTCGCCGCCGTCCTCGCCGTCAGCGACGAACCCGCCGTCCTCGGCCGCACCGGCGGCGTCCGCTGGTCACTGACCGAGGCCCGCGCCCTCGCGCAGGAGGCGGCGGAGGGCGCGGCCGCCGGGCTCGCCGAGGAGATCCGCCGCCGCGAGGGCCACGTCCCCCTGCTGCGGCTTCCGCTGCCCGCCGAGGGCGCGGCCCCCGAGGGGTACGACACGGTGGTCGTGCTGCCCCTGCGGGACGGCGCCGCCGAGGACCTGACCGGGCGTCTGCTCGCCGGGATCGACGACGCGCTGCTGCTGACGCTGCCGGGGCTGACCGAGGTCGTCGTCGAGACGCCGGACGGCACCGAGCGGACCCTGACGCGCCGCCAGGAAGGCCCGTACGTCGTCGTCGAGGACTCGGCGCGGGCCGCCGCCCCCGCCGCCGCCGCCACCCGCTGGCGCGTCGAGCGCGCCGGCGGCCCGCTGGACGCGGCCCTGCTCGCCGACCGCCCCGTCGAGGAGCGGCTGCGCCCCCACTGGTCGGTCACCTGGGCCGTTCCCGTGGGCGCCGACGGCGCACCCGTACGGCCCGCCACCGCGCTCGTCGTGCACGCCCCGACGCCCACCGACGAGCCGCTGGGCCTGCCGGCGCTGCTCATCGCGAGCTTCCCGCTGGAGCCGACCCGCCGGCACACCGCCCCCGGCCCCCTCACCGACTTCCTCACCGAGCGCGCCGCGGAGGCGTACACCGCGCTGCTGCGCGACTGGCACCCGGTCGGCACCGGCACCCTCGACCTGGTGCCCGCCCCGCTGGCCCGTGGCGCCCTGGACGCGGAGCTGCGCCGTCAGGTGCTGGAGCGACTGCCGCGCGTGGCGTTCCTGCCGAGCGCTGCCGGGGCCGCCGCGGCCGGTGAGCAGGAGGCCGCGCCGACGGGCGGGGGAGTGGAGGGGATTCCCTGGACCCAGGGCCCGGACGCCTCCACGCAGACGCCGGAGCCGTCCACCGCTGCCGCCACCGCGTGGGAGGACCCCTTCGCGGAGGGCGGCCCCGCCGGCGAGGCCCGGGCGCTGCGGCCCGTGGAGGCCGAGGTCGTCGAGGGCGCGGGCGCGGAGACCGTCGCCGTGCTGGCCGAGCTGTTCACGGGCCTGCTGCCCGCCGGCCTGGAGCGGCGCCAGGAGCTGCGCGCGCTGGGCGTGGCACGGGTGCCGCTCGGCGAGGCCATCGACCGCCTCGCCGGCGCCGAGCGGCCCGCGGACTGGTGGTGGCGGCTCTACGACAGCCTGGCCGGCGTCGACCCCGACCGGCTGACGGGCCTGCCCGTACCGCTGGCGGACGGCCGTACGGTCATCGGGCCCCGCCAGGTGCTGCTCCCGCCCGCCGACACCACCGGTTCGGAGCGGCTGTCGCGGCTGGGCCTGAAGGTCGCCCACCCCGATGCCGCGCACCCGCTGCTGGAGAAGCTGGGCGCGACGCCGAGCTCGCCCCGGGCGGTCCTTACGACGCCGCAGGTGCGGGCGGCGGTCGCGAACTCCCTCGACGCGGAGGACGTGTGGGACGAGGAGGGGCTCGACAGCGACGCGCTCGTCGAGGTGATCCTCACCCTCGTCCGTGACGCCGACCTCGCTCCCGGCGACGAGCCCTGGCTGGCCGCCCTGGCCCTCCCGGACGAGGACGGCGAGCTCGCCCCGGCCGGCGAACTCGTCTTCCCCGGAAGCGCGTTCGAGCGCGTCATCCGGCCCGGGGAGCTCGCCGCCTGCGACGCCGAACTGGCCGAACGCTGGGGCGAGCAGCCGCTGACGGCGGTGGGCGTGCTCGCGGACTTCGCGCTCGTACGGGCCACGGACGTAGTCCTCGACCCGGACGAACTCGAGCCGCGCGACGGCGACTTCGCCGAGCCGGACGACGTCGGCCTGCTGGACGCCGTCGACGTCTGGTGCGAGGACGTCCTGGACCGGCTGCCCGACACCCCGGTCCCGCCGGTCGCCACCGAGATCGTGGCGGTACGGGACCTGGACCTGGTCGACGACGACGCCTGGCCCGAGGCCCTCGCGCTGCTGTCCCGCCCGCCGCTGCGCGACGCGCTGACCACGCCGGTGCGCATTCTGCTGCCAGACGGCACGACCGAGTCCGTACGCCCGTACACGGCCTGGTGGTTGCGCGGCCACCCCGTCCTGGACGGCCGCCGTCCCGCCGGACTGCGGGCGGCCGGCGGCGATCCGCTGCTGGCCGGCCTGTACGAGGCGGCGGACGCGGCCGGTCTCGCGGACGAGCAGGTGCTGCGGGCGCTGGGCGTCCGCACGTCCGTGGCCGCCCTGTTGGAGGAGCCCGGCGGTGCGGCGGAGCTGCTGTCCCGGCTGGCGGACCCAGAACTGCCGGTGGGCGCAGCGCAGTTGCACGGGCTGTACGGGGCGCTGTCCGCACTCGACCCGGACGAGGTGACGCTGCCGGAGGAGCTGCGGGCCGTCGTCGACGGCGAGGTGCGGGTCGTGGACGCGGCGGACGCGGTCGTCGCGGACGCCCCGGACCTGCTGCCCCTGGCGGCCGGGCACGCCCTGCTGCCCGTACGCCCGGAGCGGGCCGACGAGCTGGGCGACCTGCTGCAGGTGCGGCGGCTGAGCGGGGCCGTCACGGCCTCCGTCCTCGCCGACGAGGGCGAGGTGCGCCAGGTGCCGGAGGGCGTGCGCGCCCTGCTGCCGGGCGCGCCCGCGACGTACGTCGAGCACGAGGAGCTGGTCGCCGACGGCATCGAGCTGGACTGGCGCTACGGCCCCGACGGCGTCCTCCACGCGGCGACACTGGAGGGCGTGGCCGCGGGCCTGGCCTGGGCGGCCGGCGCCTGGTCCCGCCGCTTCGAGGCGGCGGCCCTGCTGGAGGACCCGACGAGGACGGACGAGCTGGCGCGGGCCCGTTGGTTCGACTAGGCGGTGCCAGAAAAGCCCGTCCGGCGATTGAGGACCGGGGGTCCGGGGGCGGAGCCCCCGGTACCACCGGCCGTCACGCCGGAAAACGACGGCTCACCCACCGCCAACTCAACTCCAAGGCGCCGGCCGCAACGGCGGCGATGGCCACCGCCGCCCACGGCATCGTCGTACCGACCAGCTTCAGCGCGAAGAAGCGCTGCAGCCACGGCATCACCAGGACGATCAGGAAGCCCGCCCCCATGGCCGCCACCAGCGCGATCCGCCACCACGTGTAGGGCCGCGCGATGATCGCGAGCACCCACATCGAGATCAGGAAGAGCGTCAGCGTCGCCACGCTGGTCTCGGCGTCCAGCGCGCCGACCCCGGAGTAGTGGTGGCGGGCCAGCAGGTACGTGGCGAAGGTCGCCACGCCCGCGATCAGTCCGGCCGGCACGGCGTACCGCATCACGCGGCGTACGAAGTGGGGCCGGGCTCGCTCCTTGTTGGGGGCGAGGGCCAGGAAGAAGGCGGGGACGCCGATGGTCAGGGTCGACAGCAGGGTCAGGTGGCGCGGCAGGAACGGATACGGCACCCGTGTGCAGACGACCAGGATCGCGAGCAGCACGGAGTAGACGGTCTTGGTCAGGAACAGCGTCGCCACGCGCGTGATGTTGCCGATGACGCGCCGCCCCTCCGCGACGACGGACGGCAGGGTGGCGAAGCTGTTGTTCAGCAGGACGATCTGGGCGACGGCCCGGGTGGCCTCGGAGCCGGAGCCCATGGAGACGCCGATGTCGGCGTCCTTGAGCGCGAGGACGTCGTTGACGCCGTCGCCGGTCATCGCGACCGTGTGCCCGCGCGACTGGAGGGCGCCGACCATGTCGCGCTTCTGCTGTGGGGTGACGCGTCCGAAGACCGCGCCCTCGTCCAGGGCCTCGGCCATCGCGTCCCGCTCGGCCGGCAGCCGGCGCGCGTCGACGGGGGCCTGGGCCCCGGGGAGGGCGAGCTTGGCGGCGACGGCGCCCACGGAGACGGCGTTGTCGCCGGAGATGACCTTCGCGGAAACGTTTTGCTCGGCGAAGTAGCGCAGGGTGTCGGCGGCGTCGGAGCGCAGCCGCTGTTCGAGGACGACCAGTGCGGTGGGGCGTACGCCCTCGGTGACGCGGGGGTCGTCCAGTTCGCGTTCGGCGCGGGCGAGGAGCAGGACGCGCAGGCCCTGGGCGTTGAGGCCCTCGATCTCGGTGAGCGTGGAGTCGCCGGAGGGCAGCAGGACGTCGGGGGCGCCCAGCAGCCAGTTGCTGCTCTCCGCGTCGGGGCCGTTGAAGGAGGCGCCGCTGTATTTGCGGGCGGAGGAGAAGGGCAGGGACTCGGTGCAGCGCCAGCCGGCGCCGTCGGGGTAGGCGTCGATGATGGCCCGGAGGCTGGCGTTGGGGCGCGGGTCGGACTCGCCGAGGGCGCCCAGCACCTGGCGTACGTAGCGCTCGTCGGCGCGGGCGCCGGGCAGGACGCGCAGTTCGCTGACGTCCATGCCGCCCTCGGTGAGGGTGCCGGTCTTGTCGAGGCAGACGACGTCGACGCGCGCCAGGCCCTCGATGGCGGGCAGCTCCTGCACCAGGCACTGCTTGCGGCCGAGCCGGATGACGCCGATGGCGAAGGCGACGGAGGTGAGCAGCACCAGGCCCTCGGGGACCATCGGCACGATCCCGGCGACCATGCGCCGGACCGCTTCCCTCCAGTCGTGCTCCTCGACGAAGAGCTGGCTGACGATCAGGCCGATCGCGGTCGGGACCATCATCCAGGTGACGTACTTGAGGATCTGGCTGATGCCGGTGCGCAGCTCGGAGTGGACGAGCGTGAAGCGGGACGCCTCCTCGGCGAGCTGGGCGGCGTAGGCCTCGCGGCCGACCTTGGTGGCGGTGAAGGCGCCGCCGCCGGCGACCACGAAGGAGCCGGACATGACCTTGTCGCCGGGCTGCTTCAGCACGGGGTCGGCCTCGCCGGTGAGCAGTGATTCGTCGATCTCGAGGCCGTCGGTCTCGAGGACCTCGCCGTCGACGACGCACTTGTCGCCGGGGCCGAGCTCGATGACGTCGCCGAGGACGATCTCGCCGGTGGCGATGGCGGTGGGGGTGCCGTCGCGGCGGACGGTGGGTCTGGCCTCGCCGATGAGGGCGAGGGAGTCGAGGGTCTTCTTGGCGCGCAGTTCCTGGACGATGCCGATCGCGGTGTTGGCGATGATCACGAAGCCGAAGAGGCCGTCCTGGAGGGGGCCGACGACGAGGATGATCAGGAAGAGGACGCCGATGATGGCGTTGAACCGGGTGAAGACGTTCGCCCGGACGATGTCGGCGGTGGAGCGGGAGGAGCGGACCGGTACGTCGTTGACCTCACCGCGCGCCACACGCTCGGCGACCTCGCGGGAGGTGAGCCCGGGGTGCGGATCGCTCATGGTCCGACGGTAGCCGGTGGGCGGGCCAGGGGCTGGCGGTGCCGGGCAAACGGGCGGGAGGGCGGGCGAACACCGCGCCGGAGGCGCGGGGAACCCCTACGGCGGGTCAGCCGGGAGTCAGGAGCGGTCCGATGCCGCGTGGCGGCGGATGGCCGCGTCGCGCTTGCGGACGTACCAGATGCCGATCAGGCCGAGTCCGCCGCCGGCCAGGCACGTCCACAGCCACCACAGGTACCCGTGGTCCGAGAACCATCCGTAGAACGGCAGCTGGCCGAGGAAGAGGACGAACCACAGGATCGTGCCGCCGGTGATCGTGGCGACGACAGGGCCCTCCAGGGGCTCGGGTGCCTCGTGGGTGGGTGTCCACTTCGTCATGGCGCCAGCCTAGTGCGTCTCCGTTCGAGAAGGGGCCGCGGAGGCCTTGTCCCGCAGGGGTCTACGCGCGGAGATAGCTATTCGGTGTTTGTTTATTCATACTGAATCGAACCGGATTTGACTGAACGCTTTTGTTTGATCACCCAAAGAGCGTTCGGATCTTGATCCCTTTTGTTTGCTCCCGGCCACCCCAGGCCCGTACGACTGAGGTCCCCCCATGCCCACCTCGGCCACCACCGCGGTCGACGACGCCCAGCAGTCGTCGCCCGTGCCGCCCGCCGGAAACAACGTCCTCGACCGCTACTTCCGGATCTCCGAGCGGGGCTCGTCCGTCGCCCGCGAGCTGCGGGGCGGACTGGCGACCTTCTTCGCGATGGCCTACATCATCGTGCTGAACCCGATCATCCTCGGGGCAGGCCAGGACAAGTTCGGCCATCAGCTGGACAACGCCCAGCTGGTCACGGCCACCGCTCTGATGGCCGGCCTCTCCACCGTCCTCATGGGCGCGATAGGCAACGTCCCCATCGCCTGCGCCGCCGGCCTCGGCATCAACGCCGTCGTCTCGCTGCAGCTCGCCCCCAAGATGAGCTGGCCCGACGCGATGGGCATGGTGGTGCTCGCCGGTCTGGTGCTGATGGTCCTGGTCGCCTCCGGCCTGCGGCAGCGCGTCATGGACGCGATCCCGGGCGGGCTGCGGCGTGCCATCGCGATCGGCATCGGCATGTTCATCTCGCTGATCGGTCTGGTGGACTCCGGCTTCGTCACCCGCAACCCCGACGCCGCCCACACCACCGTTCCGCTGGGCCTCGGGCAGGGAGGGCAGCTGCAGGGCTGGCCGGTGCTGGTCTTCGTGGCCGGCCTCGCGCTGACCTTCGTGCTGCTCGTCCGCAAGACGCGCGGCGCGATCCTCATCGGCATCGTCGCGATGACCGTCGCCGCGGTCGTCATCAACACGCTCGCCGACATCCCCGACGCGAGCTGGGGCCTGAGCGTCCCGAAGATGCCCGACAGCGTCGTCGGCACCCCCGACTTCGGGCTCATCGGCGACGTCAGCCTCTTCGGCGGCTTCCACGAGGTCGGCCTGCTCACCGGCTGCCTGTTCGTGTTCACCGTGCTGCTGTCCGGCTTCTTCGACGCGATGGGCACGATCATCGGCGTCGGCGAGGAGGCGGGGCTGACGGACAAGAACGGCCAGCTGCCGAACATGGGCCGGATCCTGATGATCGACGGCGTGGCCGTGGCCGCCGGCGGCGCGGGCTCCGCCTCCGCCAACACCTGCTTCGTGGAGTCCACGGCCGGCGTCGGCGAGGGCGCCCGCACGGGCCTGGCCAACCTGATGACCGGCGGGCTCTTCCTGCTCGCCCTGGTCTTCACCCCGCTGGCCACCGTCGTGCCGGCCCAGGCCGCCACCCCCGCGCTGGTCGTCGTCGGCTTCCTGATCATGGCGTCGAACGTCAAGGAGATCGACTGGAGCGACTTCACGATCGCGATCCCGGCGTTCCTGACGATCATCTCGATGCCGTTCACGTACTCGATCACCAACGGCATCGGCATCGGCGTCCTGGCCTTCATCCTGCTGCGCATCGCGGACAGGCGGGCGCGGGAGATCCCCTGGCTGCTGAACGTGGTGGGGTTGTGCTTCCTCGTGTACTTCCTGCTCGACCCGATCGAGCGGGCGCTGGGCGTGAAGTAGGCGCGAAGCAGCAATGACCGCGAAGGGCGGCCGGGCGCGTGATGCCCGGCCGCCCTCGTGTGCTTCCGTCCGCCCCACTGCCCACTTTTATTAGTTCAGGTAATGAGTTAATCTAATGAACATGCCGGATCAGTCCCGCACCTCCCACCCAGACGACGACGCCGCGGTGAACGCCCTGCGCTCGGCCGTGATGCGCCTGTCGCGCCGGCTCAAGCACCAGCGGGTCGACGAGTCGCTCAGCCCCGCCGAGATGTCGGTGCTCGGCACGCTCGCGCGCTGCGGTGAGGCCACCCCGGGCGAGCTCGCCCGCAAGGAGCACGTGCAGCCCCCGTCGATGACCCGCATCGTCGCGCTGCTGGAGGCGAAGGACCTGGTCAGGCTGGAGCCGCACCCCGAGGACCGCCGCCAGAAGGTGGTCCGGCAGACCGAGCGGGCCGAGGCGATGCTCGAGGAGAGCCGCCGCAAGCGCAACGTCTGGCTCGCCGAACTGGCCGGGCAGCTCGACGAGGACGAGTGGGCGACGCTGCGCGCCGCCGCGCCCGTTCTCGAAAAACTCGCGCATCTGTAGCGGCGCCACGCTTCCGACACGGCCGTACCCGGCCGCTGGAGGGGGCGAGCGCTGCCGCGAGCGCACCTGAACGCCCCGCCGGCGCCCCGGCGGGGACCCGCACCAGAAGGAGGCGAACGCACCTTGAGTACGGGACACGGAGCAGACTCCGCACCCGCACCGAACCGCCACGACGACGACACCCGCACCACCTCCCTGCCGCGCGTGAAGCGCACCTCCAAGGGGGGCACCTTCAGCTCGCTCCGGGTCCGCAACTACCGGCTCTTCGCCACCGGACAGGTGGTCTCCAACACCGGCACCTGGATGCAGCGCATCGCCCAGGACTGGCTGGTCCTCGGCCTCACCGGCTCCTCGGCCGCCGTGGGCATCACCACGGCACTGCAGTTCCTGCCCATGCTGCTGCTCGGCCTGTACGGCGGCGTCATCGCCGACCGCTGCCCCAAGCGGCCGCTGCTGCTGATCACCCAGGGCGCGATGGGCGTCACCGGCCTCGCGCTCGGTGTGCTCACCCTCACCGGACACGTCCAGGTCTGGCACGTCTATCTGACCGCGCTCGCGCTCGGCCTCGTCACCGTCGTCGACAACCCCGCCCGGCAGGCGTTCGTAGTGGAGATGGTCGGCCCTGACGACCTGCGCAACGCCGTCAGCCTCAACTCCGCCAACTTCCAGTCCGCCCGCCTCGTCGGCCCGGCCGTCGCCGGCGCGCTGATCACCGCGGTCGGCAGTGGCTGGGCGTTCCTCCTCAACGGGCTGTCCTTCCTCGCGCCCGTCGCCGCGCTGCTGCTGATGCGCACCGCCGAGCTGCACAAAGTCGACCGCGCCCCGCGGGGCAAGGGCCAGCTGCGGGAGGGCCTGCGCCATGTGGGCGAGCGCCCCGAGCTGATCTGGCCGATCGTCCTGGTCGGCTTCATCGGCACCTTCGGGTTCAACTTCCCCATCTGGCTCACGGCATTCGTGGGCGACGTCTTCCACGGCGGCGCCAGCACCTACGGCCTGCTCAACACCCTGATGGCGGCCGGCTCGCTGGTGGGCGCGCTGCTCGCGGCGCGCCGGGGCACCTCACGGCTGCGGATGCTGGTCGGCGCGGCCGCCGCCTTCGGGGCGCTGGAGATCGCGGCGGCGCTGGCCCCGTCCTTCTGGGTCTTCGCGGCGCTGCTCGTGCCCATCGGCATGTGCGGCCTGACGATCAACGTCACCGCCAACTCCGGCATCCAGCTGGCCTCGGACCCCGCCCTGCGGGGACGGGTGATGAGCCTGTTCATGATGGTCTTCATGGGCGGTACGCCGCTGGGCGCACCGCTGGTCGGCTGGATCACCGACGTCTACGGGCCCCGGGTCGGCTTCCTCGCCGGTGGCGTCGTCTCGCTCCTCGCCGCGACCGGGATCGGCCTCGTGCTGGCCCGCGCGGGCGGGCTGCGCCTGAAGATAGACCTGCGGCGCGGGCGCCGGCACGTGGCGTTCGTACCGCGCGAGCCGGCGGCCGCCGAAGCCGAGCGGCTGACGGCCGCGGCCTGAGGACCGGCCCGGGGTGAGGGAGGAAACCCCGGGCCCGCGCCACACTGGTCCCATGCGACTGTTCGCCGCAGTGATCCCGCCCCAGGAAGCCGTCGACGAACTGGCGGCCGAAGTGGCGCAACTGCGCTCCGCCCTCCCGGAGCGGCACGGCCGGCTGCGCTGGACCGAGCCCGCCATGTGGCACTTCACGCTCGCCTTCCTCGGCGAGGTCGACGAGGCCCTCCTGCCGGAGCTGGGCGAGCGTCTGTCCCGCGCCGCCCACCGGCATCCGGCGCACCAGATCCGGTTCGCCGGGGGCGGCCGGTTCGGCGACCGGATCCTGTGGGTCGGGGCGACCGGCTCGGTGGAGACCCTGCGCGGCCTCGCCCGCTCCGCCGCGGCCGGCGCCGGGCGGGCCGGGGTGCGCATGGACGACGCCAAGCCCTTCCGCGCCCACCTCACCCTCGCCCGGGCCGCCGGGCACGTGAACCTGCGGCCGTACGCGGAGGAGCTGGCGGAGTTCCGGGGCCGCCGCTGGCAGGTCGAGCGCCTGGAGCTCGTACGCAGCCGGCTGCCCGTCTCCGGGGTCGCCGGGGAGCGCCCCCGCTACGAAACCGTGGCCGCCTGGCCCCTGGGCACCCGGCGGGCCGAGTGAGCGGGACGGTTACGCTCAAGGGGTGGACCCGAAGACCAGGAACCGGATCATGTCCGGCGCACTCGCCGTGATTCTCGTCGTCGTCGCCGTGGTGGCCGCCGTGAAGTAGCGGGCCGGCCGCCCGCGGGGCGCCCTTGCCTCGAGCGCGCTCGAAGGCGTTGGCTAGGTCGGCATGGAGTACACGCAGCTCGGACGCACGGGCCTCAAGGTCAGCCGACTCGTCCTCGGCACCATGAACTTCGGCCCGCAGACCGAAGAAGCCGACAGCCACGCCATCATGGACGCCGCGCTGGACGCGGGCCTGAATTTCTTCGACACCGCCAACGTCTACGGCTGGGGCGAGAACAAGGGCCGGACCGAGGAGATCATCGGCAATTGGTTCGCCAAGGGCGGCGACCGCCGTGACAAGGTCGTCATCGCCACCAAGGTGTTCGGCGGCATGGACGGCGACCGGGAGCCGTGGCCGAACCACGACCGGCTCTCCGCCGTCAACATCCGACGGGCCGTCGAGGCCAGCCTCAAGCGGCTGCGGACGGACCACATCGACCTCTACCAGTTCCACCACATCGACCGCCTGACCCCCTTCGAGGAGATCTGGCAGGCCATCGACGTCCTCGTCCAGCAGGGCAAGATCCTCTACGCCGGTTCCTCGAACTTCCCCGGCTACAAGATCGCCCAGGCGAACGAGCTCGCCGCCCGGCGCGGCACCGTCGGCCTCGTCAGCGAGCAGTGCCTGTACAACCTCGCCGAGCGCCGCGCCGAGATGGAGGTCATCCCGGCCGCGCAGGAGTACGGCCTCGGCGTCATCCCCTGGTCGCCGCTGCACGGCGGCCTGCTCGGCGGCGTGATCAAGAAGGAGACCGAGGGCGGCCGCCGCGCCTCCGGCCGCTCGGCGGATGCCCTCGCCAACACCGCCGTCCGGGCGCAGGTCCAGGCGTACGAGGACCTGCTCGACAAGCACGGCATCGAACCCGGCGAGGCGGCACTGGCCTGGCTGCTCGCCCAGCCCGGCGTCACCGGCCCCATCGTCGGCCCGCGCACGCTGGAGCAGCTGGAGAGCGCGCTGCGGGCGGTGAAGCTGGAGCTGAGCGAGGACGTGCTGACCGGGCTCGACGAGATCTTCCCCGGCCCGGGGCCGTCGCCGGAGGCGTTCGCCTGGTGAGGTGAACGGGCTCCTGGGACTCCGGGGCCCGGCGTCCGGCCGGGCTCCGGTGCCTCAGGAGGACGCGGGGACGTACGGGGCGCCCACGTCCCACGCCTGGTGCATCGCGTCGGCGAAGGCGGCGGCGATGCGGTGCTCGCCCTCCGGGCTGGGGTGCGTCCCGTCGTAGGTGTCGCGGTCGATGTCCCAGCCCTCGGGCGGCGAGGCCAGCAGCAGCGGGGAGCCGGGCCGGTCGAGGTCGGCCACGGCCTTGCCCAGCAGCTCGTTGAAGCGCTCGCACTCGGCGGCGAAGGAGGGCTCGGTGAAGGCGCGGATGTTGGGGATCACCGGCATCAGCACGGCCCGCAGCCGGGGATTGGCCTCGCGGGCCTCCGCGAGGAAGAGCCGGACGTTGGCGGCCGTCTGCTCCGCGTCGGTGTAGAAGCCGAGGTCTATGAGGCCGAGGGAGATCAGCAGCGTGTCCGCCTTGCCCCGGCGCACGGCGTCCCCGATGAGCGGCGCCATGTGCAGCCACCCCTCGCCCCAGCCGGCCAGGTGCCCGCGGGAGCGCTCGGGGAAGCCCGGATCGCCGTAGTCGAGCGACCCGGCGGCGCCGGCGGCGGGGTCGTAGAGCTCCCGGCGCGGCCCGACGATCTTGTACGGCCCGCCGTAGGAGGCGTTGAGGTGCTGCCACATGCGGTAGCGCCATGTGTAGTCGCCTGCGCTACCGACAGTCATCGAGTCGCCGACGAACATGATCCGCATACCTCCATCTTCCCAGGTCGTGCCGGGCTCCCGGTACGTGACGGTGGCCACGCGCAGTGAGGGCCGGGTCCGTTGTCAGTGGGGTGCCCTAGGTTGATCAACAGGTCGCGGGTCGCCGCTTATGGGGGCGAGTGGGCGGGGGCCCGAGGGGGTGCGGCCGAGGGGGACTGGGGGCGGCTGGGGGGCCGCCCCCAGGGGGTCCTTGTGACGGGGGCTCCTACCCGTACGGGGGAGGCGGGGTACGACTGAAGGGGCACAGGACGGGCCGTCGAATCCGGCCGGACGGCGGACGGCTCCCGTGCGGGCGGGGGACGCCCGGGGGCCGGCCCGGTGGCCATGATCGTGGAGCAGACCACGCCGCTCCCGATCGGAGAACAGCCGTGCAGAAGAAGTCGCTTCGCGTCGCCGCCGTCCTAGCCGTCGCGACCGCGCTGACCATCCCGGCGGGTGTCGCGGTGGCGGACACCACCACGCCGCCGCCTCCTCCCGCCGCGGAGAGGACGACCCAGTCATCCATCCAGGGCAAGGCCAGAATGGACTACCCCGTGGCCACCGAGAACGTCCGGGTCTCGGTCGATGCCCACAGCACCTTCGCCCGGGGCAACAAGCCCCTCAAGTCCTGGGGGACGTTCCGCATCGCTCACAAGCAGGCCGGGCCGGACGGCAAAGTCCGCGACTACTGGGGCGACTTCAAGGTCGACTGCCTCACCACCGGCGGCCCCACCGCGACGGTGACCGGCACCCTGGAGCGCACCAGCCCCGGCCACCCCTGGCTGACCATGCTCGACGAGCACGTCCGCATGGGCGTCAGCTTCTACGTCCCGGAGCCGGGCAAGGGCGGTGGGCCGGCGCGCATCGGGCTGTCGGGGGCCGCGCTGAAGGCGGAGAAGAAACCGCCGCTCACTCCATGCATGGCCCCGGCCGCCGACTCGGCGGTCATCGCGGGCGGCTACACGCTCAAGGACAGGGGCTAGAGGGCCTGTCCGGTGGGTCGCATGCTCTGTGTCAAAGGCAGGCCAGGGGCGCTGCGCACGTGCGGTTACAGTCGCACCATGACTGATGGGGAACAGGGGTCGGGGCTGACGACGTCGCAGGGCACGGTGGGGCTGCGGGCAGGGGATGCAGACCGGGAGTCGGTGGCCGAGCAGCTGCGGGTCGCTGCGGGGGACGGTCGGATCGACCTCGCCGAGCTGGAGGAGCGGCTCGACCGGGCCTACGCAGCGAAGACGTACGGCGAACTCGACGTGCTGGTGGCCGATCTGTCGTACGAGCGGCCATCCGGCTCGCGTTCCGGCGCTGATGCGGAAACGCTCGTCCTCAAGACAAGCCTGAGCAACATCAAGCAGAACGGCCGCTGGACCGTTCCCCGGAGGATCACCGCCGAATGCAGGATGCTGAGCATCGCGATCGACTTCACCGAGGCGGTCTGTGCGCACCGTGACGTCACCGTCGAGGCGAGTTGCGGAACGGGCACCATTCAGTTGATCGTCCCGCAGGGCTGGGCGGTGCGGATCGACGGGTCGAGTACCAACACCGCTCACATCAGAAACAAGGCCACCGCGCCGGCGGACCCGACACTCCCGACCCTCACGATCGTCGGACACCCGCGAGCCGGTCACATCAAGATCAAGCAGCCCCGCCGGAAGCGATAGGCCGAATGAGGGCGGGCGACGCTGTCCGGCCGGGCCGGCTACAGGTCAACCTCTTCATCCCGATCGCCCTCATCGCCAAGCCCGTGCCCGGACGGTCGTTCACCGAGCCGTGGAACGGACACCGCCCGGGTAAGGCTCGACGTCAGGGGGTCAGGGGCCCGTAGGTACGTTCAGCGGTCGCGAACCGGCGTTGTTCCACCGGCTCGGGCGGCCGGAGGTTGGTGGCGTACGCCTGCCAGCTGAAGCCGTTGGGGTGCTGGAGCCGGACCAGGCCGTCGGCCGACTCGGTCACTGTGCCGACGCCACCGCTGAACGTATCCACGGCGACGGTCCCGGGCTCGAGGTGCGGCACGCTCATTTGCCCCACCTGCCACGCGCGTTGACCGCCCGCACCTTGGCGCTGAGCCGCTCGGCATCGGTGGCGGCCCGCACGGCCCCGGATTCCGCCGCCCACGGTGGGCCACCGGCGGGTGGCCGGAGCTGGAGCTTCGGGCCCCCGTGGCCGATGACTTGGCCGAGCCGGCCGAGCCGCATGTCGACGACGTAGGTGCCGGGTGGGGCGGGGCATGTGCATTCGGGTGCGGGGAGTTGGGAGGGCGAGGCCCACATGGCACCGCTGTGCGGCAGGGAGATGACGGCGGGTTGGGGTGGGCGCGGTGGTGTGGGCCGGGGAGGGGGCGCGGTCTTCACGAACCGCGCTCTCGTCCACGCGAGGAGTCGGGCGATACGCTCGTTCACGTCATCAGCTCCTTGGCTTTGGCTGGTGGCCATGCCCCGGGGCTGTTCCTGCAGCCGCCGGGGCGTTTGGCGCTCTAAAGGTAGGACGCGGCATGGAGCGGCATGGAGCAGCAAGGTGTTATCCACCCATACGTGTTGCGCCTCGGTGCTCTATGTTGACTGGCATGGCAGATGAGCAGAGCGCTCCGCCCGTTGATCCCACCCGGGCGGCTTACGTCTATATGCAGGTGGCCGATCACCTTGCCGATCAGATCGACTCCGGCAAGCTGAACCTCGGTGCTCGCCTGCCGGGCGAACGTGATCTCGCCGAGGAGTACGGCGTCGCGATCGGCACTGCACGCCGCGCCATTCAGGAGCTGCGGGACCGCGGCTTGCTGATCACGCTGCCCGCGAAGGGGACGTTCGTCGCGCAGCGGCAGGCGAAGAGCATCGAAGGCGGAGCCGAGGGGCGCTGATCCCGTCGTGATGGAGTTTGACCCGACGCGGCCGAAGTGGATGCAGATCGCTGATGTGCTCCGTAAGCGCATCGCCGACGGTGAATATCCGCCCGACCACCTCATCTCCGAGGTGCGGATGGAGCAGGAATTCGACGTCGCGCGAGGAACCGTGCGCAAGGTGACCGCCGCACTTCGCGAAGAGGGCCTGATCGTCACCACGCACGGCATGGGCTCGTTCGTCGCCCGGCGATAGCCGACTAGATCTGACACCGGCCAGGGCCGAACTGTCGCTCACTCGGGGTTGTCGTGCTCGACTGGGACGATGAATCCCCGCTGTCGCGCCCGGCACGCGCCCCCAAGCTCTCGGCTTCGCTCGAGCACTAGCATGGCCGGATGAGCGACGACACATCCGATGACGCCACCTGCCACCAGCCATCGACCTCGCGGTCCGGCGGGCCCACGTCGGCGGACACGCTCAGGCGTGCGACCCGGTGGGAGACGCTCGCCATTCTCGTCGTGCTGCTGATCCTCGCCTTCGTCTTCGCCTAGCCGGTGGCGCGGCGCTGCTTGGCCCGGTGGTTGAGCGCTTCGACGATGCGCTGCCAGGCCGGTGAGGCCTCGGAGATCCGGGAAGAGACCAGCTTCAGGTACCCCGGCCGGTCGCCGTCCCGTTCGTGTTCGATCTCCCACGCGTCCAGGTCGTCGATGAGCCGGTCCAGGCGTGGATCGTCCGGGTCCCAGTCGACTGATTGATCGCAGGCGAGATACAGGCGCGTCGTCTCGGGGTCGTCGAGGCCGGCGTTCTTGTCCCGTATCCGCTGCGGCATGACCTGCGGGTCCAGTGCCTGCATCAGGATCCACGCGTCGCGCTCGAGTCGTACCCTCCGCTCGCTGATCCCGAGTCCGCGCATCCGGTTCAGGATGGCGACGACCTCGGGAGGCAGGAAAAGACCTTCGCCGCCCGCCAGTTCGGCGACCCTCCTGCGGTATTCGGTGAGCTGGTCGATCTTGCGCTGCAACTCGGCGTCGATGTCGGTGATGGCCGCGGCGAATTCCGTCGGCTGTGCGTGCAGCAGCGCGTCGATACGGGCCAGTGGTACGCCGGCGTCGGCGAGGGTCCGGATCCGGATGAGGTCCACCGCCGCCTGCGCGCCGTAGCGGCGGTAGCCGGAGGCGTCGCGCTCCGGCTCGGGCAGCAGGCCGACGTGGTGGTAGTGGCGGACGGTGCGCACGGTTACGCCGGCGGTTGCCGCCAGCTGGCCGATCGTGAGCACCGTGCTCCTCGGGTCTTCGGGCGACGTGGTCGTGCCGAGTCTAGGGGCGGGCCGCACGGTCGATGACGTCGCGGATGGCCTGGATCACGGCGTCGGGGCGGTCGAAGCAGAGACGGTGGTGGGCGGTGTCGGAGAGGATGCGTTGTTCCCCGTGCGAGACCGCGCTCACCAGGGCCGCGTCCAGTCTCGTCCTACCGTCGTGCATCTCCCGCAACGTCCGCTCCGACGTCAACGCCTTCTGGCCGGGATCGGTGCCCACCACGGTGAGGGCGACCACCGGGACGTCGGGAATGGCAGGACCGGCCCGCAGTTCGGCGGCCAGTGCGGCCAACCCGGTGCGCTCGGCGATGCCGACCTCGGTCCATTCGTCACTCACCTTGGCTTCGACCAGCGCCTGCCGCATGTGCTCCGGGTGGTCCGCATGCAACTCGGCGAACATCTCGCGCAGGGCCGGGCGCATCTGCTCCAGCTGCTCCCGGCCGGGTGCCATCCGCTCGACCGCTGCCAGATGCGCCTCGGACGGCATGAAGTCGTCCCAGTCGCGGTGGAAGGCGTCCAGCCAGACCAGCCCCGCCACGTCCCGCGGGTACAGCTGCGCGAACCGGTGCGCGTAGAAGCCGCCGAGCGAGTGCGGCACCAGGACGTACGGGCCGGGGATGCCCTGGGCGCGCAGCAGTTCGCGCAATTCCGTGGCGACCGCGGTGGCGGTGCGCGGCAGCGGGAGGGGATCGCTGTAGCCCGTGCCGCCACGGTCGTACACGACCGCGGTGGTGAACTGCGAAACCTCTTGCTGGACACCGAAGTAGTCCAGGCCGACCGCGCTCGCGCCCGGCAGGAACACGACGGCCGGTCCGCCGCTGCCCGACCGGTGCACGAAAAGGCGGCGCCCGTCGATCTCCTGGAACCCTCCGACCGGAGGAGTGCGCCTTGCCGTGGATGTGTCGTTCTTCGTCATGCGAGCAAGGCTCCAACCCTGACGTAACGTCAAGGTCAACCCCTTCCGACCCCTTCCGACCCCCTGTGCGCGTTGTTAGAATGCCGCGAATATCGATCATGTGTTGAGGAGACGCCAGACATGGCGATGGACGACGACATCTCCGGGTGATTGCCCAGCCCCGACAGGCCACCGGCCGGTGCACGGAAGCACCGCTGTCGTGGCCTCGTTGTCGTCTGCCTTTTCCCTTGTCTGCCGCCGAGGCAGCGGTGTCATCCCTGCCTCCCTCCTCACGAGGTCACCTCCATGTCCGACGTTTCCGTCGTCTGCTCGAACCTGTCCTTCGCCTGGCCCGACGACACTCCCGTCTTCCAGGGCCTGTCCTTCACCCTCGGCTCCGGCCGCACCGGCCTCGTCGCCCCCAACGGCACCGGCAAGAGCACCCTGCTCAAGCTCATCGCCGGTGAGCTGCGCCCCCGCACCGGGGCGGTCACCGTGCTCGGCGCCCTCGGCTACCTCCCGCAGAGCCTCCCCCTGACCGGCGATCTCACCGTGGCCGAGGTGCTGGGCGTCGCCGCGATCATCCGGGCCATCGACGCCGTGGAGTCCGGGGACGTCGAGGAGAAGCACTTCACCACCATCGGCGACGACTGGGACATCGAGGACCGCACCCGCGCCCAGCTGGACCGCCTCGGCCTGGCCGACCTCACGCTGGACCGCACCCTCGACACCCTCAGCGGCGGCCGGATCGTCTCCCTCGGCCTTGCCGCCCAACTGTTGAAGCGGCCCGACGTGCTGCTGCTCGACGAGCCCACCAACAACCTCGACCTCGGCGCCCGGCTCAAGCTCTACGACGCGCTGGAGGACTTCAACGGCTGCTTGCTCCTGGTCAGCCACGACCGCGCCCTCCTCGACCGCATGGAACGCATCGTCGAACTCGACCGCGGCGAACTCCGCGTCTTCGGCGGTAACTTCACGGCGTACGAGGAGGCCGTCCGGGCTGAGCAGGAGGTCGCCGAGAAGAACGTCCGCAACGCCGAACAGGAGCTGAAGCGGGAGAAGCGGGAGATGCAGCAGGCCCGCGAACGCGCCGAGCGCCGGCAGAGCAACGCCGCCCGCAACCTGAAGAACGCCGGACTGCCGCGCATCTTCGCAGGCAACATGAAGCGCGGCGCGCAGGAGTCCGCCGGCCGGGCCGGCCAGATGCACGCCGGCCGGGTCGACGAGGCGAAGGCCCGGCTGGACGAGGCCGGACGCGCACTGCGCGAGGACCAGCGCATCACGCTGGACCTGCCCGCCACCAACGTGCCGGCCGGACGCACCCTGTTCGCCGGCGAACAGCTCCGCGTCCGACTCGGCGAAAAGGACGTCTTCGCCGCCCAGGGCGTCGATCTGACGATCCGGGGACCGGAACGCATCGCGCTGACCGGCCCCAACGGCGCCGGCAAGAGCACCCTGCTGCGTCTGCTCAACGGCGACCTGCCCGCCGACAGCGGCGAGATCAAGCGGGCCGACGGGCGCATCGCCTACCTCTCGCAGCGCCTCGACCTGCTGGACCCGGACCGTACGGTCGCCGAGAACTTCGCCGACTACGCCCCGGAGCGGCCGGAGGCGGAGCGGATGAACCTGCTCGCCCGCTTCCTCTTCCGCGGCGGCCGCGCCCATCTGCCCGTATCGGTGCTCTCCGGCGGCGAGCGGCTGCGCGCCACCCTCGCCTGTGTCCTGTGCGCCGAACCGGCCCCGCACCTGCTGCTCCTGGACGAGCCGACGAACAACCTCGACCTGGTCAGCACGGGCCAGTTGGAGAGCGCCCTGAACTCCTATCAGGGGGCCTTCGTGGTGGTCAGCCACGACGAGCGGTTCCTCCACGAGATCGGTGTGAACCGGTGGCTGCGGCTGGCCGACGGCCGGCTGACGGAGACCGGAGCCCCCGAGGTGTGAGCCGTACGGGGGCTGGCCCCCCTGCCAACAGGGGGGAATGGCCCATGGGCCGGGGCGATGGGGACTTCTAGCGTCAAGGCATGAGAAAACGCACGGTACTCACCGCCCTCACCCTCTCCCTCAGCACCGTCGCCACGGGGACCGGCCTCGCCGCGAGCTCGGCGAGCTCGGCGAGCCCCGCATCCGAGCAGCGCGACGGGCTGGAGCGGTTCAGACAGCAGAAGGTCGCCTGGGGCGAGTGCCGGGACACGAAGCTGGCGGCGAGCGGGACCGAGTGCGCCCGGGTCACCGTGCCGCTGGACTACGGCGACCCGGGCGGGCGGACGTTAGAGGTCGCGATCTCGCGGATCAAGGCCAAGGCCGGCAAGGACGGCAAGGCCGGGGCGCGGCGCGGCATCCTGCAGACGAACCCGGGCGGCCCCGGCGGCTCCGGTCTGTCCATGCCCTCCGAACTGCGGGAACGGCTGAGCCCCGAGGTGGCGGCGGCCTACGACATCATCGGCATGGACCACCGCGGGGTCGGCGAGAGCACCCCGTTGAACTGCGGGCTGACCCGGGCGTCCTGGATACGCTCGTCCGGAAGCGACCGCGCCGGGTTCGACGAGAACGTACGGCTGGCGCGGCAGGACGCCCGTAAGTGCGCCGACAAGTACTCCGGCACTCTGGCGCACTACTCGACCCGCAACGTCGCCCGCGACGTCGACATCGTCCGCGCCGTGCTGGGCGAGCGCCGGACGTCCTGGTTCGGCCAGTCGTACGGCACGGTCCTCGGAGCCACCTACGCGCAGATGTTCCCCGGCAGGGTCGACCGCCTGGTCCTGGACAGCGCGCCCGACCCGGCCGGGTACGGCGGCATGCGCCTGGTCCAGGACATGGGGCCCGTCAACGAGAAGGCCCTCGACGACTTCGCCGCATGGGCCGCGAAGCGCCACGACACCTACCGTCTCGGTGCCACGGCCGCCGCCGTGCGCGGCACCGTCGAGGGGCTCGTACGACGGGCCATGGACGAGCCGATCAAGGTCGGTCCGTACCGGCTGGACGGGCACGACCTGCCGTTCATCTTCTTCACGCTGGGCGTGGACTCCGCGAACGACAAGCAGTACGCCGAGGTCGTGCGGTATCTGCTCGACGCCGCCGACGGCAAGGCGGGCACACCGCATCCGTACGCGCTCGACCTGCTCAAGTCGCTGTCCGACCCGGCGGGGAGCGGGATGAGCGCCATGACCTCCGCGCAGCTCGCGGTGCTCTGCGCCGACACCACCATGCCCCGGGACCCCGAGTGGTACTGGCGGGCCACGGAACGCTCCCGCGCCGGGCAGCCGGTCTTCGGGCCGGTCGTCAACGGGCCGCTGCCGTGCGCCTTCTGGAAGGAGCACCCCCGCGAGAAGCTCACGGAGATCAACAACAAGGTGCCGGCGCTGCAGCTCCAGGCGACCGTGGACACCCGCACCCCCTACGAGCAGGGGCTCGGCATGCACCGGGCCATGCGCGGCTCGGTGCTGGTGACCGTCCCGACCCGTACCCACGCCGTGGTGGTCTCCCGCACCGGCACGTGCGCGAACAAGGCCGTCGACGACTACCTGCTGCGGGGCACCCTGCCCGCACGGGACGTCACCTGCGGGCCCGCGGCCTGAGCCGGCCGGACGCCGTCGCCGCTCAGGATCCCGCGCTGGGCGGCGCGGCGGGCGGGAGCTGGGGGAGAGGCGGGGCGTGCAGGGCGGGGGGCTGCAGTTCGGCCAGGACCAGGGCGCTGGAGGGGATGGCGGCGCGCATCTCCAGGAGTCCGACGAGGGCGGTGTAGAGCCGGTCGACACCCTCGTACGTCTCGTGGGCTAGGACCAGGCGGGCGCGGGTCTCCAGGTTCTGCCAGGCATAGCGCCGGCGCAGGTTGGCCATCTGCCGGGCGTCGGCCCGCAGGAACCCCGATCCGGCCGAGAAGCCCGCTGCCAGCAGCGCCATGATGGCCGCCGGCACGCGGGCTCCGGCCGAGGCCAGTCCGGCGGCGCCGGAGATCCCGGCCAGGACGGCCGCGGGAAATCCCAGACAGAGGAAGGTCGCGTTCCATAACTTGCTGCGCCGCTGGGCGCGCCTGGCTCCGATGTGGGCCTCGTCGACGATCTTCTCGACCTCGGCGCGGAGGTGGCGCAGGCGCTCGGCGGTGGGATCAGGTGCGGGATCAGGTGCGGGTGCGGGTATGGGCGCGGGTGTGGCGGCAGCTGCGGGTGCGGTCGGCGCGTCTGAGGTGTCCGGCACGGCTTCCCTTGCGGTCGGTAAGAGATGCGATGCCGCCGGAGTTTAGGGGAGCCGTACCGGTCGCGGGAGGCGATACCGGCGCCCGCACGCCCGGGCGCCGGTGCGCGCCGGCTTCAGCGGGTGGCTTCGACCGTGAGGTGGTACGTGGTGTCGACCCAGAAGCTGCCGGTCGTGCGCGCCTTGATCTCCAGGACGTACTGGCCCGGGGCCAGGGGCGCGAGGCCGGCCCACAGGCCCCAGGCGACGCGGCGGCGGCCGTTGGCGCGGAAGGGCCGGGAGGTGAACTGCTCGAGGGGGAGCTCGGTGCCGTTGAGGTAGGCCTTCGCCTCGGCCACGCCCATCAGCATGGGCTTCCGCGAGTACCACGGGACCGGGTGCTGGGTGTTGAAGACCGGGAAGAAGACGGGGCGGTCCGCGGGTATCGGGCACCGGCGGACGACCTTGCCGCCGTAGGTGCCGGCGAGGAACCAGAGGTCGTCCGGCTGGTCCCAGTCGGCGAACTCGCCGGTCTGGTCCCGCACGGGGTCGTAGTCGTCGGGCGACGAGAGGGCCCACTGCCACCAGCGCGCGGCCAGGGCCCCGCCTTCCTTCGCCCCGAGTCTCCAGGAGCTGCCGCTCGACACCGTCTCGCTCACGCCATCCGCCCTTTCCGTGCACGGCCCTGACCAGGGCCTTCGACTGAATGAGCGGACTTTACGCCACAGGGGCGATTTTCGGCCGCGGCGCCCTCGTCAGGCGTCGCGCCTGACGACCACGCTCGAGGCCGCCTTGTCGTGGAAGCACTGGCGGTACGGCTTGTCCCAGAGGCAGGACAGCGCGTTGACCCAGCCGACGAACGGGATGACGGAGAGCACGAGGTAGGTGAGCCAGCGTCCCAACGCGGCGCCGAGGGAGAGGTTCTGTCCGTCATCCAGCCGCGCGACGCGCAGGCCGCAGATGCGTTTGCCGAGAGTGGCCCCCCACGCGTAGGTCATCAGGGGGTCGTAGAGCAGGTAGCTGCCCGCCAGCACCGTGATCAGGGCGGGCGTGGCGGCGGCTTCGTCGTCGGTCAGGAGGATCACGAGCACGCCCATGAGGGTGCCGACGATGACCGCCCCGATCCCGACGATGAGGGCGTCGAGAACCCGTGCGCCCAGCCGCACGCCCTGGTTGGCGAGGGCCTCCTCCGGCGGGCCCGGCCGCATCGGGGCGGCGGGCGGGTAGTACGGCGGCTGGTGCGGCGCGCCGAAGTGGCCGGAGGGTGTGCTGGCGTTCTGCATGCGAACAACTCTACGAACCGCGCCGACCGGTCGGTATCCGCTCCCGTACTCAGACCTCGCGACGGCGTCTCCGTCCCCGTACGCTTGTCGCCCGCGGCTCCGGGCGTCGGTGCCCGGGCGGCCACCTCATGACCGGGGAGCGCATCGTGACAGGACAGGTCATTCCGCACGAGGTGCAGGGCAGCGGCTCCAGGCGCGCGATCCTGCTGCACAACTGGTTCGGGGACCGGACGAGCTTCGCCCCGATGCGCGAGCATCTGGACGGGGACCGGTTCAGCTACGCGTTCGTGGACTGCCGGGGCTACGGAGAGGCCATCGACGTCGACGGCGCCTTCACGATGGAGGAGGTCGCCGAGGACGCCCTCGCCGTGGCCGACCGCCTGGGGTGGGAGACCTTCTCGGTCGTCGGCCACTCCATGGGCGCGAAGGCCGCGCAGCTCATGCTGCTGGAGGCGCCGTCGAGGGTCCGGTCGATCGTCGGCATCGCGCCGGTGGCCGCGTCCGGCTTCCCGCTCGAAGGGGAGACCTGGGAGCTGTTCGCCGGAGCGGAGAAGGACCCCGGAAGCCGCAGGGCGATCATCGACAACACCACCGGCGGGCGCCGCGACGACGCCTGGCTGGACGCCATGGTGAGCCGCTCGATGCGCAATTCCTCGCCCGCCGCCTTCCGTTCTTATCTCGACTCGTGGTCGGGCTCCGACTTCCACGAGCGGGTGCGGGGCAACCGGACCCCGGTCCTCCTGGTCGTCGGCGCGCACGACCCGGCGCTGGGGGCCGAGGCCATGCGGGCGACCTGGCTCCAGTGGTACCCGAACGCCGAACTCGAGGTGTTGCCGGACGCGGGGCACTATGCGCCGGAGGAGTCCCCCGAGGCCCTGGCCGCGGCCGTCGAGGAGTTCCTGGGCCGCTGACGCGCGGGCAATGCGGCGGGCGATTTCCGTCGAGGTCCGGACAGGATCGCAACCACTGTGGAACGCTGGCGACATGCTTGATCACATAGCGATCCAGGTGCGGAACGTCGCGGCGAGCGCGGGCTTCTACGATGCCGTCCTCGCGCCGCTCGGAGGCAAGCGGACCAAGGAGTTCGGCGAATTCGTCAGCTTCGGCACCACCGGGCACACGCTCTGGCTGGTCCCCGCCGGCGAGGACGCGCCGGGTGCCCGCGAGGTGCACCTCGCCTTCGCCGCGGCCGACCGCGCGGCCGTCGACGCGTTCCACGCCGCCGCGGTGGCGGCCGGTGCCGAGTCCTTGCACGCACCGCGGGTGTGGCCGGAGTACCACGCGTCGTACTACGGGGCCTTCGTCCGCGACCCCGACGGCAACAACGTCGAAGCCGTCTGTCACACGCCGTAGACCGCTCCTTGAGTAGGGTCCGGGCATGGCATATACGTTCCAGGTCACGGTCGACTCCGCCGATCCGCACACCCTCGCCGACTGGTGGGCCGAAGCCCTCGGCTGGGAGGTCGAGCCGAGCGACGAGGCGTTCATCCGCCGGATGGTCGCGGAGGGGCAGGCGAGCGAGGACGACACCACCACGCACCACGGCACCCTCGTGTGGAAGGTCGGCACCGCGATCCGCCACCCGGAGGGGCTCGACCGCGCGCCGCGCGTCCTCTTCCAGCTCGTGCCGGAGCCCAAGACGGTCAAGAACCGCGTCCACCTGGACGTACGGACGGGGACGGACGACCCCCAGGCCGTGGTCGACCGTCTGATCGCCAACGGGGCGACGTTCCTGCACGAAGGCAAGCAGGGTCCCTTCGCGTGGACCACGCTCGCGGACCCCGAAGGCAACGAACTCTGCATCACGCAGTAGGCGGTGAAGCCGGGACCGCGCCATTCGCGCGGCCCCGGCGGTCAGCTGTGCGGGCGTACGTCAGCAGGGCCGGACGTACCAGATCGGCTCCCAGTAGTAGGACAGGTGGTACGAGGGAGCCCCCACCGTGGTGGTGACGACGTTGCGGTTGCGGTCCTTGAGCCTGGCCTGGGTGCCCGACGTCTGGTTGTTGTACCAGGATCCGTAGCCGCGCCAGTTCGACAGGGCGTGGTCCTTGCAGTAGTAGAGGTCGAGTTGGTCACCGGTGAAGGACTCGCCGCGGAACATGCAGAACCGTTCGTAGCGGCACTCGGCGAACTTCGCGTTCGCTGAGCTCAGATCGCGGGTCTTGCGCTCGCCGGGCAGGGTGAGCGTGAGGGTGGCGCCGTCCAGTTCGATCCTGTTGGCGGCCACCTGTTTACCGCCCGTACGGGCGAGGTAGTCATTGACTCTGGTCTGCAGTTCCTTCGCCTGCGAGCCGCTCAGGCCCGCCTTCTTCGCCTGGTCCGCGAAGCCGGCGGTCCCGGCGGCCGAGGCCGTGCCGGACGCGCCGATCAGTGAGCCCGCCAGTGCCGTCGCCGCGAAGGCCATCGCGGCGGATTTACGCAGTGCCATTCGAGATTCCCCCTCATGGATCCCGAGCCGGCACCCACCGCCCTTGCGGTGGGCATGCCAGCAGTAGCCCACAGGGCGGGGGCGGTGTCCACACCGTTCGGTGGTGTTCGAAACGCGCTGGTGGCGCCCTTCCGTCAGCCGTCCAGCGCGTCGTCCAGGATCCGCACCCACTGCTCCACCACGCGCCGGCGCCGCGCCCGGTCGTCCGTCAGGAGCGTCGCCAGCCCCAGGCCGCGCGCCATGTCCAGCAGGCCCTGCACGGTCTCCCGCACGCCGGGCACCTTCTCGTCCGCGCCCAGCAGCTCCACCGCCATGCGGTGGGTCTCCCGGCCGACGCGCGCCTCCAGGTCCGTCACGCGCGAGCGCAGCTGCGAACGGTCGTGGGAGGCGGCCACCCACAGCTGCAGCGCGGCCCGGAACAGCGGACCGGTGTACAGCTCGACCAGCTCGGTCACGACGATGTACCGGCGCGCCGGGCCCAGGATGGGCGACGCCGAGGCCACCAGCTCCCGCAGCGCGGCCGAGCGCTCCTCCGCCACGTACTCGACCGCCGCCGTGAAGAGGTCCTCGCGGGTGGGGAAGTGGTGCTGTGCCGCGCCCCGGGACACCCCCGCCCGCTCGGCGACCACGGCCACCGTCGAGCCCGCCCAGCCGTGGTCCGCCAGGCAGGCGATGGCCGCCTCCAGCAGGCGTCGTCGCGTCGCCCGGCTCCGGTCCTGCTTGGGGCCGGGGCGAGGGGCGGAACCGGAGTCCGGGCGGGGATCGGTCAGCGCACCCACGACGGGTCCCTCTTCTCCAGGAACGCCGCCATGCCTTCCCGTGCCTCCTCCGACGCGAAGAGCCGTGCCGACCGCTCGGCCATCTCCTCCGCATCGCGGTCGAAGGCCCGCAGCACCTCCGCCGTGACCAGCCGCTTCGACGCGGCCAGTCCTTGCGGCGAACCACGGCGCAGACCCTCCAGGACCGGCTCGAGGGCCTCGTCCGGGCCCTCGTCGCCGGCCGCGAGCGTGATGAGGCCGATCCTCACCGCCTCCCGCGCGCCGAAACGCTCGCCCGTGAGGTAGTAGCGCGCCGCCGCCCGGGCGTCGAGGCGCGGCAGCAGCGGCAGGGAGATGACGGCCGGGGCCAGCCCCAGCCGCGCCTCCGTGAACGCGAACGACGACGCCCCGCTCGCCACCGCGATGTCGCACGCCCCCAACAGCCCCAGGCCCCCGGCCCGTACATGGCCGTCCACCCGTGCCACCACCGGTCCCGGCAGCTCCACGATCGTCCGCAGCAGCCGGGCCAGCGCCTCCGGGCCCGTCGGCGTCGGCTCGCTCAGGTCCGCGCCCGCGCAGAACGTGGTGCCGGAGTGGGTGAGGACCACGGCGCGGGTGTCCGAGTCGTCGGCGGCCCGCCGCAGCCCGTCGTGCAACTCGGCCACGAGGCGGGACGAGAGGGCGTTGCGGTTGTGCGGGGAGTCCAGCGTCAGTGTGGTGACGCCGTGCTCGTGCGAGCTGCGGACCAGCATCGCGAAACCTCCTGGTGTCAGTAGGACTTGGGCAGGCCCAGCGTCTGGTGCGAGACGTAGTTGAGGATCATCTCCCGGCTCACCGGCGCCACCCTTGTCACCCGCGCCGCGGTGATCAGCGAGGCCAGCCCGTACTCCGTGCTCAGCCCGTTGCCGCCGAGGGTGTGGACCGCCTGGTCGACGGCGCGGACCGCGGCCTCGGCGGCCGCGTACTTCGCCATGTTGGCCGCCTCGCCGGCGCCCGCGTCGTCCCCGGCGTCGTAGAGGTGCGCGGCCTTGTACATCATCAGCCGCGCCAGCTCGATCTCGATGTGCGACCGCGCGAGGGGGTGGGCGATGGCCTGGTGCGCGCCGATCGGCTCGTCCCACACCTGGCGGGTACGGGCGTAGTCGACGGCCCGCGCGACGGCGTGCCGGCCCATCCCGATCGCGAACGCCGCCGTCATGATGCGCTCGGGGTTGAGCCCGGCGAACAGCTGCAGCAGCCCGGCGTCCTCGTCGCCCACCAGGGCGTCCGCCGGCAGCCGCACCTCGTCGAGGACGAGCTCGAACTGCTTCTCCGGGGACGCGACGTCCATGGGGATGAGGTTGCGGGTGAAGCCGGGCGCGTCGCGGTCGACGATGAACAGGCAGGGCTTGAGCCTGCCGGTCCGGGCGTCCTCCGTGCGGCCGACGATCAGCGTCGCGTCGGCGACGTCCACGCCGGAGATGAAGACCTTGCGGCCGGTGAGGATCCAGTCGTCGCCGTCGCGCCGGGCCGTCGTGGTCAGGCGGTGGGAGTTGGAGCCGGCGTCGGGCTCGGTGATGCCGAACGCCATCCGGGTCGTGCCGGCGGCGAGGCCGGGCAGCCAGGCGCGCTTCTGCGCGTCCGTGCCGAAGCGGGCGATGACCGTGCCGCAGATGGCGGGTGAGACGACTAGGAGCAGCAGCGGGCAGCCGGCCGTCCCCAGCTCCTCTAGGACGACGGCCAGTTCGGTGATCCCGCCGCCCCCTCCGCCGTACTCCTGGGGGAGGTTCACGCCGAGGTAGCCGAGCTTGCCGGCTTCCGCCCACAGCTCGTCGGCGTGTTTGCCCTCGCGTATCGCGTCGGCGAAGTACGCACGGCCGTAGCGGCCCGCGAGGGCGGCGACGGCCGCGCGCAGGGCGCGCTGTTCTTCGGACTCGACCAGAGGGCTCATGAGGCTTCCTCCTCGGACTCGGCGATGACGGCGAGCAGTTCCCCCACCTCGACCTGGCGGCCGGGCACGGCGTTCAGTGCGGAGAGGGTCCCCGAGGCGGGGGCCACGACGCGGTGCTCCATCTTCATGGCCTCCAGCCACAGCAGCGGCTGCCCGGCCCGTACGGAAGCCCCCACGGCGACCCCGTCGGCCACCCGTACGACGGTGCCGGGCATGGGGGCGAGCAGCGAGCCGGGCTCGGTCCGCCCGGTGGGATCGGGGAAACGGGAAAGAGGCGTGAGGGCATAAGAACCCACGTGCGCGGTGTCGACATACACGTCACCCCCATATGAGGCCACGTCGACGGTACGACGAACGCCGTCCACCTCCAGCACCACCCGCTCGCACGTGGCGTGCAGGAGCCGGACGTCCGGAAAGCCCTCGGCTTCGAGGCCGTCACGGGTGAGGCGGTAGCGAACGGTGTGTTCGGCGCCGGTGGCCGCGCAGCGGTAGCTCTTCGACTGCGGCTGGGAGGGAACGTTGCGCCAGCCGCCGAACCGATGGCGGCCCTGGGCGCCGGCGACGGCGGCGGCCAGGGCCGCCAGGCGGGCGCCGGAAGGAGGAGCGGTCAACGACACCAGGTGACGCCCGTAGAAACCGGTGTCCACGCGCCCGCTGGCGAAGTCGGGATGGCGCAAGGAACGAACCAGCAGATCCCGATTGGTGACAGGCCCATGGATACGAGCGCGCTCCAGGGCGTGGGCCAACTGGCGGACCGCATCGCGCCGGGTGGTCGCCCAGACGACGACTTTGGCGAGCAGCGGATCGTAGTGGACGCCGACGCGGTCACCGTCCTCCACGCCGGAGTCGACACGCAGACCGGCGGGGGCGTACGGACAGGAGGCGACGGGGCCGGAGGGGTGGGGGTCCGGGACGCTGTCGTGTATTTGCGGGCCCAAGGAGGGGGTGGGCGAAGGATGCGGGGCTCCGGGCCCGTAAATATACGGTCCCGGACCCCCGCCCCGGAGGTCCCGGCGCCGCACCCACGACGCCTCGGCCCCCACGGCCAGCCGGTGCACCACGCCCGTCTGCGGCCGCCAGTCACGGGCGGGGTCCTCCGCGTACAGGCGGGCCTCCACGGCGTGCCCCGACGGCCGCGGGGGCTCGCCCAGTGCCGCGCCCTCGGCGACGCGCAGCTGCAGCGCCACCAGGTCGACGCCGTACACGGCCTCGGTCACCGGGTGTTCGACCTGCAGGCGGGTGTTCATCTCCAGGAAGTACGGGCGGCCGTCCGCCGAGATCAGGAACTCGGCCGTGCCCGCGTTGACGTAGCCGATCGCGCGGGCCGCGGACGCGGCGGCGTCGCACAGGGTGCGCTCCAGATGCCCGGGCAGGTCCGGGGCCGGGGCCTCCTCGATCACCTTCTGGTGCCGTCGCTGCAGGGAGCAGTCCCGGGTCCCCAGCGTCCACACCGTGCCGTGCGCGTCCGCGAGGAGCTGCACCTCGACGTGGCGCGCGCCCTGGACGTACGGCTCGACGAAGACCTCGCCGTCGCCGAAGGCGGCCGCCGCCTCCGCCCGCGCCGAGGCCAGCGCGCCCTCCAGGCCGGGCAGGTCGCGCACCACCCGCATCCCGCGCCCGCCGCCGCCCGCCGTGGCCTTGACCAGCACGGGAAGGTCGTCGGCGGTGACGGCGGCCGGGTCGAGGGGAGCGAGCAGCGGCACCCCGGCCCGCGCCATGATGCGCTTGGCGCGCGTCTTCGACGCCATCGCCTCGATCGCCTCGGGCGGCGGCCCGATCCACACCAGCCCCGCGTCCCGCACCGCCCGCGCGAAGCCGGCGTTCTCGGAGAGGAATCCGTACCCCGGGTGCACGGCGTCCGCGCCGGCCGCGAGGGCCGCCGCGACCAGCAGGTCGCCGCGCAGGTAGGTGTCCGCGGCCGCCGCCCCCGGCAGCCGTACCGCCGCGTCGGCCTCCCGGACGTGCCGGGCGTCCGCGTCGGGGTCCGAGTGCACCGCGACCGTCGCGATGCCCAGCTCCCGGCAGGTGCGGAAGACGCGGCAGGCGATCTCGCCCCGGTTGGCCACGAGCACCGAGGAGATCGCGGGCTCCTTCGCCGAAGAGGACGCCGAAGAGAACATGGAAGCCTCACATCCGGAAGACACCGAAACCACCCCGAGCCCCCTGCACGGGCGCGCCGTGCACCGCCGACAGGCACAGTCCCAGCACCGTCCGCGTGTCCCGCGGGTCGATGACCCCGTCGTCGTACAGCCGCCCGGAGAGGAACACCGGCAGCGACTCCGCCTCGATCTGCCGCTCCACCATCGTGCGCAGCGCGGCGTCGGCCTCCTCGTCGTACGGCTGTCCCTTCGCCGCGGCCGAGGCGCGGGCGACGATGGACAGGACGCCGGCGAGCTGCTGCGGGCCCATGACGGCGGACTTGGCGCTGGGCCAGGAGAACAGGAAGCGCGGGTCGTAGGCCCGTCCGCACATGCCGTAGTGCCCGGCGCCGTAGGAGGCGCCCATGAGCACCGACAGGTGCGGGACCTTCGAGTTCGACACGGCGTTGATCATCATGGCGCCGTGCTTGATGATGCCGCCCTGTTCGTAGGCCCGGCCGACCATGTAGCCGGTGGTGTTGTGCAGGAAGACCAGCGGGATGTCGCGCTGGTTGGCCAACTGGATGAACTGCGCGGCCTTTTGCGACTCCTCGCTGAAGAGGACGCCCTGCGCGTTGGCGAGCACGCCCACGGGGTAGCCGTGCAGCCGCGCCCACCCGGTCACCAGGCTCGTGCCGTAGCGCTGCTTGAACTCGTCGAAGTCGGAGCCGTCCACGATCCGGGCGATGACCTCGCGGGGGTCGAAGGGCTCCTTCAGATCGCCCGGGACGATGCCGAGGAGCTCGTCCCCGTCGTACAGGGGCGGTGCGGCGGGGGACGGATCGGGGTGGGCCTTGCGCCAGTTCAGGCGGGCGACCACGCGCCGGGCCCGGCGCAGCGCGTCGAGCTCGTCGACGGCGAAGTGGTCCGCGAGGCCGGAGACGCGCGCGTGCATCTCCGCCCCGCCGAGCGACTCGTCGTCGCTCTCCTCGCCGGTGGCCATCTTCACCAGCGGCGGGCCGCCGAGGAAGACCTTCGCCCGCTCCTTGACCATGATGACGTGGTCGGACATGCCGGGGACGTACGCGCCGCCGGCCGTGGAATTGCCGAAGACCACCGCGAGGGTGGGGATGCCCGCGGCGGAGAGCCGGGTCAGGTCGCGGAACAGGCCGCCGCCGGGGATGAAGATCTCCTTCTGGCCGGTCAGGTCCGCGCCGCCCGACTCCACCAGCGAGATCACCGGCAGCCGGTTGGCGTACGCGATCTCGTTCGCGCGCAGGGCCTTCTTCAGCGTCCAGGGGTTGCTGGCGCCGCCGCGCACGGTCGGGTCGTTGGCGGTGATCAGGCACTCGACGCCCTCGACGACGCCGATGCCGGTGACGAGCGAGGCGCCGACGGGGTAGTCGCTGCCCCAGGCGGCCAGCGGCGACAGTTCGAGGAAGGGGGTGTCGGGGTCGAGGAGGGACTCGACGCGTTCCCGGGCGGTCATGCGGCCCCGGGCCCGGTGCCGGGCGGTGTACTTCTCGCCGCCGCCCGCGACCGCCTTGGCGTGCTCGGCCTCGACGTCGGCGAGCCTGGCCAGCATCGCGGCCCGGTTGGCCGCGTATCCGGGGGCGGCGGTGTCGAGCCCGGACGGCAGCACGGTCACAGCAGGACCTCCGGTATCCGCAGGTGCCGGGCGCGCAGCCATTCGCCGACGGCCTTGGCCTGAGGGTCGAAGCGGGCCTGGGAGGCGACGCCCTCGCCGAGGATGCCGTCGACGACGAAGTTCAGGGCGCGCAGGTGGGGCAGGACGTGCCGGGTGACGGCGAAACCCGCGGCCTCCGGGAGCAGTTCGCGGAACCGCTCGACGGTCAGCTCGTGCGCCAGCCACCGCCACGCGTCGTCCCCGCGTACCCACACCCCGACGTTGGCGCTGCCGCCCTTGTCCCCGCTGCGCGCGCCCGCGACGAGCCCGAGCGGGGCCCGTCGCGTGGGCCCGGCGGGCAGCGGCGGCGGCAGAACGGGCTCGTCCGGCGCTTCCTGTTCCGCGGCCCGTACGGGGGCCGGCAGCACCGGCATCCGGGTGCCGTCCGGGAGCACCGCCACGTGCCGCACGGTGTCCGCGTCGACGTAGGCCGCCTCGAACACCCCGTAGGGCGTCGGCTTCGCCGGCGGTGTCGCCACGTGGAAGCCCGGGTAGCTGGCCAGCGCCAGCTCGACGCAGGCGGCGTTCACGGCCCGGCCCACCTCCGGGTCGGCGTCGCGCACGACCAGCCGCAGCAGGGCGCTCGCCTCCTCCTGTACGGGCGCGTCCGCCCGGTCCGTACGGGCCAGGCTCCAGCGGGCCTCGGCCGGGCGGCGGGCGGTCAGGACGCCGTCGAGCTGGGCGCGCACGAGGCGGGCCTTGGCGTCGATGTCGAGGCCGGTCAGGACGAAGACGACCTCGGTGCGGTGGCCGCCCAGCCGGGTGAGCCCCACCTTGAGCGCGGCCGGCGGGGACTCGCCGCGCACCCCGCTGATCCGCACCCGGTCCGGGCCGTCGGGCGCGAGGCGCACCGTGTCCAGCCGGGCGGTGACGTCCGGCCCCGGGTAGCGTGCGCCGGCCGTCTCGTACAGCAACTGCGCCGTGACCGTCGAGACCGTGACCGCGCCGCCGGTGCCGGGGTGCTTGGTGATGACGGCCGAGCCGTCCGCGTGGATCTCGGCGAGCGGGAAGCCGGGCCGGCGCACGTCGTGCTCGCCGAAGAACGCGTAGTTGCCGCCGGTGGCCTGTGCCCCGCACTCCAGGACGTGCCCGGCGACGACCGCGCCGGCGAGCGGGTCCAGGTCCTCGGCGGTCCATCCGAAGTGCGCGGCGGCCGGGCCGGTGACGAGCGCGGCGTCGGTGACCCGGCCCGTGACGACCACGTCCGCGCCGGCCCGCAGGCACTCGGCGATGCCCGCACCGCCCAGGTAGGCGTTGGCGGTGAGCACGCCGTGGCCCCACCGGTCCTCGTCGAGGAGGTCGTCGCCGGTGACGTGGGCGACGCGCACGGGCACCCCCACCCGGTCGGCCAGCTCGGTGACGCGCTCGGCGAGAGCGGCGGGGTTGAGCCCGCCCGCGTTGGTGACGAGCCTGACCCCGCGGTCGGCGGCCAGGCCCAGCCCCTCCTCCAACTGGGCCAGGAACGTGCGGGCGTAGCCCCGGCCGGGGTCCTTGAGGCGGTCGCGGCCGAGGACCAGCATGGTCAGTTCGGCGAGGTAGTCACCGGTCAGTACGTCCAGGGGGCCGCCGGTGAGCATCTCGCGCAGGGCGTCGAACCGGTCGCCGTAGAAGCCGGAGGCGTTGCCGATTCGGAGAACGGGCACAGGCATGGGCGGAGCGTGGCACCGGCCAGGAAAACAAGCAAGCGTGCTTGCATCATTTTTGGCCGCCGGTGGCGGCCTCCCGCAGTGCTTCGGCGAGGATCTCGGCCGTGTGTCGCGCCCGCCTGTCGGAGAGTTGGCCGATCTGCGTACGGCAGGAGAAGCCGTCCGCGACGACCTCCGTGCCCTCGGGCGCCGCGCGCAGTGCCGGCAGCAACTGTTCTTCGGCGCAAGCCTCCGAAACCTCGTAATGGCCGGTTTCGAAGCCAAAGTTGCCCGCCAGACCGCAGCAGCCGCCGCTCAACGGGCCGGTCATTCCCGCGCGTTCGCGCAGGCGGCGCTCGGCGGCGTCGCCCAGGACGGCGTGCTGGTGGCAGTGCGTCTGGCCGGCGACGGGCCGGTCGACGCGCGGCGGCCGCCACTGCGGGGCGCGCTCTTCGAGGACCTGGGCGAAGGTGCGCACGGACGAGGCGAGGCGCCGGGCGCGCGGATCGCCGGGCAGCAGCTCGGGCACGTCGGTGCGCAGGGCCGCGGCGCAGCTGGGCTCGAGACCGACGACGGGCAGGCCGGCGGCGAGGGCGGGTGCCAGGACGTCGAGCGTGCGGCGCGCGACGGCCCGGGCGAGGCCGAGCTGGCCGGTGGAGACCCAGGTCAGGCCGCAGCAGACCGGCCGGGGCGGGACGGCCACGCGCAGCCCGGCGTCCTCGAGCACGGCGACGGCGGCACGGCCGGCGGAGGGGGAGAAGTAGGTGGTGAAGGTGTCGGGGAACAGCACGACGGCCGTGCCCGCGGCCCGGGCCTCGGCCCAGCCGGCGGCCGGTCGCCCGGCACGGGGGCGGCGGGTTTCGTCGGCGGTGTCGTCGGCCGGGCCGCGGCCGGTGGGGTGCCCTTCGGCGGCGTACGGCTGCCCCGTGGCCTTCGTACGCCTGCGCCACCACCGGGTGAACGGCTCCGGTGCGAGCCGCGGGAGGTCCCGCTCCGGTGCGATCCCCGCCAGGCGCTTCACCGCCGCGGCCGACGGATCGTGCGCGGCCAGGCGGTCGAGCAGTGGCGCGGCCGGCGCCGCCAGGCGCAGCCACAGCGGCAGCCACCCCATCGTGTAGTGCGCGGCGGGCCGGATCCGGCCCGCGTAGTGGTGGTGCAGGAACTCCGCCTTGTACGTGGCCATGTCCACGCCCACCGGGCAGTCGCTGCGGCAGCCCTTGCAGGACAGGCACAGATCCAGCGCCTCCCGCACCTCCTGTGAGCGCCAGCCGTCCGTCACCACCTCTCCGGCCAGCATCTCGTGCAGCAGCCGGGCCCGGCCCCGCGTGGAGTGCCGCTCCTCGCGGGTCACGCGATAGGAAGGGCACATGACGCCGCCCGGAGGGGGCTGCGTGTCACGGCACTTGGCGACGCCCACGCACCGGCGGACCGCCGCCGTGAAGTCGCCGCCGTCACCCGGATAGCCGAACTCCACGTCGACGGGCCGCCGGGGCAGCACGTCGAACCGCAGGTTCTCGTCGAGGCGGTACGGGCGCACGAGCATGCCCGGGTTCAGGCCGCCCGCCGGGTCCCAGAGGTCCTTGAAGCGCTCGAACAGCCGCACGACGTCGGCGCCGTACATCCGGGGCAGGAGTTCGGCGCGCGCCTGGCCGTCACCGTGCTCGCCCGACAGCGAGCCACCGTGCGCGACCACCAGCTCCGCCACGTCCCCGGAGAATTCGCGGTACCGCCGCACCCCCTCGGCGCTCAGCAGGTCGACGTCCAGCCGTACGTGCACACAGCCCTCGCCGAAGTGCCCGAAAGGGGCGCCACGCAGGCCGTAGCGCCCCAGCAGGGCCCGGAACTCACGCAGATACGCACCCAGCCGCTCCGGCGGCACCGCACAGTCCTCCCAGCCGGGCCAGGCCTCGCCCCCGTCGGGCAGCCGGGTCGCCGTGCCGGCGGCGTCCTCGCGCACCCGCCACAGCGCGCGCTGCGCCGCCGCGTCCGCCACGACGGCACGGCCCGTGACCGGCCCGTCGGCGGCCGCCGCGCGGCACAGCTCCCGCGCCCGGGACACCGCCTCGGCCGGCGTGGCGCCGCCCGTTTCGACGAACAGCCAGGCCGCCCCAGCGGGCAGGTCGCCGGCGCCCGCGCCCACCAGGTCGGCGGCCATGCCCTCGACCGTCAACGGCCCCAGCGGAAGCAGCAGATGGGCCGCGTCGGCCGCCGCGCTCTCGTCCGCGTAGCCGAGCACCGCCAGCGCCCGCGCGGCGGGCGGCTCGACGAGGCGGACCGTCGCCTGTGTCACCACCCCCAGCGTGCCCTCGCTCCCGGTGAAGGCCCGGGCGAAGTCGGTGCGCCGCTCGGGCAGCAGGGCATCCAGGGCGTACCCGGAGATGCGCCGGGGCAGAGCGGGGAAGCCGGTGCGCAGCAGCGCGAGGTCGCCCTGGACGAGGGCCCGTACGCCCTCCGCGAGCAGCTCGGGGACGCCGTCGTAGCCCCGCCCCAGGTGGGCCCGTTCGCCTTCGGAGGTCAGGACGTCCAGGGCGTGGACGTTGTCGGCCGTCGTGCCCCAGGCCACCGAGTGCGCGCCGCACGCGTTGTTGCCGATCATCCCGCCGAGCGTGCACCGCCCGTGCGTCGAGGGATCGGGCCCGAACGTCAGCCCGAACGCGCCGGCCGCCGCCCGTAGATCGTCCAGGACCACGCCCGGCTGGACGACGGCGGTGCGGGCCGCGGCGTCGACGGCCACGATCGCGTTCATGTGCCGGGTGAAGTCCAGGACCACGCCCTCGCCCGTCGCCTGGCCCGCGATCGAGGTGCCGCCCCCACGCGGCACCACCGGCACGCCGTGCTCGCGGCACACGGCCAGGACGGCGGCGACGTCGTCGGCGTCGCGCGGCGCGACCACCCCGGCCGGAACGCGCCGGTAGTTCGACGCGTCCATGGTCGCAAGGGCGCGGGCGGAGGACGCGAAGTCGACGTCGCCGCGCACGTGGGCCCGCAGTTGCGCCGCCAGGCCCGGAAACGGAGTGTCCGCGTCCCGGCGGCCGATGTGATCACCCATGGGCCCAGCCTGCCCACAGAACCGTCGGATACCGGCACAGTCGGCACATCCATCCTGTCGATTCCGTCTCATCGAGTGGACGTACAGCCACCACGGGTGGAGCGGCGTTTAGGCTGCGGACGTGGCTGATATCCAGATTCCCGCTGACATCAAGCCCGCCGACGGTCGCTTCGGCGCGGGCCCCTCCAAGGTGCGTACGGAGGCGCTCGGCGCCCTGGCCGCCACCGGAACCTCCCTGCTCGGCACCTCCCACCGCCAGGCCCCGGTCAAGGACCTGGTCGGCCGCGTGCGCGACGGCCTCCGGGAGCTGTTCTCGCTGCCCGAGGGCTACGAGATCGTCCTCGGCAACGGCGGGTCGACCGCGTTCTGGGACATCGCCACGCACGGCCTCATCGAGTCCAAGTCGCAGCACCTGAGCTTCGGCGAGTTCTCCTCGAAGTTCGCCAAGGCGGCGAAGCTGGCGCCGTGGCTGCAGGAGCCGACGGTCATCTCCTCCGAGCCCGGCACACACCCCGAGCCGCGCGCCGAGGCGGGGGCCGACGTCTACGCCTTCACCCACAACGAGACCTCCACCGGTGTCGCCGCGCCCATCAAGCGCGTCGCGGGCGCCGACGAGGGCGCGCTGGTCCTGGCGGACGCCACGTCCGGGGCGGGCGGGCTGCCCGTGGACATCACCGAGACGGACGTCTACTACTTCGCCCCGCAGAAGTCCTTCGCCGCCGACGGCGGGCTGTGGCTGGCGGCGTTCTCCCCGGCCGCCCTGGAGCGCGCCGCCCGCGTCCACGCCTCGGGCCGGCACGTCCCCGAGTTCTTCTCGCTGCCGACGGCCATCGACAACTCCCTGAAGAACCAGACGTACAACACCCCCGCCCTCGCCACGCTGTTCCTGCTGGAGCAGCAGGTCGAGTGGCTCAACGGCCAGGGCGGTCTGGACTGGGCGGTGCGCCGCACCGCGACGTCCGCGCGGACGCTGTACGGCTGGGCGGAGGCGTCCAAGTACGCGACGCCGTTCGTGACGGACCCGGCCAAGCGTTCGGCCGTCATCGGCACGATCGACTTCTCCGAGGACGTGGACGCGGCGGCCGTGGCCAAGGTCCTGCGCGCCAACGGCATCGTGGACACCGAGCCGTACCGCAAGCTGGGCCGCAACCAGCTGCGGGTCGCGATGTTCCCGGCGATCGAGCCGTCGGACGTCGAGGCGCTGACGGTCTGCATCGACCATGTGATCGAGCGGCTCTAGGCTCCAGCATCAGGCCGGCCCGGGAGGTGCTCCCGGGCCCGGCTCAGCCCGTCGGCCGGCGCAGCAGCTTCCGCAGGACGAGGACCAGCAGGGCCGCGACCACGACGGTCCCCGCCCCTATGGCGAGGGTGCGGTCGTGGTCGTCGCCCGTGGTGGAGGCCTTCTCGTCCGCCGCGTCACCGCCCTTGCCCGAGTCGCCGGGCTTCCCCGTGCTGTCGGGCAGCAGATCGTCGTCGAGCTCGACCGGGGTGACACGGCTGTTGGCGCCCTCCGTCCCGTACATCAGCGTCCGCCCGTCGGGGGTGAACGTGACGGACTCGCCCTGCCGCTGCAGCGGGACCGTGGGCCGGCCGATCTCCTTGGGCCGCCCGTCCATCCAGCGGTACACACGGGCCTCGAAGTAGCCGCGCACGACCAGCCGGGTGCCGTCCGGGGAGAACGCGCCGTCCGTGGCCCAGACGTTGATGTCGGCGACGCGCCGGAAGGTGTTCACGCCGGACGCCGACAGCTTCTCCGGCGCCTCGTACAGGGCGCCCTTGCCCGAGCGCTTCTTGCTGGCGATGCAGACCCGGCCCGTCGTGGGGTGCACCATCAGCGACTCGGCGTCGCGCGGGCCGTCCTCGTAGCGGACGGTGAAGCGGGTCGGGGTGACCGTCGCGTCCCGCAGCGTCTTCGGCTCGGGGAAGCGGTAGATCCACACCTCCGGCCAGGTGCCGTCGAGGTTGTCCCCGGTGTCGCCGACGTAGATGTTCCCGTCGGGGCCGATCGAGATGGCCTCGACGTCCCGGGCGTCGATGCCGCCGAGCCGCACCGTCGCGACCGTACGGCCCGTACGGCTGTCCACCGCGAAGACGTTCGCGGCGTCGCCGCTGTCGTTGTGGGTCCAGTAGATGCCCGGGTGGAGGCGGCTGGCGGCCAGTCCGCTGGACTCCTTGATCCTCGGGTCCTGGATGGTGAAGGCGGAGGGCGCATCGCCGTCCGCCGCCGGGGCCGCCACCGCGGGCGGGGCGGCGGGCAGCGCTACCAGCGCGGCGATTCCGAGGGCGGGGAGGAATGGACGCATGGGCCAAGCCTGCCATCAGGGCGCGGCGGAGGGGCGCTTGCCACCCTTCGCCACGCCCTGACGTGTCCGCCGGCTCAGCCGGTGATGTCCGCGTACCCCTCCACCTCGCGCGGGTCGCGCGGTCCCGGGCCGACGTAGCGGGCCGAGGGGCGCACGAGGCGGCCGGTGCGCTTCTGCTCCAGGATGTGCGCGCTCCAGCCCGCCGTGCGGGCGCAGGTGAACATCGAGGTGAACATGTGCGCGGGCACCTCGGCGAAGTCCAGGACGATAGCCGCCCAGAACTCGACGTTCGTGGCCAGCACCCGGTCCGGGCGGCGGTTGTGCAGCTCCTCCAGCGCCGCCTTCTCCAGCGCCTCCGCGACCTCGAAGCGCGGCGCGGCCAGCTCCTTGGCCGTGCGGCGCAGCACGCGGGCGCGGGGGTCCTCGGCGCGGTAGACGCGGTGGCCGAAGCCCATGAGGCGCTCGCCGCGGTCCAGGGCGCCCTTGACGTAGGCGACGGCGTCGCCGGTGCGCTCGATCTCCTCGATCATGCCCAGGACGCGCGAGGGCGCGCCGCCGTGCAGCGGGCCCGACATGGCGCCGACCGCGCCCGACAGGGCGGCCGCCACGTCGGCGCCCGTCGAGGCGATGACGCGGGCGGTGAACGTGGAGGCGTTCATGCCGTGCTCGGCGGCCGAGGTCCAGTAGGCGTCGACGGCCTTGACGTGCTTGGGGTCGGGCTCGCCGCGCCAGCGCTTCATGAAGCGCTCGACGACGGTCTCCGCCTTGTCGATCTCCTTCTGCGGCACCATCGGCAGTCCCTGGCCACGGGCCGACTGGGCGACGTAGGACAGGGCCATGACGGCGGCGCGCGCGAGGTTGTCGCGGGCGGTGGCCTCGTCGATGTCCAGGAGCGGCTTGAGGCCCCACACGGGGGCGAGCATCGCCAGCGCGGACTGCACGTCGACGCGGATGTCACCGGAATGGACGGGGATGGGGAACGGCTCGGCCGGCGGCAGCCCGGGGTTGAACGAGCCGTCGACCAGCAGCCCCCAGACGTTCCCGAACGAGACGTCGCCCACCAAGTCCTCGATGTCGACGCCTCGGTAGCGGAGCGAACCGCCTTCCTTGTCGGGTTCGGCGATCTCCGTTTCGAACGCGACGACTCCTTCGAGTCCGGGTACGAAGTCGGACATCAGGCGGCTCCTCGTGATGTGTTCGACAAGCGGCTGCCAGCCGCGCGGGCGGGGTCCGGGGTCTCCGGTTCCGGCCGGGCGGCCAGAGGGATTCCTGCTGCGGGTGTGCGTCGGGGGGTGTGCGTCCGGGTCGGCGCCGGATCGGTTACGCGGCAGCGTGCGCGGCTCGCGGTCCGTTCCGGTCAACCCGGTCATGCCCCGTGCGGCAGTACTTCACCCGGTACTTCACCCGGCCTCCGCAGAGGCCGTTCCGGGGCCGGACACGATAGCCGGTGGGGTACGGGTGCCACAGCCATCCACTCGTGATTTTGGGGGGTTCGGCACAGGTGGGGGAAGGTGATGTCCGGCACACCGCGCTTTTCCCCGGCGGCAGGATTACCGGCCGCCGATACGGGGCACATGAAGGGATCCGCTGTGCTGCTTTTCCTCGGACCCGCCGCTCCTGCAAGATGTGGCCGTGGCCCACTCCGACAAGTACGCGTTCGAGCACGACCTCGCCGCCATGCGCCGGCACTACCAGTTCGAGGGCCTCGCCGAGCGGGCGCTGTCCGCCGGCCCGTACGAACAGTTCGCGCGCTGGTTCGGTGAGGCGGCCGCCGGCGAGCTGTACGAGCCCAACGCCATGGTCCTGTCCACCGCGGACGCCGCCGGACGGCCCAGCTCCAGGACCGTCCTGCTCAAGGGCTACGACCCGCGCGGCTTCGTCTTCTACACCAACTACCGCTCCCGCAAGGCCAGGGAGATCGCCGTCAACCCGCGCGTGTCGCTGCTCTTCCCCTGGTACCCCCTCGCCCGGCAGGTCGTCGTCACCGGTACCGCCGAGCGGGTGGACCGCGAGGAGACCGCCGCGTACTTCCGCACCCGCCCCTACGGCTCGCAGATCGGCGCCTGGGCGAGCGAGCAGTCGACCGTGGCGGCCGGACGCGCCGATCTGGACGCGGCCTACGAGAAGATGACGGCCCGCTACCCGCAGGGCGAACACGTGCCGGTGCCACCGCACTGGGGCGGCTTCCGGGTGACCGCGGAGACGGTGGAGTTCTGGCAGGGGCGGGAGAACCGCCTGCACGACCGGCTGCGGTACGTGCGCACGGGCGACGGCTGGCGGGTGGAGCGCCTGTGCCCGTAGAACACTCCTGAACGCAGACGATCCGTGGGCCCGCTACCCCGCGCCGCACAAGCGGCGCGAGGTGCCGAGCGGACGACTCGGCGGCCCACGGATCGGGTGACTGCCTGGGATTGGCCGGCGGAGCCGGCGCTGCGCTGTGCGCGACGACGGGCGCTAGCCCGCAGTCACCTCACGCGTCCGGAAAGAAATCATGTCCCGAACCACCTCCCTTCTCGTGTACGCCCCAGCCTAGGAAGCGGCTCCGGAGACGACAACGGAATTTCCGTGGGCACCGATTTCGCCGAAGACGGTGTGGTGCCAGCCGGTGTCGAGTTGAATGCCGCTCGTGCAGGACATGCAGGGCATGCTCCACCCGCAGACGCGTTCAGCAGGGGGTACCCGGTGACCGCTCCACACCAGTCCGGCCCCGCCCGTCACGAGGCGGCCGCGGACAGCGACGACCACGTCCTCCTCGCCGCTCTCCTCGACGGCATGGACGCCGCGCTGTGCGCCTTCGACGTGGACGGCACGGTCACCCACTGGAACCGCGAGGCCGAGCGGATACTCGGCTGGTCCGCGAAGGAGGCCGTCGGCCGGCACGGCCTCGCCGGCTGGGCGCTGCGCGAGGCGGACGCGGAGGAGGTCACCGGGCGGCTGCTGGGCGCGATGAAGAACCCGGGCCGGCAGGTCGACGAGTTCGCGCTGCTCACCAAGGGCGGCGGACGGGTGCTCGTGCGCGTCCAGTCCTGCGCCGTGCCCGGCGAGGACGGCAGCCCGGCGGGCGTCTACTGCGCCTTCAGCGAGGTGCACACGCAGATCGACCTGGAGCGCTCCGTCGCGCTGAGCGAGGCGCTGTTCGGCGAGGCCTCCTGGGGCGTGGTGCTCGTCGACGCCGACCTGCGCCCGGCCCTCGCCAACGCCCACGCCGCCCGCGCCCTGCGCACCAGCCGCACGGCCCTGCTGGGACGGCCGCTGGGGGAGCTGTTGGACCAGGGCGTGGAGGAACTCGAGGGCGCCCTGCAGCACGTCCTCGCGGCCGGCGCGCCGCCCGCGCCCACCGAACTGTGGGTGACCGTACGGGACCAGGGCACCGGCGTCGCCCTGCCGGAGCGGCGCTGCTGGCGCAGCGGCTTCCTGAGGCTGGCCACGCCCCTGGTGGAGGAGCCCGTGCCGCTGGGCGTGGCCTGGCTCTTCCTCGACGTGACGAAGTCGCGGCTGGCGGAGCAGGAGAGCGCGCGGCTGCGGTTCCGCGGCAGCCAGCTGCACCGGGCGGGGCGGGCGGTCGCGGAGTGCGAGGACCCGATGGAGGCGGCGGCGCTCTACATGGACTTCGCCCTCGCGGGCTTCGCCGACCACGCCCTCATCGACCTGCTGCCCGACCCGGAGCCCGCACCGGAGGCGCCGATCCGGCTCGTCCGTGCCGCCACGACGCCCGCCGGCGCCCCCGGACAGGCCGCGGTGCCCGGCGGAGGCGGCCTACCGGTGCCGTACATGGCCGGGCACCCGGCGCTGCAGGCGGTCGAGCGCTGCGGCTCGGTGCGGGCGGCCACCGACCGCAGCGAGGGCTGGGCGGCGGCCCGCAAATGGCCGGACGGCACGCGGCACGGCCTGTCGACGGCGCTGCGCAGCCGGGGGCGGACGGTCGGGGTGGTGACGTTCCTGCGGGGGCCTTCGCGGCGGCCCTTCGACCGGGCGGACGCGATCTACGCGGAGGACATCGCCTCGCGGGTGGCGGCGTCGGTCGATCTGGCGGTGGCGGTCGCACGGTAGGGGCGCGGCCGCCGGCCGGTCCGCCTAGTGCCGGAAGAAGATCCGGTCGCCGTACTCGTCGAGCAGACGGCCGTTCCACTCGTGGCCGCCGTCGATGTTGCCCGAGCGCAGCATCGGCGGGTCGATGCCGCGGGCGGCCAGCTCGGTGGCCGCCGAGGCGACGACGGCCTGCATCAGGGCGCTGGTGACGACGGTGGACGCCGGGCCGAAGGGCGCCGCGATGCCGTCGGCGGACAGCTCCGCGTCACCGGTCGCGATCTTGTTGTCGAGGACGAGGTCGCAGTGGTCCTTCAGGAAGGTGCCGGACGCGTGCCGTGACCTGGTCTCCCGGGCGTAGGCGAGCGAGGTGACGCCGATGACCTTCAGGCCCAGGGCGCGGGCGTTCACGGCCATCTCGACGGGCAGGGAGTTGCGCCCGGAGAGGGAGATGACGATCAGGACGTCGCCGGCCCGGGCGGGGCTGGTGTCCAGGACCGCCCCGGCGAGGCCGTCCACGCGCTCCAGGGCGCTGCCGAGCGTGGCGGGCATGATGTCGATGCCGACGGTCCCCGGCACGGCGAGCAGGTTCATCAGGGCCAGGCCGCCCGCGCGGTAGACGACGTCCTGGGCGGGGAGCGAGGAGTGGCCGGCGCCGAAGACGAAGATCCGGCCGCCGTCCGCGACGGCGTCGGCGAGCAGGGACCCGGCGGCGGCGATGCGGTCGGCCTCCTCGTCGCGGACCCGCCGCAACAGGGCGATCGCGGCGTCGAAGAACTGCCCGGCAGGCTTGCTCTCGCTCATCGCTGCGGGACTCCTTGGGCTCGATGGGGGCTCGGCGCATTCTCCCGTGGCGCCGCCCGTGGCGCGGATCACGTTGCGGTGTGGACGGCCGGGCTGTCAATACGGCGGGGGCGGCCAGCGCCGTACGCGGTCCTGTTGTCGGTGGTATGCGTCAGAATTGAGTCCAGGGCCAGCGCACGACTTATCGAGGGGCACGGCATGTCCGGACTGATCGACACCACGGAGATGTATCTCCGCACCATCCTTGAGCTGGAAGAGGAAGGTGTGGTTCCCATGCGCGCCCGCATCGCCGAGCGGCTCGATCAGAGCGGCCCGACGGTGAGCCAGACGGTGGCCCGCATGGAGCGGGACGGGCTGGTGTCCGTCGCCGGGGACCGGCACCTGGAGCTGACGGAGGAGGGCCGCCGGCTGGCCACCCGCGTGATGCGCAAGCACCGCCTCGCGGAGTGCCTGCTGGTCGACGTGATCGGCCTGGAGTGGGAGCAGGTGCACGCCGAGGCCTGCCGCTGGGAGCACGTGATGAGCGAGGCCGTCGAGCGGCGGGTGCTGGAGCTGCTGCGCCACCCGACCGAGTCGCCGTACGGCAACCCCATCCCGGGCCTGGAGGAGCTGGGCGAGAAGGCCGAGGCGGACCCGTTCCTGAACGACGGCATGGTCAGCCTGATGGACCTGGAGCCCGGCACCGACGGCAAGACCGTCGTCGTACGCCGCATCGGGGAACCGATCCAGACGGACGCCCAGCTCATGTACACACTGCGGCGCGCCGGGGTGCAGCCGGGCGCCGTGGTCAGCGTGACGGAGTCGCCCGGTGGGGTGATGGTGGGCAGCAGTGGCGAGGCCGCCGAGCTGGCCTCGGAGATCGCCTCCCACGTCTTCGTCGCCAAGCGCTGACCGGCCTCGACGCCGGGCGCGCGCTGCCCGCGCCGGGTACGTATGCCGCGTTACGTAAAGCTGCCGAGCCGCTGCGGAAACGGCGCGGCCGGGCCCGAGCCGTGCGACGCTGGCGCTGAGTGCTGAACGCATATGCGCGCGCCGCCGACCGGGGAGGGGTTCGGATGAGGCCAGCGGGCCGCACGGCCGCCCCGCGCCCGGGTGCCGGGGGCCCCATGGGCACAGCCCCCGGCGGCGGTGCGCATGGCGGCCGTGCGCGCGGGGGCCGCCGCCCGGGGGACGTCCGGGCCGTGCACGGCGTGAACGTGATGAAGGGGCCCCGGCGCCCTCACGGGCAGCCGGGGCCCCACCTCCCCGTTTTCCCCCGTGGCGCCCCGGAGCCCCGAGCTCCCAGGGTGCGCCTCGCGGACCTTCTTCCCCGAGCGGTCCGCGCCCAGGTCGATTTCTCCCCTGGGCGCAGCCGGTCAATCCTTCCGCCCGGTCACTCGAACGAGGGGTGTTGCGCGCGACAACGGTTCATTCGAATGGAAGTTCCATAAGGTGGAGCTGCTCGGGGGAGACGAGGGGGTGCCAGGGCTCATGGTGCGGCGTATCGAAGTGACCGGAAGCGGCGGAGTGCGGCTTGCCGCCTGGGAGTTCGCCGAATCGCCGAAGGCGGCCGGCGGCCGGTACGGCGGCGCGGTCGGCGGCCGCGCGGCGGTCCGGGGTGCGGGCTGCGGTGCCGGTCACGGCCGGGGCCGCGGTGGGGGCGGAGGACAGGCTTCCGGCGGCGGGGTGCTGCTCCTGCACGGCCTGCTGGGCCGCGCCGCGCACTGGGCGGAGACCGCCCGCTGGCTCTCCGCGCGCTATCGCACGGTCGCCCTCGACCAGCGCGGCCACGGCCGCAGCGGAAAGCCCGTCAGCGGCCCCTACGCCCGCGAGGCCTATGTCGCCGACGCCGAGGCCGCCGTCGAACAGCTCGGCCTGGCCCCCGTCACCCTCATCGGCCACGCCATGGGCGCCCTCACCGCCTGGCAGCTCGCCGCCCGCCGGCCCGACCTCGTCCGGGCCCTGGTCATCTGCGACATGCGCGCCTCCGCCCTCGGCGCGGCCACGCAGCGCGAGTGGAGCGAGTGGCTGGGCTCATGGCCCGTGCCGTTCGCGACGCTCGCGGACGTCCGCAAGTGGTTCGGTGAGGACGACCCGACGCTGGAGCGCCCCGCGCCGGCCCGCGGCGACTTCTACGCCGAAGTGATGTCCGAGCGCGCCGACGGCTGGCGCCCGCTGTTCTTCCGCCGCCAGATGCTCCAGGCCCGCGAGGGCTACGCCCACGACGCGCACTGGGAGGAGCTGGCGCAGGTGGAGTGCCCGGCGCTGGTCGTGCGGGGCCTGGACGGCGCGCTGGGCCGGGCCGAGGCGCAGGAGATGGTCCGTGTCCTGCCCCGCGGCCGCTACGCCGAGATCCCGGACGCCGGCCACCTCGCGCACTACGACCAGCCGGACGGCTGGCGGCGGGTCGCCGAGCCCTTCCTGGAGGCGGCCGTGCCGGCCTGAGAGGGGGCTGCGGGCGGGGGTGCGGACGGCCGGGGAGACCCGTCGGCCGAGGTAATTCAACGACCGTTGACATAACCGGGGCGCCGGGTGTGCACTGGCAGGGAGAGCGCAGTCCACGCAAGGCCGGCAGGGCACCGCCACGCCGCAGCCAACCACCCGGAGCTGTCATGTCCCCTCACCCCGAATTCACCGCGGACGTCCTGGTCGTCGGAGCCGGCCCCACCGGCCTGCTGCTGGCCGGTGACCTCGCCGCGGCCGGCGTGCGCGTCGTCGTGCTGGAGAAGCGGACCGAGGAGTCCAACCTCACCCGCGCCTTCGCCGTCCACGCCCGCACCCTGGAGGCCCTCGACGCCCGGGGGCTCGCCGAGCAGCTGATCGCGACCGGCAACTTCATCGGCCGCCTGCGGCTCTTCGGCCGCACCACCATCGACCTGAGCGACCTCGACACCCGCTTCCCGGGCGTGCTGATGACCCCGCAGTACCACACCGAGCGCCTGCTGGAGGAGCGCGCACTCAAGCACGGCGCCGAGATCCGGCGCGGCGCCCGGGTCACCGGGCTGAGCCAGGACGCCGCCGGCGTCGACGTGCACGTACAGCCCGCCGGGGAGGCCGGCGCCCCCGCGGCCCCCACCACCGTGCGGGCCCGCTACGTCGTCGGTACGGACGGGGTGCACAGCGCCGTCCGCGAGGCGATCGGCATGCCGTTCCCCGGACGGTCCGTCCTGCGGTCGGTCATGCTCGCCGACGTCCGCCTCGACAGCAGGCCCGGCCAGCTGCCGGCCTTCAACGGCGTCGCCGAGGGCTTCGCCTTCATCGCCGACTTCGGCGACGGCTGGTACCGCGTCATCGCCTGGGAGCGGGGCAGCGACCTGCCCACGGGCGCCCCCGTCGACTTCGACTCCCTACGGGCCGTCACCCGCGCCGCCTTCGGTACGGACTTCGGGATGCGCGAACCCCGCTGGACCTCGCGCTTCCACAGTGACGAACGCCAGGTGCCCCGCTACCGCGACGGCCGCGTCTTCCTCGCCGGCGACGCCGCGCACGTCCACTCGCCCGCCGGCGGCCTCGGCATGAACGCCGGCATCCAGGACGCCGCGAACCTCGGCTGGAAGCTCGCCGCCGTCCTGCAGGGGCGGGGCGACGACCGGCTCCTCGACAGCTACCACGACGAGCGCCACCCCGTCGGCACGGCAGTGCTGCGGGTCAGCGGGACCATCGTGCGCGCCGTCCTGGCCACCTCGCCCGTCACCCGGAGCCTGCGCAACGCGGCCGCCGGAGCCGCCTTCCTCGCCCCCTTCGCCCTGCGCCGGGGCGCCCTGTTCATCTCGGGCATCGGCATCCACTACCCCGCCCCGCCCGGCGCCCACCCCCTCGTCGGCCACCGCGCCCCCGACCTGCCGCTGGCCGAGACCGACGACGGCCCGATCCGGTTGTACGAGGCCCTGCGCGCCGGCACCTATGTACGCGTCCTGCCACGCGGCGCCGAGGCGAAGCACGAAGCCGGGGTCACCACGGTCACCCGCGCCGACGCCGGCACCACCACCGTGCTCGTACGGCCCGACGGATATGTGGAAAGGGTCTCGGGGCCCTAGCCCTTGCTCACCGCCGTCAGGATCTCCGGCAGCCGGCCAGCCGCCCGCGGAGCCGCGAAGCGCAGCCCCGCCCAGGCGATCAGCAGCCCATAGGCGGCACCGGCCGGCACCAGCACCCACAGCAGCCCCGGCGAGCCCGCCGAGTGCAGCCATATCGCCAACCCCACCAGGGGCGCGCACAGGGCCGCGCTCGCCAGCCCCCCGAGCACCAGGCTCAGCCAGGCGATGCCGGCCTGACCGGGCGCGACGCTCTTGAACGCCCCCTCCTGGGGGATGGAGTACGGGTACTTCACGGAGACCACACCGCTCGTCGCGAACAGCGCACCCACCAGGGCCAGACACAGCCCCCACACCATGGGCATGTCCCGCCAGTTGTGCGAGAGCGCGGCCGAACCGAGCACCACCAGCGTCACATAGGGAACGGCGATCACCGACAGGGCCAGCGCGCGGGCGCGCATCTCGGCATAGGCGTCACGCGGCGAGGAGATCGTCTGCAGCACCATCCAGAACGCCGAACCGTCCTGCCCGAACTGGTTGTACATCTGCATGCCGAGCATCGTGGCCGCGAAGAAGGCGTAGTAGATGCTGCCGTTGTGCTGCGCGGCGTTGACGACGGGCAGCACGATGCCGATCAGGAGCGCGGACGCCCACGCCATCCGGGTCTTCGGATCGCGGCCTATGTAGCGCAGGGAGCGGAGCATGACCGCGCCCGTCCGGCCGGCGGGCAGCAGCCGGGCCAGGCCGGAGCCCTGCGCCGCCTCGCGGCCGTCGGCCCGCTTCGGCTCGGCGGCCGTCATGGTGGAGGCGTCCGCCGTGACCATCACCTTCGTCAGGCCCCGCTGCCACCACCACAGCACGGCCGCGAGCGCGACGACGCTCAGGGCCAGTTCGCCCGCCGCCAGGCCGTAGGAGCCCTCGCCGACCGCCCGGACGGCGTCCAGCGCCGAACCCGGCGGCACCCAGCGCAGGACGTCCGCCGCCGGCTCCAGCCGGGCGAGGCCGCCGACGGCGCTCAGCTTGCTCATGCCGAGGTTGACGAACTGCAGTCCGACGGCGATGAGCAGACCGCTCAGCAGGGCCATCTCGCGGCCCTTGCGGCTGGTCAGCAGCCGGACGTTCGCGGTTGCGACGGCCCGCACCAGCGCCAGGCAGAGCAGCAGCGCCAGGACCGAGGCGAACACCCCGACGACCGCCGCCGCGAGGCCATGGGCCGTCGCGATCACCGAACCGATGAAGATGATCAGGGTGAAGGCCGGGCCTATGCCGATCAGCGACGCCGTCAGCAGGGCCACCACCAGCGACCTGGGCCGCAGCGGCAGCATCGCCAGCTTCGTCGGGTCCAAAGTCTCGTCCCCGCCAGGGAAGAACAGCGGCACGACCGCCCAGCCGAAGGCCATCAGCGCCGCCAGCGGCACCGTCAGCGCGGCGGCGTGCTCATTGCCGCGCAGCGCGATCAGACCGAGGAGCTGGAGCGCCGCGAAGAGCGCGGTGAGGACGAGCGAGGTGATGTAGACGGCCTTGCGGCCGGAGGACTGGCGCAGGCCGTTGCGCAGGAGGGACAGCTTCAGCCGGGCGAAGGTGACGGGGAGGGAGGAGGTCGTGGCGCTCATCGGGCCCCACCGCCCAGCCAGTCCAGCCTCTCGCCGGCCGTCGCCGTGCGGCCGCCGACCAGTTCGAGGAAGGCGTCCTGCAGCGTGGGCGCCGCGCCCCGTACGTCCGCGAGCGGGCCGTGGGCCCGGATGCGGCCGCCGGCGAGCACCGCGACCCAGGAGCACAGCGACTCCACCAGCTCCATGACGTGGCTGGAGAAGACGACCGTGGCGCCCGAGGAGGTGTAGTGCCCCAGGACCTTGCGGATCGTCTGGGCGGAGACCGGGTCGACGCCCTCGAACGGCTCGTCGAGGAAGAGGACTTCGGGGTTGTGGAGCAGCGCGGCGGCCAGGCCGATCTTCTTGCGCATGCCGGTGGAGTAGTCGATGACCAGCTTGTTCTGCGAACCGGCGAGGTCGAGGACGTCCAGGAGCTGGGTGGCGCGCTTGTCGACCTCGTCACCGGGCAGGCCGCGCAGTCGCCCGGTGTAGGCGAGGAGTTCGCGCCCGGACAGGCGCTCGAACATCCGCAGGCCCTCGGGCAGCACTCCGATGCGCGTCTTGACGGCGGCCGGGTCCTGCCAGACGTCGTGTCCGCCGATCTCGACGCGGCCGGCGTCGGGTCGGAGGAGTCCGGTGACCATGGACAGGGTGGTGGTCTTGCCGGCGCCGTTCGGCCCGACGAGGCCTATGAACTGTCCGGCCGGGATTTCCAGATCGATGCCGGCGACCGCCGCCTGCTCACCGAACCGCTTCCACAGCCCCTCGATGCGGACCGCGGGCATGGTGTGCTGTGTCACTGCGCTCTTCCTCTTCCCCGTGACGTGGTGCTCGAGGGGGATGCGGAGGAACGACTGCGCGAACGACTCCGCCCCCTCGACACCACCGTAGGGGGGATGCGAGGGGGCGGACAGTGAGGTTTGTCAGGAGCTCTCAGCGGCCGCGGGACAGCGCCGCTTCTCGCCCGCAGGCGTAGGCCAGGGCGCTGACCAGCTCCTCCGCGTCCGGCAGCCAGCGGTTGGCGGCCGTGGGCTGGCGGGCCCACTGGACGGGGCCGCGGTTGCCGATGCGGGTGGGGGGCGCGATGACGTAGTCGCCCTCCCCGCGGGCGACGAGGTCGAGGGTGGAGGGCGACCAGCCCAGCTTGCGGGCGTGGTCGGCGACCTTCAGCGCACCGCCCGGCAGGACGAAGAACTGCATCCGGCGGAACGGCGTGCACGTGATCGGCCCCAGCTGGATCTCCATGCGCTCCATGCGGGCCAGCGCCAGGAAGCCGGCGGACTCGGAGACGTCGAGGGCGTCGAAGGTGCGACCGGTCGGCAGCAGGATCGAGGCGCGCGGCTGCTTGGTCCACATGCGCCGCGCCGTGGACGCGCTCCCCGTGGCCTGGGTGGCCCAGTCGGGCCGGGCCGGGTGGGCGCCCGGCGCGGGGCAGTCGAGATCGCCGCACGAGCAGCGCTCCCGCCCGTCCACGGCCTCAAGCCAGGTGCCGGCGAATACGTCCCAATGCCGATCCTCCGCGTACCTCGCCGCGGCGTCGAGCACGCGCTCGCCGCGTTGTTGGGGGATATGCGGGGCTCCTACTCCGATGGTCTCTTCCACGTTCAACTCAACTCCCCTTGTCACCAGGGGTTACGGCTCTGGCGCAGGCTTGTGGCAACTGCCGGTCACAGCACGCGGGGCGCACGGATGCATGTACGGGGGCGCAGGCGAGGGTTCGCCGCCGCGAAGGGGTAGCCACCTGGGCGCGGCAGGCCGACCCAGGTCATTGCCGCGATTGATGCCAATACCGGCAAGTCCTGCATTCTCCGGATATCCAGGGGGCAAAGATCACGGGAGAAGGCGTTCACAGCTGTATCGGCACATCCGCGGTGCGCGCAGCTCATCGCGAACGCATAGCAGTCTCAGGGGGTAAAGCATGGCCGCACGGCCACTCGTGGCGCGGCAGCCGAACGAACGGCTGCAAGCGCTGATTCAGGAAGCAGGCTGTTCCAACGCCGGGCTGGCGCGCAGGGTCAACATGTGCGGCGCCGAGCACGGTCTCGACCTGCGGTACGACAAGACGTCCGTGGCCCGCTGGCTGCGCGGCCAGCAGCCCCGGGGCCGGGCCCCGGCCGTCATCGCCGAGGCCCTCGGCCGCAAGCTGGGCCGTTCGGTCACGATCGACGAGATCGGCATGGCCAACGGCAAGAACCTCGCCTCGGGCGTCGGTCTCCAGTTCTCCCCGACGGTCCTCGGCGCCATCGAGCAGGTCTGCGAGCTGTGGCGCAGCGACGTCGGCCGCCGGGACTTCCTCAGCGGTACGTCGGTGGCGTCCTCGGCGCTCGTCGAGCCCAGCCGCGACTGGCTGATCACCGCCGCCGACGCCCAGGTCGCGCGGAGCGCGGGCGCGCGTGTGGGGCCGTCCGACGTCGAGGCCGTGCGCGCCACGACCGAGGCGCTGGTCGAGCTCGACCACCGGTACGGCAGCGGCCATGTGCGGCCGGTCGTCGTCCACTACCTCAACAGCGTCGTCTCCGGGCTGCTGGCCGGCTCGTACAGGGAGGCGGTCGGGCGCGAGCTGTTCGCGGCGGTCGCCCGGCTGACCGAGCTGGCGGGCTACATGGCCGTCGACACCGGGCAGCCCGGCCTCGCCCAGCGCTACTACATCCAGGCCCTGCGGCTGGCGCAGGCCGCCGGGGACCGTGGTTACGGCGGCTACGTCCTGGCCGCCAGCATGAGCCACCTCGCCGCCTCCCTGGGCAACCCCAGGGAGATCGCCCAGCTCGCCAAGGCCGCGCAGGAGGGGGCGCGGGGGCATGTGACGCCCCGGGCGGAGGCGATGTTCTACGCCGCCGAGGCGCGCGGTCACGCGCTGCTGGGCGACGCGCGGTCCTGCCAGACGGTCGCGTCCCGGGCGATCTCCCGGCTCGAGGCCGCCGAGAACGGGCCGGACTCCGGTGACGACCCGCCGTGGATCCGCCACTTCGACCGGGCGTACCTCTCGGACGAACTGGCGCACTGTCACCGCGACCTCGGCCAGGCCGAGCCCGCACGCCGGCACGCGGAGGACGCGCTGACCACGCATCCGACGGGCCGGGTGCGCCGCCGCGCCATCGACCTGCTGCTGCTGGCCACGGCCCACGTCCAGCAGCGCGAGGTGGAGGAGGCCTGCGTCACGGGCACCCGGGCCCTGGAACTCCTGGGCACCCTGCGCTCGAACCGGGGTGCGGAGTACCTGGACGACTTCCGGCAGCGCCTGGAGCCGTACCGGGAGGAGCCGGTGGTGCGGGAATTCGGCGCCCGCCTGGAGCTGCAGGCGGCGTGACGGAGCGGTTCCGGGGCCCGGACCGGCGGCGGCGTGCCGCCGGTCCGGCGCCGGGCGGGCGGGGGACGAAGGGTACGGACGGGGCGAAGCAGCCGCGCATGGCCGACCGCCGGGGCGACCCGGTAGCGTGAGCCGCCGGTTACGTAAGTCCCGTTACAGCCTGAGGAGTCCCCGGTGACGCAGAGCGGACAAGGAAACGAGCCGCAGCCTCCTGCGGCGCCGCCCGCGCCGCCCGTACGGCCCGCTTCCGACGCGAGCGGGTCCTGGGGGCCGGGCGCCCATCGCGCGCCCCTGCCGCCGGAGAACCCGCCGGGCGACTCCGACGCCACCCAGTACCTCCCGCCGCTGCCCGCCGCCCCCATGCCGGGCGCCCCGCTGCCGCCCCCGCCGTACGCCGCGCCGTCCGGATTCGACGCGTCCACGCAGTACTTGCCGCCGGTGAGCGGGGACGGCCCCCCGCCCGGCAGGGACGCGACCGGAATGCGGGAGATACGCGAGATACATGAGATACGCGAGATAAGTGAGGTAAGCGACCAGCCCGGCCCGTACGGGCGCGGCGGCCCCGAATCCGCTGCAGAGGCCACGCAGTTGCTGCCCTCGCAGAGCGGCCCGCCCCGCCCGGGTGACGCCGAGGCGACGGCGTTCCTGCCGCCCCTCGCCGGTCCTGCTGTTTCCGGTGCTCCGGCCCGTACGCCCGACGCCGACGCGACCGCGCTGATCCCGCCGGTCACCGGTGGGGCCGGCGCCCCGCCCGCCTACCTTCCGCCCGCCGCGCCCGCCCGCTCGGCCGACGCCGAGGCGACGGCGTTCCTGCCGCCCCTCGCCGGCCCCGGTGCCGCTCCCGGCGGCCTGGCCCGTACGCCCGACGCCGACGCGACCGCGCTGATGCCCCCGGTCGCCGGGGGCGCGGGCGCTCCGCCCTCGTACCTTCCGTCGACCGCGCCCGCCGAGCCTGCCGCGCCCGCCCGTCCGGCCGACGCCGGGGCCGCCGCGTTCCCGCCGCCCGCCGCCGGTGGGCAGGCCGCCGGGCCCGCGACGCCCTTCTCGGTGATGGCGCCCGCCGGGGACCGGCCGCCGCCCGCCGAGTTCGACACGCTCTTCCGGGCCGCCGCGCCCACGCAGCACCTGCCGCCCGTACCCGCGGCCGACCCCGTCGGTCCGCCCACCGGGGCCCGGCGGCGTGCCAAGCCGCCGCAGGCCGGCCCGGTGCCCCCGCCCGCCTCCTCCGGGGCGCACGGCTTCAACGGGGGCACGGGACAGCCTCCGGTCGCGGGCGGCGGGGCGCAGGGCCCGCGCGGGCGCAAGAAGTCGCCCGCCGTGCTGATCGCGGCCGTCGTCGCGGGCTGTGCCGTCGCCGGGCTCGGCGCCGGTGCGCTGCTCAGCGGCGGGGGAGGCGAGAAGAGCGACCCGCAGAAGGCCGCCGTCGCGAGCCCGGCCCCCTCCGCCGAGCCCAAGGGCGAGGCCACCCCCAGCGCGGCCCCCTCGGCCCCGCCGAAGTCGGCCGACCCGGCGGAGGCGCAGGCCAAGGCGCTGGACGCGCTGCTGAAGGACAGCAACAACAGCCGGGACTCCGTCATCAAGGCGGTGGACTCCACCCGCCAGTGCAAGGACCTCGGCAAGTCCGCCTCCGACCTCACCGCCGCCGCGGGTCAGCGCAATTCCCTGGTGACCCGCCTCGGGCAGACGCCGACGGACAAGCTGCCCAACAGCTCCGAGCTGACGGCGCAGCTGACGAAGGCCTGGCAGTCGTCGGCGTCGGCGGACAGCCACTACGCGGCGTGGGCGCGCCAGGTGGACTCCAAGAAGGGCTGCGTGAAGGGGCACGCCCGCCCGTCGTCCGACAGCGTCGCCGGCGACCGCGCCAGCAACGAGGCGACGGCCGCCAAGAAGAAGGCGGCCGGGCTGTGGAACCCGATCGCGAAGAAGTACGGGCTGACGCAGCACGAGTGGACGCAGCTGTAGGGCGGCGCCCTAGCCCTTGCTCTGCTCCTCCAGGGTCCTGGCCACGTTGACGAAGCCGCCCTTCACGGCGACGAGCCGGCCGTCCCGTACGACCTGGTACGTCACATTGGCGTTGACGACGCGGGGGTAGTCGCGGACGGCCAGCAGGTCCTGGTGCTGCCACCGCAGGGGCGGCGTCAGGCCGCCGGTGTCGACGCGGTGCCCGCCGTCGAGGGCCTGCCGGACGGCGGCGGCAGTGATGTCGTCCGCGTCGAGGGACAGCAGCACCGACCGCAGCACGGTGTAGGCGAGCCAGGTGGTCTGGACGCCGGGGTCGGCGGGGTCGACGCGGTTGTCCCCGAAGGCGTGCTGCGCGATGACCTTGCGCATCGGCTCCCACCGGGCGTCGTCCGCCGCCGGGTACCAGCCGGTGGCGTACGCGCCCTCCAGCGGGCTGCCCGCGCCGCCCGTGCGGTCGACGAGCGACTGCTGGACGCTGCCGAGCACGGCCGCGATCCGCACCCGGGTGCCCGCGGCGTCCTCGCGCAGCCGCCGGAAGGAGTCGAAGAAGGTGCTCGTGCGCTCCCCGAGGGCGGCCGTCACACAGGCGCCGTCGTCCTTGCCGGCGCTCTCCAGGGCGGCGGTGCCGTGCCGCGTGTAGTCGGTCGCGTCCTCGGGCGCCCGGACGTCGGCGGCGGAGGGCCGGCCGCCCGCGGCGAGGCCCGCGTCGAGCAGCGCGGGCAGCTGATCGCCGGCGATGGTGTCCGGCCGCACGAGCGCCACCCGCTTGCACACGCCGGCCAGCTGGCGCCCGTTCCCGGCGAGGAGGGTGGCCTGGCCGCCGTTGACGGGGTACGACAGGGGGCTGCTGAACTCCTCGTTGGTGATGCCGTAGCCGCCGATGAACGGCGTTCCCGACGCCTCGAGCGGCGACAGCATCGAGCGGCTGTGCTGGCTGTAGGAGCCGACGACCGCGACGGCCCCCTCCCGCACCGCGCGCTGGGCGCAGCCCGCGGCCGCCACCGTGTCGTTGCGCTCGTTGCAGGTGAGGACCTTCAGCTCGCGGCCGTGGATGCCGCCGCCCGCGTTGACCCAGCGGGCGAAGGCGGTGGCCATGGCCGGCATGCCGGCCATGTTGGTGGCCCGGGTGCCCTCGGGGGCCCAGGTCATCACCGTGATGGGTCCCCGGGAGTCCCCCCGGGCCCCCGGTAACCCGTCACAGCCGGCGAAGGCCGCCGCTGCGATCGCTGTCGCGCACACCGCGGCCAGGGCGGTGGGCAGGGGCGGGCGGGAGGTCAGGCGGCGCCGTCCGGTCATGGCCCGCAGCCTGCCGCCCGGCAGGGAACAGCCGAGTGATCATGGCGCAACGGCCGGTGACGCGGGGGTGAACAGCGGCCCGTCCCGGGCCGGGCGACGGGGCGGCGGGAGGGGAACGTACGATCGATCCCTGTGCAGGGTTCAGAGAAGTCTTCCCGTCGCGGCCGCCGCTCGACCACCATGGACGGCATGCCGCTCAATGACATGCCGTGGTGGCGCTGGCGTACGAACGTACGCTCCGCGCTGCACATGCTCTCGGACCCGGTCTTCCAGCAGGAGTGCTGGCTGACGGGGCGCGAGGGGTACGGAGACGTGACCGACGCCGTCTACCGCCTGGTCGAGGACACCTGGCTGGACAACTGGTCGGCCGAGAAGTACGTCGGCACGGTCTTCCGGGACTCCGGTGAGGCCGCGCTCGTCGACGTCGCGGTCCTGCGCGTGCTGCGGATCATGCACCAGGTCGGTGCGGACGCCCCGGTCTCGGCCTACCTCGAGCACCACGGCTGGCCGGAGGCGGTCCGGGCCGCGCGCGAGGCGCATGTGCACATGGCGGCGGGCGACGGGGACGACCCGGACGCGCCGCCGCGCTCCCTGGCCGTGCTGGAGCTGGCCACCAGGGTCTGAGGCGGGCGCGGAGCAGGGCCGGTCCGGAGGGGGCCGCGGATATGCGACGCTATTGGGCTATGACCACCGAACAGGCTCAGCAGTACGTCCTCACCCTCTCCTGCCCGGACAAGCAGGGCATCGTGCACGCGGTGTCCAGCTATCTCTTCATGACCGGCTGCAACATCGAGGACAGCCAGCAGTTCGGTGACCGCGACACGGGTCTGTTCTTCATGCGCGTGCACTTCAGCGCCGAGGCGCCGGTGACGGTGGACAAGCTGCGGGCCAGCTTCGCGGCGATCGGCGACTCCTTCCACATGGACTGGCAGATCCACCGGTCCGACGAGAAGATGCGCATCGTCCTGATGGTGTCCAAGTTCGGGCACTGCCTCAACGACCTGCTCTTCCGCTCCCGCATCGGCGCCCTCCCGGTGGAGATCGCGGCGGTCGTCTCCAACCACACGGACTTCGCCGAGCTGGTCGGCTCCTACGGCGTGCCCTTCCACCACATCCCGGTGACGAAGGAGAACAAGCCGGAGGCCGAGGCGCGGCTGCTGGAGCTCGTCCAGGCCGAGAACGTCGAGCTGGTCGTGCTCGCCCGCTACATGCAGGTCCTCTCCGACGACCTGTGCAAGGCGCTCTCCGGGCGGATCATCAACATCCACCACTCCTTCCTGCCGAGCTTCAAGGGCGCGAAGCCCTACCACCAGGCGCACGCGCGCGGTGTGAAGCTGATCGGTGCCACCGCGCACTATGTGACGGCCGACCTCGACGAGGGCCCGATCATCGAGCAGGAGGTCGAGCGCGTCGGTCACGACGTCACGCCCGAGCAGCTCGTGGCCGTGGGCCGCGACGTGGAGTGCCAGGCGCTGGCGCGGGCGGTGAAGTGGCACAGCGAGCACCGCGTGCTGCTCAACGGCTCCCGCACGGTCGTCTTCGCCTAGCGGCCCGCTCCCGCCCGCGAGCCCGGCCCCGGCGGCCGCCCGCCGCCTCAGGGGGCCGGGCCTTCGCCCTGCCCGGGCGCGGGGCGGCTCAGGGGCGCCTCACAGCCGTGACAGCGACGCCGTCGCGTACAGCACGTCCCGCACGGCCTCCGCGTCGCCGAGCGACCCGGCGGCCGCCTCCTCCGGGGAGACGTGACCCGCGGCCAGCCGGCAGAACTCCACGCCATCCAGCGCCACATGCGCCACCTCGCCCTCCGGGGTGCCGAGCGCGCCGGGGGAGTCCAGGGCGATGTACCAGTGGCCGCCGCCCCTGCCCTCGATCTCCAGGTGCAGCGCGCGGCCGGGCGTGCCCGCCGCGACCAGGGTGCGGGCCGGCGGTGCCAGGCCCGCGCGGCGGCGCCCGGCGATGGAGGCCGGCAGCATCCGGGCGGCCAGGTCGATCATGCGGTTCAGGTGCGGCGAGGACGGCGGCTCGTACGGATAGTCGACCGCGTCGGCGATGTCCTCCGCGTGCACCCAGCACTCGAAGGCCCGGTCCAGGAAGGCGTCGCGCAGCGGCAGGCTGAACGGCCCGTACGGCACGGTCAGGTCGGCCACGTCGCCGTCGGCGAACGAGACGGTCCTTATCAGCGAGCGCCCCTGGTCGCGCCAGGCGGCCCGCACCTGCCCGGGGGCCCGGTCGGCGACTCCGGACGCCCAGCACGCCTCCGTGCGCTCGTCCGGCGAGCCGGGGCCGACCGGGTCGGGGAGGCCGAGGGCGCCCGCCACCAGGCCGTCCACGGCCGTGAGGTGGCCGATGACGCCGGCCACGGTCGCGTCGCGCCCGGCGGCGCGCCGCCCGTCGAACCAGGTGAGCCGTACCGGGGCGCGCCAGTCCGCCTCCCCGATGTCGCGCAGCAGCGCGTCCAGCCGGGCGGCCTCCGCCTCGTAGGGCGCGGCCCAGTCGGGGACGGGGATGCGGGCGGGCCGGCGGGTCAGCGCCCCGGCCAGGACGCGCGAGCGCAGCGTGGGGTCGAGGTCGAGGCTGTCCTCGGGGTGCAGCAGCGCGACCGCGTCGCGCAGCCGGACGGCCTCGTCCGCGCAGCCGGCGCAGTCGGTCAGGTGCTCCTCGACGGCGGCGGTCTCCTCGGCCGAGCAGGCGGCCAGCGCCCACGCGCCGAGCAGCGACTTGAGCACGGGGTGGGACCACGTACGGGGCGGGGCCGCGGCACCGGGGACGGGCGGCCGTGCGGGCTCCCCGGCGCCCGCCCGCTGCTGCGGTACGTGCGTCGGCGGGCCTGCGGCGCGGTCCGTGCCGGGCCTGGGTTCCGTGCTCATCGCAGCGCCGCCCCGCCGCCGGGAGGCGAGACGGCCCGGGGCCCCTCATGGGCCGTGGACAGCAGCTGTAAGCCCAGGCGCAGCCGTCGCCGGGCCTCGTCCTCGGTGACCCCCAGCCGGGCGGCCGCCTGGCGGTAGTCGAGCCGCCGGAAGTAGGCGAGGTCCAGGGCGGCGCGCAGGGGTGCGGGCATGGAGGTGACGATGTAGTCCGCGCGGGCGGCGGCGCTCGCCGCGCGCACCTTCGCGTCGATCTCGGCCGCGGGCCGCTCCCCGTCGTCCTCCGTGCGCCGCAGCCGGCTGACGGCGTGGCGGTGCGCGAGGGAGGCGATCCACGAGCGCAGGGAGCCGTCCTTGGGGTCGTAGGCCTCGGGGTGCTCCCAGACGTAGCCGAAGACGTCGCGCGTGACGCGGTCGGCGCCCCGCTCGTCGCCGAGGACCCGGTGGGCGAGGCCGTGGACGAGGGAGGCGAAGCGGTCGTAGAGCTCGCCGAGGGCGGCGGCCTCGCCGTGCGCGAGCCGCTGCTGCATCTTGCGGTCCCACCGGGGTGGTGCGTCGTTCGTCATCCCGCTGCCCCCTCCGTACCGTACTGCTGTACGCCCTGGTGCCGAATGTATCGGCCCGGTACGACAGCGCACGAGCGTTTGACCCCAAACCCGGAAAGGGTGACTTCCGGTTGCACTGCGCATGGTATGGGGACCGTGACTGTGGGTTGATGCCCCGTCAAAGGTAGCGACCGGTCCCGACCGTACCTGCCCGAATGTGCCGATGTGTTATGCGGGTGTGACCGGATCTATGGGGATTAGGGGTTCGGGCTGGGCATAGGCTCAACAGCGGTCGGCTTATGCCAGGCGGTGTTTCACACGGTGATTCATACGGTGTTTCACATGGCGTCCCACGGGGGAAGCGCCAGGCAGCCATACCGCGGAAGGGTCCATTCCAAAGGAAACGACAGACCGAGTGAAGGGGCTCGAGCGCGTGACGTTGAAGGTGTTGGAGCGCGAGCAGGGGGACTGGGCCGTGCTCCAGGTCTGCGGCGAACTTGATCTGGTGACCTCCCCATCGGTCCGGCAGCATGTGCACGACGCTGTGGCGGACGGGCGGCGGAGTCTGGTGCTCGACCTCGGGGAAGTGCGGTTCTGCGACTCCAGCGGGGTGGGGGTGCTGATCGCCGCCCGCCGGCTGATGCGCTCCTGTCAGGGCAGACTGAGGCTGATCCTCCCCGCCCAGGGCGCCGTGGAGGACTCACACGTCAACAGGGTGCTGGCGGCGCTGGGGGTCCGCCGGCTGTTCGAGGTCTACCCGGACCTGGACAGCGCGACCGCGGAGCCGACCACGAACCCGCTCTCGGCCTGAAAGCCCGGCCGGGTCCCGGGCCGCCGCTAGCGCTCCTCGCGGGGGAAGCGCGCCCGTACGACGAACCCGCCCTCCCCGGTGGCCGTCGCCTCCAGCGTTCCGCCGAGGCTCTGCGCCCGCTCGCGCAGCCCGACCAGACCGTGGCCCCCGCCGGGCAGTTCCGGCGCCGGCACGGCCGCGTCCGCCGGACCGTTGCGGATCTCCACCAGCAGCCCCGAGCGCTCGTCCTCGGCGACCCGCACCACCACCTTCGACCCCGGCGCGTGCTTGCGGACGTTGGTGAGCGCCTCCTGCACCGTGCGGAACGCGGCCCGCTCGACGGCCTCCGGGCGCTCGGCCCCGGGGTCGGAGCCGTCCTCGAAGGTGACGTCCAGGGCGCTCAGGTCGATCAGCCGGGGCAGGTCCGACAGCCGCGGCTGGGGGGTGAGTTCCTCGGTGTCGGCGCCGGCCGCCCGCAGGATGCCGACCATGTGCCGCAGCTCGTCCAGGGTCCGCACGGACAGCTCGCGGATCGTACGGGCCCCGTCGCGCGCCTGGACGTCGTCGGTGCTGATCTGCACGGCGCCCGCCTGCAGGCTGATGAGGCTGACCTGGTGGGCGACGACGTCGTGCATCTCGCGGGCGAGCCGGGCTCGTTCGGTGGCCAGGACGCGGTCGGCCAGCAGCCGGTCCTCGCGGGCCCGGGTGCGGGTCAGCTCGTCGAGGCGGGCGGCGAGCTCGCGGCGGGTGCGGGTCAGCAGGCCCAGCGCGATGGGAGTGGCCGCCACGACGAAGGCGTCGACCAGATTGACCGCCGTCTCGCGCCGGTCGGCGAGCATCAGGTCCGAGGCGGGGTACGGCACGAACTGCGCGGCGGCCATCAGCAGCCCGGTGACGGCGAGCAGCCGGCGGGCCGGGCGCCGGGCGGCCACCGTGTACAGGGCGATCATGGGCGCGAGCCAGATGTAGGTCAGATACATGCCCGGCAGGGTGAGCAGGAAGACCGTCGCGGGCAGCCGCTGCCGCCACAACAGCGCCACCGCCGCCAGCAGGGACCACCCGAGGTCGGCGCCGAGGTGGGCGCCGTTGATCAGCAGGGCGTCCCCGGCGGCGAGCAGCGCGGGCCCGGCGACCGGTGTCCAAGTGGGCAGCCAGGGGGGCAGGGAGGCACGCCACAGGCTCATCTGCCGGCGCCTTCCCGGCCCGAGGCCACCAGGCCCGCCCGGTCGGCGACGATCGCGGCCTGGACGCGGTTGACGCCGCCCAGCTTGCCCAGGACGGCGCGCACATGGTCCTTGACGGTGCTGGGCGCCAGCCCCATCCGCTCGGCGATCTGCGGGTTGGCCAGGCCCGCGCCCAGGTGGGCCAGCACCTCGCGCTCGCGCGGGGTGAGCGTCCGTACGGCCGCGGCGGCCGTCGACTCGGCCTCGGCGGCGAGATAGCCGCCGATCACGGCGCGGGTCACGCCAGGGTCGAGGACGGAGCCGCCGCCGGCGAGGGTGCGCACGGAGCGCACCAGCTGGTCGGGGTCGGTGTCCTTGAGGAGGAACCCCGCGGCCCCGGCGCGCAGGGCGGCGGCCAGGTACTCGTCGGCGTCGAAGGTGGTGAGCATGGCGACGGCGGGCGGCCGCGGGTGGGCGCGCAGGGTACGCAGCACGGTCAGGCCGTCGACGTCCGGCATCCGGATGTCCAGGAGCACGACGTCGGGGGCGTGCCGCAGCACGGTGGCCACGGCCTCGCCGCCCCCGCAGTCGGCGACCACGTCGATGTCCGGGGCCGTGCCCAGGATCATGCGCAGCCCGGACCGGACGAGCTGTTCATCGTCCACCACCGCAACACGGATCACCGCCCGCTACCTCTTCTTCCCTTGTCCATGGGGCTCCCGACGGATCCCACCGGCCGGTGCTCCGGCCCCCTCCAGCCTGCCGCACGGGAGGGGAAAAGCGGAGCCCGGCACTCCCCCCGGGGCCGGGGACACCCCCGCCGACCGGCGGGGGTGGGCCGGGACCCACGGCGGATTCCGTCCGGGCGCGCGGACGGGCAGAGTGCTGTCCATGCTGCACCATGCGGGGGCCGGCCCCCGGATTCCGGCCACCGTGTGGCGCGCCCGCGCGCTCGTCGTGGCCGGTGTCTGTACCGCCGCCCTCGCCACCGCGTGCGGACCACGGTCGCAGGCCGCCGCGCCCCCCACAGGCGGCGGCCTGTCCGTGTCCTACCAGGCGGGCGGAGCGGACGAGCGGGCCTTCCTGCGCGAGCGCCGGCTGCCGGAGAAGGTCGCCGAGGACCTGAACAAGTTCGTCCGGCTGCCGGAGCGGGTCGAGATCGTCGGCCGCGTCTGCAAGAAGGACGACACCTCCGAGTACGACCCGGAGACCAGTCGCATAGCGCTCTGCTACGGCTTCGTCCGCGAGGTCCGCTCGATGTTCGAGGCGGACCGGACGTCAGGTGCCGACCGCGATCCCGCGGAGCGGACGGCCGGCGTCATCACCGAGACGCTCTACCACGAGGCCGCCCACGCGCTCATCGACAAGCTGGACCTGCCGTTCACCGGCCACGAGGAGGACGTCGCCGACCAGTTCGCGGCGTACCGCCTGCTGGACCAGGGCAAGGCGGGCCGCGCCGCGCTGCTGGCCGCCGCCGACAACTACGCGCAGTACGCGAGCGGGGCCGACCCCTCCGACGTCGACCCCTCGGACGAACACCCTCCGGACGCGGCCCGCAGCGCCGGCTACCGCTGCTATCTGTACGGCTCGGCGCCGCAGCGCGAACGGGGGGCGGTGTACCGCGCCCTGGTCGACGGCAAGCGCCTGAGCATGCAGCGGGCCGCGCTGTGCGAAGGGGAGTACGACGACTTGCGGCGCGGCTGGAGGCGACTCCTCGCGCCGCACATGACCGACCGCTGACCGGCCCGGGTGAGGGGAGGGCCGGTCGGCGGCGCGGCACCCGGCGGCGTCAGGGGCGCGGCCAGTGGGGCGGGGAGGTGGGCGCCGGGCCCAGCGTCGTCGTGCCGGGCGCGGCCCGGTGCCCCAGACCGGTGCGGTAGGCGTCCAGGGCGGCCTCCGTACGGCCCGTGCGCCGCAGCAGATCGCCCAGCAGGCGGCACAGGTCGGCGAGGTCGCCGGCGGCGCCCGTGCGCTCCAGCAGGGACAGCGCGGCGCAGTAGTGCTCCTCGGCGGCCTCGGTGTCGGCGCGTTCCTCGGCGATGAGCCCCAGCAGCCGGTGCGCGCCGCCCGCGTGGACGGCGCCGCGCTCGGCCCCCAGCGCCGTGGGCGACAGCAGCGGGCGCAGCAGCTCCTCGGCCTCGGCGGCCTTGCCCCTGCGCCGCAGCACGTCCGCCAGCTCCACCTCGACCTGCACGGTGAACAGGGCGGCGCGCTTGGACGCCAGCATGTCGCGGGCGGTGCGCAGCTCGCTCTCGGCCTTGCGCAGATTGCCGTCCTGGGCGTGGACGTAGCCGCGCATCCAGTGGCAGTGGGCGAGCTCGGTGCGTATGTGCAGCTGCTGGTAGAGCTCCTGGGCCTTGGCGAGGGAGGCGTCGGCGTCGGCGATCCGGCCCTCGGCGATGAGGGTGCGGGCCACGCCCCGGTGCATGCCCGCCACCAGCGCGGGGTTGTCCACCTGGGGCGCGAGGGCCAGTGCGAGCTCCGCGGCGTGCGCGGCACGTGCGTGCGCCCCCATGTCCATGTAGGGCGCGATGGAGGCGGTGTACAGGAGCAGCAGGGCGTCGGGGTCGTGCATCCCGGAGGCGTTGAGCTCGTCGACGGCCGTCTCCAGCAGATAGCAGGAGTAGCGTAGTTCGCCCGCCAGCAGGTGGGCGGTGGCCCGCCCGCGCAGGGCGGGCACGCGGCGCGGCAGCGGCTGGCCGGCGAGCAGGGCCTCGGCCTCGGCGAAGTGGTCGCGGGCGTCGGTGAGATCGCCGGTCTCCAGCGCGCAGTCGCCGAGCCCGAGCAGGGCGGTGAAGTGCTCCTGCACGAGCTCCAGGCCCGCGGCCTCGTCGCGCAGGGCGCGGAAGAGCACGGCGGCGTCCTCGGCGTCGCCCGTGGCCAGTGCGCGCCGGGCGTCGGTCAGCCGCATGCGCAGCTCGGTCGCCAGGTGCGGGGGGCGCCCGGTGGCGAGCTCCTCGACGGTGGTGCCCAGCCGCCGCGCGAGGTGGCGCAGGGCGGTCTCGGAGGGGCGGACCTTGCCGGCCTCCAGGGTGGAGACGTACGCGGCGGTGTAGGCGGGTTCGGCCAGTTGCTTCTGGGTGAGTCCCTTTTCGGTGCGCATCCGCAGGACGCGCCGCCCGATGTCGGAGGGTTCGTCCGCCCGTATGCCGTGGGTGCTGTTCTCGGCCACTTCCGCCCCTCGGTACATTGCGCCGTGATTCAAGCCGTGCGTTAAATCTGCTTACGTGAGGATGTAACCGTGCCGAAGACCACCGGGACACGGGGTGCCGGAAATATCACCGTCCGGCAGCCCGGACTGGCCCTCACCGACCACTTCTTCGACGTGCCGCTCGACCATACGTCCCCCGGCGGAGAACACATCCGCCTCTACGCCCGCGAGGTCGTCGCCGCGGACCGCGCGCACGAGGACCTGCCGTGGCTGGTCTACCTGCAGGGCGGCCCCGGCTTTCCCGCGGGACGGCCCGTGGGCCGCGAGAACTGGCTCGACCGCGCGCTGGAGGACTACCGCGTCCTGCTGCTCGACCAGCGCGGCACCGGCCGCTCCACCCCGGCCGGCCGGCAGACCCTCCCGCTGCGCGGCACCCCGCAGCGGCAGGCCGACTACCTCGCCCACTTCCGGGCCGACGCGATCGTGCGCGACTGCGAGTACATCCGCCCGCGGCTGACCGGCGGCCGGCCGTGGACCGTGCTGGGGCAGAGCTTCGGCGGCTTCTGCGCCGTCACCTACCTCTCGCTCGCCCCGGAGGGGCTCGCGCAGGTGATCATCACCGGTGGCCTGCCGTCCCTCGACGCCGACGCGGACGCCGTCTACCGCGCCGCCTATCCGCGCATGGAGCGCAAGGTCCTCGCGCACTACGCCCGCTACCCGCGTGACGAGGAGGCGGCACTGCGCATAGCCGAGCACCTCGCCGGCACCGAGGAGGTGCTGCCGGACGGCACGCTGCTGACCGTCCAGGCGTTCCAGCAGCTCGGCATCATGCTCGGCACCGGCGACGGCTCGCACCGGCTGCACTACCTGCTGGAGGACGCGTTCGTGCCGACCGTCGACGGGCCGCGCCTGTCCGACGCGTTCACGGAACAGGTCGCGGCGGTGCTCTCGCGCGCCGGGAGCCCTCTGTACACGCTCCTCCATGAGGCCATTTATGCCCAGGACGAGCGCGCGACGCACTGGTCCGCCGAGCGGATACGCGGGGAATTCCCGCAGTTCGAACAGCACTTCGAGCCCGGTGGCCGTTTCCTCTTCACCGGCGAGACCGTCCACCCCTGGATGCTGCGCACCCACGCCGCCCTGCGCCCGCTGCGGCACACCGCCGAACTGCTCGCGGAGCGCAAGGGATGGACGCCGCTGTACGACGCCGGCAGGCTCGCGCGCAATACGGTCCCGGTCGCCGCCGCGATCTACCACGACGACCTCTACGTCGACACCGCCCACTCGCTGCGCACGGCCCGGGCCATCGCCGGGCTGCGCACCTGGGTCACCGACGAGTACGAGCACGACGGCCTGCGGGCGAGCGGGCGCGTGGTGCTGGACCGGCTGCTCAGGCTCGTAAGGGATGAGATCTGAGCGTCCGATCCATTGTCATGAACCTCCCGAACCCCTACGTTGAGCCGCACCTTAACGCGACTTAACTCGCCGCTTAATCGGCGGGTTTCGGTTCGGGAGGAACCCCCCATGCACAGACGAATATCCATCGCGGCCGCTGCCGCCGCCCTGGCCGTCCTCGCCGCCGGGACGAACGCGGCCGCAGTTGACGCGAATCCCCGCCCCAAACCCGCCCAACGAGTGGAGTACTTCACCGAACCGGGCGGCCACCCCCACCACACGACCGTCCCCGCGCCCCGTACCCCGCCGCGTCCGCTGCTCCCCTCCGCCAAAGGCGACGGCCACGTGACGCCGGTCGTCGAGAACGGCCCGGTCGGCAGCAAGCTCGACATCGTCTTCGTCGGCGACGGCTACACCGCCTCCGAGCAGGACGCCTTCCACGCGGCTGTGCGGGCCAAGTGGGAGCGGATGTCCGCCGTGGAGCCCTACGCCTCCTACCGCAAGCTCTTCAACGTCTGGGCGGTGGACGCCGTCTCGCGCGACTCGGGCGTCTCCGGTGACCCGGCGCAGGGCGTGGTGAAGAACACCGCCCTCGGCTCGGGCTTCTACTGCGACGGCATCGAGCGGCTGTTGTGCGTGGACACCGCCAAGGTCGAGTCGTACGCCGCCAAGGCGCCCGCCGCCGACCTGGTGGTGGTGCTCTCCCACTCCGCCAAGTACGGCGGCGCCGGCTACAACGACGTCGTCTCCCAGGTCGGCTACGACGGCATCGCCACCGCCTCGTCCGACAACGACCGCTCCGACCAGATCCTCGTCCACGAGAGCGGCCATTCCCTCGGCAAGCTCGCCGACGAGTACCAGTACGACGAGTACGGCACCTACACCGGTCCCGAGCCGGCGGACGTCAACACCTCCACGCTCACCGCGGAGCGCATGACCGCCCAGCGCGCGAAGTGGTACCGCTGGATCGGCCGCACCTCACCCGACGGCGGCACCGTGGGAGCGTACGAGGGCGGCGGCTACTACCCCAAGGGCCTCTTCCGCCCCACCGCGGACTCGCTCATGCGGTCGCTGGGCCGTGAGTTCAACCTCCCCGGCCGCGAGGCGATGATCGCGGGCTTCTACCGGCATGCCACCCCCCTGAGCGGGGTGCCCGGCCAGGGCACGAGCGTCGGGCGCGGGGAGCGGGTGAGCGTCCGGCCGGGATCGGCGACGACCGAGGTGCGCTGGTACGTCGACGGTCGCGAGGCCGTCGCGGCCCGGGGCAGGACGAGCGTCGTCCCGCGCTCGCTGGGCGTTCCCGCCGACGGCCGGCAGCACGTGCTGTCGGCGCGGGGGACCGACCGCACGGACGCGGTGCGCGATCCGGAGCTCGCCCGGCGGCTGACCGCCGAGGTGACGTGGCGGGTCGTGCGCTGACGCCCCCGCGCGGCGCTCAGGAGGGCTCGGCGTCCAGCGGGGCCGAGCCCTCGTAGGCCAGGGCGAGCCGGGCGAACCCCCGGTCGACGGCCTCGGCGGCGGCCGCCCGTACGTGCTCGGTCGGCTCGTCCGCCGCCATGGTGGTGTGCACCGCCGCATAGGCGGTCTCCCCGACGGCGATGGCCAGCGCGGCGAACAGCCGGACCTCGGCGTCCGCCAGCCGCGGGGCCCGCGCGGCGAGGAGCCCGGCGAGCAGCCGCTGCCGCTCCGCGACGATCGCGTGGTAGCTCTTCCTGAGCGCCGGGCTCTCCAGCAGGACACGGGAGAAGATCCGGCCGTGGGCGAAGTGCTCCTCGGAGAAGACCAGTTCGCACCGCCCGGTGTAGAAGGCGCGCAGACCGTCGAGGAGTTCCCCCCAGGTCCGGGACGACTCGACGGTCTGCGGCATGCCCGCCCAGAACTCCTCGCGCCGGCTGAAGAAGATGTCCTCCTTCGACGCGAAGTGCGTGAAGACCGTCGCCGGCGCCACGTCCGCCTCCGCGGCGATGCGGGCGAGCGTGACGGCGTCGAACCCCTGCTCGGCGAAGAGGCGGAAGGCCGCGTCGGAGATCGCCGCGCGGGTGCGCTCCCGCTTGCGTCCGCGCATGCCGGAGGCCGGGGCGGGCTCGGAGGACGGGGTGGCGGCCGGGAGCGGAGTCATGGGCTCAGGATAACGGCCTTGGGGCACAGAAATAGAGATGCTATATTTTTAGAGCTGGTCTAATTCGATCTTCATGCTCCACGGCCTTCGCACGTGAGGACGCCCGCATGTCCACCGCCACATCACCCCTGCGGCCCGCAGCCGAGGACGGCCCCGCCGCCTTACCCCGCAACGCCGCCGCGATCCTGGCCATCGCCTGCGCGGCACAGTTCATGGTCATCCTCGATGTGTCGATCGTGAACGTGGCGCTCCCGTCCGTGCGCGCCGAGCTCCACCTCAGCGCCGCCGGCCAGCAGTGGATCGTCAACGCCTACACCCTCGGCTTCGCCGGCCTGCTGCTGCTCGGCGGCCGCGCGGCCGACCTCGTCGGCACCAAGCGGGCCTTCCTCACCGGACTCGCGGCCTTCACCCTCGCCTCGCTCGTCGGCGGCTTCGCCACCGACGGCGCCCTGCTGATCGCCGCCCGCGCGGTACAGGGCGTGGGCGGCGCGGTCCTCGCGCCGGCCACCCTGACGCTGATCATGACGACGTTCACCGAGCCCGCCGCCCGCACCCGCGCCATGGGCGCCTGGAGTGCCGTCATGGCGGCCGGCGGTGCGGCGGGCGCGGTCGTCGGCGGCGTGCTCACCCAGTACGCGGGCTGGCGCTGGGTCTTCTTCGTCAACGTCCCCCTGGGCGCCGTCCTGCTGGCCGCCGCGCTGGTGTACGTACCGGCCGCCGCGGGCGCCCGGGGCGGGCTGCGCCGGCTGGACCTGCCGGGCGCGGCGACGGTGACCGCGGGCCTGACCGCGCTCGTCTACGGAATCATCTCCAGCGAGACCCACGGGTGGGACTCGGCCGCGGTATGGGGGCCGGTCGCGGCCGCCGTGGTGCTGCTGGCGGCGTTCGTGGTCATCGAGTCCCGGGTCGCCCACCCCCTCGTCCCCCTGGCGGTCCTGCGCCGCCGCACGCTGGCCACCGCGAACCTGGTCGTGATGTTGATCGGCGCGTCGATGTTCTCGATGTGGTTCCTTGTCTCCCTCCACCTGCAGCAGGTCCTCGGCTACGACGCGCTCCGGGCGGGCCTGTGCTTCGTGCCCGGCTCGCTCGCGATCATCACCGGCGCCCGCATCGCCACCCGCGTCGTGGACCGCACCGGCGCCCGCCCGCTGCTGGTGACCGGCATGGCGCTGAGCACCGTGGGCTTCGCCTGGCTCTCCCAGATCCGGGCCGGCGGCAGTTACCCGGCCGACGTCCTCGCGCCCTTCGTCCTCGTCACCCTCGGCATGGGCCTGGCCTCCATGCCCGTCACGATGGCCGCGACCGGCGACACCCCCCGTGAGCAGGCGGGGCTGGCCTCGGGACTGGTCAACACCTCGCGCCAGGTCGGCGGCGCCCTCGGCCTCGCCGTCCTGGGGACCGTCGCCTCCCACACCACGGCCGCCCACCTGGCCGGCCACGCCCATGACGTACCGGCCGCCCTGGCGGCCGGCTACGGCCGCGGCCTGCTGATCGCCGCGGTCTGCACCGCCTGTGCCGCGCTGGGCGGGCTGGCCCTGCCCGGCCGCGGCCGTACCGCCAAGCCCTGAGAGAACCGCAACGGACCGAAGGAGCACCATGGCAGCCGAACTGAACCACGTCATCGTCCACTGCAAGGACCGGCACGCCTCCGCCGCGTTCGTCGCCGAGCTGCTCGGCACGAAGCCGCCGGCCGACGTCGCGATCTTCACCCAGATCACCACGTCCAACGGCGTCGACATCGACTTCGCCGACTCCGTGGTCGCGCCGGACGACCTCAACAACTCCCACCTCGCCTTCCTCGTCACCGAGGAGGAGTTCGACACAACCTTCGCGAAGATCACCGAGCGGTCGCTGCCGCACTGGGCGGACCCGTACCGGACCACCGAGGGCATCAACCACAACGACGGCGGGCGCGGCGTCTACGTCCTGGACCCGGGCGGCACGATCGCCGTCGAGTTCCTCACCGTCCCCTACGGCGGCCGGCCCAAGTCCGCCTGAGCCGCTAGCGCACCAGTTCCCGCTCCAGCGGCGTACGGAACCGGGGCGTGACGCGGACCTCCCCGATCCAGGCGGACAGCCGTGCGGCCTCCGCCCCGATCGCGGCCACCGCGTCGCGCCCCGCGTCCGTCAGGAGCCGCCACACGATCTCGCCGTCGGCGCGCTGCGCCCACCCGCCGATGACGCGGCCGTTCCACCAGACGGTGGGCCCGATGTTGCCGGCCCGGTCGAAGAGGAAGGGGACGTGGTCGGGCGAGAGGTACCAGTCGCGCCCGCGCCAGCCCATGGCCGTCGGGTCAAGCCCGGGAAGCAGGGCCGCCCAGTCGCCCCACGGCCCGGCGTCCTCGAGGTCGTCCGGCAGGGCGAACCCGGGCCCCGCCTCCAGCCGCACCTCGAGGGCCCCGACGTCGGCCAGCGCCGCCCGTGTGTCCCGCAGCGTCCAGCCGGTCCACCACTTCAGGTCGGCCTCCGTCGACGGCCCGTACGAGCCGAGCCAGCGCCGCACCACCTCCGCCTTCGCCTCGCGCACCGGAACGTCCGGCAGCTGCGGCACCGGCGCCCACGCGTACAGGCTGCTCGTCCACGAGCCGCGCGGCCGGGCCCGGCGCACATGCCCGTCCGAGGCCAGCAGCCGCAGCACCCGGCTGCCCACGCTCTGCCGCCCCTCGTACGGCTTGCCGGGCGAGACGATCATCGTCTCCCGCAGCGCGGGCACGTCCCGGGCCAGCTCGGCCGTCGTCGCCTCGCCGCGCCCGGCGAGCGCGGCCAGCACCTCCCGCTCGGTGCGCACCAGACGCCGCTCGTCCCAGTCCGGCAGGCTCTGCCGGAGCTGCTTGAGCAGCCCCTCCCGCTCCTTGAGCGCGATCGCGCGGGCGGTGGAGCAGTTCACGTAGGGGGCCGCGTCGGTGCTGACGGCGAAGAGCGTGCGCCGCATGGACAGCAGCTTGACCAGCGTCACGTCCTCGTACAGCCCCCGCTCCACCTCGGCCGTGGACGGCTCGGCGAGCCGTGCGCACGCCGACAGGTACACGGTCGCCGGGTCGCTGGCGTGCAGTCCGACGAGGGCGTCGGCCACCTCCTCGACGGTCGCGGCACGGCGACCGGGCGCCAGGAGGTGACGGTGCGCGAGGCGGGCACGGCGCTGATCGTCAGTGATGCGGGGGGTGCGGGAGGGGGCCATGGGGCCGACGCTAGGCGGTCAGTAGGACGGATGCCGTCCTAGACGCGAGCCGGCGAAGGACGGCCTCCGAAGAACGGACAACGAAGAACGGACAACGAAGAACGGGAGCCGGACACTGTCCGGCTCCCGTCAGGAGTGTGCGCTCGGCAGGATTCGAACCTGCAACCTCTTGATCCGTAGTCAAGTGCTCTATCCGTTAAGCTACGAGCGCTTGGCGTCCCGGAGGCGGATTCCCGTCGTCCGGTCGGCGTTGCGGGAACAACTGTACATGAACTGTGCGGGTGCTTTGGACGCCCGCGCTTCCGCCCCGCCGCCCCTACGATCCGACGAACCGGAAGAATGTTGCCCGTCGTGGAGTGAAGCGACCGGTACGGACCCGGTCGGGCGGGGCGAGGTGGGGCAATATGAGCTCATGGGCACCTTCGCTGCACACGGCGGTCTCATCGCCGGGCGGTACCGGCTGGTCCGCAAGATCGGGCGCGGTGGCATGGGCACCGTATGGCGTGCCACGGACGAGCTGCTGGCCCGTGAGGTCGCGGTCAAAGAGCTGCACATCGACGATCAGCACTCCGCCGCGGATGCCCAGGCGCAGTACGACCGCATGCTGCGCGAGGCCCGTGCGGTCGCACTGATCAAGCACCCGAACGTGATCGTCATGCACGACATCGTCGAGCAGGACGGCCGGCCCTGGATCGTCATGGAGCTGATCGACGGCCGCTCGCTGTCCGGCCGGCTCTCCACCGAGGGCCCGGTCACCCCGCAGGAGGGGGCCCGCATCGGCGTCGCGCTGCTGGGCGCGCTGCGCGCGGCGCACGCGCGCGGCGTCCTGCACCGCGACATCAAGCCCCCGAACGTCCTGCTGGAGGCGGCGACCGGGCGGGTGGTACTCACGGACTTCGGCATCGCCCAGGTCTCCGGCGCCACGACGATCACCGAGACGGGCGCGTTCGTGGGCTCGCCCGAGTACACCGCGCCCGAGCGGATGGCCGGCGGGCGCGCGGGCCCGGAGTCGGACCTGTGGTCGCTGGGCGTGCTGCTATGCACGGCCATGAACGGGGAATCGCCCTTCCACCGCGATTCGTTGGGCGGCATCCTGCACGCCGTCGTCTACGCCGAGATCCGTCCGCCCGCCGCGGCCGGGCCGCTGCTGCCGGTCGTACGGGGCCTGTTGGAGCGGGACCCGGCGCAGCGGATGAGCGCGGACGAGGCGGAGCGGCTGCTGCGCGGCTTTCTGGACACCGGCCGGACGCCGGTCCCCGAGAGGTACACGCCGACGCAGACCGGTACGCGCGTCCCGGTGCCCGCCGCCCACGCCGAGACCGTCACGACGCCCGGCAGCAACCGTGCCCGTACCGCCCTGATGGCGGCGCTGACCGTGGTCACGCTGGCCGGGATGGGCGCCGGTGCGGCCGCGCTGCTGATGGACCGTGAGCCGGGCCGGGTGTCCTCGAACGACAAGGCGGCCCACTCCACCGGGCCGTCCAGGGGCGCGTCCGTCCTCGAGCCGCCGCCCACCAGCGCGTCGGTGTCCGCGCCCGCCGGCTACCACGCCGTGCAGGACCCGGCGGGCTTCGCGCTCGCCGTGCCCGACGGCTTCGTCCGCTCCTTCGAGCCGCCCCGCGTCTTCTACTACTCGCCCGGCAAGGAGTTCCGCATCGGCGTCCTCATCCAGGACGTGCAGGAGGGCGGCCCGATCGCCGTCATGCGCAGCTCCGCCGCCATGGCCCCGGACCGCTACCCCGGCTACCGCGACGGCAAGGTCGAGCGCACCACGCACAAGGGCCGGCGGGCCGCCTCCTGGGAGTTCGTCTGGGACGGCTTCGAGGTTCCGGAGAGCAAGGCGCCCGCCGGCTCCCGCCACACCTACGACCTCGCCTGGGACGAGGGGGACAAGATGTACGACGTGTGGGTGTCCTCCCCGGTCGGCAAGTCCGCCGAGGGTCGCCGTCACTTCCACACGGCGCTGTCCACCTTTGTCAGGACGAAGCCGGTCTCATCGCCCTGACCCTCCGTTCGCCGATGTGCGGCGGCCGCTCCGCGCTTGGTAATGATGGGGCCATGACGAACGACGGGGGATGGGCGAGCGGGCCCACCAGTTACGAACTCCAGCCACCTGCGCCGGCGGGCAACCCCTACGTACCCACCCAAGCCCACACCGCGACCGCCGACCCGGGCGTGGGCCGGGTCGTGGGAGGCCGCTACCGCCTCATATCCCGGCTCGGGCACGGCGGCATGGGCACCGTGTGGAAGGCCCGCGACGAGGTCGTCGACCGTGACGTCGCCGTCAAGGAGCCGCGCGTCCCGGACAACGTGCCGGAAGCGATGCGGCAGAACGTCCACCAGCGCATGCAGCGCGAGGCCCGGGCCGCGGCCCGCATCGACCACCCGTCCGTGGTGACCGTCCACGACGTGGTCGTCGAGGACGGCCGCCCGTGGATCGTCATGGAGCTGGTGCGCGGGCGCTCCCTGGCCGACCAGCTGGCCGAGGGCACCCTGGACCAGCGCGAGGCGGCCCGCGTCGGGCTGGCCGTGCTCGGCGCGCTGACGGCCGCGCACGAGGCGGGGGTGCTGCACCGCGACGTCAAGCCGGACAACGTGCTGCTCGGCCGCAACGACCGCGTCGTGCTCACCGACTTCGGCATCGCGACGATCGAGGGCGAGCAGGGCCTGACCGAGACCGGCGCGTTCGTGGGGTCACCGGAATACGTCGCTCCGGAACGGGTGCTGGGCCAGCGGCCCGGCCCGGAGTCCGACCTGTGGTCGCTGGGCGTGGTGCTCTACACGGCGGCGGAGGGCATGTCCCCGTTCCGCCGCTCCAACACGCAGGCGACGATGCAGGCCATCCTGTCGGCGGATCCCCAGGTTCCGGCGCGGGGCGCGGGGGCGTTCTCCTCGATCGTCATGCAGCTGCTGCGCAAGGAGCCCGCCGCCCGGCCGACGGCCGCCGAGGTCCGGCAGGCGCTGGAGGCGGTGGCCCGGCCGCAGGCACCGCAGCCGTCGGTGTTCACTTCGGCCGGCGCCCGGCCGGCGGGCAGCAAGTGGGTGCCGCCCGTGCTGCACGGCAACCGCAAGGCGCAGTGGGGGCTCGGAGTCGGTGTGGTGGCCGTGGCCACCGCGGCGGCACTGCTCATCGTGAACCCGTTCGCGGTGGGGCCGGCGATTCCGCTGCACTGGAAGGTCCGGGACGAGCCCGAGATCGTCAAGGCGTCGATCGCCGTGCCCGAGGACTACGTCAAGGAGACGAACGCCGACAAGGGCTGGGTCTCCTTCCGCGATCCCAGCGGCGTCTTCACGCTCTACCTCACCCGCGAGACGGACGAGAAGCGCAGCAAGAACACCTCGGACTCGCAGCCGAAGGAGGTCGCTTCGGCCTCGGCCGAGGCCGAGAGGATCGCCGAAGCGCAGAAGAGCCGCAAGGGCGACTGGACGTCGTTCAACGAACCGGAGGCGACCACGGCCGAGGTCTCCCGCTTCCAGGGCATGGAAGCGGCGGAGGTCGTCACCGTCTACCGCAAGTCCGGGGACGGCGAAAAAGACCCCAAGAGCGTCTGGCGCACCCGGGTCATCGTCGACGAGGCCGAGAACACCGCCTGGCTGCTCGAGCTCCGGATGCCCGCCGCAGGGCAGGCCCGCAAGGACGGCGACAAGCTCTTCGACGACGTCCTGAAGTACCTCAAGATCCAGGCGAAGTGACCCCTTTGAGGTTACCGGCAGGTACCCAATTCGTCCGGTCCGTCATACGCTCACCCGCATGACGGACACGCTGGACACTGGAACAGTCGCCGATGGCAACTCCCGCAATCCCGTAGCCCCGGCGGGCACCCGCACCGCCGACGACGTCGTCACCCCGGAGCTCGTCGCCCGCCTCACCCGCGCGGTGGTGAGCTCCGGCGGCAGCGCGGACAGCCACGCCCCCTTCACCGGGCGGAAGCTGGCCGGCCTGCCGATATCCACCCCCGAGGACGTCGCGACCGCCTTCGCCCGGGCACGGGAGGCGCAGCGCGCCTGGGCCGCGGAGCCTGTACGACGGCGGGCGGCCGTCCTGCTGCGCTTCCACGACCTCGTACTCGCCCGCCAGTCCGAGATCCTGGACCTCATCCAGCTGGAGACCGGCAAGGCCCGGCTGCACGCCCACGAGGAGATCCAGGCGGTCGCCGTGGTGGCGCGGCACTACGGACTGGCGGCCTCCGCCTATCTCCGGCCCAAGGGCCACACCGGCGTCCTGCCGGTCCTCACCAAAGTCACCGAACTGCGCAAGCCGCGCGGGGTGATCGGGCACATCGCCCCCTGGAACTATCCGCTCGAGCTGTCCGCCGGGGACGCCCTGCCCGCCTTCGTCGCGGGCAACGCGGTGGTCATGAAGCCCGACACACAGACGGCCCTCACGGTCCTGTGGGCTCGCGAACTCCTCGTCGAGGCCGGCCTTCCCGAGGCCCTGTGGCAGGTCGTGCTCGGCGAGGGCCCCGTCGTCGGCCCCGCCGTCGTCGGCCACGCCGACTACGTCTCCTTCACCGGTTCCACGCGCACCGGCCGCGAGGTCGCCCAGGGCGCCGCGGCGCGGCTGGTGGGCGCCACGCTCGAGCTCGGCGGCAAGAACGCCATGCTGGTGCTGCGTGACGCCGACCTCGACAAGGCGGCGGCGGGAGCGGTCCGGGGCTGCTTCTCGTCCGCCGGCCAGCTGTGCATGGCCATCGAGCGGCTGTACGTCCATTCCTCCATAGCCGACGCGTTCCTCCGGCGCTTCGCCGCCCGTACGAAGGCGCTGCGGCTGGGCACGGCCCTGGCGTACGGCACCGACATGGGCTCGCTCGTCTCGGCGAAGCAACTGGAGACCGTCACCCGGCACGTGGACGAGGCCGTCGCCAAGGGCGCCACCGTCGTAGCGGGCGGCAGGGCACGGCCGGACGTCGGGCCGCTGTTCTACGAACCGACCATTCTCGACGGCGTCGAGCCGCCCATGGCGCTGTGCGCGGAGGAGACCTTCGGCCCGGTCGTCTCCGTCTACCGCTTCGATGACGAGGACGAGGCGGTGCGGCTGGCCAACTCCTCGCCGTACGGCCTCAACGCGAGCGTGTGGACGAGGGACGGGCGGCGCGGCCGGGCGGTCGCCGCACGGGTCGACGCCGGGACCGTCAACGTCAACGAGGCGTACGGGGCCGGGTACGCCAGCGTGGGAGCGCCGATGGGCGGCATGGGCGACTCGGGCCTGGGCCGGCGGCACGGCGCCGAGGGCATCCTGAAGTACACGGAGGCCCAGACGGTCGCCCACCAGCGGATCATGCCCCTGGGGCCGGCGTTCGGGCTGGACGACGAGCAGTACGCGCGCGTGCTGACAGGCGGGCTGCGGCTGCTGAAGGCGATCCGTCTGCGCTGACCGGAGGCATGTGGTGACCACATTCGACTACGACGTCATCGTCATCGGCTCGGGCTTCGGCGGCTCCGTCTCCGCCCTGCGCCTGAGCGAGAAGGGCTACCGCGTGGGCGTGCTGGAGGCCGGCCGCCGCTTCACCCGCGACAGCCTCCCCCGCAACTCCTGGGACCTGCGCAATTACCTGTGGGCCCCGGCCCTGGGGCTTTACGGCATCCAGCGCATCCACCTCCTCGGCAACGTCATGGTCCTCGCGGGCGCCGGCGTCGGCGGCGGTTCGCTGAACTACGCCAACACGCTCTACGTACCGCCCAAGGCGTTCTTCGACGACCCGCAGTGGGCCTCCATCACCGACTGGGAGCAGGAGCTGCGCCCGTACTACGAGCAGGCGCGGCGCATGCTGGGCGTACGGCTCAACCCCACCGTGACCCCCTCCGACGTCCACCTGAAGGCGGCCGCCGAACGGATGGGCGTGGGGGAGAGCTTCCACCTCGCCCCGGTCGGCGTCTTCTTCGGCGACGGCGAGGACGGCGACGGGAGCGCCCGCGCCCGCCCAGGCGCCGAGGTCCCGGACCCGTACTTCGGGGGCGCGGGCCCCGCCCGCAAGGCCTGCGTGGAGTGCGGCGAGTGCATGACCGGCTGCCGGCACGGCGCCAAGAACACCCTGGGTGAGAACTACCTCCACCTCGCCGAGCGCGCCGGAGCCGTCATCCACCCGATGACGACGGTCGTGGCCCTCACCGAGCACGCGGACGGCGGCTACCGCGTCCTGACCGTCCCCACCGGCCGGCGCCGCACGGCCCGCCCCCGGGTGCTGCGCGCCGAACGGGTCGTGATCGCCGCCGGAACGTACGGCACCCAGACGCTCCTGCACACCATGCGGGACAAGGGCCTGCTGCCCCGCCTCTCCGAGCGGCTCGGCGAGCTGACCCGGACGAACTCCGAGGCCCTGGTCGGCGCCCAGACCACCGCCCGCCGCTACCGCGCCGCGCACGGCCGGAAGCCCGACTTCACCCGGGGCGTGGCGATCACCTCGTCCGTCCACCCCGACGCCCACACCCACATCGAACCCGTGCGGTACGGCAAGGGCTCGAACGCCATGGGCGGCCTGTCCATCCTCCAGGTGCCGGTGGGGACGCGCATGCCGCGGGCGGTGGCCTTCGCGGCGCGCTGCGCACGGCATCCGGTGCTGCTGCTGCGGTCGCTGTCCAACCGCCGCTGGTCCGAGCGCACGATCATCGGCCTCGTCATGCAGTCGCTGGACAACTCCCTGACGACGTACCGCAGGCCGGGCGGCGTGGGCAAGGGCCTGCTCACGGCCCGGCAGGGCCACGGCGCGCCCAACCCGAAGCAGATCCCCGTGGCGGCCGAGGCGGCGCGCCTCATCGCCCGGGAGATCAACGGTTTCGCCGGCAGCAACGTCGGCGAGCTCATGGGCACCCCGCTCACCGCCCACTTCATCGGCGGCTGCCCGATCGGCCCCGACCCGTCCCGGGGCGTCATCGATCCGTACCACCGGCTGTACGGGCACCCCGGCATCTCGGTGGTCGACGGCGCGGCCGTCTCCGCGAACCTCGGCGTCAACCCCTCCTTGACGATCACGGCGCAGGCGGAGCGCGCGATGGCCTTCTGGCCGAACAAGGGCGAGGCGGATCCCCGCCCGGAGCAGGGCGGCGCGTACGAGCGCGTGGCCGCCGTCGCGCCGCACGGCCCGGCGGTGCCCGAGGACGCCTTCGGGGCGCTGCGACTGCCGTTCCTGCCGGTGCCGGAGGTGCCGAAGAGGCAGGCGGGGGAGTGACGGAGCGGCCTGCCCATTCCGGCCATGTGACGTAACTCACTGACGCCGGGTGCGCCGGGTCGCCCGCGCCGGGCCGCGGCACGGCGAAGGGCCCCGGGCCGCACCGCGGGGGCGTGCGGGCGGCCTCGGGGCCCTTGACTGCCGGCACCGAGGTCAGGGCAGGGTCGGTGCCGCGGAGCGACGCCGGGGGGAGCGTCGCAGGCTGGAGATGGTTGAACCAATGGCGGTACGGGACAAGGGACTTGCCGTTCCCTTTTGCATCGTGCGGGATGAGCCGCCCCGGGCGCAACCGTTTCGACCGGATACGGTCGGTTCCAGGCGTCCCTGGAACCGACCGCCCCTTGAGTGGCGGCCGGGCTGCTGTCCCCTGCTGACCGGTCGCCTCGCCACCGGAGTGAGGTCCCACGACGCGCGTGCTCGCGCGTCACACACCCCGGTGGATCCCGCCCTGTCGTTGCCGGGCGCCCAGATGAACAGGGGCGGAAGCCACGCGTGGATCTCGGAGGGCCGCTCCTGGCTGGGGCGGACACCGGTATTAACGAAGATGATCAGCCGCCGGTCACGCGCCGTACGGGTGACGGGCCCCGAACTCGGGTGCGGCGGGTGACCGGACCACGGTCAGATACGGCCCCGGCAGAGCTCGAGCAGGGTCATGGCCAGGGCGGTGCCGGGCTTGCCGAGCTGCTCGCTGTAGTGGCCGAGGATCTCCATCTCGCGGGAGAGGTTCACCCGGCGCCCGCCGGAGGCGATCCGCTCGCGCTGGATCACGGCCGAGACGGCCATGCGCTCCTGGACGAGCCCGATGATGCGGCCGTCGAGGTCGTCGATCCGCTCCCGGGCACCGGTGATCACGCCGGCGGCGTGATCGGTGCGGGCGCCGGTGTCGGTGTGACGCGGGGTGCTGGTGGTGGTCGTGGTGCTCATGTGTGTTTCTCCAAAGAGGGCGCGGCCCCCGGAGCGGCATGACCCGGAAAAACGACAGGCGCCCCGGGCCTTGTCGGCCCGGGGCGCCTGGGAAGTCGCTTGTCAGTTGCTCAAGCAGCACGACCATGGCAGCCGGACGGGCCGGGTGCCATAGGTAAAGACGAAGGTCAGGTGCTTGCGCATGGCGGACAGTATGGCCCGCGCGGGGCCCTCGGGCCAATGCGCGTCGGGGCATCGTTCGGATGGTGAGACAAAAGCAAGCTCCCGCGCCCCGGTAGAATCGACAAATACAGCCCCCTCCTCGACCGCCGGAAGGCCGCTCCCGTGTCAGCAGCACCCCCCGCCGCCGCCCACGACAACACCGCGGAACCGGTGCTCGTTGTCGACTTCGGTGCGCAGTACGCCCAGCTCATCGCCCGCCGCGTCCGCGAGGCCCGCGTCTACAGCGAGATCGTGCCCAGCACGATGCCCGTCGCCGAGATGCTCGCCAAGAACCCCAAGGCGATCATCCTCTCCGGCGGCCCCTCGTCCGTGTACGAGGAGGGCGCCCCCCGCCTGGACGACGCCCTCGGCCTCTTCGAGTCCGGCGTCCCCGTCTTCGGCATGTGCTACGGCTTCCAGCTGATGGCCACCACCCTCGGCGGCACCGTCGACAACACCGGTGCGCGCGAGTACGGCCGTACCCCCCTGCACGTCTCCAAGACCGGCTCGACCCTCTTCGAGGGCACCCCGGCGGAGCAGTCGGTGTGGATGTCGCACGGCGACGCCTGCTCGGCCGCCCCCGAGGGCTTCACCGTCACCGCGTCCACGGACGTCGTGCCGGTCGCCGCCTTCGAGAACGACGCCAAGAAGCTCTACGGCGTGCAGTACCACCCCGAGGTGATGCACTCCACGCACGGCCAGCTGGTCATGGAGCACTTCCTCTACCGCGGCGCGGGCATCGAGCCGACCTGGACCACGGGCAACGTGATCGAGGAGCAGGTCGCCGCCATCCAGGAGATGGTCGGCACCAAGCGCGCGATCTGCGGTCTGTCGGGCGGCGTGGACTCCGCCGTCGCCGCCGCCCTCGTGCAGAAGGCCATCGGCTCCCAGCTGACCTGCGTGTACGTCGACCACGGCCTGATGCGCAAGGGCGAGACCGAGCAGGTCGAGAAGGACTTCGTCGCCGCGACCGGCGTCCAGCTGAAGGTCGTCGACGCCCAGGAGCGCTTCCTGAACGCGCTGGCCGGGGTCTCCGACCCGGAGACCAAGCGCAAGATCATCGGCCGTGAGTTCATCCGCGTCTTCGAGCAGGCGCAGGCCGAGATCGTCGCCGAGGGCGCGGCCGACGGCGAGGACGTCGCGTTCCTCGTCCAGGGCACGCTCTACCCCGACGTCGTCGAGTCCGGCGGCGGCACCGGCACCGCCAACATCAAGTCCCACCACAACGTGGGCGGCCTCCCCGAGGACCTGGAGTTCAAGCTCATCGAGCCGCTCCGCCAGCTCTTCAAGGACGAGGTCCGCATGGTCGGCCAGGAGCTCGGCCTGCCGGACGAGATCGTCCAGCGCCAGCCCTTCCCCGGCCCCGGCCTGGGCATCCGCATCGTCGGCGAGGTGACCAAGGAGCGTCTGGACCTCCTGCGCGAGGCCGACGCCATCGCCCGCGAGGAGCTCACCGCGGCCGGCCTGGACCGCGAGATCTGGCAGTGCCCGGTCGTGCTCCTGGCCGACGTCCGCTCGGTCGGCGTCCAGGGTGACGGCCGCACCTACGGCCACCCGATCGTGCTGCGCCCGGTCTCGTCCGAGGACGCGATGACGGCCGACTGGACGCGCATGCCGTACGAGGTGCTCGCCCGGATCTCGACCCGCATCACGAACGAGGTCGCCGATGTGAACCGCGTGGTGCTGGACGTCACCAGCAAGCCGCCGGGCACCATCGAGTGGGAGTAGTCCTCCCCTGATCGAACGCCGGTGCCGCCGCCCATTCGTCCGGGCGGCGGCACCGGCGTTTTGCCATGGGGCGCGTCGGCAGAACCGGGCCGGCAAAAGGGTGGCGGGATCACGAGACGAGACGTATCGTTTCACTCCTGAGGCCGTACCCGCACACGAACCCCAGGAAGGGACCCGTCATGACCCGAGCCGGAATCCGAACCCTTGCCGTCGACGTCGCCCCCGACGTGCAGCTGTGGACCGAAGCGCGCGGCGCCGCCGACGCGTCCCCCCTGCTGCTCATCATGGGCGCGCAGGCCTCCGGCCTGGCCTGGCCCGAGGAGTTCGTCGACGCCCTCGCCGCCCGCCACCGCGTGATCCGCTACGACCACCGCGACGTCGGCCGCTCCACCTGGTCCTACGACGAGCGGCCCTATCGCATCACCGACCTCGCGGAGGACGCCCTCGCCGTCCTGGACGCACACGGCGTAGAGCGTGCCCACATCGTCGGCATGTCGCTCGGCGGCATGCTGGCGCAGCTGCTGCTCGCCGATCACCCGGACCGCTTCCTCAGCGCCACCCTCATCGGCACCTGCGCGCTCAGCGCGCGGCCGCTCGTCGAGGCCGACGGTACGGAAACCGCTGTCGCCGAGCTGCCCGGCATCGATCCGCGCGTCCTGGAGATGTGGGCGCAGCCCGTGGAGGATCACGGCCTGGAGGCCGAGCTGGACCGGCGCGTGGCGCACTGGCGGCTCCTGAGCGGCGAGGAACTCCCCTTCCACGCCGACGAGATGCGCGAGCGCGAGCGGCGGATCATCGAGCACGCGGGGCGTTACGACGTCTCCACCGCCCACGGCCGCGCCGATCACTCCGGCATGGACCGTACGGAGGAGCTGGCGCGCAACACCGTTCCCACGCTGGTGACCGATGCCTCCGCCGAGCCCGTCTTCCCGCGGCCCCACGCCCGCCACATCGCCCAAGTGATCGGCAACGCCCGGACGGTGGCGATGCCGGGCATGGGGCACGCGCTGCCGCGCGAGTGCCTGCGGCCGCTGGCCGAGGCGGTCCTGGAGCACGCCGCGGCCGCGTCGGCGGCGCCCACCGGGTCGTAGGCCTGTTCCCGGCGGGTACCCGGCGGTAGCTTCCGGTTCGTAGCCACGGAGCAACCGGAGGAGCACCGCCATGTCGCAGGCAGCCGCACCGGAACCCATCCCCACCGATCAGCTCCACTTCGCCATGCCCCCCAAGCACGACACCGTCGAGGACGAGCGGCGGCACCGCAAGGAGCGGCTCGCGGCGGCGCTGCGGCTCTTCGGGCGGTTCGGGTTCGAGGAGGGGGTCGCGGGGCACATCACCGCGCGTGATCCGCAGTTCACCGATCACTTCTGGGTCAACCCGTTCGGGATGTCGTTCAAGCACATCACCGTCTCCGACCTGATCCTCGTCAATCACCAGGGGCAGGTCGTCGAGGGCCGCTACCACGTCAACCAGGCCGCCTTCGCGATCCACTCGCAGGTCCACCGGGCCCGGCCCGACGTCGTGGCCGCCGCGCACAGCCACTCCACGTACGGACGGGCGCTGTCCGCGCTGGGGGAGCTGCTGGAGCCGATCACGCAGGACGTCTGCGCCTTCTATCAGGACCACGCGCTCTTCGACGACTACACGGGCGTCGTCGTGGACGAGGAGGAGGGGCGGCGCATCGCCACGGCCCTGGGGCCGCACAAGGCGGTGATCCTGCGCAACCACGGGCTGCTGACGGTCGGGGACTCGGTCGACGCGGCGGCGTGGTGGTTCATCACGATGGAACGTTCCTGCCAGGTGCAGCTGGCGGCGAAGGCCGCCGGGAAGCCGGTGCTCATCGACGCGGCGAGCGCCGAGCACACCCGTGACCAGCTCGGCAACGACCTGGTGGCGTGGATCAACTACCAGCCGCTCCACCAGCAGATCACCCGCAGCGAGCCGGAGCTCCTGGGCTGACGGACCGGGCGTGCGACCCCCGCCCGTCGGCGGGGGTCGCTCGTTCTTCCGGGCGCCTTTGTGGGGCATTTGCCCTGCTTACGATGGTGAGGAGCCGGGGCGTAGCCGCCTCGGCTCCGTCATGTCCGGAAGAGCGTCACGTCCGGAAGCACTGGAAGAAACGAACCGGTAGGAGAACCATGCGCCTCTCCCGTTGCATCGGGCTGTCCGCGGCCCTGGCCCTGACCGGGCTGGCCGTCACGGGGTGCGGCGGCGGTGCCGAGGCCGAGGAGCGGCCCGCGAAGTCCTCCGCCCGGGGATCCGCCCCCGCGCCCTCGAGCGCCGCCCCCGTCTCCGAGAAGCCGGCCCCGCCCGCCGCGATGCTCACCGGCGCCGCCCGGACCGTACGGCCCGAGATAGCCCCCGCGAACGGCGAGAAGGTCGGCGTGGGACAGCCCATCGCGATCGTCTTCAAGCAGCAGAAGGTCTCCCAGGAGCTGCGCGCCGGAATCGAGGGGCGGCTGAAGGTCTCCACCTCGCCGAAGGTCCCCGGGGCCTGGCACTGGAACGAGTCCAAGGGCGACACCCGCGTCCACTTCCGCCCCGAGAAGTTCTGGCCCGCCGGCACCAAGGTGACCCTGGACGCCCGGCTCGCGGGCGTGAAGCTCGCCGGGGGCACGGCCGCCGCCGGCGACCGCAGCGTCTCCTTCACCATCGGCGACTCGATGGTCAATACCGTGGACCTCAAGACCCACAAGATGACCGTCGTCCGCAACGGCAGGACGCTGCGCACCATCGCGATCAGCGGCGGCGACGAGGGCAAGGGCTTCGGGACCCGCGAGGGCATCAAGACCATCCTCGGCAAGGAGGGGCGGGTCGTGATGGACTCGCTCTCCATCGGCATCCCGCGCAACCACCCGGACGGGTTCTACGGCTCGTACGACTACAGCATGCGCGAGACGATCAGCGGCGAGTACGTGCACGCGGCCCCCGACAACGCCGAGTCCTTCGGCAAGGAGAACGTCAGCCACGGCTGCATCGGCATGTCCACGGACGACGCCAAGTGGCTGTACGGGCTGAGCCTCAAGGGCGATGTCGTGCAGGTCGGCGGGGGTACGAAGCCCAAGCCGATGGACCTCTTCGGCAACGGCTACGGCGACTGGAACCTCAGCTGGGAGCAGTGGCTGCAGGGCAGCGCGCTGGGCGTGCGCACCGGCGGCTGAGCACACACCACCGCTGCCCACAAGCCCTGTGGACAACCCCCGCCGCCGGCCGCGCGGGGTTGTCCACAGGGCTGAATGCTTTCCGGCCCCCGCACGTATGGTCGGAGAGCGATGAGTGATGACGGATCGCGGCGGGCCGGCAGGGTCCGGTGCGGGTGAAGGCGAGGGAGGCGGCCATGGCGAGCGGCATGTCATTCACGGGGCGCGGGGACCTGGGGCGGTATGCCCTGCTGCCGCTGCGCCTCTTCCTCGGGGTGACGTTCCTTTACGCGGGGCTCGACAAGCTCACCGACTCCGCCTTCATGGCGAGCGAAGGGCCGGGGTCGGTCGGGGCGCTGATGGAGTCGGTGCGCGGGACGGCCGCGCTCCCGGGGCTGGTGGACCTGGCGCTGAAGAGTCCGGTGGGCTTCGGCTACGCCATCGCGCTGGGTGAGCTGGCGGTGGGCATAGGCACCCTGCTGGGGGCGTTCGCCCGGGTGGCGGCGGCCGGGGGCGCGCTGATCTCGCTCAGTCTGTGGCTCACCGTCAGCTGGGCGGCCACGCCGTACTACTACGGCAACGACCTGGTCTATCTGATGGCGTGGCTGCCGCTGGTCATAGCGGGCGCGCCCCTGCTGTCGGTGGACGCGGCGTGGTCCGGCCGCCGCCGTGGGCGGGGCCGGGGTCGCAGGGGCGCGCTGTTCGGCTGAGCCGGGCGGTGGGCCCGGCGGGCGGTCAGCGCGGTTCGCCGGGACGGTCGTTGCGGTCCGTGGCGCGGCCCCGGTGACGGCGGACGGCGAAGGCGAGGGAGGAGGCCACGCCGGCCACGCAGAAGCCGGCGACCATCACCGGCAGCAGGAGGTAGGAGGGGAAGTCCCACCGGCCGCCGGCGGCGGCGAGGTAGGCCAGGCAGCCGCCGAGCAGGACCAGCCCGACGACCAACTTGCCCGGCTCGAAGTCATGGCGTGGCACGGTCCACCTCCACCTGGCCGATGCCGGCCTTGAGCTTGATCTCCAGGATGCCGCGCGAGGGGCGCCCGGCGGCGGGTTCCAGCGTGAGGTGCTTGTGCTGCCCGGGCTCGACGTCGATGTCGTCGCGCCGCTCGCCGGGCAGCTGGATGTCGCCGATGCCGATCTCGATGTCCAGCCGTGCCGTGACGTCCGGGGGCAGCACGACCTTGAGCTGCCCGGCGCCGACCTCGGCGAACAGGTCGAGCGGCGTGGCGCCGCCCTGCGACCAGGCCGGCGCGGTCAGGTCCAGCACGGCCACGCCGCTGCCCAGTTCGAAGCGCTCGCGTACGTCCGCCGGGCCCGCCGGGCGCCAGGTCGTGCGCGTCCACTCGCTGGTCACCGACTTCGGCAGGGCGGCGGCGCCGGTGAGCAACGCGCCGGTCAGCACCGCCGCGACGACCGTGCCGCCGCCCGTGCGCCCGTACAGGGAGCTGACCGCGATGCCCAGGCCGAAGACGCCCAGGGCGCAGGCCAGGCCGATCTCGAGGGAGGTGCCCAGGGGCTGGTGGTGCCAGGTCAGGCCGGTGCCGAGGCCGCAGGCCGCCAGGGCCAGCAGGAAGGTCCAGCCGCCCAGTTGGCGTCCGGTGGGCGCCGGGCGGACGGGCGCGCGGGCGGCGGTGGTCGCCGTCTCGTAGGGGCCGTCGTCGGGTCCCCACAGATAGCCGGTGCCGGCGGACCCGGCCAGGGCGGCCGGCGCCGCGTCCTTGACCGGGTCGCGCCACCAGGACGGCGTGCCCGGCGCCGGGGGCGCCTGTGTCTCCGGCGGGGCGTCCACAGCCTTGTGCGGCTTATGGGGTTTGTACGCCTTGGCGGTCTTCTGTCCTGCGTGCAGCAACGTGCCCTCGGCCGCCGGTATGCCGCCGGCCCCCGCTTCGGCGCGCTCGTCCTCCGCCTCCACGAGGCCGCGGTGGCGCGACCAGTAGGCGGCGCCGCTGAGGGCGATCGTCAGCATCAGCGCGAAGGCCATCACGCCGCTGTTGTTGAGCATCGACAGGAACAGCCCGCAGCCCACCAGGGCGCACAGCACCGCCGTCAGCGCCGGCCCCTCGACGCGGCCCGAGAGCATCCGCCGGCCCTCGTTCTCCTCCTCGCCCTCCAGCGGGATGAGCAGCCAGGCGAAGCCGTAGACGATCAGGCCCAGCCCGCCCGAGACCCCCAGCACCCCCAGCGCCACGCGGAAGATGACCGGGTCCATGTCGAAGCAGCGGCCGAGCCCGCCGCAGACGCCGGCGACCATCTTGTGCTCACGGCTGCGCCGCAGCGGCGGTCGGGTCTCGTGTTCGGCGGTCGGTGCGTCGGTCATGGGGACATCGTGTCAACCGGAACGTGTGTATGACATCCGTGACGACCCTGGCCGTTCCCTGAGATCCTCCCTGAGGCCCGGCCGGTTAGGGTGTGGCGGATCGAACACACGCGGGGGAACCGGAGGGGCGCGCGATGCACAGTGCAGTGCCGGGAACGGGACGGCTCGTCGCCGGCCGGTACCGGCTCGTCGAGCGCATAGGCCGGGGCGGCATGGGCACCGTCTGGCGTGCCGAGGACCAGTTGCTGGGCCGCCAGGTCGCCGTCAAGCAGCTGCACGTCTCCCCGGGCCTGCAGGAGGACGAGCTCGCGACCCTCTACGAGCGCACCCGCCGTGAGGCGCGCAGCGCGGCCCGCATCACCCACCCCAACGTCGTGGTCGTCCACGACGTCGTCGAGGACGCCGGACTGCCGTGCATCGTGATGGAGTACGTCCCCTCGACGACACTCGGCGATCTGCTCCGCAGCGGCACCCTGAGCCCGGACGAGGCCGCCCGCATCGGGCGCGGCATGATCGCGGCGCTGCGCGCGGCCCACGCGGCCGGTGTGCTGCACCGTGACGTCAAGCCCGGCAACGTACTCCTCGGCGACGACGGGCGGGTCGTCCTCACCGACTTCGGCATCGCCCAGGCCAGTGGCACCTCCACCCTGACCAAGACCGGCGAGATGGTCGGCTCCATCGACTACATCGCCCCCGAGCGGGTCAAGGGCGCCAAGCCCGGCCCCGCCTCCGACCTGTGGGCGCTCGGCGCCACGCTCTACCAGGCCCTCGAGGGCCGGCCGCCGTTCCGCAAGGACACCGCGGTCGAGACGGCGTACTCCATCGCCGTGGACCCGCTGGTGCCGCCGCGCGGGGCGGGCCCGCTGACCAAGCTGATCGAGACCCTGCTGGCCAAGGACCCGGCGCTGCGTCCCCCCGCCGAGCTGGTGGAGCAGATCCTGCGCGAGCCGGCCGCCGAGCCCGTCACGGCCCCCCTGAGGACCGAGCGGACCGAGCGGACCGAGCGGGCCGAGCGGCCCCAGCGGCCCGAGCCGCGGCCCGAACCGACGACCGTCGCCGACCCGATCGCCACCGCCCCCACCGCCCCGCAGGCCGTGCCCGCGGCCCCCGCCGCGCCCAAGCGGCGCCGGACGGCCCTGTGGAGCACCGTCGCCGTCGCCGTCGTGGCGGCCCTGGCGGCCGGGGCGTACTTCCTGCCGCAGGACGGCGGCCAGGAGGACGACGAGGCCGCGCCCCCGGCGTCGGAGAAGCCCTCGGCGAGCGCGCCCGCAAGCCCCGGAGCGAGTCCGCTGCCGGCCGTGCCGAAGGGGTACCACCTCGTCGACGAGAAGGGGGTGGGCGTCTCCTTCCCCGTGCCGGACGGCTGGAAGCGCAAGAAGCTGCCGGACAGCGACGAGATCCTCTACGTCGACCCCACCGAACTGGTCGGGCTGCGCGTCTCCGTCCTCGACCTCGCCAGCAGCGACCCTCTCCAGCGGTGGAAGGACGACGAGGCCAAGTCCGTGGCGGAGGGCAAGCTCCCGGGCTACAAGCAGCTGCGCATGCAGAGCACGGAGTTCCGCGGCCAGCCGGCCGCGATCTGGGAGTTCAGCTGGCGGGGGCGGGCACGCGACTTCCGCGCCGCCGACCTGGGCTTCGGGCGTCCGGGCGGCAACGAGTACGCCATCTACCTCTCGGCGCCCGCGGCCGACTGGCACAAGCACAAGAAGGTGTTCGACGACGTCCGGGACGGATTCCGGCTGCCCAAGGACAGGTGACGGATAGGGGGCCCGTCAGGGACGACCCTGATGCCGCGGCGGGCCCGACCGTGTGACGATCTGGGCATGACCACCGCCGCACGTCCCGACAGCCCGCCCCTGCGCAAGCTCTACCGCAGCGCGGACGGGCGGCTGCTCGGCGGAGTGGCCCGTGGGCTCGCCGGGCACCTGGGGGTGCCGGTGTCCTGGGTGCGGCTGGTGTTCCTGGCGCTGTTCATGGCGCAGGGCATGGGCGCGCTGCTGTACGCGGTGTTCTGGTTCGTGGTGCCCCTCGGCGTCGGCGGCGTGGAGGCGCCGCGCCGGGCCGTCGCCCAGGTCTCCGCCGACGGGCGCCTGCGGCTGTTCGCCCGCAAGCCCGACCGCGGCCAGGTCTTCGCGCTCATCGCGCTCCTCATCAGCGCCGCGATCTTCCTCGACCGGCTCCACCTCGGCCGCGCCAACACCTACATCTGGCCCCTGATCTTCATAGGCGCGGGCGTCGCCCTCGTCTGGCGCCAGGCCGACAACGCCCGCCGGGCCCACTGGATGGAGGTCGGCCGCCGCAAGCGCGTCCTGCCCCTCGCGCGCGGCGCGGCGGGCGTGGTGCTGGTCGGCGTCGGCGCGACCGGCATCGTCGTCCTCCAGGGCTCGGCCGAGCACCTGGGCACCGTGCTGCAGGCCTCGCTGGCCGTGCTGGTCGGCATCGCGCTCCTGGCCGGACCCTCGGTCGTCCGGATGACCCAGGACCTCACCGCCGAGCGGACGATGCGCATCCGCGCCCAGGAGCGTGCCGAGGTCGCCGCCCACGTCCACGACTCCGTCCTGCACACCCTCACCCTGATCCAGCGCAACGCCGAGGACTCCCGCGAGGTCGCCCGCCTGGCCCGGGCCCAGGAGCGGGAGCTGCGGAACTGGCTCTACAACCCCGAGGGCCGCGGCAAGGAGGAGGCCGAGGAGCCCAGCACCCTGGCCGAGGCCGTCAAGGCCACCGCCGCGGAGGTCGAGGACTACCACGGCGTGCCCATCGAGGTCGTCGTGGTCGGCGACTGCCCGCTCGACGAGCGGCTCGGCGCCCAGCTGCAGGCGGCCCGTGAGGCCATGGTCAACGCGGCCAAGTACGGTGGCCAGGGCGGGGCCGTGCAGGTCTACGCCGAGGTCGAGGCGCGTACGGTCTTCATCTCCGTCCGCGACCGGGGTCCCGGCTTCGACCTGGACGCGGTGCCGGACGACCGGATGGGCGTCCGCGAGTCGATCATCGGCCGGATGCAGCGCAACGGCGGCACGGCGAGACTGCGTTCCGCGCCCGACGGGGGGACGGAAGTGGAGCTGGAGATGGAGAGGGCGGAGAAGGCGACATGACGAGCGAAGAGACCGGCGAGAGCGTCGCGCGGCACGTCAGGGTGGTGCTCGTCGACGACCACCGCATGTTCCGTACGGGCGTGCAGGCGGAGATCGGAGCCACCGACCGCACGGGCGTCGAGGTCGTCGGCGAGGCCGCCGACGTCGACCAGGCGGTCACCGTCATCACCGCGACCCGGCCCGAGGTCGTCCTGCTGGACGTCCACCTCCCGGGCGGCGGGGGAGTGGAAGTGCTGCGCCGCTGCGCCCCCTTGATGGCCGACCAGAACGCCCCGGTCCGCTTCCTTGCGCTGTCCGTCTCCGACGCCGCCGAGGACGTCATCGGCGTCATCCGCGGCGGCGCCCGCGGCTACGTCACCAAGACCATCACCGGCACCGACCTGATCGACGCGGTCTTCCGGGTCAGGGACGGCGACGCGGTCTTCTCGCCCCGGCTGGCCGGCTTCGTGCTCGACGCGTTCGCCTCGACCGACGCACCGCCGGTCGACGAGGACCTGGACCGCCTCACCCAGCGCGAGCGCGAGGTTTTGCGCCTGATCGCCCGCGGCTACGCCTACAAGGAGATCGCCAAGCAGCTGTTCATCTCGGTGAAGACGGTCGAGTCGCACGTCTCGGCGGTGCTGCGCAAGCTCCAGCTGTCCAACCGCCACGAACTGACGCGCTGGGCGACGGCCCGACGGCTGGTCTGACGGCCGGTCCGGCGGGCGGGGCGGCCCTCCGCGCCGCCCCGCGCGCACCGGTGGGAACCTCTTCGCCCTTCCCGTCATCTACTCACAGGCGAGAGGCACAGAACCGGAAACGAGAGCCCGATAACGCGATGAGCCTGACGGGGACCCCCTTCTTCCTGACCACGATCGTCCTGGTCGTGGTGGCCCTCGCGCTGCCCCTCGCCCTGTGGGGCAGGATCCGCGGCCCCCGGTTCGTACGCCACCTCACGCGCTTCTTCATGCTGCTGTTCGCGCAGGCCACCGCGATCGTCATGGTCTTCGTGATCGTCAACAACTCCAACGGCCTGTTCGACACCTGGGCCGATCTGCTCGGCACCGGCGACCACGTCAACGCCGCCGCCGACCTCGGCCCGGACGGCACCGGCGGCAAGTCCGTGGACGGCGAGCCGAAGGTGGTGCAGAAGTTCACGCCCGCGTCCGACAAGCGCATGGGCCCCGGCGTCCAGGAGACCAAGCTCAAGGGCCGCATATCGGGCGTGGAGGGCGAGGTGTATGTCTGGCTGCCCCCGCAGTACGACGACCCCGCCTACAAGGACAAGAAGTTCCCCGTCGTCGAGGTGCTGCCCGGCTTCCCCGGCTCGGCCAAGGCCTGGTTCGGCACCCTCGACGTCAACACCCAGCTCAAGCCCCTGATGGAGAAGGGCGAGGTGGCCCCCTTCGTCATCGTGGCGCCGCGCACCACCCTCCTCGGCGACGTCGACACCGGCTGCGCCAACACCCCCGGCAAGGTCAACGCCGACACCTGGCTGAGCGTCGACGTCCGCAAGATGGTCACGGACACCTTCCGCGTCACCGACAAGCCCGACGGCTGGGCCGTCGCCGGCTACTCGGCCGGCGCCCACTGCGCCGCCAAGCTGGCCGTCGCCCACCCCGACCGCTACCGGGCCGGAGTGAGCCTGTCCGGCTACAACGACCCCATCGGCGAGCCGGGCTCCCTCACCGCGAAGACGCCGGAGCTGCGGGACGCGAACAACCCCTGGAAGATGCTCCAGCACGCCAAGACCCCGCCCCGCGTGGCGCTGTTCTTCTCGGGCGCGGAGGGCGACGGCTACCAGGGCGGACTGGCGATCAAACAGTCCGCGAAGCCGCCGACGACCGTCCAGGTCAGCATGGTCCCGGCCGGTGCGGGCGGCCATGGCACGGCCGTCTGGAAGCGGCAGGTGCCGGACGTCTTCCGGTGGCTGACCAAGCAGGTCGCGTACTGAGCGCACGCACCGAGCGCACGCTCCGGGCGCACGTACCGAGCGGCTGGCGGACGTGCGGGCCGCGCCGTGATCAGGTGAGCGTGGTGTCGCCCTGAGCCTCAAGAATCTTGCGCAGGCCCGAGGCGATGTGCTCGTACTCCTCGGGGGTCAGGACGGACAGGATCTCGTCGTAGTCCCGCAGGTGGGCGACGATGGCCTCGTCGATCAGTGACTTGCCGCGCTCGGTGAGGCGGATCTGCACCGATCGCCGGTCGGCGCGGTCGCGGATCCGCTCGACCAGACCCTTGTCCTCCAGGCGGTCCATGCGGTTCGTGATGGCGCCCGGGGACACCATGGCCGCTTTCGCGAAGGCGCCGGCGGTGAGCGTGTAGGGCGGGCCCGAGCGGCACAGCGTGGACAGCACGTCGAACTCGCCCATGTTCACGCCGAATTCGTCGCTGATCCTCTTGAAGTGCTGGTCGTACACGCGCTGCATGCGCTGCATGCGCCCCATCACCTCCACGGGCTGCAGGCTGCCCGCCAGCTCGGGCCGTTCCCCGCGCCACTGCTCGATGATCAGGTCCACCGCATCGGTCACGTCATCACCCTCTCCATGATTCATTCAACCTTAAAAGGGTTGACGTTGAACAAGCAAGCGTGCTTTTCTTTCAACGTCAAAAGATCTTGCCTTGAAGGACCTCAGGAGCAGCAATGACGACCGCGGACCGCGGAAACCTCAAGCTCTCGTACTCCGACGGCCGACCGGCCACCACCGGCGTCGAGGCGGTCAACCGCGTCCTGCGCATGGTGGGCGTGCGGGTCAGTCAGGTCCCCGTTCCCACGGAAGCCCGCCCGATGCTGGAGGCGTCCAAGGGCCGGGCGCTCTCGGAAGAGGAAGGCGCGGAACTGCTCTCGCTGTTCCGCATGCACCGGGGGCAGCTGGTGGAGCAGATCGAGCTGGCCGGCCGCCGCCCGGAGGCGCGTCGGGGCGGATTCCTGAACACCTCCGAGGTCGGCGTTCCCCCGTACCCGAAGGTGTACGACATGCGGACGATGGGCGCCGACGTCCTGCACGCCGTGCAGGAGCGCTTCGGAAGGCTCCACGTGAACAGCTCCGACCACGGCGTCGGCGTCGACGAAGTGATGACGGTCGTCTCCGGTGGCCCGTGGACGTGGTTCTACCTGTTGCCCGACGGCGTGGTCGCGAAGCTGTCGGTAGGCGCGGTCGGGACCGGCGATCCGGCCTGGCGCGTGAGCTACCCCGGCCTGGGCCCCCACGGCGCCTTCCTCGACGCCGAGTACGGCCTGATCGTGGCCTACGTCCACGGCCCCGAGAAGTTCGTCATGCGCTACGAGGAGCCGAGCGTGGACGGCGCACAGGCGCTGGGCACGAATCCGTGGATCGACTTCAGCGGCGACGCCCCGCGGCTGCTCGACGAAGTGACCGCGTCCTGACCGGCGCCCACGGTGAACGCCTCATGGCCACCGTCTGATCCGCCCCTCACGCGAAACATCCCACCAGCAGGAAGAGACATGACCACCACCACCGGCCCGGCCGTCACGCGCACGCCCTTCCTCTCCGCCGCCGCCGAATCCGCGGGTCGCGTCCCCATCCTGTGGCTGGCGTTGCTCGCCACACCGGTCGCCGCCGCCAACAACGCGACCGTCCTGATCCTCGGCGACATGAGCCGCGCCCTCGGTATCAGCACCGCCGGCGCGTCATGGCTGGTCACCGTCTTCGCGCTGGCGCTGGCGGTCGCGACACCACTGATCGCGACGCTGGTACGCCGGCGCGGTACGCGCACCGCGCTGTGGCTGAGCGCCGGCTTCGTCGCCGTCGGGACCGCGGTGGTGGCCACCTCGCCGTGGCTGCCGCTCACCCTCGTCGGACGGGCCGGTCAGGCGGCGGGCGGAGCGGGGATGATGGCCATCGCCATGAATCTGGCCGGCACCGCCCGCCGCATGGGTGTGATCAGTGCCGGGACCGGGATCCTCGGCGCGATGGGTCCGCTGCTCGGCGAGCGCCTCACCGACGCCCTCTCCTGGCGGGCCGCCCTGTCCATCCTGCTGGTCACCCTCCTGGCCGTCCCGGCGGTCAGCCGCCACACCACCCGGGTCCCGGCCGCAGGGGGCCGCTTCGACGCCCGGGGCGCGGTGCTGCTGGCGGTCCTGTCCAGCAGCCTCGTCCTGCTGCCGACGAACCCGCTGCCCGCCCTCGCCGCGGCAGCCGTCACCGGCGTCCTGCTGTCCCTGCACATACGTCGCCGCCCGGACGGCTACGTCCCGGCAGCCGCCCTGCGCTCCCGGCTCTTCCGCAGTTCGGCCCTGATGGCCCTCGCCCTGTCCGCGTCGTACTTCACGCTGCTGTTCGCGATCCCGCGGCTGATCGCCGACCGGGCCGGCTGGTCGACCGGCTCGGTGGCCACGGGCCAGATGATCGCCATGATCATCGGATCTGCGCTCACCCTCGTCTTCGCGGCCGTCGCCGCGCGCCTGGGTCGGACCAGGGTGCGGGCGATCCTGCTCGTGGTGGGGGCACTCGCCGCGACGGCGGCGGTCTTCGCCCACAGCGCGATCATCCTGTTCGCGGCGATCGGCCTCGCCGTCTTCAGCGCCACCGGCGTCAACGCCACCCAGTCCATGACCGCGGCCTCCGCCGTCCCTGAAGCCCAGCGCCCCACCGGTATCGGCCTGTTCCAGCTCGCCTACCTCATGGGCGGAGCCCTCGGCCCCGCGCTCGCCACCCTGCTGGTCCTCGGCTAGGCGGGGCGCGACGCTCCCGCGAACGGCATCTCGTCGATCGGCGCGATCCGCACGGGCGCCCCGGGGTGCGGGGCGTGGATCATCCGGCCGCCGCCGACGTAGAGGCCGACATGGCTGATGCCGGAGTAGAAGAACACCAGGTCGCCGGGGGCGAGCCGGTTACGGGCGATCCGCCGCCCGGCGTTGATCTGGGTGTACGTGGTGCGCGGCAGCGACACCCCCGCCGCCTGCCACGCGGCCTGCGTCAGCCCCGAGCAGTCGAACGCGGACGGGCCGGTCGCCCCCCACACGTACGGCTTGCCGATCGCCGAGTAGGCGAAGGCCACGGCCTGTGCGGCGCGCCCCGACGCGGCCCGGTCCGCACCGGCCTGCGGGGCCACCGGCGCGAGCGCGGCGTGCGCCGCCTCCTTGACGTCCGCGCCCGCGGCGCCGCCGGTGGCAGCGACGCCCTCGCCCGCCTCGACCGCCGTGCGCTCGACGGCCGGGAGCTCCTTCAGCAGCTGCCTGGCCTTCTCGAGCTTGGCCTCGATCGTGTGCTTGTGCGCGGCGAGCGCGGCCTCCTCGCGCCTGAGCTCCGAGAGCCGGGCGCCCGCGGTGGTGCGGACCCGCTGGACGTCGCGCAGCTCGTGCCGCACCCGGGCGACCGTCGCGGCCTGCCGGGTGCCCGCGCGGTCGGCGAGGGAGGCGCTCTCCAGATAGCGGTCGGGGGAGGAGGAGAGCAGCAGCCGCACGCCGGCGGGCATGCCGCCGTCGCGGTACTGGGCGGTGGCGAAGGAGCCGAGGGCGTTGCGGGCGGAGTTGAGCCGCTCGGTCTTGCGGGCGGCCTCGTCCTGCAGCCTCTCGAGCGCGGACCGCGCCCGGTCGGTCCGCTCCTTGGCGCCGTTGTACTTCTCCGTGGCCACCTCGGCCTGCTGGTAGTACCCCGCCACCTGGGCCTTCGCCTGCGCGGGGGTCAGGGCGGGGGCGGCGTGGCCGGTGCCCTCCAGGGCGGTGGCGGTGGCGGCTCCCGCCAGGGCCAGGGTCGCCGCGGTCCGGGCGGTGCTGCCGGCGAGGGGGTGCTGCTTGGGCTTTCGGTGCGTCGCCACGTCGGACGTCACTTCCTTCGGGTCCGGCAAGAGGTGCCCGGCGGCGGCCCGCACGAGGGGGGGGAGGGCAGGCCACCGCCGTCTGCAGGAGGACGCTAAACCCCGGGGTCACAGGGAAACGGCCATGACCGGTATTGGCTCTATTCAGCCGTTTCGCGACTGTGCATGGCGGGCGCTTCCCGACCGTACGGACACAAGGAGCCCTGGACTGACCGAAGCTCCGATTACCCCCACCTGGCCGCCGATGGGTGGTATGGGCCCGGCTAGGGTCGGGCCCCATGGACGTACTCATTCACGCCGTCGTCGGCCTGCACATCATCGGTATCGCCGCGCTCCTCGGCGGCTTCATGACCCAGATGAAGGCCATGGGCAAGGGCGAGGCGCGCATGGTCCCGGCGATGCTCCACGGCGCGCTGACCATGCTGGTCACCGGCGTCGCGCTGGTCGGCCTCCACCAGGCCCAGGACCACACGCTCAACACCGTCAAGCTCGGCGTGAAGATGGCCCTGCTGGTCGTCATCCTGGGCCTGGTCTACGTCAAGCGCGACGACGAGAAGGTCGGGGCGGCCGCGTTCGGCACCGTGGGCGCGCTGACGGCCGCCAACGTCTTCATCGCCGTGCTGTGGGTCTGAGCGGGCACGAGCCGTCGTCCGCGCTGTGGGGCTGACCACTGTCCGCGGGATCCGGGACCGGCTGTCAGTGGGGCGGCCTAGACTCGGGAGGCGATGAGCAGCCTCTTTGACGACAGCTTCCTGGCGGACCTGGCCCCCTCCGACGAGGAGCACCCGCCGCCCCCGGAGGACACGGCCCCGGAGCCGCTGCCGGACGACCTGTTCGGCGGCGCCTTCGACGCGCCCGTGCCGCGCGAGGCGTACTACCGCGACGGCGCCGCCCGCCCCGTCGTGGACCCGGCGGCGCTGCTCGAGGGGATGAACGACCAGCAGCGCGCGGCCGTGGTGCACACGGGCTCGCCGCTGCTGATCGTCGCCGGCGCCGGCTCCGGCAAGACGCGCGTGCTCACCCACCGCATCGCCCACCTGCTGGGCGCGCGCCACGTCCACCCCGGCCAGATCCTCGCGATCACGTTCACCAACAAGGCCGCGGGCGAGATGAAGGAGCGCGTCGAGCAGCTCGTCGGCCCGCGCGCCCACGCGATGTGGGTCATGACCTTCCACAGCGCGTGCGTGCGGATCCTGCGCCGCGAGAGCAAGAAGCTGGGCTTCACGTCCTCCTTCTCGATCTACGACGCGGCCGACTCCAAGCGCCTCATGGCGCTCGTCTGCCGCGACCTCGATCTGGACCCGAAGAAGTTCCCGCCGAAGTCCTTCAGCGCGAAGATCTCCAACCTGAAGAACGAGCTCGTCGACGAGGAGGCCTTCGCCGCGCAGGCCGCGGACGGCTTCGAGAAGACGCTCGCCGAGGCGTACGTCATGTACCAGGCACGGCTGCGCGAGGCCAACGCCCTGGACTTCGACGACATCATCATGACCACCGTCCACCTGCTGCAGGCGTTCCCGGACGTGGCCGAGCACTACCGCCGCCGCTTCCGCCACGTCCTGGTCGACGAGTACCAGGACACCAACCACGCGCAGTACACCCTGGTGCGCGAGCTGGTGGGCACGCCCGAGACGGCCGGCGAGGAGGGCGTCGCCGAGCTGTGCGTCGTGGGCGACGCCGACCAGTCGATCTACGCCTTCCGCGGCGCCACCATCCGCAACATCCTCCAGTTCGAGGAGGACTATCCGGACGCCACGACGATCCTGCTGGAGCAGAACTACCGCTCCACGCAGACGATCCTCAGCGCCGCGAACGCCGTCATCGAGCGCAACCAGAACCGCCGGCCGAAGAACCTGTGGACCGATGCCGGCGCGGGCGCGTCCATCACCGGCTACGTGGCCGACACCGAGCACGACGAGGCGCAGTTCGTCGCCGACGAGATCGACCGGCTGACCGACTCCGGGGACGCCAAGGCCGGCGACGTCGCCGTCTTCTACCGGACCAACGCCCAGTCCCGTGTCTTCGAAGAGATCTTCATCCGCGTCGGGCTGCCCTACAAGGTCGTCGGCGGCGTGCGCTTCTACGAGCGCAAGGAGGTCCGTGACGTCCTGGCCTACCTGCGGGTCCTCGCCAACCCCGAGGACACCGTGCCCCTGCGGCGCATCCTCAACGTCCCCAAGCGCGGCATCGGCGAGCGCGCCGAGGCCATGATCGACGCGCTCTCGCTGCGCGAGAAGATCAGCTTCCCGCAGGCGCTGCGCCGCGTCGACGAGGCGTACGGCATGGCGGCCCGCTCGACGAACGCCGTCAAGCGCTTCAACGTGCTGATGGAGGAGCTGCGCACCATCGTCGAGTCGGGGGCCGGGCCCGCGACCGTGCTGGAGGCGGTGCTGGAGCGCACGGGCTATCTGGCCGAGCTGCAGGCGTCGACCGACCCGCAGGACGAGACCCGCGTGGAGAACCTCCAGGAGCTCGCGGCCGTCGCCCTGGAGTTCGAGCAGGAGCGCTCCGCCGAGGGCGCCGAGAGCCCCGGCACGCTGGCCGAGTTCCTGGAGAAGGTGGCGCTGGTCGCCGACTCCGACCAGATCCCCGACGAGGACACCGAGGGCACGGGCGTCATCACGCTGATGACCCTGCACACGGCGAAGGGCCTGGAGTTCCCCTGCGTCTTCCTCACCGGCCTGGAGGACGGCGTCTTCCCGCACATGCGGGCCCTGGGCCAGACGAAGGAGCTCGAGGAGGAGCGGCGCCTGGCCTACGTCGGCATCACGCGCGCCCGCGAGCGGCTGTACCTGACCCGGGCGAGCATGCGCAGCGCATGGGGCCAGCCCTCCTACAACCCGCCGTCGCGGTTCCTGGAGGAGATCCCCGAGCAGTACCTGACCTGGCGCCGTACGGGGCCCGCGACGCCGTCCGCGTCCTCGCTGGGCGCGGGGTCCGGCATCACGTCGGGCTTCTCGTCCGGGTTCTCGTCGTCTTCGTCGTCCTCGTCGTCCCGGAGCCGGGGCGGTGCCAAGGCCGGCCCCAGCGGTTTCGCGACGCGGCGTGCCAAGGACCGGCCCGTGGTGGCGCTGGCCACCGGCGACCGGGTCACGCACGACTCGTTCGGGCTCGGCACGGTCATCGCCGTCAAGGGCAGCGGTGACAACGCCGAGGCCACGGTCGACTTCGGCGGGGAGAAGCCGAAGCGGCTGCTGCTGCGGTACGCACCGGTCGAGAAGCTGTAACCGCCGGGCGCGGGCGGCCGGGCCCGGGCCCGGCCGCCCGGTCAGGTCACGTCGGGTCGAGGCTGTGGCTGCGCAGCCACGGCAGTGGGTCGACGGCCGAGCCGCCGGGCCGGACCTCGAAGTGCAGGTGCGGTCCGGTGGAGTTGCCGGAGTTGCCGGAGTAGGCGATGACGTCGCCGGCCTTGACGGGCCCGGACCGGATCTTGGTGCTGCTGAGGTGGCAGTACCAGGTCTCGGTGCCGTCGGGCGACGTCACTATGGCCATGTTGCCGTAGGCCACGTTGTACTGCGTACGGACGGTGCCGTCGGTGGCGGCCATGACCGGGGTGCCGTAGCTGACGGGGAAGTCGATGCCGGTGTGCACCGACATCCAGTTGATGCCCGCTTGGCCGTACATCGCGCTCAGCCCGTGCTGGGAGACGGGCAGGGAGAACTTGGGCCGCTCGCGCTCCTTGCGCGCGGCCTCCTCCGCCTTGCGCTTGCGCTCTTCCTCCTGGCGCGCCTTGAGGTCGATGCGCTCCTGGGTGCGATTGGCGCGGGAGGCGAAGTCGTCGGCGCCGCGGCTGAGGCTCGCGAGCTGGGTGTCCAGCTTGCTGTTGGCCGCCGAGAGCTTGACGGAGGTGTCGGGCGCGGAGGCGGCGGTGGTGTGCGTGTTCTCCTTCTCGCCGCCGCCCGCCACGACGGACGCCGCCGCGATGCCGGCCACGCCCATGACGGCGACCGAGGGCACGGCGACGGTCAGCAGCGCCTTGCGGCGCGGGCGGTAGCCCGCGCGGGCGGGTGCGCCCTTGCGCCTGCTGGCGCGGGAGCGGTCGGGGGCGTCGTCCTGCCGTGCGCGCGAGGGCGCGGGGGTGATGTCGTCCTGATCGTCCGGCTCCGGCGGCTCGACGACCGTCATGGTGCGCGTCTCGGCGTCGGCGACGGCCCGGGGGCCGGGCACGGCGGCCGCAGGCGCGGAGTCCTTGCCGCCGTCCTGGAGGTCGACGCCCGAGAGGTCGACCATGAGCGTGGGGGCGTGCGTGGCCTGGGGCTCCGGGGTCGTGTCGGCCCCGGCCCGGTGGTTCTCCATCGCCGCGTACGCGCCGGCGTCCCAGGTCTGCGTCTGCTGGGCGCTGAGGTCCCCCGCCCAGGACTCGTCCTGGCCCTGGCCCCCCTGGCCCTGGCCCCCCTGGCCCTGAGCCTGGGCCCAGCCGGAGGTGTCCCAGGACTGCGAGGGGTACTGCTGGCCGGAGGTGTCCCAGGACTGGGGGTGGGCGCCGGTGTCCCACTGGTTGGCCTGGTGGTGACCCGTGTCGTACGACCCCGCCGCGGACCCGGCCGCGCTCCAGGCGCCCGTGTCCCACTGGCCGGAGGTGTCCCACTGCCCGGAGTACTCACCGGTGTGGTGCGCTCCCATGGGGTGCTGACCGGTGCCGTGCGGGGCTGCCTGCCCGCCGAGGTCGTAGCCGTTGAAGTCCCAGGTCTGGGTCTGGCCGGTGACACCCCATTGGCTGGTCGTGTCCCAATGGCCGGAACCGCCTGAAGCGCTGGAAACGTCCCACTGTCCGGAGCTGTAGCCGTCGTACGGGGCGTAGCTCTGGGGACTGCTCTGCTGCTCGTACGAGGGGTAATACCCATAGGAGGCATCGGGAGCGGGAACGGACGGAGCCGGGCCCGCCGACGGGTGACGGTCGTTCACCACCACTTCCATTTCGCCTTGGCAGCAGGAGAATTAGCGGCGACTGTACCCGGCGGTATGCGGCGACGACAATCTTCATCCCGTTTCGGCCGGTCGGGCCCTGGGCATTTAGCCGCCTTTTGGTGGATGGAGCCGTGATGGGTCGACTCGACGTTCGATATTCGTTCGACTTGTTATCGGAAGCTTGGCGCGGCGGCGGGACCCTCGGTGGCCGGGCCGTATGCGGCTATCAGGCGACGGACGCGGCTCCCGCGGCGCCGGCTTGCGCGTCCTCCGTGGTCAGCGCCTGCCGGATGCCCGCGGCCACCTCCGGGTGAACGGGCAGGGCGAGATGGCCCACGCCGCTTACGCGCACATTGCGCGAAATCAGATCAGGGTGATCGATAGCGGCCGTCCCGACGGGCACCATGATCTGATCCAGGTCGCTCCAGAAGGCGATGAAATGCGTCGCGCAATGCGGGGCGGGCTCGGCCAGCTCCGCGATGACATCCGAATCGGGGCGCATCTGCCGAACCAGTGGATGCGCGGACATCAGGGGCGCCACGCGCGTACCGCCGTGCGGCGTACCGAGCGTGACCAGAGTGCGCACGCGGGCGTCGCCGCCGAGCCGCTGGATGTAGTAGCGGGCGATGAGGCCGCCCAGGCTGTGCCCGACCATGTCGACCCGCTCGTGGCCCGTGCGGGTGCAGACCTCTTCGACATGGCGGCCGAGCATGGCGGCCGCGGTGCGGAGGTCGCAGGTCAGGGGGGAGTAGTTGAGGGACCAGACCTGTGGCCAGCCGTGCCGGCGCAGCGAGCGGCGCAGCAGCACGAAGACCGAGCGGTTGTCGATGAAGCCGTGGAGGAGGAGCACGGGCGCGTGCGCCGAGGGCGTCCCGGCGCCCGGGTCCGCCGGCTCGGCCAGCGCCTGGGACGCGGCCGGTACGGGCGGGCCGGCCGGGGCGGCGGGCACGGGTGGCGGCCTGCGCTCCTGCGCCACGCCGATGGGGTACATCAGGACGTGCGCGGCGAAGATCGTCAGCTCCAGCACCGTGGAGCGTACGAGCGCCGCCGACGGACGCACAAGAGCACAAGGGCGCAGAAGGATATGGAGAAAGGGCAGAGCCCCCATGGCCGACCGACCTCCCGAACAGCACACAGAAGGCGACCCTCTCCCCCGTGCGCCCTCCTGGGCAGCTGTGCGCTGCCTGCCGGCACCGCTGCGCCGCGCGGCTGACGGCACAGGGCGCGGCGGCCTCGTCGCGGCTCCCCTCGCGACCGCTCCCGGCCCGGTGGCCCGGGGTCCGAGCGGGTGGGTGTGGCCCGTGAGACGCGGGGTGTGAAAGCGGTGCGTAGCGAACGTGTAGTCCCACGTGTGATTTCCCCCTCGCTCTCCACCGCGAAACGGCCGCTTGCGGGATGCTGGAGATAACGTTCGTTCACCTCCCTGGCCCTGTGGGCAGGGGAACCTCGCGGCCGGTTGACGGCACGTACTTGCACGTACATGGAGGCAGTGATGGGAGTGACCGGTCCGATCCGCGTGGTGGTGGCCAAGCCGGGGCTCGACGGCCATGATCGTGGCGCCAAGGTCATCGCACGTGCGCTGCGCGACGCCGGCATGGAGGTCATCTACACCGGCCTCCACCAGACGCCCGAGCAGATCGTCGACACCGCGATCCAGGAGGACGCCGACGCGATCGGCCTCTCCATCCTCTCGGGCGCGCACAACACTCTCTTCGCCAAGGTGATAGAGCTCCTGAAGGAGCGTGACGCGGCGGACATCAAGGTCTTCGGCGGCGGCATCATCCCCGAGGCGGACATCCCCCTGCTCAAGGAGCAGGGCGTCGCGGAGATCTTCACCCCGGGCGCGACGACGACGTCGATCGTGGCCTGGGTCAACGCCAACGTCCGCCAGCCGGCGGGAGCGTAGCCGTACGACGACCGGCGGCACCGGGGCACCGGTGCCGGGCCGGTGGGTCGCGGGGCGGCGGGGCACGCGGGCCTATGCGGTCCCCGCGAGCTCCGCTCGCATCGTGGCGCGCAGACGCAGCGTTCCTATGAGGCGTTGGAAGGCCTCCGTCCAGTAGTCGGCCGCGCCCGTGGACGGTGTCGGGGCGGTCGCCGCCTCCTCGGGGGCAGCCGTGAGGGCCGCCAGGTGGTCGGCCTGGTCCGGGTCCAGACAGCGCTCGGCCAGGCCCATCACGCCGCTGAAGCTCCATGGGTAGCCGCCCGCCTCCCGGGCGCTGTCCAGGGCGTCCACGACCGCCCTCCCCAGTGGCTCCGCCCAGGGCACCGCGCACACCCCGAGCAGCCGGAACGCCTCCGACAGCCCGTGGACGGCGATGAACTCCGCGACCCACTCGGCCCGTTCCACCGGCGGCAGCGCGGACAGCAGCTTCGCCGGGTCCAGCCAGGACGAGCCCACCGGCGCGGGCGGCGTGGCCGCCGGGCCCAGCAGGGCGCGTGACCACTCCGCGTCCCCCTGCCGCACGGCCGCACGGCTCCATGCGGCGTGCAGGTCGGGCTGCCAGCCGTCGGCGACCGGCAGCGCCACGGCCTCGGCCGCGCTGCCCACCCCGAACCGTTCGCACCAGATCGCCAGCGGTGCCGCTTCCACCAATTGGCTCAGCCACCACGACCGCTCGCCCCGCCCGGACGGCGGCTTGGCCACGACGCCGTCCCGCTCCATCCCGCTGTCGCACTCGGGCGGCGCCTCGACCACGATGCGCGGCCCGGCACCGGTGGTGCGGTCCAGGGCGACGCAGCCACGGGCGCGCTCGGCCATCCTCGCCGCGAGCGCGGAACCGGGCAGGGTGGACAGCAGCTCGGCCGCCGTGGCGCGGACGTTACGGCTCCGGTCCGACAGGGCCTGCTCGAGGAACGGCTCGTCGGCGTCGGAGAGCCCCTCACGCAAAGAGTCCAGGAACATCAGCCGGTCCTCCGCCCGCTCCTTCCCCCAGGTCGAGGCCAGCAACTCCCGTGCGGCCGCCGGATCACGGCGCCGCAACGCCGCCAGCAGCGCGACCCGCTCGGCGAACAACCCCTCCTGCCAGGCCCGCTCCCCGGCCCCGTCACCGCTCGCGGGGACGGCCGTCGCGGCCGGCGCCGCGTTCCCGCGCAGCGCGTACTTCCACTGCGGGTTGAGCCGGGCCAGCCACAGCGCTCTGGGCCCGCCCAGAGCCAGCGCCTCCGGGCGCAGGTCGCTGCGGGCCCGGGCCGCCTCCAGCAGCGCGGGCAGCAGCACCGCCGGGGCGCGGTAGCCGTGGCCGTTGGCGGCCGCCAGCCACTGGGGCAGCAGCTCGGTGAGGTCCGGGGCGCCGCTCCGGCGCCCCCCGCCGCCGGGGCCCGCGCGGTCGGCGAGCAGCAGCGCCAGCCGCCGCCGCGCCGCCTCCGGCAGCGCCGGCCGCCCGTCCTGCGGCGCCGCCCCGGGCCGCGCTCGCGCCGCGACCGGCAACAGCGCGGCCCGCCGCTGCACGGTCCGTACCGCGGCCGCGTCCAGCAGCGCGGCGGCGGCCTCCTGCCCGGGCTCCTGCCGCACGGGCACGGTGCGCCGCTCGGTGCCGAGCAGCGCGGTGGTGACGAGCTCGTCCCACGTACTGGTCATCTGCTTGCCCTTCCCTGAGTGCGGCCCGCCCCGCTGGGGGCGGATGAATCCCTGCCGGAACGGGCGGCCGTCACAGCGCCACCACGTCCGGATCCCATGTCGCCAGCGGAGTGAAGCCCCGGTGGCCGCACTCGCCGAAGACCCGTACCGGCGCACCGCCGGATATCGCCGCGAGCCGCCACAACCCCGTACTGTCGCCGTCGCACCGGGGATCGACCGGAAGCGCCGACTCGCCCTCCGCGTCCGCCACTTGCCATCCGCGCCCGTCCGCGCCCGGCACCGGGACCACGGCCGACAGCACCACCGGCCACGCCTCCAGCCAGGGATCGTCCCGCAGGGCCTCGCCGTAGGCGTGCAGAGCGGCGGTCGTGTCGCCGCCCTGCGGCGGCTCGGGGCAGGGCGCCGGAGCCGCGTGGCGGGTGCCCAGCACCGCGCGCAGGGGCCGCGCCGAAGGATGGAACACGAGATCGGTGTCCAGGGCGAGGCCCACGGGAAGAGAGAGCTCGGGCGCGCGGCCGGCAGCGCCATAAGAGAGGACAACGGCCATGCGGCCCGTACGGCGGCCGTGGAGCCAGATGCGGCGGGTGACCAGACGGCCGTCGTCGCTGTCCCGCTGGGCCAGGACCAGCCAGTGGTCCCGGACGGGTGTCGCCGAGGCCAGCAGCGTCGACGCGTCGGAGGTGATGCCGACGCGCGAGCGGACCGTGGCGGCCAGCGGCTCCGGCAGCTCCTCCACCCGCAGATACCCCTGATTGAGCGTGTGCAGCAGGGCGCACTCCTCCAGGAGCCGCGACGCCCACGCGGCCCCTGCCCCGGCGCCGGTCGCCGACGCCAACTCCCTTACCCGCGAGGCGAGGCCGGGCGCCTGGGCGTCGACCATGCGGGCCGCCGTCTCGTCCCACTGCCCGTACCCCGCGCCCTCGACCGACGCGAGACCGCCCCGCAGCAGATCGGCGAGCCGCTGCTCCAACTCCGCGGCGCCCGCGGCGATCCGCTGCGCCCGCCGCTCGGCGCGCCGCCGCGCCGCCTCCGCGCCCGCCGCCGACCGCGCCGGGCCGGCCTCGGTCCCCGGCTCCGCGGCCCGCTCGGCACGCTGCCGCCGCCGGGCCAGCCACTGCCCCGCCCAGTCGGGCGGCTCCGAGGCCGAGGACGGCACGGCCCCCTCGCCCTCGGTCCAGAGCAACAGCAGGCCCAGCGCGTGCTTGCACGGGAACTTGCGGCTCGGGCAGCTGCAGTGGAAGCCCGGCCCGCCCTGCCCCGACAGGTCCACCACCGTGCGGTACGGCTTGCTTCCGCTGCCCGCGCACTCCCCCCAGACCGCGCCCGCGCCCCCGCCCCCGGGCGTCCCCCCGTCCGTACCCGCGCCCGACCACGGGCCGGGCGCCGCGAGCTTGGCGCCCGCCTTGCGTGATGCGGCGTCAGGAGCCAGCGCGAGCACCTGTTCCGCCGTCCAGCGTTCCCCCTGCGGATTCATGCCACCGAAGGTAGGGCCCGCCACTGACAATCGCTCTGACCAGCGGTTTTGTCACGCCGAGGCCGATTGTCAGTGGCGTGGTGCAGGGTGGTCGACGTATCCCGGAAGCGCACGACGAGGGGGACTTGTGACCGTGCCCGGAATTGAGACCGAAGCCCTGCGACCGCACGCGGAGGACGCCTTCGCCGACGAGCTGAAGGCCCTCGCGGCGGCCGACGACCGCCCCAGGCCCGAGCGTTGGCGCCTGTCGCCGTGGGCCGTCGCCACCTACCTGCTCGGCGGCACGCTGCCCGACGGCACCGTGATCACGCCCAAGTACGTCGGCCCGCGCAGAGTCGTCGAGGTCGCCGTCACCACGCTCGCCACCGACCGCGCCCTGCTCCTGCTCGGCGTGCCCGGCACGGCCAAGACCTGGGTGTCCGAGCACCTGGCCGCCGCCGTCAGCGGCGACTCCACCCTGCTTGTCCAGGGCACGGCCGGCACCGCCGAGGAAGCCATCCGCTACGGCTGGAACTACGCCCGCCTCCTCGCCCACGGCCCCAGCCGCGAAGCACTCGTGCCGAGCCCCGTCATGCGGGCCATGGCCGAGGGCATGACCGCGCGCGTCGAGGAACTGACCCGTATCCCGGCCGACGTCCAGGACACCCTCATCACCGTCCTGTCCGAGAAGACCCTGCCCATCCCCGAGCTGGGGGAGGAAGTGCAGGCCGTCCGCGGGTTCAACCTGATCGCCACGGCCAACGACCGCGACCGCGGGGTCAACGAGCTCTCCAGCGCCCTGCGCCGCCGCTTCAACACGGTCGTCCTGCCCCTGCCCGCCACGGCCGACGCCGAGGTCGACATCGTCGCCCGCCGCGTCGACCAGCTCGGCCGCTCCCTCGACCTGCCCGCCGCGCCCGACGGCAGCGACGAGATCCGCCGCGTCGTCACCATCTTCCGTGAGCTCCGAGAGGGGGTCACCACCGACGGCCGTACGAAGCTGAAGTCGCCCTCGGGCACGCTCTCCACCGCCGAGGCGATCTCCGTCGTCACCGGCGGCCTGGCGCTGGCCGCCCACTTCGGCGACGGCGTGCTGCGCGCCGGGGACGTGGCCGCCGGCATCCTCGGCGCCGTGGTCCGCGACCCGGCGGCCGACCGGCTCGTCTGGCAGGAGTACCTCGAGACCGTCGTCCGTGAGCGCGACGGCTGGAAGGACTTCTACCGGGCATGCCGAGAGGTCTCGGCATGAGCACCGCCGCCGCCCCGGTGCTGCTGGGGGTGCGCCACCACGGCCCGGGCTCGGCGCGGGCCGTCCGGGCGGCGCTCGACCAGTGCCGGCCGAGCGCCGTACTGATCGAGGGCCCGCCCGAGGCGGACGCGCTCGTCCACCTCGCCGCCGAGGAGGACATGCGCCCGCCCGTCGCCCTCCTCGCCCACGCCGCCGACGACCCCGGGCGGGCCGCGTTCTGGCCGTTCGCAGAGTTCTCGCCGGAATGGGCGGCCATGCGCTGGGCCCTGGCCCACGACGTGCCGGTGCGCTTCATCGACCTGCCGGCGGCCCACTCGCTCGCCCTGAGCGGCCGCGGCCCGGCCGCCCCCGAGCCGTCGCCCGACACCGAGACTGACGCCAAGACTGACGCCAAGTCCGACACCAAGACCGACGCCGAATCCGGCACCCGCGCCGAAGCCGGGGCCGAGGCCACGACGGTGCCGTCGGTGTCGCGGCTGGATCCGCTGGCGGCGCTGGCCGGAGTCGCCGGGTACGACGATCCCGAGCTGTGGTGGGAGGACGCCGTCGAACACCGCCGTGGCGGTGGCCCCGAGGGCGGTGACGCGCTCGCGCCGTTCCAGGCCATCGCCGAGGCCATGGCCGAGCTGAGGGCCACCTTCGGTGAGGACGACGCCGGCGGCGACGGCGGCGACAGCGGGGCGAGCGCCGAGGACGCCGGTGCCCGGGACGCCGTGCGCGAAGCGCACATGCGGCTCAAACTCCGCCAGGCGCGGCGGGAGTTCGGGGACGCGGTCGCCGTCGTCTGCGGCGCCTGGCACGTACCCGCGCTCGCCGCCAAGCGGACCGTCACCGCAGACCGGCAGGCACTCAAGGGGCTGCCCAAGGTCAAGGCCGAGATCGGCTGGGTGCCGTGGACCCACCGCAGGCTGGCGCGGCACAGCGGCTACGGCGCCGGGATCACCTCGCCCGGCTGGTACGAGCACCTCTTCCACGCCCCCGACCGGCCCGTCGAGCGCTGGATGACCACCGTCGCGAGACTGCTGCGCGACGAGGACCACCCCGTCTCCTCCGCCCATGTCATCGAGGCCGTGCGGCTGGCCGACACCCTCGCCACGCTGCGCGGGCGGCCGCTCGCCGGGCTCACCGAGACCACGGACGCGATCCGCGCCGTGATGTGCGAGGGCTCGGACGTGCCCCTCGCGCTCGTCCGGGACCGGCTCGTGATCGGCGACGTGCTGGGCGAGGTCCCCGACTCCGCGCCCGCCTCGCCCCTGCGGCGCGACCTGACGCGCCTCCAGCGCAGCCTGCGGCTCAAGCCCGAAGCGGCCTGGCGCGACTGGGAGTTCGACCTGCGCAAGGACACGGACGCGGCGCGCAGCCGGCTGCTGCACCGGCTGGGGCTGCTCGGCGTCGGCTGGGGCGAGCCGACGCGCGCGCGGAGCGGTCTCGGCACGTTCCGCGAGACTTGGCGGCTGTGCTGGGAGCCCGAACTGGCCGTGCGGCTCGCCGAAGCCGGCGTGTGGGGCACCACCGTGGAGAGCGCGGCGACCGCCAGGGCCGAGGCCCTGGCCCGGGAGGCCACCGCCCTCGCCGACGTCACCACCCTGGCCGAACGGTGCCTGCTCGCCGGCCTGTCCGACGCCCTGCCCGTCGTCATGAACGCCCTCTCCGAGCGGGCGGCCCTCGACACGGACGTCGGACACCTGGCCCAGGCCCTGCCCGCCCTCGTCCGCTCCGTGCGCTACGGCGACGTCCGCCGCACGGACACCGCCGCACTAGGCGAGGTGGCCGCAGGACTGGCCGAACGCGTCTTCGTCGGACTGCCCGCCGCCTGCGCGGGGCTCGACACGGACGCCGCCACGGAGATGCGGGGCCATGTGGACGCCGTTCACCAGGCCGTCGGCCTCTTGGCCGAGTCGGACCAGCAGGACCAGCAGGACCAGCTGGCCCGGCCCGGCCCGTCCGGCCGGCCCGCCGAGTCCGCCGAGTCCCCTGAGCCCGGTGAGCCCGCCGAGCCCGGCATGCGCGAGCGGTGGGCCGCCGTGCTCAAGGTGCTGGCCGGGCGGGAAGGGCTGCCCGGAGGGATACGCGGCCGGGCGGCACGGCTGCTGCTCGACGACGGGCGGCTGCCCGAGGAGGAGGCGGCGCGGCTCATGGGGCGTGCGCTCTCGCCCGGCACGGCACCGGCCGAGGCGGCCTCCTGGATCGAAGGGTTCGTCGGCAGCGGCGGATCCGGCGGCATGCTCCTGGTCCACGACGAACGCCTCCTCGCCCTCGTCGACGCCTGGCTCACCGGCGTCCCGCCGGAGGCCTTCACGGGCGTACTGCCGCTGCTGCGCCGCACCTTCTCCGCGTTCGAGCCGGGGGTGCGCCGCACGCTCGGCGAACAGATCCGCCGGGGCCCGGCCGGCGAGGGCCCGGGCGGGACGACGGCGGGGGAGAAGGGCATACCCGGCTTCGGCCCGGCCCTCGACGAGGAGCGGGCACGGGCCGTACTGCCGACGATGCGCCTGCTGCTGGGCACGGCACCGACTGGGGGAGCGGAACGATGACCACAGGAACGATCACGAACGCGGCCGGGGACGCCGGAACCGACGCCGCCGAGCGGCTGCGGCGCTGGCGGCTCGTGCTGGGCGGCGAGGGCGACGGCGGTGACGGCACCGGGTGCGCGCTCGCCGGGAGCGACGCCGCCATGGACCGGACGCTGGAGGCGCTCTACGGCGGCCGCCCCGGTACGGGCCGCGAGCGGGCCGGCGGGCCGCGCGAGGCCGGGCTCGGCGGGTCGGCGCCGCGGGTCGCACGCTGGCTGGGGGACATCCGGACGTACTTCCCGGCTTCCGTCGTTCAGGTGATGCAGCGCGACGCCATCGACCGGCTCGGCCTGTCCGCACTGCTGCTGGAGCCGGAGATGCTGGAAGCCGTCGAGGCGGACGTCCATCTCGTCGGCACCCTGCTGTCCCTCAACAAGGCGATGCCCGAGACCACGAAGGAGACCGCCCGCGCCGTCGTCCGCAAGGTCGTCCAAGAGCTGGAGAAGCGTCTGACGACGCGCACCCGCGCCACGCTCAACGGCGCCCTCGACCGTTCCGCGCGCGTCAGCCGGCCCCGGCACCGCGACATCGACTGGGACCGCACCATTCGGGCCAATCTCAAGAACTATCTGCCCGAGTACCGCACGGTCGTCCCGGAGCGCCTCGTCGGTTACGGCCGGGCTTCGCAGTCGGTGAAGAAGGAGGTCATCCTCTGCATCGACCAGTCCGGCTCGATGGCTCCCTCTGTCGTCTACGCCTCGGTCTTCGGCGCGGTCCTCGCCTCGATGCGGGCCCTCGACACCCGCCTCGTCGTCTTCGACACCGCCGTCGTGGACCTCACCGAGCAGCTCACCGACCCCGTGGACGTGCTCTTCGGCACCCAGCTCGGCGGCGGCACGGACATCAACCGCGCGCTCGCCTACTGTCAGTCACGGATCACCCGACCGGCCGAGACCGTCGTCGTCCTCATCAGTGATCTCTACGAGGGCGGGATCCGCGACGGAATGCTCAAACGGGTGGCGGCGATGAAGGCGTCCGGTGTCCAGTTCGTCACACTTCTCGCGCTCTCCGACGAGGGTGCGCCCGCCTACGACCGGGACCACGCCGCCGCGCTCGCGGCCCTCGGCGCCCCCGCCTTCGCCTGTACGCCCGACCTCTTCCCGGACGTCATGGCGGCGGCCCTGGAGAAGCGCCCGCTGCCGATACCGGACACGGCGGCGTGAGCCCGGCGGGCGAAAGCGCTGCGGTTCCGGTGGCCCCGTTGTATACCCGAAATGCGTACGGCGCCGTCGCGATCTGTGAGCGTAATCACGGCCCGAGTGTGACCTGCGATTTAGGGAGCCCCCGCCCTCGGGGATAACCTGCGAGACGGACATGCCGCGTCAACGGTGAACGTGTGCCGCCCTCGTAAAAGATCGCGTCGTCACGCTGCCCTGCGGCACGCCCGCGCAGACAACGAACCGCGATATCCATGGAAAAGGGACGGACGCGCGTGGACCTGTTCGAGTACCAGGCGAGGGACCTCTTCGCCAAGCACGGTGTACCGGTGCTGGCCGGTGAAGTCATCGACACGCCTGAGGCGGCGCGCGCGGCGACTGAGCGCCTTGGCGGCAAGTCGGTCGTCAAGGCGCAGGTGAAGGTCGGTGGCCGCGGCAAGGCCGGCGGCGTGAAGCTGGCCGCCACGCCGGACGAGGCCGTCGCCCGCGCGACGGACATCCTCGGCATGGACATCAAGGGCCACACGGTCCACAAGGTGATGATCGCCGAGACGGCCCCCGAGATCCTCGAGGAGTACTACGTCTCGTACCTCCTCGACCGCACCAACCGCACCTTCCTGGCCATGGCCTCGGTCGCGGGCGGCATGGACATCGAGGAGGTCGCCGCGACGACCCCCGAGAAGCTCGCCAAGGTGCCGGTCGACGCCAACAACGGCGTCACGATCGAGAAGGCCCGCGAGATCGTCGCCCAGGCGAAGTTCCCGGCCGAGGTCGCCGAGAAGGTCGCCGAGGTCATGGTGACCCTGTGGAAGACCTTCGTCGCCGAGGACGCGCTCCTCGTCGAGGTCAACCCGCTGGCCAAGGTCGCGAGCGGCGACGTCATCGCGCTCGACGGCAAGGTCTCGCTCGACGAGAACGCCGACTTCCGCCAGCCGGAGCACGAGGCGCTCGAGGACAAGGCCGCGGCCAACCCCCTCGAGGCGGCCGCCAAGGCCAAGGGCCTGAACTACGTCAAGCTCGACGGCCAGGTCGGCATCATCGGCAACGGCGCGGGTCTCGTCATGAGCACCCTGGACGTCGTCGCGTACGCCGGTGAGAACCACGGCAACGTCAAGCCGGCGAACTTCCTCGACATCGGCGGCGGCGCCTCCGCCGAGGTGATGGCGAACGGTCTCGAGATCATCCTCGGCGACCCGGACGTCAAGTCCGTCTTCGTCAACGTCTTCGGTGGCATCACCGCGTGCGACGAGGTCGCCAAGGGCATCGTCCAGGCCCTGGAGCTGCTCAAGGCCAAGGGCGAGGACGTCACCAAGCCGCTGGTCGTGCGCCTCGACGGCAACAACGCGGAGCTGGGTCGCAAGATCCTGTCCGACGCCAACCACCCGCTGGTCCAGCGCGTGGACACCATGGACGGCGCGGCCGACAAGGCCGCCGAGCTGGCTGCGGCTAAGTAAGGGACGAGGACTCCACAACCATGGCTATCTTCCTCACCAAGGACAGCAAGGTCATCGTCCAGGGGATGACCGGCGCCACGGGCATGAAGCACACCAAGCTCATGCTGGCCGACGGCACCAACATCGTCGGTGGCGTGAACCCGCGCAAGGCCGGCACGAGCGTCGACTTCGACGGCACCCAGGTGCCCGTCTTCGGCTCCGTCGCCGAGGCGATGGAGAAGACCGGTGCCGACGTCACCGTCGTCTTCGTGCCGCCGGCGTTCGCCAAGGCCGCCGTGGTCGAGGCGATCGACGCCGAGATCGGCCTGGCCGTCGTGATCACCGAGGGCATCGCCGTCCACGACTCCGCCGCCTTCTGGGCGTACGCGGGCTCGAAGGGCAACAAGACCCGCATCATCGGCCCGAACTGCCCCGGTCTCATCACCCCGGGCCAGTCCAACGCCGGCATCATCCCGGGCGACATCACCAAGCCCGGCCGCATCGGTCTCGTGTCGAAGTCCGGCACGCTGACCTACCAGATGATGTACGAGCTCCGTGACATCGGCTTCTCCTCCGCCGTCGGCATCGGTGGCGACCCGGTCATCGGCACCACGCACATCGACGCGCTCGCCGCGTTCGAGGCCGACCCCGAGACCGACCTGATCGTCATGATCGGCGAGATCGGTGGCGACGCCGAGGAGCGGGCCGCGGACTTCATCAAGGCCAACGTCACCAAGCCGGTCGTCGGCTACGTGGCCGGTTTCACCGCGCCCGAGGGCAAGACGATGGGCCACGCCGGTGCGATCGTGTCCGGTTCGTCCGGCACCGCGCAGGCGAAGAAGGAGGCCCTCGAGGCCGCGGGCGTGAAGGTCGGCAAGACCCCGTCCGAGACGGCTCGCCTGGCGCGCGCCGCGCTGGCCGGCTGACGCCGAGGCCTTAGCGACATCGGAGGCCGGGCCGCGGCGGACGCCGCGGCCCCGCTTCCAGGGTGTGGGCCCGTCCCCCTCGAGGGGGACGGGCCCACACCCATATGCACCGCAAAACGGTTCATAGACATATTTCCTGCCATACAAGCGACACGACGGTCAATTGCCAGCTACCGGCAGGAAAGCCGTGTTATTGGCAGCATGGCCCCGTGAGCCAATACGCCGATCACGGTCCGTCGACACCGTCGACGCCGACGCGCCATCGGCCCGCCGTGACCGGGCCGTCGTCCGCGACGAGCACGGTGTTCTTCGGCGGGATGCTGGCCGCCGGGCTGGGGCTGGGTGCCCTCTCCATGGTCGTACTGGCCCTGTGGATCATCTCCCCGTACCCCGACAGCGGTCCCGCGGGGGCGCTGCGCATCGCCGCCGACCTGTGGTTGCTGGCGCACGGCGCGGCGCTCGTGCGCACCGAGACCCTGACGGGCGTGCCCGCGCCGATCGGGATGACGCCGCTGCTGCTGTCGGTCGTGCCCTGCACCCTTCTCTACCGCGCGGCCCGGCACGCCCTCGAACCCCCCGAGCACGCCCCGCCGGACATGCCCGGACCCCTGCCCCGCACCGCGTTCACCGCCATGCTCGGCGGCTATCTGCTGGTGGGGCTGGCCGCTGCGCTGTACGCGTCGTCCGGCCCGGTACGGGTGGCTCCGCTGAGCGCGCTGCTGCATGTGCCGCTGGTGGCGGCCGCCTTCATCGCCGCCGGCGTGTGGACGGCCGCCGGGCGGCCCGGCGCACCGGCGCCCGCGGCGGTGCGGCGGGTGGTGCCCGGGGTGGTGCGGCGGTGGTTCACGAAGGACCGGCTGGCCGTGGCGGTACGGGCCGGGGCGGCCGCGACCGCGATGCTGCTCGTCGGTGGGGTGCTGCTGGTGGGCGTCTCGCTGGCCCTGCATGCGGACGAGGCGCGGGAGGCGTTCGCCCAGCTGGCCCCGCGCTGGTCGGGCCGCGTGGCGGTGGGGCTGCTGAGCGCGGCCCTGCTGCCGAACGCGGTGGTGTGGGCGGCGGCGTACGGGCTGGGGCCCGGGTTCACGGTGGGGGCGAGCAGCCTCGTCGCACCGCTGGGCGTGGCGGACGGCCGCCCGATGCTGCCGAGCTTCCCGCTGCTCGCCGCGCTGCCGTCGCCCGGGCAGGCGGGACCGCTCGCCCTGGCGGGCGCGGCCGTGCTGACGGCCGGGGCGGGCATCGCGCTCGCCCGGGCCGCCGTGCCGAAGCGCTCCGCGCGGGTGGGGCGCCGGGAGGCGGTGGCCACCGCGCTGGTGGGCGCGGTGCTCTGCGGCGCGCTGCTGACCGTGCTGGCGTACGCCTCCGGTGGCGCGCTCGGCAATGCCGTGCTCGCGGACTTCGGCCCGTCGTGCTGGCGCACGGGCGCGGCGGCCGCGGGCTGGACGGCCGCGCTCGGCGTGCCGGGGGCGCTCGTGGTGCGGTGGCGGCGCGAAGTGGCGGCGCTGCGCCCTGAGCGTACGCAGGAGGGGGAAGAGGGCAAGGTGCTCAAGGGGTGGCGGCGGCTGGGGTACGCGCTGGGGCTGGCGGTGGGGCCGGGGGAGGAGGCGTGTGCCTCTGCTTCGGAGGCCATCGAGGCGTCCGAGGCCACCGGGCCTGTCGGGAACCCGGAGAGGGACGGCGGACCGTCGCGGTCGTGGTGGCGTGCCGTTGCCGCGTGGTTTGGCTTCGGGGTGCGCGGGGCGGTGGGGCCGGCGCCCGAGAAGGTCGCGTACGAACCGGAGATGCTGCCCGTCATGCCGCAGCCGCACGCGTCGCCGGCTCCGGTGGCGGAGCCGGTTGTTCCGGCGCCGGGCGTGCCCGAGGGCACGGCGCGGGGCGGCGACCGGCGTCGCCGGTGGCGGCCGCGCCGGCGCAAGGCCGCCCGCCGCGACAAGCCGCGCCACAAATCCCCGCCCCTGTCGCGGGGGCCCGCCTCGCCGGCCCCGTTCGACGCGTCGTCCACGGACGCCTGGCACGACCCGGCCTCCCGCCAGCTGCGCTGGGCCGCCCTCAAGGACTCGGGCGGCGGCCTCATGCCCGACTTCGAACCCCGCGACCTGACGCTCCCGGGCGACGACCGCTGACCCTCTTCCGGGACGGGGACGGGGCCGGGGCCGGTTCGGCACCGCCGGGTTCCGCCGGTGCGGCCGGGTTCCGCTGGTGCGGCCGGGCGCCGCTGCGGCGGGAGTGAGGATGGGCTTCGCCCGCCGCCCCGGCGCGGGTGGGCCGGCCCGACCCCCGCCGGCGAGGCCCGGGCCTGCGGCCGGTTCGGCGCCGGCCGGTATCCGCCGTCGTGGCTGGCCGCCGCTGCGGCGGCAGCGGGGGCGAACCCTCAGTCCTGCGTGCTCAGCAAGGGGCGGAGTTGCTTCGGGAGGTGGTTCTCGCAGGCCTGGCGGGAGGTCTGGGTCAGGGCGTCGTCCACGCAGACGTAGTAGTCGCGGTAGACGAGGTGGAAGGCGAACGTCGCCGCCACGATGGCCAGGGCCAGGCCGCCGGTGACCAGGCCGCTGACGGCCGCCGTCGTCTGGGGGCGGAAGCCGCCGGGAGGCGGGGTCGGGGCCGGGACGTCCGGGTCGTGCGGGCGGGGCTTCGCCTTGGCGCGCAGCGAGCTGACGCCCCAGTAGACGGACAGAGCGCCCAGGAGCAGGGCCACCTGCGGGATGCTGAAGAGGGCGAAGAAGAAGCCCCACATGCCCGCGAGCAGCGCATAACGGGCACGGCGCTGGGCCGGGTCCGTCGGGTCCCAGCGCAGGCCGCCCGGGCCGCCGGGGCCGCCCGAGGGGTTCGGGCCGCCGCCCTGGCCGCCCCCGCCGAAGCCGCCGTCCTGCCGGCCCGGCTGCCGGCTGCTCCACTGGCTGCCCCATGCCGGAGGCTGCTCGCCCCGGCCGTCCTCGCCGCCGTCCTCGCCGTTCCCGGAAGGCCGCTGGGGCTCCTGGGGCTGCCGTGGCTGCCAGGGCCGGTCCGGCTGCCCCTCGGGCGGTGCGGCGAAGGGGTTGTCCCGCTGATCCTCCGCGGGGGAGGACGACGGCGACCGGCGCTCGCGCAGCGCAGGGGCCGCCGCGGGCAGCGGGAGGCGGTGAGCCGCGTGGCGGCGTCGGTCCGGCATGTGGAGTGTGTCTTCCCCTTGTGTCGTCGTCCTGCACCTCGAGCCTACGGCGACGCGCCCCGAATTCCCGCGTCGTCGTCCGGTCCGGTCCCGACGCTACCTCCCGTGCGCGCCCCCGTCCCGTGGGGGCGGTTCGGTGTGCCGGTATCGTTGCTGGCGGTCGACGGGTTCGTAGAGTCCCCCGTATTCGGCGACCCCTCGGTCTCGTACGACCATACAAACCGCACCACCCGCGAGAAAGGGCCCCGCCGTGGCCGCCCCTCCCCGCCCCGCCCACCCCGCCCGCATCGTCGTGCTCGTCTCCGGCTCGGGCACCAATCTGCAGGCCCTGCTGGACGCCATCGCCGACGACCCGGACGGCTACGGCGCCCGCATCGTGGCCGTCGGCGCCGACCGGGACGCCATCGCCGGGCTGGAGCGCGCCGAGCGCGCCGGGCTGCCGACGTTCGTGTGCCGGGTCAAGGACCACGCCGACCGTGACGCCTGGGACCGGGCGCTGGCCGCGGCCACGGCCGCGTACGAGCCGGACCTGGTGGTCTCGGCGGGCTTCATGAAGATCCTGGGGAAGGAATTCCTCGCGCGGTTCGGCGGGCGGATCGTCAACACCCACCCCGCCCTGCTGCCCAGCTTTCCCGGCGCCCACGGCGTCCGCGACGCGCTCGCGTACGGCGTGAAGGTCACCGGGTGCACCGTCCATTTCGTCGACGAAGGCGTCGACACCGGCCCGATCATCGCCCAGGGAGTGGTCGAGGTCGGGGACGGGGACGACGAAGCCGCTCTGCACGAGCGGATCAAGGAAGTCGAGCGACAGCTGCTCGTCGAAGTCGTGGGGCGTCTGGCCCGGCACGGCTATCGCATTGAGGGACGAAAGGTACGGATCTCGTGACCGCCGAAGGTACGACCTCCGCAGGTACGCACTCCGAGGGCTCGCAGCGGCCCATCCGCCGGGCGCTGATCAGCGTCTACGACAAGGCGGGGCTGGAAGACCTGGCCCGTGGTCTCCACGACGCCGGCGTCGAGCTCGTCTCCACCGGTTCGACGGCCGCCCGGATCGCGGCCGCCGGCGTCCCGGTCACCAAGGTCGAGGAGCTGACCGGCTTCCCCGAGTGCCTGGACGGCCGGGTGAAGACCCTGCACCCCCGCGTGCACGCCGGCATCCTCGCCGACCAGCGGCTCGAGGCCCACCGCGCGCAGCTCGACGAGCTGGGCGTGCGCCCCTTCGAGCTCGTGATCGTCAACCTCTACCCGTTCCGGGAGACCGTCGCCTCGGGCGCCTCGCCCGACGAGTGCGTCGAGCAGATCGACATCGGCGGCCCCTCCATGGTCCGCGCCGCCGCCAAGAACCACCCCTCCGTCGCCGTGGTCGTCAACCCCGACCGCTACGACGACGTGCTCAAGGCCGTCGCCGACGGCGGCTTCGACCTCGCCGCCCGCAAGCGCCTGGCCGCCGAGGCGTTCCAGCACACGGCCGCGTACGACGTGGCCGTCGCGAACTGGTTCGCCGCGGGCTACGGCGCGGACGAGGGCCCCTGGCCGGACTTCATCGGCGTCTCCTACGAGCGCCAGCAGGTCCTGCGCTACGGCGAGAACCCCCACCAGCCCGCCGCCCTCTACACCGACGGCACGGGCAAGGGCCTCGCCTACGCCGAGCAGCTGCACGGCAAGGAGATGTCGTACAACAACTACGTGGACACCGAGGCCGCCCGCCGCGCCGCGTACGACCACACCGACCCCTGCGTCGCCATCATCAAGCACGCCAACCCGTGCGGCATCGCGACCGGCGCCGACGTCGCCGAGGCGCACCGCAAGGCGCACGCGTGCGACCCGCTGTCCGCGTTCGGCGGCGTGATCGCCGTCAACAGCCCGGTGTCGGTGGCCATGGCCGAGCAGGTCGCCGAGATCTTCACCGAGGTCATCGTCGCCCCGGCCTACGAGGACGGCGCCGTCGAGGTGCTGGCCCGCAAGAAGAACATCCGTGTGCTGCGCTGCGCCGACGCCCCCGCGGCGCACGGCGAGTCCCGGCCCGTCGAGGGCGGTCTGCTGGTCCAGGCCAAGGACCGCCTCCAGGCCGAGGGCGACGACCCGGCCAACTGGACGCTGGCCACGGGCGAGGCGCTGTCCGCCGACGAGCTGGCCGAGCTGGCGTTCGCGTGGCGGGCCTGCCGCGCGGTGAAGTCCAACGCGATCCTGCTGGCCAAGGACCGGGCGACCGTCGGCGTCGGCATGGGCCAGGTCAACCGCGTCGACTCCGCCAAGCTCGCCGTCCAGCGCGCGGGCGAGGAGCGCGTCCGGGGCTCGTACGCCGCCTCCGACGCCTTCTTCCCCTTCCCGGACGGGCTGGAGGTGCTGACCGCCGCCGGCGTCAAGGCCGTGGTCCAGCCGGGCGGTTCGGTCCGTGACGAGCAGGTCGTGGAGGCCGCGAAGGCCGCGGGCGTGACGATGTACTTCACCGGTACGCGCCACTTCTTCCACTGACGCGAAAGGGCCGCGCCCCCTCGGGGGCGCGGCCCACGCGCGATGCTCAATGGACGCGCGCGATGCTTCACGCGACGATGCTTCAGCGGACGCGGATGACGACCGTACCGATGATCTTGTCGGCGAACGTCTGCTTCTTCTCGTCCCACAGCGGCCACAGGTAGCCGAGGTAGAAGATGCCGTCGACCATGTGGCAGAGGTTGCGGACGAACGTCATTCCGAAGCCGATCGGCAGCCCGTCCCGCTCACGGACGACGCTGATGCCCAGCGCCTTCTTGCCGGGCGTCTGACCGGTCTTGCCCTGGCGGTACATCATCCAGAAGCCCAGGAACATCGCGACGAGGAGCGAGACGCCCATGACGGCTATGCCGGGAACGAGCGCGGCCGTGTCGGTGTCGCAGACGCTCACGGCCTCGTACGAGGTCGCGGTGTCGTGCGTGGTCGTCACGCAGTCGGCCTCGTCGATCGCGGCGAACATCATCACCGCTCCGACGACCACACCGATGATCGGCAGGACCGAGCCGATCAGCATGTCCAGCAGCGTCGCACCCACGCGCGAGCCCCAGCCCGCCAGCGGGGGCCGCTGCGCGGCGTAGGGGTCCGGCTGCCCGTAGCCGTACCCCTGCCCCGGCTGCGGGTAGCCGTACGGCTGCTGCTGCTGGGGGAACGGCGGATAGCCCGGACCGGGCTGCTGCGGGTACGCCGGGTACTGGCCGGGCGGGTTCGGATGGGTCACCTGGTGATCCTTCGAGCGGTGGCTGGAAACAAGCGGGGACGGCCGCGGCTGTCACCACGGCGGCGGTCATCGTAGGCATACGGTCGTACCGCCGAACCGCACGCATACCGGCGCGACCGTCACGGGCGCGACCTGAGTGGAACCAACGACACCCGATCCGCGAGGATGGACGACATGACCGCCCAGATTCTCGATGGCAAGGCCACCGCGGCCGCCATCAAGTCCGAACTCACCAGCCGTGTGGAGGCACTGAAGGCCAAGGGCGTCACGCCCGGCCTGGGCACCCTCCTCGTCGGCGAAGACCCCGGCAGCAAGTGGTACGTGGCCGGAAAGCACCGTGACTGCGCGCAGGTCGGCATCGGCTCGATCCAGCGCGAGCTGCCCGAGACCGCCACGCAGGAGGAGATCGAGGCGGTCGTCCGCGAGCTGAACGACAACCCCGAGTGCACGGGCTACATCGTCCAACTGCCGCTGCCCAAGGGCATCGACACCAACCGCGTCCTGGAGCTGATCGACCCGGCCAAGGACGCCGACGGCCTGCACCCGACGAACCTGGGCCGCCTCGTGCTCAACGAGAAGGCGCCGCTGCCCTGCACCCCCAACGGCATCGTCGAGCTGCTGCGCCGCCACGGCGTGCAGATCAGCGGCGCGCACGTCGTGGTCGTGGGCCGCGGTGTCACCGTCGGCCGTTCGATCGGGCTGCTGCTGACCCGCAAGTCCGAGAACGCCACCGTCACCCTCTGCCACACCGGCACCCGTGACCTCTCGGCGCAGCTGCGCCAGGCGGACATCATCGTGGCGGCGGCGGGCGTCGCCCACCTGATCAAGCCGGAGGACGTGAAGCCGGGCGCGGCCGTCCTGGACGTCGGCGTCAGCCGCGACGAGAACGGCAAGATCGTCGGCGATGTCCACCCCGGCGTCGCCGAGGTCGCCGGCTGGGTCGCCCCGAACCCGGGCGGCGTGGGCCCGATGACGCGTGCGGAGCTGCTGGTGAACGTCGTGGAGGCCGCCGAGCGCGCTGCCGGAATCGGCGATGCGGGCTGAGTCCGGCACGCCGCTGGACGGCTTCGCCGCAGCGGTGAACGGTGCCCCGGGAAGCGGCGCGTCGGGGAACGGCACGCCCGGACGTGGCTCGTCCGGGGGCGACGCGCCCGGAGCCGACGCGTCCGGGCAGGGCGCCTCGAAGAACGGCGCCTCGAAGAACGGCGCGCAGGCGAACGGCGCGCAGCCGGGCGACGCGGGGCAGGACGGCGGTACCGGTACCGGCACGGCGGCCGGTTCCGGCAAGCCCTCGCGGCGCCCGCCGCGGCTGACGCGGGACACCGCCCGCCCCGAGGGCGGCGGGCGCGCCGCCCCCGGCGACGCGCCGGCGCCCGCACGCCAGTGGCCACTGCTGGCGGTCCTGGGGGCCACGGGCCTGGGCCTGCTGGTCGTGGCGTTCGACGCGTTCCGGGTGGGGACGATCCTGGTCGGCCTGGCCATGATCGGCGGTGCGGCACTGCGCTGGGCGCTGCCGGACGTGGGCATGCTGGCCGTGCGGTCACGGTTCACCGACATGCTGACGTACGGCGGGATGGGGCTGGCGATCGTGCTGCTCGCCCTGATGGCCCAGCCGCACCCGTGGCTGAAGATTCCCTTCCTGGACGACGTCCTGCACTTCACCGTGCAGTGACGCGCGCGGGGAACGCCGCCCGGCGGGGCGCGTCCCGTGCGGCTGTCCGCCGGGACGGCCCTGGAGTAGCTTGATGTCGAGATTTCCTTCCCCGGCTCCCGGGCCGCCCACCGAGGGCGCTCCGGGCCGGGGAGGGGCCCTGCCTTCCGGTGGGGGGAGACCCCAGCTGCGCGAGAGGGACGTTCCGGCTCATGACCAAGATCAAGGTTGCCCACCCCGTCGTCGAGCTCGACGGCGACGAGATGACCCGCATCATCTGGTCCTTCATCAAGAACCAGCTGATCCTGCCGTACCTGGACGTCGAGCTGAAGTACTTCGACCTCGGCATCGAGCACCGTGACGCCACCCACGACCAGGTGACCGTCGAGGCGGCCAACGCCATCAAGGAGTACGGCGTCGGCGTCAAGTGCGCCACGATCACGCCGGACGAGGCGCGGGTGGAGGAGTTCGGCCTCAAGGCGATGTACCGCTCGCCGAACGGCACCATCCGCAACATCCTCGGCGGCGTGATCTTCCGCGAGCCGATCATCCTGGGCAATGTCCCGCGCCTGGTACCGGGCTGGACCGAGCCCATCGTCGTCGGCCGTCACGCCTTCGGCGACCAGTACCGCGCCACCGATCTGAAGGTTCCGGGTGAGGGCACCCTGACCATGACCTTCACCCCGAAGGACGGATCCGAACCGATCGAGCTCGAGGTCTACGAATTCCCCGGCCCGGGCGTCGCCCTGGCGATGTACAACCTGGACGAGTCCATCCGCGACTTCGCCCGCGCCTCGTTCCGGTACGGCCTGGACCGTGACTACCCCGTCTACATGTCCACCAAGAACACGATCCTCAAGAAGTACGACGGCCGTTTCAAGGACATCTTCCAGGAGGTCTTCGACGCCGAGTTCAGGACGGAGTTCGAGGCGAAGGGCCTGACGTACGAGCACCGGCTGATCGACGACATGGTCGCCTCGGCGCTGAAGTGGTCGGGCGGCTACGTCTGGGCCTGCAAGAACTACGACGGCGACGTCCAGTCCGACATCGTCGCGCAGGGCTTCGGCTCGCTGGGCCTGATGACGTCCGTGCTGATGTCCCCCGACGGCCGTACGGTCGAGGCCGAGGCCGCGCACGGCACGGTCACCCGCCACTACCGCCAGCACCAGGCCGGCAAGGCGACCTCCACCAACCCGATCGCCTCGATCTTCGCCTGGACCCGGGGCCTGGCCCACCGCGGCAAGCTGGACGGCACGCCCGAGGTCACGGCGTTCGCCCATACCCTGGAGCGGGTCTGCGTCGAGACCGTCGAGAGCGGCCGGATGACGAAGGACCTGGCGCTGCTGATCGGCCCGGAGCAGCCGTGGCTGACGACGGAGCAGTTCCTGGCGGCGCTGGACGAGAACCTGCGGAAGAAGATCGCGGCGTAGGTGTACCCACATGGGTGACGGCGGCCCGTCCTCTCCCCCGAAAGAGGACGGGCCGCCGCGGTTATTTCAGAGGGTTCCGGTTACGGTGCCGGATTACCACCGCACGCCGGCACGCAGCTTGGCCCAGGTGTTCTTGCCGACCTCACCGTCGTCCGAGATCCGCGCCTTCTGCTGGACCTTCACCACTGCCTTGTAGGTCTCCTGGCCGAACTTGCCGTCAACGTCGAGCCACTTCGGGTAGCTCGTGTTGATGTTGATCAGGCACTGCACTTCCTTGATCCGCTCGCGGGCGGCCCCGCCGGTCTGACCGGCCTTGGTGAGCGCGTTGCCGCTGTAGTAGCCGCAGCTCGCAGCCGCCTTCTGAACGGTCGCGGTGCTGCCCGTGGTGGCGAACGCCCCCGCGGCCGGCGCGACGGCCAGGCCGGTGCCGAGTGCGACGGTGGCCGTTGCGAGAGCGATGCGCTTGCGTACGTTCATGGGTTCGGGTTCCTCCCCTAGTGGTGGCGCGGCGACACGGGGTGGTCCGCGTCGCCGCCCGGCTTGCAGGACTGACTTTGATGCGCCACATCCGCAACTGCCAGATCGTCGCGGCCACTTGGGTCGACATGGGACGTCCCACACCCTGACCTGCGGGGACGGCGGGTCCCACGACGTCCCGGTGGGACGCCTGGGCCACGCCACGGGTGGCCGGAAGTCGCAGCCTCCGTCGTACGGTTCGGAAATCCTTACGCCCGCATCGCCATCATGTGCGGCATAGGAGGCTGGTTGCCTCGGGGGCTGTTTGACGCGTATGGGGTGGAACATGCCGCGTTGGAAGGAATTACCCGTCTCGTTGGACGAGCGAGTGCGTCAACTCGTCGTCCAGCTCAGGAGACTCAAGGACCGCAGCGGGCTGAGCCTCGCCGCGCTGGCGGCCAAGACCTCCTACAGCCGCTCCTCCTGGGAGCGCTACCTCAACGGCAAGCAGCTGCCGCCGGCCGACGCCGTCGAGCAGCTGGCACTGGTGTGCGGGGCGGACCCGGTCCGCCTGCTGGTGCTGCACGAGGTCGCGGCGGACGCGTGGTCCGACGAGGTGCCGGCCGGGGAGGAGGGCGCCCCCGGCGGCGAGCCGGAACGGGCGCGGCGCGGCGGGCGGTGGCGGACCCGGGTGCTCGTCGGGGCGGTGGTCGCGCTGTCGGTCGCCCTGGTCGCCACGCTGCTGCTCACGCACCCCTGGCGGGACGACGAGGAAAAGGCGCCCCGCGGCGGGGGCGGCGGCAGCTCCCAGGAGCCGTTCGTCTTCGTCAAGGGTCGCTCCCGCCCGTGCGACGTGAAGCGCCAGGCCGGCGGGCTGACCGCCGGGTACAGCCCGACCCGCGACACGCTGATGGACCTCAAGACCTCGGGCTGGGAGGTCGTGGAGGCCCAGTGCCTGCTGAAGTTCCACCACTTCGACCCCGGCATCACCGACGGCTCCTACGGCCCGCGGAGCAAGGAGGCGGCCAAGGAGTTCCAGAAGGAGCGCGGGCTGGTCGTCGACGGCATCGTGGGGCCGGACACCTGGGGGGAGCTGCGCCGGTGAGCGCCGCCCGTCCTCTCCCGGTGGAGTGCGGCCGGCTGGCCTCGGGGCTGCGCGAGCTGAAGGACCGTACGGGGCTGAGCCTGGCCGCGCTCGGCGGGCGCACCCCGTACAGCAAGTCGTCCTGGGAGCGCTATCTCAACGGCAAGAAGCTGCCGCCGAGGCAGGCGGTCGAGGCGCTGTGCGCCCTGGCGCACGAGCCGCCCGGGCGGCTGCTGGCGCTGTGGGAGCTGGCGGAGCAGGCGTGGAGCGGACGGTCCGCGTCGCCCGGGTCCGGGGCGGCCGGGGAGGTCCCGGGGCCGGGGTCCGCCGACGCTGACGGGCCGGACGCTTCCGGTTCCGCTTCCGGCGGGGGCGGCGGCATGCGGAAGCTGCTCGGCCGGCGTTCCAGGGCGGCGTACGTCCTGACGGGCGTCGTCACGCTCGCCGCCGCCGTCGCCGCGGCCCTGTTGCTGACGTCCGGCGACCGGGCGTCGGGGGAGCAGGAGCCGGACCGGCTGGCCGCCACCTCCCCGTACGCCCAGCGGTGGGAGCCGGCCTGTGCGGGGGAGCAGTGCGACGGGGAGAAGGCGAAGGACATGGGCTGCGACGTGCCGTCGCCGGCGATGATCGCCCAGCGCCTGGGGGCCGACGGGCAGCGGGTCGAGCTGCGCTACGGCGAGAGGTGCCGCACCGTGTGGGTACGGGCGTGGCACCTGCGCCTCGGCGACCGGGTCGAGCTGTCCGTGCCGGGAGCCGACGTCAAGAGGCTCGAGGCCGTGAGCCGGCAGGACACGATGGACTATCTGGTGACCGGGATGTCGGTGGCGAAGGACCCCCGTAAGGCGCGGGTCTGCCTGTTGCCCGCCGCCGGCGGCCGGCCCGAGTGCTTCACGCCGCCGCCGTCCGGAGGGTGAGGCCCGCCCTGGGCCCCGCTTGTCGTATGCCTGTGTCGTATGTCTTTGCGTGTGGGCCGAGTGGGATGCGCGACATAGGGGTAATAAAGGGGTGGAGAGAGCCGGTGGCCGGTCCTCCACCCCCGTGGGAGGACCGGCCACCGCTCACTGCTGATGATCATGATCGCGGTGACCCGGATCAAGGGCCGGCGGGCCGCTGTGGCCCGCGTGTGACCGTTCCGGGACCAGGTCCGTTTTCTGTACCGATTTCCCTACCGGGCCGCCGCACGTGACCGGCCCGCGGCGCGGCCCGTGGGCGGACCGGCCGGGCGTGCACCAGGGGCGTGCGCCCACGTGGCTTGATCAACCCCAAGTGCCACCGTGCGCCGCCCTCTTGGGAACTGACATGCTGGTTTCGGGCATCCCCCTGGGTAGCCGAAAGCGAGGCTTTACCGACAGGGGTGGCACGGCGAAGCGCAGCGACACGGGGACGACCACCGTACGGACCGGGGGACTAGGGGGAGGCAATGCCTCGTTGGAGGGCGCTACCGGAGGAACTCGACCCGCAGGTGCGCGAGTTCGCCGAACAGCTGCGCAGACTCGTCGAGCGCAGCGGTATGAGCATCGCCGCCGTGGCCGACCGCACCGGTTACAGCAAGACGTCCTGGGAGCGGTATCTCAACGGCCGGCTGCTGCCCCCGCGCGGGGCGGCGGAGGCGCTGGCCGAGGCGACCGGCACCGACGTCGGACACCTCGGCACGATGTGGGAGCTGGCCGAGCGCGCGTGGAGCCGCTCGGAGCTGCGGCACGACGTGACGATGGAGGCCGTCCGGGTCGCCGAGGCGCGGGCGGCCCTGGGTGAGTTCGGGCCGCCGCCGGGCGAGCGCCGCGGCGCGGGGGAGCGGGCGGCGCGGGGGGAGGGCGCGCGGGAGGAGGACGGCAAGGTCCGCACCGCGCTGCGCAGCGAGGGGGGCCCGCCGCGGACCGGCCTGCCCCGGTCGCCGGACTCCCCCGACGTACGGGACCGGGCCATCCCCTTCCGGGCGCCCGGGCCGGGCCGGTCGCGCCGCAACACCGTGCTGTTCGCGGTCGGCGCCGTGGGCGCCCTCTTCGTCGCGGTCGCGGGCGTGCTGCTGCTCGGGGCGGACGGCGAGGACGGCAAGGTTCCGCAGGGGGCCGTGGCCACGCCCAGCGTGAGCGGTCCGGCCACCGTGCCCGCCGGGGTCAAGTGCGCCGGGGGCGCGTGCTCCGGCAAGGACCCGGAGGAGATGGGCTGCGGCGGCAGGCACGCCACGACGGCCGGGTCCGCGACGGTCGGCACCTCGTATCTGGAGGTCCGCTACAGCAAGGTCTGCGGCGCCGCCTGGGCCCGCATCACCCAGGCCGTTCCCGGGGACGCGCTGCGGATAAGCGGCACGGGCGCGGGGGCCCGTGCGGAGAGCGGCACGGTCGAGCTGGGCACGGACGGCCACACCCGGATGATCGCGGTGGCGGAGCCGGGGCAGGCGTCGGCGTGCGCGACGCTGATGTCCGGCCGCAAGGGCTGCACGCTGCCGCGCGCCTCGGCCCCGGCGGAGCCGGGACCCACCGGCTGAGGCGGCGGGGCGGGTCGGGAGGGGCCCGGTGGGGCGACGGTGAGGCGTCCCACACCGGGTAGGGGCTTCGAGGGGGGCCCGGTCGGATAGCCTGACGCCGGATCTCTTGACACCAAGAGAGATCCTCGTACATGGGCAGGGACACCCACCTCAGTTCGCAGCAGGAGATCGCCATGACCCGCACTCCCGTCAATGTCACCGTTACCGGCGCGGCCGGTCAGATCGGCTACGCGCTGCTCTTCCGCATCGCCTCCGGTCACCTCCTCGGCGCGGACGTGCCGGTCAAGCTGCGCCTGCTGGAGATCCCGCAGGGCCTGAAGGCCGCCGAGGGCACCGCCATGGAGCTCGACGACTGCGCGTTCCCGCTGCTGCGCGGCATCGAGATCACCGACAACCCGAACGTCGCGTTCGACGGTGCCAACGTCGCGCTGCTGGTCGGCGCCCGCCCGCGCACCAAGGACATGGAGCGCAGCGACCTGCTCGGGGCCAACGGCGGCATCTTCAAGCCGCAGGGCAAGGCCATCAACGACCACGCCGCGGACGACATCAAGGTCCTCGTCGTGGGCAACCCGGCCAACACCAACGCCCTCATCGCCCAGGCCGCCGCGCCGGACGTCCCGGCCGAGCGCTTCACCGCGATGACCCGCCTGGACCACAACCGCGCGATCTCGCAGCTGTCGAAGAAGACCGGTGTCGCGGTCTCCGAGATCCGCCGCCTGACGATCTGGGGCAACCACTCCGCCACCCAGTACCCGGACATCTTCCACGCCGAGGTCGCGGGCAAGAACGCCGCCGAGGTCGTGAACGACGAGCAGTGGCTGGCCGACGACTTCATCCCGACCGTCGCCAAGCGCGGTGCGGCGATCATCGAGGCCCGTGGCGCGTCCTCGGCCGCCTCGGCCGCCAACGCCGCCATCGACCACGTCCACACCTGGGTCAACGGCACCGCCGAGGGCGACTGGACCTCCATGGGCATCCCCTCGGACGGCTCCTACGGCGTCCCCGCCGGCCTCATCTCCTCCTTCCCCGTCACCTGCAAGGACGGCAAGTACGAGATCGTCCAGGGCCTGGAGATCAACGAGTTCTCCCGCGCCCGCATCGACGCCTCGGTCAAGGAGCTGGCGGAGGAGCGCGACGCCGTCCGCAGCCTCGGCCTGATCTGACCCGTTCCGTCTTCTTCGGGACGCCATCCGGCCCCCTCGGCCGGTCGTCGTTCGTACGGGCGTGCTGCTGTACGCCCGTACGGGACGAATTCAGGCCCGTCATCCGCCTCCTGCCGGGGTCGGTGACGGGCCTTCTGGCTTATTCTGAGTTCTTCCGAAATTACGTCAACTCATGTAATTCGCAGATGAGTTCGACGGATCGGGGGACCCGAAATGAGTCAGTCCGCTCAAGGGTCCCCGACAGAGGCCACCCGGTTACTCTGCGCGGGGACCTACCTCGACATCGACTTCCGCCGCCGTGTCATCGAGGAGCTGGTGGAACATGAGGAAAGACCCATCGCCCCCTCACTGGGCGTGGACGTGGTGCCGGTGCTCACCCACGCACTGCGCGCCCGCGGCCAGGACACCCTGACCGCGTTACTCCTGCTCGTCCTCTGGACGGGCTTCTTCGCCGTCGACAAGGCCTCCGCCCCCGAGGGAGCGGAAGCGCCGGTGCCGATCTGGTCGACCGCCTACGCCGTCGTCTGCTTCGTCCACTGGGGCGCATACGCCGCCGCCGGGCGCGGCTCGGCCGCCTACGTCGTCGACAAACGCACGCTCCGCCAGGCCCTGCGGGGCAGTGGCAGCCCCCGCGCCCTGCGCGTCCTGCTCCCCGTGGGCGTCCCCCTGCTGACGCTCTCCTACTGGGCGTTCACCTTCTGGGCCCTCAGCCAGGGCGCGAACAACTGGGTCGGCATCATCTTCCCGCTCCTGCTCGCGGTGCCCGTGTGGATGCACCGTGCCCGGGTGGCCGCCGTGATGCGCGCGGAGCTGGGCCAGGAGGTCTTCGCGCAGCTGCCCCGGCCGTTCCCCAACTCCCCCTACCACCTGCGGATCGCCCAGGCCATCGACCGCGAGCAGTACGCGGGCCTGACCATCTACGATCCGTCCCGGCCCTTCATCGGCATGGGCTTCCCCTACGAGCCCTGGTCCTTCGCCCTGGAGCTCAAGCGGCGCAAGGGCGTGGAGGACGACACCGGGGGCAGCCTCGCACCGTTCACCGGCCGGACGATCGTGGAGCTGATCCGCCCCCGGCTGGAAGCCCTGCGCGAGGCGGCCGCCGCGACCAGCCGGGACCGGCTGAAGGACCTGGAGATCGAGGAGTTCGTCTATCTGCCGGTCGGACCGCAGCGGCCCATGGTCGCCTACGACGACCACACCGTCCGCCGGCACCTGGCCGAGTCCGTCAACGAGGGCGGCGAGGCGCGCCGCTACTTCCTGCGCGTGCGCGTCGGCGCCTGGGACGAACAGGTCGTCGTCTCCGTGCTGGTCCGCGTCCACACCCAGGGCGGCATGCTGGTCCTGGAGGTCGTACCGCACGTACTGACCCCGGTCCGGCCGGAGTTCCGGGCCGTCGACGTCATCGCGGCACGCGGCGAGGACGACCTGCTGCGCGACGGTGTCCGCGCTCTGCTGACCGCGCCCGCCGCCGGGTTCGCCTCGGCGGTCTCCATGGTCCGCTCGGCCGTCTCCGGCTTCCGCACCTGGCTCGCCGACCCACGACGGGCCGTGCCGGACGGGCCGGCCGACTCCGTACGGGAGCTGGCCGCGGCCAAGGAGGTCTCGCTGTTCCAGGAGATGGACGTCAGCCGCTATGTGAAGACGGTCCAGGACCGCATCGCCAGCGGCGTCCGGGACGCGCTGCGCTCCCAGGGCTACGAGACGGACCAGTTCGAGCAGCAGATCGTGCAGATCAACGAGGGCGGCATCTACATCGGCGCGATGAGCGGCGGCGCGGTCGCCCAGGGCGCGGGTGCCGAGGCCAAGCACCTCACGGGAACCGGAGGCGGGGGACGATGACCGACGGACACGACGACCAGCGCGAGGACGACGCCCCACGCAAGGGCGGCGGCATGTTCATCGGCCGGATGACGGGCGGCGCGGCCACCTCCGGCAAGGGCTCCAGGGCCGAGGACCGCTCCGAGCGGGCCGGCACGCCCGCCGGGGCCGGGCAGGGCGCGCCGGTGCACGTCCCGGAGGGACTGCGGATGCCGGAGGACGGCATGGCCATCCTCGACATGAGCGGCGGCGCGGCCGCCGTCGGCGAGAACGCCGAGGCGGTGGACGCCTCGCGGCGGCTGCTGTCCGTCACGCCCGAGCTGCTCACGGCCGTCCGCGAGCTCAGGCTGGACCTGCCGCGCTTCGCCCGCACCGAGGAGATCGACGCCCTCGACGCGGAGCTGACCGGCCTGGAGGAGGACGCCCGGCAGGACGGGCGGACCCGCTCCGGGCGGCTGACGCGGCTGCGCGAGCTGCTCACCGGTGGCGCGACGCTCGTCGGAGGACTGGCGTCCGCCGCCGCCGTCGTCCAGGCGATCAGCCAGTTACTGGCCTGAGGCGGCGGTACGCATGCGCTACTGGGACGCCGACCTGCAGAAATGGGTGGCCGAGCCGCCACCCGGACAGCACACCCCAACCACCCCGGACGACGGCGGCGCCCCCGAGGTGGTCCTCGGGCCGCCGCCCCCGCCCGGCACACCGCCCGAAGCCCCCGCCGGGCCCTCGCACGCCTCGGTCCTCGCCGCGGTCCTGACCGGCGTGGTGCTCGCGGGCGGCATCGGCACGGGCGTCTGGGCGCTCGTCCAGGACGACGGGGACGACCAGGAAGGGGGCTACGGGCTGCCGAGCGCCAGCGCCCCGGCGACCCCCGGCCCCAGCGCCACCCTCGGCGGCGGCACGAGCGGCTCCGGCGGCTCCGGGACCACCGGGGGCTTCACCTTCGGCCCGAGCCCCACGCCCAGCACCTTCGCGGGCACGGGCTTCCCCACCCGCTACGTACGCACCCTGGACCCGGCGGGCTTCCGGCTGGACGTACCGGTGGGCTGGCTGCGCAGCACCGAGCGCACCAGCGTCTTCTACCGGTCCCCGGGCGGCCGGAGCCTGATCCAGGTCTTCGCCCTCGAGCCGCCCAGGGCCACACCGTACGACTCGCTGGTGGAGACCCAGACGTACGTCTCGCAGTACAAGGACTACCGCAGGCTGGGGCTCGCCAGGGTCCTCGGCCAGGGCAACCCCGCCGAGCTGGAGTACACCTACACGCTCAGTGACGGCACCACCCGCCAGGTGGTCATCCACGCCTACACCGCGCCCGACCGGAAGCAGTACGCACTGCTGGTGGCCGGGCCCCCGTCCGAGAGGCTCACCTCGGCCCAGGTCCTGCGGACGCTGGTGGGCTCCTTCTGCCCCACCACCTCCTGCACGAGCTGATCCGCCGGGGGACGACGCTGAGTGACTCGGGTCACTCTTTGTGAAGAAGGAGGCATAGGTTTCCGCCTTCTGGTTATGGGCGTCCCGTTGCCGGTCCGGCCGTCGTGCCGACCGGTGACGGGACTGTTCAGAACCGGAAGGCAGAGAGTGATGTCGTCAGTCGAGACCATCCACGTCGACGGGGTGTGGCGTGGCGCCGCGTCCGGCGCGCAGCGGGAGGTGCTCGACCCCGCCGACGCCACGATCCTCGCGGTCGTCTCCGAAGGCGGTGCGGACGACACCGACGCGGCCGTCGCCGCCGCCCGCCGCGCGTTCGACGGGGGAGCGGGCCCCTGGCCGCTGACCCCCGTGGCCGAACGGGCCGCGCTGCTGCGGCATGTGGCCGAACTGCTGCAGCGCGACCGCGAGAGCATCGCGCTGACCGAGAGCCGCGACACGGGCAAGACCCTCGAAGAGGGCCGGATCGACGTCGACTGCGTGAGCGACGCCTTCCGCTACTTCGCCGACCTGGTGACCAACGAGGGCGGCGGACGCGTCGTGGACGCGGGCTCCGCGAGCATCCACAGCGTGGTCGTGCACGAGCCGGTCGGCGTCTGCGCGCTGATCACCCCGTGGAACTACCCGCTGCTGCAGGCGAGCTGGAAGATCGCCCCGGCGCTGGCCGCGGGCAACACCTTCGTCATCAAGCCCAGCGAGGTCACCCCGCTGTCGACCGTGCACCTGGTCCGGCTGCTGGCCGAGGCGGGCCTGCCCGACGGCGTCGCCAACCTCGTGACCGGCGCCGGCGACCCGGTCGGCGCCCGGCTCGCCGAGCACCCCGACGTCGACCTCGTCTCCTTCACCGGCGGCCTCGCCAGCGGCACCAAGGTGGCCGCGGCCGCCGCGCCCACCGTCAAGAAGGTCGCCCTCGAACTCGGCGGCAAGAACCCCAATGTCGTCTTCGCCGACGCCTGCGCGAGCGAGGAGGACTTCGACACCGCCGTCGACCAGGCCCTCAACGCCGCCTTCATCCACAGCGGCCAGGTCTGCTCGGCCGGCTCCCGCCTCATCATCGAGGAGTCCGTCCGCGACCGCTTCGTCTCCGAACTCGCCCGCCGTGCCGAGCGCGTCAAGCTCGGCCGCGGCACCGAGAAGGGCGTCGAGTGCGGCCCGCTCGTCTCCGCGCAGCAGCTCGCCAAGACCGAGGCGTACGTCGCCTCCGCCCTCGCCGAGGGCGCGGCCCTGCGCTGCGGCGGCAAGCGCCCCGAGCCCGCCGGACACCGCCCGGAGACCGGCTACTTCTACGCGCCGACCGTCCTGGACCTGTGCCACGGCGAGATGAAGGTCGTCCGCGAGGAGACCTTCGGCCCCATCCTCACCGTCGAGACCTTCCACACCGAGGACGAGGCCGTGGCGCTGGCCAACGACACCGAGTACGGCCTGGCCGGCGCGGTCTGGACGAAGGACGCGGGCCGGGCGCGACGCGTGGCGGGGCGCATGCGCCACGGCACGGTGTGGATCAACGACTACCACCCCTACCTCCCGCAGGCCGAATGGGGAGGCTTCGGCAAGTCCGGAGTCGGCCGGGAACTGGGTCCCACGGGTCTTGCCGAGTACCGCGAGGCCAAGCACATTTACCAGAACCTGGACCCGAAGCCGGTGCGCTGGTTCGCGGGCTGACGCCCCGGCGCCCTACCGCACTCCGTCCGCTCGTCAGCGCAGAACATTCCTTGCCGCAGAAGGAGTTCACCCCCATCATGCCTGTCTACGACTACGTCGTCATCGGCGGTGGCACCGCCGGCTCCGTCATCGCCTCCCGCCTCACCGAGGACCCCTCCGTGACCGTCGCCGTCATCGAGGGCGGCCCCACCGACGTCGACCGCGAGGACGTCCTGACCCTGCGCCGCTGGCTCGGCCTGCTCGGCGGCGACCTGGACTACGACTACCCCACCACCGAGCAGCCGCGCGGCAACTCCCACATCCGGCACAGCCGGGCGCGCGTGCTGGGCGGCTGTTCCTCGCACAACACCCTCATCTCCTTCAAGCCGCTGCCCGGCGACTGGGACGAGTGGGCCGAGGCCGGCGCCGAGGGCTGGGACGCGGAGTCGATGGACCCCTACTTCGCCCGGCTGCGCAACAACATCGTGGCCGTGGACGAGAAGGACCGCAACGCCATCGCCCGCGACTTCGTCGAGGCGGCGCGGAAGGCCGTGGACGTGCCGCGGGTCGAGGGCTTCAACAAGCAGCCGTTCCACGAGGGCGTGGGCTTCTTCGACCTCGCCTACCACCCCGAGAACAACAAGCGCTCCTCCGCCTCGGTCGCCTACCTCCACCCCTTCCTGGACCGCCCCAACCTCCACCTCATGCTGGAGACCTGGGCCCACCGGCTGGAGCTGGAGGGCACCCGCGCCAAGGGCGTGCACGTACGCACCAAGGACGGCGAGGAGATCTACGTCGAGGCCGCGCGCGAGGTGCTCGTGTGCGCCGGCGCCGTCGACACCCCCCGGCTGCTGCTGCACTCCGGCATAGGCCCCAAGGCCGACCTCGAGGAGCTCGGCATCCCCGTCGTCCACGACCTGCCGGGCGTCGGCGAGAACCTCCTCGACCACCCCGAGTCGGTCATCGTGTGGGAGACGGACGGCCCCATCCCCGAGAACTCGGCGATGGACTCCGACGCGGGCCTGTTCGTACGCCGCGACCCGGCCTCGAACGGCCCGGACCTGATGTTCCACTTCTACCAGATCCCCTTCACCGACAACCCCGAGCGCCTGGGCTACGAAAAGCCCGAGCACGGCGTGTCGATGACCCCCAACATCCCCAAGCCGCGCAGCCGCGGCCGGCTCTACCTCACCAGCGCCGACCCGGCCGTCAAGCCCGCCCTCGACTTCCGGTACTTCACGGACGAGGAGGACTACGACGGCCGCACCCTCGTCGACGGCATCAAGATCGCCCGCGAGATCGCCAAGGCCGAGCCGCTCGCCGGCTGGCTCAAGCGCGAGGTCTGCCCCGGCCCCGAGATCACCTCCGACGAGGAGATCAGCGAGTACGCCCGCAAGGTCGCGCACACCGTCTACCACCCGGCCGGCACCTGCCGGATGGGCGCCCCCGACGACACCGAGGCCGTCGTCGACCCGCAGCTGCGCATCCGCGGCCTGGAGGGCATCCGCATCGCCGACGCGTCGGTCTTCCCGACGATGCCGGCCGTCAACCCGATGATCGGCGTGCTGATGGTGGGGGAGAAGTGCGCGGAACTGCTCGTCGGGGCCACGACGCAAGGAGGTGAGGCGTAAAGATGCCTGCCGTCGATACGAACACCGCGACCGAGCCCACCGCAGCGGCCCCCGCTCCCGCCGCGCCCGTCTTCTCCGTCCGCAACCTGTGGAAGGTCTTCGGGCCGAAGGCCGAGCGCGTCCCGGGCGGCCCGCTGGCCGACCTCACCACCGAGGAACTGCGCGAACGCACCGGCTGCACGGTCGCCGTGCGCGACGTCTCCTTCGACGTCCGCAAGGGCGAGTGCTTCGTGGTCATGGGCCTGTCCGGCTCCGGAAAGTCCACGCTCGTACGCTGCCTGACCCGCCTGATCGAGCCCACCAGCGGCACCATCGCCATCGACGGCGAAGACGTGTGCGGCATGGACAGGAACGCCCTGCGCCAGCTGCGCCGCCACCGCGCCGCCATGGTCTTCCAGCACTTCGGGCTGCTCCCGCACCGCACCGTCCTCGACAACGTCGCCTACGGCCTGGAGATCCAGGGCGTCGGCAAGGCCGAGCGCCGCGCCACGGCCGCCGCGATGATCGAGAAGGTGGGCCTGGCCGGCATGGAGGACCGCCGCCCCGCCCAGCTCTCCGGCGGCCAGCAGCAGCGCGTCGGCCTGGCCCGCGCCCTGGCCGCCGACCCCGAAGTCCTGCTCTTCGACGAGCCGTTCAGCGCCCTCGACCCGCTCATCCGCCGCGACATGCAGGAGGAGGTCGTCCGCCTGCACCGCGACGAGGGCCGCACCATGGTCTTCATCACCCACGACCTCAGCGAGGCGCTGCGCGTCGGCGACCGCATCGCGCTGATGCGCGGCGGCCGGGTCGTGCAGTGCGGCACCCCCGAGGAGATCGTCGGCTCCCCCGCCGACGACTACGTACGCGACTTCGTACGGGACGTGCCCCGGGAGCAGGTCCTGACCGTGCGGCGCGCCATGCGCCCCGTCCGTAACTCCGGCGAGGCCCAGGACGGCCCCGCCCTCACCCCCGCCACCACCGTCGCCGACGCCATCGAGACCGTGGCCCGCACCGGCGGCCCGGCCCGCGTGGTCGACGCCGGGCGGTGCCTGGGCATCGTCGACTTCAAGAGCCTGCTGGGCATTGTCGCCGGCCTGGACCGGGTGCAGCCCCTCAAGAAGGCCGTCGCATGAGCACCGTCACCACCCCCGCCCCCGTACAGGCGGCCGCTCCGCCGGGCGCGCTGCGCACGGCCCTGCGCCGCCCGGCCGCCCGCAAGCTCCTGCTGCTCGGCGCGGTCACCGCCGCCCTGGCGCCGTTCGCCACCGCCCACTGGGGCGGCGGCGCATGGCCCTCGGAGCTCACGGTCGGCCTGGACGGCCCGCTCGGCAAGGCCAACGACTGGATCATCGACAACCGCGACAGCCACTGGCTGTTCCTGTACTTCTTCGGCCACATCAGCGACGCGATCATCTCCGCGGTGCGCGGCGTGTACGTGGTGCTGCTCGCCCTCGGCTGGGCGGGCGTCACCGCGGGCGCCTCCCTGCTGGCCTGGCGGCTGGCGGGCGTGCGCGCGGCCGGCACGGCACTGGCCTCGTTCGCCGTGTGCGGCGCACTGGGCATGTGGGTGCCGACCATGCGCACCCTCGCGCTGATGATCGTCGCCGTCGCGGCGTCGGTCGTCGTGGGCGCCCTGCTCGGCCTCGCGGGCGGCCTGTCCGACCGCATGTTCCGCGCGATGCGCCCGGTCCTGGACACCATGCAGGCCCTGCCGGCCTTCGCCTACCTGCTGCCCGTCGTCCTCGTCTTCGGCATCGGCGTGGCCCCGGCCGTCCTGGCCACCGTCGTCTACGCCGCCCCGCCGATGGCCCGGCTCACCGCCCTCGGCCTGCGCGGCACGGACAAGGGCGTCCTGGAGGCCGTCGACTCCCTCGGCGCCACCGGCCGCCAGCGACTGCTGACGGCACGACTGCCGCTGGCCCGGCGCGAGCTGCTGCTCGGCGTCAACCAGACCATCATGATGGCTCTGTCCATGGCCGTCATCGCCTCCGTCATCGGCGCCGACGGCCTGGGCGACCGCGTCTACCAGGCCCTGTCGACGGTGGACGTGGGCAGCGCCCTGGCGGCAGGCATCCCGATCGTCCTCCTGGCGATAGTCCTGGACCGCATCACTGCTGGACGCGGGTCGTGGGCAGGCGTTCCGCAGGGCGGAACGGGTGGGCACGACCGACCGCGGAGCCGCACCCGAACGGCGGCGATGTGGACGGCGGGCATCGCGGGCGCGGCCGCCCTGGGCCGCGTGGCCGGCACGACGTGGCCGGACACCTGGACGGTGGCCATCGCCGCCCCGGTCAACGACGCCAAGGACTGGATCGTCGACCACCTCTACTCCGGCATCCCCGGCATCGGCGGCACCGCCGACTGGGCCGCCCACTACACCGGCTGGGTCCTCGACCCGCTGCGCGACGGCCTCCAGGCCCTCCCCTGGTGGGGCGCCCTGGCGATCGTCGCCGCCCTGGCCTGGCTCATCGGCACCTGGCGCACGGCCCTGACCGCCGTGCTCTCCCTGGCCGCCATCGGCGTGCTGGGCCGCTGGGAGCCCGCCATGGACACCCTCTCGCAGGTGCTGGCGGCCGTCGCCGTCACTCTCGTGCTGGGCTTCGCCGTCGCGGTCGTCGCGGCCCGCAGCCCCCGCGTGGAGCGGCTGCTGCGGCCCGTCCTGGACGTCTGCCAGACCATGCCGCAGTTCGTGTACCTGATCCCGGTCGTCGCCCTCTTCGGCATCGGCCGCGCCCCGGCCGCCGCGGCCGCGATCGTCTACGCGCTGCCCGCCGTCGTCCGCATCGTCAGCCAGGGCCTGCGCCAGGCCGACCCCGCGGCCCTGGAGTCCGCCCGCTCGCTGGGCGCGACGGGCGGCCAGCAGCTGCGCCAGGTCCAGTTCCCGCTGGCCCGCGCCGAGTTGCTGCTGGCCGTCAACCAGGCCGTGGTGCTGGTGCTGTCGGTCGTCATCATCGGCGCCCTCGTCGGCGGCGGCGCGCTCGGCTACGAGGTCGTCTTCGGCCTCGCCCAGGGCGACCTGGCCACGGGCCTGATGGCCGGCACGGCCATCGCCTGTCTGGGGCTGATGCTCGACCGGGTGACACAGCCGACGAAGGCGAAGGAGGCGAACTGACATGACGCGCAAGGCACTGACCGTTCTGGCCGCCGCAGGCCTGCTGGCGACCGCCACGGGCTGCGGGGCGGCCGACATGACCAAGCAGTCCTCCCCGTACGCCAACGCGGCGGGCGACGGCAAGACCGTCACGCTGTCCGTGCAGTCGTGGGTCGGCGCGCGGGCGAACACGTCCGTCGCCCAGTACCTGCTGGAGCACGAGCTGGGCTACCGCGTCGACACCGTCCAGGTGGACGAGGTGCCGGCGTGGGACGCCCTCAGCCAGGGCCGCGTCGACGCGATCCTCGAGGACTGGGGCCACCCGGACCAGGAGAAGCGCTACGTCGCGGACAAGAAGACCGTCACCGACGCCGGCGAGCTCGGGGTCACCGGCCACATCGGCTGGTGGGTCCCCAAGTACTTCGCCGACGCCCACCCCGACGTCCTGGACTGGCGCAACCTCAACAAATACGCCTCCCAGCTGCGCACCCCCGAGAGCGGCAGCAAGGGCCAGCTCCTGGACGGCTCCCCGTCCTACGTCACCAACGACAAGGCGCTGGTGAACAACCTGAAGCTCGACTACCAGGTCGTCTTCGCCGGCTCGGAGGCCGCCCAGATCACACAGCTCAAGCAGTTCGCCAAGGACAAGAAGCCCTTCCTGACCTACTGGTACGAGCCCCAGTGGCTCTTCAACCAGGTCCCGATGGTCGAGGTGAAGCTTCCCGAGTACACGGAGGCGTGCGCGACGAAGGGCGCGGAGGACCCGTCGACGTTCGACTGCGCGTACCCGACGACGCCGCTGAAGAAGTTCCTCAACACCGACTTCGCGCACAAGGGCGGGAAGGCGGCCCGGTTCCTGAAGAACTTCCGCTGGACGAAGGACGACCAGAACGAGGTCGCCCAGATGATCGCCGAGGACAAGCTGTCCGCGGACGAGGCCGCGAAGCGGTGGGTGAAGCGTCACCCGGACGTCTGGAAGGGCTGGCTGCGGTAGCGGGCGAGGGGGGCCGTCACCGTCACCGGTCCTTGAGGGGGCGCGTGCGCGGCTTCGGCGGGGGCACGGCCCAGATGCGGACGGTGCCGTCGTGGCTGTGGGTGGCCAGGTACGCGCCGTCGTCCGAGAACGCCGCGTCGGCCACGCCCTCGCGGTGACCGGCGAGAGGGGCACCACGGTGGGCGCCGGTGCGGGTGTCCCACAGCTCGACGACGTCCCTTGCGTCGAGGGTGGCGAGCACGCTTCCGTCGTGGCTGAGGGCCAGCATGTCCCCCTTGACGGGAAGCCGGCGCCGCAGTCGGTCCGGAGCGGTCTCCCGTACTTCGACGACGTAGCTCCGCCGGCCGTCGCCGATGCTTCTGGCCAGCACGCTTGCGTCGCCGCTGAGCGCCCAGTCGTAAGGCACCTCGAACTCCCTGACCGGACGCATGAGCCGGTCCCAGGTATGCCAGACGCTGCGTGTCGCGTCCGTGGTCTCGACGACCTCCTCGACCATGACCGTGCCGTTCCGGCCGACCCTCACCTCGCCGATGGAGCCGGCCACCTTGGCATGACCGATGACGCGCCTGACGTCGGCATCCCACAGACCGATCGTCCCGTCGACGTATCCGACCGCGAGATAGCGTCCTCCGTAGGAGAGCGCACAGTCGATGAACCGGTCCTCGCCCGTCTCCTTCGTGCCGCTCCGGGGCCCCTGGACCCGCCGGTCCTCGTCCGGGTACCAGAGAGTGAAGGACCGGTCCGAGTCGGCGAAGGCCAGGACGCGCCCGTCGCCGCTGACCTTCCCCAGTCCGAGAGGGGAGAAGTCGGCCGTGCCGACGCGGCGCCCGTCGTCGGTTCGCCACAGACTCAGGCCCTGCCGACTGCTCTGCTGCTTCTCGTAGGTGACGAGGAGCCGCCGGTCGTCCGGGCTGAACGTCATGCTCTTGACGTCGGTCGCCGCGCCCATGCGGACGGTGGCGGTCACCCGTGCCGTGCGCCTGCCGCAGAGCCTGATGACTCCCCTGTGGTCGAGCACGGCGACGGTCTCGCCGTCGTGGCTGAAGACCACGGATCTCGCGCTGTCAGCCGGCTCGACCCCGGTGACGACCGCCAGCGACCGGTCCGCCGGCAGCGCCACCGCCCCGCGCGCGACGACTGCGGCGGCCACGGTCACCGACCCGGCCACCAGGACCTTCCGGCGCGTGGTGGTGGTCGCCGGGGCCTCGGTGCTCGGGTGGTCGGGGCGCCGGCCCGCCGCATGTGCCATGGCCGCGGGGGCGTTCCGGACGAGTTGCTCCTGCAGACGGATGTGCCGGAACTGGTACGAGCCCCCGGACTGCCGCAGCAGGCCCCGGTCGCGTGCGTCCGAGAGGAAGCCCATCAGCCGCCACGGCAGATGGCCCCGCACCGCGAGCAGGCAGCGGGCGATGAGGAACCGCGTCCAGGCCCTGCTGAGCAGGATGAGGAGCGTGGTGACGACGCCGGGAAGGACGAAGACCTGGCCGATCCGCACCGCCCTCGAGCGGGAGAGCACGCCGGTGATGTAGGCGTCGCTGTCCGCGTTGAGGTGGGAGAACGTCGGGCTGCCGGCCCAGTCCCAGTGCGCCCAGCGGGTGAAGAACTGCACCCCGAAGCAGCCCAGGGTCATGCCGAGGGTCAGCGCCAGAAGGAACGTCCCGGCGACCACGACACCCGCCGCGAGCGCCCCGGCCAGCGAGGACAGCCGGTCCTGCCGGATGAAGGCGAGCGGACTGGCCTGCGTGGAGCGGGCCGGCGGCGCGTCGAGCCAGTGGTGCACGGCCATCGCGAGCCCGAGCACCGTGGCCAGGCCGGCGCAGAGCGATACGAGCACCGTGAAGTACAGATCGTCCCTCAAGGACCACGCGCCGCTCAGCGAGGTGTAGACGTAGGAGCCGGCCACGAACGGCAGGGCCGGGATCGCCGCGAGGACCACGCCGGTGCCGAATCCCCGCCGCAACCGGCCGAGCGACCCCCGCAGCGACAGCGACAGCTGCCCGGGCGAACGGCCGGACGTGGCGTACCAGATGACGATGGCGACGACCGCGAAGCCGCTGCCGACGACCGCGCCGAAGGCGAGTGCCTGCTCCGGGCTCTGCCCGGGCTCGCCCGCGGCGGACGCCCACGCCAGCACCGCCACCATCAGCGCCGCGCCGACGCCGATGCCGATCCCCGGTGCGACCCAGGGCGAGAGCAGGCGGTGGCTCATCTGCCACCAGGCCAGGTCGCGTTCGCGGTGCTGGTGGAGGTACTGGGCGAGGAAGGTGAGCCAGCGCCGGGCCTTGTCCGGCTCCCAGCCGGGTGAGCCGTCCTCCACCGGGTGGCCGGAGGGCAGCCGCTCCGGTGCGTACGCGGCCTCGATCACCCGGCCCAGGATCTCGTCCTCGACGGCGTGCCGGCAGTCGAACCGCGCCGCGTCGAGCAGGTCGCCGGGGTCGCCGCCGCCGCGCTCGTGGACCAGGCGCGTCAGCGACACCATCAGGGGCGTGGACAGCGCCGTCGTCACCGCGCCGGCCGCGTTTCCGGGCTCGCGGAGGTGGGCGAAGACCTCGCTCCAGTCGGTGCCGTCGGGCCAGTCGATGTCCCCGAGATAGGCGATGACGTCGTCGACGGCGACCGGGTCGACCTCCACGACCGGCGCCCTGCGCAGCACCGGCGCCCCGCCCTCGATCACGTCCTCGTACTCGGCCGAGCGGCACGTGACCACGATCGGGCGGTCCCCGCCGAGCGCGCGGTTGATCGCCCGGATGGCGCTGCGGCGCGCGGACTCGGGGATCTCGTCGAGCCCGTCCAGGATCGGCAGCAGCAGCCCTCGGTCCAGGAGCCTGCGAGGGATGTCGCGGCGGCCGCTGTAGTGGGAGGTCGCGAGGGTGTGCACGATCCACTCGTCCAGCGGCTCGCACACGGGGTCCCAGGACGAGGCGGCCAGCAGCACCGGCACCGGGCCGCCGGGCTTGCGCACCGTGAGGAGGCCCAGGGCGAGCAGGACGGCCAGGACGGTCTTCCCGGCCCCCGGTTCGCCGAGCACCACCAGCCGCCCGCTGGGCACCCGCCCGTATCCCTCGGCGAGTTGGACCACTGCCTGGTCGAACCGTCCGTCCAGCCGTCCGTCGAGCCGCAGCCGCACGACCTGGCCCGCCGCCGTCCCGGCGACCTGCGAGGGCGTGTCGGCCACCGCGCGGGCGCTGGCCGACCAGCTCAGCGGCAGGACCCCCGGGTCGCGGAGGTTGCGGGCGTCGGCCTCCTCCGACCACTGGTCCTCTACCGTGCCGGCAAGGTCGTCCGCGAGGGACCCGGCATCGACGGGGGTGTCGGGCGGGCGGAAGTAGTCGGCGATGGCCAGGACCAGGGCCGCGACGGCGATGAACAGCCCGCAGACGTCGACGAAGTCGTCGGCCGCCACGTAGACCCAGAGTCCGCCGGCCACGCACAGGACGACGAGGCCGGCCAGGCACGCGTTCCGCAGGGCGCGACGACGTGGTTGATTCAGTGAGGGGGGCATCGCCCCCATCGTCAGGGCGGGCCGCCCGCCGTGTTCGGGCGAACGGACGGGCTTCACTCCAAGTGACGAACCCTTGCGGGGAAGGGCCAGCGGGAACGGCCGACGTCCCATGTCACATCCGGCAGGCCCCGTCTCGTCGTTCTCCGTGACAGCGGAACCAGACCCGGAGGTACGACAGCAATGGACAGCCCGATCCTGGTGACCGGCGGCACCGGCACCCTCGGCCGCGCCGTCGTGGCACAGCTCCTCGACGAGGACGTGCCGGTACGTGTGATGAGCCGCCGGGCGCGGCGGACGGACGACGACCGGCCGTGCGAGTGGGCGGTCTGCGACCTCGCCGACGGCAGGGGCCTCGATGCCGCCCTGGCGGGTGTGCGGGCGGTGGTGCACTGCGCGACCAATGCCCGTAATGACGTGGCGACGACCCGGCGGCTGGTCGAGGCGGCGCGGCGGTCCGGCGGCCCGCACCTCGTCTACATCTCCATCGTCGGTATCGACGAGGTGCCGCTCCCGTACTACCGGTCGAAGCTGGAGGCGGAGCGGATCATCCGGGAATCGGGGCTGCCCTGGACCATCCTGCGCACCACGCAGTTCCACGACCTGGTGGCGACCCTGACCACCGTCCAGCGTCGGCTGCCGCTGGTGCTGATGCCGAGTGGGTTGCGTTTTCAGCCCGTTGAGGTCGCGGAGGTCGCCGGTCGCCTCGTGGGCCTCAGCCAGGGGGCGCCGGCGGGGCGCGTGCCCGACATGGCGGGGCCCGAGGTGCGGGACGCGTGCGACCTCGCGGGCGCTACGTTGCGTGCGGCGGGGCTGCGCCGGCGCGTGGTGCCGGTACGGCTGCCGGGCAAGATCCTCCGGAGCCTGCGGGCGGGCGCCAACCTCGCTCCGGACCGGGCCGTGGGCACGGGCACGTTCGAGCAGTACCTGGCCGCCCGTGCGCGGGCGGGGCGGCTGTGACCGATCGGCTGTGACCGATCGACTGTGACCGATTGTCAGTGGCACCCGGCATCATCGTCGGCATGACACAGAACGCGTCCGCATCGCCCCTGCACGACCTCGCTCGCCAGCACCTCGCCGCCGACGTCGCCGAGCGGTGGATCGGCCTGCTGCGGCCGGGCGTCCGCCTGGTGGCGGTGACGGAGCCGGGTCCGGAGGACGTGGTGGTCGGCCGCCTCGGCGGGCTGCCCGCGCTGCCGGCGGATGTGGAGTGGCCGGTGTGGGAGGGGCACGGGCCGCTGTCGTTCGTCGCTTCCGTGGACTGTGCCGCGCTGCCGGCCGGGGACCTGGACATAGCGCTGCCGGACGGGGGCACGCTGGCCTTCTTCTACTTCGACGGTCAGATCGACGACGGTGACGCCCTGGTGGAGGTGGGCGATCCCGGGTCCCAGGCGGGGGCCCGCGTCATCCACATCCCCGCCGGGGTCCCGGTCGCCGAGCGCGCCCTGCCCGCGGTCGACGACGAGGACGTCGAGTTCGAGGCGTACCCCGAGGTGCCGCTCACCGCCCGCGTGGAGTGGACCGCGCCCGACTCCTGGCACCCGGACGTCATGACGGCCCTGTCGTCCGGCGGTGCGGTGAAGGACGGCGGCGGCCACCCCGAGGAGGCCGGGGAGTTCCTCGACAAGCTGTGGGACCTCGACCGCGAGGCGGACCACCTCATCGGCGGCCACCCCAACCCGGTGCAGAACCCCGTCGAGTACGAGATCGCCCACGGCCTCCTGGGCAGGGACACCGACTGGCACGACCCTCGCGTCGCCGAGGAGGCGAGGGGCTGGACGCTGCTCGCCCAGATCGACACCGACCACGCCGCCGACATGATGTGGGGCGACACCGGCGCCCTCTACTGGCTCATACGCCCGCAGGACCTGGCCGAACTCCGTTTCGACCGCGCGATGTTCACGTGGCAGTGCTGCTGAGGACGTCCGTGCAGTGGGCGCAGCTCCTGCGGGTGGACTGCTGGTGGGCGCGGGTGGCCAGGCCCAGGGCCAGGCCGTAGAGGGAGAAGCCGCCGTAGGCGACGGCCACGACCCAGCCGTCGATGGACCCCATGCCGTCCACGACTCCGGCCCACACCAGCGAGCCGTAGACGAGGAGGTAGACGCCGAAGGGCGCCAGGGCGCCCGCGCCCGTCCAGCCGAGGCCCAGCAGCGGCCATCGGGGCAGCCGCCGCCCCCACGGCAGGGTCAGGGCGAGGGCGAGCAGCATGCCGATGAGCGCCAGCACGGCGGTGGTGTCGACGCCGTGGTCGTAGAGCCAGATCAGCGCGTCGCCGGCGTAGTACTCGTCCATGCCGGGCCGCTGCTTGTGGCCGTGGTAGCCCACGTGCGCGCCCAGCGCCCACGCCGTCTTGAGGGCCGTGTACGGGACGAGGGCCGCCACCGCCAGATATCCGGCTCGGGTGCGCCGCTCCACCACGGCGCGCCGGCCGCGTCCGCCGCAGTGGCCGCAGGCGCCGCGCCGGTGCCGCCGGTGGGCGAGGGCGGCGCAGGCCCACAGCGCGGCGCCGAGCGTCGCCGCGCCCGAATTGGCCCAGCCGGCCCAGTCCATGGGCGGCTGGTTGCGGGAGACCAGGTCGAGGAGGTGCGCGGGGCTGAAGAGGAATCCGAACCCCGACATGAGGGCCAGCAGGGCCACGCCCCAGGCTGCCGCCGGGGGCCATCTCGACGCGGGCCGCCGCAGCATGGCGTACGCGAGCAGCGCCGCGAGCGCGTACGCGGCCGCCAGGGTCCACTCCGCGGCGGTGCCACGCCACTTGCCGCCGGCCGCGTAGCCGAACGCGAAGCCCGGGCACAGCGCGGCGACCACCGCCCCCGCCGCATAGCCGGCCGACCACACCAGTGCCGCCCGGCCCGCCCACGCGGGCCAGGTCGCCTTCATCGCCCTCATCGTCGTCATCGTCGTCATCGCCGTCATCCGCATACGGCCAGCCTGGCCGCGGCGGGCACCACGGCGCGTCGTGCCCGCGGCCCAACCTCCTCCGCCGCGCGGGGGAGCGCCGAGGAGGCCCGTCATGCCACCGGCCTCACTCCGCCGGCGGCAGCACGCTCAGCAGCGCCTCCAGGGCGCCGGGGAAGGCGTGTTCCGGCGGGGTGCCGTAGGCGACGGTCAGGCCGTCGCGGGCGGGGGCGGCCAGGGACGGCGGTGCCGCCGGGTGGCGGAAGCGGCTGAGGCCCTCCAGGGCCAGGCCCCGCCAGGCCGCGGCCTGGACGGTGGAGCGCTCGGTGCCCGGGGGGAGTTCGAGGACGGCGTGCAGCCCGGCGGCGATGCCGGTGACGCGGACGTGCGGGGCGTGTTCGGCGAGGGCGTCGACGAGCTGGTCGCGGCGGCGCCGGTAGCGCAGGCGCATGGCGCGCACGTGCCGGTCGTACGCCCCGTTTTCGATGAACTCGGCGAGGGTGAGCTGGTCGAGGGCGCTCAGGCCCCACTCTCCCGTGCGCTTGAGCTCCAGCACGTCGCCGAGCAGGTGTTCCGGAAGGACGAGCCAGGCCAGGCGCACCCCGGGGGCCAGGGCCTTGCCGGCCGTGCCGCAGTAGACGACGTGCTCGGGGGCCAGGTTCTGGAGCGCGCCCACGGGCTGCCGGTCGTAGCGGAACTCACCGTCGTAGTCGTCCTCCACGATCAGCCCTCCGGTGCGCGACGCCCAGTCGACGACCGCGGCACGGCGGTCGGGGTGCAGGGGAACGCCCGTGGGGAACTGATGGGCGGGAGTGAGAAGAGCGGCGCCCACCTGGCCGCCTCCCTCCCCCTCGCCCGTCCCCTCCAGCTCGCCGATCACCGCGCCGTACGCGTCCAGCGCCAAGGGCACCGGCCGCAGGCCCGAGCGCTCCACGATCCCCTGGTGCACCCAGAGCCCGTACGACTCGACACCCATCGCGCGCACTCCGCGCCGCCGCAGCACCTGGCCCAGCAGGGCGAGCCCCTGGGTGAACCCCGCGACCACCACGATCCGTTCGGGGTCGGCCCGCACGCCGCGCGCCCGGGCGAGGTAGTCGGCGAGGGCCGCGCGCAGCTCCGGGCGCCCCCGCCCGTCGCCGTAGCCGAAGGCCTCGTGCGGGGCGACGGCCATGGCGCGGCGGGCCGCCGAGAGCCAGGCGGCGCGCGGGAAGACCGAGACGTCGGCGGCGCCGCAGCGCAGGTCGTGCAGGGGGCGGGCCGGCACGCGCGGCGGCGTGCTGCGCCTCTCTCCCGCCCGTCGGGGTGCGGGCGCGCCGCGCTGTGCCACGCGTGTGCCCGAGCCCTGCCGGGCGGTGAGCCAGCCTTCGGCGACGAGCTCGCCGTAGGCCTCGGCGACGGTGTTGCGGGCCAGTCCGAGGTCCACGGCCAGGGACCGCGACGAGGGCAGCCGGACGCCCGGCGCCAGCCGCCCGGACCGCACGGCCTCGCGCAGGGCCCGTGTGAGGGCGGCCCGGACCCCGCGCCCGCCCTGCCCCGCGAGGTCCAGGTGCAGGTCGGCGCCGACCGCCGCCGCCATGTCCGCGGCCGTCGCGGTGCCGGCCTCCTCGCTCACCGGCGCCGCAGCGGCCGCGGCCGCGTCCCCGTTCCCGTCCCCGTCCCCGTACGGGTCCGAAGTGGCCCACGTTCTTTCCATGAAAATGGACCATACTGCTGGGCTATCCCGACCGTAGTGTCGACCTCATGACAACCGAAGCCACGCATCAGCACGGTCCCCGCATGCACTTCCACAAGCTCGCCCCCGAGGTCTCCAAGGCGATGTTCGCCCTGGAGAAGGCGTCCCGCCAGGGCCTCGACCCGGTCCTGATCGAGCTGGTCAAGCTCCGCGCCTCCCAGCTCAACCACTGCGCCTTCTGCCTCGACATGCACGCCAAGGACGCCCGCAAGGCGGGCGAGACCGAGGAGCGCATCTACCTCCTCAGCGCCTGGGAGGAGGCCACCGGCTACTACACCGAGAAGGAGCGGGCCGCCCTCGCCCTCACCGAGGCCGTCACGGTCCTCACCGACGGCTTCGTGCCGGACGAGGTCTACGAGCGCGCCGCCCGCCACTTCCCCGAGCAGGAGCTGGCCCAGCTCCTCGCCATGATCATCACGATCAACGCCTGGAACCGCATCGGCGTGACCACCCGCCTCGCACCGGGTGCCTACTCGGTCTGATCACGAGGGCCGGACGGGCCCCCAGGGGCCGGAGGCAAGGGGGGCAGGGACATCGTTCCCGCCCCCTTTCCGGCGCCCCCGGTAAAATCGGTAGGCCGTGGTCCGGGCGGGCAGAGAGCCACCGCACCACTCCCGTCCCTTCGCACACACAGGTTGCCCCTCCTTGCCCTCGCCCACCTTGTCCCCGGCCGCCCGGCTGCGCGGAATCCGTCCGTCCTGGCTGTCCCCGAAGGTGCTGCGCACCGAGGTGCTCGGCGGCCTGGTGGTCGCGCTGGCGCTGATACCCGAGGCGATCTCCTTCTCGATCATCGCCGGGGTCGACCCGGCGATCGGCCTGTTCGCCTCGTTCACCATGGCCGTGACCATCGCGCTCGTGGGCGGCCGGCCCGCGATGATCTCCGCCGCGACCGGGGCGGTCGCCCTGGTCATCGGCCCGCTCAACCGCGAACACGGCCTGGGATACCTGATCGCCTGCGTCATCCTCGCCGGCGTCCTCCAGATAGCGATGGGCGCGCTCGGCATCGCCAAGCTGATGCGGTTCCTGCCGCGCGGCGTCATGGTCGGCTTCGTCAACGCCCTGGCCCTCCTGGTCTTCATGGCCCAGGTGCCGGAGCTGCGCGACGTCCCGTGGCCCGTCTATCCGCTCACCGCGGGCGCGCTGGCGCTCATGGTGCTGCTGCCCAGGCTGACCAGGACGGTCCCGGCGCCGCTGGTCTCCATCGCCATCCTCACCGCCATCACCCTGGCCGCCGGGATCGCCGTACCGACCGTGGGCGACAAGGGCGAGCTGCCGTCCTCGCTCCCGGCCCCGGGCCTGCCCGACGTCCCCTTCACGCTCGACACGTTTACCACCATCGCGCCCTACGCGCTGGCGATGGCGCTGGTCGGCCTGATGGAGTCGCTGATGACCGCCAAGCTGGTCGACGACATCACCGGCACCCGCTCCAGCAAGACCCGCGAGTCGGTCGGCCAGGGCATCGCCAACATCGTCACCGGCTTCCTCGGCGGCATGGGCGGCTGCGCGATGATCGGCCAGACGATGATCAACGTGCGGGTCTCGGGCGCCCGCACCCGGCTGTCGACGTTCCTCGCCGGCGCCTTCCTGATGGTGCTGTGCATCGCCTTCGGGCCCCTCGTCTCCGACATCCCGATGGCCGCGCTCGTCGCCGTCATGATCATGGTGTCGGTCGCGACCTTCGACTGGCACTCCATCGCCCCCAGTACCCTGCGCCGCATGCCCGCCGGGGAGACCGCCGTCATGCTGGTCACCGTCGCCTGCGTGGTCGCCACGCACAACCTCGCGATCGGCGTCATCGCCGGCACCCTCACCGCCATGGCCGTCTTCGCCAAGCGCGTCGCCCATCTCACCGACGTCACCGCCGTCACGGACCCGGACGGCAGCACCGTCGTCTACTCCGTGAAGGGCCAGCTGTTCTTCGCGTCGAGCAACGAGCTCGTCGACCGCTTCGACTACGCCGGCGACCCGGACAAGGTCGTCATCGACCTCGCCTCGGCCCACATCTGGGACGCGTCCACCGTCGCGGCCCTCGACGCCGTCACGGCCACGTACGAACAGCGCGGCAAAACCGTCGAGATCACCGGCCTGAACCAGCAGAGCGCCAGGATGCACGCCACGCTCAGCGGAGAACTCCCCTAGCCCCACGGGCCCCTACGACCTGCTCGCTCGCACCCGCGAGCTACTGCCCGGCTGATTCCGTTCGGGACCCATGGCGTGGCCGCCATCACATTCGATCGAAAGGTGTCACGCCTGACGCCGCTGCGGTGTCCTCTGTGCGGAAGCGAGAGAAGGGATCATGAGGATGAAGGCCGTCATCGTGTGCGTCTCCGTGTCGCATGGCAATACGCGTCGTGTCGCCGACAGCATGGCCCAGGTGCTGGGTGCGAAGGTCGTCTCCCCCGAGCAGGTCGACCCGGCGGAGCTGGCCGACGCCGAGCTCGTGGGATTCGGCTCGGGCGTCTTCAACCACAGGCTCCACCCCCACCTGACCGATTTCGTCAAGGCACTTCCCGCCGGGCGGGGCCGGGCGTTCGTGTTCGCCACCAGTGGGCTCCCCGAGATACCGCTGGCGCCTTTCACCCGCCCGCTGGTCCGGCTCCTCGAAGGCAAGGGCTTCGAGGTGGACGGGCGCTTCTCGTGCCGGGCGTTCGACACCTGGGCGCCCTTCAAGCCCGTCGGCGGTATCAACAAGCAGCGGCCGAACGCCGGGGATCTGGCTGCCGCGCGGGCGTTCGCCGAGCGGTTGCGGGACGGGCGAGGGACGGTGTCCTGACATATGCCGGCCGGGCGTCCCCCTCTGGTCTTGATCTTGAAGCCCCCGGTTTAGGGTGTATGAACTTTCGAACGCAACGGGGGCGTCAGAAATGGAAAAGAAAACGCGACGGCGTTTGCGGTCCAGCACGGTCATATTGGGCGGAATGGGTGTTCTCGCCACCGCCCTGACGTCCTGCGGCTCGGAGCCCGACAAGCGCTGCGTCGACCGCAACAGCTACGAGGCCGGCAAAGGCTACAAGGTCCTCGACAACAAGGCCTGCAAGAAGGGCGGCAACGGCAGCAGCACCACCGGCAGCGGCGGTTCTTCCGGCACTTGGTACTACAGCTCCGGCAAGGGCACCCACGCCAACGCCGGCACCTTCGACAAGGCCAAGGCCGTCGACCGCGGCGGCTTCGGCTGCTCGTCCTCCAAGAGCCACTCCGGCTCGAGCGGCGGCTGACCGCGCCCATGCAGCGCCACCGCACCACCCCGCGCCCGGACTGGCAGGCCACCGTCGAGGAGCAGGGCCTCATCTACCCGCTCTCCCGCCACCCGGACGGCTCGTTGCGTCCGTACTGGGACGAGAGCGCGTACTACTCCTTCACCCTTCCCGAGATCGAGGTGCTCGAAGAGGTCGTCGAGGAGCTGCACGAGATGTGCCTGGCCGCGGCCGCGCACATCGTCGAGAAGGACCGCTTCGCCGACCTCGGCATCACCGACCCGCACCTCGCGGCCCTGATCGCCGAGTCCTGGCAGCGGCGCGCCGAACTGCCCTCCCTCTACGGGCGCTTCGACCTGCGCTACGACGGGCGCGGTGGCCCGGCGAAGATGCTGGAGTACAACGCCGACACGCCCACCTCCCTCGTGGAGGCGGCCGGTCCGCAGTGGTTCTGGATGGAGGAGCGCTTCGCGGACGTACCGCACGCCGATCAGTGGAACTCGCTGCACGAGCGGCTGGTCGACGCCTGGAAGCGCCAGGCGCACCTGCTGCCGCCCGGGGCGCCCGTGCACTTCGCGCACTCCATCGGCGACGAGCTGGGCGAGGACCTGATGACGGTCGCCTACCTGCGCGAGACAGCCGAACAGGCCGGGCTCGCCACGGACGTCATCTCCATGGAGGACATCGGCTGGGACCGGCTCGCGGGCCGTTTCGTCGACAAGAAACTGCGCTTCATACGGGCCTGCTTCAAGCTCTACCCGTGGGAGTGGCTGGCCGACGACGACTTCGGGCCGCGCGCCCTGGAGACCCTCGACAACGGCGGCGGCACGGGGTCCACGCTGTGGATCGAGCCCGCGTGGAAGATGCTGCTGTCCAACAAGGCGCTCCTGGCGATCCTGTGGGAGCTCTACCCGGGCCACCCGAACCTGCTGCCGTCGTACCTGGACGGCCCGCGCGAACTGGCCGACGCGGGCGGCGCCGGCTATGTGGCCAAGCCCCTGCTGGGCCGCGAGGGCGCGGGGGTCACCCTCCACCCGCCGGGCGCGGACCCCGTCGTCCGGGACGAGCCCTGCTGCTACCAAGAGCTCGCCCCGCTGCCCGACTTCGACGGCAACCACGTGGTCCTGGGCGCCTGGGTGGTCGAGGGCGAGGCCGCGGGCCTCGGCATCCGTGAGTCGGCGGGACTGGTCACGGACGAGTACGCGCGCTTCGTCCCCCATGTGATCCTCTAGGGCGCCAACCCATCGCTTTCCGGACTTTATGCCGAATATACGATGACCGGAGTAGCGCTCTGTGAGCGACCATCACACGCGCTGCTCCTGAATTCTTTCGGACCCGAGAGGTCTCCTGTGAAGATCCGCCATGCTCTGGTCGCGGCCGCCGTGGCCGCCGCGACGGTCCCCGCCGCCCTGCTGACCGCCGCTCCCGCGTTCGCGGAGACCGCGCCGGTGTCCCAGGCGCAGAGCAAGCCCACTGTCGCGCAGCTCGAGAAGGCCGTCGCCGAGGCGAAGAAGGCGTACGACGAGGCCTACGCCGCCGAGCGCGCCTCCTACAAGAAGTTCAGGGAGGACGGCTTCCCCGGCCGTGCGAAGGTCCGCGCCGCCGACGAGGAGGCCAAGGCCGCGGAGGCCGCCAAGGCCGCCGCAGACAAGACACTGACCGGTGCCGAGGCGGCGCTCGCGGCCCTGCCCGCCACCGCCACCGAGGCGGAGAAGGCGGCCGCGCATAAGACCGTCGCCGAGGCCCGGTCCGCCGTCACCTCGGCCGCCGCCGCCAAGTCCGCCGCCGACGCGAAGGCAAAGGCGGCGTTCGAGGCGTTGACCGAGGAGCTGATCGCTGCGAGCCGCCACCACGACGGGCTGCAGACCGACCTCAAGAAGACCCTCGCCGCCAAGACCGCCGCCGAGAAGGCCCTCGCGGACGCCAAGGCCGCCGCCGCGTCCGGCGGCGACAAGAAGGACGGCGCTTCCGACAGCAAGAAGGACGACAAGAAGGCCGGCCAGACGGGCGGTTCCACCGCCAACGGCCAGTCCTCCTCGGCCCCTTCGTCCCGTCCCACCAAGGCCGCGGACGAGGCCAAGGCCAAGACCAAGGCCGGCGCGTCGCAGGCCACCACCGCCACCGCCGCGTCCGGCGCGGGTCAGGGCAGCCAGGGTCAGAGCGCCTCGACGGTCACCCTCGCCCAGACCGGCAACTCCTCCCCGCTCCCGCAGATCGCCCTCGCGGGCGGCGCGGCCGTGGCGCTGGGCGCCGGCACGGTGCTCGCCGTGCGCCGCCGCCGCACGGGAGGTTCCGCCCTCTAGGCGCAGCCGCAGGAAAGTCGACATACGCGTGTGCCGCGCCCCTCGGGGCGCGGCACACGCGTATGTGCATGCGTCAGGTTCTCGGCCACAGCCTGTAGTTGCTGAACTCCGGCCCGCCGCCGAACATCGTCGTTTTTCGGCCGCGATGGCTGAAAGTGATGCAGAACACGGCAAGTTGATGGCTGGTTATCACGTGATCTGCCCCCACTTGCCCCGGTCCCCTGGAATCTGATCCTCCGTTACGCTCCGCGCTCGACGGGCCGCTACGGCCCGGGACTTGGAGAGACACCATGCGTCGACGCATTTCCGCCATCGCCCTGACCGCGGCGCTGGCCGGAGGGGCCCTGTTCGCCGCCCTTCCCGCGCAGACGGCCACCGCGGCCCCCGCGAAGACCTGCAAGCCGGCCGAGATGCGCCACGACATCTCCACCCTGCGCAGCAAGGCCCAGAAGCTCAAGCACCTGGGCGAGCCCGAGGCGGCCCGCCGCGCCAACGCGCAGGCGGACGCGCTCCAGCGCCAGCTCACCGCGTGCGAGAACAGCGAGCGGACCGCCGCGAAGCGCTGGTCGTAGTCCCCGCCGCCCGGCGCTGCCCCGGCCCGTGCGCACGGGCCGGGGCAGCGCCCGTCCGGGCCGCGGATCAGCCGCTCAGCACCGCCCGCAGCTGGTCCAGCCCCCAGTCCAGGTCCTCCTTGCCGATCACCAGCGGCGGGGCGATCCGGATGGTCGAGCCGTGGGTGTCCTTGACCAGCACCCCGCGCTCCATCAGCCGCTCCGAGATCTCGCGGCCCGTGCCGTGCTCGGGGGCGATGTCGACGCCCGCCCACAGGCCCCGGCCGCGGACCGCCGTGACCGCGCCGGCACCGGTCATCAGGCCCAGCTCGTGGTGGAGGTGCTCACCCAGCTCCGTGGCCCGTTCCTGGTATTCGCCCGAACGGAGGATCGCGATGACCTCCAGTGCCACCGCACACGCCAGGGGGTTGCCGCCGAAGGTGGAGCCGTGCTCGCCGGGGCGGTACACGCCCAGGACGTCGCGTGAGGAGACCACCGCCGACACCGGCACGACCCCGCCGCCCAGGGCCTTGCCCAGCACGTACATGTCCGGGACCACGCCCTCGTGCTCGCACGCGAACGTTCTGCCGGTGCGGCCCAGACCGGACTGGATCTCGTCGGCGATGAAGAGGACATTGCGCTCGCTCGTCAGCCGCCGCACGCCCGCCAGGTAGCCCGGCGGGGGGACGAGGACGCCCGCCTCGCCCTGGATCGGCTCCAGCAGCACGGCCACCGTGTCGTCGTCCACGGCGGCCTCCAGGGCCGCCAGGTCGCCGTAGGGGACGATCTCGAAGCCGGGGGTGTACGGGCCGAAGTCCGCCCGGGCCTCCTGGTCGGTCGAGAAGCTGATGATCGTCGTCGTCCGGCCGTGGAAGTTGTTCTCGGCCACCACGATCTTCGCCCGGCCGTCCGGCACGCCCTTGACGCGGTAGCCCCACTTGCGGGCGGTCTTCACGGCCGTCTCGACCGCCTCCGCGCCGGTGTTCATCGGCAGCACCATCTCCATGCCGCACAGCTCCGTCAGCGCGGCGCAGAACTCCGCGAAGCGGTCGTGGTGGAAGGCGCGCGAGGTCAGAGTCACCCGGTCCAGCTGCTGCTTGGCCGCGTTGATCAGCCGGCGGTTGCCGTGGCCGAAGTTCAGCGCCGAGTACCCGGCGAGCATGTCGAGGTAGCGGCGCCCCTCGACATCGGTCAGCCACGCGCCCTCGCCGGTCGCGATCACGACCGGAAGCGGATGGTAGTTGTGCGCGCTGTGCTCGTCGGCGGCGGAAATGCTGCGTTCCGTGGCGGTCAACGTGTGCTCCGTTCGGGTCGGGGCATGCTGCTGACGCCTTTCTACACCCCGACTCGCACCACGGGCCCGAGTCCGGTTCCGCACCTGAGAGAATGTGTGCATGGCCCTTGATCGCCCGCGCGCACTCTCCGGTATCCAGCCCACCGCAGGCTCGTTCCACCTCGGGAACTACCTCGGTGCCGTCCGTCAGTACGTGGCCCTGCAGGAGACCCACGACGCCTTCTACATGGTCGTCGACCTGCACGCGATCACCGTGCCGCAGAACCCGAAGGAGCTGCGCGCCAACACCCGTGTCGCCGCCGCGCAGCTGCTGGCCGCGGGCCTGGACCCGGAGCGCTGCACCCTCTTCGTCCAGAGCCACGTGCCCGAGCACGCGCAGCTCGCCTGGGTGATGAACTGCCTCACCGGGTTCGGCGAGGCGTCGCGGATGACGCAGTTCAAGGACAAGTCCGCCAAGCAGGGCGCGGGCGCGACCACGGTCGGCCTCTTCACCTACCCGATCCTCCAGGTCGCCGACATCCTGCTCTACCAGGCGAACGCCGTCCCGGTGGGCGAGGACCAGCGCCAGCACGTCGAGCTGACGCGCGACATCGCCGAGCGCTTCAACGGCCGCTTCGGCGACACCTTCACCGTCCCCTCCGCCCATATCGTCCGCGAGACGGCGAAGATCTACGACCTGCAGGACCCGACGGCGAAGATGAGCAAGTCGGCGGCGAACCCCAAGGGCCTGATCAACCTGCTCGACGAGCCCAAGGTCTCGGCGAAGAAGATCAAGAGCGCGGTCACCGACACGGACACGGTCGTCCGCTTCGACGCCGAGCACAAGCCGGGCGTCAGCAACCTCCTGACCATCTACTCCACGCTCACCGGCACCACCGTCGCCGAGCTGGAGCAGAAGTACGAGGGCAAGGGCTACGGCGCGCTCAAGACCGACCTCGCCGAGGTCATGGTCGAGTGGGTCACCCCCTTCCGCTCCCGTACGCAGGAATACCTCGACGACCCGGAGACGCTGGACTCGATCCTGGCCAAGGGCGCCGAGAAGGCCCGCGCCGTCGCCGCCGAGACGCTGGCCCAGGCGTACGACAAGGTGGGCTTCCTGCCCGCCAAGCACTGAGCCATCCGGATACGGTTCGGATGCGTCCGCGCACGTCGGGCCCATGGTCCCGGTAGCGCGGGACCAGGGGACCTGGCAGTGGGTGCGGCGCAGCCGTCACACTGACCACGGGGACGTACAGGCGCACAGGAGGGAGAACGCAGTGGGGACCGTAACGCTCGGCGTTTCGATCGCGGTCCCGGAGCCGTACGGCAGCTTCCTCCAGAAGCGCCGCGAGGGCTTCGGCGACCCGCACGCCCACGGCATTCCCACACACGTCACCCTGCTGCCGCCCACCGAGGTGGACGCCTCGTCACTGCCCGCGATCGAACGTCACCTGGCCGAGGTCGCGGCGGCCGGCCGGCCCTTCCGGATGCGCCTGTCCGGGACCGGCACGTTCCGCCCGCTGTCGCCCGTGGTCTTCGTCAACGTCGTCGAGGGCTCCTCGGCCTGTGCCTGGCTGCAGAAGCGGGTGCGGGACGCCTCCGGGCCGGTGGCCCGCGAGCTGCAGTTCCCGTACCACCCGCACGTCACCGTGGCGCACGGCATCGCCGAGGAGGCCATGGACCGGGCCTTCGAGGAGCTCGCGGACTACGAGGCGGCGTGGACGATCGAGGGCTTCGCGCTGTACGAGCAGGGAGAGGACGGTATCTGGCGCCTCGAGCGCGACTTTCCCTTTGGGACGGACGTGACGCCCGAGGTCCCCCGTCAGAGTGGTGTCTCCCCTCTGACCCGGCCCTCCCCGTAACCCGGGGGGCGCCGCCCCCGGGCCCCCGGGAATTGGGGTATCCGTAGATCATGGACTGGCTGACGCGCCTCCCCTTGATCGGAGAACCCCTCGCGAAGGCGATGCGCACGCACGCGTGGCGCTCGTACGAGACCCTCGAACGGGTGAAGTGGACCCGGCTGGCCGCCGCCATCACCTTCACCAGTTTCGTCGCGCTGTTCCCCCTGCTGACCCTCGGCGCGGCCGTCGCCGCGGCCCTGCTCAGCGAGGGCCAGACCCTGGAGCTGGAGAAGAGGATCAACGAGCAGGTGCCCGGCGTCTCCGCCGGCCTCGACCTGCGCGGCTTCACCGAGAACGCGGGCACCGTCGGGCTCGTCGCCGGTGCCCTGCTGCTGTTCACCGGCGTGAGCTGGGTGGGCTCGCTGCGCGAGTGCCTGCGCGCGGTGTGGGAGGTGGAGGAGGCCCCCGGCAACGTCTTCCTGCTCAAGCTCAAGGACGCGGCGGTCCTGATCGGCCTGGGCGGGGTGGCGCTGCTGTCGGTGGGCGCCTCGGCCTTCGCGTCGGCGGCCGTGGGCTGGGTGGTCGAGAAGACCGGGCTGGACGGGGTCGGCGGGCTGCTGACGGCGGCCGGCTTCTGCATCGCCGTCCTCGCCGACTTCCTGATGATGCTCTACGTACTCTCGCGGCTGCCCGGCGTCTGGCCCCGGCGGCGCCGGCTGGTGATCGCCGCCCTGATAGGCGCGGTCGGCTTCGAGGTGCTCAAGCTCGTGCTGAGCGGCTATCTGCAGGGCGTGGCGGCGAAGAGCATGTACGGCGCGTTCGGCACGCCCATCGCCCTGCTGCTGTGGATCAACTTCACGGCCAAGCTCACGCTCTACTGCGCCGCGTGGACGGCGACCGACGGGGCCGGGAAGGCCCCTTCGGCGCCGGCCGCGCGGCGCGGTGGGGAGTCGTAGCCGTCACTCCTTGGGGCGGCGGTGATCCACCCGCTGGACGCGCTGCGGCAGCGGGTGGCGGCGGTTGACGACGTAGCCGGCCACGGCCAGCACGGCCAGCGCCGCGCCGGTGAGGCCGAGCGCGGTCCACATGCCGCCTCCGCCGCCCGTGACCGCCGCCTGGGCGCTCTGGCCGGCGTTGCCGCCCCCGGAGACCCCGCCGGCCTTGTTCGCGCCGGCTGTGGGCGGCACGAGCACGCCGACCGGCTTGACGTGGCCGGCCGCCTCGAAGCCCCAGTTCAGGAGGGCCGCGCTCTCCTTGTAGACCTGGTAGGGCTCCTTGATCTCCGGGTTCATGACCGTGACCAGCAGCTTCTTGCCGTCGTGCTGGGCGACGCCGGTGAAGGTGTTGCCGGCGTTGGTCGTCGAGCCGTTCTTCACGCCCGCCATGCCCTTGTAGGCCTCGATGCCCTGGCCGGTGAGCAGGCGGTTGGTGTTGACGATCTCCTTGAACTTGCCCGGGTGGTCCTCGTCGGGGAACCGCGTCCTGGCCGTCGAGCAGTACTCGCGGAAGTCCGCCTTCTGCAGCCCGGAGCGCGCGAAGAGCGTGAGGTCGTACGCGCTGGAGACCTGGTCGTCCGCGTCGTAGCCGTCGGGCGTGACGACGTGGGTGTCGCGTGCCTGGAGCGCGTCGGCGTGCTCCTGCATGTCCTTGACGGTCTGTCGGACGCCGCCGTTCATCGCGGACAGCACGTGCACCGCGTCGTTGCCGGACTTCAGGAAGACGCCCATCCACATGTCGTGGACGGAGTACGTCAGGCCCTCCTTCATCCCGACCTGGCTGCTGCCCTCGCCCATGCCCTCGAGATCGGACGGCTTCACCTTGCGCTGCTGGTTCTTGGGGAACCTCGGCAGCAGCGTGTCGGCGAAGAGCATCTTCAGGGTGGAGGCGGGCGGCAGCTCCCAGTGCGCGTTGTTCGCGGCCAGGATGTCGCCGGACTCGGCGTCGGCGATGAGCCAGGAGTTCCCGCTGAGCTCCCTGGGCAGGGCCGGCGCGCCCGGGCCCAGTTTCACCTGGACGCCGGGCCTGCCCAGCAGCTCGCCGCCCACCGTGGACATCTTGGCGGGCGGTCGCTTCGGCGGCTTGGCCTTGCCGTCGGCCGCGGGGGTCGCGGAGGCGGCGGGGGAGGGGGGTGCGGCCAGGGCCGGGGCGGCGGTCGCCAGCGGCAGCAGCAGCGAGGCGCCGGCCGCCAGCAGGGTCGCGGAACGGCGTGCTGTGCGCGCTGCGGAGTACCGCGTGCGGTGCGCGGAGTACCGCGGGGGATGTGATGTCGTCGTCGGCACGCTGGTGAACGTACCTCCACGCGCTGTGAACGTGGACGGTGCCTCACGGCGGGCGTCTGTCGAGGACCCGATAGGACCAGTGCGAGAACCGAAACGCATACTGAAACCCATGGTGAAGTCTTCCGGGGAAGCGGCCCCCCGAACCCCCGCGACCCTCTCGCGTCCCGTGTCGTGGTTCCTGCTCGCCTTCGGCGCGTGGAGCTGGGTCATCTGGTCCACTTTCGTGAAAAATCTCTGGAAGGACGGCAGCGGGCTGGCCTTCGACGACGCGGGTTCCCCCACCGCGTACTTCTGGGTCCACCTGACGCTCGCGATCACATCGTTTCTTCTGGGGACGGCTGTAGGGCTCATCGGGTTGCGTGGCGTCAGGGCGTTGCGGCGCAGCTCATAACGGACAAGTCCCTGCCGCGCCCCAACCGCGGGCGATCACTTGCCCGATTCCCGGGACGTACGCGCGTTCGCCTGTTTACGGTGATGCGCATCACTGGGCGGGAGGGGCGCAGGGGATGCGTGGTGTCCGATTACGAGTGGCCGTGCTGCCGGTACTGGCGTGCCTGGCCCTGTCGGTGTCCGGCTGCGGGCTCACGGCGGGGGACGACGGCGGCGGGCCGGTCAGGGTGGGCACGACCGACACGGTCAGCACGCTGGACCCGGCGGGCGCGTACGACGCGGGCTCCTGGGCGCTGTACGGCAACGTCTACCAGTCGCTGCTGACCTTCGGGCCGGGCTCCGGCACCCCGGTGCCCGACGCGGCGCGCCGCTGCTCCTTCCGGGGCGACGACCTGCGCACCTACGTGTGCGAGTTGCGCCCGGGGCTGAGGTTCGCCAACGGCCACGAGCTGACGGCGGAGGACGTGAAGTTCTCCTTCGACCGCATCGGGCGGATCGACTCCCCGCAGGGGCCCAGATCGCTGCTGGAGACGCTGGGGTCGGTGGAGGCGTCCGCCGACGGGACGACGGTGACCTTCCGGCTGAAGGTGCCGGACGCCACCTTCCCGCTCAAGATCGCCACGGGGGCGGGGTCGATCGTCGACGGCGAGCTCTACCCCGCCGACCGGCTCCGCCGGGGCGAGGAGGCGGACGGCTCGGGCCCGTACGTCCTGGCCGACTACGAGCCCGGCGCCAGCGCCGAACTGGAGCGCAACAAGCACTACAAGGGCGCCGTGAAGAAGGTCGGCGGCGATGTGACGGTGCGCTACTTCGCCGACCCCAGCCGGATGAGCGACGCCTGGAAGCGCAGGGCCGTCGACGTGGCCGCCCGGCAGATGCCGCCCGCCGACCTGGCCGGGCTGTCGTCCGCCGACTCCGGCGTCCGGGTGAGCGAGAACGCCGCCGCCAACACCCGCTTCCTGGTCTTCAACCAGCGCGAGGGCTCACCCCTGCGGGCGGCGGCCGTACGCCGGGCGATCGCCGCCGTAGTCGACCGCGAGGCGCTCGCCCGGGACGTGCACCTGCGCACGGTGGAGCCGCTGTACTCCCTCGTCCCGCAGGGCCTCACGGGCCACGCCACGTCCTTCTTCGACGCCTACCCCAGGCCGGACCCCGGCCGGGCCGCGCAGCTGCTGAAGCAGGCGGGCGTCACGACGCCGGTCGCCTTCCGGATCGCCTACTCGCAGGGCGCGGTGACGGACCAGGAGGCGGCGCTGCTCAAGCGGCAGCTGGAGGCGACGGGGCTGTTCCGGGTGAGCACCCTGCGGGTCGCGTGGCAGGAGTTCCAGGAGGGCTACGCCAAGGGGGCGTACGACGCGTACTGCGTCAGCTGGGTCGCCGACTTCCCCGACCCCGACACCTTCACCAGCCCCCTGGTCGGCGCCGACAACGCCTTCCACTCCGGCTACTCCAGCACCCGTGTGGAGGACCTCATCCGGGTGACGCGGCGGAACCCGCAGCGCAACCGGGTGGCGGCCGAGGTCCGCAGCATCCAGAAGATCGTGGCCGAGGACGTGCCCCTGGTGCCGCTGTGGCAGAAGAAGGACTACGTCCTCGGCCGGTCCGCCGTCTCCGGGACGCAGTACCTCTCCGACGGCACGGGCATCTGGCGGCTGTGGATGCTGGGGCGGATCTGAAAGGGGCCCGCCCCGCCCCCTCACAGGCCGTGGCGGCCGAGGAAGTCCGTGATCAGCTTCTGCCACTCCTCGGGCCGCTCGGCCATGGGGACGTGGCCCGTGGCGATCTCGGCGTACTCGGCACCGGCGATGCGGTCGGCCAGCAGGCGGGAGTGGGCGGGGGAGACCAGGGTGTCCTGCGTCGTGGCGATGACCAGGGTGGGCACCGAGATGCCCGGCAGGTCGCCGGAGGTGTCGGAGACCCCGACGAGGGCCGCCTGGTCGGCGGCGCCGGCCGGCACGCCACCGGCGATCATGTCGTAGAAGGCCCCGAGCTCCTCCCGCGGCACGGCGTTGAAGAAGTCCTCGCCGAAGCCGCTGAGGGCGACGAAGCGGGCGAAGGCCTGCAGGTCCTCCTCCGCGAGCAGCTTGCGCCACAGGTCCAGGGAGGCCAGCAGCCGGTTGTCGGGCCGGGTCAGACCGGCCGTCAGCACCAGGCCCCGCACCCGCTCGGGATGCCGCGCGGCGGCCCGTACGGAGACCAGCGTGCCCAGCGAGTAGCCGACGAGGGTGAAGGTCTCCAGCCCCGCCCCGTCCGCCGCGGCCACGACCGCGTCGGCCAGCCCGTCCAGGCTCATGCCGCCGGTCGCGCGCGGCGTGGCGCCGGAGCCGGGGTAGTCGGGGGCCACCACGGTGTGGTGCTCGGCGAGGGCCGGGAGGATGGGCGCGTAGTTGCCCTCGATGCTGCCGCCCGCGCCGTGCGCGAGCAGGAGGCCGGGGCCGGATCCGGTGACGGTCGTGGAAAGTGCGGCGATCTGTGTCATGACCCGGAGGCTGCCGTATGACACCAGTGTGAAGGTCAAGCACTTCGGGGTCCGGGGCGGAGCCCCGAAAAACGCCGTGGGCCCCGCTCCCGAGAAATCGGGAGCGGGGCCCACGGCACTGCGGACCGGACCGGAGGTCAGAAGCGGCGCGTGATGAGCGCCCGCTTCACCTCCTGGATCGCCTTGGTGACCTCGATGCCACGCGGGCACGCGTCGGTGCAGTTGAAGGTCGTGCGGCAGCGCCACACGCCGTCCTTGTCGTTCAGGATCTCCAGGCGCTGCTCACCGGCCTCGTCACGCGAGTCGAAGATGAAGCGGTGCGCGTTGACGATCGCCGCCGGGCCGAAGTACTGGCCGTCGTTCCAGAACACCGGGCACGAGGACGTGCACGCGGCGCACAGGATGCACTTGGTGGTGTCGTCGAAGCGCTCGCGGTCCTCGGCGGACTGCAGGCGCTCACGCGTCGGCTCGTTGCCCTTGGTGATCAGGAAGGGCATGACGTCGCGGTACGCCTGGAAGAACGGCTCCATGTCGACCACGAGGTCCTTCAGGACCGTCAGGCCCTTGATGGGCTCGATCGTGATCGGCTTGGCCGGGTTGAGGTCCTTGATCAGCGTCTTGCACGCCAGGCGGTTGCGGCCGTTGATGCGCATCGCGTCGGAGCCGCAGATGCCGTGCGCGCAGGAGCGACGGAAGGTCAGCGAGCCGTCCAGGTCCCACTTGATCTTGTGGAGACCGTCGAGCACGCGCTCCTTCGGGTCGATCTCCACCTCGAAGTCTTCCCAGGTGGCGTCGGCCGAGACCTCGGGGTTGAACCGGCGGATCCGGAAGGTGACCGTGATGTACGGCGACACGTCCTTCGCCGCGGTCCCGGTCTTCTCGAGAGTCGGAGTAGCCATCAGTACTTACGCTCCATCGGCTGGTAGCGGGTCTGGACGACCGGCTTGTAGTCGAGGCGGATCGAGTCCTTGCCGTCCGCGTCGACCTCTCGGTACGCCATGGTGTGGCGCATGAAGTTGACGTCGTCGCGGTTGGGGTAGTCCTCGCGGTAGTGACCACCGCGCGACTCCTTGCGCGCCAGCGCGGACACGGCCATGACCTCGGCCAGGTCGAGCAGGTTGCCCAGCTCGATGGCCTCCAGCAGGTCCGTGTTGAAGCGCTTGCCCTTGTCCTGGACGGACACGTTCTTGTAGCGCTCGCGCAGCTCGGCGATCTTCTCGACGGCCGTCTTGATGGTCTGCTCGGTGCGGAAGACCATGACGTTGGCGTCCATGGTCTCCTGCAGCTCCTTGCGGATCTCCGCGACCCGCTCGGTGCCGGTGGAGTTGCGCAGCCGCTCGACCTGGTCGGCGACGAGCTGCGCCGGGTCCTCCGGCAGCTCGACGAAGTCGGCCTTCGCGGAGTACTCCGCGGCGGCGATGCCCGCGCGGCGGCCGAAGACGTTGATGTCGAGCAGCGAGTTGGTGCCCAGGCGGTTGGCGCCGTGGACCGACACGCAGGCGACCTCGCCGGCGGCGTACAGGCCGGGGACGACGGTGTCGTTGTCGGCCAGCACCTCGCCCTCGACGTTGGTCGGGATGCCGCCCATGGCGTAGTGCGCGGTGGGCTGGATCGGGATCGGGTCCGTGTAGGGCTCGATGCCCAGGTACGTCCGCGCGAACTCGGTGATGTCCGGGAGCTTGGCGTCCAGCTGCTCCGGCGGCAGGTGGGTGAGGTCGAGGTAGACGTGGTCGCCCTCGGGACCGCAGCCACGGCCCTCGCGGATCTCCGTGTAGATGGAGCGCGAGACGACGTCACGGGACGCGAGGTCCTTCATGACCGGCGCGTACTTCTCCATGAAGCGCTCGCCGTCCTTGTTGCGGAGGATGCCGCCCTCACCGCGGGCGCCCTCCGTCAGCAGGATGCCCATGCGCCAGATGCCGGTCGGGTGGAACTGGAAGAACTCCATGTCCTCCAGCGGCAGGCCGCGGCGGTAGCAGGCCGCCTGGCCGTCACCCGTGAGGGTGTGCGCGTTGGAGGTCACCTTGAAGAACTTGCCGGTGCCGCCGGAGGCGTAGATGACGGCCTTCGCCTGGAAGACGTGGATCTCGCCGGTGGCCAGCTCGTAGGCGACCACACCGGCCGACTTCTTGACGCCGTCGACCTCGGTGATCAGCTGGTCGAGGACGTAGAACTCGTTGAAGAACTCCACGCCCTCCTTGACGCAGTTCTGGTACAGCGTCTGGAGGATCATGTGGCCGGTGCGGTCCGCGGCGTAGCAGGACCGGCGGACCGGGGCCTCGCCGTGGTTACGGCTGTGACCGCCGAAGCGGCGCTGGTCGATGGTGCCGTCCGGGGTGCGGTTGAACGGCAGGCCCATCTTCTCGAGGTCGAGGACCGCGTCGATGGCCTCCTTCGCCAGGATCTCGGCGGCGTCCTGGTCGACCAGGTAGTCGCCACCCTTGATCGTGTCGAAGGTGTGCCACTCCCAGTTGTCCTCCTCGACGTTCGCGAGGGCGGCGGCCATGCCGCCCTGGGCGGCGCCGGTGTGGGAGCGGGTCGGGTACAGCTTGGTGAGCACCGCGGTGCGGCTGCGCTTGGTCGCCTCGATGGCCGCACGCATGCCGGCGCCACCGGCGCCGACGATGACGGTGTCGTACTTGTGGATCTTCATGGTCGCGTCAGCCCCGGGCTCTAGCGGATGTTCGGGTCGAAGGTGAAGATCACCAGCGTGCCCAGCAGGACGGTGAACACCGTGGCGGTGTACAGCAGCATCTTCAGCCAGAAGCGGGTGTTGTCCCGCTCCGCGTAGTCGTTGATGACCGTGCGGAGGCCGTTCGCACCGTGCAGCATCGCGAGCCACAGCATGACGAGGTCCCAGGCCTGCCAGAACGGCGAGGCCCAGCGGCCGGCCACGAAGGCGAAGCCGATCTTGCTGACGCCGCCGTCCAGCACGAGCTGGATCAGCAGGTGGCCGAGGACCAGGACGACCAGCACGATGCCGGACAGCCGCATGAACAGCCAGCCGTACAGCTCGAAGTTGGTGCGCGTGGACTTCGGGGTCTTCTTGGTGCGCTTGCGCGGCGCCTCGATGACCGGGGCCGGGTTGTCGACGTCGTACAGGGACACGTCGCTCACGGCAGCGGGGGTGGTTTCAGCGGACATCTGGTGCCTCAGCTCCCGAACAGTTCACGTGCGGCATGCCCGAGCACGGGGTAGATCGCCCCCGCCATCAGGAGGGCCCAGACGCCCACGACGGACCAGAGCATCTGCTTCTGGTAGCGCGGGCCCTTGGACCAGAAGTCCACCGCGATGACCCGAAGGCCGTTGAGCGCGTGGAAGAGGATGGCGGCGACCAGGCCGTATTCCAGGCAGGCCACGATCGGGGTCTTGTACGTCGCGACCACGTCGTCGTAGGCCTCGGGGGAGACGCGAACGAGAGCGGTGTCGAGGACGTGCACGAACAGGAAGAAGAAAATGAGGACGCCGGTGACTCGATGAGCCACCCAGGACCACATGCCTTCCCGGCCGCGGTACAGCGTTCCAGCCGGCACGGAAAACCCTCCGGGAGCGGGGATTGGGGCCTGCCGGCTTCTCTGTCGGTCGGGCCCGGCCGGGTACGGTCCACCGGCCCTGGCCATCGTAGCGACGCTCTGTCGGTTCGGTCCCCCGGGGTATGTCAGGTGTGATCAAAGAGGCACGTACGGCCTAGGCCCTTCGGCAACCAGGGCCCGGGTTGTCCGATCTGCCCCGGCGTGTCCGGGGCGCGAGGCGCAGCACAACGGACGAAAAGCAATATCTTCGCCGCAAAGCACCACATAGGAGGTTTGCTCCATGGGACGCTCTGTCAGGCTCTCGCGTGCGTCGGCCGTCCGGGGGACCGTGGCGAGTTTCGCCCTCCTCGCGACCATGACCCTCATGGGCTGTCCCCGGGACGGTTCGGCCGACCGCCCGGCCGACGGCGACTCGCGCTCCCCCCACGGAACGTCGGCGCGCCCGACCTCGCCGGCCGGCACCACCGCCGCGCCCGGGCCCCCGCCCGTGCCCGGCGCCCTTCCGCGCACGGTCCCGGCCGTCCGCTCGTTCTCCCCGGCCGGCGGCCCCGGCTGGCGGCCCGCGTCCGGCGCCCGCGTGGTGGCCCCGGACGGTCCGCTGGCCGACGAGGGCCGCCGGCTCGCCGCCGACCTGAAGCTCCCCTTCGCCACCGGTCCCGCCCACTCGGGTGACGTCGAGCTGATGCTCCGTCCGGGTCAGAGTGGCGGCCGGGAGTCCTACCGGGTGGAGACGCGGGGCCGCAAGGTCACCGTCACCGCCCCCGACGAGGCGGGCGTCTTCTACGGCACCCGCACCGTCCTGCAGGCCGTCCGCACCGGCGGCGTCCCCGAGGGCACGCTGAGCGACCGGCCCGACCGCCCGCAGCGCGGGCTCAACCTCGACATCGCCCGCAAGCACTTCCCCGCCGACTGGATCGAGGCCCGGCTGCGCGAGATGGCCGACCTCAAGCTCAACCAGCTCGGCCTGCACTTCTCCGACGACCAGGGCTTCCGCATCGAGAGCACCTCGCACCCGGAGATCGTCTCCCCGCAGCACCTGACCAAGGCCGAGGTCCGCCGCATCGTCGACCTCGCCTCGACCCTGCACATCACCGTCGTCCCCGAGATCGACTCGCCGGGCCACCTGGGCGCCGTCATGAACGCCCACCCCGCCCTGCAGCTCCGCAACGCCTCCGGGACGGTCGCCCGGGGCGCCGTCGACATCGCCAACGCCGGCTCCGCCGCCATCGTCGACGACCTCATCCGCGAGTACGCGGCCCTCTTCCCCGGCCCGTACTTCCACCTCGGCGCCGATGAGTACCGCGCCCTGATGGCGAAGGACCCCGAGGCCTCCTACCCCCGCCTGGCCGAGGCGGCCCGGCAGAAGTACGGGCCCAAGGCCCGGGTCCAGGACCTGGCGACGGGCTGGCTCAACGACCGGGCGGCGGTCGTGCGCAGCCTCGGCAAGACGCCCAAGGCGTGGAACGACGGCTTCTTCACGGGCGGCGTCGTCACGCCCGACAAATCCATCGAAGTCGAGTACTGGACCGGTAAGGAGATCGGCGCCCGTCCGCCGCAGGAGTACCTGAACGAGGGACGCACGCTGGTCAACCTGAACGACGAATACCTCTATTACGTGCTCGGCCAGCCGAACCAGTTCGTCTACCCGACCGGCGAGCGGATCTACCGGCAGTGGTCGCCGGCCGTGCTGCGCGGCACGGCGCCCGTGCCGACCGGGCCGACGGGCCCGGACCGCATCCCGGGCGGCCGCCTGGCGGTGTGGTGCGACCGGCCGGAGGCCCAGACGGCGGACCAGGTGGCGGCGGGGATCCGGCTGCCGCTGGCGGCGGTGGCCCAGCGGCTGTGGGACCCACGGGTGCCACGACGCACGTGGCCGGATTTCGCGGCCCTGGTGGGCCAGGTGCGGCGCTGAGGGGCGCTCTGCTCCGGACCGGGGGTCCGGGGGCGGCGCCCCCGGTACCCTCGCCGCAAGCACCGCGCACCGTAACGAGGGCCCGATGAAGATCGAATTCCTGCTGCACAACGCCTACGGCATCGGCGGCACCATCCGCTCCACCGTCAACCTCGCCTCCGCCCTCGCCGACCGCCACGACGTGCGGATCATCAGCGTGAACCGCCCGGTGGACGAGCCCGAGCTGAGCATCGACCCCCGCGTGCGCGTGACGCCCCTCGTCGACCTGCGCGAAGGCACCGAGCACGACGAGTACGGGGCCCCGCTCAACCAGCGGCCCAGCGAGATCTTCCGGGACGAGCGCATCGACAACGGCCGCATGGCCGCCACCGCCCTCACCGACGAGCGCGTCGCCGCCCACCTCGCCGCGACCGACGCGGACGTCGTCATCGCCACCCGGCCCAAGCTCATCGGCTACCTCGCGCGGTACGGCGCCGACCGCCCCTACCTGCGGCTGGGCCAGGAGCACCTCACCCACGAGGCGCACGTCGCGGAGCTGCACGCCGTGATGGACCCGGCCATCGCCGCGCTCGACGCCTTCGCCACCGTCTCCGAGGCGGACGCCGGGCACTACCGCGAGGCCCTTCCCGACGCCGGCGCCCGCATCCTGTCCATCCCCAACGCCGTCCCCGCCCCGGCCGCCGCCCCCTCCGACGGCACGTCCCGGACGATCGTCTCCGCCGGCCGCCTCGTCGGCGTCAAGCGCTACGACCGCCTCATCGCCGCCTTCGGCAAGATCGCCGAAGAGCGCCCGGACTGGAACCTGCGCATCTACGGACGCGGCCCGGCCAAGGCCAAGCTGCGCAAGCAGATCGAGGAACTGGGCCTGTACGAGCGCGTCACCCTCATGGGCGCCCGCTCGCCCATCGAGACCGAGTGGTCCAAGGGCGCCGTCGCGGCCGTGGCCTCCGACGCCGAGTCCTTCGGCATGACCATCGTCGAGGCCATGCACGCCGGCCTGCCGGTCGTCGCCACCGACTGCCCGTACGGCCCCCGCGAGATCCTCACGGACGGCACCGACGGCCTGCTGGTGCCGCTGGGCCCGGAGGCGGATGGGCACGACGCCGTCGACGCCTACGCCGAGGCCCTGTTGAAGGTGACCGGGGACGCCGCCCTGCGGGCCCGGCTGGGCGAGGCCGCCCGGACGGCCGCACACCGCTACGAACCCTCCGCCGTCGCCCGGCGCTACGAGGAGCTCTTCGAGGAGCTGCGGCCGGGCTGCACCGCCGAGCGGCCGAAGAAGGGCGGCGGCCTGCTGCGCGGTCTCTTCGGCGGCGGCCGCAAGCAGCAGCCGGCCGCGCCGCGCCCGCAGGAGAGCGCCGCCCATCCGGAGGCCCGCTGCACGGTCGACGCCGACGGCTCCCTGCTCGTACGCGTCCGGGCCGGCGAGCTGACCGGCGCCGACACGCACGTCCTGCTGCGGCACCGGGGCAGCAAGGGCAAGGAGACGGTCCGGGTGCCGCTGCCGGAGCGCGGCCGGGAGACTGGGGAGTGGGTGGAGGCCCGCATCGGGCGGAGCGCGCACGTGATGTCCGAAGGGCGCTGGGACACCTACGTCGAGCGCTCCGGCGACTCCTCCCGGCGCCGGCTGCGCGCCGCGCTCGTCGAGCAGAAGACGCTGCTGGACCTTCCCCTTCAGCCGAGCGCCAAGGGCGTCACGGCGTGGGTGCCGTACGGGACGAGCGACGGCTTCCTCGCCGTACGGACCTGGCTGCGGCCCGAGCACGCCGAGGCGACAGAGGTACGGATGGGGGCCGACGGGGTGAGCGTCTCCTTCGCCCTGTCCGGGACCGCCCCGGGCGAGGGCGCCGAGATCATCGCCCGGCTGCGCGGGGCCGACGGTGCGGTGGGCGACGTCCGCACGCCCGCCGACGGGGGCACCGGCACCCTGCCGTACGGGCCGATGAGCCGGCGCGTCGGCGAGGAGCAGGACCTGTGGGACCTGTACGTGCGCCCGGCGGCCGGGGCCGCCCTGGTGCGGGTGGGCCGGCTCGCCGGCGACTTCGCCGACCGCAAGGGCATCGACACCTTCCCGGCCGCGAACCGCGGGGACGTCCGGCTGCGGCCGTACTTCACCGTCACCAACGATCTGACGATCTCGGTGAAGGACGCGGTGGGCGAAGACGCCTGAGACCGCGTGGTGCCGGTGTGACGGAGGAGGAGTTCCCCGCGCTGTAAGACCCAGAGCCGTTTGTTTTCGCGGACGGAAACAGACAGAGGGAGAACGCTCATGGGCTTCTGGGGCTACTTACTCGTCGGCCGTGCCGGCGACGGGGCACTCGCCGAGTGCCCCGTCCTCGCCACGAGCCGCGACCGACCGGTGCCGGCCCGGACCTTCGCCGGCGGCTGGCGGCTGTGGGAGCGACCCGGCCCGCCCGACCCGGCCGGCACGGACGCCCTGGTCCGCGCCCTGGCCGATGCCACGGACGCACCGGCCCTGGCCGCGTACGTGATGGAGAGCGACTGCGCCGTCATCGGCGGCGCGCGCCCCGGCGGCCCCTGCTGGTCGGCCTGTCTGGGCCGCACGGCACTGGCCCGCCACATGGCCGACACCGGGCTCGGCCTCGACGAACTCTTCCCCGCCCCGCCCGTGGCGGCGGCGCACTGCGCGGCGTGGGCGGCGGCGGCCGGACGCGCGGCGGACGCTGCGGAACTGGCCCGGGTGCTGGCCGCGGAGCCCGGTCCCCTCGTGGAGGACCTCTTCCGGGACCTGCTGGCCCGGCTCGGCATGGTGGAGCGACGGCTCGCCGGGCGGTGAAAGCGGTGACGGAACGAAGGACGGCCGGAGCCGCCACCCCCCACAGGAGAGGCTCCGGCCGCCGTTCCGTTGCGAACCCTGGTGGGGTACGCACTTCCTACAGCGCCGGGAATCGAAAATTCGTCACACCCCGGGCCCCGGGCGCGGGCCGCGTAGTATCTCCCGCTCATAGCCGTTTTCCCGTGGCCTCGGCCAGGCCACAACCCTGGGGGTCTGAGAGATGTATCCGTGCGGTCACTGCCGCGCAGCCGCGGTGGGCCACGACGGCCGCTGCGCCGCGTGCGGGGCGTACCAGCAGCCGGCGGCGCCGATGGCCGCCGCCGTGCCGCCGTACCCGTACCCGGCGGCGCCGGGCGCGATGCCCGGTGCGATGCCGGTCGGCGGCGTGGACCTGCGCCGCGGCGTACGGATCTCGCTGACGGTGCTGCTGTCGGTGGCGATGGCGGTGCTGCTGCTCCTGATAGCCGCGCGCGGCCAGCAGCGCGAGGCCGTCGACGCACTGCTGCACGACGGCGTCACCTCCGCCACGTTGGACAAGGCGGACGACGCGGACGGCTTCTACGCCGCGATGCTGTTCGTCTACGTCCTGACGCTCGCGGCCACGGCCGTGCTGTGGGTCATCTGGTTCCGCCGGATGCGGCTCAACGCCGAGGCCTTCGCGCCCGGAACGCACCGTTTCGGCAGCGGCTGGGCGGTCGGTTCGTGGTTCACGCCGGTCGTCAACCTCTGGTTCCCCAAGCAGATGGCCAACGACATCTACCGGGCCAGCGCCCCCGCGGGCCCGCAGAGCGCGCCCAAGGGCCTGCTCAACGCCTGGTGGGTGCTCTGGCTGGTGGCGGGCGGCATCAGCATGGTCGGCAACCTCATGTACTCGGTGGCCGAGCGGAAGCTCAAGACCCGCCACACCAGCCTGGACTCCGTGCGCGACGACATCGAGACGCTGAAGACCGCGCTCTCGATCAGCACGCTCGCCCTGCTGCTGTACGTCGTGGCCGCGCTCCTCGCGCTGCTGGTCGTCCGGCAGCTGACGCGGATGCAGGAGCAGCGCGCCCTGGCCGGCCCGCAGGCCGTGCCGCCCATGGGCGGAATGCCGATGGGCGCGATGCCCGCGGCGGGGATGCCGTACGGCGCCCCGGCGGCTCCGGCCGCCGGCTGGCTGCCGCAGCAGCAGCCCCAGCAGCCTCCCGCGCAGCCCTACGGACAGCCTCCGTACGGTCCTCCGGGCACGGGTCCGCAGAATCCTTTCGGCAACGGTACGCAGGGCTACTGAACCGCAGGTATGGCGCGTGGTGCAGGATGAGAGCGTGCAGGGGGACGACGCTGAGCTGACCGCCGCGGTGTGCGCGGCACAGGGCGGGGACGAAACGGCATTCCGTACGGTCTACCGGACCGTGCATCCCCGCCTGCTCGGGTACGTACGCACGCTCGTGGGCGACTCGGACGCGGAGGACGTGGCCTCGGAGGCGTGGCTGCAGATAGCCCGCGACCTCGAGCGGTTCACCGGCGACGCCGACCGCTTCCGCGGCTGGGCGGCCCGGATCGCCCGCAACCGTGCGCTCGACCACATACGGATGCGCGGCCGGCGCCCGGCCATCGGCGGGGACGAGAGCGAACTCGCCGGCCGCGCCGCCGACGCGGACACCGCCGGGGAGGCCCTCGAGGCCCTCGGCACGGGGCAGACCCTCGCCCTGATCGCCCAGCTCCCGCAGGACCAGGCCGAGGCCGTCGTGCTGCGCGTGGTCGTCGGCCTCGACGCCAAGAGCGCCGCCGGAGTGCTGGGCAAGCGCCCCGGCGCCGTGCGCACCGCCGCACACCGGGGCCTTCGGCGGCTGGCCGAGCTCGTGACGGCGGGGGGCGGCCGGCAGGTCGCCGACGCCACCCCCGGACAGCGCCAGTCACACACCGGAACGGGCGGAGCCAACGCTTCTGCCGGTGTGACGCAATTGCGCGCGCGGACGCAGAAGGACATGTGATGGCGGACGACCACCGGTACGACTGGCTGGATGACGACGCCGTGGAGCGAGTGCTGCGCGGCGAATCCGTCGTCGCCGGATGCGTGGCGGACACGGGCACGAGCACGGACGACGGCCCCGGCAAGGCCGCCCGGCTCGCGGCCGAACGGCTCGACGCGGCGCTGCGCTCCCTCACCGCCCCCCTGCCCGACGGCCCGCTGCCCGGCGAGGAAGCGGCGCTGGCCGCCTTCCGCGAGGCCCGCGCCGCCGGTGCCGCGCCGTCCGCGGCGCACCGCGCCGGACCCTCGGGGGTCGTCCGCTCCTTCCTGCGCCGCCGCCCCCTCAACGCTGCCCTCGCCCTGGCCCTGGCCGGCTGCGCGGTGGGCGGCGTCGCCGTCGCCGCCGGCACGGGCGTCCTGCCCGTCCCCTTCGGCCGCGGCGCCAAGGAGCCCACGCCCGCCACCAGCGTGACCGTGGCCGGCGGCGCCGAGACCGAGACCCTCGCCCCCGCCGCCCCCGGCCCCCGCGTCACCCCCTCGCCCGGCGCGAGCGGCGGCCGGCACAGCGCCGAGCCCGACGCGTACGACACCCGCCGGCCCGGCAGCGCCACCCCCGGCGGCCCGACGGACGCACCGGGCCGCAGCCCCTCGGCGACCCCCTCCGACGCCACCGGCGACGACCAGGCCGACAAGGGGCGTGAGAAGAACAGCGACGCCGACGCCCTGGGCAGCCGTGCCTGGGCGGCCAAGATCTGCCGGGAGTTCCTCACCAACGGCAAGAAGCGCGGCGCCACCGGCAAGGGCGTCGGCGAGGAGGAGATGCGCAGCCTCGAGCGCAGCGCCGGCGGTCCGGGCGCCGCGGACCTGCGCACGTACTGCGAAGAGGTCCTCAGCCTCTTCGACTCCTCCGGCGATGCCACGGCCGGTGCCACGGGCGGCTCGCCGACGGGCGGCACGCCGACCGTGCCGCGCACCCGCAGCCTCCCCCGCACGAGCCTTCCGCTGCCGGTCCCGACACCCGGTGTGACACTTTCGGACGCCGCGGCGCTGTAGGTAGTGAAGCCGACTGGTCATCGGCTGCGCAGGAGCCGGAGTTCCCCCCATACCGTCGGCTCCGCGCATCGGCGCGGGCGGGGCTCTTCCCCCGGTCCTGCCCGCGCCGCCCCTCTTCCCGCCGCCCCGCACCGCTACAGTCCGGATGAGGACCCTCCGAAACGGAGAGCGGGAGGCATCCCATGACCCGGTCGAGCGAATCCGGACTGCCCATCCAGCCCGTCTACGGCCCCGGCGCCCTCACCGGCTGGGACCCCGCCGACAAGCTCGGCGACCCGGGCGCCTACCCCTACACCCGCGGCGTGTACCCCACGATGTACACCGGCCGCCCCTGGACGATGCGCCAGTACGCGGGCTTCGGCACCGCCGCCGAGTCCAACGCCCGCTACCGCCGGCTCATCGCCCACGGCTCGCACGGCCTGTCCGTCGCCTTCGACCTGCCCACCCAGATGGGCCACGACTCCGACGCCCCCCTCGCCGGCGGCGAGGTCGGCAAGGTCGGCGTCGCCGTCGACTCCGTCGAGGACATGCGGGTGCTCTTCGACGGCATCCCCCTCGGCGAGGTCTCCACCTCCATGACCATCAACGCCCCCGCGGCGCTGCTGCTGTTGCTCTACCAGCTGGTGGCGGAGGAACAGGGCGTACTGGCGGACCGCCTGACGGGCACCATCCAGAACGACGTGCTGAAGGAGTACATCGCACGCGGGACGTACATCTTCCCGCCCAAGCCCTCGCTGCGCCTGACCGCCGACATCTTCCGCTACTGCGGCGCCGAGATCCCCCGCTGGAACACCATCTCCATCTCCGGCTACCACATGGCCGAGGCCGGCGCCTCGCCCGTGCAGGAGATCGCCTTCACCCTGGCCGACGGCATCGAGTACGTACGCACGGCCGTGGCGGCGGGCATGGAGGTGGACGACTTCGCGCCGAGGCTGTCGTTCTTCTTCGTCTCCCGCACGACGCTGCTTGAGGAGGTCGCCAAGTTCCGGGCGGCGCGCCGGATCTGGGCGCGGGTGATGCGCGAGGAGTTCGGCGCGCGCGACCCCAAGTCGCTGATGCTGCGCTTCCACACCCAGACCGCGGGCGTCCAGCTCACCGCCCAGCAACCGGAGATCAACCTCGTGCGCGTCGCGGTGCAGGGCCTCGCGGCGGTCCTGGGCGGCACGCAGTCGCTGCACACCAACTCCTTCGACGAGGCCATCGCCCTGCCCACCGACAAGGCCGCCCGCCTGGCGCTGCGCACACAGCAGGTGCTGGCGTACGAGACGGACGTGACGGCGACCGTCGACCCCTTCGCGGGCTCGTACGTGGTGGAGTCGATGACGGACGAGGTCGAGGAGGCCGCGGTGGCGCTGATGCGGCGCGTCGAGGACCTGGGCGGGGCGGTGGCCGCCATCGAGCACGGCTTCCAGAAGAGCGAGATCGAACGCAACGCCTACCGCATCGCCCAGGAGACGGAGAGCGGCGAGCGGGTCGTCGTCGGCGTCAACCGCTTCCAGCTGGACGAGGAGGAGCCGTACGAGCCGCTGCGCGTCGACCCGGAGATCGAGGCCCGGCAGCGGGAGCGGCTCGTCCGGCTGAGGACGGAACGGGACGGGCGGGCCGTGGCGGCGGCGCTGGCCGCCCTGAAGAAGGCGGCCGAGGGCACCACGGACAACGTCCTCTACCCGATGAAGGACGCGCTGCGGGCCCGGGCGACGGTCGGCGAGGTGTGCGGGGCGCTGCGCGAGGTGTGGGGTTCGCACGTACCGACGGAGGCGTTCTGACCTCCTCCCGGGCTGAGGGACACTGAGAGGTATGTCCTCACCCCGCCGCGCCTGCCCCGTATGCACCCGCGAGATCGCCGTCGTCGGCGGCCGCTACGCCCGCCACGACCCGCCGGGCCGCCGCCCCGCGTTCTCGTACGAGCTGGTGTCCTGCCCCGGCTCGCGCCGCTCGGCGCCGCTGCTGGCCACGGAACCGCGGCTGTTCGACCCGGAGGAGCCGCCGATGGACGGCCAGCAGCAGCTGTTCTGACCTATCTGCCTTATTTGCACAGCATGTCCTGGGCAGGCCGCTCCCCGGTGGTGAGGAAGGCGGTGACGGCGCGATCGCCGCAGGCGTTGCCGGAGCGGAGGTAGGCGCCGTGGCCTCCGGAGTCGACGGCGACCATGCGCGCCCGGTCGCCGAACGCCTGGCGCATCTTCAGGGCGCCTCGGTACGGGGTGGCGTTGTCGCGCAGGTTCTGCACCATGAGGACGTTGGACGGCCCGTCCGGGGTGATGCGGGTGGGCTTGTCGGCGGGTCCGTCCGGCCAGAACGCGCACGGCATCACTCCGACGGGCATCCCGCCGGTCAGCGGATGCCGGACGCGGTCGACGGCCACGTCGCGCGCGTAGTCGGGCAGTGAGCGGGGCCAGCGCACGTCGTTGCAGATGACGCCGACCATGACGGCGGCCTCGGTGGAGGTCGCGTGCGGGGGTTCGTAGGGCACGGGCGCCTGCCCGGCGTCGCGGGCCGACACGATCAGCTCGGCGAGCCGCTCGAAGTCACGGTCGGCGTAAAGCCCCTGCTGGAGCTCCTGCCGCAGCCGGTTCCCGGTGAGCAGTTGCTTGCCGCCGGCCTTCTCCGGCACCTTGTCGAGCCTGGCGGCCAGCGACAGGAACAGTGGCCGTACGTCCTCGGCCCGCTCGGCGACCCGGTGCTTGCCGTCGCGTGCGGGGTCGGCGGCCCACTTCGCGAAGTCCGGGAACCGGTCCTCCGTCGCCCCCGACATGTTCGCCAGCCAGCCGCGCTCGACGCGCTCGGGATCGGGGTCGCCACTGCTGTCGAGCACCCAGCGGTCGGTGCGCCCCGGGTACTTCTGCGCGTACACGGCACCCACGTACGTGCCGTACGAGGTGCCCCACGCCGACAGCTTGTCCTCGCCGAGGGCCTGGCGCAGCCGGTCGATGTCCCGCACCTCGTTGGCGGTGGAGAACGACCGGATCAGCTCCCCGCCGTTGCGGGTGCACGCCTCGGCGATGCGGCGGCCCCGGACGACGCTGGGCCCGATGTCCCCGCCGGGCCCCGGCCAGGGCCGCAGGTGCGCCGCTTCGAGATCGTCCTCGCCGAGCTTGCAATCGGCCTGTGTGCTGCCGCCGACGCCGCGCGGATCGAAACTGACGATGTCGTACACCCCCCGCGTCTCCTTGCGCAGCTCGTCCCCCACCTTGGCCAGCTTCTCCCTCCCCGAGCCGCCGGGCCCGCCCGGTATGACGAGCAGCGTGCCGCGCCGGGCCTGCGGCCGGTCACTGAGCAGCCGCGAGACGGCGATCGTCACCTGGGGCCCGGAGGGCCTGCGGTAGTCGAGGGGAACGCGGAGATCGGCGCATTCGCCGGGTCCGGTGGCGCACGCCTTCCAGACGAGGGGGGCCGGGACGGCGGGAGCCGCCTGGGCGGCGGCGGGCGCGGTGAGTGTGGCGGCGATGGTGGCGGACGAGAGGGTCAGGAGAAGGGCTTTGCGCTTCGTAAGTGCCATGCGGTCCATGGTGGTTGGGTGGGCCGCGCGTGACCATCGGGTGATCCACCTAGGGGGGCGGGGGGTAGCCCCCCTGGGGTGTTGTCAGGGGTTCACCGCAGAGCGGTGAGGAAGCTGGCCCAGCTTGACGAGGGGAGTGTCAAGACGGGGCCTTGGGGGCACTTGGAGTCGCGGACGTGGATGTGGGCGGGGGTGGTGTCGTTGACTTCGAGGCAGCTGCTACCGCCTTGGTCATCGCCGTGACCGCTGTAGCTGGACTTTTGCCACCCGGGCGATATGTGCTGCTCACAGCGCATGTTCGTACTCCTCTGCCACTGAAGTGATCAAGTCCAGCGACGCCTGGGCCGACAGCGCGTCACCCAGCGCGAGATCGTACGAGGCTTGGCACTGTGCGACTGTCGCCGGATCGTCGTGCAGGTGCCCGGTCCTTAGCCCCTCAACGTACGCCAGTGGCGGGGCCTCGTCGAACTTCATCAAGGACACCATGCTCTCGGCGAGCGCGTGTGCGCCAGAACTGAAGGGAAGCACGTGAACCGGGACACGGCCGTTGCTTGCCAGTGCGGCGATGTGGCGCAGTTGGGCAGCCATCACAGCGGGCCCGCCAACTAGCCTCCGTAGCACGCCTTCGTCCAGCAACGCCCACATCACGGGGCCATCGCTGCCATCAAGGATTCGCGCGCGCTCAAGGCGCTTGACAACGCGTCTGTCAACATCCGCCGCAGCGATATTGGCGGTTCCGGAACGGAAGATCGCCCGTGCATATGGCTCGATCTGCAGCACGCCCGGCACCAGGGCCGCTCCGTACTCCTGGATGCAGCTGGCCAGGCCCTCCAGTTCCACGACCTGCGCGAAGTAGGTGGCGAACCGCCCTGTGTCGAGCGTCGGCAGGAAGCGCTCGAAGAAGCCGTCCGTACCCAGCTCGTTGTCCAGCCGCCTCGCGTCCTCGACGCGCGGTTTGCGCCGCCCGGCCTCGATGTGGGCGATCAGCGACGGCGAACACACAACGGCATCGGCGAGCGACTGCTGCGTGTGGTTCGCGGCTTCGCGCCGCAGCCGCAGTTCCTCGCCGTAGGCCTCCCTGGCGATGGACGGGCCCTGCGGGCCCGAACGCTTGTCCATGATGCAACCCCCGCTCTTGACAGTGGCGTTGGAGAGCCGAACCCCCTTCCGGAGCCTAGCCCCGCACGGCAACCATCTGGGCACCGTCCGTAAAGAACGCCCCCCGAAGGGACAGCCGTGCACGACACCCCCAGGCCCCACCCCCACCCCGACACGTCGACGTACCGCGAAGGCGCCTACGTCATCGACACCCGCACCGCCACTCTCGCCCAAGTCATGGGCGCGCCAGGCCCGCTCGTGCAGGTCAGAGCGCCCGGCGACGGGCGGGAGTGGGCGGTGCCGCCGCAGGCGTTGCGGCTTGCGACGCGGGGGGAGCGGGAGGCGGCCGGGGTTCGTGGGGCGGCGCCGAGGTCGCCGGTCGGGTGTGCGGAGTGCGCCGAGCTGGAGGCCGCGCGCAGGGCGGCCGTCGGGGCGGCGGCGGTGGATGCCATGGTCGCCGTGCGCAGCCACTTCCGGGACGCCCACCTGCTGCCGGCGAGGCCCCGGTGAGCGGGCGCTGGGCTGGAACGGCCTACGCGGCGGCGCGCCCGGCGATCCCCTGCGCGCACAACGTGGGGTGGACCCGCACCGGGGGAGAGGCCCACTGCCCCCGGTGCGGGGTACGGCTCTTCACGGACTACGGGGCCGTGCGCCCCGCAGGGCTGCCGGAGTCAGTTCCAGGGCTCGGAGAACGACCGTCCGGGGACGGGCTTGGCGATGAGGGCGATCGGGATGAAGAAGTTGACCTGGCCGATCGCGGCCATCAGGGTGGCGAGCGCCTTGGGGTCGTAGTGCTCGGCCACCTCGGCGTAGAGCTCGTCGGAGACCCTCTCCCCGTGGGCGGAGGGCTGGAGCACGGCCTCCACCAGGGCGAGCGCGGCACGCTCGGGGCCGGTGAAGTACGGCGCGTCCTGCCAGGACGACACCGCCGTGATCCGCTCCTCCGACTCCCCGGCCTTGCGCAGGAAGCCAGTGTGCAGGACGGTCAGGTACGTGTTGCCGACGATCTGGCCGGCCCGCAGCTGCAGCAGGCTGATCGTGGTCCGCGGGACCGAGCGGTTGCCGGTGACCTTGAACAGGGCCGCCGACACCTCCGCCAGCTCGGGGAGGAGGTCCTGCGGGTCCTCGGTCATCCTCGGACCCATCGGAACGTCGGCAGTGATCGGACGTGCGTTCATCGTTGTCTCCCATCGGGCTTTCCCGTTGCTGTCACTGCCCTGACGGATGGCGTCGGGGAAATGTGACCGATGGGCGAGCATGTTTTTCCGCCGTCGGCTATTCGCGGGCCGGCCGCGGTCGGCTCGGGACCACCATCAGCCGGTGGTAGTGGCCCGCCCGGTGGGGCTCGCCGACCGGGTGGCCGTCGACCTCCACCCAGGCGTGGGCGCGGAACGGAGACGTGCGCACCCCCGTGCACCAGTCCGGCCAGACGCCGCGCATCCGGCACAACAGGGCCGTGGCCACCGAGCGTTGCAGACAGCCCTCGCCGGCGCAGCGTGCGCTCACCGCGACGACCGCGCGGCGGGCGGCGAGGGCCTGTTCCGTCGTGGCGGGGGCGGCGCCGCGGCGGATCAGGGTCAGGATGCGGCGGATGCGGCGGGGCTTGAGCAGGACGAGGAGGCGGGCCGCCGCGGTGGCCAGGAGCGCCGGCGGGCGGTGGTGGAGCGGCAGGGGCTCCCGGGCGGCCGGCACCATGGGCTGGCTCATGCGCTCACCACCAGCCGCGCCGCGCGCAGGGAGTCGATGAGCGCGGCCGTGTCACTGTCGGCGCGTTCGGCGGTGAGCTGGGGGTACATGTCGCGGAGCCGGCGGGCGGCGTCCTGCGGTGTGGCGCCGCCGAGCAGGGAGCGCAGGACGATGCGGGCGGTGCCGTTGAGCTGCCAGTAGCGGCCGGTGAGTTCGTCGAGGAGCACCAGGCCGTCCTCGGTGTCCGTCGCGCAGACGTCATGGCGCAGGGCGAGACTCACGGTGCTCCTCCGGTGGTCGCGACGTTCAGTGAGCGCAGCCAGGTCTCGCCGCCCAGGGTGGGGCCGAGGGGGCGCAGCGCGTCCGGGGTCGGGTGGACTCCGAGCAGGCTGGTACGGAGGGCCGCGGCGTCGATGAGTCCGGTGCGGGCGAGCCGGGAGTCGTCGAACAGCCCGACCAGCGTGGCCCGGTTCCGGCGCAGGGCGTCGTGGAAGTCGGCGCTGTACTCGCCCTTGGTGGAGCGCCGCAGGACGGCGTCGGGCACGATGCCGGACATCGCCGCGGCGAGCACCGGTTTGTACCGGCCCGGCGTGCTGCGTTCGGCCACGCGGACGGCCAGCGCCGCCTCGATCACGCCGTCGTCGAGGAAGGGCGCGGCGTAGTCCAGCCCCAGGCGGGAGAACACCTGGCCCAGCTGACGGACGCCGCGCGCGCCGGTCCGTACGCACGTCAGCGCGGTGTGCTGGCCGCGCCGGGGTGCGAGGGGTTCGGCGGTGTCGGCGGCCTCGCGGAGCAGGCGCTGCACCGCATGGACGGCGTCCGGGGTCGCCCAGGGAGGCATGCGCAGGGCGGTGCCCCATGCCGTCGAGGGGACCGGGCGACCGGCGGCCGCCGGAGGGCGTTCGGGGCCGGTGAGGCCCTCCGCCCAGGCGGCCAGCCACTGGCGGTACGTGCTGCGGTCGGCCAGTTGGCGCAGCACCGGCCACAACGGCCAGTGCTGGGAGTCGCGGTGGCGGCGGATGCGGGCGAACGCCGCCAGTGGGCGGCTGCGGACGTAGTCGTGCAGGTGCGGGGGGAACGCCGTGAACAGTTCGTCCCCGCCGCCGCCCATCATGTGCAGCCGCGAGCCCCGGGCGGTCATCAGCTCGGCGGTCGCCGCGATCCTGGCGCTGTCGCGCACCCAGGCGCCGGGTTCCTCGGTGGGGACGGCGCCGAGGCCCGTCGGATCGCTGTACCACGGGGGCCACTGGTCGCGGGGCGGCGCCACATGCTCGGCGGCGGGGAGCGCGGCGGCCGCGCGTGCGGCCCAGGTGGTGTCGTCGTTGGCGGGGTCGAGGCTCTCCCAGCGCAGCGTCACCAGCTTCGCCCGGTCCCGGGCCGCTTCCCGGGCGGCCAGGAAACACAGGCTGGTGGAGTCCATGCCGCCGGACAGATCCGAGCTGACCGTGCCGCCCCGGGCCGTGCACGCGTCCACCGCGGCGGCCAGCGCATCGCGCACCGCGGGTGCCCCCCGCACCGCCGGGAGCTCCGGCTCCGGAGGGCTCCACCAGCGCTGTGCGCGGGCCCGTCCGTCCGCCTCGAGCAGCAGGCAGTCATGGGGCCGCAGCCCCTGCACGCCCTGCCACAGGCAGTGGTCGTCCAGCGGATACGGAGGAGGCGAGGCCAGCAGATGAAGAGCCAGGATCCGCTCGTCCACGGCCGCTCCGGTCGCCGCGGCGAGCCGGTCCGCCCGGTCGGCGGCCACCGTCGCACCGCCGACGCGTGCGTGGAAGATCCGCCGCACCCCGGAGGCGCTGCCCCGGACGCGGACCCGCCCGCCGACCGAGGCGAGGAGGTGGAAGCTGCCGGTCAGGCCCCGGGCCGCCCGCTCCACGTCCGCGACGTCCCGCAGGTGGCCCGCGCGCGCCGACAGCGCGCCGGCGGTGACCGGGCAGCGCCCGATCACCGCCAGCTGCTGCGGCCCCGCGACTCCCACCGTCACGTGTCCTTCCGGCCAGCTGCCGAGCAGCCAGGGCCGGCCGGAAGGATGGGCGACGACCTCGGTCGCCCGGGGCCGCAGCAGCCGCGCCGCGGCTGCGCCCGCTTCGCCGTCCGGGAGGACCGCGAACCACACGTCAACCGTCATGAACCGGCGGCCTCAGGCGGGGCCGAGGTACCACTCGTAGGGCGGGAACCCGCCTTCATAGAACGCCCCGAGGGCTTCGCCGCGCGTCAGCTCGGCGAAGTCGCCGACTTCCGCCATCGCCGGCGGTTCGTACAGCTCGTGCTGGTCCATGAGGAGACCCCTTCCCGCCCCTGATCCAGTGCGGAATCTGCACTGTGATGCGCAAATGCCCAGAGCATCCCGGACTACGCCCACTGGGGGTGTTTATCCACCCGAAGGAGTGAACGAGGGCGGAGGTGGCCGTCGTAAATCGGTTCGCGTCAACAGGCCGCCCACCGGCAGGCTTTCGTCATGGGAATCCACTACTGGCCCCTGTACGGGCTGCGCATCACCACGCCTCGACTCGAACTGAGACTGCCCGACCTGCCCCTGCTCGACGGCCTCTCGGCCGTGGGGGCGGACGGTGTGCACGAACCGGGCGAGATGCCCTTCCTGATCCCCTGGACCGACGGCACTGCCGTCGAGCGCGGCCGGGCGACGTTCCAGCACCTGCTCGGCACCGTCGCCGACTGGCGCCCGGAGAAGTGGACGCTGAGCCTGGCCGTCCTCTGCGACGGCGAGCCGGTCGGCCGGCAGGACCTCACCGCCGTCGACTACGCGGTGACCCGGGAGATCGAGACCGGCTCATGGCTGGGCCTGGCCCACCAGGGCCGCGGCATCGGCACCGAGATGCGGGCGGCGGTCGCCCACCTGGCGTTCGAGGGCCTGGGCGCCCGGTTCATGACGTCGGCCGCCATGCCGGACAACCCCCGCTCCCTCGGCGTCTCCCGCAGGCTCGGCTACCGCCCCGACGGCCTGCTCGTCGCCTCCGTGCGCGGCCGGGCCCGCACCTTCCGGCGCCTGCGCCTCGACCGCGAGGCATGGCAGGCGCACCGCGCCGTCCCCGTCGAGATCCACGGCCTGGAACCCTGCCTCCCGCTCTTCCTGGGCGACACCGTCGCCCCGTGAGGCCTGGTGGTCCTGCAACTCCTGTGCCGTTAACGTGTGTTCGAGTGGGGGAAGGGGGATCGGTGTGACCGGTTTCAGCGGCGAGGAACACGAGGGGCTCCAGGAGCAGGTACGGGCCCTGGCCGGGCGCCAGGTCTCCTCGCGGGAGCTGGTGGAGCGGTCGCTGCGGCGCATCGAGGCGACGCAGCCGACACTCAACGCGTTCCGGCGGGTCCGCGCGGAAGCGGCGCTGCGCGAGGCGGAGACCGCCGACCGGCGGCTCGCGGCGGGCGAGCGCACACCGCTGCTGGGTGTGCCCGTCGCCGTCAAGGACGACATGGACGTCGCCGGCGAGCCGACCGCCTTCGGCTGCCCCGGCGACTTCCCGGCGAAGAAGGACGACAGCGAGGCCGTGCGCCGCTTACGGGCCGCCGGCGCGGTGATCGTCGGCAAGACCAACACGCCCGAACTGGGCCAGTGGCCCGTCACCGACGGGCCCGCCTTCGGCGTGACGCGCAACCCCTGGAGCCTGCGCCACACCCCCGGCGGCTCCTCCGGAGGCTCCGCCGCGGCCGTCGCCGCCGGGCTCGTACCGGCCGCGCTGGGCTCGGACGGCGCGGGCTCGATCCGGATACCCGCCGCCTGGACGCACCTGGTCGGCATCAAACCCCAGCGGGGGCGGATCTCGACGTGGCCGCAGCGGGAGTCGTTCCGGGGCATCACCGCCGACGGGCCGTTCGCCCGCACGGTCGGCGACGCCGCGCTGCTGCTGAGCGCGGCGAGCGGCTCGCACGAGGGTGACCTGCACCGGCCGCCGGCCGTCGACATCCTCGCCGCCGCCGGGCACGGGCCGCGGCGCCGGCTGCGGATCGCGCTGTCGCTGCGGCCTGCCTTCGCCGCCGTCCGGCACTGGCTGGACCCGGCCGTCCGGGCCGCGACGCTGCGCATCGCCGAACGGCTGGAGGTGCTCGGGCACGAAGTCGTGGAGGAGGACCCGCGCTACGGACCGATCGGCTTCGCCTTCGTGCCCCGCTCGATGGCCGGGGTGCGCGACTGGTCCGCCCGTGTGCCCGACCGCGCGGCGCTCGACCCCCGCACGCACGCGAACGTACGCGGCGGGCTGCTGCTCGGCGGCGGGGTGCTGCGCGCGGCACGGGCCGCGGAGGCACCGCTGCGACGCAGGATCGGGGAGATGTTCTGGCGCTTCGACGCCGTACTGACGCCCACCACGGCCGTACCGCCGCTGCGCACCGGCGACCTGGCCGGCCTCGGCGGCCGCGAGACCAACTCCCGCATGATCGCGGCCTGTCCGTACGCCTGGCCCTGGAACGTCCTGGGCTGGCCCGCCCTGAGCGTGCCCTCCGGCCTCACCGAGGCCGGGCTGCCGATGGGCGCACAACTGCTGGGACCGTCGAACAGCGAGCCGCTGCTGATCTCGCTGGCCGCCCAGCTGGAGGCGGACCGGCGGTGGTACGAACTGCGGCCGCCACCGGGGGATCCGGCGAAGTGAGCGCCGGTGCGCCCCTCCTCGGGGCATCAGGACTCAGGGCGTCAGCCCTCAGGGCACCAGGACGTCCAGCTCCGCCATCGCCCCCGTCGCGATCTCCCTGGTCAGCGCCTCCGCCCGGGCCGCGTCCCGCTCCCGTACGGCCTCGGCGACGCGCACGTGCAGGGTCACCGCGGCCGGGTCGGGGTCGGTGAACATCACCTGGTGATGGGTGCGGCCCGTGAGGACCTCCGCGACGACATCGCCCAGCCGCGCGAACATCTCATTGCCCGAGGCCCGCAGGATCACCCGGTGGAAGGCGATGTCGTGGACCAGATAGCGCTCCAGCTGCTGGCCGCGCGAGGTGGCCACCATGCCCAGGGCGTGCTCGGTCAGTTCGGCGCACTGCTCGGGCGTGGCGAGGCGGGCGGCGAGGCCGGCCGCGACGGGTTCGATCGCCGAGCGCAGCACCGTCAGGGAGCGCAGCTGGCGCGGCCGGTCGGGGCCGGCCAGACGCCAGCGGATGACGCGGGGGTCGTAGACGTTCCACTCGTCGGCCGGGAGCACGGTCACGCCGACGCGGCGCCGGGAGGTGACCAGGTGCATGGACTCCAGGACGCGGATCACCTCGCGGACGACCGTGCGCGAGACGTCGAAGCGCTCCTCGAGCTCGTCGGTGCGCAGCACGCTGCCCGGCGGGTAATCGCCCCCGGTGATCGCCGGCCCGAGGGAGTCGAGCACGCGCTCGTGCTGGCCCTGTGCTCTGTCCATGGGGTCAGCCTACGGGGGCCTGGAAGAGCGGTGCGCGCGAATAAGTATGACGTTTTAATCACGAGGCTTGAATACGTCGTACCTCATCGGTTTCAGTTACCGCCATGAACACCCACATCGTCGTGGTCATGGGCGTGGCCGGAACGGGCAAGACCACGGTCGGGCCCCTGGTCGCGCAGGCGCTCGGCGTTCCGTACGCCGAGGGCGACGACTTCCACCCGCCCGCCAACATCGCCAAGATGTCGGCGGGCACCCCCCTGGACGACGCCGACCGCGCCCCCTGGCTCGACGCCATCGGCGACTGGGCCCGCGGCCGGGCGGAGGCGGAGGCGGGGGCGGGCGGCGTGGTCAGCTGCTCCGCGCTCAAGCGCGCCTACCGCGACCGGCTGCGCGCCGCCGCACCCGGCACGGTCGTCTTTCTGCACCTCACCGGCGACCGCGAGCTGATCGCCGACCGCATGGCCGCCCGCAAGGGGCACTTCATGACCACCCGGCTGCTGGACTCCCAGTTCGCCACCCTCGAACCGCTCGAGGCCGACGAGGCGGGTGTCGTCGTCGACGTCACGCCCGAGGCGGCCGTCATCGCCGAGCGGGCGGTCGCCGCGCTGCGGCGGCTCTGAACACCTCCCCCCTCCCCCCTCTCAAGGAAGCCCCGTGAGCACTCTCAGCGTCGAGATGCTGGCCGCGGCCCCCACCGCACCGATCACTTCGGCAGGTCACGCACAGCTGGGCACCGCCGTCCTCATCGGCATCGCCGTCATAGTCCTCCTCATCACCCGCTTCAAACTGCACGCGTTTCTCTCGCTGACCATCGGTTCGCTGGTCCTCGGCGCGGTGGCAGGCGCGCCGCTCGACAAGGTCATCGCCAGCTTCACCGGCGGCCTGGGCGCCACCGTGGCGGGGGTGGGCGTGCTCATCGCGCTCGGCGCGATCCTGGGCAAGCTGCTGGCCGACTCCGGCGGCGCCGATCAGATCGTCGACACGATCCTGGCCAGGGCGGGCACACGCTCGATGCCCTGGGCGATCGTGCTGATCGCCGGCGTCATCGGCCTGCCGCTGTTCTTCGAGGTCGGGATCGTGCTGCTGATCCCGGTGGTGCTGCTGGTCGCCAAGCGCGGCCACCACTCGCTGATGCGGATCGGCATCCCCGCCCTCGCCGGCCTGTCGGTGATGCACGGGCTGGTGCCCCCGCACCCCGGCCCGCTGGCCGCCATCGACGCCATCCACGCCGACCTCGGCGTCACCCTGGCTCTGGGCGTGCTCGTGGCCATACCCACCGCGGTGATCGCGGGTCCGCTGTTCTCCCGCTACGCCGCCCGCTGGGTCGACATCGCCCCGCCCGAGAAGCTCATCCCGCAGCGTCCCTCCGAGGACCTGGCCCGCCGTCCCGGCTTCGGCGTCACCGTGGGCACGGTCATGCTGCCCGTGCTGCTGATGCTCGCCAAGGCGCTCGTCGACATCGTCGTGGACGACCCGAAGAACCACCTCCAGCGCGTCACCGACGTCGTCGGCTCCCCGCTGATCGCCCTCCTCGCCGCCGTCCTGGTGGGGCTGTTCACCCTCGGCCGGGCTGCCGGCTTCGGCCGCGACCGGCTCGCCGGGACCGTGGAGAAGTCGCTCGTGCCGATCGCCGGCATCCTGCTCATCGTCGGCGCGGGCGGCGGCTTCAAGCAGACCCTGATCGACGTGGGCGTCGGACGGATGATCCTGGACATCTCCGAGGACTGGTCCGTCTCCGCCCTCCTCCTCGCCTGGCTGATCGCCGTCGGCATCCGGCTGGCGACCGGGTCGGCGACGGTGGCCACCATCTCCGCCGCCGGGCTCGTCGCACCGCTCGCCGCGGACATGAGCACGACGCACTCGGCCCTGCTCGTCCTGGCCGTCGGCGCGGGATCGCTGTTCTTCTCCCACGTCAACGACGCCGGCTTCTGGATGGTCAAGGAGTACTTCGGCATGAGCGTGGGCCAGACCATCAAGACCTGGTCGCTCATGGAGACCGTGATCTCGGTCGTCGGGATCGGCTTCGTGCTCCTCCTCTCGCTCGTGCTGTAGCGAGCCCCGGCGGGCGGGCGGGCGGGGGCGGCCGGCCGGAGGGATCACCCCTGGCCGGTGATCTCCCTCAGATACGCGCTCACATCCGACGGGTCGTCGGTCGCCAGACCGACGTACCCGTCGGGGCGTATCAGGAACAGCCCGCTCCCGTACGCCGCTCGCGCATGGCCGTCGGGGTCGCGCAGGTCCGGCGTCGGACCCTCGACGCGGTACGTCCGCGCCAGGCCGCCCTCGAAGGCCGGCAGCCCGTCCTCGTACCCGACGGCCAGCAGGGTGAACTGCGGGCCGCGGAAGGCATCGAAGAGCCGGACCGTGGCGCCCGAGGGGTCCTTGCACGGCGCGTCCGGCGCCCGGTCCCCGGCCCGCAGGGCGCCCTCCGGGACGTCCTGGCGCAGCTCGCGCGTCAGCGGGCTGGTGGGGTAGCCGATGCCGAGCTGGTGGGTCTCGGTGCCGCGCCGCGGGTTATCGCCCTGGTCGGCGCGGTGGACGCGGGTGCTCAGCCCCAGCACGCCGGCCGCCACCTCCATCCGCTCGGACTCATAGGTGTCGAGCAGGGTGTCCGGGGCGTTCAGCCGCAGCACCGCGTCGAGCTTCCAGCCGAGGTTGTAGGCGTCCTGCAGGCTGGTGTTGAGGCCCTGGCCGCCGGCGGGGGAGTGCACGTGCGCGGCGTCCCCGGCGAGGAGGACCCGGTCCGAGCGGAACCGCCCGGCCATCGCGGCCCGCGCCCGGAACGTCGAGGACCACGTCACCTCGCCCACCCGCAGGTCCGTGCGGCCCGTGCGCTCCTCGAGCAGGCGCTGAAGGGCCTCGGGAGTGGCGTCCCGTTCGGCGTCCGGCGTGTGGCCGGTGTCCTCGAACCGGGCGAGGAACTGGAAGGACTCGGTGCCCTCCAGCGGGCGCATCATCACCATTCCGCCCGGCGCCTGGGGCCATATGTGCCAGTGCGTGCGCTCCAGCCCCTCGAGGAAGAAGTCGGCCAGGAGGACGGGGCGGGGATCGACGAAGTCGCCCTCGAAGTCGACGCCCAGCGCCTTGCGCACGGTGCTGCGACCGCCGTCGGCGCCGACCAGATAGTCCACCCGCACGGTCTCGCGCTCGCCGTCGGCGTGCGTGAGCGTGGCCGTGACGCCGTCGGCGTCCTGGCTGAAGTCCGTCAGCTCGGTGTCGAAGTCGACGTGGCCGCCGAGCTCGGCCAGGCGGGCGCCCAGGATCTCGACCGTGCGCCACTGGGGCAGCATCAGCACCTCGCCGTACGGCGCGGCGGGCGTGGGGGCGGCGCGCTCGACCAGCTCCCACTCGCCGAGCTGCCGGGGGCCGTCCCAGTTCATCATCGGCGGGCAGGGGCCGCCGGCCGCCAGGAACGCGGGCAGGACGCCCAGATCCTCGAAGACCTCCAGCGTGCGCGGCTGCAGGCCCGTGCCGCGCGAGCCGGGGAAGCCGCGGGGCGCGCGGTCCACGACGCGGTGGCGGATGCCGCGCCGGGCGAGGTCGATGGCCAGGACGAGCCCGGTCGGGCCGGACCCCACGATCAGCACCTCGGTGCCGGTGGATGTGCTGGTGCACGTGTCAATGCTCATGCAAGCCCCCTTAACGACGTTAAGTTCACGCTACCCAGCGTGGCCTGAACACCGTTAAGCTGTCAAGGTGGGAACTCGACCGAAGAGACTGGACCGCTCACGCGTGGCCGACACGGCGCTGCGGGTGCTGAACGACGTGGGCCTCGAAGGGCTGGCCCTGCGGCGGATCGCCAACGAGCTCGACGTGCAGGCGCCCGCCCTGTACTGGCACTTCAAGAACAAGCAGGAACTGCTCGACGAGATGGCCACCGAGATGATGCGGCGCATGCTCGAGCCGCTGGAGGGCATCGAGGCCGCCACGTGGCAGGAGCACCTGACCGCGGCCACCCGCGTCACGCGCCGCACCCTGCTCGGCTACCGCGACGGCGCGAAGGTCTTCAGCGGCACGCGGTTCACCGAGAACCACCACGCGATACCGCTGGAGCGGTTCCTGGAGGTGTGGACGGGCGAGGGCGCCTCCGTACGCGGCGGGGCCCGTGCCTGGTTCACCGCCCACACCTTCGCGGTCGGTTACGTCATCGAGGAGCAGTCCATCTACCCGCTGCCGGGCGGCAGCCGCGACCCCGCGTACGACCTGGAAGGCCGCGCCCTGCGCATGGCGGGCTACCCCCTGGCGGGTGAGGCCGGCCGGGAGTTCTTCGGCGACCTCGACAAGGGCTTCGAGGAGAGCCTGGCCGCGATCGTCGCCGGCATCGACGTGACGCTAATGAAGCCCTCCCGCCGCGCCCCGGCCCCGGGCGCCGGCGGACATGGCGTCACCGCCCCCCAATGACCTGCGCAGCACGGGCGTGAGGCGGCGCTCCACCCAGCGGTGGAGCGCCCAGGCCAGTACCAGCATCACCAGCACCGTCAGGGCGAACGCCGCGTACGAGGGGACGCCCAGCCCCCGGTGCAGGGCGCTGATCACGACCCACCCCAGGTGTTCGTGCACGAGGTAGAAGGGGTACGTCAGCGCGCCCGCGAACGGCAGCCACCGCCAGTTCGCCCAGCCCGTCCGGCCCAGCGCCACCGCCGCGACGGCCGCGTAGCCCAGGGCCAGGACGGCGATGATGACGTAGGGGGAGCGGTAGGAGAAGTAGTGGGGGTTCGGCGGGTGCCACAGCCCCCTCACCGCGTAGTGCTGGCCCAGCAGGAAGCTCACCGCCACGATGCCCCAGGACAGGGCGTCGTGGCCGAAGCGGTGGATCAGGTACAGGCCGATGCCGCCGATGAAGAACGACGCGTACTCCGGCATGAACACCACCCGCAGGAACTCCACATGGGACGCCGTCGTGACCACCGTCATCAGCGTCCACACCGCGCAGAACAGCACCACCCGCCGCCGCGTCGCCCCCGGCAGCACCACGAACAGCGCGAACAGCGCGTAGAAGCGCACCTCCGCCCACAGCGTCCAGCACACCCCCAGCACCCGCTCGGCCCCGGCCGGCTGCTGCAGCATGGTCAGGTTCACCAGCGCGTCGCTGGCCGACACCGGCCGGTACGTCACCCACGGCAGCGCGAAGACCAGCGTGACCAGCACGATCGCCGCCCAGTACGCGGGGTAGAGGCGGGCCGCACGCGAGGCGAAGAACGAGCGCAGGGGGCGGCCCCAGCCGCTCATGCAGATCACGAAGCCGCTGATGACGAAGAAGATCTGCACCCCCAGACAGCCGTAGGCGAAGGCCGCCGACAAGTGCGGGAACTCGTGCCGCGGCGAGGCGCCCCACGCCCGGCTCACGTCACCGTCCCGCCCGCCGTAGTGGTACGCCGCCACCATCAGCGCGGCGATCAGCCGCAGCCCGTCCAGGGCCCGCAGCCGCCCGGACGGCCCGCTCCTGCCCGCCTTCCCCGCCGGCGGGCGGGTGCGGGTGCCGGGCAGGACCGGGGTCGTCGCGCTCATGCGGTGGTCACCGTTTTCCGCGTCTTCCTGCCCACCAGCCTTCTGCGCAGCGCCCGCGCCCGGCGGGCCACCGTGCGCACGGCCGGGCTGCGCGGCAGGAAGGCCAGCTGGGACGGGACCGCGCCGGGCAGCGCCAGCGAGGTCAGGCGGCGCCGCTTGAAGTAGCGCCGGGTACGGGCGTCGAGGTGCGCGGCCAGATAGCGCTCGGCGGCCGGCCGCAGCCCCGGGTTGACCTGCGGCTGCATCGCGAAGCCGACGGCCGCGAGCAGCCCGCCCAACCGCTCCGGGTCGCCGCACGGGCGCACCGGGTCGTCGAGATCGGGCAGCAGCGCGTCGACGATGGTCACCGGCACGCGATTGCTGTTCTGGTACGGCGTGAGCCGCTCCAGCAGCAGATCGGTCCCGCACCGGGCGACGGGCAGCCCGTAGAAGGTGTTCGCGGTCAGCAGGGCGGTGGAGAAGCAGGCGACGACGAGCGCGGGCCGCAGCCGCTGGTAGACGACCTCCGCCAGTACGGGCGCGTCCAGAACCGTCAGCGCCGCGCCGAGCCGGGCCGCCTCCTCCTCCAGCATCCGCGACCAGCGGGCCGGCGCCGAGGGATGCGGCTTGAAGACCACGTCGCGGTGGCCGCGCCCGACCGCGCCGCGCAGCATCCGCACGTGCAGCCGCTCCTCCTCCTCGGGCGAGAGGATGTCCAGCGCCGACAGGTACTGGCCCAGCAGCAGCGCCGCCCCCTCCGGCGCCCGCGGCAGGCTGCCGTCGGCCGCGTCGGCGAGCTCGGCCAGCACCTTGGTGAAGACCTCGCCCGGCACGACGTGCGGCTCGACCCCGAACTCCCGCAGCAGCAACGGCTCCAGGCCGGGCACCAGGTCGAGGTGCAGGAGGCGGGCCACGCGCGTGCCGATCAGCGGGTCGAGCTTGCTGCGCGTGGGCCCGTAGCTCATCAGCCCGTCGGCGTAGACCTCCAGCGGCGCGTCGGGGAAGAGCTGGACCAGGGCGAGGGCGGGGTTGACCTGGATGGACTCCAAGGCGATCGTCACCTCGTCCTCGCCGAGCCCCCACAGCAGCCGCAGGTGGCGCTCCCACAGCGGGACGTCGTCCGGGCGCGGGGACCAGGCGGTGGGATGGAAGGGGCGGATCGTCTCGTTCCACGACAGCACCCCGTCGAAGCGGGTGCGCAACCGCTCGAAGCCGGGCGCCTCGTCGAAGGCGGGTGTGGTCTCCGGGACCGCAGCGGTGTTGGCGACGAGCAGCAGCCTGCGGTCGGCCTGCCCCAGGAGCCCCGCGTCGAGCGCGGCGGCGAGCGTGGCGGCCCCGTAGAGCGTCGAGGCGAGCAGGAGCTGGGTGCGGCGGCGTGCGGTCATCGGGCGCTCACCTGCGCCGGTACGGACGCCACCGGCCGGCGGCGCAGCCTGCGCAACCGGGCGGCCCGGTCCGCGTCCATGGAATTCAGGGCGTCCTTGAGAAGATCCTGCGGCAGCCTCTTCATGGCCGCCGCACACATCCAACGCAATGTTCTGGCGACCGCGGGTTCGAATCTCTCGATGGAGCCCAAATGGTGCGCCATAATCGCGCAATACGTACGGACCGCCTTTGGCAGGAGTTTCTCCGCATCCACGTCCCGCACCGTTTCCTCGATTACCTGGTCGAACGCGCGAATGAAATCCAGCTGCCGTACGTCACCGATTTGAGTGAGTGACGTCGCCACCCCGCGCCGGTAAAAGACGCCGAGCAATCCGGCGACGGCGAAGGAATCCGCCTCGCGGTGCAGCCGCCAGATCCACGGCCGGTCCTCGGCGGTCCGCAGCCCGTGCCGGAAGTGCAGCAGCCCCGCGTCCAGCAGCCGGCGGTGGTAGATGCCCGCCCACGCGTACGGATAGTCCACGGACGTGGAACGCCCGGCGGGCAGTATGGCCTCGCGCGGCCGCAGCGCCACGCCGCGCCGGCCGATCGGCACCCGGTGGATCGTGCGGGTGCGGCCCACGCACTGGACGTGGTCGGTACGGACGAAGTCCACGCCCAGCTCCTCGATCACCGCCAGCAGCCGGGCGAGGTACCCGGGCGCGAGCCAGTCGTCGCCGTCGAGGAAGGTGACGAACTGCCCGCGCGCCGCGTCCAGGCCCGTGTTGCGGGCGGTGGCCAGCCCCTCGTTCGTCCCGTGGCGGACCACCACCGCCCCCGGCACCTCGCGGCCGGCGCGCTCCAGGAGGGCGGGCGTGCCGTCCGTCGAGCAGTCGTCGACGAGAATGAATTCGAAGTCCTCACGTGCGTTCGCACCCAGACTTCTCAGTGTGTCGGGGGCGTATGTCTGCACGTTGAAGAACGGCACGATGACGGAGAGCTTGACCACGCGCGTGACGCTATGTGGCGCCCCGGCATTCGTTCTGACGCAGGCCATAAGGAGAGGTGAACGAAGCACGGCGGATCGATGAACCACCTTTGCGCGTCAACCGCTTCGCCGACCGTCGGTGTGCTGTTTACCGGCTGTTGAAGTCCCGTTGGGCAACGAAACGGAATGGATTTCTATCGTCGGCGACGTGCCATCACGTGCTGAATGCCCGTCGCCCCCACCGCGGGTCGCCGTGCTCGCGGACTCCGACACCCGGTGGAAATGGGGGGCGCTCACCGCGCACCGGCTCGCCCCCGGCGGCCCCCTCGACGGCTACCTCCTGCGCGGGCGCGCGACCCCCACGGTCCGCCAGCTCGCCGAGGTCGGCGTCCGCGCGGACGCGCTGCGCGAGGTCACCGGCGCGGAGTTCGTCGCCGCGGCCGGGCGGGAGCGGTACGACGTCGTCGTACTGGCCTGCGTCGGCGGCGCGGTCCAGGCGATGCTGCACGGACTGGGCCACGCCTGGGCGGCCGCGCCCGCCCGGCCGGTGGTCGTCACCGGCTATGTCGGCGTCGTCTACGAGAAGTTGGCGGACGGCCTGCTGCTGCGGCACGGCGCGGACGTGGTCCTCGCCAACTCCCGCCACGACGCCGAGCGTTTCCGCGCCGTCTACGCGGGCACCGGCGCCCCGGACGACAGCGTCACCGAATGCGCACTGCCGTTCCTGGGCGGCGAGCGCTACGCCGGAGCCGCCCAAGACCGCCCGTACACCGTGGTGTTCGCCGCCCAGCCCTCCGTCCCGGAGGGCCGCGCCGACCGGACCTACCTCCTCGAACGCGCCGCCCGTCACGCCCGTCTGCACCAGGACCGTGTCGTCCTTTTTAAACTGCGCAGCAGACCCGGGGAACACACCACCCACATCGAGGAACACCCCTACCAGAAGCTGGCGGCCAAGGTCCCCGGCGGCCTCCCGCCCAACTGCCGCCTGATCTACGGCCACATGGGCGACGTGCTCGACCGCACCGACCTCCTGGTGACCGTCAGCTCCACGGCCGCCCTCGAATCCCTCCACCGCGCCGTGCCCACGGCCGTCCTCACCGACCTCGGCATCCGCGAGCCCCTGGGCAACCACCACTTCCTCGGCTCCGGCTGCCTCGCCTCCTGGGACGAGCTCGACGCCGGCCACCTGCCCGAACCCGACCCCCGGTGGACGGCGCGCCAGGGCGTCGCGGCGGACGGCACGTACGAGCACGCTTTCGACGCTGCCCGCGAGCGCATCGCGGACCTCACCGCGCGCAGCGCCCTGCCGCCGCTCGCCCCCTACTACACCGCGCGGACCGCGCCCGGCTATCTGCCCGCGATCCTCGCCCGCCACGGCTTCGACCCGCAGGGCGGCCCGCTGCCCGGGCGCGCGGCCCCGGCGCGCGAGGAGAGCGCCCTGCGCCGCGCCACGCGCAGCGCCCTGCGCGACGCCGCCCGCGGCGCGTACCGGCACGGCGTGCAGCGCGTGGCGCCCGTCATCCGCCGGATGGGCGAGCTGTGACGGCGCCCCCGACCGCACCGGACCCCGAGGAGCCCACCATGTCCGCCCCACCGGCCGTCCTGGCCGTCATCCCCGCCCGCGGCGGCTCCAAGGGGGTGCCCTCCAAGAACCTCGCCGCCGTCGGGGGCGTACCGCTCGTCGTCCGGGCGGTCCACCAGTGCCGGGCCTCGCGCCTGGTCACGGACGTCGTCGTGTCCACCGACGACCCCGCCATCGCCCAGGCGGCGCGCGGCGCGGGCGCGGTGGTCGTCCGCCGCCCGCCGGCGATCGCGGGGGACACCGCGACGAGCGAGGCGGCGGTGCTGCATGCCATGGACGCGTACGAGGCGATGTGCGACCGCACGGTGGGCACGGTCCTGCTGGTGCAGTGCACGAGTCCGTTCCTCACGACGGAGGACGTGGACGGTGTCGCTTCGGCTGTCGTCGAGGGTGGCGCGGACAGTGCGCTGACGGTGGCGCCGTTCCACGGGTTCGTGTGGCGGAACGAGGGCTCGGGCGGGGTGGTTGCCGCCGGTGGTTCCGTCGTGCCCCCCCTCCCCCAGCTACCGCTGGGGGTGCCCCCAGCCTTGCGGAACGACGGCCCACAACGGTCCGGGGCGCACGGCGTCAATCACGACAAAACGCACCGTCCCCGTCGGCAGGACCGGCCTCAGGATCTTCTCGAGACCGGTGCCGCCTACGCCATGCGCGCCGACGGATTCCGGGCCGCACGGCACCGGTTCTTCGGGCGGACCGAGCTCGTACGGACCGAGGCCGCCCGCGTGCTGGAGATCGACGAGCCGCACGACCTCGACCGGGCCCGGGCGCTGGCGCCGCTGCTCGACACCGACGGCGGCACCCTGCCCACCCGTGAGGACGTCGACGCCGTCGTCCTCGACTTCGACGGCACCCAGACCGACGACCGCGTGCTCATCGACGCCGACGGGCGCGAGTTCGTCGCCGTCCACCGCGGCGACGGGCTCGGCGTCGCCGCGCTGCGCCGGGCGGGGCTGGAGCTGCTGATCCTGTCCACCGAGACCAACCCCGTCGTCGCCGCGCGCGGCCGCAAGCTGAGCGTGCCCGTCATCCACGGCATCGACCGCAAGGACATCGCCCTCAAGCGGTGGTGCGAGGAGCGCGGCATCGCCCCCGAGCGGGTGCTCTACGCCGGCAACGACGTCAACGACCTGCCCTGCTTCGGCCTCGTCGGCTGGCCCGTGGCCGTCGCCGACGCCCATGGCTCCGTACGCGGCGCCGCCCGCGCCGTGACCGCCTCACCCGGCGGCAGCGGCGCCGTCCGCGAGATCGCCACCTGGCTCCTCGGCCCCTCGCTCTCCGCCCTCTGACAGTCCCCTCCACCTAAGGAACCGCCTCGCATGAGTCCCGCCAGCACCGCCCCGCACACCGGCATCGGCACCCGCACTCGCGTCCTCGGCAACCGCCCCGTGGGCCCCGGCCACCCCGTCTACGTCACCGGTGAAATCGGCATCAACCACAACGGCGACCTCGCCAACGCCTTCGCTCTCATCGACGCCGCCGCCGACGCCGGCTGCGACGCCGTGAAGTTCCAGAAGCGCACCCCGGAGGTCTGCACCCCGCGTGACCAGTGGGACCTCGAGCGCGACACGCCGTGGGGCCGGATGACGTACATCGACTACCGCCACCGCGTCGAGTTCGGCGAGGACGACTACCGCGCCATCGACGAGCACTGCCGGGCGCGCGGCATCGACTGGTTCGCCTCCCCGTGGGACACCGAGTCCGTCGCCTTCCTGGAGGGGTTCGACGTCCCGGCCCACAAGGTCGCCTCCGCCTCCCTCACCGACGACGAACTGCTGCGCACCCTGCGTGCCACCGGCCGCACGGTCGTCCTGTCGACCGGGATGTCCACCCCCAAGCAGATCCGGCACGCCGTCGAGGTCCTCGGCAGCGAGAACATCGTGCTCTGCCACGCCACCTCGACCTACCCGGCCCGCGCCGCCGAGCTCAACCTGCGGGTCGTCAACACCCTCATGGCCGAGTACCCCAACGTCCCCATCGGCTACTCCGGCCACGAGACCGGCCTGCAGACCACCCTCGCCGCCGTCGCCCTCGGCGCCGCCTTCGTCGAGCGGCACATCACCCTCGACCGCGCCATGTGGGGCTCCGACCAGGCCGCCTCCGTCGAACCGGGCGGCCTGCAGCGGCTCGTGCGCGACATCCGCGTCGTCGAGGAGTCGCTGGGCGACGGCGTCAAGCGGGTGTACGACAGCGAGCTGGGCCCCATGCGCAAACTGCGCCGCGTGCCCGGCGTCGTCGCCGAGGCGGGCGACCGCGAACCCGTCGCGGTCTGACGGGCGGCTCCCCGGTGACCTCACCCCAGGGGCCGTCCCCCGGCCCACCCCCCGGGGCGGCGGCCCCCACCCTGGCCTTCGTCGAGAGCCCGGTGCAGCTGCTGAACGTCCTCGAATGGGCGTACCGCACGGCCCGGCGCGACTGCGGCACGCCCGCCCCGCGCGCCGAACCGCCTGCGCTGTGCGACGGAGTGCCGCGCCAGCCGGACCACCGGGACATCACCCCGCTCGCCGGCGACCTTCTCGTCGTCGTCCTGGCCCCGCACGACCCGATGACCCGCGGCCAGCTGCGCCGGATGGCCGAACTGGCCCGCGACCAGGGCCACCGGGTGCGCTGGGAGGAGGCCCGGGGCGGCCCCGGCGCGCCCTTCGGCACCGTCGGCTCGCTGGCCGGGCCGCTGCGCCGGGCCCGCCTCGTCGTCATCGGCGACCCCTTCTCGCGCTACGTCCAGCTGCTGCTGACCCTCACCCGCGCCCGGGAGCTGGTCGTGGTGGACGACGGCACGGCGACCATGGAGTTCGTCTCCCAACTCGCCCGGGGGGAACGCCTCGTACGATGGCACCGGCGCTCCGCCCTGGGGGCGCGCGGAGTCATCTTCGCGCCGGTGGCTGCATCGGCGCGCCGGAAACTCACCCCGAACAACCGCCGTTCGGTAGAGGTCTTCACCTCGATGCCCGTCGAACCGCCACCCGGAGTGACGGTCACGGCCAACGACTTCGCCTGGACCCGCGCCACATACGGCCCGCCCCGCCTCACCCGTGGCACCGACCTCGTAGGCACCTCCCTGGTCGAGACCGGCGTGGTCGACCCTGAGCGCTACCTCGACGCCGTCGCCGCCCTCGCCCGGGCCCACGGCGCCACCCGCTACTTCGCCCACCGCCGCGAGAGCGCCGACAAGCTGCGCCGGATAGCCGCCGCGGTGGGCCTGGAGATCGTCCGGCCCGAGCTGCCCCTGGAGCTGGTCGCCCGGCGCGGCCCCATCGGCCGCACCGTCCTCAGCTTCCCCTCCACCGTCGTGCACACCCTGCCGCTGGCCCTGGCAGGCACGGGGGTGAGCGTCGCCGTCTGCGACATCGACCCCACCTGGCTCACCGAGCACGCCTCGCCCCGCGCCGAGGGCTTCCTGGCCGGAGTCACCGGCAGCGCCCGCGACGTACGCCGTCTGTCCCGGATGCCCGTTCCGACGCCGCGTGTCGCCGAAGGTACGCCGTAAATACGGGTCATACCCGTCGGCAGACCCATCCATGCGGCTGAACTTTTCTTGATTGAGGGACAGTTGCCCCATTCGGGGCTCTAACCTTCGCAGGGTGAATCATCTGATGCCCTGCGAAGCCGACCCCGAAACCGTCGAAGGTGATCTGCCCGGCGTGCTCCCCTCCGGACTGAGCGCCGAACTCATCGCGTTCCGGCGGGACTTGCATATGCACCCCGAGCTGGGGAACCGCGAGTTCCGCACCACCGCGGCGGTTCGGGCGAGGCTCGAGAAGGCAGGGCTCAGACCGCGCACGCTCACCGGTGGCACGGGGCTCATCTGTGACATCGGCCGGGACGGCGCCTCGTACGCCACCGCCGGCCGGCCGGTGCTCGCCCTGCGCGCGGACCTCGACGCGCTGCCCATCCCGGACACCAAGACCGTCCCGTACCGCTCGACGATCCCCAAGATGGCCCACGCCTGCGGCCACGACGTCCACACCACCGTCGTCCTGGGCGCGGGCCTGGTCCTGGCGGACCTGGCCGAGCAGGGGCTGCTGCCCCACCCCGTCCGGCTGATCTTCCAGCCCGCCGAGGAGGTGCTGCCCGGCGGTGCGCTGGACGCCATCGAGTGCGGGGCGCTGGACGGGGTGGGCCGGATCCTCGCGCTGCACTGCGACCCCAAGGTCGAGGTCGGCAGGATCGGGCTGCGCACGGGCGCCATCACCTCCGCTTGCGACCGGCTGGAGGTCACCCTGGCCGGGCCCGGCGGTCACACCGCCCGCCCGCACCTGACCACCGACCTGGTGACGGCCGCCGCCCGGGTCGCCACCGACGTCCCCGCGCTGATCGCCCGGCGCGCCGACGCCCGCTCGGGGCTCTCGGTCACCTGGGGACGGCTGGAAACCGGCCACGCCCCCAATGTGATCCCGCAGCACGCCGAGCTCTCCGGCACGGTCCGCTGCCTCGACCTGCACACCTGGCGCGAGGCGCCCGACCTGGTGCACGCCGCGGTCGACGAGATCGCCACCCTGCACCGCGCCAAATCGGAGATCAACTACATCCGCGGCGTGCCGCCCGTCGTCAACGACGCCGAGGTCACCGGACTGCTGCGACGTGCCATGACGGCGCGCCGGGGGCGGTACGCGGTGGAGGGCACCGAGCAGAGCCTGGGTGGCGAAGACTTTTCGTGGTACCTGGAGCACGTGCCGGGTGCGATGGCCCGGCTCGGGGTGCGGCCCGTGGGGGATACGACCCCCCGTGACCTGCATTGCGGTGATTTCGACGTCGACGAGGAGGCCATCGCGGTCGGCGTGGAGCTGTTCACGGCCGCCGCGCTGCTGGATGGCAACCGAATGTAGGCAATGTGGTCAAGTCTGGTTAACGACGAATCGATAACGGCTTGCAGGCACCCCTTTTATCTGCATCTACGCGCGTTACGATTCCGGCGACCAGCGCCAACGGAGGCGCTTCGAGTGAAGGGGCCCCTCGTGCGCCGGGTATCCACTATCGCTGTCGCGGGCATCAGCACCGCGGCTCTCGCATTCACTCTCACCGCCTGTGGTGAGTCCTCCACCGAGTCGGGCGACTCCAACGCCAAGGGCGTCGGTCTCGCCTTCGACGTCGGCGGCCGTGACGACCACTCCTTCAACGAGTCCGCCGCCCGCGGTGTGGACAAGGCGGAGAAGGACCTGGGCGTGAAGTCCAAGATGATGACCGCCAAGAACGGCGAGACCGAGGCCGACCGCGAGCAGCGGCTGAACTCCCTCGCCGAGGCGGGCTACAACCCGGTCATCGGTGTGGGCTTCAACTACTCCAAGTCGATCGAGAAGGTCGCCAAGGACTTCCCGAAGACCACCTTCGCGGTCGTCGACTCGGTCGCCCCGGGCAACAACATCGACAGCATCACCTTCGGTGAGCACGAGGGCTCCTACCTCGCCGGTGTCGCCGCGGCCCTGAAGTCCAAGAGCCACAAGGTCGGCTTCATCGGTGGCGTGAACAACGCCCTGATCCAGAAGTTCCAGGCCGGCTTCGAGCAGGGCGCCAAGGACACCGACTCCAGCGTCGAGGTGTTCTCGGAGTACCTGTACGCCAACAACGACAAGGGCTTCAACGACCCGGCGGCCGCCAAGGAGAAGGCCAAGGGCATGCTGGACCGCGGCGCCGACGTGATCTACACCGCGGCCGGCCTCTCCGGCAACGGCTCGATCGAGGCCATCTCGGGCCAGAAGGGCGCCTGGGCGATCGGCGTCGACTCCGACCAGTACCAGCAGCCGGGTCTGGACAAGTACAAGGCCTCCATCCTCACCTCCGTGGTGAAGAACGTGGACGTGGCGGTCTTCGACCTCATCAAGAGCGTCAAGGACGGCAAGCCGCTCACGGGCCCGCACGCCTACCTGCTCAAGGACGGCGGCGTGTCGCTGGCCACCTCCGGTGGTCAGATCGACGACATCAAGGAAAAGATCGAGGCCGCCAAGAAGAAGATCGCGGACGGCGAGGTCAAGGTTCGCACCGCCCCGTGATCACAGGCCGGTGCTGACCGGCCCGTAAGACCTGCGGGCCCGGCGGCAAGGGAACTCCTTGCCGCCGGGCCCGCACATACTCCCCCAGCTACCGCTGGGCGGTGCCCCCTGTCAACGCTACGCGCGTAGCGTTCCATTGACGCGTGTAGCGTCGCCTCCTGCCCAGCCGGACCCCTCCGTTCCCCCGCACGGCCCAATCCGGCCCCCGCTCCCTTCTTCTCCGAGGAGAGTGCGCCATCAAAGCGTCCACCAAAGAGTCCAGCAGTACCGCCCACGCGGTGGAACTCGCGGGAATCACTAAGCGGTTCCCCGGCGTCGTGGCCAACCACGACATCCACCTCACCGTGCGCCGCGGCACCGTCCACGCCCTCTGCGGCGAGAACGGTGCCGGCAAGTCGACCCTGATGAAGATCCTCTACGGCATGCAGAAGCCGGACGAGGGCACCATCACGCTCGACGGCGAGCAGGTCACCCTGCACACGCCCGCCGACGCCATCTCCCGCGGCATCGGCATGGTGCACCAGCACTTCATGCTCGCCGACAACCTCACGGTCCTCGAGAACGTCGTCCTCGGCGCCGAGAAGCTGTACGGCATCGGCAACAAGGCCCGCGCGAAGATCAAGGAGATCTCCGACGCGTACGGCCTGGGCGTCCGTCCCGACGTCCTCGTGGAGGACCTCGGCGTCGCCGACCGCCAGCGCGTGGAGATCCTCAAGGTTCTCTACCGCGGCGCCCGCACGCTGATCCTCGACGAGCCGACCGCCGTCCTGGTCCCGCAGGAGGTCGACGCGCTGTTCGACAACCTGCGCGAGCTCAAGGCCGAGGGCCTGACGGTCATCTTCATCTCGCACAAGCTCGGTGAGGTGCTCTCCGTCGCCGACGACATCACCGTCATCCGCCGCGGCACCACCGTCGGCACGGCGATCCCCAGCGAGACCACGCCCAAGCAGCTCGCCGAGCTGATGGTCGGCGAGGAGCTGCCCTCGCCGGAGACCCGTGAGTCCACGGTCACCGACGTGCCGATGCTCACCGTCGAGGGCCTGCACCTGTCGGCCACCGACCCCGACGGCGTCGTGCGCGCGGTGCTCGACGGCATCGCCTTCACCATCCACAAGGGCGAGGTCCTCGGCCTCGCGGGCGTGGAGGGCAACGGCCAGGCCGAGCTCGTCGAGGCCATCATGGGCATGCGCACCCCCGACGGCGGCACCGTCACCCTCGACGGCGCCGACATCACCGACGCCCCGACGCGCAAGCGCCGCGAGGACGGCATCGGGTACATCCCCGAGGACCGCCACCGCCACGCCCTGCTGCTCGAGGCGCCGCTGTGGGAGAACCGCATCCTCGGCCACGTCACCGAGAAGCCCAACAGCAAGAAGGGCCTCATCGACATCAAGGCCGCCCGCGCCGACACCGAGCGGATCGTGCGCGAGTACGACGTGCGCACGCCCGGCATCGACGTCACCGCGGCCTCGCTGTCCGGCGGCAACCAGCAGAAGCTGATCGTCGGCCGTGAGATGAGCCACCTGCCCAAGCTGCTCATCGCCGCGCACCCCACCCGCGGCGTGGACGTCGGCGCGCAGGCGCAGATCTGGGACCAGATCCGCGAGGCGCGCCGCGAGGGTCTCGCGGTTCTGCTGATCTCCGCCGACCTGGACGAGCTGATCGGGCTCTCCGACACCCTGCGGGTGATGTTCCGCGGCCGCCTGGTCGCCGACGCCGACCCCGCGACGATCACGCCGGAGGAGCTGGGCTCGGCCATGACCGGTGCCGCGTCCGGTCACCTGGAGCACCAGGAGGGGGCCGAAGCCCCCGAGGACTCCACCGAGGAGTCCGCGTCGGACGAGACGTCCGACAAGAAGGCCGACAAGAAGTCCGAGAAGAAGGAAGGCGGTGACGCGAAGTGAAGAAGTTCGACAAGGACAAGCTGATCCTGGGTCTGGCCGCCCCGGTTCTGGCGATCGTGGCCGCGCTGGCCATCACCTCGATCATCATCGCCGCCACCGGCCAGGACCCGTTCCACGCCTACGAGGTCATGGTCGACTTCGGCTCCAAGGCGGACAGCCAGGTCTGGATCATCAACAAGGCGACGCCGTACTACCTGTCGGCGCTGGCGGTGGCCATCGGCTTCCGCATGAACCTGTTCAACATCGGCGTCGACGGCCAGTACCGCATCGCGGCGTTCTTCGCCGCCGTCGTCGGTGGTGCGCTGGCGCTGCCCGGCATCATCCAGATCCCGGTGATGATCATCGTCGCGATGATCGTCGGCTCCATCTGGGCGGGCATCGCGGGTCTGCTCAAGACCACCCGCGGCGTCAACGAGGTCATCAGCACCATCATGCTGAACGCCATCGGCGCCTCGATCATCGGTTACCTCCTGCAGGACGGGCGGCTCGCGGAGAAGGAGGGCAACCTGATCCACACGCCCTACCTGCCCGACTCCGCGCACTTCTTCGAGATCCCGACCACGCCCAAGCCCATCTACGGCTTCGTCGTCGTCGCGGCCCTCGCGGGCGTCGCCTACTGGTTCGTCCTCAACCGCACGCGCTTCGGCTTCGACCTGCGCACCGTCGGCCGCTCCGAGTCCGCGGCCCAGGCCAGCGGCGTCAGCGTCAAGCGCATGGTGATCACCGCGATGGTGCTCTCCGGCGCCATGGCCGGCCTCGTCGGCATGCCGACCCTGCTCGGTGTTTCGTACAACTACGGCACCGACTTCCCCACCGGCATCGGCTTCACCGGTATCGCCATCGCGCTGCTCGGCCGCAACAACCCCATCGGCATGGCCCTGGCGGCCCTGCTCTGGGGCTTCCTGGAGCGCACCGGCACCCAGCTGGAGTTCGAGGGCTACGCCCAGGAGATCGTCGGCGTGATCCAGGGCGTCATCGTCCTGTGCGTCGTCATCGCCTACGAGATCGTGCGCCGCTACGGCCTCAAGGTCCAGCAGCGCAAGGTCGGCGAGGAGCTCGCCGCCCAGGCCCGTAAGAGCGACAAGGCGGAGGCCTCCGCATGAGTACGACCTTCACCGCTGCGCTCGCCGACCGGCTGAGCGGCAAGAACAAGGACACCAAGGGGCGCCGCAAGCTCTCCTACCCCGTCGTCCTGCTGATCATCGCGGGCGCGCTGCTGCTGCTGTCCGCGCTGCGCATCATCACGGACGCCGGTGACCTCACCTCGTCCGGCCAGTGGAGCGGCGCCCTCGGCGCCGCCGTGCCGATCGGCCTCGCCGGCCTCGGCGGTCTGTGGGCCGAGCGCGCGGGCATCGTCAACATCGGCCTCGAAGGCATGATGATGCTCGGCACCTTCAGCGCCGGCTGGATCGGCTGGCAGCACGGCCCGTGGGCGGCCGCCCTGGCGGGCGTCGTCGGCGGCGCCCTCGGCGGTCTCATCCACGCCATCGCCACCGTCACCTTCAATGTCGACCACATCATCTCCGGTGTGGCCATCAACATCCTGGCGCTGGGCTTCACCCAGTACCTGGCCAAGATGTGGTTCGGTGCCGAGGGCAGCGCGGCGCAGCAGGCGGGCGGCAACGACAAGCAGTCGCCGGTCATGGAGAACATGGGGCACTTCTCGGTCCCCGGCCTCTCCGACTGGCTGAACTCGATCGAGAAGCACCACTGGTTCTTCGTCTCCGACGTCGCGGGCATCCTCGACGGCCTCGTCTCCGACGTCTCCTGGCTGACGATCGTCGCCGCGCTGCTGTTCGTCGGCACGTTCTTCGTGCTGTGGCGCTCCGCGTTCGGTCTGCGCCTGCGTTCCTGCGGTGAGAGCCCGGTGGCCGCCGAGTCCCTCGGCGTCAACGTCTACACCTACAAGTACGCGGCCGTGCTCGTCTCCGGCGCCCTCGCGGGCCTGGGCGGCGCGTTCCTGGCCATCGGTACGCACATGTACTCCGACGGCCAGACCGGTGGCCGCGGCTACATCGGTCTCGCCACGATGATCTTCGGTAACTGGCGGCCGGGCGGCGTGGCCATGGGTGCCGGCCTGTTCGGCTTCATGGACAGCCTCCAGCTGCGTGCGGGCGGTCCGACCGTCCACGCGCTGCTGCTGCTCGTCGCGGTGCTGCTGGTCGGTCTGGCCCTGTGGCGCCTGAAGGCCGGCAAGAAGAAGGCCGCGGTCATCAGCGGTGTCGTCGCCGTGGTGCTCGTCGCCTGGTACGCGCTCACCACGACCGTGCCGCTGGAGTTCGTCGACGCCACGCCGTACGTCGCGACGCTGCTGGTCCTCTCGCTCTCCGCGCAGCGCCTGAGGCCGCCGAAGGCCGACGGACAGCCCTACCGGAAGGGTCAGGGCAAGTAGTGAGCTCTTCCGTGAACTGGGAAGACCTCCGTGCGCAGGCCCGGGACGCCATGTCCCGGGCCTACGCCCCGTACTCGGGCTTCCCCGTCGGTTCCGCGGCCCTCGTCGACGACGGCCGCACCGTGACCGGCTGCAACGTGGAGAACGCCGCCTACGGCGTCGCCCTGTGCGCCGAGTGCGGCATGGTCTCCGAGCTGATCGCCACCGGCGGCGGCCGGCTGACGCACTTCACCTGCTGCGACCGCCACGGCAACATCCTGATGCCGTGCGGCCGCTGCCGTCAGCTGCTGTGGGAGCACGGCGGCCCGGAGCTGGAAGTGGACACCACGACGGGCGTCCGCCCGCTGTCGGAGCTGCTGCCGGACGCGTTTGGGCCCGCCGACCTGAATCGTTGAAGATGTCCCTAAGCGCCGGACGGGCTGAAGTTTCAGCCCGTCCGGGTCACTTTCCGGACCCGGGAAGACCTGAGGACTACGAACCTAAGGAAAATGTGCTGATGGACGCCATTTCCGTTATCCGCACCAAGCGCGACCGCGGCCGTCTTACCGACGAGCAGATCGACTGGATCATCGACGCGTACACCCGCGGTGAGGTCGCCGACGAGCAGATGTCCTCGCTCGCGATGGCGATCCTCCTCAACGGCATGGACCGTGCGGAGATCGCCCGCTGGACCGCCGCGATGATCAAGTCCGGCGAGCGCATGGACTTCTCGTCCCTGCCCATGCCGACCTCGGACAAGCACTCCACCGGTGGCGTCGGCGACAAGATCACCCTGCCGCTGGCCCCGCTCGTCGCCGCGTGCGGCGCGGCCGTGCCGCAGCTGTCGGGCCGCGGCCTCGGCCACACGGGCGGCACGCTCGACAAGCTCGAGTCCATCCCGGGCTGGCGCGCCCTGCTCTCGAACGACGAGATGATGGACGTCCTGCGCAACGTCGGCTCCGTCATCTGCGCGGCCGGCGACGGCCTGGCCCCGGCCGACAAGAAGCTCTACGCGCTGCGCGACGTCACCGGCACCGTCGAGGCGATCCCGCTGATCGCCTCCTCGATCATGTCGAAGAAGATCGCGGAGGGCACCGGCTCGCTGGTGCTGGACGTGAAGGTCGGCTCCGGCGCGTTCATGAAGAACATCGCCGACGCCCGCGAGCTCGCCTCCACCATGGTCGGTCTCGGCACGGACCACGGCGTCAAGACCGTGGCCCTGCTCACCGACATGTCCACCCCGCTGGGCCTGACCGCGGGCAACGCCCTCGAGGTCCGCGAGTCGGTGGAGGTCCTGGCGGGCGGCGGCCCGGCGGACGTCGTCGAGCTCACCATCGCCCTGGCCCGCGAGATGCTCGACGCGGCCGGTATCAAGGACGCCGACCCGGCGAAGGCCCTCGCCGACGGCTCCGCCATGGACCACTGGCGCCGCATGATCATCGCGCAGGGCGGCGACCCGGACGCGACCCTGCCGGTGGCCCGCGAGCAGCACGTCGTCACGGCCTCGGCCTCCGGCGTCCTCACCGCGCTCGACGCCTACGCCGTGGGCGTCTCCGCCTGGCGCCTGGGCGCCGGCCGGGCGCGCAAGGAGGACCCGGTGCAGGCCGGTGCGGGCATCGAGCTGCACGCCAAGCCGGGCGACACGGTCACCGCGGGCCAGCCGCTGATGACCCTCCACACGGACACCCCGGAGAAGTTCGACTACGCCCTGGCCGCGCTGGACGGCGGCGTCGAGATCTCCCCGGCGGGCACGGAGTTCACCCCGAACCCGATCGTGCTGGACCGCATCGCGTAAGCGAAGCAGGCCCCCGAGGAAAGCCCCCGCCCCCCGCGCGGGGGCTTTCCCCGTTTTCCGGGCCGGTCAGCCGAAGACTTCGGCCACCAGCTCGAGGTCGAACGGGGCCTGGGCGAGCCGGTAGCCCTCCGGCGGCTCGACGCCCAGCAGGTGGCGGACCAGGAAGTCCCACCGCCGCCGGGTCACGTAGTGCTCGTAGCCGAGGAAGAGGTGCTCCGCGCCCGGGACGATCAGCATCTCGAAGTCCTTGTCGGCGGATATGAGACGGTCGACCAGCCGCATCGTCAGATGGGGGTGGACGTTGTCGTCCATGCCGCCGTGGACCAGGAGCAGCTTGCCCTCCAGCCGGTCGGCGATCTCCACGTTGGACGAGCGGGCGTACGCCTCGTCGTCCGGGCCGTCATAGCTCTCGGCCCACGCCAAGAGGTAGTTTCGGTTCTCGTGGTTGCCGGCCTCGGAGACGCCCACCTTGTAGACCTCGGGGAAGGCGCACATGGCCCGCACGGTCGCGAAGCCGCCGCCCGAGATGCCGAAGACGCCCACCCGGTCGAGGTCCATCCAGGGCCGGTCGGCGGCCAGTTGCCGCAGCGCGGCGACGTGGTCGGCCATGCCGCCCGCATCGCCCAGGTGCCCGAACGAGGCGTCGTGGAACGCCTTGTCACGGCCCGGCGTCCCGCGTCCGTCGACGGCGACGACGACGAACCCGAGCGCGGCCACCGCCTCGGCGTCAGGCCCGAACGGCCCGGGGTCGAAGGACGCGGACACCCGCCGCATGTGCGGGCCGGGGTAGGGGTGGTCGATGACGGGGTAGCTCTTGTCGGGGTCGAAGCCGTGCGGCCGGTACAGCACGCCGTAGACGTCGGTGAGGCCGTCGGCCGCCTTGACCCGGAAGTGCTCCGGGGGCGTCCAGCCCGTGGCGGTCAGCCCGCTGATGTCGGCACGCTCCAGCTCGACGAGCACCCGCCCGTCCCAGCCGCGCACGGCGATCGAGGGCGGCGTGTCCGTCGTGGACGCCGAGTCGACGAAGTAGCGGCCGCTCGGCGGCACGACGACGACGTGATCCAGGTCGTCGTCGGTGATCCGCTCGAATCCCGATCCGTCAAGCCCGGCGCGGCACACGGACCTGCGGTACGGGTCGGCCGCCACCAGCCCGGAGGCGACGAAGTACACCACCCTTCGTTCCTCGTCGACGTGCAGGATCTCCTGCACCGCCCACTGGCCCGAGGTCACCTGCCCGCGCGCCTCGCCGGTACGGGCGTCGTACAGATACAGGTGCCCCCAACCATCGCGCTGCGAGTACCACAACGCCTCGTCCCCGCCGGAGAGCACGCGCACCATGGGGGCCTGTGCCATGAGCTGGTTGGGCTCGACCCGGGTCTCGCCGCTCTCGGTCAGCACCGTGCTCACCTCGCCGGTGGCGGCGTCGAGCCGGTGCAGGCTCAGGGTGTGCACGTCCCGCGACTGGCTCAGGTAGTACACCGCCGAGCCGTCCTCGGCCCACCAGGCCCACTTGGTCGTGATCGGCGACATGAGCGGTATCGGCTCCGGCTCGGTGCGCGCCGGAACGGCCTCGCCCGTCGCCACGTCGAGGATGACGAAGCTGCCGAGCGGAAGCCGCTCGTCGCCGGGGAACGCGTACCGCTGCGTCAGCAGCCGTGGCGCGCCGCCGTCGCCCGGCATGGCCTCCACCAGGTGTGTGGTGCGCACCTCGCGCATGTCGGTGCGGTGGGTGAGCACGCGCGTCGAGTCGGGCGACCAGGCCAGGGCGGGCGGTAGATGGGGTATCCCGACCTTGTTCAGCAGGACGGTGGGGGAGAAGGGGCTCGTCCCATAGGCGTGGTCGGCTTCGCCGTCGGTGGTCAGGACCCGCTCGCGCCCGTCCTCGTTGGAGCGCACGCACAGGTCATGGCCGCGCAGGAACACGGCCTGCTTGCCGTCGGGGGAGGTGACGTCCAGGAACCCGCCGGCCACCCGCGGCTCGGCCTTCTCGCATACGTAGGTGTCGAGTGAGCACCGCCAGCGGGCGTCGAAAGCGTCGAACTCGACGGCGCCGTCGGAGGGTTCGATGGCGGCGAAGGGCAGGGCGGCGGCGTCGACGTCCTGCCCCGAGGCGGCGGCGAGGGCGGCGGCCAGGCGCTCGTGGTCGAACGCCGGCTCCCGGAGGCCGGCCGCCGGGTCGACGAAGATGAACCGCCGGCCCGTCGCGGTGTCGACGGTGTACCAGAAGCGACCGTCGTCGCCGGTCCACTGCGGCTTGACGCGGCCTCCGCGCACGAGCTGCGCACGGTTGTGCCGCAGCAGTTTCTCGGCGGTCCGGTAGGCGGAGACGTCGAGGCGTTCGGTGTTCATGAGATCCCCCGGGACGTAATGCGCACGCTGTACGCTTGCTTGCGAACACTGTACGCAGAGCGGAACGGTGTTCGCAATCCCCTCGGGGGGTGGGCTAATCTGGCCAGGACGGAGAGGAGCCGCCATGACGGCCGATGACCAGCCGATTCCCTCGGTCTGGACCCGCCCGCCGCGTGAGCGGCGCGAGCAGCCCGCGCTGAGCCGGGACCAGATCGTGGCCGAGGCCATCCAGTTGCTCGACGCCGAGGGGCTCGAGGCTCTGAGCATGCGCAAGCTCGGCACCCGCTTGGGCGCGGGCGCCACGTCCCTCTACCGGCACGTGGCGAACAAGGACGAACTGATCGAGCTGGTCCTGGACGAGGTCTACGGCGAACTGCGCCTCCCGGCCGTCGACGACAAGGGCGACTGGCGCGAGGTCACCGCCGAAGGCGCCCACGCCATGCGCGCGATGATCCTGCGTCACCCCTGGCTCGCCTCCGTGCTCGGCCAGGTCGGCACGGCCTACCTCGGCCCGAACCTCATGCGGCTCACGGAGGACATGCTCACCCTGATGGAGTCGGCGGGCTTCACCCTCAAAGAGGGCGAAAGCGCCATGACCACCGTCTTCTCCTACGTCATCGGCATCACGAGTGCCGAGGCCGCGATGATGACGATGCTCACCCGCAACGGCCGCACCGAGACCGAATGGGCCCAGCAGGCGATTCCCGCCGCCCAGCGGGCCGTCGCGTCCTACCCGCGCCTCAGCGCGCTGTACGCGGAGTACGCCGGTAAGGACCCCAAGCAGACCCGCGACGAGGACTTCGCCCGTGGCCTCGACCGCATCCTCGACGGCCTGGCCGCCGCCCGCGGCGACAAGCGCTGAGCACCCCTCCGCACCCGACCGGGCCGGGCACAGGATGTCGGGTCGGGCAGGGCGGTCCCTTCCTAACGTGGTGATCGAAAGGAAGGAGTCCGCAGTGCTGGAACGGCTGAACCAGGCCATGGACCACATCGACGCCCACCTCGACGGGCAGATCGACGCGGCCGACCTGGCGCGGATCGCGGTGACGTCGGAGTACCACTTCCGGCGGCTGTTCTCCGCGCTGGCCGGGATGCCGCTGTCGGAGTACGTGCGGCGTCGGCGTCTGACCGTCGCCGGTGCCGAAGTGCTCGCCGGCGAGCGGACGCTGCTGGAGATCGCGGTGCGCTACGGCTACGCCTCGGGGGAGGCGTTCGCCCGGGCGTTCCGCACCCTGCACGGCATCGGCCCCGGCGAGGCCCGGCGGACCGGCGCGGCCCTGCGGTCCCAGCCGCGGATGTCCTTCCGCCTCATCGTCGAAGGGAGCAGCAGCATGCGATACCGGGTCGTACAGAAAGAAGAGTTCCGCGTGGTCGGCAAGAAGGCCCGCGTCCCCCTCGTCCACAAGGGCGCCAACCCCGCGATCGTCGAGTTCGTCAAGGGCATCGACAAGGAGACCATAGGGCGCATCACGGCACTGTCCGACCAGCAGCCGGAGGGCATCGTCGGGGTGAGCGACGACCTCGACCCCAGCCGGGCCGAGGGCACCGAACTCACCTACTATCACGGCGTGGTGACGTCCACCGCGATGTCCGACGTTCCCGCTGACCTGGACGCGCTCGCCGTTCCGGCGGGCACATGGGCCGTCTTCGAGACCTCCGGCCCGTTCCCGCAGGAACTCCAGAACCTGTGGCGCGACGTGTTCACCCAGTGGTTCCCCTCCAACCCGTACCGCAGCAGGCCGGGCCCCGAGATCCTGCGCGTCCGTCCCTCACAGGACTGGACAGAAGCAGAAGCGGAGCTGTGGATTCCGGTGGAGCGGACCGCAGCCTAACCCCCCAGGGCATCGGACGATGACGCCCGTCGGACGGTCACGGGGCCGCCCGACGGGCATCACCTAGGCTTTGACCGACCCAGGGGGAGGTTCACGCCTTGTTGTCCGACGGCATGTGGAGCATCGGAGAGCTCGCCGAGCATGCGGGCGTCACCGTCAAGACCGTCCGCTTCTACTCCGACCGCGGCCTGCTGCCCGAGGCCGTCCGCAGCTCCGGCGGCCACCGCCGGTACGGGCCCGAGGCGCTCGACCGGCTCCGCCTGATCCGTTCGCTGCGCGGCCTCGACCTGCCGGTCCCGGACGTGGGCCGGGTCCTCGAACAGGAGGACGCGCTGGAGGACGTCATCGCGGGGCAACTGCGGGAGCTCGGCTCACAGCTGGCCGCCCTGCGCTGGCGGGAAGCAGCCCTCCAACTACTGCAGGACTGCACCCCCGCCGAGCGCGCCGACCGGCTGCGTCTGATCGGTGGCATCACCACTCCGCCCAGTACGGCACCGCTGGCGCGCTTCTGGCGGGGCTGGCTGCCCGCGCGGCTGCCGGCCCGGGTGGTGTCCTCCATCATCGAACTGGCCGTTCCGCAGCCCCCGTCGGATCCGACCCCCGCCCAAGTCCTGGCCTTCGCCCGGTTGCACGCCTTCGTCGCCGCCCCCTGTCCCGGCGTCGACCAGCCCCAGCCCGCGATCCACCAGCCCGACAAGGGCTACCGCCCGGCCCTCGTCTACGAAGGTCTCCTCGAGGCCTACGCGCTGGCGTCGGCCCACATGCGGGCGCAGCGGGCACCGCACGAGGGCGAGGCGCTCGACTGCTTCGTCTCCGTCTACGCCCAGTCGTGCGGGACCCGGGACACCCCCGCCTTCCGCCGCCGGCTCAGCGGCCAGCTCGCCGCCGACCCCCGCCTCGACCACTACTGGCAGCTCACCGCCGAAGTGACCGCGTCGACGGATCCGACCCCCGGCGCCGCCCACGACTGGCTCTGCGCCGCCCTGGACGTCCAGACCGCCCTTTGACGCCGGAGGCGTCTCACCCGGTGGCCACCCGGGCGTAGGCCGCCCGTTCCGCAGCACTCGGCGCGGCGAGCGCCAGACGGCGGTGGGTGCGCCGCAGCATCAGGCGGGCCATGAACGGGTGGACGCGGGAGACGGCCGCCCAGTAGAGCCGTCCGCGCAGCTTCGGGTGCACGCGTACGACCGAACTCAACGTGACGCGCCGGGCATCCCCGTCCACCAGGAGCGACGCGCGGAAGTCCAGGTGCCCGGCGTCCTCGCCCAGCACGACCTCGCGCTCCGCCCGGTCCGTGACCGGTATGCCCCGCAGCACGCCCTCCCAGGCCGCCGGGTCGAGCGGCATGCCCGGGGGCAGGTCCATCGCGTACGCGTCCCGGTAGTCGGCCCGGTCGAACCAATCGATGGCCGTACGGACCAGCCGGGCGTTCTCGGGGAACGCGACCGGGACGGGCCTGTCCCACAGGAGCCGGTTGAGCAGCCGGACGCGGGGCGACCAGCGGACCGGGCGGGCCAGAGTGCCCGTCGCCGCCCGTTCGAAGTTGTCGAGCATCTCCTCGACCACCGTGTCGTGCAACGGACGCACGACGGCGTGCCACCGGAGCAGCCGCGCTCCGCGCATGTCCGCCTCCAGGACGTGGCTCACCCGGCAGCGTTCGTCGTCGAGCGGCTCGACCGTCATCTCGTGAAAGCCGGTGCCCGACGGCGTGAAGTCGAAGCGGACGCGCCGCCCGGGCTCGTACGCCGTGACGCTGTAGCGGATCGGGCCGTGGCCGCCGGTCGCACCCACGCCCAGCGGCCGGTCGAAGCGCATCGGCGGCCAGGCGGGCACGGGGAAGACCGGGTCGTCGTCGGCCGACAGGCGGTCGAGCAGCGCGCCGACCGCGGCGGCCGGGGCGTGGACGGTACGCACGTGGACATTGCGGATCACGCTCATGACGTCCTCCAAGGAGGTCCATACGCTGACGTACGGTCAACCATACGCCTGCGTACGGAGGTGGCCGCGGCCAGGTCCGCCGCTTCCCGCTCCCGTGCGGACGGGGTCACGGCGTGGGGCAGGCCCGCGGGCCGCACGGCGCCGTAGTCCGTGAAGCGCCGCGTCCCACAACGGTCGCAGTGCGCCTCGCCTGCCGTGTGGGTCCAACTAGCTGTGTGCGCACAGTGGTTCACCAGGCGCCCCGCCGCGTAGCCGGTCACCGTGTGCGCCTGAGCAGGTGGGCGTCACGGAAGTGGCTGCGTACGGCTACGGTCGCGTCCACCACGGCGTCCTTGACGCCCCCGGCCACGGCTTTGCGCCGCGCCGATTCGAGTTCCGCGCACTCGGTGCAGGAGGCCGGAGAGCGGTCCTTCGCGGGGCGCGTGCCCAGCAGGAACCACATGGCCTTGCCGGGCCCGGGCCCGTGCGTGCACACGCCCCACGCGTCCGCGCCGCGATCGATGAGCAGCAGGCCGCGCCCGCCTTCGTCCTCGGGCGGGGGCGTCGCGTGCCGCCGTACGGGGAGGCCGGAGGCGCCGTCTTGCACGAGTACGCGCAGGTGGCCGCGGCCCGTCCACTCCGCGAAGAGGGTGACCGGGGTCGTACAGCCCTTCGCCAGGCAGGCGTTGACCGCGTTCGTCACCGCCTCGGAGGTCAGCGCCACGGCGGTATCGGTCAGCTCGGTCCTGCGGACCGCCGCCAGCATGGTCCGCACCGTTTCGCGTGCCGCGCGGACCCATGCGGGGTGGGGTGGGAAGACGAGGGAGCAGGTTGTCGTCATGGCGACTCCTGGGGTGGGGGTGCCGAGGCGGCGCGACCGGGTTGCGGTGTCTTTGCTCGTGCCAACTGGCGTTGGGCTGAGTGCACTTCCGCTGGGCCGCAGGGGCCGGGTGGGTTGCGTCGACGCTATGGGCAGCCGTGGGGAAGTCACAACTGTGTACGCGGGAGTCCCCTCGCAAGAGTGACGCGCGGATGACTCGGTGGACCGGCTGATGCCGGAGCGACAAACTGCGCGCACGCCCACACGGAGGAGGAACATGCCGCCAAGAACAGCCCCGAGTGAACGGCAGCGACGGCTGGGGGCAGAGCTGCGCAAGCTGCGCACCCGAGCTCGGATGTCCGGTGACGACGTAGCCGCGCTGCTCGATGCGGATCGGTCCCGGGTCAGTCACATCGAGGCCGGCCGGGTCGATGTGCCGCGGAACGGGTTGTACAAGTTGCTACGCGCATATGGATGCGAAGGCCCGCTGTTCGATGCCCTGATGGCGATGGCTCACGATCGCGGGAAGGGTTGGTGGGACGGGTTCAAGGATGTTCTGGAGCGCCGGGCGCTCGATCTGGCAGAACTAGAGTCAAGAGCGACCAGCATCCAGGTCCACGAGCCTGCGGTTATCCCAGGGATGCTGCAGACCGAGGACTACGCGCGAGCCGTCATCTCAACCATCGAGGTTGATCACCAACACCTCGACCGGTGGGTGGAATTCAGACTGGAACGGCAGCGAGTGCTGGCTGGACTTCAGGCGTATCACGCGGTCATCCACGAGTCGGCACTGCGCATGCGAGTCGGTGACGCGCAGACGATGAGGAGACAACTCCAGAGGCTCATCGAAGTCGCTCGCATGCCCCAAGTGACGCTGCAGATCTTTCCGTTCGAGAAGGGGCCGTACTCGCCCCACAGTCGTTCTTTCGTTCTCTTCGGAGGCCCGACCCGCGAGCTGCACACTCTCTATCGGGAGCACCCAACCAATGCCGACTTCATCGGGGATGGCATCCGCATCGCCCAGTGCGTAAGAATGTTTGAGCGACTGACCTCACTGGCCCTCGCCCCTGTCGACCCGGCGGCTGCTCCTGAGGCTCTGGGCACCCGGGACTCGCTGAGTCTGCTCCAGCACGTCCTCTATGAACTGCGATAGGTAGCGACATGTCTCAGCTTCAATGGCGAAAGTCATCGTTCAGCACTGGTGCGAACAACGACTGCGTCGAACTGGCCCCAGCTCCCGGCGGTCTCATACGCCTCCGTGAGAGCGACCGTCCCGCCGACGTCTTAACCACCGCCCCCGCCACCCTCGCCACCCTCCTCACCGGGATCAAGGAGGGGTGGGTCGTGCCGCATCCTCAGCAGCTCGGTAGGTAGCCAGATGTCTCAGCTCGAATGGCGCAAGTCCTCACGCTGCACGGGGGGAGACGGCGAGTGCGTCGAAGTCTCCACCAGCCCCGGCGGCCTCATACGCCTCCGTGAGAGCGACCGCCCCGCCGACGTCTTAACCACCACCCCGTCGGCCCTGGCCACCCTCCTCACCGGCATCAAAGCCGGGCGGGCTGTCCGGCGAGTCGGCCAAGCCGCCGGACAGCCCCCGAGGACCGGCCGGGTCACACGTAGGTGAACTCCACGTCGTTGCTTCTCTCGCCGTCGCCGACGGCGACGACCTGCACGGTTCCCTCACCCGCGGGGACCGTGACGTCGAGCTCCGTGTGGCCGTCCGGGTAGCTCTCCTCGTACCAGTCGTTCTGGCTGAGCTCCTGGTCTCCCCAGAGCACCGTGGTGACGGTATCCAGTTCCCCGCTGATGGTGATCCACTCCTGGCCTTCCTGGCCTTGGGGAGGATTGATGCTGTCGATGTGCAGGCTCATCGCTGCGCCCTTTCGACGTGGGACTCTCATGGACGAGACGTCGTGGGCCGGGCCCACAGCCCGCCTCGTTCCCACTGTTCGCCAGGGTCCGAACCGTCGCAACCGCGGAGCGAAGGGCCCGCCCCCGCCGGGCAGGCGGTGGGGGCGGGCCCTTCCTTCGACGCGACCGTGAGGTCAGGCGCGCACCGTCCACCAGGCGCCGATGCCGTTGCAACCGCCAGCCATGAAGTTGATGCTGCGGTAGCCGGGCGGGATCGGGGAGCCGGAGCAGGTCCAGATGCCGTTGCGGACGAGCTGGTGGTACCAGGAGCCGACGCCGTTGCAGCCGGTGCGGTTGTAGCCCGTGATGACGTAGCCGGGCGGGACGGGCGAGCCCCCGCAGGTCCAGCGGCCGTCACGGGCGAGCTCGTGGTACCAGCCGCCGACGCCGTTGCAACCGAGACGGTTGTAGTTGGTGATCACATAGCCGGCCACGATCGGCGAGCCGCCGCAGGTCCAGATGCCGTCGCGCACGGGCTCCTGGTACCAGGCGCCGGCGCCGTTGCAACCGCCGCGGCTGTAGTTGGTGATGACGTACCCGTCCGGGACGGGCGCCCCGGAGCAGGACCAGCCGCCGGCCTTCGCCGCCCCGGTGGTCGCGGCGGTGGCCGTGCCGGTGGCGGCGCCGGTGAGGGCGGCCGCGATCAGTGCGACGGTGCCCACGACGGCGGCGAGGCGGCTGCGGACGGCAGCCAGCGTCTTACCGCTCCACAGGTGACCGAAATATCTGTCCAATTCACACCAGTCCTATCGACATGATCACTTCAGGTCTGTCGACGGCCAAGAACACCGGATGGCGCAATAAATGTCACCCCGTTCGGTCGCGATTGTGAGAAGTGCGTCACAGTGCGTAAACGCCAACCGCGCGCTCGCGGAGCTGGTATGAGGGGGCGTCAGGTCGAGGGCGGCGCTGCGGTACTCGTACGGGTGAACGAGGCTGGTGGACCGTCCGCAGGGCCGTTCGGCATGCTGGACTGTGGTGACATCGATCGAGGGGATCGCCATGAGCGCACTCACTGTCGACCAGAGGCCGGGCAACGGCTTCGGCTGGGATGAGCTCGTCCGCACCTGGGAGGAGCTCGATCCTCCTGAGGGCTGGAAGGCGGAGATCATTGAGGGGCTCATCACCTTGTCACCTGCGCCTGCCAACAAGCACAACAGCATTGCCTGGAAGCTGCAGCGACAGCTGGCGAAGGCCATTCCGGATGACTGGGGCATCTACCAGACCTTGGCTGTCGCCGTCCCATCGCGTAGTGGCCTCTACATCCCGGACCTGGTTGTGGCGCCCGAGGCGGTGGTGGACGGAGCGTCGGAAGAGATGGGTGAGTCCGAGCACTTCATCCAGGCCACGGACGTAGAGCTCGTCGTCGAGATCACGTCGAAGTCCACCGCTCGTCATGACCGGGTCAGCAAGCCTGCTGGCTACGCTCATGCCGAAGTGCCGCTCTACCTTCTGGCCGACAGGTGGGCGACCGGGGGACCGACCTTCACCCTCTACGGCGAGCCCAAGGACGGTGTCTACCGCGTCCTGCAGGCGGGGAAGTTCGGGGACGATGTCCACCTCCCCACACCGTTCGACATCGCGATCGACACCAGCGGCTTTCCCGCAGCCTGACAAGAAGGCCGCAAACGGCCCGCCCCGCCAGGACAGGTGGCGGAACGGGCCATTCGGGCGGCGAAAAGGGTCAGCGTCGCGACGACATCGCCACCACGCGCTGCTGGGCGATCGCCTTGCGGGTCGCGTACAGGGTGATCGACGCGGCGCCGACCATGGCCAGCAGGCCCAGGACCACCGTGCCGTCCCAGCCGGCCGAGCGGAAGGCGACGGCGCCGAGCGTGCCGCCCACCGAGCTGCCCAGGTAGTACGCCGTCTGGTAGAGGGCCGACGCCTGGGCGCGGCCCGTCTTGGCGGCGCGGCTGACGGAGGACGAGGCCACCGCGTGGCCGGCGAAGAAGCCGGCGGTGATGAGGACCAGGCCCAGCAGGACCGCCGTCAGCGAGGACGTCAGCGTCAGGAGCAGGCCGGCCGTCGTCGTGCCGACCGCCAGGTACAGCGCGCCGCGGCGGCCCAGCCGGCCCACGAGCCGGCCGGCCGCGGCCGACGAGACCGTGCCGACGAGGTAGATGAGGAAGATCGAGCCGACCACGCCCTGCGGGAGCGAGAACGGCGCGTCCGCCAGCCGGTAGCCGATGACCGTGTACACCGCGCCGAAGACCGTCATGAAGAGCAGGCCGATGCCGTACAGGCGGCGCAGCAGCGGGTCCGAGAGGTGGGTGCCCAGCGTCCGGCCGAGGGACTTCACCGAGACCGCCGCCGGCGTGAAGTGGCGGGCTCGCGGGACCATGGCGCGGAAGACCACCGCGCACACCACCGCCAGCACGCCGACCGCGGCGAGGCCCGCGCGCCAGCCCCAGGCCTGTGCCACCCAGCCGGCCAGGATCCGGCCGACCATGCCGCCGATGCTGTTGCCCGCGACGAACAGACCGATCGCGCCGATCAGCGCCTTCGGGCGTACCTCCTCCGCCAGGTACGCCATCGCCGACGCCGGCACGCCGGCCAGCGCGGCACCCTGCACGGTGCGCAGGGCGACCAGCCAGCCCAGGCTCGGGGCGAACGGCACGAGCAGCGCCACGAACGCGGCGACGCACAGCGCGGCCGTCATCGTGGCCCGCCGCCCGTAGCGCTCGGACAGCGCGCTGAGCGGGACGACCGCGAGGGCCAGGCCGCCGGTCGCGGCGGAAACGGTCCAGCTGGCCTGATCGGGCGTCACGCCGAGATCGTCGGTGATCGCGGGGAGCAGGGCCTGCGTGGAGTAGAGAAGGGCGAAGGTGGCGACACCCGCGGCGAAGAGCGCGAAGCTCATCCGGCGGTAGCCGCGCCCGCCGGGCACCAGCCGGGTGTCGGCGTCGGCGGCGGTGTCGGCGGAGGCAAGGGACGACGAGGTGGAGGCACCCGATCGCATGATGACGACGGATGCCCCGGTATCGGCAGGAGGCATGCGGAAACCGTATGCAGCCTGCATCTGATGCGTCCAATGCACAGAATGCCGATAATCGATCACATGCAGCATGAGCGCAGGTCACGGCCGTCACTGTCACCAAGTGGCAACAGGAGTGTTACCCAAAACTTTGACGGTACGCCAACGGCCGAGCTCGAAGAGGGCTCGTGGGCGACGACCCTCACGCCGCGCCTCGCCCAGTTCGTCGCCGTGGCCCGCCACGAGCACGTCACGCGCGCCGCCCAGCAGCTCGGCATGCCGCAGTCCACGCTGAGCCGGTCCATGGCCCGCCTCGAACACGACCTGGGCGTCGCGCTCTTCGCCCGCCACGGCCGTACGGTCTCGCTCACCGCGGCCGGGCGGACGTTCCTCGGCACGGTCGAGCGCGCCCTGTCCGAGGTCGACCGCGCGGCCGAGTCCGTACGGGCCGACGCCGACCCCGCCACCGGGAAGGTCGCGTTCGGCTTCCTGCACACCATGGGCTCGGAGACCGTACCCGAGCTCATCCGCGCCTTCCGAACCGATCATCCGCGCGTCCGCTTCCAGCTCGTCCAGAACTACGGCGAGGCCATGATCGAACGGCTGCGCGACGGCGACCTCGATCTGTGCCTGACCTCGCCCGTGCCGGACGAGCCGGACCTGGTCGCCCGCCGGCTCGACGAGCAGCGGCTGCGGCTGGTCGTGCCGGACGACCATCCGCTGGCGGTACGGAAGCGGATCCGCCTCGCGGAGGCGGCCGGGGAGCTGTTCGTCACGCTCGAACCGGGCTACGGGCTGCGGCGCATCACCGACGCGCTGTGCGCGGAGGCGGGGTTCACGCCGAAGATCGCCTTCGAGGGGGAGGACCCCGAGACGCTGCGCGGGCTGGTGGCGGCGGGGCTCGGCGTGGGCCTGCTGCCCCCGCCGGCCGTGCCGCGGCCGGGGGTCGTCGAGCTGACGGTGACGGCGCCGCGGCCGGTGCGGGAGATCGGGGTGGCGTGGTTGGACGGGCATCCGGACACGCCTCCGGTGGCGGCCTTCAAGCGGTTTTTGCTCTCGCGGCGGGGGCAGTTGCTGCTGCACCGGTGACGGCGCCGGTGCCGGGCGGTGGGGATTTTGCCCCTGCCCCGCCCTTTCACCGTTTCTTGTCCTCAATCGCCGGACGGGCTGGATATTCCAGCCCGTCCGGCGATTGAGGACCGGGGTCCGGGGCGGAGCCCCGTTCAGTGACCGAGGCTCGACCCGAAGCCCGAAGCGAGCGGCATGCGGAGGCCCAGCGGTGGGGGTGCCGCCAGGGCGTCCGCGACCGGGCGGGCGTAGTGGTGGCCGAAGAGCGCGCCGCGGACGAAGTCGGCGGCCAGGGCCAGGACTTCCGGCCGGTGCTGCCGCAGCGCGTGCCCGTCGGAGTGGACCTCGAAGCGGCAGACGTCGCGGTTGACCTTCTTGGCCCGCTCCGCGAGCCGGTAGGACAGGTCCGGGTCCGTCCGCTCGTCATTGGTGCCGTGTACGAGCATCACCTGTCTGCCAGCGAGCTGACGCACCGGTTCCGGGTCCAGGACCGCCTCCGGCTCGGGCAGCCAGGGGGCGAGCGCCAGGACGGAGGTGACGGCCGCGTGCCCGGCGGCCCGCAGCGCGGCGCGGGCGCCCATGCCCGTACCGATCAGACAGACCGGCACGTCGCCGTAGCGCCGCACCACTTCGTCCGCCGCCCACAGCGCGTCCCGCACCGGATGCGCGGCGGAACCGTTCCATCCGCGGTGGCGGTAGCCCACTACGTGGACGACCAGGCCGTCGTCGGCGCCCGCCCGGGTCAGCCGGCGGGCCAGCGGCCGCTGTGCGGCCGACGTCAGGAAGGAGGGGCGGCGTATTCCGGTGGCGCCGCCCTCGGGGAGCAACAGGGCCGCTCCGTGCACGGCGCTCATGGTGTCCCCGGCACCGAGCGGCTTGCCGAGGCGAGCCGATTCCGGCGGGTCCGCCGGGCCTTCTGGATCTTGCTGCGGCAACGCTTGCTGCACCATGGCAGACAACGATGGCAGAAGGACGGGTGGTGTCCACCCCACCGATGGGTCACCGTTCCGTATCGTTCGCCGATATCTACGCGCGTAGGGGCTAGAGTGCCGAAATGACGAGCGAGACCCTCTCCCAGCCGGCCGCCCAGCCCACCTCCGATCAGATCCGGCGCGCGCCCAAGGTGCTGCTCCACGACCACCTCGACGGCGGACTGCGCCCCGGAACGATCGTGGACCTCGCCGCCGCGGTCGGCTACGACAAGCTCCCCGAGACCGACCCGGGCAAGCTGGGCATCTGGTTCCGCGAGGCGGCGGACTCCGGCTCGCTGGAGCGCTACCTGGAGACCTTCGCGCACACCTGTGCCGTCATGCAGACCCGCGAGGCGCTGGTCCGCGTCGCCGCCGAGTGCGCCGAGGACCTGGCCGAGGACGGCGTCGTCTACGCGGAGGTGCGCTACGCCCCCGAGCAGCACCTGGAGGCCGGGCTCACCCTCGAGCAGGTCGTCGAGGCCGTGAACGAGGGCTTCCGTGAGGGCGAGCGCCGGGCGAAGGCCAACGGTCACCGCATCCGCGTCGGCGCCCTGCTGACCGCCATGCGGCACGCCGCCCGCGCCCTGGAGATCGCCGAACTGGCGAACCGCTACCGCGACTCCGGCGTCGCCGGCTTCGACATCGCGGGCGCCGAGGCGGGCTTCCCTCCCACCCGCCACCTGGACGCGTTCGAGTACCTCAAGCGCGAGAACAACCACTTCACGATCCACGCGGGCGAGGCCTTCGGCCTGCCGTCGATCTGGCAGGCCCTGCAGTGGTGCGGCGCGGACCGGCTCGGCCACGGCGTGCGGATCATCGACGACATCGAGATCGCCGAGGACGGCACGGTCAAGCTCGGCCGGCTGGCCTCGTACGTGCGGGACAAGCGCATTCCGCTGGAAATGTGCCCGACCTCCAATCTTCAGACCGCTGCGGCGAGTTCATATGAAGAGCACCCGATCGGTCTTCTCCGTAAGCTGCACTTCCGGCTGACGGTGAACACCGATAATCGTCTGATGAGCGGTACCAGCATGAGCCTGGAATTCGAGCACCTGGTCAAGGCGTTCGGCTATTCCCTGGATGACATGCAGTGGTTCACCGTCAACGCGATGAAGTCGGCCTTCATCCCATTCGATGAACGTCTCGCCATGATCAACGACGTGATCAAGCCGGGTTACGCGGAGCTGAAGTCCGAGTGGCTGTTCCGCCAGACGGCGACCGGCACGGTCTGACCAGCAATTCCCTTTCGGGGTGACTCCGCCGGTCGGCAGACGGGGGAATTCAGTGAATACGGCCGGGGCTTCGCGCCCCGGCCGTGTCATTGATTGCGGGCCGGGTGGACTCGTGGCTAGGTTGCAGAGCCGCTCGGCTTTTCCCCGTCATCCCCGTCACGAGGACTGATCAGATGAAGCAGGCATCCCTCAAGGCCCTCGGCGCCGCCGCTGTCGGTGCCGTCATCGCCGTCGGTGCGGCGGGTACCGCCTCCGCCGGCACGCTCGAGTCCGTCACCACCACCGCCACGGGCGTGGAGAAGGCGCTTCCCGTCGAGTCGGTCGGCCAGGTGGCCCCGGCCGGCGGGCCGGTCGCGATCGCCGCGGACCGGGCGGTGAAGTCGGGGTTGCTGGAGCAGACCGCCCACGCCCTCGACACCGCCCTCGCCCCCCACCTGCCCACCGAGAAGCTGACGCACGCCCCCGCCGACAACAAGGGCAACGCCGGCCTGCTCGGCGGCCTGCCCACCAAGGCCATCGCCCCCAACGGCCTCTCCCTGCCGGGCCTGGGCACCCCCAACATGCGCTGACGGCGCCGCGCGGGACGAGAGGAACAGCGCGAACGGGCCGCGCACCCCCGTCCGGGGTGCGCGGCCCGCGTGGTCCCGGGCGGGGGCCGTGGCGTCACCAGCCCTTGGCGGCGGCCCGGGAGGTGCCCTCGGCGGGCATCAGGATCCACAGCGCGATGTAGAGCACGAACTGCGGGCCGGGCAGCAGGCACGACAGCAGGAAGATCACCCGCATCGTCGTCCGGGAGGTGCCGAAGCGCTCGGCCAGACCCGCGCAGACTCCGGCGATCATCTTGTGGTTGCGGGGGCGGACCAGCGGAGCGGACATGGCAGCGACTCCTTCACGTCAAGGTGCCATCGGTGCGGGAACGTTTTCCCGATGACCTCAACGCTACGACCGCCACCCTGGGCGGAGCGTCACTCTACGGAGCGATCCCGACCCTGGGGATCGTCGGGGTCAACCCCCGCTCCGTCTCCTCCCGGCGGACGGTCCGGGTAGGGCCCACGTCGGACCTGCGACGGAGCCGGGCCCGTACCGCGGGGACGACGGCCAGGTGCGCCACCGTCACGCCGGTGACGTTCAGCAGCAGGGCGTCCACGTCCAGGACCTGGCCCACCACACCGCTCTGCACCACCTGCAACAGCAGCGAGATCATCGCCGCGGTGAAGACCGTCCGGGCCAGCGAGACCGGCGTCGACGCCACGATCCGGCCCCCCGCCCAGGGCAGCAGCACCCCCAGCGGCGCGAACGGCAGCACCCCGGCCGCCAGCGACCGCGTCGCGTCCCACGGCCCCAGCGCCAGATCGGCCCGGATCGTGGCCAGCGGCTCCAGGTGCGCGGCGGACACCCACGGGGCGGTCAGCGGTCGCAGGGCGAGCCAGCCGACCACCAGGAGGTGGGCAACCAGGAGGACACAGCCCGCCACGCGGTAGCGGTATCGGAGGGCGGGCGTACCGCCGTAGCCATGACGCTGCACGCCCCCCATGACGCGGTGCGCGGGGCGCGCGGTTCCGCAGCCGGGTACAGAGAGTCAGCGCCCGTTGTCGTCAGACGGCGCCAGGGGTGCTGTGCACCGTCTCCGGGTGGGTGCGCGTCTCCTCCGTGCACGTGTAACCGCGGGGCTTGTCCTCGCCGGGACCGCCCAGGACCACCGTGCTGCGTCCGTCGGCCGCGGCCGTACCGGCGTAGGTGCACACGACCTGCGCCAAGGCCGGCGGAGGCAGCTCCTCCGGCGCGGTGTTCAGGCGCAGCGTCCGGTCGGGGTCGCCCTTGCGCGGCCCGCTCACGGTCAGCCGCTGGGGGACGTCCGTGGAGAAACCGGCCTCCTCCTCGACGGGGGCGGGCTGCCGCCGCAGCTCGTCCAGCAGCGCGCGGGCGAGCGAGACGGCCTGGTCGTCCTCCTGGACGGGGACCACCCGGGTCACGGGGAGTAGCTGTGAGGTACACACGAGCTGGACGGAGATGGTGATGTTGCCCGGGGGCGGCGCACTCTGCGGGCCGGGGCGCGTGACGCACGTCGCACGCGAGGGCGCGCTCCCGGCGTCCACGGGCACGGCCGTGCCCCTGATGCCGCAGCCGGCGACCGTGGACATGACCGCCAGGCCCGTCGCCAGGACCGTCGTGCGGGTGATGGCGCGTCTCACTCCGCGCTCCCTTCCGCCGGACCACCGGACGGGGCGCCGCCGTCGTTCTCGGAGCCGGAGTCGATACGGGGGAGGGTGAGGGTGAACACGGCGCCGCCTTCCGCGGAGTTCGCCGCGGTGATCTCGCCCCCGTGGATGTGGGCGTTCTCCAGCGCGATGGACAGGCCCAGGCCGCTGCCCTCGGAGCGCGGGCGCGAGGCGCTCGCCTTGTAGAACCGGTCGAAGACGTGCGGCAGCACGTCCTCGGGGATGCCGGGGCCGTGGTCGCGCACCGCGATCACCAGGGCCTCGTCCGTCTGCCGCACGGACACCCGCACCGGGGAGCCGCCGTGCTTGAGGGCGTTGCCGATGAGGTTGGCGAGTATGACGTCCAGGCGGCGCGGGTCGAGCCGCGCCATGATGCCGCGCTCCGCGTCCAGTTCGACGGCGTCCAGCCAGGCCCGCGCGTCGATGCACGCCGTGATCTGGTCGGCGATGTCCACGTCGTCCAGGACCAGCCGGGCCGTGCCGGCGTCGAAGCGGGTGACCTCCATCAGGTTCTCCACCAGGTCGTTCAGACGACGGGTCTCGCTGACCACGAGCTGTACGACGGGCGCGATCATCGGGTCGAGGGAGTCCGCCTCCTCCTCCAGCACCTCCGTCACCGCGGTGATCGCCGTGAGCGGGGTCCGCAGCTCGTGCGACATGTCGGCGACGAAGCGCCGGCTCGCCGCCTCCCGCGAGCTCAGGTCCTCCACCCGCTTCTGCAGCGACTCCGCCGTCTTGTTGAAGGTCCGCGACAGGTCGGCCAGCTCGTCCGTGCCGGAGACCTGCAGCCGGGTGTCCAGCTTGCCCTCGCCGAGCCTTCGCGCCGCGTCGCCGAGCCGCTGCACGGGCCGCAGCACCGTCGAGGCGGCGGCCTGGGCGAGCAGCGCGGAGCCGATCAGGGCCAGTCCCGTGGCGATGCCCAGCGACCAGGCGAGAGAGTTGAGGTCGGCCCGCTCGTTGTCCAGGGACTTCAGCAGATAGCCCGTGGGCCCACCGCCGATCACCTTCGCGCCGCCGACCAGGTACGGCTTGCCGTCGAGCGTGATCCGCTGCCAGTACAGGTGGTACGGGAAGGGGTTGGAGTCGTCGACCTTCCGCTCCCGGTTGACGGCCGTCACCAGCGTCTTCGGCACCACGGCGAGCGTGAACAGATCGCGGTCCGAGGGCGCCGCGCAGTCGCCGCCGCCCTTGACCTTGCCGATCAGCAGCACCTCGTACTTCTGCGAGGTGGCCGCCATCCGGTCCGCGGCCTCCTGCAGCTCCGGACAGGTCGGGGTCAGCGGCAGCGATCCGGTGTTGTCCTGCAGCGTCTTGCGGAAGTCGTCGAGAGCGGCGTTCTGCGTACGGGTGAGGACCGCGTCGCGGTTGAGCCAGTACGCGATGGCGGACGCCGACACGGCGGCGGCGAGGGCCACCAGCGCGAAGACGAGCATCAACCGCAGCCGCAGGCTGATCCACCGCATGCTCAGCTTCATGACGTTCGTGGCCGCCGCCCAGCCCCGCACCCGACCGGGCTCTTCTGTCACTGTGGGCTCTCTGTCCTTCGCACTACGGATGAACTACGACGTGATCGCCTTGCCGCGTACGCCCTACTGCGGGGCGTCCAGGCGGTAGCCGACCCCACGGACCGTACGGATCAGCGTCGGCGACGACGGCACGTCCTCGACCTTGGCGCGCAGCCGCTGCACACAGGCGTCCACCAGCCGGGAGTCGCCGAGGTAGTCGTGCTCCCACACCAGCCGCAGCAGCTGCTGCCGCGACAGCGCCTGCCCCGGCCGGCGGCTGAGCTCCAGCAGCAGCCGCAGCTCGGTCGGCGTCAGCTGCAGGTCCTGGCCGTTCTTGGTGACCGTCATCGCGGACCGGTCGATGACCAGCGAACCGAACGACGCCGAGTCGCTCGACTCCCGCTCCCCACGGCGCAGCACGGCCCGGATGCGGGCGTCCAGCACCCGCCCCTGCACGGGCTTGACCACGTAGTCGTCCGCACCGGACTCCAGGCCGACCACGACGTCGATGTCGTCGTTGCGTGCGGTGAGCAGAATGATCGGCAGCTGGTCGGTGCGCCGGATCCGGCGGCACACCTCGAAGCCGTCGATACCGGGCAGCATCACGTCCAGCACGATCAGGTCCGGCCGCTGCTCGCGCAGCATCTTCAGGCCGTCCTCGCCCGTCGCCGCGGTCACCACACGGTGACCCTGGCGGGACAGGGAGAATTCGAGAGCCGTGCGGATGGCGTCGTCGTCCTCGATCAGCAACAGGAAAGGCACGGTGGTCATTCTGGCCTAAGACTGGCCGGTAGTTCGACAGAAGGACGCCGCAGCGACTCCCCACGGTCCGGCAACAGCGGCGGCACGGCCTGTTGCAGGGCTGTGACAGTCGGCGGACAGCGCCATGAAACTGGCCCGGCAGGCTTCTCTTCACCGGGCAGTTCCCAGGGTCCGGGTCACTGACGGACCGAGCTGGCTCCACCGACGGGGGGCGCGAGATGAACACACTGCACAGCACCACGAACAGCGCAGTTCGCACGCGCCTTCACGACGCCGGCCGGAGCACGGAGAAGTCCGGTGCCGTGGGCGGGCGGGGGTGCGCTCGCGGCACCGGACGTGTACGGCCGCCTTACATGGTGGCCATCGACGCGATCGCGTACGGGGAGCCCACTTCAGGCGCGGGGGGCGCCTTGGGGGCCACGGGGGAGAAGACCGGCGGCGTGTCCCGGAGCGAGGCGGAGTTCACCGCCTACGTCCAGGAGCGCCGGGCCTCCCTGTACGCGACCGCGTACCACCTCACCGGGGACCGCCACGAGGCGGAGGACCTGCTGCAGAGCGCGCTGTTCTCCACCTACCGCGCCTGGGACAGGATCACCGACAAGGCGGCGGTCGGCGGCTACCTGCGCCGCACCATGACCAACCTGCACATCAGCGCCTGGCGGCGCCGCAAGCTCAACGAGTACCCGACCGAGGAGCTGCCGGAGACGGTCGGCGAGACGGACGCCATGCGCGGCACCGAACTGCGCGCCGTCCTGTGGCAGGCCCTCGCCCGGCTGCCCGAGCTCCAGCGCACCATGCTCGTCCTCCGCTACTACGAGGGCCGTACGGACCCGGAGATCGCGGAGATCCTCGACATCAGCGTCGGCACCGTCAAGAGCAGCATCTGGCGCTCGCTGCGCCGGCTGCGCGAGGACGAGGTCATCGGCTCCGGCCGGGGCGTACGGGAGTCCTTCGGGGAGCTCGTCGCCTAGCCGGTGACGGGGGCTCGGGAGAGCCCCCGGGGGAACCAACGGGGGGAACACGGGGGAAGAGAGCGGGCGGGCAGCCGGGGGGACTGCCTCGCCCGCTCTCGCATGCGCCCGTCGTCCTGGAGCACGCGCTCAGGACACGCGCTCCAGCACACTCAGGAATGGACGCTCTCGCGCCGCCCGGCGGCGGCCGCGGCGATCCGGCCCATCGCCGTCTCCCCGCCGCAGGCGAACGCACCGAGCTCCGTCTGGCGCGCCACGATGGCCCGCTCGGACCGCATCAGACGCAGGCCGCGGCGGATCAGGTACAGGACGGGCTTGCGGGCCTCGCGCAGGTCGCGCACCAGGCGGCGGCGGAACGTCGTCGAGGGACGGCCGCGCAGGCACAGGGCGTCGGCGAGGTGACCGAGGTCACGGCACTGCCCGATGATGTCGGCGGCGAAGATGCCCTCCGCGATGAACAGCGGAGTGCGGCCTATGTCGAGCGCGCTCGCCCCGACCCGCGAGCTGGTGGAGATGTCGTACAGCGGCACGTCCGTGCGGCTCGTGCGGCACAGGGAGTCGATCGCGGCGACAGCCGCCTCCGCGTCCCACGACAGGGGCGAGTCCCAGTCCGTGCCGCTGCCGTCGGGGAGCTGGGGAAGCGTCGGGTCGTGGCCCTCCTTGTAGAAGTCGTCCAGGTTGAGCACGGGCAGCCCGGTGCGGGCGGCCAGGGACGACTTTCCGGAACCGGACGGACCGGTGAGCAGGATGACGCGCGCGGGTGTCAGGAGGGATGTCACGGGACACCAGTGTGAGGCATTGAGCCGTATGGAGGATCCCCCCGGGTCGAGGCGTGCACGCATCGTCACTGCTTCGCTACGCTGCGCTGTCGAATCGACCGACTCGTACCGGTCACACAACTCACGCTCCGGCAGGTGGTCATGGCCTCCCACGCACGTCACGCGCGTCACGCACGAACCGCGCCCGTCCCTCCGCCGCGCCGACGGCGCACGCTCGCACGCGTGGGGCTGCTGACCGTCTCGGCCGGCGCGGCGCTCGTCGCGGGCGGCGCCGCGGACGCGAGCGCCAAGCCGCAGCCGCCGACCGCCCAGCTCGGCCGCACCGACGTCGGCGCGGCGTTCGCCGGCACCGGCATCGCGCTGGAGAAGTCGGTGCAGGGCCTGGCGCCGGTCCTGCAGACCTTCAAGTACCACCCGCTGGCGGCCACGCCCGTGGACCCGCTGAACAACGGCGCCCGCACGCAGGTCGCCGACTTCAAGCCGGTCGGCACCCAGATGCTGACGTCGCCCGTCACCAAGCGCGGGCAGGTGGGCGACCTGCCGCTCGTCGGCCAGGCGCTGGGGGCGCTGCAGGGCCCCCAGGCCGGTCAGGCCGGTCAGGGCGGCCACTGAGCGCGTACACGACGACGGCGGTGGTTTCCCCGGCCGGGGAAACCACCGCCGTCGTCGTGCTGCGGGGGCGGCTCAGTAGGACGAGCCGCCCGCGCCCAGCGAGCCCGTGGGGTGCCAGACGGTCTTCGTCTCCAGGAAGGCGGTCAGCCGGTCCGTGCCCGGGTCGGCCGAGAAGTCCACAGCCTGTGGACGGACGACGCGCTTGAGGTTGTCGGCCGCGGCGAACTCCAGGGCCTTCGCCAGCTCGGCGTCGGCGCCGGCCAGGTCGATCGCGTTGACGTCCTGGTGCGCGGCGAGGGACGGAGAGATCTCCGCGGCCTTGCCGGACAGGATGTTGACCACGCCGCCGGGCACGTCGGAGGTGGCGAGCACCTCGCCCAGCGACAGGGCCGGCAGCGGCGCCTTCTCGGACGCCACGACGATCACGGTGTTACCGGTGGCGATCACCGGGGCGATCACGGACACCAGGCCCAGGAACGAGGACTCCTGCGGCGCCAGGACGGCCACCACGCCGGTGGGCTCGGGCGAGGAGACGTTGAAGAACGGCCCCGCGACCGGGTTGGTGCCACCGACGACCTGGGAGATCTTGTCGGTCCAGCCCGCGTACCAGACCCAGCGGTCGATCGCCGCGTCCACCTGGGCGGCGGCCTTGGCCTTCGACAGCCCCTCCGCGTCGGCGACCTCGGCGACGAACTGGTCCCGGCGGCCCTCGAGCATCTCGGCGACGCGGTAGAGCACCTGGCCGCGGTTGTACGCGGTCGCGCCCGACCAGCCGCCGAACGCCTTGCGCGCCGCCACGACGGCGTCACGGGCGTCCTTGCGGGACGACAGGGGGGCGTTGGCGAGCCACTTGCCCTTAGAGTCCGTCACCTCGTACACCCGCCCGCTCTCGGACCGGGGGAATTTGCCCCCGACGAACAGCTTGTAGGTCTTGAAGACGCTAAGTCGCTCAGACATCGAGGTAGGCCTCCAGACCGTGGCGGCCGCCCTCGCGGCCGAAGCCCGACTCCTTGTAGCCGCCGAAGGGCGAGGTCGGGTCGAACTTGTTGAACGTGTTGGCCCAGATGACGCCGGCCCGCAGCTTGTCCGCCACGGCGAGCATGCGCGAACCCTTCTCGGTCCAGATGCCGGCCGACAGCCCGTACTGCGAGTTGTTGGCCTTCGCGACGGCCTCGCCCGGCGTGCGGAAGGTCAGCACGGACAGCACCGGGCCGAAGATCTCCTCGCGGGCGATGCGGTGCGCCTGGGTGACGTTCGTGAACAGCGTCGGCGCGAACCAGTAGCCGTTGCCCGGCAGCTCGCAGGCCGGGGCCCAGCGCTCGGCGCCCTCGGCCTCGCCGCTGTCGGCCAGGGCCTTGATACGGGCCAGCTGCTCGGCGGAGTTGATCGCACCGACGTCGGTGTTCTTGTCCAGCGGGTCGCCGACGCGCAGCGTGGACATCCGCCGTTTGAGGGCGTCCAGCAGCTCGTCCTGGATCGACTCCTGCACCAGCAGGCGCGAGCCCGCGCAGCAGACCTGGCCCTGGTTGAAGAAGATGCCGTTGACGATGCCCTCGACGGCCTGGTCGATGGGGGCGTCGTCGAAGACGATGTTGGCGCCCTTGCCGCCCAGCTCCAGGGTGAGCTTCTTGTCCGTACCGGCCAGGGAGCGGGCGATCTCCTTGCCGACGCCGGTGGAGCCGGTGAAGGCGACCTTGTCGATGCCGTCGTGGGCCACCAGCGCGGCGCCGGTGGAGCCGTCGCCGGTCAGGATGTTCACGACGCCCTTGGGCAGGCCCGCCTGGCGGCAGATGTCCGCGAAGAACAGCGCCGACAGCGGAGTGGTCTCCGCCGGCTTGAGCACCACGGTGTTGCCGGCGGCCAGCGCCGGAGCGATCTTCCACGCCAGCATCAGCAGCGGGAAGTTCCACGGGATGACCTGGCCGGCCACGCCCAGCGCCTTCGGGTTCGGCCCGAAGCCGGCGTGGTCGAGCTTGTCGGCCCAGCCCGCGTAGTAGAAGAAGTGCGCGGCGACCAGCGGGAGGTCCGCGTCGCGGGTCTCCTTGATCGGCTTGCCGTTGTCGAGCGTCTCCAGGACGGCCAGCTCGCGTGAGCGCTCCTGGATGATCCGGGCGATGCGGAAGAGGTACTTCGCGCGCTCCGCGCCCGGCAGGGCGGACCACTTCTCGAACGCCTTGCGGGCGGCCTTGACGGCCGCGTCCACGTCCTCGGCCGACGCCTGGGCGACCTCGGAGAGGACCTCCTCGGTGGAGGGGGAGAGGGTCTTGAAGACCTTGCCGTCGGAGGCGTCGCGGAACTCGCCGTCGATGAAGAGCCCGTAGGACGGGGCGATGTCGACGACCGCGCGCGACTCGGGCGCCGGTGCGTATTCAAAAGCCATGGTCAGTCCACCGTCACGTAGTCGGGACCGGAGTAGCGCCCGGTGCTCAGCTTCTGGCGCTGCATCAGCAGGTCGTTGAGGAGGCTGGAGGCACCGAAGCGGAACCACTCGTTGGTCAGCCACTCCTCGCCCACGGTCTCGTTGACCAGCACCAGGAACTTCAGCGCGTCCTTGGTGGTGCGGATGCCGCCGGCGGGCTTCACGCCGACCTGCACCCCGGTCGTGGCGCGGAAGTCGCGCACGGCCTCCAGCATCAGCAGGGTGTTCGCCGGGGTGGCGTTCACCGCGACCTTGCCGGTCGAGGTCTTGATGAAGTCGGCGCCGGCCAGCATGCCCAGCCAGGAGGCGCGCCGGATGTTGTCGTACGTCGACAGCTCGCCGGTCTCGAAGATGACCTTCAGCCGGGCGGCCGAGCCGTCCTCGCGGCGGCAGGCCTCCTTGACGGCCTTGATCTCCTCGAAGACCGACAGGTAACGGCCGGAGAGGAAGGCACCCCGGTCGATCACCATGTCGATCTCGTCCGCGCCCGCGGCGACGGCGTCCTTGGTGTCCGCCAGCTTCACCGGCAGCGCGGCCCGGCCGGCCGGGAACGCGGTCGCGACGGAGGCGACCTTCACGCCGGAGCCGGCGAGGGCCTGGGCGGCGGTGGCCACCATGTCGGGGTAGACGCAGATCGCGGCCGTACGGGGGGTCCCGCGGTCCGTCGGGTCCGGGTTGACGGCCTTGGCGCACAGCGCCCGGACCTTGCCCGGAGTGTCCGCGCCCTCCAGGGTCGTCAGGTCGATCATGGAGATCGCCAGGTCGATGGCGTAGGCCTTCGCCGTCGTCTTGATCGAGCGGGTGCCGAGCGCCGAGGCGCGGGCCTCCAGCCCGACCGGGTCGACGCCCGGGAGGCCGTGCAGGAAGCGGCGCAGCGCACCGTCGGAAGCGGTCACGTCCGCCATCGACGCCAGTCGCTCGGCGGCTTCGTTGCCGTTTGAGGGAACTGTTGGGGGAGGGTGCATGGTCACCGGATGAGCATATCTACGCGCGTAGCGCGTGTCACCCCCTCGGGTGGCGGCAAAGCGCTGACCAGCAAGATCACTTGGCGATCGGGCGGTGTGGCGGGGGCGGTCGGCGGCCGGCTGCTCTTCGACCTTAGCGTCCGGCTCGATGTCCGGTTCGGTCGGATTAGGCCTGAAGGGGTGCCGCATCTTCCGCTTGCTGTCGATGTTTGGTGACAAAAAGCGGAAAGTTCGATCACTTGTGATCCATAAGCTTTTTCTCAGCAGAACCGCCCGACCTCTCCGGCCCCACCCGAACTGAGGGAAGCGGCATGCGAATTCCCTTCTTCCCAGGCCTGATCTCGCCAGGAGTCCAGCATGTCAGCTTTGTCCCCGCGCCGCCGTCGTAACGCCGTCCGCGCCGTCTTCGCCTCCGCCGCACTCGCCTCCGCCGTCCTGGCCCCGGCGACCGCCGCGTTCGCCGCCGAGCCTGCGGCTCCGGCCGCGCCGGCCGCCCCTGCGGCGTCCGCCGTCAAGGCGGGCGAGCCGGGTACCGGTACGAACACCCCGGCGGCACCGGCCGGTGCCGCCCAGAAGTCCGGGGAAGCGAAGACGGAGACGTCCGGGGCCGGCAAGAAGGCCGAGGCCGGTACGCAGGCCGGGACGGGCAAGAAGGCCGACGCGGCCACCCAGACCGAGCCCGAGAAGAAGGACGCCGCCACCCAGACCGACGCCGACAAGGGCGACGGCAAGGGCACGTCCCCGACCACCTTCACCCTCGTCGACGGGCACCAGATCTCGGTCGGCAAGGACCGGCCGAACGCCTTCCGGGCCGAGCTCGCCGTCAACGGCCGTGTCGTACTGATCCTGTCGAGCGAGGGCAAGGCCGACGTCGGCTACTACGGCGGCATGCGCGTGGTGCTGAACCCGAACGGGACGGTCGAGTCCTCGTGGACCGGCAAGGGTGACAAGGACGACAAGTCCGAGTACATCGGCATGGAGACGCTGCCCCAGGGCGGAGTCGTCCGCGTCTACAAGCTCGGCCCGAACCACTACCAGGGCAAGATCCTGCGCGGCGGGGCGGCCGGCGCGACCCTCAACACCATCGAGGCCGACGGCAAGGACGGCTACGGCGAGTACAAGGGCCAGCGCATCCGGCTCAGCGCGGCCGACGGCTCCGTCACCGTTCAGGTCATGGCCGGCCCGAGCGGCACCACCGAGTGCACCGCGACCGTCGAGGCCCACATCGGTGCCGGCACCATCGCCGTGCTGACCAACGGGCCCGAGGGTCCGCAGGTCCGTTACAAGGACGGCACCGGCGAGACCACCGGCGTGATCATGGACCGGGAGCACCCGTCCGACGGCCGCACCGGCAAGATTGTCGACCCCAACGGCGCCAACCCCCAGCTCGTGACGAAGATGCAGGGCGGCGACTACCCGTCCGTCGTCAGCAACTTCCCGGTGGGCTCCAAGGACTGCGGCGCGGCCGGCGCCAAGGGCAGCGGCTCCACCGGCGGCGGGGCCAAGGCCACCAACGCCTCCACGCAGCTGGTGTCGGCCGGTGCCGCCCAGACCAAGGCCGTCCCGCAGGGCGGCGTCGCGGCCGGTGCCGAGGGCGTGCGTGACGGCAACGAGACCGCGCTCCTCGCGGCGGGCGGTGCGCTCGCCTCGGTCAGCGCCGCGGGCGTCGCGTTCGCCGTGCTGCGCCGCCGTGCCGTCGGCGCGGGCGTCTGATCCGTAACCTTCCCCCGACCCGCGAGGGCGGGCCGTCCCTCACCGGCGGCCCGCCCTCGCGCCGTAGCGCCCCGTCAGGAGTTCCGCATGACCCAGCCCTCCGCAGGCTCCCGCCCCCGCCGGGGCGCCGCGGCCGCGCTGCTCGTCCTCGCCCTCGGCGGCGGTCTGCTCGCCTGCGGCGGTGCGAAGACGGGCAACGCCGGCGCCCATGTGTCCGCGACCACCGCGGCGCGGCCGGCGTCCACCGTCGCCCCGCTGCCCGCCTCCAAGCCCGTACGCGTCAGCGTGCCCGCCGCCTCCGTCGACACCGGCCCCATCCTCGAGCTCGGGCTGGCCGACGACGGCACCGTCGAGGTGCCGTCCGTCGAGCAGGCCGACCGCATCGGCTGGTACGACAAGGGCGTCACGCCCGGCGAGACGGGTCCCGCCGTACTCATCGGCCACTTCGACACGGCGAAGGGGCCGGCCGTCCTCAAGAACATCGCCAGGCTCAAGGTCGGCGACCCCATCACCGTCGGCCGGGCCGACGGGTCCACCGTCACGTTCACGGTCCGTGAGCTGCAGCAGGTCGACAAGAAGGACTTCCCCACCCGCAAGGTCTACGGGAACACCGACCGGCCCGAGCTCCGACTGATCACCTGCGGCGGCGACCTGCGCGACGGCCACCGGCCGGACAACATCGTCGTCTACGCCGACCTCACCGCGACGTCCGGCGGACGCTCCTAGCGTTGTCGTACCGCAATGTCCGGTACCCGGTGGGTCGGGCAGAATCGGCGCCATGAAGAGTTCCCCCAATGCCCCCGGTCAGGAATACGCCGAGCGGTGCTACAGGTCCCCCGCCGGCATCGGCGGAGGCGTGCTGCTGCTGGCGCTGGCCGCGTGGCTGGGCGGCGACGCGATCGTGAGCGGCGAGGGCGACACGCCGTGGCTCGCCCTGGCGGGGCTGCTGTGCGCGGTGCCGCTGATCATCGCGTTCACGTTGCGGCCCGCGGTGTGGGCGGGGGAGGAGCGGCTGCTGGTGCGCAATCCGTTCCGCACGATCACGCTGCCGTGGGCCTCTGTCGAGGCCGTTCGGGCCGGGTACTCCAGCGAGGTGCTCGCCGGTGGGGCGAAGTACCAGCTGTGGGCGCTGCCGGTGTCGCTGCGCCAGCGCAAGCGGGCGGCGCGGGCGAGTGCGCGCGGGGGCGTGGGCGGTGGCGTTGGCGATGAGGCGGTGCGGGCGGCGTCGGACCAGGCGGTCCAGGACCTGGGCGAGCTCGCGGAGCGGTGCGCTTCGCGCGAGGGCGCGCAGGGAGAACCGACGGTTCGCTGGGCGTACGAACTGATCGTGCCGTCGCTTGTGGGGCTGGTGCTGCTGGTGGTGCTGGCTGCCGTTGGCTGACGGCCACCGTTGGCGGGGCGGGGGCGGTGCAGGTCCGCTGTTCCGTTGTGCCCACCCGTTCCGCCCTGCGGAACGACTGCCCACAACGGGCGTGAGGGGGCGGGGCGGGATGGGTCCTGGCAGGGGGCGTAAGGGTTATTTGCGGCGGCTTTGGCGGCTTCGTATGAAGGAACCGCACCCGCCGTAAATAATCCAGCCCCCAGAAGGACCCGTCCCGCCCCGCCCCCGACCCACCACGAGGCGTCAGATGCCGGCGGCCCGTGCCAGGTCCGTCTTGACGGCCGCCAGGACCTCGGCCGCACGCACGCGCGCGTCCACCAGGGCGTTCGCCGCGGCGACCGGCACCACGACCTCCAGGTAGCACTTCAGCTTCGGCTCCGTGCCGCTCGGGCGCACGATGACCCGGGCCCCCGAGACCGTGCCCGACTCGTCACCCGCCAGGTGGTACCGCAGGCCGTCCGTCGGCGGCAGCGACTCCGTGCCCTTCGTCAGGTCCTCGGCCGACACCACGTGCAGCCCGGCCAGAACCGTCGGCGGCTGCTCCCGCAGACGACGCATCGCCGCCGCGATCAGCGACAGGTCCTCCACACGCACCGACAGCTGGTCCGTCGCGTGCAGCCCGTGCTCGACCGCCAGGTCGTCCAGCAGGTCGCTCAGTGTCCGCCCGGTCGCCTTGAGCTCCGCCGTCAGCTCCGCGACCAGCAGCGCCGCGGTGATGCCGTCCTTGTCCCGCACGCCCTCGGGGTCGACGCAGTAGCCCAGCGCCTCCTCGTACGCGTAGCGCAGGCCGTCCACGCGGGCCAGCCACTTGAAGCCGGTCAGCGTCTCCTCGTACGACGCGCCGGCCGCGGCCGCCGCGATGCGGGACAGCAGCGAGGACGAGACGATCGTCGTCGCGAACGTGCCGCGGGCGCTCTTGTGGACCAGGTGCGTGGCCAGCAGCGCGCCCACCTCGTCGCCGCGCAGCATCCGCCAGCCCTCGATCGTGTCCGGCGCGGGCACGGCCACGGCGCAGCGGTCGGCGTCGGGGTCGTTGGCGATGATGATGTCGGGCGATCCGCCCGCCGCCACGGCCGCACGGGCCGTCGCGAAGGCCAGGTCCATCGCGCCCGGCTCCTCCGGGTTCGGGAACGCGACCGTCGGGAAGTCCGGGTCCGGCTCCGCCTGCTCGGCGACCACCGTCGGCGCGGGGAAGCCGGCGCGGGCGAACGCGGCGGTCAGCACGTCACGGCCGACGCCGTGCATGGGCGTGTAGACCACGTCGACGTCGCGGGGGGAGCCGCCCGTCAGCACGGCGTCCGTGCGCTCGAGGTAGGCGCCGACCACGGCGTCCTCGCCGAGGGTCTCCCAGCCGGCGGACGGCCGGGGTACGTCGTCCAGGCTCGCGACCGCCGCGATCTCGGCGGCGATCTCCGCGTCGGCGGGCGGCACGATCTGGGAGCCGTCGCCGAGGTAGACCTTGTAGCCGTTGTCGCGGGGCGGGTTGTGGCTCGCGGTGACCTCGATGCCGGCGACGGCGCCCAGGTGGCGGATCGCGAAGGCGAGGACGGGGGTGGGCAGCGGCTTGGGCAGCAGCGCCGCCTTCAGGCCGGCGCCCACCATGACCGCGGCGGTGTCGCGGGCGAAGTCGGCGGACTTGTAGCGGGCGTCGTAGCCGATGACGACGGTGCCGTTGGCGTGGCCCTGCTTCTTGAGGTACGCGGCGAGGCCGGCGGCGGCGCGGATGACCACGGTGCGGTTCATGCGCATGGGGCCGGCGCCGAGCTCGCCGCGGAGGCCGGCGGTGCCGAACTGCAGGGTGCCGGCGAAGCGGCTGCCGAGCTCGGTGAGGTCGCCGGCGTCGATGAGCCGGGCGAGCTCGTCGCGGGTCTCGGGGTCGGGGTCCTCGGCGAGCCAGGCCTGGGCCCGGGCGATGAGGTCGTCTCGCTCCACGGTTTTCCTCCGGAGGTCTTTGGGGGTGCGCATGGGGTGCGGGGTGGTGCGGGGCCGGGGGGGGGGGGGGGGGGCTGGGGGGGGGGGGGGGGGGGGGGCGGGGGGGGGACGGGCCCTTCTGGGGGCTGCATGATTTACGGCGGATGAGGCCCAGCGTTGAGGGTGCCCCCAATGCCGCCGCAAATCACGCTCTACGCCCCCTGCCAGGGCCCGTCCCGCCCCGGCCCCTCCCGCCGGTACGGCGGCCGCGGGCCGGTGGGAGCTGCCTCGGCCCCACCGGTGTCGGACGACTGCCGGCAATCGGGCGGGTGGGTGGGCGTTTCCGCGCCGCAGGCGCGGAAACGCCCGTGCCGGAGGCGCAAGGGCCCCCGGCACGGAGTGGCTATGGCGTTGACCGCCAGGTCAGAGCTTCGGCAGGACCTGCGCCAGGAGCGAGCCCATGCGAGCGGCGGCGTCGCGGCCGGCCTCGAGGACCTCCTCGTGGTTCAGCGGCTCGCCCGTCATGCCGGCGGCGAGGTTCGTCACCAGCGAGATGCCCAGGACCTCGGCACCGGCCTCGCGGGCCGCGATGGCCTCGAGCGTGGTCGACATGCCGACGAGGTCGCCACCGAGGGTGCGGACCATGTGGATCTCGGCCGGGGTCTCGTAGTGCGGGCCGGGGAGCTGGACGTAGACGCCCTCTTCGAGGGTCTCGTCGACCTCCTTGCACAGCGCGCGCAGACGCGGCGAGTACAGGTCGGTGAGGTCGACGAAGTTGGCGCCCACGATCGGCGAGGTCGCCGTCATGTTGATGTGGTCGCTGATCAGCACCGGCTGGCCGGGGCGCATGCCGTCGCGGAGGCCACCGCAGCCGTTGGTGAGGACGACGGTCTTGCAGCCGGCGGCGACGGAGGTGCGGACCCCGTGCACGACGGCGGCGACGCCGCGGCCCTCGTAGTAGTGCGTACGGCCGAGGAAGACGAGCGCGCGCTTGTCGTTGACCTTGTAGGAGCGAACCGTGCCCGCGTGGCCCGCGACGGCGGCGGCGGTGAAGCCGGGCAGCTCGGTGACCGGGAACTCGGCCTCGGGGGTGCCGAGCGCTTCGGTGGCGGGGACCCAGCCGGAGCCCATGACCAGGGCGACGTCGTGGGTCTCGGCGCCTGTGAGCTCGCGCAGGCGGGCGGCGGCGGCGTCGGCCGCGGCGTACGGGTCGGCCTGGATCTCGGGGGTAACTGATGCGTTCACGCGGACGAGGGTAACCGCTAATGGCCTACGCGCGTAGATGTCGCTGGTTACGGTGTTCCGATTGTTGCTTTGTGCTTTGTGACGAGATGGAATCGTCACCTTCAGCACGGGCGCTTGCGCAGCTCCATGACGTAGTCGTGCGGAGCGCCGGCGGATTCCGCGGCGTCCGCGATCTCGCCGAGGTAGCGGGCGGAGGGCAGGCCCCCCTCGTATCCGTTGAGGACATAGACCCAGGCTGGCTCCTCACCGTCGAGAGTGTGGACACGGACACGCATGCGCCGGTAGATGTCCAGGCCGACGCCCTCCCAACGGTCCATCGAGTCCTCGTCCATCGGGGCGATGTCGTAGAGGGCCACGAAGACCTGCGAGCGGGGGGCTTCCACGATCGTGGCGAGTGCGCCCTCCCAGCCCATCTGCTCCCCGCCGAACGTCAGTCGCCAGCCGTTGAGCCAACCGGTGCCGCGCAGCGGGGAGTGCGGTGCGCGGCGGGTCATCAGCCGCGCGTCGAGGTTGCCGGCGTACGCGGCGTAGAGCGACATGGTTCCGAGGGTACGTGAGTGAGGCGGGACGGCATTTGGGGTGGCAATCTCGAAGGGAGGTTCGTGCGGAACTTTCTGTCGGTTTTCGTACAGAGGTCGCACGGATCGGCGTCAGGATGGCGTAGGGGGCCCCGGAAGGAGCCGCTTTGATGGGTGCGGGACAATGGAATACGTGACTCGGATCGTGATCATCGGTGGCGGACCCGGCGGCTATGAGGCGGCGCTCGTCGCCGCGCAGCTCGGCGCGGAGGTGACCGTCGTCGACTGCGACGGTCTGGGCGGGGCGTCGGTGCTGACCGACTGCGTGCCCTCGAAGACTCTTATCGCGACGGCAGAGGTGATGACGACCTTCGACTCCTCGTACGAGGAGCTGGGGATCATCGTCGCCGACGACACGCCGCCGCTGGAACAGGCCGCCGGTGTGGTGGGCGTGGACCTGGGCAAGGTCAACCGACGGGTCAAGCGCCTCGCGCTGGCCCAGTCGCACGACATCACGGCCTCGGTGACGCGGGCCGGCGGGCGGGTGCTGCGCGGGCGCGGGCGGCTTGAGCCGCAGCAGGCCCCGGACGGCTCGCGCCGGGTCGTGGTGACGGCCGCCGACGGGACCGAGGAGACGCTGGCCGCGGACGCCGTCCTGATCGCCACCGGTGCGCACCCCCGGGAGATCCCCGACGCGCTGCCGGACGGCGAGCGCATCCTGAACTGGACCCAGGTCTACGACCTGGACGAGCTCCCCGAGGAGCTCATCGTGGTCGGCTCCGGCGTGACCGGTGCCGAGTTCGCCGGCGCGTACCAGGCGCTGGGGTCCAAGGTGACCCTGGTGTCCTCGCGCGACCGGGTGCTGCCGGGTGAGGACCCGGACGCCGCGGCCGTTCTGGAGGACGTCTTCCGGCGGCGCGGCATGAACGTCATGGCCCGCTCCCGGGCCCAGTCCGCCAAGCGGGTGGGCGACCGGGTGGAGGTGACGCTCGCGGACGGGCGCGTCATCAGCGGGACGCACTGCCTGATGGCGGTCGGGTCCATCCCGAACACGGCGGGGATAGGGCTGGAGGAGTCCGGGGTCCGGCTCAAGGAGTCCGGGCACATCTGGACGGACCGGGTCTCGCGCACGAGCGCGCCGGGCGTCTACGCCGCCGGTGACTGCACGGGCGTGCTCGCGCTGGCGTCGGTCGCGGCGATGCAGGGCCGCATCGCCATGTACCACTTCCTGGGCGACACGGTCGCGCCTCTCAATCTCAAGGCTGTATCCGCGAACGTATTTACGGATCCCGAGATTGCTACGGTCGGGTATACACAGGCCGATGTCGACAACGGCGTGATTGACGCCCGTGTCGTCAAGCTTCCGTTGCTGCGTAATCCGCGAGCGAAGATGCAAGGTATTCGGGACGGTTTTGTGAAGATGTTCTGCCGTCCCGGCACGGGCATCGTCGTGGGTGGTGTGGTCGTCTCGCCGCGGGCCAGCGAGCTCATTCACCCGATCTCGATCGCGGTCGACAACAACCTGACCGTGGAGCAGATCGCCAACGCCTTCACCGTCTACCCCTCGCTGTCCGGCTCCATCGCCGAGGTGGCGCGGCAGTTGCACACGCGCAAGTCGCAGCGGGAGGCGTAGGGACAGGGGACCGGGTGTTCCGGTTCCCTATACCACTTCTTGCGCGGCACTACGGACAACTTCCGTTAATTGCTGCAACCTGCTGAAAACAGATGGTCGTTGGCGTTACTGTCGGTTTCGTGTTCGCTGCAGAACGTCGCCAATTGATCCTCGAAATGGTGCGGGCCAACGGAGCGGTTTCGCTCCGCGAGCTCGCCCGCGTCGTCCAGACCTCAGAAGTGACCGTACGGCGTGACGTGCGGGCGCTGGAGGCCGAAGGACTGCTCGACCGCCGGCACGGCGGTGCGGTGCTGCCGGGCGGTTTCACCAGGGAGTCCGGCTTCCCGCAGAAATCCCATCTAGCGACCGCCGAGAAGACGGCCATCGCCGATCTCGCGGCGAGCTTCGTCGAAGAGGGCGAGGCCGTCGTCGTCGGCGCCGGTACCACCACGCAGGAGCTGGCCCGCCGGCTCGCGCGCGTACCGGGTCTGACGGTGGTCACCAATTCCCTGCTCGTCGCCCAGGCGCTGGCCCATGCCAACCGCGTCGAGGTCGTCATGACCGGCGGCACCCTGCGCGGCTCCAACTACGCACTGGTCGGCAGCGGTGCCGAGCAGTCCCTGCAAGGGCTCCGGGTCACCCGGGCCTTCCTGTCCGGGAGCGGGCTGACCGCCGAGCGCGGGCTGTCCACGTCCAACATGCTCTCCGCGAGCGTGGACCGGGCGCTGGTGCAGGCCGCGGCGGAGGTGGTGGTCCTCGCGGACCACACCAAGCTGGGCACCGACACGATGTTCCAGACCGTGCCCACGGACGTGATCACCAGACTCGTGACCGACGAGCCGCCCGCCCACGACGACCGGGCCGCCACCGAGCTCCAGGCGCTGGCCGACCAGGGCGTGCACATCTCCGTCGCCGGGCCCGGGTCGGGCTCGGGGGGCGGTGCCGTGCACGGCGACGCGGTCTCCCAGACGGCCCGCCGCCGGGACGTGCCGCCGCTGCCGGGACAGCGCAGAAACCTGCCCCTGGGCCACGGCCAGCCGGGCGGGCCGGGGTCGGGCGGGCCCCCGGGCGCGCAGCTGCGCAGCGCGGTGTCCCTGGACGGCCAGGCCACGGCCCGGGTGGCGGACCTGGCCCCGAGGCGGCGCTAGGCCGGGGGGCGCTGCGCCTTTATCCCTGTCAGCGTCAGGGTGAGCAGGCGGTCGGCCAACTCCGGGTCGTCCGGGGACTGTTCGACCGCCAGCGAAATGGCGTTGGTCAGCTGCATCAGGTCGACGATGTCCACGTCCTCGCGGATGGCGCCGGCCCGCTGCGCCCGGGCGAGCAGCGTGCTGCCCGCCTCGCGCATCGGCAGGCTGCACCGGGACATGGCGGACGCCTTGTCGGTCTGCGCGGCCATCAGGGCCCGTGACAGGCCGCGGTAGGTGCTGGCGTGGGCCACGATGGCCCGCAGCCAGGCGACGAGCGCCCGGCAGGGCTCGGGGGACGCCAGCAGCTCGCGGGAGCGGGCCAGCAGGCCGTCCACCTCGCCCTGGAAGACCGCGCTCATCAGCGCGGTGCGGTTGGGGAAGTGCCGGTAGAGCGTGCCGATGCCGACGCCGGCCCGCTTGGCGATGTCCTCCAGCGAGGCGTCCGTGCCGTGCTCGGTGAACGCCGTACGGGCCTCCACGAGCAGCCGCTCGTAGTTGCGCCGGGCGTCCGCGCGCATAGGTCGTGGTGACGTCTGCGCCGCGTCGGTCGCCATTGGGTCAGTCCTCCCGATCGGTGGCCGCAGTGCCGGCCTCAGGTCCCACAGTCCCCGTCAGCCAAGGATGCCAGGCCGGTGCGCGCGCCGGTCCGGGAATGCCCACGGGCCCCGGCCTGTGCGGCCGGGGCCCGTGGGGCTGCGGAGTCCGGGATTAGTCCTTGATCTCGCAGATGACGGCGCCGGAGGAGACGGACGCGCCGACCTCCGCCGTGATGCCCTTGACCGTGCCGGTGCGGTGGGCGTTGAGGGGCTGCTCCATCTTCATGGCCTCCAGGACCACGATGAGGTCGCCCTCGTTGACCTGCTGGCCCTCTTCGACGGCCACCTTGACGATGGTGCCCTGCATCGGGGAGGCGAGGGCGTCGCCGGAGGCCGCGGAGCCGGACTTCTTGGCGGCGCGGCGCTTGGGCTTGGCCCCGCCGGCCGCGGCGGTGCGGGCGATGGTCATGCCGAGGGAGGAGGGCAGCGAGACCTCCAGGCGCTTGCCGCCGACCTCGACGACCACCGTCTCGCGGCCCGGGGCCTCCTCGTCCTCGTCCGCCGTCGCGCCGGCGAACGGCGCGATGGTGTTCTCGAACTCGGTCTCGATCCACCGGGTGTGGACCCGGAAGGGGTCCGCGGTGAAGGCGGGGTCGGTGACGACGGCCCGGTGGAAGGGGATGGCCGTGGCCATGCCCTCGACCTGGAACTCCGCCAGGGCGCGGGCCGCGCGCTGCAGGGCCTGCTCGCGGGTGGCGCCGGTGATGACCAGCTTGGCGAGGAGGGAGTCCCAGGCGGGGCCGATGACCGAGCCCGACTCCACGCCCGCGTCCAGCCGGACGCCGGGGCCGGTCGGGGCGGAGAAGCGGGTGACGGTGCCCGGGGCGGGCAGGAAGTTGCGGCCCGGGTCCTCGCCGTTGATGCGGAACTCGAAGGAGTGGCCGCGCAGCGGCGGGTCGTCGTAGCCCAGTTCCTCGCCGTCGGCGATGCGGAACATCTCGCGGACGAGGTCGATGCCGGTGACCTCTTCGGTGACCGGGTGCTCGACCTGCAGACGGGTGTTGACCTCGAGGAAGGAGATCGTGCCGTCCTGACCGACCAGGAATTCGCAGGTGCCGGCGCCCTCGTAGCCCGCCTCGCGCAGGATGGCCTTCGAGGCGCGGTACAGCTCGGCGTTCTGCTCGTCGGACAGGAACGGCGCGGGCGCCTCCTCGACCAGCTTCTGGTGGCGGCGCTGCAGCGAGCAGTCACGGGTGGAGACGACGACCACGTTGCCGTGCTTGTCGGCCAGGCACTGGGTCTCGACGTGCCGCGGGCGGTCCAGGTAGCGCTCGACGAAGCACTCGCCGCGGCCGAAGGCGGCCACGGCCTCGCGGACGGCGGAGTCGTAGAGCTCGGGGACCTCTTCGAGCGTGCGGGCGACCTTCAGGCCGCGGCCGCCGCCGCCGAAGGCGGCCTTGATGGCGATCGGCAGGCCGTGCTCCTCGGCGAAGGCGACGACCTCCTCCGCGCCCGAGACCGGGTCGGCGGTGCCGGCGACCAGGGGCGCGCCGGCGCGCTGGGCGATGTGACGGGCCGCCACCTTGTCGCCGAGGTCGCGGATGGCCTGCGGGGGCGGGCCGATCCAGGTCAGGCCGGCGTCGATGACCGCCTGCGCGAACTCGGCGTTCTCCGAGAGAAAGCCGTAGCCCGGGTGGATGGCGTCCGCGCCGGACTCGGCTGCGGCGGCGAGGACCTTGGCCATGTCGAGATAGCTGGTTGCGGGAGTGTCACCACCCAGCGCGTAGGCCTCGTCGGCCGCGCGGACATGCAACGCGTCGCGGTCGGGGTCGGCGTAGACCGCCACACTTCCGATCCCCGCATCCCGGCATGCACGAGCGACGCGGACAGCGATTTCGCCACGGTTGGCGATGAGCACCTTGCGCACGATGGCTCCCTCCTTGAAACAAGGTGAGTTTAGGTACTGGCGACACTCTGTGCCGACCCGACTTCCGGGGTGACCTTGCCCACACGGAGCGTGAGTAGGGAGCCGTGCGTGGGCCGAAGTCCCCAGATCATCCACGGTACGCCGGGTTTCACCGTGTGCCGATCGCGCGATGGTGTGGTCAAGCTCTCGGGGTGCGGTGAGGGTCGGCGAGGCCGTTTCTTAGTGGAGTCCCTACAAATGGGTGACACAAAGTTTGCGTGCCGTCCCGGACCGTAGGGCCTCCTTCTGTAGGCTTACCCGCCAGTAGGGCCGCTGATGTCGGCCGTCCCCTGGAACTTGGCCGCCTCCGCCGCGACATGGCGCAGCGCCTCGGCCACCTGCCGCCCGCGCCGGTGGAACTCCTCCAAGGGAAGCGCTGCCGAGACCGCGGTGAGCGCACCGGCGGCGGGCACCGGGACCGCCACGCACGCCACGCCGGGCGCGCACTCCTCGACCTCCACGGCCACTCCTTCACGTCTCACCCGGCGCAGCTGTACGTCCAGCCGCTCCGGTGACGTGATCGTGCGCGGGGTGATCGCCCGCATCCCGGACGCCGCCAGATAGCGCAGCCGGGCGGCCCGGGGCAGGGCCGCCAGCAGGACCTTGCCGTGGGCGGTGGCGTAGCCGGTCACGTCCTGGCCGACGGTGAAGCCGCCGGTGGCCGGGTGCGAGGCGGTCGCCGCGGCGAGCACGGCGATGTCGCCGTCGCGGTACGTACTGAAGTAGGTGTCCACGCCGGCCGCCCGGCGGGTCCTCTGCAGCAGCTCCTGCACCTCGTCGCTCATCCGCATCTGCCGCTGGAAGGCGTGGTGCAGGGACGGCACGCGGTAGCCCAGGACGTAGCCGGCCGGCGTGCGGACCAGATGGCCGCGGGCGGTGAGGGCGCCCAGCAGCTCGTAGACCGTGGACAGGCCGCAGCCCAGGTGCCGGGCGAGGGCCTTGGCGGGCACGGGCCCGTCGGACGCGGCGACGGCGTCCAGGACGTCCAGGGCGCGGTCCACGGACTGCGGCATGAGGGGCGGGCTCCTTCATGGGGAGGCGTACGGGCGGACCTCCCAGCCTCGCACAGGGCCCGGGGCGGCCCCGGTGTCCGCCGGGTGGGGGTGAACTCCCCCTGTTCTGTGGGGGATTCCCCTCCCGGCGGAGGGGAACGTGACCGAAATACCCTGACATCGTTGATGAAGTCATGATCAAGCGCATCGCTGCCGCTGCCGTCCTGGCCGGCGCCGCTCTGTCCATGTCCGCCGCCGCGCCCGCCTCCGCCGCGCCCGTCGCGCCGACGCCGGTGGCGCCGCCGCCGACGTCGAACGCGGGCCCGGTCAGCGTCACCGACCCCTCGCACGGCACCCCGACGGATGCCCCGACGAAGGCCCCGGTGAAGGGCGCCCCCGCGAAGGGCGTGCAGGCGAAGGGTGCGCCGGCCAAGGCGGCTCCCTCGAAGGGCGCTCCGAGCAAGGGCGCTCCGAGCAAGGGCGCCCCGGTCAAGGGCGCTCCCGTCAAGGGCGCTCACGTCAAGGCGGCCCCTTCGAAGAGCGCCCCGGCCAAGGCGGCTCCCTCCAAGGGCGCGCCGGCCAAGAGCGGTCCCGCGAAGGCTGCTCCGGTCAAGGGCGCACCGGGGCCGCAGGCCGGGCCGGCCGGGACGCAGCCCCCCGCGGGGGTGCCCTCCCCGCAGGACATGGCCCCCTCGCAGGACCAGAGCGTCCACCCGGGCGTCGTCAACGGGCTGCGCAAGCTCGACCAGCTCAGGCAGCTGAGGCAGGTCGGCCAGGCCACCAGTGCCCTGCCGCTCTAGCGGCTACGTCCGCGGGGGCTACGCCCACAGGTCGGTGATGCCGGTCCCCAGCTCCGCCAGCAGCTCGCGCAGGAGCGGCAGCGACAGGCCGATGACGTTGCCGGGGTCGCCGTCGATGCCCCGGACGAACGGTGCGGAACGGCCGTCGAGGGTGAAGGCGCCCGCGACGTGCAGCGGCTCGCCCGAGGCCACGTAGGCGGCGATCTCGGCGTCGGACGGCTCGCCGAAGCGGACGGTGGTGGAGGCCGTCGCCGAGGCCCGGCGGCCGGTGGCGGTGTCGATGACGCAGTGGCCGGTGCGCAGGACGCCGGAGCGGCCGCGCATCGCCTTCCAGCGGGCCGTGGCCTCCTCGGCGTCGGCCGGCTTGCCGAGCGCCTGGCCGTCCAGCTCCAGCACCGAGTCACAGCCCACCACCAGCGCGCCCGCCGCCGCCTCCTGGCCGGCGACGGCCGCGGCCTTCGCCTCGGCCAGGACCAGCGCCAGAGCGGCGGGGGTGGGGGCGTCGAGCGCGTCCTCGTCCACCCCGCTGACGATCACCTCGGGGGCCAGCCCGGCCTGGCGCAGCAGGCCGAGGCGGGCGGGGGACTGGGAGGCGAGGACGAGGCGGCGGCGGGTGCTGTCGGTCATACGGGCCAGCCTAAGGGCGGCACGGGGCGTCACTTGTCGAGGACGGCCCGCATGACCTTCTTGGCGATCGGCCCGGCGAGCTTGCCGCCGGAGATCTCGTCGTTCGGCACGCTCTCGTCGGGGTCGATCACGACGGCGACGGCGACCGGGGAGCCGTCGGCCGTCTTGGCGTAGGAGATGAACCAGGCGAGGTTCTTCTGGTCCTTGCCGCGCTCGGCGGTGCCGGTCTTGCCGCCGACGGTGACGCCGTCGATCAGCGCGGCCTTGCCGGTGCCCTTGGTGGCGGTGTCCTCCATCATCCGCTGGACCTTCCTGGCGACCTCCGGCGAGACGGCCTGCGACATCTCCTCCGGCTGGTGCTTCTCGACGCTCTGCAGGTCCGGGCCGCGCAGCTCCTCGACCATGTAGGGCTTCATCAGCTTGCCGTCGTTGGCGATGGCGGCGGTCATCATGGCGACCTGGAGCGGGGTGGCGGTCAGGCTGCCCTGCCCGATGCCGGCGAGCGCGGTCTGCGACTTGTTGATGTTGTCGGGGAAGGTGCTCTTCGCGGCGCGGACGGGGGTGTCGACCTTGGCGTCGTTGAAGCCGAACCGCTCGGCCGTCTCCTTCATCTTCTGCTTGCCGAGGTCGGAGCTGACCTTGCCGTAGACGTTGTTGCAGGAGTGCTGCATCGCGACGTTCAGCGAGGCGTCCTTGCAGGGCGCGGTGGGGTTCTGGTTGGGCAGCACGGTCCGGGTGCCGGGCATGGTCCAGGGGTCGGGCGAGTCGGTCTTGCCGTCGATGTCGCTGTAGAGGCCGTTCTCCAGGGCCGCCGACGCCGTGACGATCTTGAAGGTCGAGCCGGGCGGGTAGGTCTCCCTCAGCGCACGGTTGAGCGTCGGCTTGTCCTTGTCCTTCTCCAGCGCCTCCCAGGCGGCCTTGTCCTTGCCGCCGGTCCCCGCGAAGACGGAGGGGTCGTACGAGGGGGTGGACGCGAGGGCGAGGATCTTGCCGGTGCGCGGGTCGAGGGCGACGACGGCGCCCTTCCTGTCGCCGAGGCCCTCGAACGCCGCCTTCTGCGCCTTCGGGTCGATGGTCGTCACCACGTCGCCGCCGCGCGGCTTCTTGCCGGTGAGCATGTCGTTGGTGCGCTGGAGGAACAGGCGGTCGTCGGTGCCGTTGAGCAGCCTGTTGTTGAGGCTCTCGAGCTGGGTGCTGCCGTAGCCCTGCGAGAAGAAGCCCGTGACCGGGGCGTACATCTTGCCGTCCTTGAAGGTGCGCTTGTACTTCAGGTCGCTGCCTTCGGTCACCGTGGAACCGGTGATGGGCTCGCCGCCGACGATGATGTTGCCGCGCGGCTGGGAGAAGCTCGCGATGGCCACCCGGCGGTTCTTCTCGTGGTTGGCCAGCTCGTCGGTACGGACGAACTGCACCCAGGTTGCCCGCACCAGGAGTGCGAGCACGAGCACCCCGGTGAATATCGCTATGTGGCGTACGGGCCTGTTCATGGTCTGTCGGTCTCCCCGCGGTCGTCCCCCCGATCACGGCATATCACTGGGCATGACGCGAAACGGACGAATGCGGTTGCGGTCAGGGCAAACCTATGAGTCGCCTGTGACCTTCGGTGACCTCAGGAGCCTCAGCTGATGCCCAGCAGGACGAACAGCACCACCATGCCCACGGCAAGCACGACCCCCGCCCGCCGGAGCATGGCCTGCGCCTCGCGCAGCTCCTCGGGCGGTTCATCGGACGGGTCGGACCAGAGCATGACGTCCATGCTCCGGCCGGAAAGGGCGTGGCGCCTGAGTACGCGTACTCAAGCGCCACGGTAAATGCGCCACCGTCATTCGCCCGGGCCCCCGCGGGCGCCCGGGCTCAGGACGGCCAGTAGCTGGTGCGCCAGGCCCGCGGGCCCGGCTGCGGGACACGGCGGGCCGCGGCCCGCCGGGCCGGGCTGGACCATTCCGGGCGCGTGGGCTCCGGAGGCGCGGCGGCGGCGCCCGCCGCCGCGCGGGCCTGGACCACCGCCAGTGCGGCGGCCAGCTCCTCGGGGGTCGGATTGCCCCGTACGACCTTGATCACGTCAGCGTCCCTTCCTTCGTGACCGGTATGCCGCCGCGGAGGCGGCTTACAGCGGGATGTTGCCGTGCTTCTTGGGCGGCAGCGCCTCGCGCTTGTCCCGCAGCGCGCGCAGCCCGCGCACGATCTGCCGGCGGGTGTCCGAGGGCATGATCACCGCGTCGACGTAACCGTGGTCGGCCGCCACGTACGGGTTGAGCAGCGTGTCCTCGTAGTCGGTGATCAGCTGGGCGCGCAGCTCCTCCTGCTGCTCCGGCGACGTCGCCGCCGCCAGCGAACGGCGGTGCAGGATGTTGACCGCGCCCTGGGCGCCCATGACGGCGATCTGCGCGGTGGGCCAGGCGAGGTTGAGGTCCGCGCCCAGGTGCTTGGAGCCCATGACGTCGTACGCGCCGCCGTACGCCTTGCGGGTGATCACCGTGATCAGGGGCACCGTGGCCTCGGCGTAGGCGTAGATCAGCTTGGCGCCGCGGCGGATGATGCCGTTGTACTCCTGGTCCGTGCCCGGCAGGAAGCCGGGCACGTCGACGAAGGTGAGCACGGGGATGTTGAAGGCGTCGCAGGTGCGTACGAAGCGCGCGGCCTTCTCACTGGCGTTGATGTCCAGGCAGCCGGCGAACTGCATCGGCTGGTTGGCGACCACGCCCACCGGCCGGCCCTCGACCCGGCCGAAGCCGGTGACGATGTTCGGCGCGAACAGCGCCTGGGTCTCCAGGAACTCCCCGTCGTCCAGCACGTGCTCCAGCACGGTGTGCATGTCGTAGGGCTGGTTCGCCGAATCCGGGATGAGCGCGTCCAGCTCGCGGTCGGTGTCCGAGACCTCGAGATCGGCCTCCTCGGGGAAGGCCGGGGGCTCGGAGAGGTTGTTCGACGGCAGGTAGGACAGCAGGGCCTTGAGGTACTCGATGGCGTCCTTCTCGTCACCCGCCATGTGGTGCGCCACGCCCGAGGTGGAGTTGTGCGTCCGGGCGCCGCCCAGCTCCTCGAAGCCCACGTCCTCACCCGTGACCGTCTTGATGACGTCCGGTCCGGTGATGAACATGTGCGAGGTCTGATCGACCATGACCGTGAAGTCGGTGATCGCCGGGGAGTAGACCGCGCCGCCCGCGCAGGGGCCGACGACCAGCGAGATCTGCGGGATCACACCCGAGGCGTGCGTGTTGCGGCGGAAGATCTCGCCGTACATGCCCAGGGACGCCACGCCCTCCTGGATGCGCGCGCCGCCCGAGTCGTTGATGCCGATGACCGGGCACCCCGTCTTCAGGGCGAAGTCCATCACCTTGACGATCTTCTGGCCGAAGACCTCGCCCAGCGCGCCGCCGAAGACCGTGAAGTCCTGCGAGAAGACCGCCACCGGACGGCCGTCGACCGTGCCGTAGCCGGTGACCACACCGTCCCCGTACGGGCGGTTGGCGTCCATGCCGAAGTTGGTCGAGCGGTGCCGGGCGAACTCGTCGAGTTCCACGAACGAGTCATCGTCCAACAGCAGATCGATCCGCTCGCGCGCCGTCAACTTCCCCTTGGCGTGCTGCTTCTCCACCGCCCGCGCGGAGCCGGCGTGCGTCGCCTCCTCGATCCGGCGCTGCAGATCCGCGAGCTTGCCCGCGGTGGTGTGGATGTCGAATCCATTGGCTTCCGGCTCGGACACGGGATGCGGCTCCTGCTCGTCCAGGGGTGTGGGCTGAAGAGGTACGGCTGACCGGTGCTACCGGTTCGTAGCGTATCCGCGCGGATGCGCTGCGGCAGTGCGTCGTTGGCCACACCGATTCGTCCTCGCCTGCCTCCTATGGTGGCTGTTATGACGCCCTCCGACGCCTCCGGCAACCGCTGGTCCGACCTGGACCGGCCCCCCCTCAACGCCGCCGCCCTGCGGCGCGGGCTGCTGCGCCCCGGCGCGCTGTGGACCTCCGTCGACGTGGTGCCGCGCACCGGGTCCACCAACAGCGACCTCGTCGCCTCCGGCGGGACCGAGGGGGCCGTGCTCGTCGCCGAGGAACAGTCCGCCGGCCGCGGCCGCCTCGACCGCACCTGGTCCGCTCCGCCGCGCTCCGGGCTCTTCTTCTCCGTCCTGCTCACCCCCGGCCCCGGCGTGCCCGCCGCCCGGTGGGGCTGGCTGCCGCTGCTCGCCGGCGTCGCCACCGCCGCCGCCGTCTCCCGCGCCGCCGGCGTCGACACCGCCCTGAAGTGGCCCAACGACCTCCTCGTGACGGTCGGCGAGGAGGAGCGCAAGGCCGGCGGCATCCTCGCCGAGCGCACCGGCGACAGCGTCGTCGTCGGCATCGGCCTCAACGTCACGCTCCGCGCCGATGAGCTGCCGGTGCCCGGCGCCGGGTCGCTCGCGCTGGCCGGCGCCGAGGTGCTCGACCGGGACCCGCTGCTGCGGGCCGTCCTGCGCTCCCTGGAGGAGTGGTACCTCGAGTGGCGCGCCGCCGGAGGCGACCCCGCCCTGTGCCGCCTGCAGGAGGCGTACGCCACCGGCTGCGCCACGCTCGGCCGGTCCGTACGGGCCGAACTGCCCGGCGGCCGGGAGCTCGTCGGCGAGGCCGTGGCCGTGGACGGCGACGGACGGCTGGTACTGGCGACGGCCGAGGGGGTGCAGGAGCCGGTGGGAGCGGGTGACATCGTCCATTTGCGGCCGGCAGGGTCGTAAACGTCGTAAAGAGTGAGCGGCGTGCCGTGGGGAGAGTGAGCTACGGCACACCTGACGTATCGTTGTGCCCGGAACCTAAGCGAGCAGCGATCGGCAGGGCAGTGCGCACGGATCGGACAGGGGGCGGGCGGTGACCGCCGACGGTGGGGGAACCTCCCGTGCCGTTGAGGCCAAGGGGGAGGACAGCGCTGCGCGCGAGGCCGCTTCCCGGGACGTCGGGGAGGACTTCGACGAGGAGGGCGGCGACCCCCTCGCGCTCCGGCTGGAAGCCCTCATCCTCGGCGCCGAGCGGCGCTACACCCCTTTTCAGGCCGCACGAGCGGCCGGCGTCTCCATGGACCTGGCCGCCCGGTTCTGGCGCGCCATGGGGTTCGCCGACATCGGACAGGCGAAGGCCCTCACCGAGGCCGACGTGCTGGCGCTGCGGCGGCTCGCCGGTCTGGTGGAAGCCGGGCTGCTGAGCGAGCCCATGGCCGTCCAGGTCGCCCGGTCCACCGGCCAGACCACCGCGCGGCTCGCCGACTGGCAGATCGACTCCTTCCTGGAGGGCCTGACCGAGCCTCAGGAGGGGATGACCCGCACGGAGATCACCTACCCCCTGGTCGAGCTGCTGCTGCCGGAGCTGGAGGAGTTCCTCGTCTACGTCTGGCGACGGCAGCTGGCCGCCGCCACCGGACGCGTCGTCCAGGCCGCGGACGACGCCGAAATGGTCGACCGGCGGCTCGCCGTCGGCTTCGCCGACCTCGTCGGCTTCACCCGGCTGACCCGGCGCCTGGAGGAGGAGGAGCTCGGCGAGCTCGTCGAGGCCTTCGAGACGACGGCGGCGGACCTGGTGGCCGCGCACGGCGGGCGGCTCATCAAGACGCTGGGCGACGAGGTGCTGTTCGCGGCCGACGACGCCGGTACCGCCGCCGAGATCGGGCTGCGGCTGATCGAGACCCTCACGAACGACGAGACGATGCCCGAGCTGCGGGTCGGCATCGCCTTCGGGACCGTCACCACGCGCATGGGCGACGTCTTCGGCACGACCGTCAACCTCGCGAGCCGGCTGACATCGATAGCGCCGAAGGACGCCGTCCTCGTGGACGGCGCCCTCGCGGAGGAGCTTGCCCGCGCCGGCGACGCGCCCAAGTCCGAGGCCGAGGCCGCGGCGGCCGAGCAGGCGGGCGAGGAGCCCGCCGCGTACCGGTTCGCCCTGCAGCCGATGTGGCAGCGGCCGGTGCGGGGGCTGGGCGTGGTGGAGCCGTGGCTGCTGACGCGGCGGGATCAGTGATCGCCCGCTGTGGGCTACCGCTGTCCGGTCGGCGGGGCGGTGGCCCACGGACCGGAGGGGCCGGGGTGGGACGGGCCCTGGCAGGGGGCGTAAGGGTTATTTGCGGCGGCTTTGACGGCTCCGCATGAGGGAACCGAACCCGCCGTAAATAATCCAGCCCCCAGAAGGGCCCGTCCCACCCCGGCCCCGACCCGACCACGGCGAGGTCTGGCCCCTCGGCCCCGCTCCGGGCATGATCAGTGGCCTGGCACCGAGAGACCGGGAGGGCAAGCGTGAGCGAGCAGCGTTACGGGGAATGGATCGCGGTCCGCAAGCACGAGGGCGGTCACGTGGCCGAACTGGTGCTGGACCGCCCCAAGGCCATGAACGCCGTCTCCACCGAGCTCGGCCGGGGCGTCATCGAGGCCACCGCCGCGCTCGCTGCGGACCGTGATGTACGGGCCGTCGTCCTCACCTCCACCCACGAGCGCGCGTTCTGCGTGGGCGCGGACCTCAAGGAGCGCAACTCCTTCACGGACGACGACCTGCGCCGCCAGCGCCCCTACTCGCGCGCCTGCTACACCGGCGTGCTGGAGCTGCCCATGCCGGCCATCGCCGCCGTGCACGGCTTCGCGCTGGGCGGCGGCTTCGAGCTGGCGCTGTCCTGCGACGTGATCGTGGCGGACTCCACCGCCGTGGTGGGGCTGCCCGAGGTGTCGGTCGGGGTGATCCCCGGCGGCGGCGGTACGCAACTGCTGCCGCGCCGCGTCGGGGCCGCCCGGGCCGCCGAGCTGATCTTCAGCGCCCGGCGGGTGGAGGCCGCCGAGGCCCGGGAGTTGGGCCTCGTCGACGTGCTGGTGGAGCCCGGTCGGGACCGGGAGGAGGCGCTGGCCCTCGCCGCGCGGATCGCGCGCAACTCGCCGGTCGGTGTGCGTGCCGCGAAGCGGGCGCTGCGGCTGGGGCAGGGGCTGGATCTGCGGGCGGGGCTGGAGGTCGAGGACGCCGCCTGGCGCACCGTGGCCTTCTCCGGCGACCGTGCGGAGGGCGTGGCCGCCTTCAACGAGAAGCGGACGCCGGACTGGCCGGGGGAGTGAGCCGGGGGCATAAAGCCCCTTATAAAGCGGAATGAGCTCAGCATTCTTACGCTGGAGAGCAGGACCTGCGTGTAGTGACGGAATGCGAGGCTCGGGTGGCTGCTGACGGGGAGCGCGACGACCGCCTGCGCGCCGTGGTGGAACTGGCGCAGGTGATGGCCGCCGCGTACACCCCGCTCGAGAGCGTCGAGGCCGCCGCGGAGGGGGCGCGGCGCGCCCTCGGGGGGTCGTTCGCCGCCGTCTCGGTCTGGGAGCGCGAGCACGGGCGGCTGCGGGTCCTGGTGAACGTGGGGGAGCTCGCGGCGGGGGAGGAACGGTTTCCCGGTGCCGAGTTCTATCCCGTGCATGCCTTTCCTGAGATCGCCTCGTTTCTGCATGAGGATTGGGTGGGTGGGGCGCCTCAGGCTTGGGTGGAGACTGCTGGGGGTGGTGGGGGTGCCTACTGTCATCAGCGCGTTGCCGCTCTGCGGCGGCGGGGGCGGGGCTGTTGTGTCGTCGCGCCCATCGTGTTGCACGGGCGGGCCTGGGGTGAGCTCTACGTGGCGCGGCCCGTCGGGGCGCCGGTGTTCGAGGCCGGGGACGCGGAGTTCGCCACCGTTCTGGCGGCGGTGACCGCTTCGGGGATCGCGCAGACCGAGCGGCTCGAGGAGGTGCGCCGCCTCGCCTTCACGGACCCGCTCACCGGGCTCGCCAACCGGCGCGCCGTCGACGCCCGTCTCGACGAGGCCGTCGAACGGCACCAGTTGGACGGGGTCGTCGTGAGCCTGGTGGTGTGCGACCTCAACGGGCTCAAGCGCGTCAACGACACGTTGGGGCACGCGGTGGGCGACCGTCTGCTGGAACGTTTCGCGTCGGTGCTGTCGCTGTGCGGGGCGCAGCTGCCGGGGGCGCTGGCCGCCCGGCTCGGCGGCGACGAGTTCTGCCTGCTGACCGTGGGGCCCGCCGCGGACGAGGTCGTGCGGGTCGCGGACGAGCTGTGCCGGCGGGCCGCCTCGCTGGAGCTGGGGGAGGGCGTCGCGTGCGGGGTGGCCTCCACGGGGGATCCGATCGGGCCGGTGCGATCGGCCCGGCGGCTGTTCCGGCTGGCGGACGCCGCGCAGTACCGGGCTAAGGGGTTGCGGGCTTCCGGGGCGGTGGTGGCGGGGCGGGACGGGGGGCGTGAGGACCCTGTGGTGCGGATGGCGGACCGGCCTCCGCCGGCGGCTTTGCCGGGGGGCGGTGCCGTGGAGCGGCGGCGGTTCCGGGGGCGGGGCCGGGGCCGGGGCGGGACGGGCCCTTCTGGGGCTGCATGATTTACGGCGGGTGCGGTTCCTGGGATTCGGCACCTCCTATGCCGCCGCAAATCACTCCCCCAGCTACCGCTGGGAGGTGCCCCCAACGCCCCTGCCAGGGCCCATCCCGCCCCGGCCCCGGCCCCTCAGGTCTCTTCGCGGCCGCCAGGCCGCCTTGGGCGTTACCTCCGGAAGCGTCGGGCTCTCTTTCGCGTTGTAACTGCTGCACTGGCTACTAGTGACAGGTCGCGATTCAGTCTCTAGGGTGCCTGAATATGGATATGCACACTGTGGTGGTGGGGACGGCCGGGACGACTGCGGAAGACGTGATTGCCGTGGCGCGCAACAGTGCGCGCGTCGTCGTGTCCGAGGAAGCGCTGGCCGCCGTCGCCGCCGCGCGGCAGGTCATCGACGACCTGGCCGCCAAGCCCGACCCCGTCTACGGCGTCTCTACCGGCTTCGGCGCTCTCGCCACGCGCCACATCAGCCCCGAGCTCCGCGCCCAGCTCCAGCGCAACATCGTGCGCTCGCACGCGGCCGGCATGGGTCCGCGCGTCGAGCGCGAGGTCGTGCGGGCGCTGATGTTCCTGCGCCTGAAGACCCTCGCCTCCGGGCATACGGGCGTACGGCCCGTGGTCGTGGAGACCATGGCCGCCGTCCTGAACGCCGGCATCACCCCGGTGGTGCACGAGTACGGCTCGCTGGGGTGCTCCGGCGACCTGGCCCCCCTGTCGCACTGTGCGCTCGCGCTGATGGGCGAGGGGGACTGCGAGGGGCCCGACGGGGTCGTGCGCCCGGCCGCCCAGCTGCTCGCCGAGCACCGCATCGAGCCCCTGGAGCTGCGTGAGAAGGAGGGGCTGGCGCTCCTCAACGGCACCGACGGCATGCTCGGCATGCTGGTCATGGCCTGTGCCGACCTCTCGCGGCTGATCACGTCCGCCGACGTCACCGCCGCGCTGTCGCTCGAGGCGCTGCTGGGGTCCGAGAAGGTCCTCGCGCCCGAGCTGCACACCATCCGGCCGCACCCCGGGCAGGGCGTCAGCGCCGCCAACATGGCGGCCGTCCTCGAGGGTTCCGGGCTCACCGGGCACCACCAGGACGACGCGCCGCGCGTGCAGGACGCGTACTCGATCCGCTGTGCGCCGCAGGTCGCGGGCGCCGGGCGGGACACGCTCGCCCATGCCCGGCTGGTCGCCGACCGCGAGCTGGCCGCCGCCGTCGACAACCCGGTCGTGCTGCGTGACGGCCGTGTGGAGTCCAACGGTAACTTCCATGGCGCACCGGTGGCTTATGTCTTGGATTTCCTGGCGATCGCCGCTGCTGACCTTGCTTCCATCGCCGAGCGTCGTACGGACCGGCTGCTGGACAAGGCCCGTTCGCACGGCCTGCCGCCGTTCCTGGCGGGTGACCCCGGCGTCGACTCGGGGCTGATGATCGCTCAGTACACGCAGGCCGCCCTGGTCAGCGAGATGAAGCGGCTCGCCGTGCCGGCGTCCGTGGACTCGATCCCGTCCTCCGCGATGCAGGAGGACCACGTCTCCATGGGCTGGTCGGCGGCGCGCAAGCTGCGCACGGCCGTCGACGCGCTCGGCAAGGTCGTCGCCGTCGAGCTGGTGGCCGCCACGCGCGCCATCGAGCTGCGGGAGGGCATGACGCCGGGCCCGGCCGCGCAGGCGGTGCTGAAGGCCGTGCGTGCCGCGGGCGTCGAGGGTCCGGGCGAGGACCGGTTCCTGGCTCCCGACCTGGCCGCGGCGGACGCGTTCGTACGGGCCGGGAAGCTCGTCGAGACGGTGGAGGCGGTGACGGGTCCGCTCGGCTGATCCGTCATCGGGCCGCTGTGCGCGACCTGCGCACAGCGGTCGTCACCAGTGCTCCGCCCGCGGCGACGAAGGCCACGCCGCCGAAGAGGTACGGGGTGGTGTCGATGCTGCCGCTGTCCGCGAGGGCCAGCTGTGCGGTGGCAGGACTGCTGGCCGGTTGCGCCTGTTGCCCGGCGGGTGCGGGGCGGGCCGGGGCCGGGTGCTCGGCGGAGGCGTTGGCGCTCGGCACGAACCACATCGCGCACAACAGCGTGCCGGCGGCGACGGCGGTCAGCAGCGGGCGGCGTGCGGTCACGGGATGAATCCCCCTTGCGGTGACGGAGATTGGGGGTCGTGGAGCTTCGGCGCGTCCCGACTGACACGATGTTAGTGATACGGATGGCCCAGGGGGAAGCCATGGGTGCGATCCGGCCTTCTAGCAGGGCTTCTGGCCTTAATCAAGACCCCGGTTGCGACGTCTGTCGGCCGAGGGTCTTTACTGGCGTGGCCTTCCCCACAATTTCCCCAAGTGTGGAACGGGAGAAAGGGTGCAGGCGTTCTTTTAAGTAGTAGCCGGGATGCGTGCAACCCCACGAGCCCCACGCTCGGCTCGGGGATTCCGGGGTCCAGGAGCAATGGAGAAGCGTGTGATGACGTACGGCAAGCGCCGCAAGGGCCTCGTGGCCGCGGCCGCTGTGCTCGGCGGTGTGCTGACTCTGGCCGCGTGCGGTGGCGACGGTGACGACGCCAAGGGCACGGGTGACAGCAAGGGCAAGTCGCAGGGCCAGGTCGACGCCGCGGCCGCCAAGGATGCCTCCAAGGCGCAGATCAAGATCACGCCCAAGGGTGGCACCACCAACGCGGGCATCACGCCCGACGCCGTGAACGTCACCGTCAGTGACGGTGAGCTCGTGAGCGTCAAGATGACGACGGACAAGGGCACCCCCGTCGAGGGTTCAATATCTTCGGACAAGAAGACCTGGAAGCCGAACAAGCAGCTCGAGCGTTCGACCAAGTACCAGGTCGTGGCCGAGGCCAAGGACGACAAGGGCCGCAAGGCCACTGAGCACTCCTCCTTCTCCACGGTCTCGCCGGAGAACAGCTTCATCGGCTCCTTCAACCCCGAGGACGGCTCGACGGTCGGCGGCGGCATGCCCGTGTCGGTGACCTTCAACAAGCCGATCAAGGACCGCAAGGCCGTCCAGTCGCACCTGGAGGTCTCCTCCAGCAGCGGCCAGAAGGTCGTCGGTCACTGGTTCAACGACCAGCGCCTGGACTTCCGCCCGCAGGACTACTGGAAGACCGGCTCCGAGGTCACGCTGAAGATGGACCTGGACGGCGTCGAGGGCGCCCCGGGCGTCAAGGGCGTCCAGAAGAAGACGATCAAGTTCAAGATCGGCCGGGTCCAGGTCTCCACCGTCGACGTCAAGACCCACCAGATGACGGTCGTGCGCGACGGCCAGACCATCAAGACGATCCCGATCTCGGCGGGCAGCCCGTCCAGCCCCACGTACAACGGCAAGATGGTGATCTCCGAGAAGTTCAAGGAGACCCGGATGGACGGCTCGACCGTCGGCTTCACCAAGAAGGACGGCAAGGGCGAGTACGACATCAAGGACGTGCCGCACGCCATGCGGCTGTCCACGTCGGGCACGTTCATCCACGGCAACTACTGGGGCAGCGGCATCTTCGGCGTCTCCAACACCAGCCACGGCTGCATCGGCCTGGAGGACAAGCAGGGCGCGAACGACCCGAACACCTCGGGCTCCTGGTTCTTCTCCAACTCGATGATCGGTGACGTGGTCGAGGTCAAGAACTCCGACGACAAGACCATCGCCCCGGACAACGGCCTCAACGGCTGGAACATGGACTGGCAGCAGTGGGTCGCGGGCAGCGCGACCGGCGCGTGAGGCTCCGGCCCTGACGTGGGAAGGGGCCCTCCCGGCGGACATCCGCCGGGAGGGCCCCTTTCGCATGGGGCCGGTGGGGGCAGTGTGAAGTTCCGGGGCGTACGGGAAAATGGAGTCTCCCCCTCCTTCGAAGGAAAAGAGCCCGGAACGTGCAGAACAACGAGCCGCCCCTGGAGACCGTCTCCGCCGCCCTGCGCGGCCTGCGGGCGGTGCCCGGGGACGCGCTCGAGGACGCGGTCTACGCCGCCGCGTCCGTCGTGGCCGCCGCCCCGGCCGGGTGGGAGGCCGTCAGCGGGGCCGTGGTGCGGGTGGGCTCGGGCATCGCACGGCGGTGCTGGGAGTACGGGTGGCAGCCCGCCGACGTCGTACGGCTGGCGCGGCGCGAACTGACCCCGGTGGAGTCGCGGTTCGCCGTCGACGTGATCGCCGCGGAGGCGCGGCGCTACGCACCGGAGACGCTCGGCGCGCGGTGGGCGGCGCAGCTGGCCGACATCGGGGCGCGCGAATGGTGGCAGGGCGACGACACCTTCCTGGACGGCTTCGCGGGGCGCGAGCGGCTGAGCCGGTTCGAGACGGCGGCGTGCGCCCTCGGCGCGCTGCGGCTGATGGACGCGCTGCCCAGGATCGGTGCCGTGGGCCCGCTGCCGGGGACCGGCCATGTACAGGCCGTCCGGGCACCGGCGGAGGCCGTGCCGGCGCGCATGCTCGGGCGGATCCGCGCGCTGCTGGCCAAGGCGGAGTCGACGCAGTTCCCGGAGGAGGCCGAGGCGCTCTCGGCGAAGGCGCAGGAGCTCATGGCGCGGCACTCCATCGACGAGGCCCTGCTGGCCGCGGGCTCCGGCGCGCCCTCGGAGGGGCCGGGCGCCTGCCGGATCGGGGTCGAGGGCCCGTACGAGTCCGCGAAGGCGCTGCTCCTGGACGCGGTGGCCGCGGCCAACCACTGCCAGGCGGTCTGGTCCGCCGAGTACGGCTTCTCCACCGTCGTCGGCTTCGAGGCCGACCTGGAGCTCGTGGAACTGCTGTACACCTCCCTGCTGGTGCAGGCCACCTCCGCGATGCGGCGCGCCGCCGACGAGCACCACGCCCGCGGCCGCTCCCGCCGCACGCGCGACTTCCGGGAGTCCTTCCTGATCGCCTACGCCGGGCGCATCAGCGACCGGCTGTCCGCGGCGGTCCAGGACGTGGCGGCGGAGGAGTCCCGCCCGGAGGTGCTGCCGGTGCTGGCCGCCCGGGACGTGGAGGTCGGCGAGACGGCCGGACGGATGTTCCCCGAGACGACCTCCCACCGGCTCAAGGGGCGCGACGCGGAGGGCTGGGCCCGCGGCAGGGAGGCCGCGGACGCGGCCCGGATCGCGGGCGGCAAGAGGGCGTGAGGGGCCGCGCCGGGACGCCTTCCGGTCAGGTGCGGGCGTCCGGGCGGGCGAAGTACGTGCCGGGCGGGACGCCCACGCCCCGGCGGAAGGCCGCGACGAAGGCGCTCGGCGAGCCGTAGCCCACCCGGCGGGCCACGGCGGAGACCGTCGCGCCCGCTGCCAGCATCGGCATCGCCGCCTCCAGCCGCAGCTGGGTGCGCCACTGCCCGAACGGCATGCCCGTACTGGCCGCGAACGCCCGCGCCAGGGTGCGGGCGCTCGCGCCCACCAGTGCGCCCCACTGCGCGAGGGAACGGTCGTCCGCCGGGTCCGCGCGCAGGGCCAGGGCCACGCGCCGGGCGCGCGGGTCGGCGGGCAAGGGGGCGCGTACGGTCGTCACGGACACCGGGTGGAGCTGGTCGAGGACGACGTCCTCGGCGCGCCGGCGCGCGGCGGCGTCGAGGCCGTCCTGGGCGAGATGCCCGATCAACTCCCGCAAAAGACCCGATACGGGCACGACTTGGGGCTCGGACCAGGTCAGCGGGCAGCGCTCCGGCCAGAAGTACAGGCTGCGCAGCAGCGCGGCCGAGGTCGCGCCCGTGGCGTGCGGGACGCCCGCCGGTATCCACAGCGCGACGGTGGAGGGCAGCACCCAGGTGCGGTCGGCGGCCCGCACGGCCAGCACGCCGCGCTGCGCCCAGGCGAGCTGATGCGCCCCGTGCTCGTGGACGCCGAACCACTCGTCGCCGTCGAGGGGGAAGCTGCCGACGACGACGGCGCTGCCGGCGGGGGCGACGATCTGTCCTTCTGACGACATGAGTTGGCCTCCTGGCCCGTATACGACACCGGTACCCGGTTCCTAGCCTCGTCGTATGCCGATGAACCTTCTTCACCGCCGTCTGTGCAGCTCCCAGCGCTGGGCACGGGCGATCGAGGACCAATTGCTGCCGTGGGCCCTGGAGGACGTGGACCTCGGGCCCGAGGCCCTGGAGATCGGCCCCGGCTACGGGGCCACGACACGTGTGCTGCTGCGAAAGGTGGAGCGCCTGAGCATCATCGAGGTGGACGAGGCCTCGGTGGCGGGGCTGCGCCGTGAGTTCGGCGACCGCGCGGAGGTCGTCCACGGGGACGGCACCGCCCTGCCGTGGTCCGACGGGAGCTTCGACTCCGTCGCCTGCTTCACGATGCTGCACCACGTGCCCTCGGTGTGGCGCCAGGACACGCTCTTCGCGGAGGCGTGCCGGGTGCTGCGGCCGGGCGGCCTCTTCACCGGCTGCGACGCGCTGAGCAGTTGGGGCTTCCGGCTGATCCACCTGGGCGACACCTGCGTGCCGGTGCCGCCGGAGACGCTGGGGGAGCGGCTCCGGCGGGCGGGGTTCGCGCACGCCGAGGTGACGATCGGAGAGGGGAGCTTCCGGTTCAAGGCGGTCGCCGCCGGCTAGCGCGCCTACGGACCGGTGTCCGCCGCCTCGATCCGCACGGCCACCTCGTGGGGGTCGCCGCGCCACCCGCGGACGTAGGGCTGCTCGACCTCGCCGCCCCAGCGCGTGCGGCGGAACGACACCAGCACGTCCGCGGCGTCGCGCAGGGTGCACTCCTCGCGGCCGAGGAGCTCGCGTACGACGACGACCGCGCAGGCACTGTGCACCATGCGGTCCGTGAACCACGTCTCGACGGCCGCCATGCCGCCCGCCTCGTGCTCCTCGCGCACGACAGCCGTCGTACCGGCGAAGGCCGCGGCCAGGTGTGCGTACGCGCCGGCGTCCGGGGCGGTGTCCTCGGCGGCGGCCTCCTCGGAGGCGGCGGCGAAGGCCGGGGCGAGGGCGATGACGAGCCGTGTCAGATAGCCGTCGCCCGTGTCCGGGACCACCGGGCGGTCCTTGAGGAACTCGAACCAGTCGGCGTTGACCGCCTCGTAGAGGATCCAGTTCAGATGGATCTCCGCCTCCGCCGGGCACTCCCCGGCCGCCACGAGGACCCGCTTCAGCAGCTCGTACGGGACCTCGGCGCTCTCCGCGAGGAGCACCGCGTCGTAGAGGTCCTTGCCCTCGGGGTGCTGGTCGGTGACCAGCCAGAGGATCTTCCATACGAGCGAGAGCTCCGGGCTCACCGCCATCACATGGCGACCGGCGATCTCCGTGGGGACCGCCGGGGCCGGCAGGGTCTCGTTGAAGACGAAGTCCAGCTGTACCGTGCCGGGCGGTACGCCCTCCTCCTCCGCCGACCAGGGCAGCACGAGGCGGCGGCCCGGTACCCGGTCGTACGTCCAGATCTCGTCGCTCACCGCGCCCGCCGCGTCGATGCGGACCTGGCTGCCGGTCTCCCGCGACAGCGCCTCGGCGGCGCGGGCGATGCCGTCGAGCATCGCGTCCGTGCGCTCGTCCTCGAGCTGCCAGGTGTCGGGTACGACCACGAAGTCCAGGTCGCCGGGCTCGCGCGCGGCGTCCCCGAACCAGGCCTTGAGCAGCATGCTGCCGCGCAGCACCAGGTGGCCGGCCCACGCGGAGCCCGCGACCGCCGCGAGGGCGAGGTCCAGGGCGTGCCGCCGGGCCGCGTACCAGGCCCGGCCCCTGTCCGTGTCGGTGAACTGCGGCTCGCTCAGCCGCATGCCCATCCGGTGGTGGTTGGCGGCCGGGTCGTAGGCGGGGCGCTGCCGCACCCCCTCGCCGGGCACGGGCCGCAGCGTCCTCGGCAGGTCCTGGCCCGCACGGGTCGCCTCGGTCGGCGGCGTCTGCGGGACGACCATGTCGTCGTCCCACGGCCCGTAGCCGAACCGCTCCCACGGTGTCGTCATTCCCCCGTACCCTCCTCGCTGATCCAGCCCGCGTCGAGCGACGCGTCGCTGTCGTACACGACGAACTCGCGCTCGGCGGACGCCATCTCGTACCCGGCCGCCCTTATCGCCGCCGTCAGCGCGTCCAGCCGCGCCCCCGCCGTCCGGCGGCCCACCATGCGGCAGCGCTGCGTGACGAACCGCTCGGCGCGGCCGTCCGCCCGCACCCGGCGGGCGTTGCGCGACAGGTGCGCGCAATGCCCGGAGGCGAGCTCCGCGAGCGGCGCGGCGTCCGCGCCGGGCGGCAGCAGCAGCTTGATGTGGTGCTCGAAGTAGTACCGCGCCCCGAGCGCCACGGCCGCCTCGTCGCTCTCCGGCACCCCTTCCGCCCACGGCGCCGCCTCGACCTTCGCCCGTACGACCTCGAAGCCGGCGTCCCGCAGCGCGCGGGCGCCGCGCTCTACGTCATCCCGCACCGCCGCCAGCGTCCCGGACCCGCGCAGGGTGACCATCGGCTGGCTGGGCGTGTGCCCACGGTCCAGCACGATGTGGATGAACTTCAGTCCATGGGCGGCGGCGTGGCGCTCGAACCGGGTCGCGTCGCCGCGGACGGTGAGGTGCGCTTCGAAGTCGCCGCTGAAGGAGACGGTGGCGGGTATGGGGGCGGGGGCGGTGGTGCGGGCTGTCACCGGTAGATGATCTCAGGGTGGGCCGGCCGGCCCACCCTGGCGGATCAGTTCGCGGAAGCGGGTCACCAGCGGGTTGGCCGTATTGCGGCGCCAGACCAGGAAGTTGGAGGTGGTGGCCCCGGCGAGCGGGCGCGGGGCGACGCCGGTGCGGTGCAGCACCCGGTAGGAGTCGGCGAGCACGGCGGCGCCGAAGCCGGCGGCGGCCAGCGCCAGGAGCGTCTGCACCGTACGGGCCTCGGCGGCGATTCGCGGGACGACTCCCGCCTGCCGGCACAGGGCGGCGATCTCGTCGTACGACAGCGGTGAGGCGTCCCGCGGCCACAGCACCAGGGGCACGTCGCCCAGGGCGGTGAGCGGCAGTTCGCCGTCGCCCTCGGCCAACGGGTGCGCGGCGGGAAGGAAGAGCGTGAGGGGCTCGCGCCACCACTCGCGCACGGCGAGCCGTTCGTCCTGCGCGGGCAGCCGCTGCACGGCGAGGTCGCAGCGGCCTTCGAGCACTTCGGCGGACATCCGGGCGTCGTCGAAGCTCTCCACCAGGCACAGCTCGACGTCGGGGAGCGTCTCGCGGACGGTGCGCAGGGCGGCACCGAGCGGGCCGTTGATCCCGGACCCGGCGAAGGTGATGGTCAGCCGCCCGCGCAGCCCCTGCGCGGCCAGCCGCACGTCCTCCTGCGCGGCCCGGGCCTCGGCGAGCATCACCCGGGCACGGGCGAGCAGCGCTTCGCCCGCCGCGGTGGGGGTCATGCGACGGCCCTCGCGGCGGAACAGCGGGGTGCCCAGCCTGCGTTCGAGGTCGCGCAGCTGGCGGCTGAGCGTCGGCTGGGTGAGGTGCAGACGCTCGGCGGCGGCGACGAGGGTACCGGTTTCGGCGACGGCGACGACGTAGCCGAGGACCCTGAGCTCCATGTATGCCTCCTGGGCAGACACCATCTGCCTAAGACTGCCTTGCAGGCAGAACAGTGCGTGGGCAGGGTGGATCACGTCAAGCAGTCGCCGACGACGAAACGAGGACCCGTGACCACCTCCACCCGGCCCACCGCACTCCACACCGTCGAGGCGTACTTCGAGGCACTCGGCCAGGGCGACATGGACGCGGTGTTCGCCCTGCTCGACCCGGAGGTCGAGTGGCTCGTCCCCGGTGACGCCGCACTGGTCCCCTGGGCAGGACGGCGCACCGGGCACACGGCGATGCGCGAGTGGTTCCCCATGCTCGCCGGCGCCGGAGAGCGGAAGGACTTCGAGCTCTACGGGATGGCACCGCTCGGGGCGGACCAGGTCCTGGCGAACGGCCGGTTCGTCTTCCGCATGCACGCCACCGGGGCGGTCTACGACGACGAGTTCGTCATGCGCTTCACCGTCCGCGACGGGCACATCACCGCCTACCGCATCTACGAGGACTCTCTCGCTCTGGCCCGCGCCTACCGGGGCTGAGGGGGCTCAGCCGTCGGCTGTTGCGATCCCCACGGGGCAACTCACACCCGTCCCCCCGATCCCGCAGTACCCCGCAGGGTTCTTCTCCAAGTACTGCTGGTGGTACGCCTTCCCTACACACGCAATTAGATGCGTTGTTGAAGGCGAGGACATGGCCGACAGGATAGACGAGCCACGGTGGTGGCGTATGCACGGATCTCCGCTGACACAGCCAAAGACGGCCACGGCGTCGACGACCAGCACAAGCTCAACGTTGAGATGGTAGGCAGACTCGGCTGGACCGTCGTGCACCGCTACACGGACAACGAGGCTGTTGGCGGTCAGGACGCGGCTGGCATTGGGGTTGAGGCGGTCGGTGGCCGCGCCGTCCACCGGGTGGGCTTGCTCGTGAGACGGGGGCATGGGGGCGATGGTTGCTCAGGTGATGAGCGATTCGCTGACCTGCGGAGTGCCTCGTGATCCCGGCGTATTTCCAGGGGAGCGGACGCTCATGCCGAAGCCGAGATAGTCGGCGCGCGGTTACCTGTGCCCTGTATCGGCCCGTATCGGCCTGCGGGGCAGGTGTGGGGCGGCGCTGCAACAGGGCGTCAAAGTCCCGAGACCTCACGCAACTTCATCCGATAGCGCGCACGGAACACCGCTTGAATATCCGCGTCGCTGATCCCCCGGGGAACTGGCGCTGCTTCCTTTACCGATACACCACTTGGTCCATGAAGAGCTCGTAGGTTGTTCGATTGTGCTTGCGCGCTGCTACCACTTGAGAGCGAAAATTACGCAGCGCCGTCTCGACCGCCTGCCGGTTGCGTAGAGTCGATGTCACCAGAGGGTCTCGCAGTTGGCCTGGGGCGAAGGCGAGCAGCGACTCCACGATGGGTTCCCAAACCTTGGCTGCCTCAGACATGGCTAGGTTTTTCTTGAACCGCAAGACGTATGCGTCGCTGACGGCTTCTCCAACGAGGGTTTCTCTTGTAGTCCCGATAGCCTCCGCAGCAAGCATGATTGACCCCCGCAGGCCAAACCACTCGAACAGCTCGGTCTCATCTTCGGTCCGTGCCTCTGCCGCGACGCGGCCGAGTCTCGCCTTCTCCATCTCGATGGCGCGCAGCAGGCTCGCGACGAACACGATGTGCTCGGCGGTGATGCGTTCAGGGAAGACTCGGCTGTACAGGGCGTCTTGTTCCCAGATCTTGCTCTTCTCGTGATAAGCCACGCCAGACTCTCCGTGGAAGGCTGCGAGAGCCTGAGCCGCAACCTCGGCGGAGAGGTGATTCTCTCCTGGGCGTCGGATGACATCCTCGGCCCCGCCCCGCCGGCCACCGTTATAGCCGACGACCCCCAACTCCCGGAACTCGCTGACAAGCCGCCTCTGGACCCCGTCGTTGCTGCGGAAGTCCGAAGCCTGCGTGGGATTTTGGCGGTTATTAAAGCGAACGATACTGCGAACGGTCTCGGGGTCGTCGCATCGGATGAACCGTGTGAGGACGTGACTCTTCTGACTGACATGCATGGCTTGGACCGAGCCGATTGCCCCGGTCGTCTGGGCGCCATTAACGATGCCCAGCCCCGTGATCTCAACAGTGCCGTTGGCGAAGCTGAAGTCGCGCACCAAGGCCGTAATGCCGTTGTTGTAGGCCCACAGGTTCGTCGGCTCATTGAGCACTGTTTGCTGGATGCCGTTGTTGATATTGCTTTGTGACCGGCGGCTACCTAGATAGTCACGGACGTTCGACGAGAACAAGTCGGCGCCGTGCTGATCGAACCGCTCATGCAGCCAGCGGACTGGCACACTCGTACACAAGGCTGTCCACTTGTCGCCGTGTTCCTCGAATGCCCCGGGAACCTCGATCGTGAACGTATCCGCCACGAGGATGGGGGTTTGCGAGTTTTCGTAGCGCTGGGACAGTCTCTCGCGGCCTAGCTCTTCCCAGGAGACCTCGAGCTCGCTATTCGGGTAGCCGTGACGCAACTGGGCGTACGCGGCCTCGCGAGCGGCTTGAAGCTCACCTGCGACCTGCTGTGACTCCGGAAGGTTGTGGACGTACCAGATTGCGACATCGCCGATGGCGTCGTCTGCCAGTGCATCGTGAAGCTCGCGCCAGGCAACCCGCAGGGCGTCCGGCACCCCTTCAGGCTCGTTCTTTTTGAACAGCCAGTTGACCGCCTGATGGAGGGTGGCAGCCTTCCTGGCGGGCGCCTGCAGCTTCGCGGAATTCTTGGATTCGTATCCCTGGCCCAGAACAACACGGCCGGCGTTGCGATCGATATAGAGCAGATCGCACGACTTGTCGTTGGGGTGATCCGTCAGTGATGTGGCGGCGACCGTTCTGATGTCCTCAATGTCGAACATGAGTTGCAGCGAAAACAGCAGTCGCTTGTTGGAGCCGTACTGATTGAGATCAGCGCGCTTCTGGAGAGCTAGTTCGAGGCCACCCGTCACGGCGATCAGGCTACCTGTTCACCGTACGCACGGCTGATGTTTCCGGTTGTTTGCATGTGCACCTCCGCCGCAACGGCGACGGAGGGATCTTCGACACCTACGCGCAGAGCTTCGACGCGATGTGGGTGACCGCGACCCCTGCCCAGGAGGAGTGACCTTGTCCCGCACCGAGTACTACGACGACCCGAAGGCGCCCGAGCCGAACAGCCTGGTTGTCGCCGCATCGCCGTCGTGACCGATGACCGGGGGCGCATCCTGTTGCAGCGACGGCGCGACAACGCTCTCTGGGCCCTGCCCGGCGGCGGCATGGAGATGACCGACTCGCTCCCCGGCGCGGCGGTGCGCGAGGTCAAGGAGGAAACCGGGCTGGACGTGGAGATCACGGGGCTGGTCGGGACGTACACCGACCCGCGCCATGTGATCGCCTACTCCGACGGAGAGGTACGACGACAGTTCAACGTCTGCTTCACCGCGCGCGTGACCGGCGGGGAGCTCGAGATCTCCGATGAGTCCACAGAGCTGAGGTTCGTCCACCCCGATGAGATCGCCGCCCTCCCGATGCACCACACCCAGGAGCTCCGGATCCGGCACTTCCTGGAACATCGGGAGAGCCCCTACCTGGGGTGATGGGACCGGCGGTCAGCCGTCGGCGGGCGCGATCCCCGTAGGGCACGACCCGCCCCAGCCCTCCTCCGACGGGTCACCCAGCTTGACCCCCGTCCCCCCGATCCCGCAGTACCCCCCAGGGTTCTTCTCCAAGTACTGCTGGTGGTACGCCTCCGCGTAGTAGAACGGCCCCGCCGGGAGGATTTCCGTGGTGATGGGGCCGTAGCCCGAGCCCTTCAGGACGGTCTGGTACGCCTCTCGGGAGGCCTCCGCCGTGGTCTGGTGTTCGGGGGAGTGGGTGTAGATCGCGGAGCGGTACTGGGTGCCGCGGTCGTTGCCCTGGCGGAAGCCCTGGGTGGGGTCGTGGGACTCCCAGAAGAGCTTGAGCAGGGACTCGTACGAGGTGAGCGACGGGTCGAAGACGACGCGGACCGCTTCCGTGTGGCCCGTCAGGCCGCTGCAGACCTCGTCGTAGGCGGGGTGCGGGGTGTGGCCGCCCTGGTAGCCGACCAGGGTTGTCCACACGCCCTCCGCCTGCCAGAACTTGCGCTCGGCACCCCAGAAGCAGCCCAGCCCGAAGTCGGCCACCGCCAGGCCCTCGGGGTAGGGGGCGGCCAGTGGGGTGCCCAGGACCGTGTGGCGCTCCTGGAGGGGGAACTCCGGCTCGGGGCGGCCCTTGAGGGCCTGCTCGGGGGTGGGCAGGCGGTTCGGGAACATCCGGTTCTCGCTCTCCTCGGCTCCAGTGGTCCGTGGACAAGAACGTACGGCCGGCGGCGGGGATTCCGGGCTGGTCAGCGGCCGGTCCGGAGGGCGCCCGAGCCGATGATCGCCGCGTCGCGGTAGAGACAGAAGGCCTCCGCCTGCTTGGTGGGGTAGTGGGTCCACGGCTCGGCCGCCACATATCCGTCCACCCGCCGGAACTGGTCCACGGCCTCCGCGTACCGCTCCTGCTTCGTCAGGATGTACGCCAGCAGGTGACGCGCACCCGCCAGCCGGGGGTGGTCCGGCCGGCACGCCGCCACGTCGATCAGGGCGGCGTCGACCATGGCCGTGAGGTCCACCGAGCGGAAGGCGACGTCCGGGGCGTCCTCATCGAGGTGGTCGTGCCAGTGCATCAGCGGGAGCATCGTCATCAGATTGCCGGGCGGGGCCGTGCGCGCCGCGCCCCACGCGAACTCGCGGACCAGCTCCTCCGAGCCGCGCCACCTCGGGTACCAGTACAGGAGCGCGCTCGCGTGGGCGTCGAAGAGGTACGGGGCACGGGCGGTGATCTCGGCCCACAGCTCCCGCATCGTCTCGTGCGACGCGCCCGTGCCCTTCTCCAGCGGGATCCGGGAGGCGTACGGGGTGGGGTCGTCCGGCGCGGCCAGGGCGGCGGCGCGGTCGAAGTCCTCCCGGGCCTCGCGCAGCATCCGGTGGAAGCCCGCGAACTGCTCGGCCGTGGTGTCCTGGGCCCAGGCCGTGCCCCGGATGTCCCACGCCACGATCACCTTCGCCTCCGCCTTGACGACCGCCGCGCCCGGGTCGTCGGGGCGCGCGGCCTCCCAGGCCCGGAGCCAGGCGTCGTCCTTGGCCGCGGCGTGGGCGATGATCCCGACCAGCGCGGAGCGCCGCTCCCAGTCGGTGCCCGTGGCGTCGAGCGCCTGCGCGGCGGGCTGCCAGTCGCCCCGGGCGAGAGCCGCCTCGATGGCGTCGGCCTCGGGGTTCGCGAAGGACCGCTCCGTGTTCTGCCGCTCCGGCGGCAGCCAGCCGGCCGCGGCCAACCGGGCGGCGGACGGCGCGGCCTCGCGCCGTCTCCTCCTGATCCAGAGGAAGACGGACACGGCTATGACGATGATGGCCAGCAGCATGTAGGGAAGTGATCCGATCGGGAGATGGAAAGAGAAAGAGAAATCAAGCAGTCGTGGTGCGCAGCAGCTCGCGCAGCGGCGCCGTGTCGGGTACGTCGCCGACGGCCTGCCGTACCGCCGTCGCCACCGCCTCGTCGGTCCCGGCGCCCGTCGGCAGCAGGAGTCGTGCGGGCTCCGACCAGGACAGCTCCCAGCGGGCTCCCGCCGTCTCGGCCAGGGCCAGTTCGGTCAGGTTGTACAGCCCGCAGTGCAGCGCGGGGCGCAGGAACTCCCGGGCGGCGCGGCCCGTGGCCCGGGCGGCCTCCGGTGACTTGGGCAGGCGGTCGGCGATCTGCCACAGCCGGCCGGCGTCGACGGCGTCGAGGAACGCCGTCAGGTCCGCCGTGGCGCTCGAGGTCCCGGCCCCTGGTGTCGCCGTCAGCGCCTCCCGTAGCGGACGCGCCTCCTCCACAGTCAGCGCGTGCATGCTCCGGTGCGTCAGCTCCGGCCAGTCCGCCCGCTTCAGGGCCAGGGCCTCGGGCGTGAGGACGGCGCTCTCCAGCTCCCTCAGGACCCCGTCGGCGTCGCGCAGCAGCGCGAGCGCGGGCCGTGCCGGGGCGGCCGCGCGGCCGTCGTCGGGCAGCGCCTCGATCAGGCGGACCCGGTCGGCCGGCGACGGGTGGGTGTCGTACGGGGAGGTCTCCCCGGCCGGCGGTTCGCCGCGCAGCTCCGCCAGGTTCTGCTGGCGCCCGGGGGCGGTGAGCAGCCGGCGCAGGCCGCCGAAGACCTCGCCGGGCGGCGGGAGGAGGCCCGCCGGGACGCCCATCGTCGCGTAGCGGCTCATGTAGAAGTCGTGGGCCGCGTCGAGGGCGGCGGTCTCGCGCAGCGCCGAGGCCGTGGCGTCGCGTCCGGCGATTCGCGCCGCCGTCCGGTCGGCGGCGAGCTCCTGCGCCCGGCCGGCGCCGTGGGTGGCACGCAGATAGACGCGGGCGTACGCGACGAAGGGCTTCGCCATCATGCGGTGGGTGAACCCGGCCCGGCCGGTGTTCACCTCCTTGGCCTCGCGACCCTTGGCGATCGCCTTGGCGACGGCCTTCTCCTGCCGGGAACGCTCCTTGTCGATCCGCTTGCGCTCCTGCTCCTGGAAGGCCTTCACGGTCCGCAGCACGCTGTCGCGACCACGGTGGGTGATGCCCGCGAGCCGGGTGTCGGCATGGCCGTAGTGGGCGAGCTCGTGGGCGAGCACGGCGTGCAGCTGCGGCTCGGTGAGCCCGGTCAGCAGCGGTACGCCGATGCAGAGGCTGCGCGGGCCGGGCAGCAGGCCGAGCAGGCGGGTGTCCTCGCTGACGCCCGCGTTCGCGTCCCCGGTGAGGAGGACGGCGTCGGGCGCCCGGGTGCCGACGCGCTCGGCCAACGATCGGACCGTTCGCCACAGTTCGGGCTGCTCGGCGTCGGTGACGGGCAGTCCGACGATGTCGGAGTGGTCCGCTCCGCCAGGCGTGAGGGCGCCCCGGACGAAGGGGATGCCGAGCGTGAGCAGATGGAAACCGGCCAGCAGGGCGAAGGCCCGCAGGGCGCGCAGAGAGGTGCCCACCGGGCGAAATCCCCCACCTAAAGGATCGGTGACAGAGCAAGGGGATCATATGTGTGATTCCGGCGCCGTTCGACAGGATTTCGCCCAGGGTTCCGCCCGGCGCTCCCGCCCGGCGCCCGGCGCTATGCGGAGTGCCGCCCCGCCTCGAAGCCCGCCACGGCCATCGCCCGGTACGCGGTGTACACGGCCACCGGGTCCTGCTCGTACGTCCACGGCACCGCGCCGATGTGGCCGTCGACCTTGCGCAGCTGCTCCAGGGCCTCGCCGTGGCGCTCGGCCCGGACCAGGAACCACGCCAGCAGATGGCGCACGTGCGGCAGCACGGGGTGGTCCTCCGGGGCACCCGCCACCGCGAACTGGGCGGCCTCGATCGCCTGGCCGACCACCACGCTCTGGAACAGGCCGCGCACCAGCTGTACGTCGGGCAGGTGGTCGTGGACGGCGAACAGCGGCAGCGCCGGCAGCAGGCTGCCCTCTGCCGCGCCGGCCGCCGCCCGCTGGGCGAAGGCGTCCGCCTGCTCCTGCGAGCCGTGCCACTTCGCGCTCCAGTACCGCAGCGCGGCCAGGTGCGCGCCCATGTGCTGCGGGGCCCGGGCCACCACCGTCTCCCACACCGACTGGAACTCCGCCTCGCTCGCGTTCAGGCCCCGCGCCACGCCCAGCTCGACGATGTACGGCACGGGGTCGCCCGGCGCCAGCAGGGCCGCCTCGGCGCAGACCGTGCGGGCCTCCTCCAGGATCATCCGGAAGTCCTGCGAGGACGGGTCGCGCAGCGCCTGCTGGACCAGGAACTCGGCCTGGACCGCCGCGCCGCCCGCGTCCTTGGGCGCCACCACGCGCCAGTGCCGCAGCCACATCCCGCCCGTGCCCGGCGTCTCGGCCAGCTCGCGCACGGCGGCCCCGGCGAGGGTCTGCACGCGCTGCCAGCGCAGCTCGGGCGCGTCGGCCGCGGGGGTACGGGCCAGCAGCTCGGAGGCGGGCTTCCAGTCCTGGGTGCGGCGGGCCTCCTCCACGGCGGCCAGCAGCTCCGGGTCGGGGCCCGGGAGCCGTACGTCCAGCTGCCCGGGGGGTACGAAGCCGTGGGCGCCCACCGGGTCGACGGCCGCGCCGGCACCCAGCAGGGCGTCCTGCTCCGCGCGGCGGCGGCGCAGCGCCGGTACCACCACGACGCCGCAGATCACGACGAGGGCGAGCAGGATGAGCAGAAACTCCATGAGGTGTCCCGAGAGCTGAGAAACGAGGATCGACGTCGGTACAACGCCACAAAGCGGCGGATCGTTCATCCGCCGGTTACAAGTGAACAGGAGCGTTCGGGGGAACGGGTACTACGCTCGGGTAAATGAGCGACCAGCACAGCTTCGAGACCCTCGCCATCCACGCCGGGCAGGAGGCGGACCCGCTGACCGGGGCCGTCGTGCCGCCCATCTACCAAGTCTCCACCTACAAGCAGGACGGCGTCGGCGGCCTGCGCGGCGGCTACGAGTACAGCCGTAGCGCCAATCCCACCCGTACCGCCCTGGAAGAGAACCTGGCGGCCCTCGAGGGCGGCGTCCGGGGCCTGGCCTTCGCCTCCGGCCTGGCGGCCGAGGACTGCCTGCTGCGCACGCTGCTGGCGCCGGGCGACCACGTGGTCATCCCGAACGACGCCTACGGCGGTACGTTCCGGCTCTTCGCCAAGGTCGTCGGCCGCTGGGGCGTGGAGTGGTCGGTCGCCGACACCTCCAGCCCGGAGGCCGTGCGCGCCGCCATCCGGCCCGAGACGAAGGCCGTCTGGGTCGAGACCCCGTCCAACCCGCTGCTCGGCATCACCGACATCGCCGCCGTCGCGGGCGTCGCCCACGAGGCCGGCGCCAAGCTGGTCGTGGACAACACCTTCGCCAGCCCCTACCTCCAGCAGCCGCTGGCGCTGGGCGCGGACGTCGTCGTCCACTCCACCACCAAGTACATGGGCGGCCACTCCGATGTCGTCGGCGGCGCGCTGATCACCTCCGACGCCGGCCTCGGCGAGGAACTGGCCTACCACCAGAACGCGATGGGCGCCGTCGCCGGCCCCTTCGACTCCTGGCTGACGCTGCGCGGCATCAAGACCCTGGCCGTGCGCATGGACCGCCACACCGCCAACGCCGAGCGCGTGGTGGAGATGCTGGTCGCCCACCCGAAGGTGACGCAGGTCTACTACCCGGGTCTGCCCGAGCACCCGCTGCACGAGGTCGCGGCCAAGCAGATGCGCGCCTTCGGCGGCATGGTGTCCTTCCGCGTCGCGGGCGGCGAGCAGGCGGCGGTCGAGGTCTGCAACCGCGCGAAGCTGTTCACCCTCGGCGAGTCGCTGGGCGGCGTCGAGTCCCTGATCGAGCACCCGGGCCGGATGACGCACGCCTCGGTGGCCGGTTCCGCGCTGGAGGTCCCGGCGGACCTGGTGCGCGCCTCGGTCGGCATCGAGTCGGCGGACGACCTGCTGGCCGACCTGACCCAGGCGCTGGGCTAGACGGCGGGAACGTTTCACCCCTGACCGGTCGACCCAGGTCGACCGGTCGCGCCCAGGCGACCGGCGCGGGGCCACGAGCCGGCCACCCCCCGGCGGCGGCCCGGGCCCGGGCCGTATCCCGTGTCCCGTCGACCGGTCGCGCCCGCTCAGGAAGCGGGCGGCACCTGGGTCGGCTGGGTGAAGTGGATGTCGGAGAGGGCTCCGTTGAAGCGGGTGAGCAGGGTGCAGAACACCTCGCGCTCGTTCTCCGTCCAGCCCTCCGTCACCAGCGCCATCAGCTCGCGGCGCGAGGCGCGCACCTCCTCCAGCCGCGCCTTGCCGCGCGGCGAGAGCTGCAGGACGACCGCGCGGCCGTCCTCCGGGTGCGAGGTGCGCTTGACCAGGCCGGTGTCGACCAGCGGCGCCACCTGGCGGGTGACGGTCGAGGAGTCGATTCCCATGCCCGCGGCGAGGGCCTTGACCCCCATCGGGCCTTCCTGGTCGAGGCGGTTGAGCAACAGGTAGGCGGCGCGGTCCATGGAGTTGTGGACCCGGCCTACGCCACCGAGCCGGGTCTGCTCGGCGCGGCGGGCGAAGACGGCCACCTGGTGCTGGAGGGCGTCGAGGACACCGGGGGCGAGGTCGGTCGTCATGTCCTGATGGGTGGGCATGGCCTGGGGCTCACTTCGTACGGCGGGCAGGGGAACGGACTGTGAACTGCTCAGAATGGGGGACAGAGTACGCGGCCCGGGGCGTGCTCGTACCAGTGCTCCGCAAACCGGTCGGTATGTATGTATGCGGCTCATGTCGACGACGCTGCGGGGCCGGGCGAAAACCCTGGCAAAGCCCCAGGTGAGGGGCTGATCGAGGGCCCGTGGGCCGGCCCGGGCCGAGGGCCCCGGGGCCGGCCGCGCAGGATACTTGCCTCATGGCCGCACGCCTCGTCTCTCCCGGCGATGTGCGCCGTGCGCGGCGGACGTTGTCCGGAGTGTCCGTGACCACCGCCCTGGAGGGCAGCCGCCATCTGTCCGCTCTGGTGGGCGCCCCGGTCCACCTCAAGTGCGAGAACCTGCAGCGGACCGGGTCCTTCAAGCTGCGCGGCGCCTACGTGCGGATCGCCGGCCTGTCGCCGCGGGAGCGGGCGGCCGGCGTGGTCGCGGCCAGCTCCGGCAACCACGCCCAGGGGGTGGCGCTGGCGGCCTCGCTGCTGGGCGTGCGGGCGACGGTGTTCATGCCGGATGGCTCCCCGCTGCCGAAGGTGGCCGCCACGCGCGGCTACGGCGCCGAAGTCCGGCTGGGCGGACAGGCCCTGGACGAGGCGCTCGGCGCCGCGCGCGAGCACGCCGAGCGCACCGGTGCCGTCTTCATCCACCCCTTCGACCACCCCGACATCGTCGCGGGCCAGGGCACGGTGGGCCTGGAGATCCTTGAGCAGTGCCCCGAGGTGGCGACCGTCGTGGCGGGCATGGGCGGGGGCGGGCTGGTGGCGGGGATCGCGGTGGCCGTCAAGGGGCTGCGCCCGGACGTGCGGATCGTGGGCGTGCAGGCGGCCGGCGCCGCCGCGTACCCGCCGTCGCTGGCCGCCGGGCACCCGGTGTCACTGGACGCCCCGGTGACGATGGCGGACGGCATCCGGGTGGGGTGCCCCGGCGAGGTGCCGTTCCGGATCGTCGAGGAGCTCGTGGACGAGGTCCGTACCGTCACCGAGGACGAGCTGGCGGCCGCGCTGCTGCTCTGCCTGGAGCGGGCGAAGCTCGTGGTGGAGCCCGCCGGGGCGAGCCCGGTGGCGGCGCTGCTGGCCGATCCCACGGCGTTCGAGGGCCCGGTCGTGGCCGTCCTGTCCGGCGGCAACGTGGACCCGCTGCTGCTGCAGCGCGTGCTGCGCCACGGCATGGCGGCGGCGGGCCGCTACCTGTCGCTGCGGCTGCCGCTGACGGACCGTCCGGGGGCGCTGGCGGCGCTGCTCGCGGTGCTGTCCGCCGCCGACGCCAACGTCGTGGACATCAGCCACGTACGGACCGATCCGCGGCTCGGCCTGACGGAGGCGGAGGTCGAGCTGCACCTGGAGACGTCGGGGCCGGAGCACCGCGCCCAGGTGACGCAGGCGCTGCGGGCGGCGGGCTATCCGGTGATGTCCTGATATCCGGGGGCGGGTTTGCGGCGTGTTTCCCAGGGATTTCGGCGGTGGCATTCATTCACAGGGCGGGATGGCGAGGATGAACGTAAAATCATCTATTACGTCACCTTTAAACGGGGAGAACCTCCATGCCAGGCGCGATATACGCCGAAGGCCTGGTCAAGACCTTCGGCGACGTCACGGCTCTGGACGGCGTTGATCTCGACGTCCCGGAAGGAACCGTTCTAGGACTGCTCGGCCCCAACGGCGCGGGCAAGACCACCGCCGTGCGCGTCCTCACGACCCTCATCAAGCCCGACCGCGGCAAGGCCGTCGTCGCGGGCATCGACGTACTGAAGAAACCCAACGAGGTCCGCCACTCCATCGGCCTTTCCGGACAATTCGCCGCCGTCGACGAATATCTGACGGGCCGTGAGAACCTCCGGATGGTCGGCCGGCTCTACCAGATGAGCGCGCGCGACGCGAAGGCCCGGGCGGGGGAGCTGCTGGAGCGCTTCAACCTCGCCGACGCCGCCGACCGCGCCGCCAAGACCTACTCCGGCGGCATGCGCCGCCGCCTCGACCTCGCCGCCGCCCTCGTCGTCAGCCCGCCCGTGATGTTCATGGACGAGCCCACTACGGGCCTGGACCCGCGCAACCGGCAGCAGTTGTGGGAGGTCATCCAGGAACTCGTCGCCGGCGGCACCACCTTGCTGCTCACCACCCAGTACCTGGAGGAGGCCGACCACCTCGCGCACGACATCTGCGTGATCGACCACGGCAAGGTCATCGCCCGCGGCACCTCCGACCAGCTCAAGGCGCGTACAGGCGGGGAGCGCGTCGAGCTGGTCGTGCACGAGCGCGGCCACATCGACCTCGCCCTGGAGGTCATGCGCGCCTTCGGCAAGGGCGAGGCCACCGTCGAGGAGCACACCCGCAAGGTCATCGTCCCGGTCTCCGGCGGCGCCAAGCTGCTCGCCGAGGTGATCCGCGAGCTCGACGCCCGCGGCATCGAGCTCGACGACATCGGGCTGCGCCGCCCGACGCTGGACGACGTGTTCATCTCGCTCACCGGGCACGTCGCCGAAGCCGCGGACGAGGCCGACGAGGCCACGGCGAAGGAAGGGGTCACCCCATGAGCGCCGCCCAGGGCACCTACTCCCGGCGGCCCGTCCCCACGGCGCGCGGCGGTGCGGTCCAGTCCGTCCGCGACTCCCTGGTCGTCGCCCAGCGCAATCTGATCCGCATGGCCCGCATACCCGAAGTGGTGATCTTCGGGCTGATCCAGCCGATCATGTTCGTGGTGCTGTTCAGCTATGTCTTCGGCGGCTCGATCGCCGTGGGCGGCAGCACCGACCCCGACCTCTACCGCCAGTTCCTGATGGCCGGCATCTTCGCCCAGACCGTCACCTTCGCCACGGCGGGAGCGGGCGCGGGCATCGCCGACGACATGCACAAGGGCCTCATCGACCGCTTCCGCTCGCTGCCCATGGCCCGCGGGGCCGTGCTCACCGGGCGGACGCTCGCGGACCTGGTGCAGACCGCCCTCACGCTCGTCGTGCTGGCCGTCGTCGCCGTGATCGTCGGCTGGCGCATCCACGAGGGCGTCCTCAAGGCGCTGGCCGGCTTCGCCCTGCTGCTCCTGCTCGGCTACGCCTTCTCGTGGATCGGCGCACTGATCGGCCTGAGCGTCAGAACGCCGGAGGCGGCCACCTCGGGCGGGCTGATCTGGCTCTTCCCGCTGACCTTCATCTCCAACGCCTTCGTACCGGCGGACAACATGCCCACCGTGCTGCGCACCATCGCGGAGTGGAACCCGTTCAGTGCCACGGTGCAGGCGGCGCGGCAGCTCTTCGGCAATCTGCCGGAGGGGTACCCGGTGCCGGCGGCATGGCCGATGCAGCACCCGGTGTGGGCGTCGCTGATCTGGTCGGTGCTGATCATCGTCGCCTTCCGCTCGCTGGCGGTGCGCAAGTACCGCTCGGCGACGGCGTGAGGCGGGGGGCCGCACAGCGCCCCCGGAGCGCGGGAGAGCCCCGGACCCAGGCGGGTCCGGGGCTCTCCGGCGGCAGTGTCCTGCTCGGCCCTGCTCAGCCCTGGTAGGGCTTGGCCTCCAGGATGCGCACCATGGCCTTGCGGCCGTTGGGCAGCTCGTACTGGGCGTCCTCGCCGATCTTCTTGCCGTTCACGCCGGAGCCCAGGGGGGACTGCGGGGAGTACGTCTCGATGTCCGAGCTGGCGTACTCGCGCGAGGCGAGCAGGAAGTCGAGCGTGTCGTCCGGGTCGCCGTCGAAGGCGATGGTGACGACCATGCCGGGGGCCACCACGCCGTCGGCCGCGGGGGCCTCGCCGACCTTGGCGGACTCCAGCAGCTGCGTCAGCTGGCGGACGCGGAGCTCCTGCTTGCCCTGCTCCTCCTTGGCCGCGTGGTAACCGCCGTTCTCTCGCAGGTCACCTTCCTCGCGGGCCGCCGCGATCTTTGCGGCGATCTCGGTGCGAGCGGGACCAGACAGGTACTCCAGCTCGGCCTTGAGCTGGTCGTACGCCTCCTGAGTCAGCCAGGTGACGTTGTCGCTGGTCTGGGTCACAGGTGCTCCTCGTCGGTACTGGGGGAATGCTTGGGGTACATCGCGATAACAAATGAACGCCCTACTCAGAAGGGTGCACCTTCAAAGCGGGGCGAAACCACGAGCCTAACAATTACGTCCGTAAAGGGGGAAGAAGTAAAGGGGAGAAACCGCGCAAGAATCGCGTCAACGCAGGTCAGAGGGGGGTCTATCCCTTTTGACCATGGTGGCGGGTCAGCCGCGGGCCGCGCTCCGGCAGCCCTCGAGCTCCGTGGCGGTGGCCCGACCGGTCGTCCGGACGGTGACCAGCTCCGTGAAGTGGCCCTCGCGGCGGTCGAAGGTCACGTCCTTGCGCGCCACCTCGCCCCCGTCCTCGCCCAGCGAGCGCAGCGTGCACACGCCGGTGGCGTCCTTCTCCTTGCGGATCTCCAGGACCGCCTGCACCGTGTCGTCCGAAACGGTCTTGGAACGCACCAGCTGACCGCTGACGTCCGACTTCGTGACGTAGTGCACACCCGCCCAGGCGACGAAGCCGAGCAGCGCGGCGCCCAGCACCCCGCCGACGATCTTCAGCTTGCGGTCGGCGCGTTCGTCCGCCGAGCGGCCGTAGCGGCCCTCGGGCAGGGCGGCCTGGCGTTCCGCAGCCATGGTCGTTCCTCCTGGGTCTCGTTCACCGGACGCGGAATGAATCGGCGGCCGTTTCGGTCACTATAGGAGGCGCCCCGGCTGACCGATAAGAGGGGCCATGACCAGTGACTGAGGATCGAGCCTTGACTGAGCAGCTCCGACTGATGGCCGTTCACGCCCACCCCGACGACGAGTCGAGCAAGGGCGCGGCCACGATGGCCAAGTACGTGTCCGAGGGGGTGGACGTGCTGGTCGCCACCTGCACGGGTGGTGAGCGTGGCTCCATCCTCAACCCCAAGCTCCAGGGCGACCCCTACATCGAGGAGCACATCCACGAGGTCCGCGCCAAGGAGATGGACGAGGCCCGCGACATCCTCGGCGTCAAGCAGGAGTGGCTGGGCTTCGTCGACTCCGGTCTGCCCGAGGGCGACCCGCTGCCGCCGCTGCCCGAGGGCTGCTTCGCGCTGCAGGACGTCGACGAGGCGGCCGGCGCGCTGGTGAAGCTGATCCGCGAGTTCCGCCCGCACGTGATCACCACGTACGACGAGAACGGCGGCTACCCGCACCCCGACCACATCATGACGCACAAGATCACGATGGTGGCCTTCGAGGCCGCGGGCGACCCCGAGCGCTACCCCGAGGCCGGCGAGCCCTGGCAGCCGCAGAAGCTCTACTACAACCAGGGCTTCAACCGCGAGCGCACCCTGGCCCTCCACGAGGCGCTGCTGGCCCGCGGCCTGGAGTCCCCTTACGGCGAGTGGCTGGAGCGCTGGCTGACGGCCGGCCGCCAGCGGACCCTGACCACGTACGTCCCGTGCGGCGACTTCTTCGAGATCCGCGACAAGGCGCTGATCGCCCACGCCACCCAGATCGACCCCGACGGCGGCTGGTTCCGGGTGCCGCTGGACCTCCAGCGCGAGGTGTGGCCCACCGAGGAGTACGAGCTCGCGAAGTCCCTCGTCGACACTTCCCTCCCCGAGGACGACCTCTTCGCGGGCATCCGCAACAATTGACCCCATGATGAGCGCGACTGCAACCCTCGCCGCCACCCACCTCGTGCCGTTCGCCGCCGAGGAGCTGGACAAGAACAAGGTCACGCCCGGTGTGCTCGGCTTCCTCGTCTTCGCCGTGATCGGCGGGGCCGTGTGGATGCTGATGAAGAGCATGAACAAGCACATGAAGCGGGTGGACTTCGAGGAGGCGCCGGAGCCCTCCGCGGAGGCGCTGCCCGGCGGGGCCGGCAAGACGACGGCGTAGGAGTCGTCCTTCGATCGCCGGACGGGCGGAAGGTCCAGTCCGGCGATTGAGGACGGGGGGTCCGGGGCGGAGCCCCGGTTTCGTGCTGCCGTGGGGAAGGATGGCCCCATGCCGAACCGTCTGGCGCACGAGACGTCCCCCTACCTCCTCCAGCACGCCGGGAACCCGGTCGACTGGTGGCCCTGGTCGCCCGAGGCCTTCGCCGAGGCCCGGCGGCGGGGCGTGCCGGTGCTGCTGAGCGTGGGGTACTCCAGCTGTCACTGGTGTCACGTCATGGCGCACGAGTCCTTCGAGGACGATCCGACCGCCGCCTACCTCAACGAGCACTTCGTCTCCGTCAAGGTCGACCGCGAGGAGCGGCCCGACATCGACGCCGTGTACATGGAGGCGGTCCAGGCCGCCACCGGCCAGGGCGGCTGGCCCATGACGGTCTTCCTCACCCCGGACGCCGAGCCGTTCTACTTCGGCACCTACTTCCCGCCCGAGCCCCGGCACGGCATGCCCGGCTTCGTCCAGGTCCTCGAGGGCGTCCACGCCGCCTGGCGCGACCGGCGCGACGAGGTGGGCCAGGTCGCGGGGCGCATCGTGCGGGACCTGGCGGACCGGACGCTGTCCGTGGACACCGCCCGGCCCCCCGCCGCCGAGGACGCGCACGCCGCGCTGCTGGGGCTGACCCGGGAGTTCGACGCCGTGCGCGGCGGCTTCGGCGGCGCACCGAAGTTCCCGCCGTCCATGGCGCTGGAGTTCCTGCTGCGCCACTACGTCCGCACGGGCTCGGCGGCGGCCCTGGAGATGGCGGGCGCCACGTGCGAGGCGATGGCGCGCGGCGGCATCTACGACCAGCTCGGCGGCGGCTTCGCGCGCTACTCGGTGGACGCCGGCTGGGTGGTGCCCCACTTCGAGAAGATGCTCTACGACAACGCCCTGCTGTGCCGGGTCTACGCCCACCTGTGGCGGGCCACGGGCTCGGAGCTGGCCCGGCGCGTCGCCCTGGAGACGGCGGACTTCATGGTCCGCGAACTGCGCACGGCGCAGGGCGGCTTCGCCTCGGCGCTGGACGCCGACAGTGACGACGGTACGGGGCGGCACGTCGAGGGCGCGTACTACGTGTGGACGCCGCGGCAGTTGCGGGAGGTGCTGGGTGAGGCGGACGCGGCCATGGCGGCGGTCCACTTCGGGGTGACCGAGGAGGGCACCTTCGAGGAGGGCGCCTCCGTGCTGCGGCTGCCCGACACCGAACAGCTGTGGGACGCCGGGAAGGTCGCCTCCGTGCGGACCCGGCTGCTGGCGGCGCGCGATCAGCGGCCCCGCCCGGCACGGGACGACAAGATCGTGGCCGCCTGGAACGGGCTGGCCATCGCCGCACTGGCCGAGACCGGCGCCTACTTCGACCGCCCGGACCTGGTCCAGGCCGCCACGGACGCCGCCGACCTGCTCGTCCGCACCCACATGGACTGGCACGCGCGGCTGTTCCGCACCTCGCTGGACGGCGTCGCCGGCACGCACGCGGGGGTGCTGGAGGACTACGCGGACGTCGCCGAGGGCTTCCTGGCCCTGGCCGCGGTCACCGGCGAAGGCGTGTGGGTGGACTTCGCGGGCCTGCTCCTGGACACCGTGCTGATCCGCTTCACCGACGTGGACGGGGCGCTCTTCGACACCGCGGACGACGCCGAGATCCTCATCCGGCGCCCGCAGGACCCCACCGACAACGCCACCCCCTCCGGCTGGACGGCGGCGGCCGGCGCCCTGCTGACGTACGCCGCGTACACCGGCAGCTCCGCGCACCGGGAGGCGGCGGAGAAGGCGCTGGGCGTGGTGCGGACGCTCGGGGCGAAGGCGCCGCGGTTCATCAGCTGGGGGCTGGCGGTGGCCGAGGCCCTGCTGGACGGACCGCGCGAGGTCGCGGTCGTCGGCCCGGCCGATCACCCGGTCACCCGGCAGCTGCACCACACGGCGCTGCTGTCCACGGCCCCCGGCCTGGTGGTGGCGGTGGGCGAGCCGGGCTCCGAGGAGGTGCCGCTCCTGCACGGCCGAACCCTGCGCGACGGCCGTCCGGCGGCCTATGTGTGCCGGAACTTCACCTGTGACGCGCCCACGGTCGACGCGAAGGCCCTGGCGGAGAAGCTGGGCGGCTGAGGGCGGCGGCGCGCGCCGCGGTGGGGCCCGGAGCCCGGGTCAGCGGGTGAGGCCGCGGACGAGGACGCCCAGGGCTCGGTCGATCAGGGCCAGCGGGTCCTCGGTCTGCCCCTGCTCGACCCAGGCCATCATCGCCTCCTGCATCGCGCCGAGGACGGCGGCGACCGCCACCCGCAGCTCCAGGTCGTGCGGCGGGCGGCCCGTGCGCTCGGCCAGGACGGCGCAGAGCATGCGGCCCGTCCGCGCCATGCCCTCCGCCGACCGGCCGCGCAGCGCGGGCACCTCGTGGACGAGCCGGGTGCGCTGGCGGAGCTCGGCGAGGTCGGTGTCGACGAGGTGGCGCAGGCCGTCCAGGACACCCCGGCGGATGGACTCCAGGGGCGGCTCGCCCGCGGGGCGGGCCCGGATCGCGGCCTCCATCAGCGGGTCGTACTCGTCGGTGAGCACGATGTCTTCCTTGGTGGGGAAGTAGCGGAAGACGGTGCTGGGGGAGACGTCGGCGGCCTCGGCGATCCGGTCGACGGGGGTGGCGTCGTAGCCCTGCTCCGCGAAGAGGCGGTAGGCGGCGCCGCGGATCGCCCGACGGGTCTGGATCTTCTTCCGCTCCCGCAGCCCGAGCCTGGGCCCGGGCTGCCCGGTGGGGGAGGTCTGTGCTGAGGCCATGCCCTGCATTCTCGGTCATCCGTCCGTGACCGGGACCGGCCGGATCCTTGATGCCACACTGACTGTCAGTGCGGTGTGTGACGCTGTGTGCGGGGCAGGGGAACGATCAGTGAAATGATCGGAGGTAGTCATGACGGTTGTGGCTGTGAACGCTCTCGCCGTGCTGGTGGCGGGGTTATGCGTCGGGGGCTATGTGGTGGCCGGCGAGGCGGCCGTGCTCACCGTGGTGCTGGCCGGGGTGGCCTCGCTGGCCTGGCGGGTGGCCGCGGCGTCGAGGCCGCGGCCCGCGAGAGGACGGCGGGTACGGGCCGGGCGCCCGTCGCACCCGGCGTCCGGTCCGTCAGGCGTGGGAATAGGCCACCAGCGAGATGCCCACGTAGTGCGTGACGAAGGCGGCCAGGGTGAGGGAGTGGAAGACCTCGTGGAAGCCGAACCACCGAGGTGAGGGGTTCGGGCGCTTGATCCCGTAGATCACGCCGCCCGCGGAGTAGAGCAGGCCGCCGACGATCACCAGGACGAGGACGGCCACGCCGCCCTTGCGCAGGAAGTCCGGCAGGAAGAAGACGGCGGCCCAGCCCATGGCGATGTAGCAGGGGGTGTAGAGCCAGCGCGGCGCGCCGACCCAGAAGACGCGGAAGGCGATGCCCGCGAGGGCCGCCGCCCAGACCGCCCACAGCAGCACCTGCCCTCTGCTGCCGGGCACCAGCAGCATGGTCAGCGGCGTATAGGTGCCCGCGATGATCAGGAAGATGTTCGCGTGGTCGAGTCGGCGGAGCACGGCCGTCGTCCGCGGGCTCCAGTTGCCGCGGTGGTACAGCGCGCTGATGCCGAAGAGCAGACAGGCGGTCAGTACGAAGATCGCGCAGGCGATCCGGCCCCGGGTGCTGTCCGCCAGTGCGGTGAGGAAGACACCGGAGATGAGCACGGCCGGGAACATTCCCGCGTGCAGCCAGCCTCGCAGCCGCGGCTTGACCGCGTCCGCGACGGAGGAGGGGATGACATCGGGAGGAGCGGCGGTCGCGGCCGCGGCAGAAGCGGAGGGCGCGATTCGCGCTGCGTCGGGCGCGGAAGTCATGCCCGTCATGCTACCTACGCCACCGTAGGTTACGGACCGGTATCGCGTGGCGATGGTCACGGGGGTGCCCCCTGGACAGATCGGATGATGAGTCGGATGATCAAATGAGTGCGGGCGGCACCGGATGAGCGGTCACGAAGCGTCTGGGTCGCAGCCCCCAAGGGGCAACATGTGCAGAGGCGGGTACATACCGGGCATCCCGGTATGCAATTACCCGTTCCACCCTCAACATCTGACGCCGGACAGCGGGTTCCGGCGGGACGGAGCGATCGTGGCGCGCAGCAGTGCGGCTCCCACCACCCTCACCAGCCACCAGGAGCTGATCTCCTGGGTCGACCAGATTGCCGCCCTCACTCAGCCGGACCGCGTGGTCTGGTGCGACGGCTCCGAGGCCGAGTACGAGCGCCTGTGCGAGGAGCTCGTCGCCAAGGGCACCTTCCGCAAGCTCGACCCGGTCAAGCGCCCCAACTCCTACTACGCCGCCTCCGACCCCAGCGACGTGGCGCGCGTCGAGGACCGCACCTTCATCTGCTCCGAGAAGGAGGAGGACGCGGGCCCGACCAACCACTGGAAGGCCCCCGCCGAGATGCGGGAGATCTTCCAGGGCAAGGACGGCGACGGGGGCATCTTCCGCGGCTCCATGCGCGGCCGCACCATGTACGTCGTGCCCTTCTGCATGGGCCCCCTCGGCTCGCCGCTGTCCGCGATCGGCGTCGAGATCACCGACTCCGCCTACGTCGCCGTCTCGATGCGCACCATGACCCGCATGGGCCAGGCCGTCCTCGACGAGCTCGGCACCGACGGCTTCTTCGTCAAGGCCGTCCACACCCTCGGCGCCCCGCTGGCCGAGGGCGAGGCCGACGTCCCCTGGCCGTGCAACACCACCAAGTACATCTCGCACTTCCCCGAGGACCGCGAGATCTGGTCCTACGGCTCCGGCTACGGCGGCAACGCCCTGCTGGGCAAGAAGTGCTACGCCCTGCGCATCGCCTCGGTGATGGCGCGCGACGAGGGCTGGCTGGCCGAGCACATGCTCATCCTCAAGCTCACCCCGCCGCAGGGCGAGGCGAAGTACGTGGCCGCCGCCTTCCCCTCCGCCTGCGGCAAGACCAACCTCGCCATGCTGGAGCCCACGATCTCCGGCTGGACGGTGGAGACCATCGGCGACGACATCGCCTGGATGCGCTTCGGCGAGGACGGCCGCCTCTACGCCATCAACCCCGAGGCCGGCTTCTTCGGCGTCGCCCCCGGCACCGGCGAGCACACCAACGCCAACGCCATGAAGACCCTGTGGGGCAACGCCGTCTTCACCAACGTCGCGCTCACCGACGACAACGACGTGTGGTGGGAGGGCATGACCGAGGAGTCCCCGGCTCACCTCACGGACTGGAAGGGCAACGACTGGACCCCCGCGTCCGGCACCCCGGCCGCCCACCCCAACGCCCGCTTCACCGTGCCCGCCTCGCAGTGCCCGATCGCCGCGCCCGAGTGGGAGGACCCCAAGGGCGTGCCGATCTCGGCCATCCTCTTCGGCGGCCGCCGCGCCTCGGCCGTGCCGCTGGTGACCGAGTCCTTCGACTGGCAGCACGGCGTCTTCCTCGGCGCCAACGTCGCCTCCGAGAAGACCGCCGCGGCCGAGGGCAAGGTCGGCGAGCTGCGCCGCGACCCCTTCGCCATGCTGCCGTTCTGCGGCTACAACATGGGCGACTACATGGCCCACTGGATCAAGGTCGGCAAGGGTGCCGACCAGGACAAGCTCCCGAAGATCTACTACGTGAACTGGTTCCGCAAGAACGACGCGGGCAAGTTCGTCTGGCCGGGCTTCGGCGAGAACAGCCGCGTGCTGAAGTGGATCGTCGAGCGCCTGGACGGCAAGGCCGAGGGCGTCGAGACCCCGATCGGCATCCTGCCGACGCGCTCCGCGCTCGACACCGAGGGCCTGGACCTGCCGGAGGAGGACCTGGACTTCCTGCTCAAGGTCGACACCGAGGTCTGGCGCGAGGAGGCGGCACTGGTGCCCGAGCACCTGAACACCTTTGGTGAGCACACCCCGAAGGAGCTGTGGGACGAGTACCGGGCGCTGGTCAAGCGCCTGGGCTGACCGCTCCTCTTTTTGTCCTCAATCGCCGGACGGGCTCCATTGAGCCCGTCCGGCTAGGGGAAGAGAAAACCCGCGTGGGCGTGCATCCGCTCCGCCGCCAGGGCGGCGCTCGGCGCGTCGCCGCGCTGGGTGGCCACGACCAGGGCCTGGCCCGCCAGCATGTGCGCCCGCTGGTGCAGGGCGGCGAGACGGGCGGGGGCCACCGACCCCGTGGTCGGAGCCGCCCGCAGGGGCGAGTGGCCCAGCAGGCGCTCCACCCGCAGCGCCAGCCGCGCCGCCGCATCGTCCAGCGCGGCCGCCGGCGCCAGCACCCGCAGCTCGTCCGTCACCGTCAGCAGCGCCGTGAAGTGCCCTGCCAGCCGGATGTCCAGCTCCTCCTCGCGGGAGCGGTGCGGGCCGTGTGCGTGGACCGACTTGGTGCGGATCGGTTCGTACATGGATGGCCTCCTGAGTTACCTCTGAAGGCCATCCTAACTTAGACAGCGTCTAAAGTTATTGGCCGTAGCCGTCCAGGAAGTTCCCGATCCGGGTCACGGCCTCCGCCAGATCCTTGGCGTTCGGCAGCGTGACCAGGCGGAAGTGGTCCGGCTCCGGCCAGTTGAAGCCCGTGCCGTGCACGACCATGATTTTTTCGGCGCGGAGCAGGTCCAGCACCATCTGCCGGTCGTCCTTGATCTTGTAGACCTTGGGGTCGAGCCGGGGGAAGGCGTACAGCGCGCCCTTCGGCTTCACGCACGTCACGCCCGGGATCTGCGTCAGCAGCTCGTGCGCGACGTCGCGCTGCTCCAGCAGCCGGCCGCCGGGCAGCACCAGGTCGTTGATCGTTTGCTTGCCGCCGAGGGCGGTGGCCACCGCGTACTGCGCCGGCATGTTGGCGCACAGGCGCATGTTGGCCAGGATCGTCAGGCCCTCGATGTAGCTGTCGGCGTGGGCCTTGGGGCCGCAGACCGCCAGCCAGCCGCTGCGGTAGCCGGCCACGCGGTAGGCCTTGGACAGGCCGTTGAACGTCAGCGTCAGCAGGTCCGGGGCGATTGCGGCGGTCGGGGTGTGGGTCACGCCGTCGTAGAGGATCTTGTCGTAGATCTCGTCGGAGCAGACGATCAGGTTGTGGCGGCGGGCGATCTCCGTCAGGCCGCGCAGCATCTCGTCGTCGTAGACGGCGCCCGTGGGGTTGTTCGGGTTGATGATCACGAGCGCCTTGGTGCGGTCGGTGACCTTGCGCTCGATGTCGGCCAGGTCCGGCATCCAGTCCGACTGCTCGTCGCAGCGGTAGTGCACGGCCGTGCCGCCCGCGAGCGAGACCGACGCCGTCCACAGCGGGTAGTCGGGGGCCGGGACGAGGACCTCGTCGCCGTCGTCGAGCAGTGCCTGCATCGACATCTGGATGAGCTCGGAGACGCCGTTGCCGAGGTAGATGTCCTCGACGGACAGCTCGATGCCCTTGGTCTCGTAGTGCTGCACCACGGCGCGCCGGGCGGCGAGCAGCCCCTTGGCGTCGCCGTAGCCGTGCGCGTCGCCGACGTTGCGCAGCATGTCCTCGAGGATCTCCGGCGGGCACTCGAACCCGAAGATCGCGGGGTTGCCCGTGTTGAGCTTGAGGATGCGGTGACCTGCTGCCTCGAGCCGCATCGCCTCCTCGAGCACCGGGCCACGGATTTCGTAGCAGACGTTGGCGAGCTTCGTTGACTGGATCACCTGCATGACGGCCACCATACGGGGACGTCACGCGGCACGCGCGCCCTTTCCCGCCCCACCGGGAGCGCCCCGGCCGGGCCCCTCAGCCCGCGGGCGAGCGCCTGACCGTGCGTCCCGCCAGAACGTCCGTCCGGCGTCCGTCTTCCATCACAAAGCGTCCGGCAATCAGGACATAAGGAATGCCGGTCGGAAGCGTCCGCGGGGCTTCGAAAGTGGCACCGGAGGCCACCGTCAGGGGATCGAAGAGTACGAGGTCGGCGCGGTGTCCCTCGCGTACGAGACCGCGATCCGGCAGCCGCAACCGGGCCGCGGGCCGCGACGTGAGATGCGCCACGCACTCCTCCAGGGAGAACACGCCCAGCTCACGCGCGTACCGGCCCAGGTAGTGCGGAAACGTGCCGAAGGCACGAGGGTGGGGCTTCGCGCCGTGCAGGATGCCGTCGCTGCCGCCCGTGTGCACGCGGTGCCGCATGATCGCGCGGACGTTCGCCTCGTCCCCCACGTGCTGCAGGATCGTCGGCCCCAGCCGGTCCTCGATCAGCAGCCGGCGGGCCGTGGCGAACGGCGCCTCGCCGCGGTCGCGCGCACAGGCGGCGACGGTCCGGCCCACGTACTCCCCGAGGCCCGGGCCGGCCACGCCGGAGATCTCGACGGCGTCCCAGTCGATCGGCACGCCGTGGCAGCCGTCCGCGCCCGTCACCTCCATGGCGTGCCGGATCCGCCCGGCCGTGGCGTCGTCGCGCAGCCGCGCCAGCACCGCCTCCGGCCCGCCCTCGCTCGCCCAGCTCGGCAGCATCGCGGCGAGCGTGGTGCAGCCCGGCGTGTACGGATAGGTGTCGAGGGAGATGTCGGCGCCGTCCGCGAGCGCGGCGTCCAGCAGGGTCAGCAGCTCGCCGGCGCGCCCGGCGTTCACGCCGAAGTTCATGACGGCGTGGGCCAGGTGCAGGGCGCAGCCCGCCGTGCGCGCGAGGGCGATCATCTCCTCGTACGCGGCCAGGGCGCCCGCCCCGTACGAGCGGTGGTGGGGGCAGTAGTAGCCGTCGTACCGGGCCACGACGCGGCACAGCTCGGTCAGCTCGGCGTCGTCGGCGTACATGCCGGGCGTGTAGGTGAGCCCGGAGGACATCCCCACCGCGCCCTGCTCCAGGCCCTCGGCGACCAGGTGCCGCATGTGGTCCAGCTCGGCGGCCGTGGCCGGCCGGTCCGTCCAGCCGACGGCCAGCATCCGCACCGCGCCCTGCGGTACGAGGTAGGCGGCGTTGACGGCGATGCCCTGGTGGTCGAGCCGGTCCACATACTCGCCGACGGTGCGCCATGTGAAGTCGACGTCGTGGCCGTCGCCGTTCCAGCCGGCGATCGCCGTGCGGATCTGGGGGAGGGTGCGGTCGTCGACGGGCGCGTACGACAGGCCGTCCTGGCCGATGACCTCGAGCGTCACGCCCTGGGCGACCTTGGCCTCGTGGGCGGGGTCGCGGAGGAGGGAGAGGTCGCTGTGGGCGTGCATGTCGATGAAGCCGGGCGCCAGCGCGAGGCCGTGGGCGTCGAGGGTGCGTCTGCCCGTGGGGCGTGGCCCGTCGCCCGGGCGGTGGATCTCGGCGATCCGGCCTTCGGTCAGGCCGACGTCGGCGCGGTAGGAGGGGGTGCCGGTGCCGTCGATGACGCGTACGTCGCGTAAGACGGTGTCCATGGGCGGCGAGTCCTTTCCCCGATCCCGCCCCTTCCCGGGACGGCGGGTGGGCTAGAAGAAGGTGCGGACGTAGTCCGTGACCGTGCCGTCCGCCGTGGCGAGCGGGATCAGGGGCCACTTCTCGAACACCGTGCACGGGTGCGACAGCCCCAGCCCCACCCAGTCCCCGACTTCCAGCTCCGTGTCCCCCGAGAGGGCCACGAACGCGTGCTGGTCGGCGAGCCGGGTCACCGTCAGTCCCTCCGCCGGGCGCAGGGAGCCGTCCCGGGCGGAGCGGACGAGCTGGGGCTCCGGCAGGCCGAGGTCGTAGGAGACGTCGCGCTTGCCCGCGTTGAGGTAGGCCATGCCGGGCTCGGGACGGGAGACGACCTGGGCCCACAGGCGGAAGGCGGGCTGCAGGGCGCCTTCTTCGGGGAGCCGGTTGAAGGGCGTCTTGCTGCGGTACTGGCCGTCGTCGTGGGTGACGTACGCGCCGGAGCGCAGCAGCCTGAGCACCGGCGCGGACAGCGGCGGAAGCTCTGCGAAGACCTCGGCGACCGCGTCGAACCAGGCGCTGCCGCCCGCGCTGACGACGATCTCCTCGACGCCGGCGAAGCGGTTCTCCTTGTCGAAGGCGACGGCCAGCCCGGTGAGGCGGCGCATCCAGGCCCGTACGGTCTCCCCGTCGGCGTCGGGGATCTCCGCCTCGTAGCCGGCGACGCCGACCAGGCGCAGGGTGCCGGTCGCCGCGACGGCGTCCGCGACGCGGGTGGCGTCGGCTTCTGTGCGGACGCCCGTGCGGCCGCCGGTCTCGCCGAGTTCGACGACGACGTCGAGGGGGCGGCCGGCCCCGGCGTCGCGCAGGGTGGCGTCCATCAGCTCGACGCCGCGCACGGAGTCGACGTAGGTGACGATCCGGAGGTCGGCGTCGGCGGCGAGCTCCGCCGCGATCCAGCGCAGGGCGGCGGCGTCGACGACCTCGTTGGCCAGGAAGATCCGCCGGACGCCGAAGGCGCGGTAGACGCGGACCTGGGCGGCCGTGGCGGCGGTGATGCCCCAGGCGCCGTGCGCCAGCTGGCGCTCGAAGAGCCGCGGCGCCATGGAGGTCTTGCCGTGCGGGGCGAAGGCCAGGCCGTGACCGGCGGAGTAGCGCTCCATGACGGCGAGGTTGTGGTCGAGCGCCTCGGCCGACAGGGCGAGCACGGGGGTGGTGAAGCCGCCGGTGAACAGGGAGCGGCGCTCGGCGGCCAGCTCGCCGACGGTCCGGCCCTGTGCGTCCGGGGGCAGGCCCTTGAAGCGGTGGTCGACCCGTTCCTCGGCGAGGCGGGCGACGGCGTCGGCGGCTATGGCGGCCATGCGGGCCTCCCGTGAAGTCGTGATGCAGTCGTCGTGTTGCATTCTCTGCAACATCCATTGCGTGGAGCGCTGCGTGCTGTCTAACATCCCGCCAAGTACCGGGTCAACGGTACGAATCCCTGCGGGCCGGGTCGAGGGGGGCATACGACCGCCATCATGAGTACCCCCATCCCCACCGCCGGCTTATCGGACGTCGACGTCGTCTGCCTCGGCGAAGCCATGGTCGCCTTCCGCCCCACGGCACCGGGCCCGCTCGCCGACGCACCCTCCTTCGAGCGCGGCATCGGCGGAGCCGAGGCCAACGTCGCCTGCGCCCTGGCCCGGTACGGCCACCGCACGCGCTGGGCCGGCCGGGTCGGTACGGACGGCTTCGGGACGTACCTGCTGGAGGCCCTCGCCGCACACGGGGTGGACACCTCGGCGGTGCGGCGCGACCCGGCCCGGACGACGGGCCTGTACTTCCGTACGGCCGGGGAACGGGCGACTGCCGCCGCCCCCGCCCGCGAGCCGTACGCCGAGGTCGCCTACTACCGCTCCGGCTCGGCGGCCTCGGCCATGTCACCGGAGAACGTCGCGCGCGAGGTCGCCTGGTCCGGGCGCGTCCTCCACCTCACCGGCATCACCGCCGCCCTCTCCGCCGGCTGCCTCGCCCTGACGCGCGCCCTGACGGCCCGCGCACCCGGCCGCCCCCTGGTCTCCTTCGACGTCAATTTCCGCGCCCCGCTGTGGCCCGCGGCGGCCGGGGGCCCGCGGACCCTCGCCGCGCTCGCCCGCGGCTGCGACGTCGTCTTCGTCGGCGAGGACGAGGCACAGGACCTCTGGGGCGTCACCGGCGCCGACGCCGTACGGGCCCTCCTGCCCGAGCCGCCGCTGCTGGTCGTCAAGCGCGGCGCCGCCGGGGCCACCGCGTACACGGACGGCACCGTGGTCGCCGTCCCCGCGCCCGCCGTCGACGTCGTCGCGCCCGTCGGCGCCGGTGACGCCTTCGCCGCCGGGTTCCTCTCCGCGACCCTGCGCGGACTGCCGCTCGCCGCCCGGCTGCGGCACGGCCACCTCATGGCCGCCTCCGCCCTCACCGCCGCCGGCGACCTCGGCGAGCCGCCCGCCCGGGCGCGCGCCGACGCGCTCGCGGGCCTGGATCCCGGCGCCTGGGGAAGACTGCGACTCGGACCGGGCTGGGAGGAACACACCGCATGAGCCAGACCGTCGACCGCGCCCTGAGCATCCTGCCGCTGCTCGCCGAGGGACCCGCCAACCTCGAACAGGTCGCGAGCCGCCTCGGCGTGCACAAGTCCACCGCGCTGCGCCTGCTGCGCACGCTGCACGAGCACGGCATCGTCCACCGGCAGCAGGACCAGCGCTACCGCCTGGGCGCGCGCCTCTTCGCCCTCGCCCAGCAGGCCGTCGAGGGCCTGGACGTACGGGAGATCGCCCATCCCCACCTCGTGGCGCTCAACGAGCGGTGCGGGCACACCGTGCACCTCGCCGTGTACGAGGAGGACGAGGTCCTCTACATCGACAAGGTCGAGAGCCGCTACCCCGTACGGATGTACTCCCGCATCGGCAAGCCCGTGGCGATCACCGTCGCCGCCGTCGCCAAGGTGCTGCTCGCCGACCTGCCGGAGCCGGAGCGCCGTACGGTCGCCGAGCGGCTCGACTACCCCGCCTACACCTCCCGCTCGACCCCGCACGCCGCCGCCTTCCTCGAGGAGCTGGGGGCCGTACGGGCCCGGGGCTGGGCCACCGACTTCGGCGGCCACGAGGAGTCGATCAACTGCGTCGGGGCGCCCGTCCGCGGTGTGGACGGCCGGGTGGTCGCCGCCTGTTCGGTGTCCGCGCCGAACGTCGTCGTCACCGCCGACGAACTCCTCGCCCTGCTCCCGCTGGTCCGCCGCACGGCGGACGCGATCAGCGCGGACTACTGCGGAAGCACCCCACCCACGAAGGCGATGCCATGACCGAGAAGACGGCCGTCATCCCCGCCGGCCACACCACTCCTCCCGCCGCGTTCTCGCACGGCGTGCGCAAGGGCAACATCCTCCAGGTCGCCGGCCAGGTCGGCTTCCTGCCCGCCGGGCCGGGCGGCCCCGCCGCCCCGGTCGTCGCCGGGCCGACGCTGCGCGAGCAGACCCTGCAGACGCTCGCCAACGTCCGGGCGGTGCTCGAGGCGGGCGGCGCGAGCTGGGAGGACGTGCTGATGCTGCGCGTCTACCTCACCGACACGGCCCACTTCGCCGAGCTGAACGAGATCTGGAACGCCTACTTCGCCGACCTGGAGCAGGCCCCCGCGGCCCGGACGACGGTCTACGTCGGCCTGCCGCAGGGCCTGCTCATCGAGATCGACGCGATGGCGGTGCTGGGCTGACGCCCGGCCCCGGCCGTTCACCGGCAGTACTGCGCCTCCTTGCCGATGGACCGGTACATGCAGTCCGCGTTCTCCAGCAGCTGCAGCACCGCGTCGCGGTTGCGGGCGGTCTCCCGGTCGATGACCTCGTCGGGCGGGTAGAAGCCGCCCCCGGCGCCGCTCGAGCCCGGGTACATCTCGAAGGTGTAGGCGAAGACCTTCTGGTTGCCCCACAGCCAGTCGTCGATCGTGCCGTCGGTGATGTAGAGGTCGCTCGACTGCTCGGGGGTGTAGCGGTTGCTGGCGGCCATGGACTTGCCGACGGTCGCGAAGGCGTCGCGGTCGTCCTTGGTCATGCCCGGCGCGGTGTCGTCGTACGTCCAGCCGAACGGCCACAGCACCAGCTCGCTGTAGGTGTGGAAGTCGATGGCGGCCTTGATCTGCTGCTTGCCGCCCACGATCCGGCTGCGGACGAAGTCGGCGACGACCTTCACCTCGGGCGCCGACTCGGGGGCGGTGCCGCGGTACGTCTCGGAGCCCGTGCTGCCGGAGGAGCCGCCGCAGCAGCCCCACTTGTAGTCCCAGTTGCGGTTGGGGTCGGTGCCGCGGGCGGAGGAGCCGGCGTTGGGCTGGCGGTTCTTGCGCCAGCTGCGGTAGCTGCCGGTGGCGATGTCGTACTCGCCGCCGTCGGGGTTGAGGTCGGGCACGACCCAGATCACGCGCTCGTCCACCATCTTGGTGACGCGCGCGTCCTTGCCGTACTGGGAGCCGAACTCCTCGATCAGGTACAGGGCCATCTCCACCGTCAGATGCTCACGGGCGTGCTGGTGGGCCGTGAAGAGCACCTCGGGCTTGGCCGCCGCGCCACCGGGCGGCTTCTTCGCACCGTTGGTGATCTTCACGGCGACGATGTCCCGGCCCTCGTAGGACTTGCCGATGACCTGCTTGCTCATGATGGCGGGGTGCGCGGCGACGTCCGCGTCGATCTCCGCCATCGCCTCCTTGTAGTTGTGGTACTTCGCGTCCGCGGGCGGGAAGTCGAACGGCGTGGCCTTGCGGCCCTCGCTGCGGTCCGGCGGCCCGGGCAGGACCCGGACCGGGTAGCCCAGGCGGCGGACGCGCTCGACCTGTGCGGCGTCCGCGCTGATCACGACGGAGCCGGGGCGGACGGCGTCGACGGACGCTCCGGTCGCGGCGACGGCCGTGCGCTGGGCCGCGGTCCTCGGCCCGGTGACCTCGTACGACCGCGAGCGTTCCGCGCTGTTCGACGACGCCGGTGTGGCCATGGCCAGGGCGAGTACGACGGCGGTGGCGGCCGTCGCCACTTTGCCGCGCAGCCTGCGGGACCGCGGGATTCGGGGGGTGGGGGGTCGCATGCGGCCTCCTGAGGGGTCCGTTCGTGCGACGAATGCGGTGGGTGAGCCTTCCCAGTGTTCGAGTAGTGACATGAACCGGTCAAGCGCCGCCGTGCGGGTGAATCAGGCCAACTTCCCCTTCACATCAGACTGGCTGATTGCCTGTCGGTATCACCGGCCCCAACAATGCTCACGTCAATCCGAATGCGCTGTGTGATCGGAGAGGACCACCCCCCATGAGACGACCCCTCGTCTGTGCGCTCACGACCCTGCTGTTCGCGGGCGGCGCGACCGTCGCCGGGACCGGCGCCGCCGGCGCGGCGCCGCAGGAGCGGACGGAGTCGACCAAACCCAAGGCCGTCGACTTCGCCGGCACCGTCGCGCTCAGCAACTGCTCCGGTTCCCTCGTCCGTCTGCCGGGCTCCGCCGACACCGACCCCGCCCTCGTCCTGACCAACGGCCACTGCCTGGAAACGGGCATGCCCGGCGCCGGCGATGTCATCACCGACCGGCCCTCCAGCCGGAGCTTCAGCCTCCTCAACTCCACCGCGGGCAAGGTCGCCACGCTGCGGGCCGTCAAGATCTCGTACGCCACGATGACGGACACCGACATCACCCTGTACGAGCTGAACACCACCTACGCGAAGATCAAGCAGCAGTACGGCATCAGCGCGCTCGCCCTCTCGGGCGACCGCTCCACCGCCGGGACACCGATCAAGGTCGTCTCCGGCTACTGGAAGCGGATCTACACCTGCAACGTCGACGGCTTCGTCCACCAGCTGCGCGAGGCCGACTGGACCTGGAAGGACTCGCTCCGCTACACCCCGTCGTGCAACACGATAGGGGGCACCTCCGGCTCGCCCGTCGTCGACGTCAACAGCGGCAAGGTCGTCGCCGTGAACAACACCGGCAACGAGAGCGGCGAGCGCTGCACGATGAACAACCCGTGCGAGGTCGACGAGAACGGCCAGGTCACCGTGCGCCGCGGCATCAACTACGCCCAGCAGACGTACGGCATCACCAAGTGCTTCGGCACGGGCAACAAGCTCGACCTCGACCTGCCGGGGTGCGAACTGCCGAAGCCGTCCGAGGACGACGAAGAAGGGATGGCGGCCCTGCGCTGAGGCCGTCCGGCCACCACCCGTCGACCCCGTGCTCCCGGCGTCGGGCGGGCCGGAACTCCGGTCCGCCCACCGGCCCGTGGCGAAAATCGAGGAACGGTTCTCAGCCGCTCCATTCGTGGATAAAGTGCGGAGGCACCTAGCACCGGGCAGTATCGATCTGCGACCGCCGGAGCCCCAAGCGGCCGGAGTGAACGGGGAAGCCGACGTGCCGATTGCGATAGCGGTCACCAGCTCCGACCTGGTGCTCCCCCCGCCCGGCGGGCCCGCACCGGCCGCCGCGGTGCTCCAGCCCCCCGAGGCGCAGCCCCTGGAGACGGCCGTCACACAGGCGGCCCTGCTGCTCGAGCAGTGCGGCCATCTGGTCGTGCTCTACCCCGACACCCTCCCGCCCGCGTACGTACGGCGCCTGCACACCGTGCGGTCGGTCCTGGAGAGCGACCGCGTGGCCCTGCTGCCGGTGGCGCTGCCTCCGCTCGCGGTGGCCGTACTGGCGCGTCAGTTAAGGCAGTTGTCGGTCTCGGACCTGAGTCCCGGCGTGCTCGCGTCCGCCGCGCGGCTGCTCGCGCACTACATCTACGCGGGCGCGCAGCTGGCCTCCGTCTCCCGGCTCGACCACGTGGACGTCGGCCTCGGCGCGCACGTCACCTCCCTCCTGCCCGGCGCCCACTTCGGCGTGCTCGTCAACCCGGGCAGGCAGCTGGTGCGCACCGCCGCCGGCGAGGTGCCCGACGGCCCCGGCTTCGCCACCCGGATGACCGTCGCCCGGGGCAGGCCCCGCAAGGGCGAGGACTGGGTGACCGACACCGTCGCCCCCGCCTGGCGCGTCCAGGGCGTCCAGGAGATCCAGCCGCTGCCCGCCGAGTCCCGGCGCTGGTGGGGCACCCACCGCGCGGTGGAGTTCGCCGCCGCCATCCCCGACCCGACCGTGCTGTACCAGCTCGTCGCGTCCGTGCGACGGGACGAGTGCCACTGGTGCGGCCTCGAACTCATCGGTGACCGCTGCGGGTTCTGCTCCGCGCCCGTGCCGCGCACGGGCACCGCCCACGCCCTCGACCCGCCGCCGGGTACCGGGCGGAGGGCCACGGCCCCGGCGGCCACGGGCCGGGCCGCGCCGGCGGCCCGCCGCTAGCCCGCGCGCCGGGCCCGCCCGACGGGCCACCACCCGGTCACATCCCCTACCGAGGTCCCGAACGAGGTTCGCCGTCCCATGAATTCACGCCAGCGCCGCGGGGTCGTCCTGCTGCTCCTGTCGGTCCTCTGTGCCGTCGGCGCCTTCGCCGGAGTGTTCTCGGTCATCCACGACGCCGAGTCGAAGGTCGGCCCCGAGACGACCGCCTACCGGCTCAAGTCCGACGTCCCCGCCTACCAGGACCTGGAGCGGGAGACCGGCGCGTTCGAGAAGATCTCCATGCCCCGCCGCTGGCTGCCCGCCACCGCGGTCACCGACCTCTCCGCCGTCCGCGGCAAGATCGCCGTGACCCCGCTGCGGAAGGGCTCGCTGCTGCAGAAGGACATGATCGTGGCCCGGCCCGCGCTCGCGGCCGGCAAGCAGGAGATCGCCATCATGATCGACGCGGCGACGGGCGTGGCGGGCAAGATCCGGCCGGGCTCGACGGTCAACATCTACGCCACCTTCGACGCCAAGGAGCAGGGCGCCAAGCCCGTGTCGAAGGTCATCGTCAGCGGCGCCCAGGTCATCGACGTGGGCAAGCTGGCCCCCTTCAAGCGGGACGGGGAGGGCCGGGGGAGCGGCACCACGACACGGCAGGCCGGGGAGGCGGTGCCGATCACGTTCGCCCTGGACACCAAGGACGCGCAACGCGTCGCGTACGCCGAGTCGTTCGCCTCCCACGTGCGGCTCGCCCTCGTCGCGCCCGGCAGCGACGGGACGGTCAGCGGCGGCGACCGCACGTACACCCTCGACGGCGACAAGTAGTCCGGAAGCGGCCCGGAAGGAGTCCAGCGGTTGTTGTGGATGGAGGCAGGGACACGGTGACGATCAGAATCCTCCCGGCCGTCGGCGACCCGGACGCCGCCCGCGCCGTCAGCGGGCTGCTCGGTCAGCTCCCGGGCGTCGAACCACTGCAGACCGTCGGGGACTCCACCCGCCTGCTCGACACCCTCGCCGTGCTGGCCGCGGCCTCGGTCGACGACCTGCCGGAGGTCGTCCTCGTCCACGAGCGGCTCGGGCCCGTCCCCGCCCTCGAACTCATCCGTGAGATCGCCCTCCGCTTCCCGGCCACCGGCTCCGTCCTCCTCAGCGCCGAGGCCGGGCCCGCGCTGTACGCCGCCGCCATGGACTGCGGCGCCCGCGGCCTGGCCGCACTGCCGCTGTCGTACGAGGAGCTGGGCACCCGTGTCCAGGCCGCCGCCCACTGGGCCACGGGCGTCCGCCGCCACCTGGGCGCGGGCGCGGCGGCCGAAGGCCGGCCGGGGCCGGGCGGCGGCCCGGGCGGCAAGCTGGTCGCGGTCGTCGGGGCCAAGGGCGGGGTCGGCACGACCGTCACCGCCGTCCAGCTCGCCCTCGCGGCCCGTGCGGCCGGGCGAAGCGTGGCGCTGGCGGACCTGGATCTGCAGTCGGGCGACGTCGCCTCGTATCTGGACGTGCAGTTCCGGCGGTCGATCGCCGATCTGGCGGGCATCAACGACATCTCGCCGAGGGTGCTGCAGGACGCCGTCTTCCCACACCCCACCGGGGTCGGCCTGCTGCTGGCCCCGGCGGAGGGCGAGCGCGGCGAGGAGGTCGGCGACCTCGCCGCGCGGCAGATCGCCGCCGCCCTGCGCGGCCGCTACGAGCTCGTCATCGTCGACTGCGGCACGCAGATCACGGCCGCGGGGGCCGCCGTGATCGAGACGGCGGACGTGGCCTTATTGGTCACGACGCCGGACGTGGTGTCCGTCAGGGCTGCCAAGCGCATGGTCCGGCTCTGGGAACGGCTACAGATCCGCAAGCCCGAGGAGACGACGACCGTGGTCAACCGCCACACCCGCACCGCCGAGATCCAGCCGCCCCTCGTCGCCCGGACCACGGGCACCCGCACCGCCCGCACCACGATTCCCGCCGGCTACAAGGAACTTCAGGGCGCCGTCGACTCCGGCCGGATGCAGGACCTGGACGCCCGCTCCGGGGTCCGCCAGGCCCTGTGGACCCTGGCCGGCGAACTGGGCCTGGCCGCCCCCGCCCCGCGCGGCGGCGCCGCCCACGCCGGGCACGCCGACCGGTCCATCACCGGCGGCCTGCGGCGCCGCCGCGCCATAGGGGGCGGCGGCCCCGAGACCCCTGCGAGCGGCGGTACGGGCCCGGACCAGCTGGCCCCCGTGCCCAGCGGCTCACCCCTGCCGCTGAGCCGCTTCCGCCGCCGCGGCGGGGACCGCGGCCAGATCGCGGTGGAGTTCGTGGGCCTGCTGCCCCTGATCCTCGTCGCCCTGGCGGTGGTCTGGCAGTGCGTCCTGGTCGGCTACACCTACTCCCTGGCCGGCCACGCGGCCGACAAGGGCGCCCGCGCGGGAGCGGTGGGCCGCGACTGCCCGGCGGCGGCCCAGTCGGACCTGCCGAGCGCCTGGCAGAGCAAGCCCACGTGCGGCCCCCAGGACGGCGTCTACCGCGCGAGCGTGCGCCTGAAGGTGCCGGTGCTGTTCCCGGGCTCGGTGGACTGGCCGTGGCCGGTGGAGAGCACGGCCGGCGTGGCACGGGAGGACTGAGGGGATGGCGTTACGACCATCAGTCCGTGCCGGGCACAATCCAGCCCGTCCGGCGTTTGAGGACCGGGGGTCCGGGGGCGGAGCCCCCGGAAGAGACAGAGGCTCCGCCTCCGTCGAATTCCTCGGCTTCCTCCCCGTCCTTCTCCTCGTCGCCCTCGCCGCCCTCCACCTCGGCCTCGCCGCCTTCGCCGCCCAGCAGGCCGGCACCGGCGCCCGCGCCGCGGCCCGCACCGCCACCCTCGACGAACCGGAGGCCACCCCCGCCGGGGCGGGCGGCGCGGCGATGACGGGCTGGGTCGCGGACCACGCCACCGTCGCCGCACAGCCGTGCACGGCCGCCGACACCCGGATCACCGCCACGGTCACCGTGACCGTCCCGGCGATCGTCCCCGGCGCGGACTTCACCGTCACCCGCCGGGCGACGATGCCCTGCCCGGCGGCAGCCACCGAGATCGCGGCCCCGGGCGGCGCCCCATGAGCCTGAGAGCCCGCATCGTCGCCCCCGAGGCCCCGCCCGACGGCCGGGAGTCGGACCACCTCGTCCCCGTCTACCGCGCGAAGCTCCTCGAGGAGATCGACCTCGCCGAGATGTCCGCGCTCGCGGCCGGTGAACGCCGCTCCCGCCTGGAGCGTGTCCTCGGCCACATCATCAGCCGCGAGGGCCCGGTCCTGTCCACGGCCGAGCGCGACCGCCTCATCAGACGGGTCGTGGACGAGGCGCTCGGCCTCGGGGTGCTGGAGCCCCTCCTGGAGGACCCGTCCGTCACCGAGATCATGGTCAACGGCCCCGACCAGGTCTTCGTCGAACGGGCCGGCCGCGTGGAGCCCGTACCCGTGCGGTTCGCCTCCAACGAGCAGCTGATGCAGACCATCGAGCGCATCGTCTCCACCGTCAACCGCCGCGTGGACGAGTCGAATCCGATGGTCGACGCCCGCCTGCCCTCCGGCGAGCGCGTCAATGTGATCATTCCGCCCCTCGCGCTGAACGGCGCCACCCTCACCATCCGGCGCTTCCCGCGCGCCTACACCCTGCGCGAGCTGATCGGCATGGGGACGCTGGACGAGCACATGCTGATGCTGCTGGCCGCACTCGTACGGGCGAAATTCAACGTCGTCGTCTCCGGCCCCACCGGCGCGGGCAAGACGACGCTGCTGAACGCCCTGTCCGGGCTGATCCCGGACGGCGAGCGCATCATCACCGTCGAGGACGCGGCAGAGCTGCAGCTGCAGCAGTCGCACGTCATCCGGCTCGAATCGCGCCCGCCCAACGTCGAGGGGAAGGGCCGCATCACCATCCGCGACCTCGTACGCAACTCACTGCGCATGCGGCCCGACCGCATCATCGTGGGCGAGGTGCGCGGCGGGGAGACCCTCGACATGCTGCAGGCCATGTCCACCGGTCACGACGGTTCGCTGGCGACCGTGCACGCCAACAGCGCCGAGGACGCGCTGATGCGGCTGCGGACGCTGGCGTCGATGTCGGAAGTCAGGATCCCCTACGAGGCGTTGCGCGACCAGATCGACAGCGCGGTGGACTGCCTGGTCCAGCTCACGCGCACCGCGGACGGCTCGCGCCGCATCGCGGAGGTCGCGCTGCTGGACTCCGCGGGCGGCGCCGGCTGGGGCGGCGGCTCCCGCCTCGTGACCGTGTGCCGCTTCGACGCCGAGCCGATGGGCCCGGACCGCGTCGTACGGGGGACGTTCGCGCACTTCCCCCTCCCGGAGCGGGTGGCGGAGCGGCTGCGGCTGGCCGACGAGGCCGTTCCGCCCGCCTTCGGGGTCGCCGCGTTCCCCAGTGAGCTCACCACCCGAGAGGCCGGGCAGAACGGAATGACGCATGGCTGACATGAGCGGTCCCGCGACGCTGACCGCCGGCGCCACCCTCCTGTGCGGGGCGCTCGCCGTCGCGGGCGTACGGGCGTACGTCACCGGCCGGGACCGCCACCAGGCGCTGGTCGAGCGCCTCTCCGACGCCCCGCCCCCGCCGCCGGCCGGGCGGACGCGCTACTTCGGGCGTACGGACCGGTGGCTGCGCGCCACGCGCTTCGGCAGGCGGCTGGAGCTGCGGATCGCCTCGACGGGCCTGGACGTCACGGTGGGCGAGTTCACGGCGTGCGTGGCGGGCACGGCGGCCGGCCTGTGGCTGCTGGCCTCCACCGTGCTCGCACCGTTCTTCGGACCGCTGGCGGCGATCGTCGCGCTCTGGTCGGCCCACGCCTTCCTGGCCTGGCAGCGACGCAAGCGGATCGAGAAGTTCATCAACCAGCTGCCGGAGCTCTCCCGCATCCTGGCCAACGCCACGCAGGCCGGCTTGGCCCTGCGCACGGCCCTGGGCATGGCCGCCGAGGAGATGGAGGCCCCGGCGGGCGAGGAGCTCGCCAAGGTCGCCGACCGGCTCGCCGTGGGCCACTCCGTCGACGAGGCCCTGGGCGAGCTCGCCGAGCGGCTGCCCTCGCGGGAACTGGTGGTGCTGGTGACGACCCTGGTGCTCTCCAATCGCGCGGGCGGCACGGTCGTCAGCTCGCTGCGCAACCTCACGGCGACGCTGGAGGAGCGCAAGGAGACGCGGCGCGAGGTGCGCACCCAGCTGTCCCAGGTGACGGTGACCGCTTACGTCGTGCCCCTGATGGGCATCGGGACACTGCTGCTGATGGACCGCATCGCGCCGGGCTCCATCGAACGGATGACGGCCGACTGGCTGGGACAGGCGGCGGTCGTGGCCGCCTTCGGCCTGTACGGGCTGGGGTTCTTCCTCATCCGCCGGATGTCGAAGATCGACGTGTGAGGGGGTGGAGGCGATGGGGCTCATGGGATTCCTGCTGGCGCTGACGGCCGGGGCGGCCGTGGCGGGGGCCTGCTACGGCGTCGCGCTCCTGCGCGGCGAGGCCAGGCTGCCGCCCGACCTGGCCCTCGCCCTGGAGGTCGGCTCCACCCGTACGTCGGCCGTCGGTTCGGCCGTCGACCGGCTCGGCATGCGGTACGCGCCGCTGGTGCTGCGGATGATGGGCGACAAGCGCGTGGCCAAGGTGCGGCGGCGCATCGACCGGGCGGGCAACCCGGGCGGTCTGACGGTGGACCGGTACGCGGCCCGGCGCGCTGTCTACGGCGCGCTCGGCTTCGGCGGCGCGCTGGTCATGCTGGGCAAGGGGCAGCCCCTGCTCGCGCTGCTGCTGGTCGGCTTCGGGCTGTTCTGGATCGAGGTCGGCATCTGGGCGGCCGTGCGCGAGCGCCGCGACGCGATCGAGCGGACCCTGCCGGACTTCCTGGACGTCCTCGCGGTCGTGGTCAGCGCGGGCCTGGGCTTCCGCCAGGCGCTGGACCGGGTCGCGGAGCGCTACGAAGGGCCGTGGGCGGACGAGCTGCGGATCACCCTGCGCCAGATGGACATGGGCGTCAGCCGCCGGCAGGCGTTCGACGAACTGCGCAAGCGCAATGACTCGGAGCAAGTCGCCCAACTCGTCACGGCGTTGCAGCAGGGCGAGGAGCTGGGCGCCCCGATCGTCGACACGCTCATCGGCATCGCCACGGACATGCGCCGCACGGACGCCCAGCTCGCCCGCCGCAGGGCCGCGCGGACGGTGCCGAAGGCGACGATGGTCATCACGACGTTCATGGTCCCGGGAACGGTCATCCTGCTGATTGCGGGATTCTTCCTGGGATCCGGTACGGATTTCGGCTCCATCACGGGGGATTGAGGTGCATACGTCGATGCGGTCGGTCGCCGGTGCGCCATTGTCCGGGACATGGCCTGTGAGAGGAGACCCCACCATGCCGAACGCTTCCCAGCACATATCACCGCACCACGCCGCGCCCTGCTCGGAGGGGGCGGGAACGGTTCCGCGGCCGGGCCCGATGCTCATGTCGGTGGAAATGCGTAAAGACCGTGAAGGACCTTCGCGCCTGCAATCGGATGTGGGACATTCGACGTCCGAGGGCGCGGCCGAGCGGGGGTGAGACCCATGGTGTCCCAACTGCCTTATGGGGGAAGGGAATGGAGTCGTACTCGCGCAGTGACTCACCCGCCGGCCCGCAGCGGTCCGGCGGACACCGCCCATGGAGGGCAAGATGATGCGGAAGCCGATGCCGGAGCCGATGCGCAAGCGCCTGGGGCGGGACCGCGGGTGCCGCGGGGACGATCGCGGCCAGACCTCGATCGAGTACCTGGGCATCATCGCCGTGGTCGTGGCGATCATCCTGGTGCTGATGACGACGGACTTCGGCACGATGATCGCGACCGCCATCACCAACAAGATCACGCAGATCACCGGCTGAGCCGCCGCCCCGGTGGGTCCGACGCGGGCCAGGCGTTCCCCCTGTACATCACGGCCGTGGCCGCGCTGCTCTTCCTCGCACTGGTCTTCTTCGCAGTCGGCCGGGCCGGGGCCACCAAGAACGGCGCCCAGACCGCCGCCGACGCGGCCGCGCTGGCGGCGGCCCAGGACTACCGGGACCAGCTGCTGACGGGCTTCCTCGCGGCCCTGGGCACGGGCGGCGGCTGGAACGACTGGCTCGCGGGCCGCGGCGCCGAGGCCGGCCGGGCCTGCCAGGCGGCGGCCTCCTACGCGGACCTCAACGGCGCCCGGCCGGACATCACCTGCGACGAGGCGGGCGGGCCCGGCTCGTTCACGGTGACCGTCACCTCGGCGAAGGCGGTGGGGGACTCGGCCGTACCCGGGACCGAGAACCGGCACGCCACGGCGACGGCGAAGGCGGTCGTCGCACCCCGTTGCACCGCCGGGCCGCCGAAGCCGGCGCCGGAGCCTCCGCGCCCGGAGGGCACTCCTCCGGCGGACGGCGGGCAGCAGCGGCCGCCCGGCCCGGCCCCTCTCCCCGGCCTCGACCTCACCTGCGGCGACAAGGTGCTGGTCATCGACCCCAAGCGCCCGGACGCGGTGGTGAGGGCCACGGACCTGTTCGCCGTGCACCTCGCCGACTGACCGCCGACCGACCCGCTGACCGACCAGCAAAGGAACGTACCCATGAGCTCGAGGATGGCCAGAGCCGGAGCGGCGCTCGCGGTCGTCATATCCCTCGCGGTGGCCGGTTGCGGCGGCGAAGGCGACGACGGGGACAAGAAGATCGACCTGGACTCGGCGAAAGCCACCGCGGCCCCCCGGACCGGAAGCGCCACGGCCCGGCCCGCCCCCCGGCCGACGGAGACGATCGGCGAGATCAAGGGCCCGGAGGGGATCGTCGTCACCCTCCACTCGGCCGTGCGCGACAAGGGCGGCTTCGTCACGGTCAACGGCACGGTCGCCAACCGGGGCACCAAGCCGTACACCCCGCTGACGTGGCGCTCCAAGGAGACGGAGCTCAAGTCCCAGTCCTCGGTGTCCGGGGCCTCGCTGATCGACCAGGCCGGCAAGAAGCGCTATCTCGTCCTGCGCGACACGGACGGGGAATGCCTGTGCACCACGGGCCTCGTGGGCATCCGCCCCGAGGAGAGCCGCGCCGTCTTCGCCCAGTTCCCGGCGCCGCCCGACGACGTCAAGGAAGTCGACTTCCAGCTGCCGACCATGCCCTCCGTCCGCATCAAGATCTCGGGGTGAGGACCGATGCCGTCGACGATCCTCCACGGCACGGTCACGGCCCTGGCCACGCTTCTCCTGGCCACCACGGCCGCCCACGCGGACAGCGGGCCCGGCACCCCCGCGAACACCACCCCACCGGTGAAGATCGACGCCGGCGCGCCCGGCCTCAAACTGCGCTCGGGCGCGAAGCTCGCGCCCGGCCGCGTCCTCGACATCAAGTCCGTCGTCGAGACGGACGGCGGCGAGGAACGCCGTGAGGACACCAACGTCAACGTCACCTTCGCCCTGCAGGCCGAGGTCCTCTTCGACAAGGACAGCGCCGAACTGAGCGGCGCCGCGACCGCCCGGATCGGCGCCATCGCGAGCGAGGTCAGGAAACAGCACGCGACGGCCCTGCGCATCTTCGGCTTCACCGACAACCTCGGCTCGTCGGACCACGGCGTGGCCCTCTCCAAGGAGCGCGCCAACGCGGTGCAGAGGCAGCTCGCGAAGGACCTGGGCTCGTCGGCGATCCGCTACGAGATCCGCGGATACGGCGAGCAGTACCCGATCTCCGACAACGGGACGGAGGACGGGCGCAGGAAGAACCGCCGGGTGGAGGTCAGCTTTCCGAGGAGGTAGGAGGGGCCGGCCCTTGGCGCGGGGCCGGTCGGGAGGGCACCCTCTGTGAGTGGACAACGACACGAGAACCGATGAACCGACCCCGCAACCGACCTCCGACGGCAAGGTGGCGGAGGGTACATGGGGCGCGCCCCTGGTCCTCCTCATACCGGTGCCGCTGATCAGGTACCTGAGCGACCTCTCCACGCCGTGGCTGGTCACGGCGTGGGTTCTGGTGGCAATCGTCGCCGTGCTGACGGTCGCGGGGTGGGTGAGCGTGGTCCGCCACGGTGCGCGGGGCGCCAAGGGGTGGGGTACGTGCGTACTGCTGCACGCCAGCCTCGTGTTCCAGGTGACGGCTCTCGCCTGAGGTCAGTGCGGCAGGCCCAGACGGCGGGCGTGGAGTTCGGCGCGGGCCGCTTCCAGGAGGCGGCCCATCCAGTTGCGGCCGTCGCCCTCGTGGCCCCAGAAGGCGATTTCGGAGAGGGTGAAGGAGTTCGCCCGGTAGAGGATGCGGGCCGATCCCGTGGCGGTCAGGATGTCGGCGAGTGCGGGGTGCCGGTCGTACTTGGCCCGCAGGAGCGCGGCCATCACCGCCGTACGGGCCTCCGGGGCCGGATCGATGGCCTGCCAGGCCTCGTGAACGCTCGGATAGGTGACGTCGCCGATGCGGATGGGAGCGGGGTATTCATTGCGGAGGGCCTCGGCCGGGCCGGGTTCCTCGGGCCAGTCTCCCGGCGCGTGCCACTGGTGGAGCAGGACGGATCCGTCCGCCGACTCCGGCTGGGGCGCCCGATCCCTTCGGGTGAGCCACTCCAGCGGATCGCCCCACTCCTCGTCGAAGTAGTCCAGCGACTCCTGGTACTCCTCCGGCGTCACGTCCCCGCCGGGGCCTATGGCCAGGTCGTACAGCGGGCCGTCCCCCACGGAGTGATCCGCGAGCGCCGCGTGCCGCTCGTGCTCGGGGATTTCCTCGTACGCGGCACGCAGCACGGCCCGCCGCTCCTCGGTGGGATCCGCGCGGAACTCGTGCAGGGCGCGCCAGGCCCGGTCAGTGGAGTCGGGCCGGCCGTTCAGGTCGTCGATGTCGTCGCGGATCTCGGCGTACAGCGACTCCGGCGTGAGATGGCCGTTGACCTTGCTGAACTCCCACTGGACCGTCTCATGGACCGCCGCCCGCGCCCCCTCCTCGAACCGGGTCACGATCCTGCCCCGGCGCAGGTCGGCGGCGAACTCCTCGAGCGTGAGCAGCTCCCAGCAGTCGATCAGCCCGTCGGCGTAGATGCCGAGCTGTACGAGGTAGTGGTGGTCGCCGTTGCGTACGAACGCGGGGCGGGACAGCCCCGGTATCCGCTCGCCGTCGACGATGCGGAAGGTCGGCTGCTTGCTCACCGGGGGAGTCTAGGCCCTGGGAGAAGGAGCAGCCGCGGGCTGCTGGACCACGATGAATGCGGTACCCCGCGTGAGATCGATGGCGGAGCGAGGAGGCGCACCGTCGCTCTCGTCCTCCCGGATCAGCCCCTCCACCCGCCGCTGGTCCAACTCCACGGTCTTGTTGCTGTTCACGGAAGGCGTGAACTCGTCGAAGGCGACGGCGGACAGGGACACTTTGCGGCGCTGCGGCAGCCACGGTATGGCCTTCGTCAGCCGGGCCCATGTTCTGTCCAGCAGGGCGAAGAGGAACAGCGCGCAGGCGAGCGCCGGGAGGGTCAGAGCGAACGCCATCAGCATTGGTTACTCCCCTTACCTTTGCGAAGATCAAGGGAACAACGTAGGCCGAGGTCATGACGTTCCCGTAGCCCACCCCCGGTGCCCGGCCTGTTCAGAGCAGGTGGTCCGCCTTGCCGGCTTTGATGTCGCGGATGAGCGTGCGGAGTGCTTCGCGGGTGTCGGTGAGGTAGTGGTCTTCCGCTCCGTTGACGGCGATGTAGGAGTGCCCGTCGCGGTCGGTGCCTATCCGGAAGCAGTTCGCGCCTTCGCCACAGCAGGCCTCTTCCCAGGTGATGTGGTTCATGGAGCTCCTCAGAGGAGGTGATCGGCTTTGCCTGCCTTGATGTCGCGGATGAGGGCGCGTAACGCTTCGCGGGTGTCGGTGAGGTGGTGGTCCTCGGCGCCGTTGACAGCGATGTAGGCGTTGCCAGCGGTGTCGGTGCCTATTCTGAAGCAGTTGTTCCCCTCGCCGCAGAAGGGGACTTCCCACGTAATGTGGCTCATAGGTGCCTTCCTTATAGGTCGTGCATAACGGTGCGCATGAAGTCCCGCGAGTGCGCTGCGCTCAGGGCGGCCGTATCCATCCAGTCGAGGTGCGTACGGTATTTGATGAGCTGTGATTCGGCATGGATGAAGTCTGGGCCAGCCTCCGAATCGACCTGGACCGTGTCCAGTTGCCTCACGGGGCCCTCGGCATACAAGGTGGCATGCCCCGCGCCGGGGAACGCCCCGGTGCCGACGGGCACTACGCGAAGCAGGATGTTGGGGCGTTCTGACGCCTCGATGAGGTAGTTCAGCTGGCTCTCGGCTACCTTCCTGCCGCCGAACTGCATGCGAAGCGCCGCCTCATGGATGAACCCCACGTAGCCGAGTGGTTCCGCGCGTTCGAAGACCTGCCGTCTCTGCATCCGGTGTGCCACGCGAAGCTCCACCTCCAGTCTCGGCAAGCGGGGAAGCACTGCTTCGAAGATCGACCGAGCGTAGTCCTCAGTCTGGAGCAGGCCGGGAAGGTGCATCACCTGTGACGTCTGTACCCGTACCGCATGCCACTCCAACTCGGCGATATCCAGTAGCCCGGCAGGCAGGGTCCCCCTGAACTGCTCCCACCAGCCTCGCTCCCGGCTACCGGCCATGGTGGCCAGCGCCTCGATGTAATCGCTGTCGTTGGAGGCGTAGTTGCAGGCGAGTGTCCGCACCCGATCCGGTGTGATGACTCGGACGCCGGACTCGATGTTGGAGATCTTCGTCCGGTCTACGCCGAGCAGTGCGGCGGCGTAGTCGGTCGAAAGACCGGCAGCGGTGCGCATCTTTCGCAGCTCGGCGCCGAGTCGTCGCTGGCGCTCGGTAGGTGTCTTCCTGGGAGGCATGCCCCCTTCCTACAGGTGCTGAGCGGGTCGCCCGTACACACTCAGCTGCCCATCACTCGATCGAGGCAACGATCCACCGAAAATGTGGCACGCGTGTCACGCCCGTCGGTAGCTTCCGTCGTGCAGCGCAAAACCCCGCGTCAGCCGGAAGCGCATCCGCGAACATGCCCGCATCCTCCTGCCCTGGGAGGGGTGTGTCCGCGCCAGGGAGACAAGCCACCGGCGCCGGTCCGAAGCGCCTGCGCGAGGCCTAACAATCGCCCACCCCACACCGGGAGCCGCCCCATGTCGGTATCCGCATCCGTATCCGCGCCGGTCAGCCTCTGCCCACTCGTCACTCCGGCCACCCGCGAACCGGCCGAGCACCTCCGTCACACCCCCACCGCCCTCCGCGAGCCGGCCACCCTCGCCTACAGCTACGCCATCCCCGGCGAACCGCACGCCGCATCCGTAGCGCGCAGCAACGTGTACAACGCCCTACGGGCACACGGCCTCACCGAACTCGAGGCCCCCGCCCTCCAAGCAGCCGGCGAACTCGTCGCGTGTGCGGCGATGTTCGAGCCCGGCAGGACCCTCTACCTCTCCCTCGGCTGGAAGGACGACGGCGTCCGCATCGTGCTGTGGGACCCGCACACGAAGCACGCCGACCCCCGGTACTCGGCCCAGTGCACCGCGCGCCGCAACAAGATGCTCTACCTGCTGGCGTGCGTGGTGCACGAGTGCGGTGGAAGCTGGGGCATCGACAAGCCCGCGCCCATGCGTGAGGGCACCAGGGTCTGGGTCAACCTCCCCCGCGCCGGCGCCGCCTCCTTCGGCAAGGCCCGCTGTTGAAGCGTCCCGTATGGCCGAGGTCCCCCACTGCGGTGGGGTTCGGGGACGGATATGGACGGGCCGGGCGGCGGGCCGGACAATTGCCCGCACGAAACGCCCCGAGGTGACCGGGAAGTAGGGGATTGGGATGGTTGCCGTGCTGGTGCAACGAGCCGCCAGGCTCACGGACACGTTCGCCGACAAGGCCATCGGCAGGGAGGCCCCGCGGGCTCTCCAGTTCTGCGGCAAGCAATGCCGAAACCCCAACCAGTGCGGGGGCTTCTGCCCCCTCTGCGTCCTCGGCCGTTGCGTCTAGCGCCCCGCGCATCGTGCTGTACGTCAGAACGGGGTTGTGCGGCGTGCTGGTCGTCGTCTTCCTCGCGGCCGCGGTGTCGAAGTGCCGCAGCCGCAGCGCATTCGCCGGGTTTCGGGCCGCGGTAGCCGCATTGATGCCTGCCGCCGCACATGTGGGCCCGGCGATCGCGGTCGGCGTCATCGCGGCCGAGTGGGCCGTCGTGGTGCTGCTGGCGGTGCCCGGCACCGTCACCGTGGGGTTCGCGCTCGCGGCGACGGTGCTGGGGGCGTTCACGGCGGTGACCGTCACGGCAGTGCGCCGTAGGAGCGGGGTCGGGTGCCGGTGCTTCGGGGCCCGGGCCAGGCCGGTCGGGGCCGTGCACGTCGTGCGCAACGTCCTGCTGCTGGCCGCGGCCGTGGCCGGGCTTGTGTCCGGACTCCTGCCCGCGGCGGGGCCGGGGGCCCCGGCCGGCGTCGCGGTGGCCGCAGGCGTCGGTGGGGGAGCCGGGTTCCTGCTCACCGTGCTCGACGAGCTCGTGGACGTGTTCACCTCGCCCGATCCCCTTCTCTGAGAGGCGTATCCCCCATGGGGCTGCTCGTCGCGGTGGTCGTCGTGCTCGTGGTCACGGCAGTGCTGAATCTGACCCTTTCCGTCGGATTGGTGCGGAGGATTCGCCGGCATACCGACGTGCTGAACGGCCTGGTGGCCGACGACCGGGGGCTTCTGCCCGTGAGCACGCGGATCCCGGAGTTCACGGCCGTAGCGGTCGACGGCACGGTCGTGGGGAAGGGCACGTCGGACCCGCCCGAACTGGTCGTGCTCCTGTCGGCGGACTGCCCGGCCTGCCACGACACCCTGCCGGACCTCGTCGCGTACATCGGGGCCGCGGGCCATCCGCCCGAGCGCGTTCTGGCGGTCGTCTGCCACGCCCGGGACGGTACGGACGCGGCCACCGCCATGGTCGAGGCGCTCGCGGGCATGGCCACGGTGGTGGAGGAACCGTGCGAGGGCGGGGTCGTCGGGCGGGCGTTCTCCGTCGACGGGTTTCCCTCGTTCTACGGAGTCGACGGCGGAGTGATCACCGCCGCCGCCCGTGCCGTGCACCTGCTCGCCGTGCCGCGGCAACAGCCCCTTCCCGAACCGCAGTAGGCCGCAACAGTCCGTGGCGGACGGTCGCGCACCCCGTGGGTACCAGGGCAGGATGGGCCGCCCGGAGGGGTAGGGGAGCGGTGAGGGAGGCGGGACATGAGGGGCGGGCTCGTCGGTGTGGCGACGGCGTTCTGCGTGTTCGTGGGGGGTGCCGGACGGGCCGGGGGCGTCGAGGGGGCCGACGACGCGGTCGCGTACCGGATGGCACCTGGCGCGATCGCGGTGCGCGGCTCGGCCGGTGGCGCGGACGCGCCGCTGCTGAAAGCGGACGCGAGTACGTACACGGACAGCCTGAAGCCCGGGGAGCGGAAGTACTACAGCGTCGAACTGGACGCACAGTCCAGCGCCTACGTCTCCGCCGTCGCCGTGCCGACGCCCGGCGCGGCGATGGGGCTGCGGGACGGCATCGACGTGTCCTTACAGGCGGCCGACGGGACCTCGTGCGGCGCCGGCCGGCACCGCTCGTTCCTGTCGGCCGGAGGCGCTTACCCCGTCGCCGACTACGTCGAGCGCATCGTGAAGCCGGGCGGGGCCTGTGGGGCGGCCGGGGTGTACCGGTTCGTCGTGGAACGGGGGGACGCGGGCGGCGGGGACGGTTCGGCGGTGCCGGTGGAGCTGAAATTCACGGCCGAGCCGGCACAGAAGGGCGAGGCCGACGGTCCGACGGCCCCCGGGACCTGGAGTTCGCAGGCGCCGTCCAAGGTGCCGCAGGGGGAGGGGGAGCCGATCACGGGCGGGACCGGGTTCAACGACGCCGCCGAGCTGCGTGCGGGCGCATGGAAGGACGAGCTCCGGCCCGGTGAGACCCGCTTCTACCGGGTCTCCGTGGATTCCGGCGAACAGCTCTTCGCGGACGCCGAGTTCGGACTGGCGCAGAGCTCCGGGCCGTTCGTGGTGAGCGGCGTACGGGTGGGGCTCAGCAACGCCGCCCGGGGGTACGTCATGAACAAGACCGGCCCCTACCAGGGCAAGCCGACGACCGTCTCCCTGGCCACGCCCCCGGCGGCGTACGGCAGCGGCAACGGCGGTGAGGCCGCGCGCGGCATGCGCTTCGCGGGCTGGTACTACCTGCAGGTCAGCCTGAACCCCAAGGTGCGCCAGGCCACGCACGACGGCCGGGTGCCCGTCACCCTGCGGGTCGACGTCGCCGGCGCGCGCAGGGCTGATCAGGGGTTCGGGAAGATGCAGGGCGGCGGCGTCGGCGGCGAGCTGGTGGCTGCGGCGGGCACCCGCAGGAACGAGCGGATGAGGGTCATCGGCTACGCGGGCATCGGGACGGGGACGGCGCTGCTGGTGGGGCTCGGCGCCTGGACCCTGATCGCGCGCCGCCGCGACGGCTGAGTCACCGCGACGGCTGACTCACTGCGGGCCGATGCCGACGCGTACGCCGGGGAGCAGTCCCCAGCGCGCCATGGCCCCCGCTTCGGCCTCCAGGACGTGGCGCGCCCTGAGCCGCGGGGCTCCCAGGCGGCCGGGGCGCATGGTGCGCACGGCCAGCACGGTGAAGTCCCGGGACAGATAGGCCACATCGATGGGGAAGCGCATGCCGAAGGTGTGGACGCTGCCGGCGGGGGTGAGCAGCAGGGCCCCCTCGACGGAGTCACGGCCGAGGAGGCCCCGGGTGCGGGCGCGGTAGGAGGCGGCGATCTCCAGCGGGACCGGCAGGGGGGCCGGGGCCAGTGGAGCGTCACCGATGCGGAGTTGGGCGAATCCGTCCTGCCAATCGGCCATGCCGGAAGGTTATCCACAGGGCGAAGCGGAGGTCGGCGTTCGTCCGTAATCTCGGGGCATGTACTGGCTGTTGATCGTCGTTGGCGCTCTGTACGGCGCCGTGGCAGGGGCGTTGGTGCCGCGCGCCCGGTACCGGCTGGCCGTGGAGCCGGAGGAGGAGTGGCGGGCGATCGGGGAGTGCGGGCACGCGGTCGGCGGCTGGGCGGGGCCGGCCCGGTGCGGGGTGTGCGGGGGGAGGTACGGGCCGGGGGCGCTGTGGCCGGCCGGGGTGACCGCGGTGCTGTGCGGCGGGCTCGCGGCGGCGGTGGGGGTGCGGCCCGAGCTGGGGGTGTGGTGGGCGGCGGTGCCGGTGGGCGTGCTGCTGGCGGCGGTGGACTGGTCGGTGCGGCGGCTGCCGGACGTGCTGACGCTGCCGCTGGCGCTGGGCGTGGCCGCTCTGCTGGGGGTGGGCGCGCTGATACCCGGGGCGGCCGGGTCGTGGCCGCGGGCGCTGCTGGGCGGGCTGGCGCTCGGGGGCGCGTACCTGGCCCTGTATCTGCTGCACCCGAGCGGACTGGGCTTCGGGGACGTGAAGCTCGCGCTGGGGCTGGGGTGCGCCCTGGGGTGGTACGGGTGGTGGGTGCTGGTCCTGGGCGCGTTCGCGGGACTGCTGCTCGGCTCCCTCTACGGAATGGGGCTCATGATCACGCGGCGGGCGGCGGTGATGCCGCTGGGGCCCTTCCTGCTCGCGGGGGCATGGCTGGGGGTGGCGGGAGGAGGGTATTGGACTGGTTGATCCAAAAACTGTTACGGTCGGGTCATGGCCCGACCGAGGAAGTTCGACGAGGAGCGGGCGGTCGACGCCGCGCTGGAGGCGTTCTGGACCGCCGGGTACGAGGCGACCTCGACCCAGGATCTGTGCGAGGCCACCGGTCTGGGCCGCAGCAGCATCTACAACACCTTCCACAGCAAGCGCGATCTCTTCCGCCGGACCCTCGCCCTCTATATGGAGCGCAGGACCGGCGAGCTGAACGAGCTGCTCGACAGCGAACTGACGGCGCGTGAGAAAGTGCGCGCCATCTTCGAGCGTGTCGTCGAGGAGGAGGCCGAGCACGGCCGGGGGTGCTTCTTCGTCAACACCGCCGTGGAGCTCGCCGATCGCGACGCCGAGGTGGCGGGCGAGCTGGAGCGCGACTACCGGCGCCGGCTCGAGTCGCTCACCGCGGCCATCGACGCCGGGCGGCGCGGCGGCGACATCGACCCCGCCAAGGACGCCCGCGCGCTGGCCCACTTCGTGATCGCCACCGTCAGCGGCATCCGGGTCTCGGCCCGCGCCGGGGCCGGCCGGGACGTACTGGAGAGCGTCGCCCGGACGGCCCTCGCCGCCATCTGATTCCCGGGGCGCCGAGCCCCGGGGTGCCCCCTCGCCGTTCCCTCCTCCCTTTGCCCGGCCCTGTCATGCCCTGATTTTGAACCGACCGATACAAAACCGAGGAGTGCTGTGCCCCGCGCTGTATACGTGCTGGCCCTTGGCGTGTTCGCCATGGTGACCAGCGAGTTCGTCGTCGCCGGACTGATGCCCCAGATGGCCGACGGGCTGCACGTCACCATCCCGCAGATCGGCTATCTGATCACCGCCTTCGCGGTCGCCATGTCCGTCGGCGGCCCGTTCCTGACCATGACCGTGACGAAGCTGCGCCCGAAGCGGGCCCTGGCGGTCCTCTTCGCGGTCTTCCTGTTGGGCAATGTGCTGGCCGCCACCGCCTCCGACTACGCGGTCATGGTCGTGGCGCGCGTCGTCACCGGCGTGGCCTCGCAGGCCTTCTTCGGCGTCGCCCTCTCCATCTGTGCCCAGGTCACCCGCCCGGAGGTACGCGGCCGGGCCATCGCCGTCACGATGAACGGGCTGATGCTCGGCACGCTGCTGGGCCTGCCGCTGTCCACGCTGATCGGGGAGCACCTCGGCTGGCGTGCGGCCTTCTGGGCCATAGCCGTCCTGACCGTGATCGCCGCGCTGTGCACGGCCGTCGGCGTGCCGCACCTGGAGCACGCCGACGGCGGCGGAAGCCTCCGTGAGGAACTGGGCGTCTTCCGGAACCGCACCCTGTGGCGGGTGCTCTCCACCAGCACCTGTGTCATCGGCGCGACGTTCTGCGCCTTCAGCTACCTCAACCCCATCCTCACCGAGGTCACCGGGTTCGCCGTCGGCACCGTTCCGCTGCTGCTCATCGCCTACGGCGCCGCCACGGTGATCGGCAACAGCGTCGTCGGGCGGCTCGCCGACCGGTATGCCGTGCCCGTCCTGTTGTGCGGTCTGGTGCTGAACTTCTTCTTCCTCGTCGGATTCGCCCTGCTGGCCCATCTGAGCGTCCCCGCAGTGATCTTCATGCTGGGTATCGGCCTGGTCGGCGTCACCATGAATCCGGCCATGGTCACGCGCGTTCAGCGCACCGGCAACGCCCGGCCGCTGGTCAACACCATCCATTCCTCCTTCATCACCTTCGGCATCGTGATCGGATCCTCGGTCGGTGGAGTGGTCATCGGCCGCTTCGGTCTGCGGTCGCCGCTCTGGCTGGGCGCGGCCATGGCCCTGGTCGGCGTCGCCACGCTCGTACCCGATCTGCTGCGACGCGAGCGGCCGGACCGTATATCTGAAGAAATGCCGCAAAAGGTGGCCATACGGGTGTGAGCGCGCCCCTGGCGATGACGGCGAGCCACCGGCCGACACGCGGGTGACGTCAAGAACGTCGGAAATTGACGTCAGGCCGATGATGAATTTGCAAGACATTTTCCGCGGGCGCGGTGGCCGGGATTCCGCTACGAACCGGATGGCTGGTTCTGCGCCTTCGCCCAGCGCTGAAGGGCTCGACGGACCTCGAAGCACCCCTGTGCGCCCCCGCGTTCAAGATCAATTGGATGGCCGCAAGTCAGCACGCCACGCATTGTCACCCCCGTCGGTGCACGAAGCACGGCCTCGGACCGGTTATGGTGGAAACCCCCCCTCGGGCCGGTCCGTATCCCCCCCACGGACCGGCCCGTTTTTCTTCCCTGGCGGTCACTCTCCGTGTCGAAGCGTGCGAAGCCCGCGAGTTGATCGTGAAGACACGCCGGGCCGGCCCCGTGTCGCGCTTGAGTTGATCTAGGAATCTCCGCGGCGGGCCCAGATGTTGACGCCCTCCGTGCTGACCGCCAGGGCATCGATTTCGGCCAGCTCCGCCTTCTCCAGCGGCGCCGCGCGCAGCGCGGCGATGTTGGCCTCCAGCTGGCCCACGCTCGACGCCCCGATCAGCGCCGAGGTCATGCGCTCGTCCCGGAGCACCCAGTTCAGCGCCAGCTGCGCCAGCGACTGGCCGCGCCGCGCGGCGATCTCGTTCAGGCCGCGCAGCCGCCGCACGACGTCGTCGGTCAGCAGCCCCGGGTCCAGGGACTTGCCCTGGGCGGCCCGCGAGCCCTCCGGGATGCCGGAGAGGTACTTGTCGGTGAGCAGCCCCTGGGCGAGCGGCGCGAAGGCGATGCAGCCCATGCCCTCGTCCTCCAGGGTGTCCAGCAGCGCGTCGTCCTCCGTCCAGCGGTTGATCATCGAGTAGGACGGCTGGTGGATCAGGGCCGGCACACCCATCTCGCGCAGCAGCCGCGCGGCTTCGCGGGTCTGCTCCGCGCTGTAGGACGACACGCCCGCGTACAGCGCCTTGCCCCGCTGGACGGCCGACGCCAGGGCGCCCATCGTCTCCTCCAGCGGCGTATGCGGGTCGAAACGGTGCGAATAGAAGATGTCGACATAGTCGACACCCATCCGGGCCAGCGACGCGTCGAGCGAGGACAGCAGGTACTTCCGCGATCCCCACTCCCCGTACGGGCCGGGATGCATCAGATAGCCGGCCTTGGTCGAAAGAATGAGTTCGTCCCGGTAGGGCCGGAAATCCTGGGCGAAGAGCTTGCCGAAGTTCAGCTCGGCGGAACCGGGCGGCGGCCCGTAGTTGTTGGCCAGGTCGAAGTGGGTCACCCCCAGGTCGAAGGCCCTGCGCAGGATGGCCCGCTGCGAGTCGAGGGTGCGGTCGTCGCCGAAGTTGTGCCACAGTCCCAGGGAGATGGCGGGCAGCTTGAGCCCGCTGCGGCCCGTACGCCGGTACTCCATGGAGTCGTAGCGCGTTTCGGCCGCGCGGTAGAGCGAGGGATCGGTCATGTGCATCTGACTATCACGGTCCTGTGACAGGCCGAGTTGGGTCCTCGCGACACGCTGGCAGTAGTGTGGCGCCCTCGGGGCGACCGCCGTGGCATGGAGGGGCAGGAAGAGTGAAGTTGCGCGACCTGGTGTACAGGCTTTACGCACGCCGGGTGGAAGGCCGCCTCGACCACGACCAGGTGCCCAAGCACATCGGTGTCATCCTCGACGGCAACCGCCGCTGGGCGCGTGCGGACGGCCGCACGCTCGAGCAGGGCCACCAGGCCGGCGCCGACAAGATCTCCGAGCTGCTCGGCTGGTGCGCCGAGACCGACGTCGAGGTCGTCACGCTCTGGATGCTCTCCACGGACAACCTCGACCGCCCGGCCGACCAGCTGGGCCCGCTGCTGAACATCATCGAGAACACCGTGCGCGACCTGGCCGCCGACGGCCGCTGGCGCGTGCACCACGTGGGCACCCTCGACCTCCTGCCGGACCGCACCCAGTCCGTGCTGAAGGAGGCCGAGCAGGCCACCGTCGACGTCGACGGGATACTCGTCAACGTCGCCGTCGGCTACGGCGGCCGCCAGGAGATCGTGGACGCGGTGCGCTCCCTGGTCCTCGAGGCGGCGGACCACGGCACCTCGTTCGAGGAGCTGGCCGAGATGGTGGACGTCGACCACATCACCAAGCACCTGTACACGCGCGGCCAGCCCGACCCGGACCTCATCATCCGCACCAGCGGCGAGCAGCGGCTGTCGGGCTTCATGCTCTGGCAGAGCGCCCACTCCGAGTACTACTTCTGCGAAGTCTTCTGGCCCGCCTTCCGCAAGGTCGACTTCCTGCGCGCGCTGCGGGATTACGCCGCGCGACACCGCAGGTACGGGAACTGACGGGGTGCGCCCGAGGGCCTTCCGGCCGGGGGTGCGGGGGTTGTCCCCCGCAGGATGCAGCCTGCGCGCGCTGCGGGACTACGCCGCGCGACACCGCAGGTACGGGAACTGACGGAACGCCGGTTCGGGTAAGGGTGGCACGGCAGTACGAGTAACGGTGGATTAATCGTTCACCTGCTCGTCGCATATGCCGTTGCATGGGCAAGCGGTCCAGCGGGAATATCCCCTGCAGGCCGACGGTCGGAACTGCGACCGTCGCTCTGCCAGCGAGCGGCATGGGGCCGCCCGCCCGGGAGGCCCTTTGCACCAGGACGACGACCGTACGGACCGAGCGGACCACAGGGTCCGCGCGGCCGCCGCGGCGGGCCGGTCGGCCGGCCCCCCTGGAAGGGCATGGACCCGGCCCACTCCCCGCGCCCCCGTTCCTCACGACGGCGGTGCGCCCTTACCTCTGCACGAGGGGGTTCGTCCACCCGTGGTGACCAGCAAGCAGCGCCGTGATAGCGACCGGCGCACCTATGTCCTCGACACCAGCGTCCTGCTGGCCGATCCAGGAGCCATGTCCCGCTTCGAGGAGCACGAGGTCGTGCTGCCCGTGGTGGTGGTCACGGAGTTGGAGGCCAAGAGGCATCACCCCGAGCTCGGCTACTTCGCCCGCAAGGCCCTGCGCCTGCTGGACGAGTACCGGGTGCAGTACGGCCGGCTCGATTCGCCGATCCCGATCGGCGAGCTGGGCGGCACGCTCAGGGTGGAACTCAACCACTCGGACCCGGGCATACTGCCCGCCGGCTACCGCCTCGGCGACAACGACTCGCGCATCCTCGCGGTCGCACGCAACCTCCAGGCCGAGGGGTACGACGTCACCGTCGTCTCCAAGGACCTGCCGCTGAGGATCAAGGCGTCGTCCGTCGGACTGCTGGCCGAGGAGTACCGCGCCGAGCTGGCGATCACCGACTCCGGCTGGACCGGCATGGCGGAGCTCACCGTCACGGCCGAGCAGGTGGACGAACTGTACGCCGCCGAGCGCGTGCACGTACCGGCAGCCTGCGAACTCCCGGTGCACACCGGGCTGGTGCTGCAGTCCGAGCGGGGCAAGGCACTCGGCCGCGTCGCGGCGGACGGTTCGGTCCGGCTGGTGCGGGGCGACCGCGAGGCGTTCGGGATCCATGGGCGCAGCGCCGAGCAGCGCGTGGCGCTGGACCTGCTGCTGGACCCCGAGATCGGGATCGTCTCCATGGGCGGCCGGGCCGGTACGGGCAAGTCGGCGCTGGCGCTGTGCGCCGGGCTGGAGGCCGTGCTGGAGCGCCGGCAGCACCGCAAGGTGATGGTCTTCCGCCCGCTGTACGCCGTGGGCGGGCAGGAGTTGGGCTATCTGCCGGGCAGCGAGGCCGAGAAGATGAGCCCGTGGGCCCAGGCCGTCTTCGACACGCTCTCGGCGGTGACGACCTCCGAGGTCATCGAGGAGGTCGTGGGGCGCGGCATGCTCGAGGTCCTGCCGCTCACCCACATCCGCGGCCGGTCGCTGCACGACGCGTTCGTCATCGTCGACGAGGCCCAGTCGCTGGAGCGCAACGTCCTGCTGACCGTGCTGTCGCGGATCGGCGCCAACTCCCGGGTGGTGCTCACCCATGACGTGGCGCAGCGCGACAACCTCCGGGTCGGACGGTACGACGGGGTGGTCGCCGTGGTCGAGAAGCTCAAGGGCCATCCCCTCTTCTCACACGTGACGCTGACGCGTTCGGAGCGTTCGCCCATCGCGGCGCTGGTGACCGAAATGCTGGAGGACGGCCGCATCTGAGGGGACTGGGGCGGGGCTGAGCAGATACGTACGGCGGCGGCGCGCGGCGAAGCCAAGGAGCTTAGCCGCGCGTTGTCGTGCCGCGTCGAGGTTTCCGTGAAAGCGCAGGAGTAAACGGAGTGTGAGCTTTCCCACGTGACCGGGAATTGCCTCCGAGCGTGCCGTTCGGGCAGAGTCTGGGTCCTGTCAGGCCCCGCATACGGCACTTGAGTCCCTCCAGGGACAGTGCTTCACCAGCAAAACTGAACAGCGTCGCCGTATGCCGCCCGAGCACATGCGGACCTCCTTCGCGGGAGGGCCCACCGGGTCCGTGCCTCCAGTGACCGGCCGGTCCCTCGTGGGGCCGGTGCAATCGGAGGCCAGCGCCAGGGGCACGATCGCGTCCGCGAGGTCACCCATGCGGGCGATGCTGGAAGGAAAACGTGTGAGCCGGATTTCTGTCCGGGGATTCGCCGTGGCCTCTGCCACCGCGGTCACCACCGTCGGCGCCGTTGTGGGTGTCGCCGCGGGCAACGACCAGGGCGCGACCGACAGGGTCGAGGCCACCGCTGCCGACGCGACGCTTCTCGCGGACATCCCCGCAGGACAGAACGTCCAGGCCCAGACCGCTTCCCTCACGCAGCAGGCGGACACGCAGGCCGAGGCCGCCGACACCGCCGCGAAGAAGGACGCCGAGGAGTCCGCGCGCAAGCAGGCCGCGGAGGACGCCACCGCGAAGAAGGAAGCCGCTGAGGAAGCGGCGAAGAAGAAGGAGGCCGAGGAGAAGGCCAAGGAGCGCGACAAGGAAGAGGTCAGCAGCCGTTCGGCTACGCGTGACGCCTCTTCGTTCGCGGTCAAGGGCTCCTACTCGGTCGCCGAGGTCCAGGCCATGGCCCGGCAGATGGTCCCCGCGGACCAGTTCCAGTGCTTCAGCAACATCGTGAACAACGAGAGCACCTGGGACTACACCGCCACGAACCCGTCCTCGGGTGCGTACGGCCTGGTGCAGTCGCTGCCCGCCAGCAAGATGTCCTCCGCGGGCGCCGACTGGCGGACCAACCCGGCCACGCAGATCAAGTGGGGCCTCGGCTACATGAACGAGTCCTACGGCAGCCCCTGTGGCGCCTGGTCGTTCTGGCAGGCCAATCACTGGTACTAGGCCCCCGGGCCTTACCCCGTACAGCTGTCGAAGCCCCCGGCCGATGCGGCCGGGGGCTTCGTCGTATCCGGGGAGAGGTAACGTCGACGCGGATGGTCACGGGGGAGTGGGGGTAGAGGAAGAAGAATGTCCAGATTGCCACGATGGGTCGGAGGCCTCGGTACGGGGCTGATACGGCTCGCCGAACGGCTCGACGCCCGCAAGGCGGGTACGGGGCCCGAAGCCGAGCCCGAACCCGCGCCCCGGTCCGCGTCCGTACGCCCGTCAGCTCCCGGTCCCGACTCGGATCCGGCCGTCATGCCCGCACCCGAGCACGTCCCCCCGCCGCCCGGCGGGGCGCCCGCCGCGGCCGGCCCGCGGCCCGATCCCGTCGCCGCCGTCCCCTGGGGCGTGCGGGTCGCGGCCGAGGTCGGCTGGCGGCTGCTGGTGCTGGCCGGAACGCTGTGGGTGCTGATGCGGGTCATCAGCGCCGTGCGCCTGGTGGTGCTGGCGTTCGTCGCCGGCCTGCTGATCACGGCGCTGCTGCAGCCGACCGTCGGATGGCTGAAACGGCGCGGTGTGCCGCGCGGGGTCGCCACCGCGATGACGTTCGTCTCCGGCTTCGTCGTCATGGGCCTGGTCGGCTGGTTCGTGGTGTGGCAGGTCACGGAGAACCTCGACGACCTGTCCAAGCAGGTGCAGCACGGTATCTCGGAGCTCAAGCGCTGGCTGCTCAACAGCCCGTTCCATGTCACCGAGGACCAGATCAACAACATCGCCGACAAGCTCAGCGAGGCGATCGGCACCAACACCAAGGACATCACCACGGCGGGCATAGAGGGCGTCCAGGTGATCATCGAGGTGCTGACCGGCATCCTGCTCGCGATGTTCAGCACGCTCTTCCTGCTCTACGACGGCCCCAAGATCTGGCAGTGGCTGCTCAAGCTGGTGCCGACCGCGGCCCGTGAGGGCGTGGCGGGCGCGGGCCCGCGCGCGTGGGCGACGCTGACGGCCTATGTGCGCGGCACGGTGATAGTGGCCCTGATCGACGCGATCTTCATCGGCATAGGGCTGTTCTTCCTGGACGTGCCCATGGCCGTGCCGCTGGCCGTGTTCATCTTCCTGTTCGCCTTCATCCCGCTCGTGGGTGCGGTCGTCTCCGGTGCGCTGGCGGTCGTGGTGGCGCTGGTGACGCGCGATGTGTTCACGGCGGCGATGGTGCTGATCGTGGTCCTCGCGGTGCAGCAGATCGAGGGCCACGTCCTGCAGCCCTTCATCCTCGGCCGTGCGGTGCGCGTCCACCCGCTGGCGGTGGTCCTCTCGGTGGCCGCCGGTTCCCTGGTCGCCGGCATCGGCGGCGCGGTGGTCGCGGTGCCGCTGGTGGCGGTGACCAACGCGGTCGTCGGATATCTGCGGGCCTACGCGAAGGAGGCCGCCGAGAAGGCGGCGCGGGCGAGGCTGGACGTCACGCCCGAGGAGGCGGCGGCGGTGGCGGCACCGCCACACTCGCCCCCCGCGTGACACACGCATGACGAAGCGGGCCCCGACCTCTGGTGAGGTCGGGGCCCGCTTCGGCGTCGTGCGACGGTCAGCCGTTCAGCACGGCCTCGGCGTCCAGGGTGGCGCCGACGGCCTGGAGGACCGAGGCGATCTTGAACGCTTCCTGGATCGTCTCGCGCTCCACGCCGGCCTTGCGCAGCACCTGCTCGTGGGAGTCGAGGCACATGCCGCAGCCGTTGATGGCGGAGACCGCCAGGGACCACAGCTCGAAGTCGACCTTCTCCACGCCGGGGTTGCCGATGACGTTCATCCGCAGACCCGCGCGCAGGTTGCCGTACTCCGGGTCCGACAGCAGGTGCCGGGTCCGGTAGTAGACGTTGTTCATCGCCATGATCGCGGCAGCGGCCTTGGCGGCGGTGTACGCCTCGGGGGAGAGGTTGGCCTTGGCCTCCGGCTCCAGCTCGCGCAGCACGATCGGCGAACGGGTCGCGATCGCGCAGGAGAGCACGGTGCCCCACAGCTGCTGCTGCGGAAGGTCGGAGTTGCCGATGACCGAGCCGAGGTTCAGCTTCAGGTCCTTGGCGTAGTCCGGTATGGCGGACTTCAGCTCATCGAGCGCCATGGGGAATCAGCTCACTCGCCGGCGAGGAGCTTGACGGCGTCGAGGGTGTCCTCGCCCTTGGACCAGTTGCAGGGGCACAGCTCGTCCGTCTGCAGCGCGTCGAGGACCCGCAGGACCTCCTTGGGGTTACGGCCGACGGAGCCGGCGGTCACCATGACGAACTGGATCTCGTTGTTCGGGTCCACGATGAAGACGGCGCGCTGGGCGTAGCCGTCCTCGCCCTCGACGCCACAGGCCTGCATGAGCTCGTGCTTGGCGTCGGCCAGCATCGGGAAGGGCAGGTCACGCAGGTCGGCGTGGTCCTTGCGCCAGGCGTGGTGGACGAACTCGGAGTCGCCGGAGACGCCGAGGATCTGGGCGTCACGGTCGGCGAACTCGTCGTTCAGCTTGCCGAAGGCCGCGATCTCGGTCGGGCACACGAAGGTGAAGTCCTTGGGCCAGAAGAAGACGACCTTCCACTTGCCCTCGTAGGTCTTGTTGTCGATCTGCGCGAAGGCCTTGTCCGCGTCGAGGTCCACACAGGCGGTCAGGTCGAACTCGGGGAACTTGTCACCGACAGTGAGCACGCGCTCTCCTTGCAACGGAGGAAAGCCCTGTTCATGGGGTTTCCTGCGGGTTGGACGAGAACCACAGTGCCACAGGAGGCATTGATAGCGGAAATAGCTAGACTGGGTCGTGTTGATCGGAGGTGGTTATCAATGACGTCGTCCATAGCCCAGCCCGTGCCGCCGGCGCGGCCCCGCCAGCCCAGCTTCGCCCAGCTCCGGGCGTTCGCCTCCGTGGCCGAGCACCTGCACTTCCGGGATGCCGCGAGCGCCATCGGGATGAGCCAGCCCGCCCTGTCGGGGGCCGTCTCGGCGCTGGAGGAGCTGCTCGGGATTCAGCTTCTCGAGCGTACGACGAGAAAGGTACTGCTCTCTCCCGCGGGTGAGCGGCTGGCCGCCCGGGCCCGTACGGTGCTCGACGCCGTCGGCGACTTCATGGAGGAGGCCGACGCGGCCCGCGCGCCCTTCACGGGCGTCCTGCGGCTCGGCGTCATCCCGACCGTGGCGCCCTACCTGCTGCCCATCGTCCTGCGCCTGGTCCACGACTCCTACCCGGACCTCGACCTCCAGGTCCACGAGGAGCAGACCTCCTCCCTGCTGGACGGCCTCACCCAGGGGCGGCTCGACCTGCTGCTGCTCGCCGTGCCGCTCGGCGCGCCCGGCGTCACCGAAATCCCCCTGTTCGAGGAGGACTTCGTCCTCGTCACGCCCTGCGACCACTGGCTGGCCGGGCGGGGCGACATCCCCCGTGCCGCGCTGCGCGAGCTGGACCTGCTGCTGCTGGACGAGGGGCACTGCCTGCGCGACCAGGCCCTCGACATCTGCCGCGAGGTGGGGCGTACGGAGGGGACGCCGATGACGACGAGCGCGGCCGGGCTGTCCACGCTGGTCCAACTGGTCGGCGGCGGCCTCGGGGTGACCCTGCTGCCGCGCACCGCGCTGCGCGTGGAGACCGGGCGCAGCGACCGCCTCGCCACCGGGTACTTCGCCGAGCCCGCGCCCTCGCGGCGCATCGCGCTGGCCATGCGGTCGGGGGCGGCGCGGCAGGGGGAGTTCGAGGAGTTCGCGGCCGCGCTGCGGGTGGAGCTGGGGCGGCTTCCGGTGCGGATCGTCGACTGAACCGCCGTACGGGCAAGGGGTGCTGACCCCCGTCCAGTGCCCCTTGCCCGTACTTCCGGTGCGGTCTACTCCGCCCGGAGTCCGTCCGGGCGCATCATGCGCCACAGCGGTGGCAGCGCGGCGAGCGTGACGAGCGCGATGACGCCGAGGCCCAGGCCCACGACGGGCAGGAAGGCGAACCGGTCCGGTACGGGGACGTCGAACGGCGACAGCATCGACCGGCCGAGGGCGAGCCCTCCCAGGACGGCGAGCGGCATGCCGAGGGCCACCGGGACCGCGGTCTGCCACACCACCGACCAGGCCACGGTCGAGCGGGGTGCCCCGAACGCGGCGAGCGTGGCCAACGGCCGCCTGCGCTCGCGCAGTTGCTCCACCGTGGTCAGCAGCAGGCTCGTCGCGACCAGGCCCAGGGTCATGGCCGCCGCCCAGGGCAGGATGCCCAGCATGGTGCCGTACTCACTGGCCCCGTCCTGATCGGGGAGGTACCGGATCTCATGACCGGGGCCGATGGCGGCGCTGGTGTTGCGGACGTGTTCCAGGGCGTCCGGGAACGGCGGTAGGAGCTGGACCAGCAGGTCGGCGCCGGCGTCCGGCAGGCCGCGGACGTCCACGGCGGAAGGGGTGGCCAGCACCGCGGCGTCGACCGGCCGGAAGTCGGACGTGTCCTGCCGTGTCACCACGGGAGCCGTCGCCGGCACGGTCCAGCGCGGTACGTCCCCGGCGTCGCGCCGCAGGCTGAGGTCCGTGCCGGGCCGCACCGGTACCGGGTTGTGCGGGGTGCCCCGGTCGACCACGAAGACGTCGCCGTCCGCGCAGGACTCCAGCCCGGCCGCCCGGCGCAGGGACGCGCAGTCACCGACGGCGAGCGTGACGATGCCGCGGTCGCCGGCCCGTGCCACCGGGACGTGTGTCAGGCCGGCCACGGACCGGACGCCCCGCGTGCCGCGGAACCGCTCGGCGAGCGCCCGTGCGTCGTCCCCGGGCCCCAGCCGCATCGACACGCCGACGACGTCCCGCTCCTCGGCCCACGACGACGCGGGAGCGCCCACGCCGGCGAGCAGTGTCTGTACCGCGATCGCACCGGCCACCGCGACGGTGATGCCGGTGACGGCCCGGGAGGCGGGGCCGCTGTCCAGCTGCAGCCGCCGGATGGCGAGCTGCCAGGACGGCGGGCCGCCGCGCAGCCGGCGGACGACGGCTTCGACCAGCCAGGGCAGCAGCGTGACGACGCCCAGGAGGACCAGCGTGCTGCCGACGACCGCACCCAGACCCCGGTAGTCGAGCATCCCTTCCTCCGCCGCGATGCGGAGCCGGAGGGCGTACGGCGCCAGCACCACCAGGCCCGTCACGGGCACGGCGATCCGCCACCACATCCGGCGCCGCGGTCGCGCCTGCCCGCGCACCACGCCCAGCGGCTCGATGGCGACGGCGCGCAGCGCGAACAGGGCGATGACGACGGCCGCCAGCGGCACCCCGAGCACGATCAGCGCGAGGGACAAGGGGCCCGGCGTGAAGTCGGCCGGGAAGAAGCCGGTGCCCCGCAGGGACAGCCGCGGCGCGAACTGCCGGGCGCCGGCGAAGAGCGCCCCGCCGAGCGCGAGGCCGAGCAGCGAGGCGCACACCGTCTCGCCGGCCGCGACGCGGCGCGTCGTGCGGTTGTCCGCGCCCACCAGCCGTAGGGCGGCGAGCCTGCGATCGCGGCGTTCGCCGCCGAACCGCACGGCCGTGGCGATGAGCACGCACACCGGCAGCAGCAGGGCCGCGCAGGCCATGCCGCCCAGCAGCGTCTCGGCGGGGCCAGGCTGGGGTTCGCCGAAGCCGTCGCCGAAAGCGGTGATGCGTGAGGGTTCCGTCGGGAGGTGGCCGCGGACGGCGAGATGGTCGTCGCCCGCGTAGTAGAGGAGCTCGTCGGGGCCCTTGAGCCCCTGGTCGCCGACGGTGCCGGCGATGCGGTGGGGCAGCCGCTCGCGCAGCAGCGCCCCCCGTTCGGAGGTGAGCAGATCGCGCAGGGCGGGGGAGACCGCCATCTCGCCCGGCGCGGGCAGTGCGGTGACGCCCGGCGGCTTCGGCGCCCGCGGCCCCTCCGGCCGCAGCAGCCGGCCCCGGATGCTCCGGCCCCGGTAGACGGTGTCGGCCTCCTGCACCAGCAGGGTCGCCGCACCGGCCCGGTCGGCCGTCCGGCCGTCGTCCCCGCGCGCCTCGGCCCGGGTGTTCCGGGCGTCCAGCGCCTGCGGCAGCGCGGCGGCGAACAGGAGCAACGCCACACCGATGCCGACGCCCGCCGCCGTCAGGGCGGTGCGTAGCAGGCCCGCGCGGCCGCCGGTGACGGCGAAGCGCACCCCCATGGCCAGGTCGCGGGCCCAGCCGCGTAAGACGGTCACCGCGCACCCGCCATGTCCCGTGCCCTGCCGTCGCGCACGATGACCTCGCGGTCGGAGTAGGCGGCGATCCGGGCGTCGTGCGTGACCAGCACCACGGCCGCCCGGGTCTCCCGCGCGGCGTCCGTCAGCAGCTCCATCACGCGCTCGCCGTTGAGCGAGTCCAGGGCGCCGGTGGGCTCGTCGGCGAAGATCACCCGCGGGGCGGTGACCAGGGCCCGGGCCACGGCGACGCGCTGGCCCTGGCCGCCGGAGACCTCGCCGGGGCGCTTGGCGCGGGTGTCGGACACCTCAAGGCGCTCCAGCCACCGCAGGGCCTGCTCCTCGGCATCCTTGCGCCGGAGGCCGCCCAGCCGGAGCGGCATGGCGACGTTCTCGACGCAGGTCAGCTCGGGTATGAGCCGGCCGAACTGGAAGACGAAGCCGAAGTCGCCCCGCCGCAGGGCGCTGCGCCCGGCGTCCGGCATCTTCGTCAGCTCGTGGTCGCCGTAGCGCACGGAGCCGGCGTCCGGGCGCACGATCCCGGCGAGGCAGTGCAGCAGGGTGGACTTGCCGGAGCCGGAGGGGCCCATGACGGCGACGACCTCGCCGGGGTGGACGGAGAAGTCCGCGCCGTCGAGCGCGACGGTCAGCCCGTAGGACTTGCGCAGGCCCGTGGCGGCGAGGATCGATCCGGCGGGCGTCATGTGCGCACCGCCGAGGCGAGCTGGTCCAGGCGGGCGGCGGTCAGCTCCAGCCAGCGCAAGTCGGCCTCCAGGTGGAAGAGCGCGTGGTCGCAGATGAGCTGGTCGGCGAGGTCGCCGCCGCGCTTGCGCCGGGTGAGCTCGCGCATCAGGCGCAGGTGCTCCGAGCGCTGGCCGTCGAGGAGGTCGGCCGCGTCGCGGCCGGTCAGCAGCGCGAGGACGACCTTCGTGTAGAGCGTGGACTGCAGATACGGCTCGGGCTTCTCGGGCTGGGCCAGCCACTGCCCGACGTCGGTGACGCCGGCGTCGGTGATGGCGTAGCGCTTGCGGTCGGGGCCGCCGCCCTGTTCGACCCCGTCCACCTCGACCAGGCCGTTCTTCAGCAGTCGCGACATCGTCGCGTAGACCTGGCCGTAGTGCAGGGGCCGGTCGTGACCGAAACGTTCGTCGAAGGCGCGCTTGAGGTCGTAGCCGTGGCGGGGTCCGGACTCCAGCAGGCCGAGGAGCGTGTGTCCGATAGACATGGAAAGGACTCTACATCGCGTGTATACACGCTGTGTATAGGCGTGCATGAAGAAGCCGGAGCCCCAGATGGTGCCCGGTTGCTCCGGCTTCGTCCCGGTTACTCCGACTTCGGGGGGCGGCCCTGCTTGCGGATCGCCCCGACGTCCTTCGGCAGCCGGCCGGCGTCGGCCAGGGCCTTGCGGAGCAGGAACTCGATCTGCGCGTTCGCGCTGCGCAGCTCGTCGTTCGCCCAGCGGCTCAGCGCGTCGTGGACAAGCGGGTCGAGCCGCAGCAGCACCTGCTTGCGCTGCTGCGGCCGTCGGGGCCGGTCCTCCGTCACTGGTAGAGGGTGCCGGTGTTCAGGACGGGCTGGGCGGCCCGGTCACCGCACAGCACCACCATCAGATTGCTGACCATGGCCGCCTTCCGTTCCTCGTCCAGTTCCACGATGCCCTGCTCGCTGATCCGCTCCAGGGCCTGCTCCACCATGCCGACCGCGCCCTCCACGATCAGTTTGCGGGCGGCGACGACCGCGCCCGCCTGCTGGCGCTGGAGCATCGCCGAGGCGATCTCGGGCGCGTAGGCCAGGTGGGTGAAGCGCGACTCGATGATGCGCACGCCGGCCGCCTGGACCCGCAGGTGCAGCTCGGCGGCGAGCTTCTCGGTGATCTCCTCGGCGTTGCCGCGCAGCGAGAGGGCGTCCTCGTCGTGCGCGTCATAGGGGTACTCGATGGCGATGTGCCGCACGGCGGCCTCGGTCTGGGTGGAGACGAACTCCTGGAAGTCCTCCACCTGGAACATCGCCTGCGCGGTGTCCTCCACCCGCCACACCACGACGGCGGCCAGCTCGATGGGGTTGCCGTACGCGTCGTTGACCTTCAGTACGGCGGTCTCGTGGTTGCGGACCCGGGTGGAGAGCTTCTCGCGGCTGGTGAAGGGGTTGACCCAGCGCAGGCCCTCGGTGCGGATCGTGCCGCGGTAGCGGCCGAAGAGCTGGACGACCTGGGCCTCGCCCGGGGAGACGGTGTTCAGCCCGCACATCGCGATGACCGCGGCGAGGGCCACGAGGATGCCGGCGGGGATGAGCGCCACGGACAGGGGCTTGCCTATGACGGCCCCTGCGACGACGGCCCCGGCGCCGGCGAGCAGCCCCAGGAGGCCGAGCAGCAGGGCCAGGCCGCCGCCGATGTCATTGGCCGCGACCTCGCGGACCGGCGGCCTCGACGTGGTGTCCGGCGTGGCGCCGGAAGTGGTCTCGGACATGGGTGAGCCCCCCTGTTCATGCTGGCTGCGCGGCGGCCGGAGCGTGCCTCGCACTGTCTAGCAAAGTGATAGCACATTATGGCCCTGTACGGTTTCCCGCACTACGCCGTACCGGGTTCCCGCCATCCGGGGTGCTGTATGTCACGTCCGTTATTGCCGTGATCGATGGGCGTTTGGCGGCAGATGCGGTGTTAGCTTCGTGAGCTGGGTTGGGGGCGGACGGACTGGAGCTACGGGAGAGATGGGCCGAGCGGACGCGCGACGAGCGCAGAAGAAGGGCAGTAGCCCTGAACGGGGCGGCAAGAAGCCCAAGAAGACCGGCATACGCCGGTTCTTCACCTGGAAGTTGCTGCTTGCCTACTTCCTTGGTGTGATCGCCCTGGGGTTGGGGTCGTTCTACGCCCTGTACCTGTACGTGGACGTGCCCGGCAAGGGCAACGAGGCCGCGAAGGCGCAGAGCAACGTCTACAAGAACCAGAAGGGCGAGGTGATCGCCCGCCTCGGCGAGGTCAACCGCGAGGAAGTCCCGCTGACGAAGGTTCCCAAGGACGTCCAGAACGCCGTCGTCGCCGCCGAGAACAAGAAGTTCTGGACCGACCCCGGCGTGGACCTCAAGGGCACCGCGCGCGGCATCCTCAACACCGTGATGGGCCGCGGCAAGCAGGGCGGCTCGACGATCACCCAGCAGTACGTCAAGAACTACTACCTGGACCAGCGTCAGACCGTCACCCGCAAGGTGAAGGAGCTGATCATCTCGCTGAAGGTCCAGGACCAGAAGCCGAAGGAAGAGATCCTCGCCGGCTATCTGAACACCAGTTACTTCGGCCGCAACGCCTCCGGCATCCAGGCGGCGGCCCGCGCGTACTACGGCAAGGACGTCGACAAGATCACCCTCGAGGAGGGTGCCTACCTGGCCGCGCTGCTCCAGGCGCCGAGCCAGTACGACTGGGGGACGGCCAGCGACGCCGGCAAGAAGAACGTCGAGGCCCGCTGGAACTACGTGCTCGACAAGATGGTCGAGCAGAAGTGGCTCGACCCGGGCAAGCGCCAGACGATGAAGTTCCAGCCGCCTGGCCAGCCCAAGGCCCCGGAGGGCCTGACCGGCTCGAACGGCTACCTCGTGCAGGCCGCCCGGCAGGAGATGATCCGGGACCTCAAGCGTCAGGGCCGCCCGGAGAGCGACTTCGCGGCCGGTGGCTGGACGATCACGCTCAGCATCGACCCGAAGAAGCAGGCCGCGCTGGAGAAGGCGGTCAAGAACAAGCTGACCGACGACCTGGACCCCAAGGCCCGTGAGGTCGACGGCCATGTGCAGCCCGGCGCCGTGTCCGTGGACGTCAAGACCGGCCAGGTCGTGGCGCTCTACGGCGGCCAGGACTTCATCAAGCACCAGACGAGCAACGCCACGCGCGGCGACTTCCAGCCGGCTTCCACCTTCAAGCCGCTGATCCTCGCCTCGGCGCTGCAGAACGGCTCGAAGACGCAGGACAAGAAGCCGATCACCTCCTCCACCACCTACGAGGGCACCAACAAGCGCCCCGTCGTGGACAAGGGCACTCCGGTCGGCTTCGCCCCGGAGAACGAGGACGGCTACTCCGAGCCCGCGGTCACCGTCCAGAAGGCGATGAACGACTCGGTCAACTCCGTCTTCGCGCAGATGGCCGTCGACGTCGGTCTCGCCAAGGTCAAGAAGACCGCCGTCGAGCTGGGCATGAAGGGCGACTTCGAGGAGGTCCCCTCCCTGTCGCTGGGCTCCATGGGCGCGAGCCCGCTGGAGATGGCGGGCGTCTACGCCACGCTCGACAACCACGGCAAGAAGATCAACCCCAGCATCATCAAGTCCGTGTCCTGGAAGGGTGAGGCGTACAAGCTCCCCAACCCGGTCACCGACCAGCGCGTGGTCTCCCGCAACACCGCCGACGGCGTCACCGGCGTCATGACCGGCGTGGTCGACGACGGTACGGCGAACGTCGTCAGCAGCAGCCAGTACCAGGTGGCCGGCAAGACCGGTACCTCCGACGACAACAAGTCCGCCTGGTTCACCGGCTACACCCCCGGCCTGGTCACCTCCGTCGGCGTCTTCGGCGAGGGCCCCGGCGGCAAGCAGGTCTCCCTGCAGGGCACCGGCGGCGGCGGTCGCGTCAACGGTGGTGGCTATCCGGCCAGGATCTGGGCCGCGTACACCTCCTCCGTCTTCGACGACGACGAGGACAAGTCGAAGTTCGACCTGGACACCGAGGACGGCTTCGTGGCGCCGCAGGCTCCGGCCGGGACCCCGTCCGTGGGTGCGACCCCGTCGGCCGGCCGCAACACCCCGTCCGGTACGCCGTCGCCGCGCACCCAGTCGCCGACGTCGACGCCGGGCCGGCAGACGCCGACGAACAAGCCGACGCCGCCGACGAACAAGCCGACGCCGCCCAAGCCCACCCCGCCGACACCGGGCCCCACCGCGCCCACCGGCAACACGGGCGACCCCTCGGGCACCCGCCCCAACGGCGGCATCGCCACCCCCTGAGCCGACGCACAGGCGAAAGGACCGGCCGCCCTCCCCGTGCGGGGAGGGCGGCCGGTCCTTTCCGTGCGGCGCTCAGCCGCCGTTGACCCTGGTGGCGATGCGGTCGCCCACGTTCTTGTCGATGTTGCGCCAGTACTGCAGCGCCCGGTCCAGCACGGGCCTGCTCACGCCGTCCTGCAGATGGCCGGCCACGTTGGACACCAGCCGCTCGCGCGCGGCGTCGTCGAGGACCTGGCGGACCATGGTGCCGGGCTGGCCCCAGTCGTCGTCCTCGCGGTGCAGCCGGTAGGCCTCGCGCACCATCTCGCCCGAGGCCGCCCAGCCCGCGATCTCGCCGAAGCGGCCGGTGTCGGCCGCCGGGCCGCCGTAGGAGTTGGGCGCGTACGGGCGGGCCGTGTTCGCCGGCTCGTAGCGCATGGGGCCGTCCTTGGCGTACGAGTTCACGGAGGAGTGCGGGCGGTTGGGCGGCAGCTGGGCGTAGTTCGGGCCGATGCGGTAGCGGTGGGTGTCGGGGTAGGAGAAGAGCCGGCCCAGCAGCATCTTGTCGGGGGACGGGCCGATGCCCGGGACCAGGTTGGACGGCTCGAAGGCGGCCTGCTCGATGTGGACGAAGAAGTCGTCCGGGTTCCTGTCGAGCGTCATCCGCCCGACCTCGATCAGGGGGTAGTCGCCGTGCGGCCACACCTTGGTCAGGTCGAAGGGGTTGAAGCGGTAGTCCGCCGCGTCCTCGAACGGCATGACCTGCACGTACATGGTCCACGAGGGGGCGTCGCCGCTGTCGATGGCCTCGAACAGATCGCGGCGGTGCTTGTCGGCGTCGTGCCCCGCCAGCTCGTCCGCCTCCGCCTGGGTGAGGAACTCGATGCCCTGGTCGGTCTTGATGTGGTACTTGACCCAGAACCGCTCGCCTCCGCCGTTGACCCACATGAACGTGTGCGAGCTGTAGCCGTTCATGTGGCGCCAGGTCTTCGGGATGCCACGGTCGCCCATCAGCCAGGTGACCATGTGCGCGGACTCCGGGGAGAGCGTCCAGAAGTCCCACTGCATGTCGTTGTTGCGCAGCCCCGTGCGCGGATGGCGCTTCTGGCTGCGGATGAAGTCCTGGAACTTCTGCGGGTCGCGGACGAAGAAGACCGGGGTGTTGTTGCCGACGAGGTCGTAGTTCCCGTGCGCCGTGTAGAACTTCAGAGCGAACCCGCGCGGGTCGCGCCAGGTGTCCGGCGACCCCTGCTCGCCGGCCACGGTGGAGAAGCGCGCCAGCATCTCGGTGCGCCGGCCGGGCTGGAAGAGGTCCGCCTTGGTGAACTGGCTGACGTCGTTGGTCACCTGGAAGGTGCCGTAGGCGCCGCCGCCCTTGGCGTGCACCACCCGCTCGGGGACCCGTTCGCGGTTGAACTGGGCCATCTTCTCGATCAGATAGTGATCCTGGAGCAGGATGGGGCCGGTGTCACCGATGGTGAGCGAGTGTTCGTCGCTCTCCACCGGGATGCCGACGTTGTTCGTGGTGTACGGGGTGTTCTGCGCCGAGTCGGTCATGGGATGCCTCCCGGAACGGGGAATGGTGAGGGCGGGCCGCTGCCGCGCCCTCCACCCGAGCCAGTGAACTCCTGCCGACAGCGTGTCGGCAACAGAGCCCTGGACACTGTCCAGAACTTCACCCCGTACGGCCCAACCCGGCCGCCGGCCGCCTCAGCGTCCGTGCGCCGGCAGGGTCAGCTCGAACCACACCACCTTCCCCGTGCTCAACCGGGTGGCGCCCCACCGCCGGGCCAGCTTGTTCACCAGGTACAGCCCGCGCCCGCCCTCGTCCGAGGGGCGGGCCTGCCGCAGCCGCGGCAGCTGCGGCACGTCGTCGCCGACCTCGCAGCGCAGCACGTCCGTGCGCAGCAGCCGCAGCGTTATCGGCCGTTCCGCATAGCGCACGGCATTGGTGATCACCTCGCTGACCAGCAGCTCCACCCCGTCCGACAGCTCCTCCAGGCCCCAGCGCGTCAGCGCGCGACGGGCCAGGCGGCGCGCCTGACGGGCGGTCTGGGGGCGCGGGTCGAGGAACCAGTACGCCACGTCGCTCGGCGCGATGCCCTCGAAGCGTGCCGCGAGCAGGGCGATGTCGTCGTCCCGGTCGCCGGGGCCGAGCATGCCCAGCACCTCGTCGCACAGGGGCTCCAGCGGCGGCGGATTGGGGCCGGTCAGCCGGGCCGTGTCGATCAGCCGCTCGCGCAGCTGCTCTATGCCGGTCCACACGTCCCGTATCCGCGACTCGACGAGGCCGTCCGTGTACAGCAGCAGCGTCGCCCCGGCGGGTGCGTCCAGCTCCACGGCCTCGAAGTCCACCCCGCCCACGCCGATCGGCGCGCCCGGCGGCACGCGCAGCACCTCCGCACGGCCGCCGCGGTGCAGCAGGACGGGCGGGGGATGGCCGGCGTTGGCGATCACGATGCGGTGGGCGACCGGGTCGTACACCGCGTACAGGCAGGTGGCCATGCGGTCGCTGCCCAGGCGCTGCGCCTGCTCGTCGAGGTGGTGCAGCACCTCCTGCGGCGGCAGGTCCAGGCCCGCCAGGGTCTGCGCCGTGGTCCGCAGCTGGCCCATGATCGCGGCGGAGGTCATGGAGTGGCCCATGACGTCCCCCACGACCAGCGCCACCCGGTTGCCGGGCAGCGGGATCGCGTCGTACCAGTCGCCGCCGACGCGGGCGGTCTCGGCGGCCGGCAGATAGCGGCTGGCCAGTCGGACACCGGTCGGCTGGGGCAGGGAGTCGGGGAGCATCGTGCGCTGCAGCTCGTCCGCGATGTAGACCTCGCGGCCGTACAGGACGGCCTTGTCCACGCCGAGCGCGGTGTGCGTGGCCAGCTGCGCCGCCACCAGCAGGTCGTCGCCCTCGAACGGCGGCCGGTCCAGGCGGCGGATGAACACTGCCGCGCCGATCACCCGCCGCCGGCCGCGCAGCGGCGCCAGGATCGTGCGGTGCCGCTCCGGTACGTGCCGGTCCTCGCCGAGCAGCTCCGGCAGGGCCGCCCGCGCGGCTGAGGAGTCCCCGAAGACGGGCCGGACACCCCGCAGCACCTCCGCGAGCGGCCCGCCTATGCGCACCTCGCACCGCTCCGCGGCCTCGACGGCCAGCTCGGGCCCGGGGTCGGGCCGCTCCGGCGGGCCGTCGCCGTCGTCCAGGCCGCGGACGTACTCGGGCAGCCGGTCGGTGCGCCGCAGCCGCAGCACGACGGGGCCCACGGGCCGCTCGTCGCCCACGGGCAGGGGGTCGCGCAGATAGACGAGGATCGCGTCGGCGAAGGTCGGCACGGTCGCCCGGCACAGCCCCAGCACGATCTCGTCCAGGTCGATCCCGCGGGCGATGCGGCGCGTCGCGGCCCCGACGAAGCGCAGCCGCTCGCCGCCGCCGGAGGTGCCTGTGGGGGCCCGCACGGTGTCGGCGGTCCCCGGCCCGTCCCCGCCGGTCCCGTCGCGGGGCGGCACCCCCCGGCCGGCCTCGCCCCCACCACGGGCGGCACCGGACACCCCACCGCGCCGCCGCGACCCGGCTCCGCCCGAGCCGCCGGCGGCGGCGGACGCGGTCGAGGCGTGCGTCCGGCCGTCCGCGGGCCGGCCCTGCGCGCGCGGACCACGGCCGGTGGCGGGCGCCGCCGCGGCCGCGGCGTTCCGCCGCGCGGCCCGGGCGCCGGCGCGGGTCTTGCCGGGGGCGGTGCCGGTGGGGGCGTGCGTCCCGCGGTCCGTGGGGGCGTCCCCCGCGTCCGCCGGGGCGTGGGTTCCGCAGTCGGCGTCCGGGGCGCTCTCGTCCGCGGGTGAGTGCGTCCCGCGGTCCGTGGAGGCGCTCTCCGCGTGGGCTCCGCGGTCGCCGTCCGGGCCGCCCTCGTCTGCGGGGGAGTGCGTCACGCAGGCCCCCGCCGACGCGTCGCCGCATGCCTGGGCCTCGGCGTCGGGGTGCTGCCGCTCGCCGGTACGGTCCGTTCCGTCGGGCTGCCGGGGCAGCCGCGCGCCGACGCCGGGCACGTCGGCGCCCGAGCGCGGCGCGGCGGCGGTGCGCTGTCTTCCGTGGGAGTTGGGATGCTCCGTCACGCGTGGGGTTCCATCCGTCGGGGCCGTGCGCACACGCGCGGTCAGGCGCGGCGCAGGTTGAGGAAGAGCTGGATCTCGGGTGGTACGTCCGTACTCGCCGGGGCGTACGCCAGCGAGCTCTCCCCGGCGATGTCGAATCCCGCGTCACGCACGACCTGGCGCAATTCGTCCCGCAGGTAACCCGATACCCGGATCGTGTTCCCCAGGAACGGGATCGCGTAGTCGTCGACGTCGGCCTCGACCATCGAGAGCGCCAGCAGCCCCCCGGGTCTGAGCAGGTCGTGCAGCATCCGCAGCGCGTGCGGGATCTCCGGGCGCGGCAGCATCAGCAGGGCGAAGAACGCGGCGATGCCGTCGAACGTGCCCAGGTGCCCGTCGCGCAGATCGGCGAGGTCGCCCAAGTGGAAGACGGCGTCCGGCACATGGCCGCGGGCGAGGTCGAGCATGCCGGGGGAGATGTCGTTGCCGACGACCTCGTGGCCCGCCTCCACCAGCTGACGGGCGGTCGGCAGGCCCGTACCGCAGCCGACGTCCAGGACGCGGGAGCCGGGCGGCAGGGCGGCGGCCAGCCAGGCACCGGCCGCGAGCTGGCCCTCCTTGTGCGGGAAGGCCTCGTCGTAGCGGTCGCCGATGGCGTCGAACGCCTCGGCCTGACCGCTGCGGTCCAGGCCTAACCGGGCGTAGCCGGCGTAGTCCCGCTGGTCGTCACCGCTCACGGCTCCGCCCTTCCTGTGACTGTGACTGTCTTTCATCGTGCCGTGCTGTGCAGTATCGCGGAGGCCGATCCTACGGTTGTCTCGCGGGGGATCGGCAAGCGGTTCACGCCCCGATTCACGCCCCGATGCGCGCCGGAGTGCGATCCCAGTCGTCGGGCAGCGCCGGCACGGGCCAGGCCGGGTCGGGCCGCCAGCCCTCCCAGCCGCCGGTGAACGGCGGGCCCCAGGACTCGATCAGCTCGACCGCCGCGCGTCCGGCGGCCCGTACCTTCTCGGCCCGGTCGGCGGGCATCAGGCCCGCGCGCTGCGCCTGCGCGAACTCGTCCTCGTCCTTCCACTCCCAACTGCGGTCGGGGTAGACGGCGATGTCCAGGAAGTGGTCCTCGGAGTCGACGCCGCCGGCCCAGCGCGCGAGCGGTTCCTCGAGATTCACGTACCAGTTCCGAAAGCGCCAGTCGAGGTCCCAGAAGAGCCAGACCGACCAGGGCTCGCCGGGCCGGGCGAGCTTGAGCACACCGGGGCCGAACCAGCGGGTGACCGCGGTGGTGCGCGGCTTGGTGTAGCGCGTGGCCAGGGGCTCGTGGTGGATGGGGGTGCCGTCGGCCAGCAGCGGCTTGACGCAGTCGGTTCCGGGGGCCATCCAGACCGCGAGCAGCTCGTCGGTGTCCTGGACCACGGTGACGGGACGACAGATGTGGACGGCGCTGGAGGCATTGGAGCGGTAGCGCCAGAGGATCTGGTCCCCGGGCGCCCAGTGGGCGCTGTCCGCCGTTTCCGTCGCGTCGTCCGTCGTCTCCGCTGTCATGCGCAGATCTTAGGTGCCCGTGCCACGAATGCGCCGTGATGTGCGCCGCAAAGGTCCGGTCCAGCGGGCGCGCGCCCTGCGCCCGCCGGGACCCGTCGGGACCCGCCGGATCTACGGGCGGGTCATGCGCAGCACGTCCAGGGCCTCGTCGAGCTGCTCCCTCGTCAGCAGCCCGCGGTCCACGTAGCCCGATTCGAGGACGACCTCGCGGATGGTCTTGCGCTCGGCAAGGGACTTCTTGGCCACCTTGGCCGCCTCCTCGTAGCCGATGTACCGGTTCAGCGGGGTGACGACGGAGGGCGAGGACTCGGCGTACTCGCGGGCCCGCTCGACGTTGGCGGTGATGCCGTCGACCGTGCGGTCGGCCAGCAGCCGGGAGGCGTTGGCCAGCAGCCGCACGGACTCCAGGAGGTTCTTCGCCATCACGGGGAGCATCACGTTGAGCTCGAAGTTTCCGGCGGCGCCCGCCGTGGCGACGGTGGCGTCGTTGCCGGTGACCTGGGCGGCCACCATCAGCACCGCCTCGCAGATGACCGGGTTGACCTTGCCGGGCATGATCGAGGAGCCGGGCTGGAGGTCGGGCAGATTGATCTCGGCGAGGCCGGTGCGCGGGCCCGAGCCCATCCAGCGGATGTCGTTGGCGATCTTGGTGAGGCCGACGGCGATGGTACGCAGCTGGCCGCTGGTCTCCACCAGGCCGTCGCGGGCGCCCTGGGCCTCGAAATGGTCGCGGGCCTCGGTCAGCGGCAGCCCCGTGGTCCGCGCGATCTCCGCGATCACGGCGCCCGAGAACCCGGGCGGGGTGTTGATGCCGGTGCCCACCGCCGTACCGCCCAGGGGCAGTTCGGCCAGCCGGGGCAGCGAGGAGCGCAGCCGCTCGGCGCCGTAGCGGACCTGGGCGGCGTAGCCCCCGAACTCCTGGCCCAGGGTGACGGGCGTGGCGTCCATCAGGTGCGTACGACCGGACTTCACGACCGTCGCGAACTCCTCGGCCTTGCGCTCCAGCGAGGCGGCCAGATGGTCGAGCGCCGGGATGAGGTCACCGGTGACGGCGGCGGTGGCCGCGATGTGGATGGAGGAAGGGAAGACGTCGTTCGACGACTGGCTGGCATTGACGTGGTCGTTGGGGTGGACGGGGCGGCCGAGCCGCTCGGAGGCGAGCGTGGCGATGACCTCGTTGGCGTTCATGTTCGAGGACGTGCCCGAGCCCGTCTGGAAGACGTCGATGGGGAAGTGGTCGTCCCAGCGGCCCCCGACGACCTCCTCGGCGGCTGCCCCGATGGCGTCCGCGACGTCCTCCTCGATCACCCCCAGGCCGGCGTTGACCTTGGCCGCGGCGGCCTTGATCCGGCCCAGCGCCTCGATGTGCGCGCGCTCCAGGCGCTGCCCGCTGATGGGGAAGTTCTCGACGGCGCGCTGGGTCTGGGCACGCCACTTGGCGTCCGCGGGCACCCGCACCTCTCCCATCGAGTCGTGTTCGATCCGGTACCGCCCACTGTCGCTCATCGTCTTCTACCTCCTGACAAACAAAGCGTTTGTCTCGTTCACCGTGTTCCCAAAAGGCACTACCGACTAGTAAATACCGCGAGTAACAACTGAACTCGTGGAGGCTTCATGACACGCAGACCCACCCTGCGCTGTTCGCTCGCCGCCCTCGCGGCCTTCGCCGCGGCACTCGGCGCCACGGCCGCCGCCGGCCCGGCCGCGACCGCGGCCCCCCGCGCCACGGCCGCCACCGTCGCTCCGCTTCCCCCCGAGCTGGAGAAGGTCCGCGCCGCCGAGGCCCTCAAGCTCTACGGCGACACCGCGCAGCGCCCGCTCGAGGCGCGCAAGACCTCACTGCTCTCCCTCGGCGACAGCGAGATCTCCGGCGAGGGCGTCGGGACGTACGAGCCGGGCACCAACGGCCCCTCCAACTGGTGCCACCGCTCGCCCGACGCGGCCATCCACCGCACCGGCATACCCGCCGACATCACCTACAACGTCGCCTGCTCCGGCGCGTCCACCGTCAACATCCGCATCGGCGGCAGCAAGCAGTACGCGGACGAGCTCGTCCAGAGCGACAACCTCGCGGTCAAGGCCCGCAACACGCGCGTCAAGATGGTGCTGCTCGTCGCCGGCGCCAACGACGACCTCCAGTTCGGCCCGGTCATGACCGACTGCGTCACCCGCTACCTGACGCTCCAGGGCACCTGCGAGCCCAAGTACGCCCCGGGCTGGCAGGCGCGCGTCGACGCGCTGGTGCCCAAGGTCGAGCGGACCGTACGGGACCTGCGCAAGGTCATGACGGACGCGGGCTACGCCGACGGCGACTACAAGCTCGTCGTCATGGGCTACCCGAGCCCCATCGGCCCCGACTTCGCCGACAACCCCCGCTTCCCCGGCAAGATCCCCGGCGGTTGTGTGGGCCACACCTCCGACGCCGCCTGGGGCCGCAACACCGCCGTGCCCGCCTTCGCCCGCGGCATGGCACGGGTGGCCCGTGAGACCGGCGCCCACTACCTCGACAACTCCCGCCTCTTCCACGGCCACGAGGTGTGCATGGAGGACACCTGGGCCCGCGGCCTCTACCTCGACATCACCAACCCCATCCCGCCGAACGAGAACTCCGTGCGGCAGTCCTTCCACCCCAACGCCCGCGGCCACGGCGCCTTCGCGTCCTGCCTCACTCAGCTCTACCGCTCCGGCTACCAGCAGGCCGGCTGCGCCGACCCGGCGAGCACCGGCGAGCCCGTGCTGTACAAGGGGGGCTGGGACGAGGCGTTCCGGCCGCTGAAGAGTGCGGCGACGGGGACGTGCGTGGACGCGTACGGGGCGGCTTCCGCCAACGGCACGCAGGTGGGCGGCTGGCCGTGCTCCGGGGCCCGCAACCAGCAGTGGTGGTACGACGCGGGGCGGAAGTCGCTGCATTCCGCGCTGACGCATGACCGGTGTGTGGACGTGCCGGGGGGCCGCTATGCGGCTGGGGCGGCGGTGGCGTTGTGGAACTGTCATGGGGGTGCGAATCAGCAGTTCGTGCTGGCCGGTGGCACGTTCCGGCCTGCGGCCGCGCAGGACCTGTGCCTGACGCTCGCGTCGGCCAAGGACGCGTTGCGGCTGCAGAAGTGTGACGGGTCGGCGTCACAGCGCTTCGCGTAGCCCCTGCCCCGCCCTTTCACCGTTTCTTGTCCTCAATCGCCGGACGGGCTAAATACTCAGCCCGTCCGGCGATTAGCGGCGCAGGGCCTCCGCCGGGGGGATTCGGGACGCGCGCCAGGCTGGGTAGAGGCCGGCCAGGAGGCCCGTGGTCAGGCCCAGGGCGGGGGCGCTCGCCACCGTGAGGGGGTCGATGACCGGCGTCCATTCCCGTACGGCCGCCACGGCGACGACCGTGGCGGTGCCCAGGGACGTGCCGACCAGCCCGCCGAGGAGGCCGAGCAGCGTCGATTCGGCGAGGAACTGCGCGGTGATGTGGCTGCCGCGCGCCCCCAGGGCTCGGCGCAGGCCGATCTCCCCGGTGCGTTCCATGACGGCCACCAGCGTGGTGTTGGCGATGCCGACGGTGCCGATGATCAGACAGACCCCGGCCAGCAGCAGGAAGAGCTGGCTCAGGTCGTCGCCGACCCCCGAGCGCAGCGTCCTGGGGTCGGGCGGCGGGAGCGCCTTGAAGTACTCGGGGTGTTCCGGCCGCAGGGCCACGGGCGCCTCCGCGGCGATCTGGCCCGCGGCGCCGAGCCGGGTGGCGACGAGCATCTTGGCGCGCTCGTCGCCCGGCGGTCCCCACACATGTTCCGCGGTGGAGCGCGGGACGAGGACGGACATCAGGAGCTCGGGCTTGCGGTCGACGTCGTCCAGGATGCCGATCACGGTGAACGGGACGTCGCCGACAAAGACGGCGGGCTGGGTGCGCAGGGTGGTGATGCCCAGCCGGGCGGCCGTGGCGGAGCCGATCACCGCCACCTGCTCGCGGTGGCCGTCGTGGTACGCGTCGTAGGCCCGGCCCTGGGAGAAGCGGGGCCCGGCCGCCTGGAGCGCGCCGGGGGACGCGGCCATCACCTGGGCCCGCTCACCGGCTCCGGCGCCGGCCGGCGGCGCCGAGCGCACGGTCTGCTCGGCACCGAGGCGGACCCTCCAGAACACCCCTGCCGCGGTCACGCCGTTGAGCCGGCCGATACGGCGGTCCGCGTCCTGGGGGAAGGCCAGCGGCACCCGGGCCGCGTCGGAGCCTCCGGTGTCCTCCACCGCGACCTCCGTCGCGGTGAGTTCGTTGAAGCGGGCGTCGATCTGCGAGGCCGCCGTGCCGGTGAGGCCGAGCACGGCGATGAAGGAGCCGACGCCCAGGACGGTGCCCAGCGCCGTCAGCGCGGACCGCGCCGGGCGCTGCAGCACACCGGCCAGCGCCTCGGCCCCCAGATCGCGCGCGGACAGCGACGAGCGGCGGACGTCGCCGGGGCGGGCCCGGCGCAGCGGCGGCCTCCACCGCGGTACACGCTTCACGACGCCGCCCCGGTGCGGGGCGTTTCGCGGAGGACCCCGTCGCGGATGGTCACGGTGCGCCCGCCCCGGGCGGCGACCTGCGCGTCGTGGGTGATGACCACGAGGGTCATGCCGTCGCGGTGGAGCGCGTCGAGGAGGTCGAGGACCGAGGCGGCCGTCCGGGAGTCGAGGTTGCCCGTGGGCTCGTCGCACAGCAGCAGCGAGGGGTCGGCGGCCAGCGCCCGGGCGATGGCCACGCGCTGCCGCTCACCGCCCGACAGGCGGGTGGGCAGCGACTCGACGCGGTGCCCCAGGCCCACGCGGCGCAGCGCCTCCTCGGCGCGGGCCCGGCGGACCCGGCGCGGGGTGCGCTGGTAGACCATCGCCAGCTCCACGTTCTCGCAGGCGCTGCGGTGCGGCAGGAGGTGGAAGGCCTGGAAGACGAACCCGATGCGGGTGCCGCGCAGGCTCGTGCGCCGGGCGTCCTTGATCTCGCCGGTGTCGATGCCGTCCAGGAGGTAGCGGCCCGTCGTGGGGGCGTCCAGGAGGCCCGCGATGTTCAGGAAGGTCGACTTGCCCGAGCCGGACGGGCCGACGACCGTGACGTAGTCGCCGCGCTCGATGCGCAGGTCGCAGGGCTTGAGCGCGTCGACCGGAGGCGGGCCGGGGTAGCGCAGGCCCACCTCGCGGAACTCGACCACGGGTACGGGAGGATGCTCCGTCGCGGGGCCGGTCGCCGTGGGGCCGGTCACCGCTGGGCCTTCCGCGCGCCGGGCCGGGTCTCCACGCCGACGACGACCTGTTCGCCCGCGGTGAGGCGGCCGCCGCCTACCGGGGCGACCTCCACGTAGCCGTCGCCGGACATGCCGACGCGCACCTCGACGCGCCGCCGCTGCCCCCGGTCCTCCGCCACCATGACGGTGGTGCGGCCGTCCGCGCCGGCCGAGATCGCCGACGAGGGGACGGACAGCACCTCGCCCTTGGAGGAGCCGGCCGTGATCGTCAGCCGTACCTCCTGGCCCGCGAGCTCCGCCGGGAGCGGCTTGTCGGGCTTGACCTCGACGGTGAAGCCCGCTGCGGACGGCGCCTGACCGCTGCCCTTGTCCTTCTCGGCCGCGGGGGCTTTGGCGACGGCGGCGACCGTACCGGTGGCCTGCCCTCCCGTGGTCTCGGAGAGGATCTCCACCTTCTGGCCGGGGCGCACCAGGCCGCGCTCGTGCGGGGCGAGGGAGCCGCTGACCAGCAGTTCGCCGGCGGAGAGGGTCATGAGCCTGTCGCCGGCGTTCGCACCGACCTTGGCGGTGACCGACTCCGCCCGGGCGGGCGTGGACGTCAGGAACACCACCTCCGACAGCGGCACCATCGGACCCGTCGGCGCCGCGGCCGCCTTGGCGCCGGACTTCTCCGCCGCCTTGTCCGCCGTTTTCTCCGGCGCCTTCTCCGGCGGTGCCTCGTCCGCCCGGCCCGTGGTCACCGGCTGGTAGCCGATCGCCGTGTAGAAGGCCGTCACCGCCCGCTCGGTGCCCGTGCCGAAGGTCCCGGACGGGTCCGAGCCGGTCGTATGGCCGACCGACGCCAGCGCGCTCTGCAACTGCTTGACGTCCTCGCCCTTGGCGCCCGGCCGCAGGTCCCGGTAGGCCGGCAGGGCGCCCTGCAGCGCGAACACGGGCCGCCCGGAGATCTCCAGCAGCACATGGCCGAAGACGACCGGCTCGCCGGCCTTCGCCTGCACCTTGGTGACCACGGCGCGCCCGGCGTCCTTGCCCGACGGGCCGGCGGAGGAGACGTCCACGCTCTGCGAGGCGGTGATCTTCCCCCGCGTCACCACCCGGTCCGCGAGGACCCGGCGCTCCGCGGCGGCCGTGAGCGTGTCCGGTGCGGGCGGGGCGGTCTCGGCCGCCACCTGGGCCGGCGACTTGATGACGGCCGCGGCGCCGACACCCCCGAGGGTGACCAGGACCGCGCCGGCGGCGACGGCGGTCACCACCCGGCGCCGGCGCTTCAGCCCCGCGTCCGGCGCGCCCGCCGCCGGCTGCTCCTCCCGCGCGGCCCCGTCAGCCGGTTCCGGCGTGTCCCCGCTCATCGCGACGTCCTGCCTCACCGGGTGCCGGCGAGGACGTTCGCCGCGTTCCTGACGGCCGCGTCGAGGGCCTTCCGGGCCTCGTCCAGCTCCTCGGCGTGCTTGTCGATGCCCGTGTCCTGCAGCTTGACCTCGGCGTCGAACCACGCCTTGGCGACGTTGAAGCGGCCGCGGCAGGCGAGGTCGGCCGCCGCCGTGGAGATCTCCAGGTCGGTGGGTTCGGCGGTCTTGAACCGGGGGTCGTCGACGGTGTCGAGCGGTTCCTTGTAGGAGTAGCCGCTCTCCTTCATGCACGCCGACCACTTGCCGAACACCTCGGCCACGGCGGGGTCCTTCTGCGCACGCCGGTACGCGTCGTGGCTGATGTCCTGCGCGGTCCGCGAGTACACGGCGTCGGGGCTCGCGACGCGCTGAACGGCCTTGCCCGAACAGCCGCCCTTCGGAACGGCCTTCCCGCCCATCTCGCCGACCGTGCCCTTGAGTACCTTCTCCTCGGCCTGCGAGGCGGCGTCGTCCCTGACGGCGCCCTGCTTCATGGCGGTGTCGTAGGCGGCCTGTTCGGCGGCGTCCGGTTTGTAGCCCCGGCTCTTCGCCCTGGCCGCGTCGTGGACGCCGTAACGCCAGTCGGTCAGCGTCTTGGACCCCACCTTCGGGAGTTCCGGGGCGGGGCGCCACTGGAATCCGAATTCCTTCATGCAATCGGCGATGACGGCATTGCGCGCCCGGCCGATCTGCCTTTCCTCCTCATCGGTCGGCAGATATGCCTCGATGGGAAGCGTCCACGTCGCCGGGTCGGCTTCGTTGAAGTTCTTCGCGGGCAGCGGAGGGCGGGGCGGGCGGTCGGAATCCGCCGACGAACATCCCGCGGCGAGCAGGGCCGCCGCGATCACGGACACCGATGTCCTGGCAGCCGATATTCCTGAAGTCTTCCGCACCGTTCGCCCCCGCCGTCCTTGCCGTGCCGCCCTACAAAACGCGTGTGTTTACGTCCACTTGAAGGACGCGTTGTCGTTGTACGTCTTGTTCAGCCGGTCGAGGTGCTGGTAGGGGGCGATGGGGTCCTGGTCGCCGTACCAGCCGCTGCGCGTGTAGATGCGCGCCATGTAGCTGCCGTGGTCGTTCTCCGCCGAGGCGACGGCGTTCTTGACGCTCTTGCCCGACCCGGCCCCCTCGTAGTTGCAGAACATCATCGGGGTGCCGCTCGCATTGCCGACCGGGTGACCGTTGCCGAAGTCGTAGATGCTGTAGCCGACGGCGCGGTGGGCGCCGTTCTGGCCGGAGTTGAACCACATGTGCAGCTTGAACTTGGAGACGCCCAGCGGCTTGCAGGACTCCATGCTGTGGAAGTTCTCGTCCTCCTGCCAGTCGGCGTGCGCCGCGGGGGCCGCGAACAGCCCGACGGAGACGACCGCTGCCGCGGTGGACGCGATGATCTGGGCACGCCTCTTCAGGCGCCCGGTCGGCTTCATTTCCTGTGTCCTCTCATGCGGAATCGCGTACGGACATTCCCGTGTCGGAATGGCGTCGTGCGCTGGAATTCGGCGACCGGAAAGCGGAATGAAAAACCCCGCTCAAACCCTGTACCCACAGGCCCCCCAGCCCCCCTGCGACACAACTGTGAAGAAGTTGTGATCGATGATCAATCTAAGCGCCGGTTAAGGAGTTGTCCAGCGCGAAAAAACGGATTCCTGGCGTCCGCAACTGTTTTTCCAGCCAAAAGACGGTGGGCCCCGCCGTGTTGGCGGGGCCCACCGTCGTGCGTCCGTCCGAAGGCGGTACGCGGCGCGTTACTTGGTGCGTACGGGGATGGACGTGAACGTCGGGGCCGGGGACGGGTCGACGAAGAAGTCGTTGCCCTTGTCGTCCACGACGATGAACGCCGGGAAGTCCTCGACCTCGATCTTCCAGACCGCCTCCATGCCGAGCTCCTCGTACTCGACGACCTCGACCTTCTTGATGCAGTCCTGGGCCAGGCGCGCGGCCGGGCCGCCGATCGAGCCGAGGTAGAAGCCGCCGTGCGTGCCGCAGGCGTCGGTGACCTGCTTGCTGCGGTTGCCCTTGGCGAGCATGACCTTGGAGCCGCCCGCGGCCTGGAACTGCTCGACGTAGGAGTCCATGCGGCCGGCCGTCGTGGGGCCGAAGGAGCCGGAGGCGTAGCCCTCGGGGGTCTTGGCGGGGCCCGCGTAGTAGACCGGGTGGTCCTTGAGGTACTGCGGCATCTCCTCGCCCGCGTCCAGCCGCTCCTTGATCTTCGCGTGGGCGATGTCGCGGGCGACGACCAGCGGGCCGGTCAGCGAAAGGCGGGTCTTGACCGGGTACTTGGTGAGCTCGGCGAGGACCTCGTCCATGGGGCGGTTGAGGTCGATCTTGACGACCTCGTTGTCGTCCAGGTGCTCGTCGGTGGTCTCCGGCAGGAAGCGCGCCGGGTCCGTCTCGAGCTGCTCCAGGAAGACGCCCTCGGCGGTGATCTTCGCGACGGCCTGGCGGTCGGCGGAGCAGGAGACGGCGATGGCGACGGGCAGCGAGGCGCCGTGACGCGGGAGCCGGACCACACGGACGTCGTGGCAGAAGTACTTGCCGCCGAACTGGGCGCCGATGCCGATCTTCTGCGTCAGCTCGAAGACCTTCTCCTCCAGTTCCTTGTCACGGAAGCCGTGACCGGTGGGGGAGCCCTCGGCGGGCAGCTCGTCGAGGTAGTGCGCGGAGGCGTACTTCGCGGTCTTGAGCGCGAACTCCGCGGACGTACCGCCGACCACGATCGCCAGGTGGTAGGGCGGGCACGCGGCGGTGCCCAGGGAGCGGATCTTCTCCTCCAGGAACTTCATCATGGAGGCCTCGTTGAGGACCGCCTTCGTCTCCTGGAAGAGGAAGGACTTGTTGGCCGAGCCGCCGCCCTTGGCCATGAAGAGGAACTTGTACGCGCCGCCGTCGGTCGCGTACAGCTCGATCTGCGCGGGCAGGTTGGAGCCGGTGTTCTTCTCGTCCCACATGGTCAGCGGGGCCATCTGCGAGTAGCGCAGGTTGAGCTCGGTGTACGCGTCGAAGATGCCGTGCGAGAGCGCCTTCTCGTCGCCGCCCTCGGTGAGGACGTTCTGGCCGCGCTTGCCCATGACGATCGCCGTGCCGGTGTCCTGGCACATCGGCAGCACGCCGGCGGCGGCGATGTTGGCGTTCTTCAGCAGGTCCAGCGCGACGAAGCGGTCGTTGGCGGAGGCCTCGGGGTCGTCGAGGATCTTCCGCAGCTGGGCGAGGTGCGCCGGGCGCAGGTAGTGGGAGATGTCGTGCATCGCCTCGGCGGCCAGCTTCCGCAGCGCCTCGGGCTCCACCTTCAGGAAGGTGCGGCCGTCGGCCTCGAAGGTGGACACGCCCTCGGAGGTGACCAGACGGTACGGAGTGTCGTCCTCGCCCAGGGGCAGGAGGTCCGTGTAGGCGAACTCTGAGCGGGCGGACTGGGCAGACATCGCGACGTTTCCCTCACTCTGCGGATGGTGTTGCCGGCTTCCTCGGCGGCGTCAACCAGGGTAGGCCGCCCCGCGGCCGGTGAGTTTGTGAGGTAAGGCTCAGTACGTGACCGGCGCGTCCGACCACTATCGCGATCTATCGCGTTTGGCTACGCTGCTTTCCGTGGACGCCGTGGACAAGCCATCACCCGAAGACCGTGTATCGCTGACCAAGACCGCAGGGCCCGCCCTGCGCGCCTCGGACGCCGACCGCGACCGCACCGCCGACATCCTGCGCGAGGCGCTGGCCGAGGGGCGGCTCACCGCCGAGGAGCACGCCGAGCGGATCGGCGCGGTCTACGAGGCCAGGACGCACGGCGAGCTGGAGCCGCTGGTGCGCGATCTGCCCACGGGGCGGTCGATACCGTCCGGGCCGGCCTCCGTGCGCCCGTACGACGCTTCCGTGCGCCCCGCCGTGCACGCGCCCGAGAACCTGATCGCGGTCTTCGGTGGGGCCGCCCGCAAGGGGCGCTGGCGGGTGCGGCCACGCACCAACGCGTTCGCCCTGTTCGGCGGGGTGGAGATCGACCTGACCGAGGCCGTCTTCGAGCAGCAGGAGGTCGTCATCAACGCCTGTGCCGCCTTCGGCGGCATCGAGATCAAACTCCCCGAGAACATCTCCGTACGCTGCACCGGAACCGGAATCTTCGGCGGCTTCGACGTGAAGACCGGCGAGGACGCGGACCCCGGCGCCCCGGTCGTGGTGGTCACCGGCTTCGCCCTCTTCGGCGGCGTCGAGGCGCGGCGGCGACGCGGCAAGCGGCTGAAGAACCTGCGGGCCGCCAACTGACCGTGACCCGACGGCAACCGACCGCATTCCACTCATGGCAACGGTGTGAATAAGCTCGCGCACAGCGGGTAAAGCTTGGTGCATCGTCTCTCGTACGGCTGCGGGTGCGAATGGCCGTGCACGTCGAGGCGGGCAAAGGTGACTCAATCGGCCAAGCAAAGCCGTCGTCAGGAGTGGACCGTGCTGCTACCGCATCAGCCCCTGCAGGAAGCCGCCGTACCGTCCCAGCGGATTTCCGCTCGGGAACAGGCCGGCCCCTGGCATTCGGAGGCGGTGTGCCGCCGGGATGAAGCCGGGCTCTTCTTCGCACCATCAAAGGAACCGACGGCCGCCCGCCTTTCGCGCGAGGAGGCCGCCAAACGCGTCTGCGCCCGTTGCCCCGTCATGGTCGAGTGCCGCGAGCACGCCTTGCTCCAGCCCGAGCCGTACGGGGTCTGGGGCGGGCTCACCGCCGCCGAGCGCCGGGTCGTGCTGGCCCGCCGCCGGCGCCGCGAGGCGGAGCTGCAGCGTGCCACGCGCATCGCCGCCGCGGGCTGAGTCCCCGCGGTTCGTCGACCACGGTCGCCACCGCTTACCAACGGGCCGGGCCCCGCCGTCATACGGCGGGGCCCGGCCCGTTTCCCGCGCCCGTGAGGTGCGCGCCCGCGGTGCGCGCCGGCGTCAGCTGGGGCGCTCGAAGTCGACCGAGCTGTAGGCGCGCAGCTTCGACAGCCGGTGCTCGGAGTCGATCAGGCGGATCGTGCCCGACTTGGAGCGCATGACCAGCGACTGCGTGGTGGCCGTCTCGCCCCGGTAGCGCACTCCGCGCAGCAGCTCGCCGTCGGTGATGCCGGTCGCCACGAAGAACACGTTCTCGCCGCTGACCAGGTCCTCGGTGTGCAGGACGCGGCCGAGCTCGTGGCCGGCGTCGAGGGCGCGCTGCCGCTCCTCGTCGTCCTTCGGCCACAGCTTGGCCTGGATGGTGCCGCCGAGGCACTTCATCGCGCAGGCCGCGATGATGCCCTCGGGCGTACCGCCGATGCCCAGCAGCAGGTCCACGCCGGTGCCCTCGCGGGCGGCCATGATGGCGCCCGCCACATCGCCGTCGGAGATGAACTTGATGCGGGCGCCCGCCTCGCGGATGTCCTTGACGAGGCCGTCGTGACGGGGGCGGTCCAGGACGACGACCGTGACGTCCTCGACGGAGGAACGCTTCGCCTTCGCGATGCGGCGGATGTTCACGCCCACGGGCGCGTCGATGTCGACGAAGTCGGCCGCCTCGGGGCCGGTGACCAGCTTGTCCATGTAGAACACGGCGGACGGGTCGAACATGGAGCCGCGCTCGGCGACGGCCATCACGGACACGGCGTTCGCCATGCCCTTGGCGGTCAGTGTGGTGCCGTCCACGGGGTCCACGGCGACGTCGCACTCCGCGCCGGTCCCGTCGCCCACGCGCTCACCGTTGTAGAGCATGGGGGCGTTGTCCTTCTCGCCCTCGCCGATGACCACGACACCGTTCATCGACACGGTGTGGATCAGCGCGCGCATGGCCCGCACGGCCGCGCCGTCGGCGCCGTTCTTGTCGCCACGGCCCACCCAGCGGCCCGACGCCATGGCGCCCGCCTCGGTGACCCGGACGAGCTCCAGCGCCAGGTTGCGGTCGGGCGCCTCCGGGCTGACCTCGAGCTGGGACGGCAAGTGATGGTCGCTCATCGCGGGCGCACCTTTCTGTACGGCTACGGCCGTGGGGCCCCTCCTTCCCCGGGTGGGCCAGGAGGGTGAGGGTGCTCATGACTTTATCGGTTCATTGCCAAGGTGAGCAGGGCGCCCCACGCATGAGCGGCGTCAAGGTGGGTACTCCCGGCTCCGCCGTCGCCCCGTCGTCATGATCCATCGGGGCATGGGGGACGATGGGGGCGTGGCAGGTAGGAACGGCAAGACGCAGACGATTCGGAACATGCTGCTGTCGATGGCGGTGGTCATCCCCGTCGCGGGGCTGAGTTACCTCTTCATCCCGCACGACGAGAGCAGGGACCCGATCCAGACGGTGAACTACCGGGTGGAGCTGGACACGGCCCGGCGCGCGGCGCCGTACGCGGTGGCGGCCCCCGAGGGGCTCGGCGACGGCTGGCGCGCGACCTCGGTCTCGTACAAGGCGAGCGGCAAGGAGGGCTCCCAGTGGCACCTGGGCTTCCTCGACCCGCAGACGCAGTACGTGGCGGTCGAGCAGAGCGACGGCCCGTCCCGCCCCTTCGTCGACGACGTCAGCAGGCGTGCGGAGAAGACCGGGAAGACCGAGCAGGTGGCCGGCGCCACCTGGCAGCGCTACGAGGGCCCGAAGTACAACGCCCTGGTGCGTGAGGAGAACGGCGTGACGACCGTGGTCACCGGGACCGCGTCGGACGACCGGCTCAAGGAAATGGCCGCCGCGCTCAAGGCCGTGAAGGCGAACGCCGGCAAGGCGAACACCCCGGGCTGAGCGGCGGCGGCCGGCGCCTGTCCTTCGGGGGGAAGAGCGGACAGGCGGGTCTGCCGCCCCGGGGGGACAGGGCGGCAGACGGGTCTGGCGGCAGACGGGTCGAGTGTCAGACCGTCGTGACGGCCTGGTCGTAGGACAGGCGCGGCGAGCGCGGGTAGAAGGCGTCCTCGCCCGGCTTGCCGATGTTGATGACCATCAGCGGGGTGTGGTCGTCGTCCAGGAACTCCTTCTGCACGCCCGCGAAGTCGAAGCCGGTCATCGGGCCGGCGGCCAGGCCGGCGGCGCGGATGCCGAGGATGAAGTAGCCGGCCTGCAGCGTGGCGTTGACCAGCGCGGCCTGCTCGCGGACCGGGCGCTCGCTGAAGAACAGCTCCTTGGCCTGCGGGAAGTGCGGGAGCAGCGCCGGCAGCTCCTCGTGGAACTCGTTGTCCGCGGCGAGGATGGCGACCAGCGGCGCGGTGCGCGTCTTGGCCTGGTTGCCGTCGGCCATGTGGGAGACCAGACGCTCGCGGGCCTCGGCCGAACGGACCAGGACGACGCGCAGCGGCGACTGGTTGAAGGCGGTCGGGGCGAGCTTGATCAGGTCGTAGATCGCCTGGACCTGCTCGTCGGAGACGGGCTCGTCGGTGAAGGTGTTGGCCGTGTGGGCCTCACGGAAGAGAAGGTCCTGGGCAGCGGTGTCAAGAGCGAGAGTCATGACGTCACTGTAGGGCGAGAATGGATTAACTTTCAACTAAATCGAGGGTGCGTGAGACGCACCTCACGCCGTGCCGTTTTCTACCGGTTCGCGGCCTCGGAGGGTTCGTCGCCCCGCTGGTCGCCCTCCTCCTCCGCCAGCGCCGCGTCCAGCCGGGCCCTTGCGCCGTCCAGCCAGCGGCGGCACACCTTGGCCAGCTCCTCGCCGCGCTCCCACAGGGCCAGCGACTCCTCGAGCGTCGTGCCCCCGGCCTCCAGCCGGCGCACCACGTCGATCAGCTCGTCCCGCGCCTGCTCGTAGCCCAGCGCATCCGCCGCGTCCGCGTCCGTTGTCGTCGTCGCCATGGCGCACAGCCTAGGCGGGCGGTGTGACAACGGCCCGTACCGCGAACTCGCCTTCCGCGACGCGCGCCCGCAGCTCCTCGTCCGCCACGACCTCGTCCGCCGCCCGCACCACGGAGCCGTCCGCGTGCTGCAGGACCGCGTAGCCGCGGCGCAGCGTCGCCGCCGGGGACAGCGCGACCACGCGCGCGTGCGTGTGGGTCAGCTCGGACGCCGCCCGGTCCAGCAGGTGGCCCAGCGTGCGGCGGCCCCGGGCCGCCAGCGCGTCGATCTGCTCCGCGCGCTCGTCCACCATCCGGTGCGGCTGCTCCATGCACGGGCGCGCCCGCGCCGCGGCCAGGCCGCGCTCCTCGCGGTCCAGGTGGGCGGTCACGCAGCGCAGCGCGCGCTCGCGGAGGTGGCGTACGCGGGTGAGCTCCTCGCCCACGTCCGGGACGACGCGCTTCGCGGCGTCGGTGGGGGTGGACGCGCGCAGGTCGGCGACCAGGTCGAGGAGGGGGGTGTCCGGCTCGTGGCCGATCGCCGACACGACGGGTGTGCGGCAGGCGGCCACCGTGCGGACGAGCTCCTCGTCGGAGAACGGCAGCAGGTCCTCGACGCTGCCGCCGCCGCGTGCCACGACGATGACGTCGACCTCGGGGTGGGCGTCCAGCTCCTTGACCGCCGCCACGACGGACGGCACCGCGTGGACGCCCTGCACGGGGACGTTGCGGACCTCGAAGCGGACGGCGGGCCAGCGGTGCCGGGCGTTCTCCAGCACGTCGCGCTCGGCGGCGGAGGCGCGGCCGCAGACCAGTCCAATGAGCTGGGGGAGGAACGGGAGGGCGCGCTTGCGCTCGGCGGAGAAGAGGCCCTCGGCGGCGAGCGACTTCTTGAGCTGCTCGAGACGGGCGAGCAGCTCGCCCACGCCCACCGGGCGGATCTCGGCCGCGCGGAGCGAGAGCTGTCCGCGGGGGGCGTACCACTCGGGCTTGGCGTGCACGACGACGCGGGCGCCCTCGGAGACGACGTCGGCTACGCGGTCGAAGACGGCGCGGTAGCAGGTGACGGAGAGCGAGATGTCGTGGGAGGGGTCGCGGAGGGTGAGGAACACGACGCCGGCGCCGGGACGGCGGGAGAGCTGGGTGATCTGCCCTTCGACCCAGATGGCACCGAGGCGGTCGATCCAGCCGCCGATGAGACGGGAGACCTGGCCCACGGGGAGCGGCGCGTCGGGGGTCGTGTTGGCAGCCATGGGGGCGAGCGTAGCGGTGGGCGTTTGTGGGCAGTCGTTCCGCAGGGCTGGGGGCACCTCCCAGCGGTAGCTGGGGGACGGTGGGCACAGACCTGCCCACCGGGCCGCACCCGGACCGGCCACCACCGTCACGGTGCCTGGGCACGGAGGCGTTGCCCCGCGAGCACCGCTAGGCCCACGGTCAGCCAGACGGCGCCCACGATCTGCGCCGCCGTCGACGCCTCCACGATCACGGCCACCACCACCGCCAGCCCCAGCAGCGGCACCAGAACGTGCCGGACGATCCCCACCCGCTCCCCCCGCCCCCGCACCCCGAACCACCCGATCACCGACAGATGCAGCAACCCGAACGCACACAGCGCCCCCACGTCCACCACCGACACCAGCCGGTCCAGGCCGTCGTCCCGGCGGGCCGCCCACACCGCCGCCACGAGCGTCACCGCCGCCGCCCCCAGCAGGGCCGGGCGCGGCACGCCGGAGCCGCGGTCCACCTTCGCCAGCAGGACCGGCAGCCGGCGGTCGCGGGCCATCGCGAAGAGCAGGCGGCCCGCGGCCGCCTGGCCGGCCAGGGCGGCGAAGGCCGCGCCGATCGCCTTGCTGGCCGCCACCAGGTCGTGCAGCCACGGACCCGTCGCCGAGTCGACCGTGTCGTAGAAGGCCGAGCCCTGGCCCGCCGGCCTCGCCGCCAGCTCCGCCGGGGACATCGGGGCGAGGAGCGCCGCCAGGTAGGCCTGGAGGACGAAGAGGACGCCCGCCGCCGCCAGGCACGTCACGACCGCGCGCGCCACCTTCTCCGAGCCGCCCGCCGCCTCCTCCGCGAAGGAGGCGATCGCGTCGAACCCCAGATACGACAGCACCGCCACCGACACCGCCCCCACCACCGCCGCCAGGTCGAAGCCGCCCTCCCCGGTCAGCGGCGACAGCCACCCGCGCCGCGCCCCGTCCTGGGCGAGCGCGACCGCCGCCGCGACCACGAAGACCAGCAGCACGGCGATCTCCATGGCCAGCACCAGGAAACCCACCAGCGCGGCCGCCCGTACGCCCGACAGGTTCAGGCCCGTCGTCACGAGCACCGCGATCGCCGTCCACACCCACTCGGGCACCGACGGCACCAGCGCGTGCATCGCGATGCCGGAGAAGAGGTACGCGACCGCCGGGATCAGCAAATAGTCCAGCATCGCCATCCAGCCCGCGACGAAGCCCGCCCCCTCGCCGAGGCCCACGCGCGCGTAGGTGTAGACCGAGCCCGCGCGGGGAGCCACGCGCACCATCTGCGCGTACGAGTACGCCGTGAAGGCCATCGCCACCGTCGCCACCACGTAGACCAGCGCCACCGCCCCGTGCGACTTCGCGTCGAGCGTGCCGAAGACGCCCACCGGGGCCATGGGGGCGATGAACAACAGGCCGTAGACGACCAGGTCGCGGAAGGTGAGGGTGCGACGGAGGGTGCCGTTGCCGCCGACCGGGGGTGGTGTGGGCATGGGGCCAGTATTCGGGCGGCCGCACCGGGCGGTGGCCGGGCCACGCCGGTGCGGCCGGGCCCTTACGATGGACGGCATGACTGCTACGCCCGCCCGTAAGGTCCTGCTCGCCGCCCCTCGTGGCTACTGCGCGGGCGTGGACCGTGCCGTGATCGCCGTCGAGAAGGCGCTCGAGCAGTACGGCGCTCCCGTCTACGTACGGCACGAGATCGTCCACAACAAGTACGTGGTCAAGACGCTGGAGAAGAAGGGCGCGATCTTCGTCGACCGGACGGAGGAAGTGCCCGAGGGCAACATCGTCATGTTCTCCGCCCACGGCGTCGCGCCGGTGGTGCACGAGGAGGCGCGGCGGGGCAAGCTCGCGACGATCGACGCCACGTGTCCCCTGGTGACCAAGGTGCACAAGGAAGCCGTCCGCTTCGCCAAGGAGGACTACGACATCCTCCTGATCGGCCACGAGGGCCACGAAGAGGTCATCGGCACCAGCGGCGAGGCGCCCGACCACATCACCATCGTCGACGGCCCGGACGACGTCGCCAAGGTCGAGGTCCGCGACGAGAACAAGGTCGTGTGGCTGTCGCAGACCACGCTGTCCGTCGACGAGACGATGGAGACCGTCGACGCCCTCAAGGGCCGCTTCCCGAACCTGCTCTCCCCGCCCAGCGACGACATCTGCTACGCCACGCAGAACCGTCAGATCGCCGTCAAGCAGATGGGCGCCGAGGCCGACCTCGTCATCGTCGTCGGCTCCAAGAACTCCTCGAACTCCGTCCGCCTCGTCGAGGTGGCCCTGGGCGCCGGCGCCCGCACCTCGTACCTCGTCGACTACGCCGAGGAGATCGACGAGGCCTGGCTGGAGGGCGTGTCCACCGTCGGTGTGACCTCGGGCGCCTCGGTGCCGGAGATCCTCGTCGAGGGCGTGCTGGAGTGGCTGGCGCAGCGCGGCTTCGAGGACGTCGAGCTGGTCAAGGCCGCCGAGGAGTCGATCACCTTCTCCCTGCCCAAGGAGCTCCGCCGCGACCTGCGGGCCGAGGCCGCCGGGCTCGCCGGTACGTCGTCCGAGGGATGACGCGATCCGAGGGGTGACGGTCGCGCTCAGCCCGTAGCGTGGCGGTATGAACGTATTCGGCGTGGACATCGGCGGATCGGGCATCAAGGGCGCTCCGGTGGACCTGGAGCGCGGCGAGATCGCGCAGGAGCGCTTCAAGGTGCTCACCCCGCATCCCGCCACCCCGGACGCGGTCGCCGACTGCGTCCGGCAGGTGGTCGAGCACTTCGGCCGGCCGTCCGGGCCGGTCGGGGCGACCTTCCCTGGCGTGGTCGTCGGCGGAACGACCCGTACGGCCGCCAATGTCGACAAGGGCTGGATCGGCCAGGACGCGGCCGCGCTGATCGGCGGGCGCATCGGCGCGCCGGTGACCGTGCTCAACGACGCGGACGCCGCCGGGCTGGCCGAGATGACCTTCGGCGCCGGCCGGGGCCGTACGGGCACGGTGATCGTGCTGACCTTCGGCACGGGCATCGGCAGCGCGGTCTTCACCGGCGGCCGGCTGGTGCCCAACACCGAGCTGGGCCATCTGGAGCTGCAGGGCCACGACGCGGAGCGGCGCGCCTCCACCCGGGCCAAGGAGAGCGAGGACCTCAGCTGGAGCCGCTGGGCCAAACGGGTCGGGCGGTACCTGGCCCATGTGGAGATGCTCTTCTCGCCCGAGCTGTTCGTGATCGGCGGCGGCGTCAGCCGGAAGGCGGAGAAGTTCCTGCCGCTGATCGAGGGCGTCAGCGCCGAAATCGTCCCCGCTCAGCTGGAGAACAACGCGGGGATCGTGGGGGCCGCGATGGCCGCTGCCGCAGCCGGTTCCGGGCCCGTCGCCGCGACCTGATCAGCATGATCCTGCGGACGAGGGCGATCAGTGCGGCCAGCAGCGTGCCCGCGTAGAGCCATCCGGCGTTCAGGGACAGCAGTGTGATCAGGCTCATCACCCGGCCGCCGAAGCCGCCCGTGCCGTCGCTGAGCGGCACCAAGCCCACCGCGAAGGCGATGGGCACGCTCACGGGCGCGGTCATCAGCTCGGCCGGTCGCACCCACAGCGCGCAGGCGGCGCTGCCGAGCAGGAAGAACACCCCGTACACCCTGGCGCTGCCGCCCACCAGCGTGGCGTCCAGATAGCCGACCGAGAGCATGGCCAGGGCGGTGAGCAGCCCGCTGCCCAGGCCCGTCAGGCGGGCCGCCGGCAGGCGGCGGAGCGGCGGCTCCAGGCGGCCGGGGCGCGGCCGCCGGAAGGCGCTCCCCTCGCGCTGCCCGACGGGCGCGGCGGGACGGGGCACGGGGGACCCACGGCGGACCTTGCGCTGCGGCATACGCGTGCTGGGTTGCTCCACCCGACCAAACTAGGCGGGCACGGACGCGGAATCCGGGGTTGGACACGCCGTTTGGGCCACCTTGGCCATGCGTTCGAGGAATCCTCCGTCCGGGGCGGGTGCGGGGGCGGGACCCGTAGACTGGATGACCGGGCGCGTCACGGGGCGCGGAACCCTCGCTACTACGGGAACTACGGGAAGTCGCCACGTGTCGCTCACGATCGGAATCGTCGGTCTGCCCAATGTCGGCAAGTCGACCCTGTTCAACGCCCTGACCAAGAACGACGTGCTGGCGGCCAACTACCCGTTCGCCACCATCGAGCCCAACGTGGGCGTCGTCGGCGTGCCGGACCCCCGCCTGGCCAAGCTGGCGGAGATCTTCGGCTCGCAGAAGATCCTCCCCGCCACGGTCGACTTCGTCGACATCGCCGGCATCGTGCGCGGCGCCTCCGAGGGCGAGGGCCTGGGCAACAAGTTCCTCGCGAACATCCGCGAGTCGGATGCGATCTGCCAGGTCATCCGAGCCTTCAAGGACGAGAACGTCGTCCACGTCGACGGCAAGGTCTCGCCCAAGGACGACATCGAGACCATCAACACCGAGCTGATCCTCGCCGACCTGCAGTCGGTCGAGAAGGCGGTGCCGCGCCTGACCAAGGAGTCGCGCCTCCAGAAGGAGAAGGTCGCCGTCCTCGCCGCCGTCGAGGAGGCGAAGGGCATCCTGGAGTCGGGCCAGACCCTGTTCTCCGCGGGCATCACCAAGGGCACCGAGCGCGGTGACCTGCTGCACGAGCTGCACCTGCTCACCACCAAGCCCTTCCTCTACGTCTTCAACGTGGACGAGGACGAGCTGGTCGACGAGGACTTCAAGAACGAGCAGCGCGCGCTGGTCGCCCCGGCCGAGGCCATCTTCCTCAACGCCAAGATCGAGTCCGAGCTCATCGAGCTGGACGACGAGGAGGCGCTGGAGCTCCTGCAGTCCATGGGCCAGGACGAGCCCGGCCTGGCCACCCTGGGCCGCGTCGGCTTCGACACCCTGGGCCTGCAGACCTACCTCACCGCCGGTCCCAAGGAGACCCGCGCCTGGACCATCAAGAAGGGCGCCACGGCCCCCGAGGCGGCCGGTGTGATCCACACCGACTTCCAGAAGGGCTTCATCAAGGCCGAGGTCATCTCCTTCGACGACCTGGTCGCCACCGGCTCCGTCGCCGAGGCCCGCGCCGCCGGCAAGGCGCGCATGGAGGGCAAGGAGTACGTGATGGCGGACGGCGACGTGGTGGAGTTCCGCTTCAACGTCTGACGCGCGCTCGCACAGACAGCAGACAGGGGCCGTACTCGCGCGAGTGCGGCCCCTTCGCGTTCCCGTATCCGGTTCAGCCGCGCGGCGTGAGCTTGTCCAGGTCGATGGCGACCTCGAACGGAACGGGTCGCCGAAGGGCGTGGCGGAAGATCCCGGCGGGCGCGTAGGCCCCGGTCGGCTCGTCCAGCTCGTAGACGTGGACGAGGGGAGCGCCGTCCTCCTCCTCGATGCACCAGTAGTGCGGGATCCCGGCTTGCGCGTACTTGCGGAGCTTGACCGTGCGGTCGCGGTGCGCGGATTCGGGCGAGACGACCTCGACGACGAGCTGGATCTCTTCGGGCGCGAACCAGGTGCGGTCGGGGGCGTAGGGGGCCGTGGTCACCACGAGGTCGGGCTCCGGCCGATTGCGGTCATCGAGCCGCATGGTCATCTCACACTCCACCTCGAAGCCCGGCGGGGCCTGACGCGTGAGTGCGACGGTGAGAGAGGTGACGAGGTGGCTGTGCCACCACCGCTGCGGGAACAGCCTGAAGACGAGGGCTCCGTCGAATAACTCGGTGTGGCGAGGCGCTTCCGGGAGGCGGTCCAGATCCTCCGCGAACCAGCCCTCGGGACGGGGCGGAATCATCCAGTCGGGCAGTGCGGTCATGGCTCAACCGTAGCCATTCGGCCGGGTGCGGACCATGAGATCGCCTTTTGTCACCGGCGAGGGAGCGCTCTGGGCGACGCGCCCGGGTTTTTGCATAGATGCGGATTTGCCGCCGGTGTGTGCGGGTCGCATGTGCCCGGTGGATCTCGGTCGCACGGGCCTGAGCTGCCGTTCACCACATCCGGTGATTCCTTGGCCTAGAGTTGCGGATCACAACCTACGGTTGCCAAGCTGTTGCGGACTGTCAACCCCTTGGGAGTGGACGTGGCCTTCGGTGACCAGCCCGCATACCTTCGCGTCGCCGGCGATCTCCGCCAGAAAATCGTCGCCGGCGAGCTGCCGCCGCACACCCGGCTCCCCTCCCAGGCGCGCATCCGGGAGCAGTACGGAGTCTCCGACACCGTGGCCCTGGAGGCCCGCAAGGTCCTGATGGCCGAGGGGCTCGTCGAGGGCCGCTCCGGGTCCGGGACGTATGTGCGCGAGCAGCCCGTGCCGCGGGCCCTGGTGCGTACGGGGTACCGGGCGGTGGGGGAGTCCACGCCGTTCCGGCAGGAGCAGGCGGACGACCGGGTGAAGGGCACCTGGGAGTCCCGCAGCGAGCAGGGGCCCGCCGACACCGCCACCGCGCGGCGGCTGCGGATCGCGCCCGGCGACCGGGTGATGCGGACCGACTACCTCTTCCGCTCGGTGGGGGAGCCGTGCATGCTCTCCACCTCCTGGGAGCCCCTCGCCCTCACCGGCCGTACGCCCGTGATGCTGCCGGAGGAAGGGCCGCTGGCCGGGCGGGGGGTGGTCGAGCGGATGGCCGCCATCGACCTGATCGTGGACAACGTCACCGAGGAGGTCAGCGCGCGCCCCGGGCTGGCCGAGGAGACCCTCGCCCTCGGCGGGGTCCCCGGGCATGTCGTGCTGGTGGTCTCGCGGACGTACTGCGCGGGCGGCTGCCCGGTCGAGACCGCCGACGTGGTGATGCTCGCCGAGCGCTATCGCGTCGCTTACCACCTGCCGGTGAAGTAGCCGTGAACCGCGTATGAACTGACGCGGAAGTCAGTTGCACAGGACCCCGGAAACCCTGCCCGCTGGTTCATACCAGCGGGTAGGAACTGTGCACTTTGCCCCATTTCGCCCTGTTGTCAAGAGGGCGACTTGGATGTTGCAAACCTCACATAGTCCCAGGTCAGGGGCTTTTGGCGGAACCAACTCGGCCAAATCGCTCGTACGATGGCGCGGTTTGTGTCCCGCCCGTGAGGGAGTAGAAAGAAAAGGAGATCCGGGGTTTGAGCACCGAACAGGGTTCCCACTCGAATTACCGCCGGACCCTCGGCACGACGGCGCTGACCGCCGTCGGGCTTGGGTCGATCATCGGCTCCGGCTGGCTGTTCGGTGCCGAGCGTGCCGCCGTCCTGGCCGGCCCCGCCGCCATCTTCGCCTGGGTCATCGGCGCGATCGTGGCACTGACCATCGCCCTGACGTACACCGAGCTCGGCTCGATGTTCCCCAAGGCCGGCGGCATGGTCCGCTACGGACAGTTCTCGCACGGCTCGCTGGCCGGCTACATGGCCGCCTGGGCCAACTGGATCGCGATCGTCTCCGTCATTCCCGGTGAGGCGACCGCTTCGATCCAGTACATGAGCTCGTGGAAGTTCGACTGGGCGGGCAAGCTCTTCGACGGCAAGGAGCTCACCGGCACCGGCCTCGCCGCCGCGAGCGTCCTGGTGGTCTTCTACTTCTTCCTGAACTGGTTCGCGATCACCCTGTTCGCCAAGACGAACAACGCGATCACCGTGTTCAAGGTCGTCGTCCCGGCGCTGACCGCGGCCGCGCTGGTCTTCGCGCACTTCGACACCAGCAACGTCGGTTCCGCCCACGGCGGCTTCGCCCCCAACGGCTGGAGCGCCGTCTTCAGCGCCGTCGCCGTCGCGGGCATCGTCTGGGCCTTCAACGGCTTCCAGTCGCCGCTCAACATGGCCGCCGAGGCCCGCAACCCCGGCAAGTCGCTGCCGAAGGCCGTCGTCGGCTCCATCCTGATCGCGCTGGTCATCTACATCGCGCTGCAGGTCGCCTTCCTGATGGCCGTGCCCGCCGCGGACCTCTCCGGCGGCTGGAACACCCTGGCCTACAAGTCCCCGCTCGCGGACCTCTCCATCACCTGGGGCCTGAACTGGCTGGCGCTGCTGCTGTACGCGGACGCCTTCATCTCCCCGTCCGGCACCGGCATGATCTACGCGGCCACCACCTCGCGCATGATCCACGGCGTCCAGGAGAACGGCCACCTGCCGAAGGTCTTCGGCAAGGTCGACCCCAAGACCGGTGTCCCGAAGCCGGCCCTGCTGCTCAACCTGGCGATCTCCTTCGTCTTCCTCGCCGTCTTCCGCGGCTGGGGCTCGATCGCCGAGATCGTCGGTGTCGCCACCGTCATCTCGTACATCACCGGCCCCGTCGCCGTGATGTCGCTGCGCCGCATCGCGCCCGACATGAAGCGCCCGGTCAAACTGAAGGCCATGCCGGTCATCGCCCCCATCGCGATGATCTTCGGCTCGCTGGTCATGTACTGGGCCCGCTGGCCGCTGACGGGCAAGGTCATCTTCATCATGGCCATCGGCCTGCCGATCTGGGCCTGGTACGAGCTGCGCAAGCCGTGGGCCGAGCTCAAGCCGCACCTGCAGGCCGGCGCCTGGATGGTGACCTACCTGCTGGTCATGGCGTTCGTCTCCTGGGCCGGCGGCACCGAGTTCGGCGGCAAGGGCTACCTCGCCCCGGGCTGGGACATCGTCGTGGTTGTCCTGATCGCACTGGCCTTCTACGCGTGGGGCGTGAGCAGCGCGTGGCGCAACCCGACGCTTGTTCAGGTCGAGAAGGAAATGACGGAGGCCCACGCGGCCGACGAGGCCGAGGAAGCGGAGCTCACCCCGGCCAAGTAACCCTCACGGGTGGCCGAATGCGTACCTCTTCGTGAAAACCCATATCCGCTGCGTAAAGTCCGGGCGTACGCTCGGGCATATGCGGACTGCGGTTTCTTCGGAAGTCACCGAAGGGCGTGCGCCGGTGCGCGCGGCGACGGCGGGAGGGCAGGAGCGATGACTGACACCGGACCGGTCCTGCCCTGGCTGGTGATCCGCCAGGACGAGAACGGCAACCGCTACCGCGTCGGGCGCTACGCCACCAGAACGGAGGCCGAGCGCGTGGCCGACCGGCTGGACGCCCACGGCCGCCAGCAGCTCTACATAGTCGAGCGGGTCGGCCGGGCGGTCTCCTAGCCGCTTCCAGGGGAGGCCGGAGCGCACAGGCGCACGGCCTCCCCTGGTTTGCGCCCCCGGGGCGGCGCCTTCCCAGGCCCGGCGCCGTCCCGGGTCCCTCCCCGGCGGGCGCCGGGACGTAGGCTTTCCCCTCATGACGACGGTGCGCATGGTGGTGGGCGGAGCGGTGTTTCACCAGGGGTGGCTGCTGGCCGCGCGGCGCAGCGCCCCGCCCGAGCTGGCCGGCCGCTGGGAGCTGCCGGGCGGCAAGATGGAACCCGGCGAGACACCCCGCGAGGCGCTCGTACGGGAGCTGCGCGAGGAGCTCGGCATCGAGGCCGAGCCGCTGGAGCGCCTCGAGGGCGAGTGGCCGCTGAAGCCCGGCTACGTCCTCCAGGTCTGGACGGCGCGACTGCTGGCGGGCGAGCCCCGCCCCCTCGAGGACCACGACGAGCTGCGCTGGCTCACCCCCGACCGCGTCGACGACGTCGACTGGCTCGACCAGGACCGTCCCGCGGTGGCCCAGGCCGCACGGCTCCTCGCTGAGGCGGACGTCACCCCTCCGGGCCCGCGCTGAGCTGCGCCCCACGCACCTCGCGAACACCCCGCGTACGCCGAATGCGCCCTTCGCGGCGGACAGGCCCCCGGCGGGAAGATAGGTCGACCCCTATACCGGGTATGTGCTGATTATTATCCCCAAAGCCGGACATGCCGGGGTGGGGTCGACAGCCTTCTGGGAAGTGGTCGGCGTGAGTGACAGCGCAGGGACCCTGGCATGGACGCCCGGCTTCGCCGAGTGGAGCTTCCCCGCCGAGGCCGGCGCCGTACGGACCGCGCGCACCCTCGTCCGCGACACCCTGCGCGAGTGGGGCCTGGAGGCCGTCACCGATGTGACGGTCCTGCTCGTCAGCGAGCTCGTCACCAACTCCCTGCGGTACGCCAGCGGGCCCATCGGCGTGCGCATGTACTCCCATGCGGGCCCCACGCTCCTCGTCGAGGTCTCCGACCCGCTGCCCGACCCGCCCCGCGAACGCGTGGCCGACGCCGACGACGAGGGCGGACGCGGACTGCAACTGGTGGCATTGGCCTCCAGACGCTGGGGAACCCGACCGGGCAACACCGGCAAGACGGTGTGGTTCGAGCTGAGCCTGCCCGGTTAGTAACCCGGGGAGGAGACATAGCGGGTTGAGACCGTGCTGTGATCGTGAAGTCCGTGTTCCGAAGGGCCCCTGTGCTGGATACTCGGCCTTCTGATGCCGGTGCGAGCACATGAGCCGGAGGGGACGGGCACGTGAGCGAAAAGCCAGCGGGTACCGCGGGCAGGTCAGAGGGTACGGACGCCACCTCGCTGTGGCAGAACAGTCCGCCCGGCTCTCTCTACGACTACATCCGCGTGGCGTCGTTCTCCCTGGGCTCCGACGGCCGGATCGAGCAGTGGAGCGAACGGGCGAGCGAGTTGTTCGGGATAGCGGCCCGTCATGCCCTCGGCAAGGACCCCGCGGAGGTCTTCGCCGCCGTCGACGCGCGCACCGGGCCCCGCCGCCCCACCGTGCCCTTCCTCGCCGAGGGCGGCCTCGACGGCCGCGCCTGGACCGGCCTCGTCCCCTACCAGCGGGACGGCGGCCAACCCGGCCTCGCCGAGATCTATGTGATGCCCAGTGAGAACAGCGACGGCGACCGCGCCGCGCTCTGCGTCGCCGTCGACGTCCGGGCGCTGCGGGGAATAGAGACGGACATCGCCGCTTCGGAAGCCGTTTTCGGCCAATCTCCGCTCGGCTTCTTCTTCTTCGGTACCGACCTGACCCTGCTGCGCGTCAACGAGAGTTTCGCCCAGACTTTCGGCCGCCCCGCCTCCTGGCACCGCGGCCGCACCCCGCACGACTTCCTGCCCCGCACCGAGGCCGACCGGCTGACCGCCGCCCTGCGCCAAGTCCTCGACACCGGCAAGCAGATGACGGACATCCAGCTCGTCGGCACCGTGCCGGGCCACTCCGAGCGGCGGCGCTGGTCGGTCTCGCTCTACCGGCTGCACAGCGGCAGCGGACGCCCCATCGGCGTCGCCGCCATCGCCACCGACATCACCGGCCGCCGCCGCGCCGAGCGCGAGGCCGCGGGCGTACGGCGCAACCTGGCGCTGCTCAACGAGGCCGGCGCCCGCATCGGCAACTCCCTCGACCTCGAGACCACCGCGCGCGAGCTCCTCGACGTCGCCGTGCCGCAGTTCTGCGACCTGGCCTCCGTCGACCTCTACCAGGGCCTGCTCGTCGGCGACGAGGCGCCGCCGGGCCTGGCCGACGGCAGCGCGGAGCTGCGCCGCGTGGCCTACTCCAGCGCCGTCTCCGGGGCGCCGGTCGACCCCGACGACAAGCCCATCCAGGTCGGCGAGGTGCACCGCTACCCCTTCCACTCCCCGTGCGCCCAGGCGCTGCGCACGGCCCACGTCCAGGTCGTCCCCGGCCGCGAGAACGACGAGGGCGGCTCCGAGCTGGGCGCGGTCGTGCAGTCCACCCTCGCCGTGCCGATGGTGGCGCGCGACACCGTGGTGGGGCTCGCCCAGTTCTCCCGGACCAAGGGCAGCGAGCCCTTCGGGGAGCGGGACACCGCCCTCGCCGTCGAGCTCGCCGCCCGGGCCGCGGTCTGCATCGACAACGCCCGCCTCTACCGGCGCGAGCACGAGCGGGCCCTGATCCTCCAGCGCAGCCTGCTGCCCCCCGGCGACCCGGAGGCCGCCGGCGTCGACATCGCCTGCCGCTACCTGCCCGGCAACGCCGCCACCGAGGTGGGCGGCGACTGGTTCGACGTCATCGAGCTGCCCGGGCACCGCACGGCACTCGTCGTCGGGGACGTCATGGGCCGCGGCCTGCGGGCCGCCGTCGCCATGGGCGAGCTGCGCACGGCCGTCCGTACCCTGGCCATGCTCGACCTCGAGCCCGCCGAGGTGCTCTCCGCCCTCGACGAGATCGCCCACGGCCTGGGCCGGCCCGGCGGCAAGCAGTCCGCCTCGCGCGGCGTGCGCGGCAGCGTCCGCCCGGCCGACCTCTCCGAGGTCTACCTGGCGACCTGCGTCTACGCCGTCTACGACCCCGTCACCCGGCGCTGCACGGTCGCCAACGCCGGCCACCTGCCGCCGGTGCTGGTCGAGGCGGGCGAGCCCGCGATGCTCCTGGAGGTGCCGCCCGGCATGCCGCTGGGCGTCGGCGGCGAGCCCTTCGAGGAGACCGAGGTCGAGCTCCCGGACGGCGCGCTGCTGGCCCTCTACACCGACGGCCTCGTCGAGTCGCGCGACCATCCGCTGGACGAGGGCCTCCAGGCCTTCCGCGACGCCCTCTCCGACCCCGAGAGGCCGCTGGAGGACGTCTGCGACCACGTCCTGAGCGCCCTGGACACCCACCACGGCGAGGACGACATCGCCCTGCTGATGGCCCGCCTGCGGGGCCTGCGGCCCGGCTGTGTCGGCGACTGGACCCTGCCGCCCGAGCCGCGCTCGGTGGCCCGGGCCCGCGAGCTGGCCCGCGACCAGCTGGAGTCCTGGGAGCTGACCGACCTGATCGACACCACCGAGCTGCTGGTCAGCGAGCTGGTCACCAACGCCCTGCGGTACGGCGAGGGCGAGATCCGGCTGCGCCTGCTGCTGGACCGCACCCTGGTCTGCGAGGTCTGGGACGGCGGCCACGTCCAGCCGCGGCGGCGCCGGGCGCGCGACACGGACGAGGGCGGGCGGGGGCTGCAGCTGGTGGGCCTGCTCAGCGCCGCCTGGGGAAGCCGCCGCACGCCGCACGGCAAGACGGTCTGGTTCGAGCTGGGGCTGCCGGAGGAGGGCTCGCCCGCTCCGGACGCGGTGGAGGCGCTGCTGAGCCTGTACTGACCGTGGCCGGGGCGGGGCCCGGCCACGGCTCAGCCCGCCAGCCGCCCCCGGGTGCCCCCGCCGCCGAACGTCGCCGGCAGCAGGCCCGCCAGGATGATGCCGCCCAGCAGGGCCCCGCCCAGGATCCGCGTCGGATGCGGCGTCGTCGGCGCCCCGTAGTCCATGACGTTGGCCTCGGCCACGGCGCGCGCCTCACGCGCGAGCTCGGCGGCCCGCGTCGCCTCCTCGAAGGCCGAGGCCTCCGTGGCCAGCGCCAGGCGCCGCTCCGCCTCGGCGAGCCGGGTGCGGGCGCGGCAGCCGATCGCCCCCCGGTGGGTGGTGATGTAGTCGCGCGCCTCCGCCACCTCCGCCCGCGCGGCGAGGACCGCGCGCCCCGCCAGAGCCGTGGGCCCGGACCCGGCCGGGGTGGTCGTGGTCAGGGCGTGCGCGTGCCGCAGTGCGGCGGCGGTGAGGATGCGGGCCTGGGAGAGGGCCGCCTCGGCGGCGCGCAGGGAGACCGCCGCGTGGTCGGTGTCGCCCGTGGTGAGGGCGGCGTGGGCCTCGACGAGGGCGGTGTCGGCGAAGGCGAGCCGGTCACGGGCCTCGCCGGGATGGGCGACGACCGGGGCCAGGGCGGCGTCGGGCCGGTAGGGGGCGAGCGCGGCGAGCGCCGCCTCGGCGGTGGCCACGCGCGGCTCGATGGTGCGGGCCGTCGCCTCGGCCTGGGCGAGGATCAGCGTGGCGTTGGCCTTGAGATCGCGCAGCCGGTCGAAGGCCTCGGACTCGGCGTCCAGGCGCCGGTTGGCGCTGGTACAGCGCGAGCAGATCTCGTCCAGCAGGTGGCGTCGTATGTCCTTGTCCTCGAAGGGCGCGTCGTCCAGCTGCTGGCGCAGCCGGAAGGCGTCGGCCAGCTCGCCCCGGGCCCAGTCCACGGCCTCCGCGAAGGGCCGGGTGGCCTCCTCGCCCAACTGGGCGGTCGCGAAGACCAGTTCCTCGGCGCTGGTGCGCACGGCGTCGTCCGTGCACACGAGGTTCACCGCCGCCTCCGCGGCCAGGTCGGGCAGCGGGGTCAGCGGCTGGGCCATGCGGGCGAGCCCCGGCTGGGTCGTCGTGGCGACGAGGACCGGGCCCTCGCGCGCCCCGGCCCGGCGCCGCCGTGCCCCGCGGGCGCGCCGGGAGCACACGTACAGCGCGGCCATGCACAGCGCGATGCCCCCGGCGACCGGCAGCCAGACGTCCCGCTGGCCGGGGACGAGGCCGTCGCCGCCGGGATCGACGCTGCCGGGCCGGATGACGGGGGTGCGCACCGCCTCGCCCTGGAGGACGGCCCGGTAGCCGTCAGCGGCGCCGACGGCCGCACCGGCCCAGTCGTGCTGCTTGAGGGCGGGCTCGATGGCCGTGGTGGCGACCTCCTTGAGCTGGCCCTTGCGGAAACCGGACTCCTTGTCGGCGGAGACGGCGTACTGGCGCGAATGCGTGGCGATGGCCAGGAGCACGTCGTGCGGGCCCAGGCCGTTGCGGTCGGCGGTGGCGTCGGCCCAGCCGCGGCCGGGCCTGCCGGAGAAGTCGCGCACGTAGGTGACGTACAGCTGGACATGGTGGGAGGCGTTCAGCCGTTCGAGCGCGGCCTCGACCTGGTGGCGGCGGCGTCCGAGGGCGCCGACGGTGTCGGTGATGCGGCCCGAGGCGTCCAGGTCGAGGGGCGTGTCGGCGCGTGCGGCGGGCGTGGTGGGGAGCAGGAAGGCGCCCAGCGCGAGGAGGGCGCTGACCAAGGCCCAGCTCGGCGCCCTCGGCCCCCACCACCACGAAAGCCGCGTCACGTTTTGGAGCGTATGACCGGATTGGCCGATCCGCTACCGGGAGGGAGCGTTGTTCTACGGAGCGTGTTCACGCCCGTTCCATGACGCCCCGGCCGCCACGCTCACCGGGAACGACGCCCCCGGGGCGCTGCGCTCCCCGGGTTCCGCGCTCCCCGCCGCGCCCCCGCTACGCTCCCCGGCGGCGGATCTTGTTCCCCAGCCAGACCAGCGGGTCGTACGAGCGGTCGACCACCCGCTCCTTCAGCGGGATCAGCGCATTGTCCGTGATCTTGATGTGCTCGGGGCAGACCTCCGTGCAGCACTTGGTGATGTTGCAGTACCCCAGCCCGTGGTCCTCGCGCGCGCCGCGCCTGCGGTCGACGCCCGCCTCGTCGGCCGCGTCGAGCGGGTGCATGTCCAGCTCGGCCACGCGCATCAGGAAGCGCGGCCCGGCGAAGGCCTTCTTGTTCTCCTCGTGGTCGCGGACCACATGGCAGGTGTCCTGGCACAGGAAGCACTCGATGCACTTGCGGAACTCCTGCACCCGGTCCACGTCCTCCTGGTGCATCCGGTACTGCCCGGGGCCCAGCTCGGCGGGCGGGACGAACGCGGGGACCTCGCGCGCCTTGGCGTAGTTGTACGCCACGTCCGTCACCAGGTCCCGCATGACCGGGAAGGCCCGCATCGGGGTGACCGTGATCGTCTCGGCGGGGTCGAAGACCGACATCCGGGTCATGCACATCAGCCGCGGCCGCCCGTTGATCTCGGCGCTGCACGAACCGCACTTGCCGGCCTTGCAGTTCCAGCGGACGGCCAGGTCGGGGGCGGCGGTGGCCTGCAGGCGGTGGATGATGTCGAGGACGACCTCGCCCTCGTTGACGGCCACCTCGTAGTCGACGAGGCCGCCGCCGTCCGCATCGCCCCGCCACACCTTGAAGCGGGCCTGATAACTCATGACGTGAGCTCCTCGTCCGTCAGGTACTTCGTCAGCTCTTCCTTCTCGAAGAGCGCCAGCAGATCGGCCCGGATCGGCGGCGTCTCCAGCCGCTCCAGCCGGACCAGCCCGAGCGCGGAGTCCGTCACGGCGGGCTGCGTGGACTCGTCCGCCAGCCGGCACACCAGGTGCACCCGCCGCCACCGCCGGTCCATCCCCGGGTGGTCGTCGCGCGTGTGCCCGCCCCGGCTCTCCGTGCGCTCCAGGGCCGCCCGCGCCACGCACTCGCTGACCAGCAGCATGTTGCGCAGGTCCAGGGCCAGGTGCCAGCCGGGATTGAACTGCCGGTGCCCCTCCACCCCGGCCCGCCGGGCCCGGGCGCGCAGCCCCGCCAGGCGGTGCAGCGCCTCCTCCATCTCGCCGGCCCGGCGGATGATGCCGACCAGGTCGCCCATGGCCTGCTGCAGCTCCTGGTGCAGGGTGTACGGGTTCTCGGGCGCCGCCCCGTCCCCGCTCGCCTCCCCGCCCTCGGCGCCGAACGGCCGCAGTGCCTCCGCCTCCGCCAGCTCGACGTCCGCGTCCGAGACGGCCGGCGCCGCGCCGGTGGCGAAGCCGGCCGCGTACCGGGCCGCGTACAGCCCGGCGCGCCGGCCGAAGACCAGCAGGTCGGACAGGGAATTGCCGCCGAGCCGGTTGGAGCCGTGCATGCCGCCCGCGACCTCGCCCGCCGCGAAGAGCCCGGGCACCCCGGCCGCGGCGGCGGTGTCCGGGTCGACCTCGATGCCGCCCATCACGTAGTGGCAGGTGGGGCCGACCTCCATCGGCTCGGCCGTGATGTCCACGTCCGCCAGCTCCTTGAACTGGTGGTGCATCGACGGCAGCTTCTGCTTGATCAGCTCGGCCGGCATCCGGGTGGAGACGTCGAGGAAGACCCCGCCGTGCGGCGAGCCCCGGCCTGCCTTGACCTCGGAGTTGATGGCGCGGGCCACCTCGTCGCGGGGGAGCAGCTCGGGCGGGCGCCGGTTGTTGTCCGGGTCGGTGTACCAGCGGTCGCCCTCGGCCTCGGACTCGGCGTACTTCTCCTTGAAGACGTCCGGGACGTAGTCGAACATGAACCGCTTGCCGTCGCTGTTGCGCAGCACCCCGCCGTCGCCGCGCACGGACTCGGTGACCAGGATGCCCTTGACGGACGGCGGCCAGACCATGCCCGTGGGGTGGAACTGCACGAACTCCATGTTCACCAGGCGGGCCCCGGCCAGCAGGGCCAGCGCGTGCCCGTCGCCGGTGTACTCCCAGGAGTTGGAGGTCACCTTGAAGGACTTGCCGATGCCGCCCGTGGCCAGCACCACGGCCGGGGCCTCGATGACGAAGAAGCGCCCCGACTCGCGTTCGTAGCCGAAGACGCCGCTGACACGTCTGCCGTCCTTCAGCACCCGGGTGACGGTGCACTCCTGAAAGACCTTCAGCCGCGACTCGTAGTCGCCGTACTGGCGGTGGTCCTCCTGCTGCAGGGAGACGATCTTCTGCTGGAGCGTGCGGATGAGCTCCAGGCCCGTACGGTCGCCCACGTGCGCCAGGCGCGGGTACTCGTGGCCGCCGAAGTTGCGCTGCGAGATCTTCCCGTCGGAGGTGCGGTCGAAGACCGCGCCCCACGTCTCCAGCTCCCAGACCCGGTCCGGGGCCTCCTGCGCGTGCAGCTCGGCCATCCGCCAGTTGTTGAGGAACTTGCCGCCGCGCATGGTGTCGCGGAAGTGCACCTGCCAGTTGTCGTTGTGGTTGACGTTGCCCATGGAGGCGGCGATGCCGCCCTCCGCCATGACCGTATGGGCCTTGCCGAACAGCGACTTGCAGATGACCGCGCAGCGCAGCCCCTGCTCGCGCGCCTCGATGGCGGCGCGCAGCCCGGCGCCTCCGGCGCCCACCACGACCACGTCCCAGGACTGCCGGTCCACCCGTGTCATCGAAAAGGGTCCCTCTCCTAGAAGAAGCGCGGATCGTCGAAGGCGCCGCTGGCGACCAGGTACACGTAGAAGTCGGCGACCGCCACGCTCACCAGCGATGCCCAGGCCAGCTGCATGTGGCGGGCGTTGAGCACGCTCACCCAGCCCCACATGCGGTAGCGGACCGGGTGCTTGGAGAAGTTGCGCAGCCGTCCGCCCACGATGTGCCGGCAGGAGTGGCAGGAGAGGGTGTACGCCCAGATCAGCGCGATGTTGGCGAGCAGGACGAGCGTGCCCAGGCCCATGTGTCCCCAGGCGCCGTCCTCGTCGCGGAAGCCCAGGGCGGCGTCGTAGGTGAGGATGCCCGCGACCAGCACCGCGAAGTAGAAGAAGTAGCGGTGGACGTTCTGCAGCACCAGCGGGAAGCGGCTCTCGCCGGTGTACTTGGCGTGCGGCTCGGGCACCGCGCAGGCCGGGGGAGAGGCCCAGAAGCCCCGGTAGTAGGCCTTGCGGTAGTAGTAGCAGGTGAGCCGGAAGCCCAGCGGGAAGATCAGCACCAGCAGTGCGGGCGAGAGCCCCCACCACGAGCCGACGATCTCCCAGTCCGCGCCGCCCGGCATCTCCGCGCAGTTCTCCGCCAGACAGGGCGAGTAGAACGGCGAGACGTAGGGGGCGGCGTAGTAGTCGTCACCGGCGAACGCGCGCCAGGTGGAGTAGACGATGAACGCCAGCAGTCCGGCGGCCGTGGCGGCGGGCTGCAGCCACCAGCGGTCGGCCCGCAGATGGCGGGCCGGGATCGCGGCGCGCGTGGCGTGGTGGACGCCGCGCGCGGCGGGATCCCCCGCGTCGGCGGCGGATACGTCGGGTTCGGTACCAGTGGCCAAGGGGGACTCCGGTCAGGAGTGGGACGGTAGGTCTCGCCGCTGCGCGGGGGCGGTCAGGGCGCGCGGCGGTCCCGGCAGCCGAGCCCCTCGTCGTCCACGTCCTGCCACAGCGAGGCGTCGTAGGGGGCGTCGGGGACCGGCACCATCTGCTGCAGGCCGGGCCGGCCGGCGTGCGGGCGCTCCGCGGGCGGGCCGCCGTCGTGGAGCAGGGCGACGCTCTCGCGCAGATGACCCGCGTCCGTGCGGATGCGCCGCACGTCCAGCACGCCCTTGCCCAGGTGTTTCTCCAGGCGCCCGATCGCGCGGTCGAGGTCGTCGAGGCACCGCTGAACAGCAGTCAGTTCGTCTTTGACGGACATGATGTGGCCTTCCGCGTCGGGGGTTGCGGGTGGCGCCCGGTCATGCGACTGAGAGTGTCGCGCGTCACACCCCTCGAGGGGAAGATAGCCGCCGCGATCGCGCCTTCGCGGGAGCGCATTCGCCGCGGCCCCCTTTGGGTGTGCCCGCGTTCGGCCAGGTGGGTGGCGTGCGTTAAACCGGCGACGTGTCGGCGCCCGTTCGCCTGAGGCGTCGCTTTCAGTTGACGCCGTCTGTGCACGACGCCGGACCGGCCCCTGCGGAGGTAGCCCCATGTCGTCCCAGCGCACGCGGTCGCGTACGCGCCGCTCCGCCCTGCTGTTCACCGCCGGTCTGCTGCTCCCGCTGCCGGTCCTGGCCGGCTGCGGCGGCGCGGGGGACGACGAGGCCGGCGGCCCGGCCACCCCGCAGGACATCGCCGCGGCCCCGCGCGCCAAGGTCGCCGACAAGGGCACCCTGAACTGGGCCGTGAACGCGCTGCCCACGACGTACAACACCTTCCAGGCCGACGCGGACGAGGCCGCCCAGCGGGTCGCCGGCGCGGTCCTGCCCACCCTCTTCACCCTGGACGGCCGGGGCCGCCCGCAGCGCGACCCCGACTATCTGGCCTCGGCCTCCGTCAGCCGGCGCGAGCCCCGCCAGGTGGTGGTCTACAAGCTCAACCCCAAGGCCGTGTGGAGCGACGGCAGCGCGATCACCGCCGCCGATTTCGAGGCCCAGTGGAAGGCGCTGCGCGGCAAGGACAGCGCGTACTGGACGGCCCGCAACGCCGGTTACGAGCGCATCGACCGGGTCGAGCGCGGCGCGAACGACAAGGAGGTCAAGGTCACCTTTGCGAAGAGCTACGCGGACTGGGCCTCGCTGTTCACCCCGCTGTACCCGAAGTCGGTCATGGGCAGCGGAAGCGCCTTCAACGACTCCGCGCGCAAGGAGCTCAAGCTCGCCGCCGGCCCCTTCCGGGTCGGGGAGCGCGACGACAGGCAGGGGACGCTGACGCTCGTGCGCAACCCCCGGTGGTGGGGCGACCGGGCCAAGCTCGACCGGCTCGTGCTGCGGGCCGTGCCGGCGGACAAGCGCATCGAGGCGCTGGCGAGCGGGAAGCTGGACCTCGCCGAGATCACCCCGGGCGCCGCCGAGCGCATCACCAAGGCGAACACCCCCTCCAAGAAGGAGAAGTCCGACAAGGGGCGTGCGGTCAGCGGCCCCAGCGCCGCTCCGGGCGCCGCCCGGCCGGACCAGGGCCGCCTGGACGGCGCGAACAAGCCCGCCGCCGCCGATGTGACGGCGCTGCGCGGCCTGGTCGTCCGCCGCTCCCTGGAGCCCGCCTACACCCAGCTCGCCCTCAACGGCACCTCCGGCCCGCTCGCCGACGAGCGGGTGCGGCGCGCGATCGCCCGGGCCATCGACCGCAAGGCCATCGCCGAGTACGTCCTGGGCCCCCTCGGGCTGCCCGCCCAGCCGCTCGGCAGCCACGTCCTCGTCGCCGGCCAGCAGGGGTACCGGGACACCAGCGACGCCATCGGCTCCGTGGACCCCAAGGCCGCACAGGCGCTGCTCGCGGACGCGGGCTGGAAGGAGGGGCACGGCGCCGCCCCGCAGAAGAAGGCCGCGGACCTCGGCCCCCTGGTCAGCAGGCCCAGCCTGCCGGCCGCGGAGGACAGCTCCGAGCCGGACGGGAGCGAGTCCGACGAGAACGACACCACCGGGAACGAGGAGGAGGGCCCGGCCGGCGACGGCAAGGGCGCCCTCGACACCGGCGACAAGGCGGGCGCCTCCCCGGCCCGCTACAAGGACGGCAAGAAGCTGATCCTCCGCTTCGTTCTGCCCAAGGGCGCCGGGGCCGAGCCGCTGCGGGCCGTGGGCGAGCGCATCGCCCGCCAGCTGGACGCGATCGGGATCCGCACGGAGGTCCTCAAGGTCGACGACGCCTCCTTCTTCAAGGACCACATCGCTTCCGGCGACTTCGACCTGGCCCTCTACGGCTGGCCCACCGGCGCCTACCCGGCCACCGACGCCCGGCCGATCTTCGCCAAGCCGCAGCCCGCGCCCGACGGCTCGCTGATCGTGGAGCAGAACTACACCCGCGTCGGCACCGACCAGATCGACCGCCTCTTCGACCAGGCCTCCACCGAGCTCGACGCCGACGCCTCCCACGACCTGGTGACCCGCGCCGACGCCCGTATCTGGGCCGCGGCGGGCTCGATCCCGCTCTACCAGCGGCCGGAGCTGGTGGGCACGCGGCGGACGGTGGTGAACGCGGGAGCCTTCGGGCTGGCGACGCCGCGGTACCAGGACGTGGGCTTCGCGCGCTGACGCTCCCGGGGCTCGAAAACAGCCCGTCCGGCGTTTGAGGACCGGGGTCCGGGGCGGAGCCCCGGGACATAAGCCCAGGTCAGGCCTGCTGTGACCGGCCCCCGGCGGCCAAAGCTGGCGCGGCCCCGTACCATGGAAGTGGCCGTGGCGTGATCTGCCCGGCGGGCGCGCGTACCGGACCGTACGCGACGCCATCCTCAACCCGGGAGAAGCGCCGCAAGTTATGCCCACCCGCCACGACATTCGTAACGTCGCCATCGTCGCCCACGTCGACCACGGCAAGACGACCATCGTCGACGCCATGCTCAAGCAGGCCGGTGCCTTCGCCGCGCACCAGCTCGACTCCGTCGACGACCGGGTCATGGACTCGAACGACCTGGAGCGTGAGAAGGGCATCACGATCCTCGCCAAGAACACGGCGGTGAAGTACCACCCCAAGGACGGCGGGGACCCGATCACGATCAACATCATCGACACCCCCGGCCACGCCGACTTCGGTGGCGAGGTCGAGCGCGGTCTGTCGATGGTGGACGCCGTCGTGCTGCTGGTCGACGCCTCCGAGGGCCCGCTGCCGCAGACCCGCTTCGTGCTCCGCAAGGCGCTCCAGCAGCGGAAGCCGGTCATCCTGTGCATCAACAAGACGGACCGCCCGGACTCCCGCATCGACGAGGTCGTCAACGAGACCTACGACCTCTTCCTCGACCTGGACGCGGACGAGGACCAGATCGAGTTCCCGATCGTCTACGCCTGCGGCCGTGACGGCATCGCGTCGCTGACCAAGCCGGCGGACGGCACCGTCCCCGCGGACAGCACCAACCTGGAGCCGTTCTTCTCCACGATCCTGGAGCACGTCCCGGCCCCGGCCTTCGAGGAGGACGCGCCGCTCCAGGCCCACGTCACCAACCTCGACGCCGATAACTTCCTCGGCCGTATCGCGCTGCTCCGCGTCGAGCAGGGCGAGCTGCGCAAGGGCCAGACGGTCGCGTGGATCAAGCGTGACGGCACGGTCTCCAGCGTCCGCATCACCGAGCTGATGATGACCGAGGCGCTCACCCGCAAGCCCGCCGAGGTCGCCGGCCCCGGTGACATCTGCGCGGTCGCCGGTATCCCCGACATCATGATCGGCGAGACCCTGGCCGACCCGGAGAACCCGGTCGCGCTGCCCCTGATCACGGTCGACGAGCCCGCGATCTCCATGACCATCGGCACCAACACCTCGCCGCTGGTCGGCCGTGGCGGCACCGGCAAGGGCGCGGACGCCAAGTCCGCGGTCAAGGACCGCAAGGTCACCGCCCGCCAGGTCAAGGACCGTCTGGACCGCGAGCTGGTCGGTAACGTCTCGCTGCGCGTCCTGGACACCGAGCGCCCCGACGCCTGGGAGGTGCAGGGCCGCGGTGAGCTGGCGCTGGCCATCCTGGTCGAGCAGATGCGCCGCGAGGGCTTCGAGATGACCATCGGCAAGCCCCAGGTCGTCACCAAGGAGGTCGACGGCAAGGTCCACGAGCCCGTCGAGCGCCTGACGGTCGACGTGCCCGAGGAGCACATGGGTGCCGTCACCCAGCTCATGGGCACCCGCAAGGGCCGCATGGACAACATGTCCAACCACGGCTCCGGCTGGGTCCGCATGGAGTTCGTCGTCCCGTCCCGCGGTCTGATCGGCTTCCGCACGGAGTTCCTGACGAACACCCGCGGCACCGGTATCGCCCACTCGATCCACGAGGGCCACGAGCCGTGGTTCGGCGAGCTCAAGACCCGTAACAACGGCTCCCTGGTCGCCGACCGCGCCGGTGCCGTCACCGCCTTCGCGATGACGAACCTCCAGGAGCGCGGCGTGCTCTTCACCGACCCGGGCACCGAGGTGTACGAGGGCATGATCGTCGGCGAGAACTCGCGCGCCGACGACATGGACGTCAACATCACCAAGGAGAAGAAGCTCACCAACATGCGCTCCTCCTCCGCCGACTCCTTCGAGGCGATCGTCCCGCCGCGCAAGCTGTCGCTGGAGCAGTCCCTGGAGTTCTGCCGCGACGACGAGTGCGTCGAGGTCACCCCGGAGGCCGTGCGCATCCGCAAGGTCGTCCTGGACCAGAAGGAGCGCGGCCGCACCGCTTCCCGCGCCAAGCGCTAAGCGCCGAGCGCCGAGGGCACCGCAGTACGACGGCCCGTCGCCCCGCCATCACGGCGGGGCGGCGGGCCGTCGCCGTGTCCGGGCACAGGTCAGTTCTCCGGGTCCGCCCGGCCGTCGGGGAGGTCCTCCAGGAGCCCGGAGCGTGCCACGAGATAGGCGAGCTGGGCCCGGCTGCGGCTGCCGAGGGTCTCGGCGGTCTTCTTGATGTGGGTGGCCACCGTGCGGGTGCTGATGCCCAGGCGGCCGGCGATCGCGTCGTCGGTGTACCCGCTCACCATCAGGCTCAGCACCGCGCGGCGGGTCTCGTTGGTGAGCAGCTGGGGGCGCTGGTGGGTGGGCTCGTACACCACCGGCTCGGCGCGGGCCCAGGCGTGCTCGAAGGTGGTCACCAGGAAGCGGATGATGCCCGGGTGGGTGACGGCGAGGGCGGCGCCGTCGCGCTCGTGCTGGTGATCGGGGATGAAGGCGGTCTTCCGGTCGCACACGATCATGCGGTCGAAGACCTCGTTGAGGGTGCGCAGCTCCGCGCCCGCCGCCGACACCTGCTCGATGTAGGCCAGCGTCGGCCCGTGCGTGCGCACGGTGTGCTGGTACAGCGTCCGCTGCCGTACGCCCCGTTCCCCCAGGGCCAGGTCGCGGGGCAGGGCCTCGGCCAGCAGCTCGGCGGCGCGGCCGCCGCCCGGTTGGGCGGTGAGCAGCTCCTCGCGGCAGGACTGCACGGCCTCTTCCAGCGCGGCGCTGATCGCGTCCTTGCCGATGATCAGCCGGATGGAACCGTCCTCCTGCTTCCGCGCCTCGCGGTAGACGTTCGCCACGCCCGCGAGTGAGGCGTGCAGGGCGGTCAGGGCCTGCTGCTGCTCCTGTATCGCGCGCTCGACGGGGCGGGCCAGCGCGGCGGCCGCGACGTCCGGGGGGACGGGGGTCAGTGAGCCGGGGGAGCCGGCCACGGGTCTCAGCAGGCCCAGGGCCACGAGGCACTCGGGCGCCTCACCCGCCTCTCCGCCCCCGGTGAGGGCTCTGCGGTAGTACTCCAGGCCCGCCGCGCACACCTCAACGTGCTCAAGTGTGTCGTGAAGATCCCCTTTTGTACACATGTGCTCCTCCTTCAAGTTTCTGAGTTGCATGATCATGATGCCACTGACGCCTATGTTCCGATTCGGCCGCGGGGCAGGATTGTTTTAACGACGCGGGGCCGACGGAAGGCCCCGCCGAAGTAAAAGGGGGACGGGGGGAAGATGAAGCGCGGTATTTCTTTGCGAAAAATTCTTGGCGCGTTCACAATCGCCATGATCGCGGCAATCGGCGTAGGGGCTCCTGGGGTTGGGGGCGCTGGATCCGAGGCGGCCGGACAGGTCGTCGTCAAGGAATTGGCTCCGGGCGATTCCGCCTGGGGATGACGGATTCATAAACCACTTACCTCAGGACGGAAGAGATGACTGCGATTTCCAGCGATGTACGGCCCGGCGCGGTATTCGAAACGTATGGGCAAAAGATAGACGAACTCAAGGCGGACGGACTGTACCGGGAATTCATCCCGTGCGGTCACCTCGCCGAGGACCCCGGCCACACCCTCCACCTGGGGCGCAAGGTCCAGGTCTGGTGCAGCAACGACTACCTCGGCCTGAGCCAGCACCCGGACCTCATCAAGGTCCAGACCGAATCGACCGGGCTGCACGGCACCGGCAACGGCGGGTCGCGCAACATCGCGGGCACCAGCCCCACGCACGTCGAGCTCGAGTCCCGGCTGGCCGCCTGGCACGGCAAGGAACGCGCCCTGATCTTCTCCAGCGGCTACGTGGCGAACTTCGAGACGCTCAGCACGCTGCTCGCGGCGGTCCCGGACATGGTCGTCTTCTCGGACGCCCTCAACCACCGCTCGCTGATCGAGGGCATCGTGCGCAGCCGGTGCCAGAAGGTCGTCTTCCCCCACAACGACCTCGCCGCGCTCGAGGCGGCCCTCGTCGAGTACGCCGACCGCCCCAAGATGATCGTCTTCGAGTCCGTGTACTCCATGGACGGCGACTGCTCGCCCGTGACGGCCATCCTCGACCTGGCCGAGCGGCACGGCGCGCTGACCTTCCTCGACGAGACGCACGCCATCGGCATGATGGGCCCGACGGGCGCCGGCCTGTCCGAGGCGCTCGGCGACCACCGCGCCACCTTCATCCAGGGCGTGTTCGGCAAGGCCATCGGCACCGTCGGCGGATACGTCGTCGGCCCCGACGTCGCCCTCGACTTCGTGCGCTCCACCGCGCCCGGCTTCATCTTCACCACCGCCCTGCCCAAGGCGAGCATGGACGCGACCCTGCGGGGCCTGGAGATCGTCCAGGACGGCAACGACCTGCGCCGGGACCTGATGGCCAACGCCGGCTACCTCAAGGAGCGGCTGCGGGCCGAGGCCATCGACTTCATCGACGCCGAGAGCCACCTCGTCCCGGTCATGGTGCCCGGCAGCGACCGCGTCCGGCGGATTTCCCAGCGGCTGTTCGCCGAGTTCGGGATCTACGTCCAGCCCATCAACTTCCCCTCGGTGCCCAAGGGGGGCGAGCGCTTCCGTGTGACCGCGCCGCCCTACCGGACGTACGAGCAGATCGACTACTTCGTCAGCGCGCTCAAGCGGTGCCTGGCAGAGGACTGAGAGAGGCACAGCGTTGAAGATCAGCGACATCACCCCCTTCATCGGCGCCGAGTTCACCGGTGTCACCTATGCGGACCTCACGCAGCAGGAGGTCTTCGACCAGCTGGTGGAGCAGCTGCACCAGCGCGAGCTGGTCGTCGTACGCGGCCTGGAGCTGACCCCCGAGCAGCAGATCGACCTGGCCTCGCGGCTGGGCCGGCCGGTGCCCTTCGTCATCTCCAAGTACCGGCACCCCGACTACCCGGAGATCATGATCTCGTCCAACGAGGTCAAGAACGACAAGCCGGTGGGCGTCGCCCGGGTGGGCAACTTCTGGCACCAGGACTCCACCTTCGTGGAGAACCCCGCCCCCTACACGATGCTGCACGGGGTCAACGTCCCGCAGACCAGCGGCCACACCCTCTACGCCAGCGCACTGGATCTCTACGACCGCCTCCCGCAGGAGTGGAAGGACAAGCTCGCCGGCCGCACCGGCGTGCACACGGTCGGCAAGCGGCTGCGCATCCGCCCCGAGCACGTCGGCCTCTCGGTCGCCGAGTTCCGTGCGCTCATCGACATCGAGCACCCCAAGGTGGAGCACCCCCTGGTGCCGACCGACCCCTCCAGCGGCCGCCCGTACCTCTACGGCTCCCGGGAGTACATGGACTCCGTGGTGGGCTTCGACCACAACGAGAACGAGGCGTTCTTCGAGGTCGTCGACGGGCTGCTGGCCGACGAGGACTACGTCTACACCCACCGCTGGACCCCGAACGACCTCGTGGTGTGGAAGACCCGCACCACCTACCACCAGGCCACCGAGGTTGAGCCGGGCGTGTCCCGGACCGTCCACCGGGTCAGTATCGAAACGGGCGAGTGATCCGTGGGTGGCATAGTCGACTTCGACATATGTCTCCCTGCGTCGTACGTCGGCGTGCAGGACATGCACGCCGCGTCCGGCGTCCCCGTGGCGGACATCAAGAGGATCACGCACAACGACGGCTTCCCCGCGCTCGGGGAGCACGAGCAGGCCTGGCGCCTCGCGGCGAGCGCGGCCCGGAGCGTACTGGAGCGGACCGCGGTGCGGCCCGCCGACATCCGGCAGGTGATCTACGCCGGCTCCGGCGACTGGGACCTGCCGTTCTGGTCGCCCGCGGCCCGGGTGGCGCACGAGCTCGGCATCGAGCGGGCGCACTGCTACGAGGTGACCAACTTCTGCAACGCCGGAATGACCGCCCTGCGCGTCGCCTCGGACTCCGTCACGCTGGGCCGCGGCACCTACGCGCTGGTGCTGATCGGCGACCGGCTCAGCCGCATGGTCGACTACACCGACCCCGAGTCCAAGGCGCTGTTCAACTTCGGCGACGCGGCCGCCGCGGTGCTGGTGTCGGGCGGTGACCTCTCCTTCAGCCTGCTGCACTCGGTGATGCGCACCGACCCCAGCTGGTCCGACTACTACTACGGGGAATACCGCGAGGGCCGGATCGCCATCCGCCGGGCCGCCCACCGCAAGGGCCTGGCCACCGCCTACGTCGAGAACTTCACCGCCCTCGTCGACGAGACCCTCGGCGCGCTCGGCAAGCGGCTCTCGGACGTCGCCTATTTCCTGATCAACCACGGCGACAAGGACATGCACGAACGGCTGGTGCGCACGCTGGGCCTGCCGCCGGAGAAAAGCGTCTTCAATTACCACAGACTGGGTCATATGGGCGGCGCGGACACCCTGATCGCCCTTCAGGACCTGCTGGCCGACAAGAAGCTGGAGCGCGGCGACCTGGTGCTGCTGGCCAGCAGCGCCATGGGCTTCAGCTGGGGGATCACCGCCTTGGAGTTTCACGCATGAAGATTCTCGTCATCCATCAGGTCCCCTACCGCAAGATGTCCTACCACCTCGGGCTCGACCACGACCGCCACGAGGTCACCTACATCGGTTACCCGCAGCGCATGGCCGACCTCCCCGCGGAGCTGCGCTGCCGGCGCATCGAACTCACCGAGGGCGAGGACCTGGTCGAGGGTGTCACCGCCCGCGTCTCGCCCCGGGACGGCTTCGAAAAGCTGCTCTCCCTCTCGGAGTTCGGGATCCTGCAGGCCTGGCACATCCGCCGGCACCTGGGCCTGGCGGGCCCCTCGCTGGAGCAGATCGAGCGGGTGCGCGACAAGGTCAGCATGAAGCAGGCGCTGGCCGACTCCGGCATCCGCCACCCCCGCTTCGAGCCGGCCCCCGCGCCCTGCGACGCGCTGCCCTGGACGGGCCGGACCGTCATCAAGCCCCGGCAGGGCGCCTCCAGCGAGGGCGTCACCCTGCACGACACCGCCCGGGAGGCGCTCACCGCCTACTGGAAGCTGGACGACCGCCTCGACTTCCAGCTCGAGGAGTACATCGACGGCGACATCCTGCACATCGACGGCCTGGTGAGCGACGGCACGCCCGGCGACCTGGTGGTCAGCCGGTACATCAACAAGCCCGTCGAGTACCTCGACGGCCACGTCATCGCCTCCCACCAGATCCCCGACCCCCACGGCCGGTTCCGGCACTTCGCCGAACAGGTCGTCAAGGCCCTGGAGATCGAGTCCGGCTGCGTCCACCTCGAGCTCTTCGAGACCGCCGAGGGCGAACTGGTCTTCCTGGAGATCGCCAACCGCATGGGCGGCGCCGGCGTCGTCAACGCCCACCTGGGCCACACCGGCGTCCACCTGCCCTCGCACGAGATCGCCATCCGGCTGGGCCTGGAGCGGCCCGCCCCCGCCGAGCCGAGCGGGCGCTACCACGGCTGGCTGGTGGTCCCCGGCCACCACCTCGGCACCAGGGGCCACACGATCACCGTGCCCGAGGCGGTGCGGCAGCACCCCGCCATCGACGCGCTGCACGTGCTCGCCCCCGAACAGCCGCTGCCGGACCACATCACCTACCACGAGTGGCTGGTGCCCGTGTTCATCGAGGCCTCGCACGCCGACGCCGGTGAACTGGCCGCGTTCTTCCGGGAATGCGCCCGCACCATCACCGTCGAGCCCGCCCCGGCCGGGGGCTGATGTGAAGACGGTCTGGCAGGACGCCAAGGCCCGCCGCATGCTGGGCGCCATCCTGATGTCCAGCCTCGGCTTCGGCCTGAACGTCCTCGCGCTCGGTCAGGTCCTCTTCGAACTCACCGGCAGCACCCAGGCGTTCGTGACGGTCCTCGCCTCCCAGGGCATCGGGGCCATCTGCGTGCTGCCGTTCTGCGGACCGCTGGTGGACGCCCTCAGCTCCACCCGGGTCTACATCGCGGCGGCGGCCGCCAAGGCCGCCTGCGTGCTGACGATCGTGGGGATCACCGTCGCGCACATCGGCGACCCGGTGCCGTTCATCATGGCGGCCGCCGTCCTGCTGGCCGTCTTCGACAACGTCGAACGGGCCGCGCTGTTCAAGTTCACCGCCCACCACATCAGCAAAACGGCCGTGGTGAAGTTCAACGCCGTCAACGGCATGGCCTTCCAGGTCGGCGTGGTCATCGGGATGGCCCTGCTGGGCGTGGTGCTCGCCTATGGCTCGCCCACCAAGGCGCTCCTGCTGAGCGTGTGCGCCTCCGCCGCGTGCGCGCTCGTCGCCTCGCGCGTACGGCTGGAGAAGTCGGAGAACACCCGGCCGCTGTCCGCCGCCCTGCTGCGCACCGCCCTGCTGGGCCTCCTCGGCGACTGGCGGCAGATGTTCCGCCAGTACCGGGGGGAACTGGTCGTCTTCGCCATGGTGGTGACCTGCACGGCCGACTTCCTCTTCGCCAACAGCATGAGCACCCTGGTCGTACCGCTGGTCGACCGGTTCTACGACGGGCGGAGCTGGTACATCTCCGTCCTGGAGGCCACCTTCGGCACCGGCATGATCACCGCCTCCTTCCTCACCTCCCGCACCGCCAAGCAGCGGCTGCTGCCGGTGTGGCTGGCGGTTCAGGCCGCCGCCGCGCTGCTGCTCTCCCGCACCGGGGAACCCGTGATCCACTTCGCGGCCTTCCTGGTGGCCGGCTTCGCCAACCTCAACAGCCTCGTCTGGCTCCTCGCCTCGCTGCAGCAGCACGCGGGCGAGGGGGACAAGGCCAAGATGGCCTCGCTGCGCCTGCTGGCGATCGGCCTGGGCTCGGTGGTGCTGATGCCGTTCGTCGGGCAGGCCGCCAAGGTCTCGCTCGGCACCGGCTATGTCAGCGTCGCCGCGATCATGCTGCTCTTCGCCCTCGGCAGCGTCTGGGTGGCCGCCCGCTTCCGGCCCAGGGTCACCGCCGGCTGAACCGCCGGCCCCGCCCGCTCCGTACTCGTCAACCTAGGGAACACCGATGCTCACCCGACCCATGCTCGCCAAGCTGGCCGCCGGAGCGGCGGCGACCGCGGCCGCCCTCGTGACCACCACCTCCCCGGCCGCAGCCTGCCCGCCCGGCAACGGCGGGGAGCTGCGGGTCTTCGCGGAAGAGCCCGGGCACCTCGTCCCCGGCAACGTCAACCAGAGCGAGAGCCTGATCGTCGACTCGGTCCTCTACAGCGGACTGGTGCGCTACGACCCCAAGACCCTCCAGCCGGTCAACGTGCAGGCGGATTCCATCACGCCGTCCGCCGACCAGAAGGTCTGGACCGTCAGGCTCAAGAAGAACCTGACCTTCCACAACGGTGAGCGGGTCGACGCCGACGCCTACATCCGGGCGTGGAACCACACCGCGTACGGCCCCAACGAGCAGGCCAACAACGACTTCTTCCGCAGCATCCAGGGCTTCGCGGACCTCCAGGCCGGCCCGGACCCGGACGGCAGCGGACCGCTGCGGCCCGCCCCGCCCAAGGCCAAGCGGCTCTCCGGCCTGCAGAAGGTCGACGACCGTACCTTCAAGGTCACGCTGAACGAGCCGTACAGCGGCTTCAGGACCATGCTCGGCTACATCGGCTTCCACCCGATGGCCAAGGCCTGCCTCGCCGACCTCAAGGCCTGCGACGAGAAGCCGATCGGCAACGGCCCCTACCGCTTCGAGTCGTGGGAGCACAACAAGGTCATCAAGACCGTCCGCTTCGACGGCTACGCCGGCGACAAGGGCAAGTCCCAGCGCATCACCTTCAAGCTGATGGAGAACGTCTCGGACGGCTACGCGGCCTTCGAGAAGGGCGAGCTGGACGTCGTCCGCAAGCTGCTGCCCGGCGACAAGCTGCCCGAGGCCCGGCAGAAGTACGGCGCGAACCTCATCGAGGTCCCCATGGCCTCCCTGCAGCGGATCGCCTTCCCGACCTACGACGCGCGCTTCAAGGACAAGCGGGTCCGCCAGGCGATCTCCATGGCGGTCGACCGCAAGGCCATCATCGACAAGATCTACCACGGCGCCCACGTCCCGGCCGACGGCTTCGTCTCCCCGGTCTTCCCCGGCGCCCGCAGCTCCTGCGCGTACTGCTCCTACGCCCCGGACAAGGCCCGGCAGCTGCTCGCGGAGGCCGGCGGCTGGCAGGGCGGCAAGCTCGAGCTGTGGACCAACTCCGGCGCCGACCACCAGGTGTGGATGGCCGAACTCGGCGAGCAGCTGAAGAAGAACCTGGGCATCGACTACGAGGTCAAGGCCGACCTGCCCTACTCGCAGTACGTGGAGAAGATCCACGCCAATGGGATGACCGGGATGTTCCGCAGCGGCTGGAACTCCGACTACCCCAGCATGGAGAACTTCCTGACCCCGCTGTACGCCAAGAACGGCTCGACGGCCGTCACCGGCTGGAGCGACCCCCGCTTCGACGAGCTCGTGGCCAAGGGCAACCGGGCCGCGACCCCCGAGGAGGCCGTCTCCTTCTACCAGCAGGCGGAGGACCTGGTGGCCGAGGACATGCCCGCCATGCCGGTCTGGTACGTCAAGGGTTCGACGCTGTACTCGGACAAGTTCACCGACGCGGTCGTCAACCCGGTGGGCGGCGAGCCCATCCTCGCCAACTTCACGCGAAAGTAAGGTGTTTGCGATGTCAGACCGGTTCATAGCCGTACACCAGGTCAAGGAGCCCAAGGGGGCCCCGACCGCGGACGACTTCGCGTTCGTCCCCGGTGAGATGCCGCCGGCCGGCCCCGGGACCGCCCTGGTCGAGAACCTCTACCTCTCCGTCGACCCGTACATGCGCGAGTGCATGAACGGGGTGTGGGGCCTGCACAACCCCCTCGAGGGGCGCTCGATCGGGCGGGTCCTTGAGTCGCACGACCCGCGCCTGGCCGTCGGCGACCTGGTCTTCCACCGCCAGGGCTGGCGCACCCACGCCGTGGTCACGCCCGAGGAGGCCCGGGTGCTGCCCCAGGCCGAGGGCGTTCCCCTCAGCGCTTTCCTCAGCGTGCTGGGCGGCACCGGCCTGAGCGCCTATGTGGCGCTCACCCAGATCGCCCGGTTCACCGAGGGCGAGTCCCTCTTCATCTCCGCCGCCGCCGGCGGCGTGGGCACCGCGGCCGGGCAGCTCGCCCGGATCCTGGGCGCCGGCCGGGTGATCGGCAGCGCCGGCTCGGCGGCCAAGGTCAGGCACCTCACCGAGGACCTCGGCTTCGACGCCGCCTTCGACTACCACGACGGCCCGGTCACCGGGCTCCTGCGCAAGGCGGCCCCCGACGGGGTGGACGTCTGCCTGGAGAACGTCGGCGGCGATCACCTGGAGGCGGCGATCGACGTCGTCCGCCCGCACGGCCGCATCGTGTGGTGCGGGGCCGTGTCGACGTACAACAACCCCGAGGAGCCGCCCGCGGCGCCCCGCAACCTCTACGACGTGGTCGGCAAGAGCCTGCGCCTGGAGGGCTTCCTGGTGCGTGAATACCCGCACCTGCAGGAGGAGATGGAGTCCGTGCTCATCCCGCACATCCAGGCGGGACGGCTCGTTCCGGACGAGACGGTGGTGGACGGGTTCGACAACGTGGTGCACGCCTTCCTCGGCATGCTCCGCGGGGAGAACACCGGAAAGATGATCGTCCGCACCGGGCAGGCGTAAGCCGCCGTGTGCTCCCGGACGCGGCAGGGGACCGGTGCGCCGGCCCCTGCCGCGTCCGGGCCGTTCCCACAGCAGGGGAGAAGCCGAGGATGCCTGCCAAGCCCGTCGTCGTGATCGTCGACGCCTACTCCACCGCGCGCCATCTCGTCCCGCTCCTCCATGAGCGGGGCTACGACCTGGTGCATGTGCAGAGCCGGCCCGAGGTCCCCCCGGCGTACGCGCCCTCGTTCCGCCCGGCCGCCTTCCGCGCCAACATCGTGAGCCTGGGGGTCGCCGAAGAGGTCCTCGACGCGGTCGCCGCCCACCGGCCCGTCGCCCTGCTGGCCGGGGCGCGCAGCGGTGCGGACACCGCGGACGTCCTGACCGAGGGCCTGGGCCTGCGGACGAACGGCACCCGGCTGGGCCCGGCCCGCCGGGAGCGGCCCCTGATGGCCCGGGCGCTGCTGGCCGCCGGGGTGCGGGACGCCGACCGCCTCCTGGAGCCCGACGGGCCGGCCGAGTGCACGTACCACGTCAATACGGTGAGCCTGGACGGCCTGCACCACGTGAGCGACATCTGGACATCCCGGCATCCCGGGGACGCCGAGGGGCGGGATCCGGTCAACGGTCTGCGGCTGCTGCCCCGCCGCGGCCCCGAGCAGGACCTGCTCGTCGACTCCGCCTTCGCGATGCTGGACGCCCTCGGCATCCGCAACGGTCCGGCCCGCGCCCGCTTCGAGCTGGGCCCCGGCGGTCCGCGGCCGGTCGACGTCGGCTCCGGGGTCTGGGGAGTGCTCCCCGTCCTGGCCCGGCAGGCCATCGGGGAGAGCCAGTTGGAGTGGACGGTGGACGCGCACGTCGCGCCGGAGCGCTTCCGGGTGCGCGCCGCGGGCGACTACGTGATCCGTCCGGGAGCGCTGGTCTGCCTCTGAGGCACGGGCGTGGGACGACCTGGATCCGGATGATCGAGTTCCGGTTTGCGGGCCTTCGCAGGGAGCTGTCCGAAAGACGGTCAGCTCGATCCGGATGTTGTGTTAACAGTCCGTTTCGCGGGTGTCTGTCTATGATCGCTTTGTCCGTATTTTGGGCCTGTGTCTGTGATCGATGTGACCAAAGCGAGACCCTTTAAGTGTGGTTTACAAGACGGTCGTACTTAATAGTTGGGTTCACTGAGCTCGGGTCAATGGGTCACGCGCTGTGGGGAGCGCCGACTCACGAGCACACTGAAGGTGCCGGTTCCGTCTCCGCTGTCAGGGGTGTCAGCGTGGGGCCGGTGCCTCTCTTGTAGCGAATAGTGGACTCTTGAGGAGGCATACCCATGCGCGGTGCCAAGAGCGCCAAGTGGGTCGCGGGTGCGATAGTTGTTGCGCTGAGCGCGACCGCTTGCAACGGCGGCGGCGACGGTAAGAGCAGTTCCGGTTCGGGCAAGCCCGAGGGCTACGTGTCCGTCGACGTCGGCGAGCCGCAGAACCCGCTCTACCCGACGGACACCAACGAGACGTTGGGTCACAACGTCATCACCGCCCTCTACTCGCCGCTCGTGAACTTCGACGACAAGGGCAAGATCCGCAACGTCGCCGCCGAGTCCATCACCACTGAGGACTCGAAGACTTGGACGATCAAGCTCAAGGCGGGCTGGACGTTCCACAACGGCGAGAAGGTCACCGCCCAGTCGTATGTCGACGCCTGGAACTGGGGCGCCAACATCAAGAACAACCAGAAGAACGGCCTCTGGTTCAACGACATCAAGGGCTACACGGACGTCCACCCCGAGAAGGGCGACCCCAAGTCCGACAAGATGTCGGGTCTGGTGGCCAAGGACGAGCTCACCCTGAGCGTCGAACTCGAGCACGCCGTACCGTACTTCCAGTACAAGCTCGGCTACGTCCCCTTCATGCCGCAGCCGAAGGCCTTCTTCCAGGACCCGAAGGGCTTCGGTCAGAAGCCGGTCGGCCAGGGCCCGTACAAGTTCGAGAAGTGGGACCACAAGAAGCTCATCCAGGTCGCCGCGTTCGACGGCTACAAGGGTGAGGACAAGCCCAAGAACAAGGGCATCCAGTTCAAGCAGTACTCCACGGTCGAGGCGGCCTACCAGGACCTCGTGTCGGGCAACCTCGACATGATCCGCCAGATCGGTCCCAAGGACCTGCCGAAGTACAAGGCCGACCTCGGTGACCGGGCGATCGACCAGCCGTACGCGGCCGTCCAGTCCCTCGTCCCCGCGTTCTACAGCGAGCCCTTCAAGAACGTCGACCCCAAGGTCATCCAGGGTCTGTCGAAGGCGATCGACCGCGAGACCATCACCAAGACGGTCCTCCACGGCACCCGTAGCCCCGCCACCAGCTTCACCGCCCCCGGAGTCGAGGGCAACCAGAGCGACCTGGGCGTCGACATCTTCAAGTTCGACCCGCAGAAGGCCAAGGAGCTCATCAAGGAAGGCGGCGGCGTTCCGGGCAACAAGATCTGGATCCAGTTCAACGGCGACGGCGGCCACAAGGAATGGGTCACGGCCGTCTGCGAGAACATCCGCCAGAACACCGGCGTCGAGTGCCTCGCCGACCCCAAGCCGGACTTCCAGGCCGACCTGGACCTGCGTGACCAGAACAAGGTCAAGGCGATGTACCGCGGTGGCTGGGTCGCCGACTACCCGCTGAACGTCAACTTCATGCGCGAGCTCTACCGCTCGGGCGCCGAGGCCAACAGCGGCCGCTTCTCCGACAAGAACATCGACGAGCTCTTCGACAAGGGCGACAACGCCAAGACCCTGGAGGAGTCGGTCAAGCTGTACCAGGAGGCCGAGAAGGCCATGGCGCAGAAGATGCCGGCCATCCCGCTGTGGAACTACCGGATCAACGGTGGCCACTCCAAGAACGTGACCAACGTCAAGGCCGACTACCGCGGTGACTACGTCCTCACCGACGTCACCCCCAAGTAGTCCGCCCACGGAGTACATCCGATCCGGTCCCCCGCATCCCCCGTAACCCGGAACGGGGCGGGAAGGCACCGGGGGCCGCTCCTCCCACAGCCCCGCTGTGCGCGAGCGGCCCCCGGCGCCGTCGTATCCACATGGAGGCACCATGGGGCGTTATGTCGCGCGGCGACTGCTCCAGATGATCCCGGTGTTCATCGGGTCAACCTTGCTGATCTTCCTCATGATGTACGCACTGCCCGGCGACCCCGTCCGGGCCATGTGGGGAGAACAGGCCATCGACGAGGCGCAGATCGCCTCGGTCAAGCACGATCTGGGCCTTGACCTGCCGCTCTGGCAGCAGTACTGGAACTACCTCAGCGGCCTGTTCCAGGGCGACTTCGGCACCCAGATCGCCAGCCAGCGGCCCGTCGCCGACGTCATCTCGGACGCGATCCCGGTGACCCTCCGACTGGCCCTCTTCGCCTTCACGTTCACCGTCGTCGTCGGCATCAGCCTCGGCGTCCTGGCCGGCCTGAAGGCCGACCGCTGGCTGGACAAGGGCGTACTGTTCCTCACCCTGCTGCTGGTCTCGGTGCCGTCCTTCGTGCTCGGCTACCTCTTCCAGTTCATCTTCGCCATGAAGCTCGGCTGGCTGACCCCGACGGTCCAGAACTCCGAGGACTTCGGGCAGTTGTTCCTGCCGGCCGTGGTGCTGGGTTCGCTCTCGCTGGCGTATGTCACCCGGCTGACCCGGACCTCCATCGCCGAGAACAAGCGCGCGGACTACATCCGCACCGCCGTCGCCAAGGGCCTGCCCCGGCGCCGCGTCGTCGGCATCCACCTGCTGCGCAACTCCCTGATCCCCGTGGTCACCTTCCTCGGTACGGACCTGGGCGCCCTGCTGGGCGGCGCGGTGGTCACCGAGGGCATCTTCAACGTCCAGGGCATCGGACGGGAGATCTACGAGGCCCTCAACCGCCACGAGGGCTCCACCGTCGTGGGCATCGTGACGCTGCTGGTCATCGTCTATCTCTGCGCCAGCCTGATCGTCGACCTCCTGTACGCCGTGCTCGACCCGAGGATCCGTTATGCCTGAGGCAATCGAGGGCTCCTTCGTGGACCCGGCTGCCATCGCCGAGAAGGTGGAGAAGGAGAACTCCGAGGGCGCGAAGTCCCCGGTGCAGACCGGTGGTTCCGCCGGCGGCCCGGTCGGCAAGCCGCGCAGCCTGTGGAGCGACGCCTGGCGCGACCTGCGCCGCAACCCGCTGTTCGTGGCATCCGCGATCCTGATCGTGCTGCTGCTGACCATGACCTGCTTCCCCGGCCTGTTCACCAGCGCCTCGCCGCGCAACGGCGACCTGACCGGTGCCTACCTCAAGGAGCCGGAGTTCGGGAAGGTGTTCTCGGGCGAGTGGCTCGGCTACGACGGCCAGGGCCGCAGCATCTGGGCGCGCCTGGTCTACGGCGCCCGCGCCTCGGTGATCGTCGGTGTCGTGGTCACGGCCGCCGTCACCCTCTTCGGCGGCTTCGTCGGCATGATGGCCGGGTACTTCGGCGGCTGGATCGACAGCGTCCTCTCCCGCCTCACCGACATCTTCGCCGGCATCCCCTTCCTCCTCGGCGCCATGGTCGTGCTCACCTCGTTCGACGTGCGCACCGTGTGGGTGGTCTCCGCGGCCCTGATCGTCCTGGGCTGGACCCAGATCGCCCGCGTCATGCGCGGCTCGGTGATCTCCATCAAGCAGCAGGACTACGTCATGGCCGCCAAGGCCCTCGGTGCCGGCACCGGCCGCATCCTGCTGCGCCACATCCTGCCGAACGCCATCGCGCCGGTGATCGTCGTCGCGACCATCGCGCTCGGCGGCTACATCTCGGCCGAGGCCACCCTGTCCTACCTCGGCATCGGTCTGGCCGACCCGGTCGTCTCGTGGGGCATCGACGTCTCGGCGGGCAAGGACCAGCTGCGCAACGCGCCGCACGTCCTGCTCTTCCCGGCGCTGATGGTCTCCGTCACGGTCCTGGCCTTCATCATGCTCGGCGATGCGGTGCGCAACGCCCTCGACCCCAAGCTGCGCTGAGGGAGGCGTACGTGACCACCATCGAGAAGACCGCGAAGGTCCCCGAGCCCCGGCCCTCCGACGCCCCGGGCACCCCGCTGCTCGAAGTCCGCGACCTGCACGTGGAGTTCCACACCCGCGACGGCGTCGCCAAGGCCGTCAACGGCGTCAACTACACCGTCAACGCGGGCGAGACCCTCGCCGTCCTCGGCGAGTCCGGCTCCGGCAAGTCCGTGACCGCGCAGGCCGTCATGGGCATCCTCGACATGCCGCCCGGGAAGATCCCGCAGGGCGAGATCCTCTTCCGCGGCAAGGACATGCTGAAGATGTCCGCCGAGGAGCGCCGGAAGATCCGCGGCAGCAAGATCGCCATGATCTTCCAGGACGCCCTGTCGTCCCTGAACCCCGTGCTGAGCGTGGGCTACCAGCTCGGCGAGATGTTCCGGGTGCACCAGGGGCTGTCCAAGAAGGAGGCGAAGGCCAAGTCCATCGAGCTGATGGACCGGGTCCGCATCCCCGCCGCCAAGGAGCGCGTCAGCGACTACCCGCACCAGTTCTCGGGCGGCATGCGCCAGCGCATCATGATCGCGATGGCGCTGGCCCTGGAGCCGGACCTGATCATCGCGGACGAGCCGACGACGGCCCTGGACGTCACCGTCCAGGCCCAGGTGATGGACCTGCTCGCCGAGCTGCAGCGCGAGCTCAACATGGGCCTGATCCTCATCACCCACGACCTCGGTGTCGTGGCGGACGTCGCCGACAAGATCGCGGTGATGTACGCGGGCCGGATCGTGGAGACCGCGCCCGTGCACGAGCTGTACAAGCGCCCGGCCCACCCGTACACCCGGGGCCTGCTGGACTCCATCCCGCGCCTGGACCAGAAGGGCCAGGAGCTCTACGCGATCAAGGGCCTGCCGCCCAACCTGCTGAACATCCCGGCCGGCTGCGCCTTCAACCCGCGCTGCCCCAAGGCCCAGGACATCTGCCGCACGGACGTCCCCGTCCTGCACCGGGTGACCGAGCAGGACGGTGCGGAGCTCGACGGCCGCGGCAGCGCGTGCCACTTCTGGAAGGAGACGATCCATGGCTGAGACCGGCAAGAAGGACGAGGCCGCGACGCCCAACGTCTCCGAGGTGGAGGTCAGCGACGCGTCGACGACCGCCGAGGTCGAGGCCGTCCTCGACGCCCCGGTGGAGCGCGGCGAGCCGATCCTGCAGGTGCGCAACCTGGTCAAGCACTTCCCGCTGACCCAGGGCATCCTCTTCAAGCGGCAGGTCGGCGCGGTCAAGGCGGTCGACGGCGTCTCCTTCGACCTCTACCAGGGCGAGACGCTGGGCATCGTCGGTGAGTCCGGCTGTGGCAAGTCCACGGTCGCCAAGCTGCTGATGACCCTGGAGACGGCCACCTCCGGCGAGGTCTTCTACAAGGGCCAGGACATCACCAAGCTGTCCGGGCGCGCCCTGAAGGCCGTGCGCCGCAACATCCAGATGGTCTTCCAGGACCCGTACACCTCGCTCAACCCGCGCATGACGGTCGGCGACATCATCGGGGAGCCCTTCGAGATCCACCCCGAGGTGGCGCCGAAGGGCGACCGGCGCAAGCGCGTGCAGGAACTCCTGGACGTCGTCGGCCTGAACCCGGAGTACATCAACCGCTACCCGCACCAGTTCTCGGGCGGTCAGCGGCAGCGCATCGGCATCGCGCGCGGGCTGGCTCTCAACCCCGAGATCATCATCTGCGACGAGCCGGTGTCCGCGCTGGACGTCTCCGTGCAGGCGCAGGTCGTCAACCTGATGGAGAAGCTGCAGGACGAGTTCAACCTCTCCTACATCTTCATCGCGCACGACCTGTCGATCGTGCGCCACATCTCCGACCGCGTCGGGGTGATGTACCTGGGCAAGATGGCCGAGATCGGCACGGACGTGCAGATCTACGACCACCCGACCCACCCCTACACCCAGGCGCTGCTCTCGGCCGTCCCGGTCCCCGACCCGGACGCCCGCGAGGGCCGCGAGCGCATCATCCTCACCGGCGACGTCCCGTCCCCGGCGAACCCGCCCTCCGGCTGCCGCTTCCGCACCCGCTGCTGGAAGGCGGAGGACCGGTGCGCCGAGGAGATGCCGCTGCTGGCGGTGCCGGAGGTCTTCGCCGGCGTCGACACCCCGGCCGCGCACGAGTCGGCGTGCCACTTCGCGGAGGAGAAGCAGGTGGTGGGGGCGGCGTAACGGCGCCGTTCCCGCAGCGGGGGAGTGGCCGGGGTAGTTTCGTGATCATGTCGCTCGATGACTTCCGCACCCACGTTCGTGCCCGCGTCCTGTACGTCACCGACCTGGCCTACGAGGCCAAGGGGCGGCGGTACTGCGACGAGGACATCTTCCTGACGTCGCGGCTGCGCGAGGACTTCGACATCGCGCTGTGCCACCCGCTGGACGCGGCGGCGCTCATGGAGACGGGCGCCTTCGACGTGGTGGTGGTGCGCAACAGCGGACCGGTGCTGCACTACGAGGCGGCCTACGAGGACTTCCGCGCCCGGGCCGTGAAGAACGACGTCCGCGTCTACAACCAGCTCACGGGCCGGGCCGACATGGCCGGCAAGCAATACCTCGTCGACCTGAGCGCGGCGGGATACCCGGTCATCCCGACGGTCGACCGCGCGGAGGACCTGGCCCGCCTGCCGGAGGTGGCCGAGTACGTGGCCAAGCCCAAGGCCGGCGCGGACTCGATCGGCCTGCGGTTCCTCGAGCGGCCGGAGCCGGGGGAGCGGGAGTGGGCTGCGGGAGTGCTGGTCCAGCCCCGCATCCACTTCCGCTACGAGGTCTCGTTCTACTTCATCGACGACACCTTCCAGTACGCGCTGTACGCCCCGGACCCGGAGCGGCGCTGGAAGCTGGAGCGCTACGAGCCGACGGCCGCCGACCTGGCCTTCGCGCAGCGCTTCATCGACTGGAACGACATCGAGCACGGCATCCAGCGCGTCGACGCCTGCCGCACACCGGAAGGCGAGCTGCTGCTCGTGGAGCTCGAGGACCTCAACCCGTACCTGTCCCTGGACCTCCTGGACGACGGCACGCGCGAGGCGTTCGTGGCGAACCTGAAGGCGTCGCTGCGGACCCTGACGGAGACGCCGGCTCAGTAGAACGTCCGCCCACCGGCCCCGGAGGAGACCGACCACACCTCGGTGATGCGCCCGCCGCTGAACCGGAGTATGTCGGTCCCGCTCCGGGAGACGAGTTGCCCGTCGTCGCCGGTGAAGCTCGCGCGATAGGGCCGCGCCACGACTCCGTGCGGTGCCGTCCCGTCGTCGCCCTCCGTGTCGACCACAGCGGGCCCCTCGGCGACGAACCGCAATCCGGGCCGTCGGCGATGCCACCCCGCGATGACGTCCGCGAGCTCACCGGGCCGCCGGACGTCGTCGAACGTCTCGGTCCCCGCCTGCGCGTACCGCAGACGGAACTCCGGCGCCATGATCTCCCCGGCAAGGCCGGTGTCCCCGTTCCACAGGGCGGTCCACCGGTCGTACAGCTCAACCCCGAATCGACGCATGCGAATCTCTCCCCCGTAGGCCGTGTCCCGTCAGCGGTCCTGACTCCTGGTACGGACTGTAGGGGGAGGGTCTGACAACGCCGGTCCGGTGCCGGTGGAGCCGCCTCCACCGGACGGTCCGGGTGGTCCGGGTGGTCCGGGTGGCTCGGATGGCGGGCGTGACGGGAGTCGCCTACGGTTATCTGGGATGTTCGAGAATTCGAACATCTGAGCCTTTCATGGAGGTCACCATGAAGTGTCTTCGAACCCTCGCCCTGGCAGCCGCGCCCGCCGCGATGCTGATCGGCCTCGCGGCCCCCGCGATGGCCGCGGACGACCCCGCACCGAACACGCCGGCAACCGTGAGCACCAGCCCTGTGAAGGTGCAGGTCAAGACCTGGCACTGGATGGGCAATTACGGATCGGTCTACGAGGTGGCCAATGCCGCCAACACCGTTGGCGCCGGGGCCGGGGAAGTCATCACCCAGGACGTCGGCAACGGCCTGTACGCGACATTCCTGTTCTACTGAGCCGAGGCGGTTCGGTGGTCTCGGCACCATCACCCAGGCACCGCGCAGTGCCCGTCCGTGACCGCACACCACGGGCGGGCACCTCGCGCGTCGTGTCCGCATGTGGGGGGCATGCGGTCCGGTACGGACGGTTGAAACCCTCTGGTGCGGTTGATCAAGTCCATGGTTGTCTCGGTCGAGCCGCCGCGATGGTGCGGCAGCTGTGCGATCCGAGGAGAGAAGGACCACCATGAGACGCCTTGCCCGCGCCCTGGCCATGACCGGAGCTGTCGGCGCCCTGACCCTGCTGTCCGCCCCGGCCTCGCAGGCGGCGCCGTCCGCGTCGGCGTCGACGACCGCGTGCGTCACCGCCAAGCAGGAGGCGTCCTTCGCGCGCGGCGAGATATCCCTGTGCCCGCAGAGCGACGGCACCACGCGGGCCACCGGCTACATCGAGGACCTGCTGCCGGGCAGCGGCTGGGGCACGCCGGACGGTACCTGCGCGGGCTGGTGGATCGAGATGGGTCCGAACAAGGGAATGATCGGGCCGATGGTCTGCCCGCACTTCGACCCCCAGCACAGGGCGACGAAGACGTTCGACTACACCTTCAAGCCGGAGGCTCCGGTGACGGGCGCGAAGCTCAACGGCTTCCGCGCGTGAGCCAGGGGCCCTGCCGGGGGCCCCTTCCGTCGGCTCGGTGGGTGACAATCCTCCCGTGGACGTGCCCGAACTGCTCGAATCCGTAGGCCTGCTGGTCCCCGAGGCGACGGCCACCGGGAACGACCTCACGGTGCGGGATGTCTGGGACCACCTGGTCCACGACGAGTGGGACACCGCCCTCGACCTCCTGGAGGAGCTCGGAGGCGGCCGTTCGCTGCCCCCTGCGTGGTGGGAGGCGATGGCCGGCGCCGCCGAGCAGCTGCGCATGGAACGGAGCGCCGCCTGGTGCCACTGGCGCTGCGCGGAAGCCCGAAACGGTGTGATCCGGGCGGACTTGACGCTGAGTCCGGCGGGGGCGACCCGGCGCACCTCGCCCGTTCCGGGCTCCGGTGTCCTGCGACCGATGTGGAACATCGGGCACCGCTCACCCGCCGGCGGGCCGTCCTGGAACATCGCCGGCCTGTGGATCGAGGGCCGCCCGTCTCTGGAGCCCGGCGGCCGCGCCACGGTCCGGCTGCTCCCCCTGACCCCCGACCGCTGGCGCCACCTCGAACCCGGTCAGCAGATCACCATGCACGAGGACCGAACGGTGGCGGGCAGGGCGACCGTCGTGGAGCTCCGCCCACCTGCGACGGCCTCACCCCTGGTGCGGTGAGCCGGACGCCTGTGGATCCTGCCCGAACCCGCGCTTACCGGGCCGCCGTGGTGTAGCGGGCGCGGGCGCGCTCGGGGTAGCGGGCGGTGAAGGCGGCGGGCAGTGCGAATCCGGCGACCTGGACCGCTATGGATGCCCCGCTGCCGAGGCCCTCGGCGCTGGTGAGGGCCAGTGCGGCGGAGGCCAGGGTGAAGGCGAGTGCCCAGGCGGTGGTGACCACGACGTTGATGCGGCGGAAGAGCGGGGTGTTCCATACCTCCGGCGGTGCCTGTCGCTTGGCGATGCCGGTCGTGAACGGGTGGCCGATGAGCAGGGTGGCCCAGGCCGTGAGGGCGAGCCAGCCCAGGGACATGGCACCCCCGAAATGCCGCAGCCCGCTCTGCGGGAGGGCGAAGGCCAGGGCGGTCAGCGCGGCGAAGAAGCCCGCCGTGCTGTGCTCCAGGATCAGCGACTGTCCGGCGGTACCTGCCTTGTGCTCCTTGACCAGCAGGGCTATGGCGGTGGCGAGCCCTGCGGCGGCGCCCCACTGCCAGCCGTACGAGGAGACGGCCGCGAAGGCGATCCAGGGCATGAAGCCGCGCAGGTAGTTCATCGAGAAGTCTCCTTGGTCGGTGGCCGGATGCGGCCGTGCCGGGCGCCGACCCCCCGGCCGACATTCCAACTATGACATGTCAGTTGTGGACTGTCCACACTCGACATGTCGATTGTGGAGGGTAGAGTGGGGGCATGAGCCTGAGACACGCGATGCTGGGCCTTCTCGCGAACGAGCCGGCCAGCGGCTACGACCTGATGAAGAGCTTCGAGACCTCGCTGAGCAATGCCTGGCCGGCAACCCAGAGCCAGGTCTACGGGGAACTGGCCAAGCTCGCGAAGGCCGGCCTGCTGGAGGTCTGCGCGGAAGGCCCCCGCGGCCGCAAGGAATACGCCATCACCCAGGACGGCCGCGCCGAACTGCACCGCTGGCTCACCGAACCCCACCCCGACACCGCCCGCCGCAGCGAGGCCCTGCTCCGGGTCTTCTTCCTCAACCACCTCACGCCCCTGGAGGCGGTCACCTATCTCGTGGGCGAGGCGGAGCGCGCGGCCGGCCAGCGCGCGGCGCTGGCGGAGCTGGAACAGAAGGTCGACTGGGGCGACGACCCGCTGTCCGTCAACGGCCGCCTCGCCATCGAGTACGGCCTGCGCTTCACCGCCATGCGCGAAGAATGGGCCCGCTGGGCCGCCGAAGAACTCGAAAGGACCCGGGGGCGGTAAGGGCGTCGTCCCTTCAGTTCCCCGGGCTCACGTTGAGGTGCTCGGCCAGTTGCTGGAGGACCGTCCATGCCTGGGCGTCGGTGCCGTCGCCGAGGGGGTAGTGGAGGGCGGACCCGAGCTCTGCGGGCCGGAGGTCGAGCGGTGGGCGGCGGGCGTGCTCGAGGCCCACGCGGCGGACGTCCGGGGCGCCGAGGGTGAAGGAGAGGGGAACGGGCGGGGCCTCGAAGTGCGGGGGGACGGTGAGGTCGCGGCGGGCCCGGCGCAGGGAGGCCAGCATCGAGACGAGACCGTGCTCGTCGGCGAGCGTACGGGCGAGGGGCTCGATCGCGTCGAGCGGCGGCTGCTCGTCCTCGCTGTAGCCGAGGGTGAGGGTGACGTCCTCCGCGACGCCGTTCCCGGTGCGGGTGATGCGGTGGGTGGCGAGGGCGGGGCGGCCGGGCTGCCCGACGGCGAGCAGATGGGTGGGCTCGGGGGAGCGGTCGCGCGCGAGGTCGGTCAACTGGCCGGTCGACCAGGGGAGGTTGACGGGCTCGGCGGTGCCCCAGCCGGCGGGGGCGGTGCCGGTGAGCGCGGTCCACGCGGCCCCGAGGGCCCGGCCCAGGACGAGGTCGTCGGTGACCTGCTCGTGCAGCACGCGGAACGCGACGCAGAGCTGCCGTTCCGTGGTGGGCGTAGCGCCCGCGAACGCTTGGGCGACGGAGGCCTCGCCGCTCTCGTCGCGGACCGGCGTGAACGTTCCGTCCTGCCAGTGGAGCACGGCACCGGAGAGGCCGTCGTAGTAGCCGCAGCCGGGGTCCTGGACGACCCAGCGGTTGGGCGCACCGGTCAGCGCGCTGCGGAGCGGCAGGCTGAGGCGCACGTGGGGAGGGGTGACGATCTGCAGGGCGAGGCCGCCGGCGGTGACGGTGCGCAGGACCTCGGACAGCCAGGCGTTGAGGGCGATGACGGGCCGGTCGGCGAGGACGACGGCGGTGGAGCCGGTGAGCACGTCGACGGCGAGCTGCGCCTCGCCGGACGCCGGATGGGCACCCTCCGGCGCACGGGTCTCGACGACGTCGGTGGTGGCGACCCCCGGCGGCCAAACAGTGCCGCCGAGCAGTACGGTGAGCCGCCCGGCCACGGATCCGGCGAGCGGTGCGCCCTCGGGGAGGGCGGTGGAGGCCCGTATCTCGGTCCACCAGTACGGCGTCGGGGGCGCGCTGATGCCGTCACCGAGCAGACGCTCCGCCTCCCCGGGAACGTGGACGAGCAGAGGCGCCTCAAGAGAAACGAGCGGACTACCGTCCACCGCACACAACTGCACGACGGCCCCGTCCTGAACGCTCCCGACCTCCAGCTCGGGCCCGCCCGCGTACAGCCCGGCCACCAGCGCCTGGGAGGAGGGCATGTTGGGGGTGAGGGCTATGACGTCTTTCACGGGGCGTCCTATCAGGCGGTAGAGGTCTCTGGGCTGTTGGCCGTGAGCGATCTGTATGAGCTCCAGCTCACGTGGGAGCTGGGTGACGCCTTACCGGGCGCTGTTCTGGCCGCCTTTTCGGCGGCGTACTCCTGGCGGATCCGGGCATAGATCGCATCGATTTCGGCGTTGTATTCCGCTGCCTGCTCGGGCGTTCCGTCCTCCTCCGGATCACCGATGCCGAACTTCTCGCGGCATTCGTAGAACCACTCCGAGGTCATCCGCTGGCGCTTGGCCACCGGCGGATGAACCACGTCCGGCTTCTCGGTTCGGAGCTTGTCAGTGACGTTGGGCCGGAGCCGTCCTCGCTGATTCGGGGCAGAATCGCCTTCATGCCCCGCTTCGCACTCAGTCGGCGACGTCTTGTGCCTGGTAACCCAAGAGTCCAGCTGTATGCAGGGGCGGCAGCATCTGCTCCAGGTACCAGGGAATGTCGGTCATCTCTTCCGCTACCGCATGCTTTCTTCGGTTGATCGAGGGTGTGAATGAAACCTGTGTCCTATCCGCGAAGAAGAGCAGCAACCCGCCCGTCTCGGCTTCTTGGCTGTAGATGGAGATCCCCACCATGCGGCCATGGTTCCGCGGAGAATCGAGTCCATCGATGATCTCCGCGCCGGATTCCGGCGAAGCGCTCTCCCAGTCCAGATCGCCGTCCTCGTCCTCGCTGGCGTGCGAGATCCCGAGAGGCTCGACGGGGGACCAGCCCGACTGGGACAGAGCCTTCACCACGGACGTCACCGTGACGGGGCTTTGGAACGTGAAATCGATGTCTGCTGTGCGGGACAACTTACCTACTCCTTCGGGATTATTTTCCAGTTGTAGCCCTTCTTATCGAGCCACTTGACGATATTCTCGGGGATCTCCTTCTCGGAAATCAGCAAAAACTCCTTGCCGCGCTCAGCTGCGATGCGGCGCGCGTCGCCGAGGTTCGCCTTGAACTTGAGCATGACCTTTTCGTGCTGGTTGGCCCTTTCCCAGTACGCGCCGGACTTGGCTTCATACCAAGTCTTTGCGTCTTCCTTTCCTCCTGGGTAGCTGCCGTCGAACTCTCGTCCCCCTTCTCGGAAGGAGTCGCCTCCTCCGAGCTTCTCTTGGAGGTGTACTTCGTATTCTCTACCTCGTTTCTCTGCAAGCGCACCCTTCGACCCCGGATTTCCTGGCTGCTCGCCAGGTGCGTGACCGGGCCCGTGGTGCGTCTCGCCGCTGCCGGTCTCCCCGACTCCAGCTTGCTCGCCAGGCCCTTCGGGAGAGTGACCCGCGGGCGGGTGTCCGTCGTGGTGCGCACCGTCGTTGCCGTGAGCGTTGGCCGAGGTGCTGTCCTTACCGTTGCCGTGGCTGCCGTCACGCGGGGGCGGGCCGTCGTCTGCATGGCGCGGGGTATCGCGCTCGTGTGGAGGCGACGAGGAGTCGCCATGGCCGCCGTGGCCCCCGGAAGTGCGACCGGCCGTGCCGGAGCCCGGCGTGTCGTGGGCCGGGTGGACGGACCCGCTTTGCCCGCCACTCGTGCCTGGGACGTCGTGAGCGGCCGACGGCCCGCGTCCGAGGTCGTGGGCGCCGCCGCCCACCCCGTGACCCGCCCCGTGCTCCGCACCCCGCCCCGCCGAGGCCGAAACGTCGCCGTTGCGTACACCCGCGCTGACCAGCGCGCCGTCGTGCTGCGTCCGTGCCTCCGGCTGTCGCGCCGCCGCGGCGCGTTCGTCCGCCGAGAGTTCCTTCTTGACCTCGGACGCGGGCTGGCGCGGCCCGCCGTGCTCGTCGTACATCGCGCCGGTCTTCTTGTCGAGGTAGACGACCTTGTTCTCGTTGTCGAGGAACGGCACCGCGCTCTCCGGCAGATCCGCCGGCCGCTTCGGCAGATGGGCCGCCGCCTCGGCCGGCACCGTGAACGCCTCGTCCGCGATGCGGACCGTCGAGCCCACCCTCAGGTCCTTCAGCCCCGACATCAGGTCGCCGACCTTGACGAAGGCGACCTTGCCGGCCTTGCCGACGTACGTGATCGGGTCGACGATCCGGCCCGCCTTGCCCAGCACCGAGACCGTCTTGGCGACCGCGCCGCCCTTCGCCGCCGCGCCCGAGCCGCCGGTGAAGACGGTGGTGAGGACGTTGAAGGTGACGCCGCCGGCCGCGCGGGCCGGGTTTTTGCCCCACTGGTCGTAGGCGACGAGCGCCTTGCCGGTCTCCTTGACCGCCGTGCGGGAGTCGCGCAGCCACTTGGGCAGCTTCTTCTCGGGGGCCATCCAGTACGCGGCCGCCAGCGGCGTGGTGCTGATGACGAGTCCGGTGGACAGCTTGGCCAGGCCTGTCCACGCCTGGCCGGCCTTGTCCCAGCCCTCGGTGCCCACGAGCGTGCCGAGGCCCTTGATGGTGCCCCAGATGCCGTCGACGATGAAGCCGTCCCAGACGAAGCTCTTGACCTGGTGGCCCAGCCAGCGGATGCCGGTGTATTCGCGCTGCGCCATCGACCCCCAGGGCAGCTTCTCCGCGTGGTTGAGGTCGTCGGCCTTGTAGCCGTACATGTTCGGCTTGTGCGAGCCGTCATCGACGATGAGCGGCTTTCCGCCGACCAGGGCGACGATCTTGTCGTGGCAGGTGCGCTCGGCCGCCTGGAAGGCGGACACGGCGGCGTTGACCCCGCGGACCAGCTCGTTGTTGCGGTCGACCTTCTTCTTGTCCTTGCGCCAGTCGTCGTCGCCTTCGACGCTGCTCACGAAGTCGATGGCGTCGGACTTGAGGTTCTCGAGCCTCTTCACCAGCGGCTTGACCTCGCCCGCGTACGCGCTCAGAGCGGCGGTCACCTTCTCGAGGTCGTCCGCGAACGCGTCCGACTTGGTCGCCACCGGCTTGGTGGTGGCGAAGAGCTTGTCCGCCTCCGGTGCCTTGTAGCAGGCCGACAGTCCCTGGAACGTGGAGTGCACGGAAGCGCCGGAGTCCCGGAACAGCTTGGCGTCCGCCGCCAGTGCCTTGGTCTCGGTCTCGAGCGTGCCCAGATTTCCGGTGAACTGCGGTATGCCCGACGGGATGATGAGCTTTTCGTCGTCGCTCATTTCTTCCCCTGCCCGGGCATCTCTATCTTGGGCTCCTCAAGCGCCTTGCGGTGCGCGTCCTCGGCCATCTTCAGGTCGCCCTGGACGTATTCGTCGGTGGCCTTCTTCGCACCGTTCAGGGAATTGGCGGTGCGTTGCGCCACGTACGCCAGCTGCGACTGCCACTCCTTGCCGAACTCGGCGAGGGCGGCCCCGACCCGCCCCTGTGGGGCCTCGCCGCAGTACATGCCGCTGATGGTGCCCGCTGCGGCCGCGGCGGCCGGCAGGGACTTCTGCACCCCCTGGCCCGCCTTCGACAGCCCCTCCGCCGCCGTCGCCGCCCTGCCGAGCACGCCGTACACGGCGCCCGGCCTGATGTCCCAGCCCGTCACGTAAGCCCCCCTTCCCCCTGGTCCCGGTCGACCCATGGCCGGAACCCGTCACTCCGGTCTTCGGTGATCCCCTGTCACATCAGCCCCACCGAACCGCAATCATGTCTACAGAAAGCACGTTCGGTATGCAAACGTGTTCGCGCGTCGTGTCGGCGGATCGCCCCGCCCGCCTCCCCACCGCCCCCGCCGCTCGCGCATACGGGCGGTTTCTCGGCCCATGCGCCTCCGGAACGCCCCTACAAGTCACTCCATAAGGTGTTATTTGGGTCGGAGCGAGACGTAGGACCCGAGGAGGCACTCCATGCGTGGACGCACGCGCGCCACAGCCGCTCTCGCCGTCTGCGCGGCCGGGGTCGCGCTGACGGCCACCGGATGCGGCGGTGGAGGGGGCGGCAGCGGCGCGGGGGTCGTGCGGGCCTCGTGGGGGGACCCCCAGAGTCCGCTCGAGCCCGCCAACACCAACGAGGTGCAGGGCGGCAAGGTCCTCACCATGATCTTCCGCGGGCTGAAGGAGTACGACCCCAAGACCGGCGAGGCCAGGAACATGCTCGCCGAGAAGATCGACAGCGCCGACCAGCAGACCTTCACCATCACCCTCAAGGACGGCTGGACGTTCAGCAACGGCGAGAAGATCACCGCCAAGTCCTTCGTCGACGCCTGGAACTACGCCTCCGTGGTCGGGAACAAGCAGAAGAACGCCTCCTTCTTCCAGGACATCGAGGGCTACGACAAGGTCCACCCCGCCGCCGGCTCCGCCACCGCCAAGACCCTCTCCGGCCTCGTCGTCAAGGACGACCGCACGTTCACCGTCAAGCTGCGCACCAAGTTCTCCACCTGGCCCGACACCCTGGGCTACGCCGCCTACGCGCCGCTGCCCAGGGCGTTCTACGACGACCACGCGAACTGGCTGAAGAAGCCCGTCGGCAACGGGCCGTACATGATCGACTCGTACACCAAGGGCTCCTCGATGCGGCTCAGCCGCTGGGAGGGGTACCCCGGCGAGGACAAGGCGCAGAACGCCGGCGTGGAACTGCGCGTCTACACCGACAACAACACCGCCTACACCGACCTGCAGGCCGGCAACATCGACCTCGTCGACGACATCCCCAGCGCCCAGCTGAAGAACGTCAAGAACGACCTCGGCGACCGCTACATCAACCAGCCCGCCGGCATCATCCAGACCGTCGTCTTCCCGATGTACGACCCGAACTGGTCCCGGGCCGGGATGGAGAAGGTCCGCCGGGGGCTGTCCATGGCCATCAACCGCGATCAGATCACCGAGCAGATCTACCAGAAGACCCGCACCCCGGCCACGGACTGGACCTCACCGGTGCTGGGGGAGAAGGGCGGCTACAAGGCCGGCCTGTGCGGCGACGCCTGCACGTACAACCCCGGCGAGGCGAAGAAGCTGATCCAGGAGGCGGGCGGGCTGCCGGGCGGCAAGGTCACCATCACCTCGAATGTCGACACCGGCTCCCACCGGGTGTGGATGGACGCCGTCTGCAACAGCGTCAACAACGCACTGGGCAACGACAAGGCCTGCACGGTCAACCCCGTCGGCACCTTCGCCGACTTCCGCAACCAGGTCTCCGAGCAGCGCGTGGCCGGCCTCTTCCGCTCCGGCTGGCAGATGGACTACCCGCTCGCCCAGAACTTCCTGCAGCCGCTCTACTACACCGGCGCCTCCTCCAACTACGGCAAGTTCAGCGACGCGCAGTTCGACAAGCTCGTCGACGAGGCCAACACCGAATCCGACACCGAGAAGGCCATCGGCAAGTTCCAAGACGCGGAGAAGATCCTCGCCGAGCAGATGCCGGCCATCCCGCTCTGGTACCAGAACGGCAGCGCGGGCTACTCCGAGAGCATCGGCGACGTGGAGCTGAACTCCTTCAGCGTGCCCGTCTACGAGCGGATCACCGTCAAGTAGGCCCGTCCCAGAAAGGCCCTGGTCCTCATGGGACGGTATGTGATCCGGCGGCTGCTCCAGATGATCCCCGTGTTCATCGGCAGCACGTTCCTGATCTTCTTCATGGTCTACGCCCTGGGCGACCCCGTCGCCGCCCTCTTCGGCGACAAGGCCCCCGACCCCGCGACCGCCGCGCGCATCCGCAAGGACCTCTACCTCGACGCACCCCTTTGGAAGCAATACCTCCACTACATGGGGCAGATCCTCACCGGGAACTTCGGCACCGCCTTCAACGGCCAGGACGTCACCGAGCTGATGGCCGACGCCTTTCCGGTGACCCTGCGCCTGACGCTCGTCGCCCTCCTCTTCGAGATCGTCATCGGCATCACCCTCGGCCTCCTCAGCGGACTGCGGCGCGGCCGCTCCGTGGACACCTCCGTCCTGCTGGTCACCCTGATCGTCGTCTCCATCCCGACGTTCGTCAGCGGCTATGTGCTGCAGTACCTCTTCGGCGTCAAATGGGGGGTCGTCTCCCCGTCCGTGTCGCCCGCCGCCCCTTTCGACGAGCTGCTCCTGCCGGGCGTCGTGCTCGCCCTGACCTCGCTGGCCTACGTCACCCGCCTGACGCGCACGTCCATCGCCGAGAACTCCCGCGCCGACTACCTCCGCACGGCCGTGGCCAAGGGCCTGCCGCGCCACCGCGTCATCACCCGGCACCTGCTGCGCAACTCCCTCATCCCCGTCGTCACCTTCATCGGCACCGACATCGGCGCCCTGATGGGCGGGGCCATCGTCACCGAGCGGATCTTCAACATCCACGGCGTCGGCTACCAGCTCTACCAGGGCATCCTGCGGCAGAACTCGCCCACCGTCGTCGGCTTCGTGACCGTCCTCGTCATCGTCTTCCTGGCGGCCAACCTGATCGTCGACCTCCTGTACGCCGTGCTCGACCCGAGGATCCGCTATGCCTGAGCTCGATCCTTCCGACCCCAACGCCACCATCACCCCCGCGGGCGGCGGGGCGATGTCCCTGGCCACCAGCGACGCCGAGACGCTCGAAGGCGGCCCCATCCCCGGCGGCACCGCCAGCGGCAAGGCCCGCAGCCTGTGGTCGGACGCCTGGCACGACCTGCGGCGCAACCCCGTCTTCATCGTCTCCGCGCTCGTCATCGTCTTCCTGGTGCTCATCGCCGTCTGGCCCGGCCTCATCGCGAGCGGCAACCCCCTCAGCTGCGACCTGTCCAAGGCGCAGGAGGGCTCCCAGCCCGGCCACCCCTTCGGCTACGACGCCCAGGGCTGCGACGTCTACACCCGTACGGTCTACGGCGCGCGGGCCTCCATCGCCGTCGGCGTGTGCGCCACGACGGGGGCCGCACTGCTGGGCAGCGTGTTCGGCGGGCTGGCCGGGTTCTTCGGCGGCTGGTGGGACGGGCTGCTCTCGCGGCTGGCCGACATCTTCTTCGGCATCCCGATCATCCTGGGCGGGCTGGTCTTCCTGTCCATGGTCACCAGCGGCTCGGTGTGGCCGGTCGTCGGCTTCATCGTGCTGCTGGGCTGGCCACAGATCTCCCGCATCGCCCGTGGCGCCGTGGTCGGCGCCAAGCAGCACGACTACGTCCAGGCCGCCCGCGCCCTGGGCGCCGGCAACAGCCGGCTGCTGCTGCGGCACATCGCACCCAACGCGGTGGCGCCCGTCATCGTCGTCGCCACCATCGCGCTGGGCACCTACATCGCGCTCGAGGCCACCCTCTCCTTCATCGGCGTCGGGCTCAAACCCCCCACCGTCTCCTGGGGCATCGACATCTCCAACGCCTCCAACCAGATCCGCAACGCCCCGCACATGCTGCTGTGGCCGGCGGGCGCCCTGAGCATCACGGTGCTCGCGTTCATCATGCTCGGCGACGCGGTGCGCGACGCCCTCGACCCCAAGCTGCGCTGAGGAGAAGGCGGATGACAGAGCGACAGCCGGCACTGCTCGACGTGCGCGACCTCTACGTGGAGTTCCGCACCCGGGACGGGGTGGCCAAGGCCGTCAACGGCGTCAGCTACTCCGTCGGCGCGGGCGAGACCCTCGCCGTCCTCGGCGAGTCCGGCTCCGGCAAATCAGTGACCGCGCAGGCCGTCATGGGCATCCTCGACAGCCCGCCCGGCCACGTCACCGGCGGCGAGGTCCTCTTCCGGGGCAAGGACCTGCTCACCATGGGCGAGGAGCACCGCCGCCGGGTGCGCGGCGCCAAGCTCGCCATGATCTTCCAGGACGCGCTGTCCTCGCTGAACCCCGTGATGACGGTGGGCGCGCAGCTCGGCGAGATGTACGAGGTCCACCAGGGCATGACCCGCAAGGACGCCCGCGCCCGGGCCGCCCAGCTGATGGACCGGGTGCGCATCCCGGCCGCCGGGGACCGGGTGCGGGACTATCCGCACCAGTTCTCCGGCGGCATGCGCCAGCGCATCATGATCGCGATGGCGCTGGCCCTGGAGCCGGACCTGATCATCGCGGACGAGCCGACGACGGCCCTGGACGTCACCGTCCAGGCCCAGGTGATGGACCTGCTCGCCGAGCTGCAGCGCGAATACAACATGGGCCTGATCCTCATCACCCACGACCTGGGCGTGGTCGCGGACGTCGCCGACAAGATCGCGGTGATGTACGCGGGCCGGATCGTGGAGACCGCGCCCGTGCACGAGCTGTATGCCGCGCCCGCCCACCCGTACACCAAGGGCCTGCTGGACTCCATCCCGCGGCTCGACCGGAAGGGCCGGGAGCTCTACGCCATCAAGGGCCTGCCGCCCAACCTCACCGCCATCCCGGCCGGCTGCCCCTTCAACCCGCGCTGCCCCATGGCCCAGGACATCTGCCGCACCGACCGGCCCCCGCTCTTCACCGTCGCCCCCGGCCGCGCCAGCGCCTGCCACTTCTGGAAGGAGACGCTCGATGAGAGCTGACGGCGAGGCGATCCTGGAGGTACGGGACCTGGTCAAGCACTACCCGCTGACCCGCGGCGTGCTGATCAGGAAACAGGTCGGCGCGGTCCACGCCGTCGACGGGGTCTCCTTCGACCTGCGGCCCGGCGAGACCCTCGGCATCGTGGGGGAGTCCGGCTGCGGCAAATCCACGGTCGCCAAGATGCTCGTCAACCTCGAACGCCCCACCGCGGGGGAGATCCGGTACAAGGGCGAGGACATCGCCAAGCTGTCCCGCCGCGCCCTGAAGACCGTACGCCGCAACATCCAGATGGTCTTCCAGGACCCGTACACCTCGCTCAACCCCCGCATGACCGTCGGCGACATCATCGGCGAGCCCTACGAGATCCACCCAGAGGCCGCGCCCAAGGGCAGCCGCCGCCAGAAGGTGCGGGACCTCCTCGACGTGGTCGGGCTCAACCCCGAGTACATCAACCGCTACCCCCACCAGTTCTCCGGCGGCCAGCGGCAGCGCATCGGCATCGCGCGCGGACTGGCGCTGCGCCCGGAGGTGATCGTCGCGGACGAGCCGGTCTCCGCGCTCGACGTCTCCGTGCAGGCGCAGGTGGTCAACCTGCTGGAGCGGCTGCAGCGGGAGTTCGAGCTGTCGTACGTGTTCATCGCGCACGACCTGTCCGTGGTGCGGCACATCTCGGACCGGGTGGCGGTGATGTACCTCGGCAAACTGGCGGAGGTCGGCACGGACGTCCAGATCTACGAGCACCCCACCCACCCCTACACCCAGGCCCTGCTCTCCGCCGTGCCCGTACCGGACCCGGCGGCGCGCGAGCGGCGCGAGCGCGTGCTTCTCTCCGGCGACGTGCCCTCCCCGGCCCACCCGCCGAGCGGCTGCCGCTTCCGCACCCGCTGCTGGAAGGCCAAGGAGAAGTGCGCGCTGATCGTGCCGCCGATCGAGGTCCCCGACTGGTTCCGCGAGGGCGGCGGCCCGGAGGCGCACGCCTCGGCCTGCCACTACGCGGAGGAGCGCCGGGTGGTGCCTACGGAACCTGGCGGTTCCGGCGATTGAGGACCGGGGTCCGGGGCGGAGCCCCGGGGGGTCAGTCGTCCTCGGCGGCTCGCAGCGCCGGGTCCAGGATGATCTCCGCGTCCCGTTCCACCGTCGGCGGCTCCGGGAAGTGGCACGCCGACAGATGCCCCTCGCCGCTGCCCTCCGCACGGAGCAACGGCGGCTCCTGCGTCGCGCACCGTTCGCGCGCCTTCCAGCACCGCGTCCGGAAGCGGCAGCCGCTCGGCGGCCGGATCGGCGACGGCACATCACCGGCCAGCCGAATCCTCCCCCGGCTACCGCCGGGAGGTGCCCCCACGCGGCCGGGGCCATCGGCGTCGTCGAGGTCCGCCGCCTCCGGTACGGCCGAGAGCAGGGCGTGCGTGTACGGGTGGCGGGGGCGCTCGTAGATGTCGTCGCGCGCGCCCACCTCCACGATCTTGCCGAGGTACATCACCGCCACGCGCTGCGAGAAGTGCCGTACGACCGCGAGGTCGTGGGCGATGAAGAGGAACGCGATGCCCAGCTCGCGCCGCAGCCCGTGCAGCAGGTTGACCACCTGCGCCTGGATGGAGACGTCGAGCGCCGAGACCGGCTCGTCCGCCACGATCACCTTGGGCTCGAGCGCCAGCGCCCGTGCGATGCCGATGCGCTGGCGCTGGCCTCCGGAGAACTCGTGCGGGAAGCGGTTGTAGTGCTCGGGGTTCAGGCCCACGGTCTCCAGCAGCTCGCGCACGCGTGCCTCGCGGCCGCCCGCCGGGGCGATGCCGTTGATCTCCATCGGCCCGGAGATGATCTTTCCGACCGTCTGCCGGGGGTTGAGCGACGAGTACGGGTCCTGGAAGATCATCTGGATCTCGGAGCGGATCGGGGCGAGCCGTCGGCGGTCCGCGTGAGTGATGTCCTCGCCCTCGTAGAGGATCCGGCCGGCGGTCGGCTCCAGCAGGCGGGTCAGCAGCCGCCCGGTGGTGGACTTGCCGCAGCCCGACTCGCCGACCAGGCCGAAGCTCTCACCGGCCCGTACGGCCAGGTCGATGCCGTCCACGGCCTGCACGGCGCCGACCCTGCGCTTGACGGGGAAGCCGCCCATGATGGGGAAGTGCTTGGTCAGGCCCTCGGCGACCAGGATGTCGGTCATGGCTCTCGCTCCGCTCGTCAGCCCAGCCGGGGCTTGATCTGCTCGGTGAAGACGGTCCGTTTGCGTTCCGCGCTCAGATGGCAGGCGGCGCCGCGCCCCTGCGGCAGCTCCGGCCGCTCGGTGCGGCAGCGGTCCCCCTCCACCTCGGCCGTGTAGCCGCAGCGCGGGTGGAAGGGGCAGCCGGGCGGCGGCGCCAGCAGGCTCGGCGGCGTGCCCGGGATGGGCAGGAGCGGCTCCCCGACGTCCGAGGACAAGCGGGGCATCGAGCCCAGCAGCCCCCAGGTGTAGGGATGCCGGGGCTCGCGCAGCACCTCGCGGACCGTGCCGCGCTCCACGGCCCGGCCCGCGTACATCACGAGCAGCTCGTCGGCGGTGTGGGCGACGACGCCGAGGTCGTGGGTGATGAGGATGATGGCCGAACCGGTCTGCTGCTGGAGGTCCTTGAGCAGATCGAGGATCTGGGCCTGGACGGTGACGTCCAGCGCGGTCGTCGGCTCGTCCGCGATGAGCAGCTCGGGGTCGCAGACCAGCGCCATGGCGATCATCGCGCGCTGGCGCATGCCGCCGGAGAACTGGTGCGGATAGTCGTCGGCCCGCAGCGCGGCGTTGGGGATGCCGACCTTCTCCAGCATCTCGATCGCCCGCAGCCGGGCGTCCCGCTTGGAGGCGCCGGTGTGCTTGCGGAAGGGCTCGGCGATCTGCCGGCCGACGGTGTAGTACGGGGAGAGCGCGGTGAGCGAGTCCTGGAAGATCATCGCCATCTTGTCGCCGCGCAGCTTCTCCAGCACCGGCTCGGAGGCCCCGGTCAGCTCCTGGCCGTCCAGCACGATCTCGCCGCGGATCTCCGCCTGACGGGCCTCGTGCAGGCCCAGCACGGCGAGGCTGGTGACCGACTTGCCGGAGCCGGACTCGCCGACGATGCCGAGCGTGCGGCCGCGCTCCAGGCCGAAGGAGAGGCCGTCCACGGCCCGTACGGTCCCGTCCTCGGTGGCGAAGCGCACGTACAGGTCCCTGACGCTCAGGAAGGGGGTGGAAGGGGTCACGGTCGCGGTCTCCTGACGGGTGACGGCTAGGCGAGCCGCACGCGCGGGTCGATGAAGGCGTAGGCGGCGTCGACGACGATGTTGGCGACGACGATCGCCGTGCAGCCGACGAGCATCACGGCCATCAGGGTGGGCAGGTCCGTCTCGCTGACCGAGGAGACCGCGAGCCGGCCGAGCCCGTGCAGGCTGAAGGTGAACTCGGTGATGATCGCCCCGCCGAAGAGCGAGCCGAGGTCGATGCCGAAGATGGTCACGATCGGAGCCATCGCGCCCCGCCAGGCGTAGCGGAAGAAGACCGTGCGCCGGGAGAGGCCCTTGGCGCGCGCGGTGCGCACATGGTCCTCGGCGAGCTGCTCGATCATCTGGGAGCGGGTCATCCGGCTGTAGTTGGCGATGAAGATGATGGAGAGCACCAGCCAGGGGATGAGCATGCCCGTGAACCACTTCACGGGGTTCTCGGTGATGGGGTGGTAGGCGGGGTTGTCCATCCAGTGCAGGCCGCTGACGAGGACGGCGAGGGCGACGACGCCGACGAAGTAGATCTGCAGGGCGCCGCCGATCAGCGACAGGGAGCTGAAGAACTTGTCGATCCACGTGCCCCGGTAGGCGGCGGCGATCATGCCGATGCCCACGCCGACGATCAGGAAGACGGTGGCGCCGCCGAGGGTGATGGACAAGGTGGTCGGGAAGCGGTCCACGATGGTGCCCCAGACCGGCTGCTGGTTGGAGAAGGAGTAGCCGAAGCAGGGCGCCGGGCAGTGGCCCACGGAGAAGTCGCGGCCGGTGAAGATGCCCGTCATGTAGTGCCAGTACTGGACGGGCACCGGCTGGTCCAGGCCCAGGTTCTTGTTGATGACCGCCAGCGCGTCCGGGGTGCAGTTCTTCCCGCAGGACATCAGGGCGGGCTCGGAGGGCAGCGCGAAGAAGAGGAAGAACGTGATCGCGCTGATCAGCAGGACGATGACGATCGCGCCGAGGGAGCGGCGGGCGAGGAATCTCAGCATGGTTCTTCCGGGTGGCGTCTTCCGGTCGGCGGGCGTCCGGGGCGGGTGGGGTGACCGGGCCGGGCCCACGCGCGGCCCGGCCCGGTGGCATCGCTACTTCACGAACACTCCGGTCGGGTCCACGCTCCCGTAGACCGGGTGGTACTTGACCCCGCCGAGGTTCGAACCCCACAGGGCGAACAGCCGGTTGTAGAAGGTCGGCACGCCCGCCGCGTCATCGGTGAGAATCTTGTCGGCCAGCTTCTGCCACTCGGGCGCGGCCTTCTTCACCTCGGGGATCGCGCTGATGCGGTCGATCTCCTTGTCGACGGCGGCGTTCTTGAGGTGGCTGTAGTTCTGGGCGCCGTCGGCGACCTGCCGGCCGTCGAAGAGCGGCGGGACGACCGTCGAGGAGACGGGCCAGTCCGCGCCCCACGAGGTGCGGTAGATGTCGAACTTGTTCTTCACCTCCGCGATCGCGGTGCGCCAGGTGTTGGAGTCGACCTCCTTCTTCTGCACCTTGAAGCCCGCCCGCTCCAGCGCCTGGGTGACGACGACCGCCACCTTCTGCTGGACGTCGGTGTTGGCGTAGGCGTAGACGATCTCCTGGCCGGTCTTGCCGGCCTCCTTCAGCAGCTGCTTGGCCTTCTCCGTGTCACCGGCCGGGTGGGACTTCTTCCCGTACGGGTCGGAGGGCTCGTAGCCGTCCGTCGCGGGGGAGAGGTAGTTGGTGGCCAGCAGGCCCGCCGTCGTCCCGCCCATCTGCTGCACGATCTGCCCGTTGGGCATGGCGTAGGCGAGGGCCTTGCGGACCTTGACGTCCGGGAGCCGGTCGATGTTGAAGCTGATGTAGTCGACGTAGGGCTGGATCTCCACCAGGCGGCGGGCCTTGGTGGCGGCCTGGCCCAGGACCTTCTCGGTCATCTCCGGGGCGACGGCGTTGGTGAACGTCATCGTGTTCTTGTCGGCGCCCTGGTCGGCGAGGAAGCGGCGGGTGGAGTCCGTGAACTGATGGCCGAAGCTGATCTCGAACCGGTCGGCGTACTGGTGCCGGACGGGGTCCGTCTTCGGGTCCCAGTGCTCGTTGCGCACGAGCGTCAGCGACTTGCCGACCTTGTAGTCGCCGACCTTGTACGGGCCGGAGGCGAAGGGCGCGTTGTCGTACTTCTGCTTGGTGTCCTTCGCGGCCTTGACCGGGCCCACGTTCGGCATGGCCGTCGCGAACGGCGTGTCCGCGTGCGGCTGGCGGAAGTGGAAGATCACCGTCTTGTCGTCCGGGGTGTCCAGCACCGACGCCGGCAGGTGCTTGCCCTCGTACGGGCCGTCCGGCAGCGCCTTGCGGAAGTCGTTGCCGTCGCCGGAGAGCCACTGCGGGATGTAGAGCGGCCCGTCGGTCTCGAAGGGGGCGTAGAGGCGCTCGATGCCCCAGCGGACGTCGCTCGAGGTGATGGGCGAGCCGTCCTCGAACTTCAGGCCGTCCTTGAGCGTGAACTTCCAGGTCCTACCGTCGTCGGAGGAGGTGCCGGCGTCCGTGGCGAGGTCCCCGACGATCTTCACCTGGCCCTTGTCGTCCACCTTGTAGGAGGTGAGGGTGCGGTTGTAGAGCATCTGGTTGGTCAGGACGTCGGAGTAGTAGATCTGGCCCGGGTCGAGGTGGTTGAAGGCGTCGCGCTGCAGGACGCCGACGGTTCCCCCCTTCTTGGCTTCCTTCGCCCCCGCGACCTCGGGGGCGGGCCCGGTGGAGTCGGCCTTGGTGCCGATGGAGTAGTGCGCGGACGTGGTCTTGTCCTCGCCCGGCCCCTGGCTCTCCTTGCCCCCGTCGCCGCCCCCACCCCCTCCGCTGCTGCACGCGGAGAGCGTCAGGGCCCCTGCTGCCAGGGCCACGGCCCAGAGCCGGGCCCTGCGCCCGGGGGACATCGTCGCGGAAGTCATGGATGCACCTGCCTGTCGGTTGCCTGTCGGCTGCCGGTCGTGGACGACGTGCGGGGGAGCTGTCAGCGCCTGGTCCGGGGGTCGAAGGCGTCCCGGACCGAGTCCCCGAGGAGGTTGAAGGCGACCACGAAAACGATCATCGCCAGCCCGGGGAAGAAGATGTAGGTGATGTCGCTCTCGTAGTAGGCGGCGCCGTTGGCGAACATCCGGCCCCAGTCGGGGGTCGGTTCCAGAATGCCGACGCCGATGAAGGACAACCCCGCCTCGATGGTCACGATCGACGGCAGCATCAGCGTCGACTGCACCAGGATCGGGGTCCACAGATTGGGCAGCAGCTCCTTGGTGATGATCCGCCACGGCGAGGCGCCCGTCACCTTCGCCGCCTCCACGAACTCCCGCTCCCGGAGGCTGAGCACCTGACCGCGCAGCAGTCGCGCCAGACCCATCCAGCCCAGCACCCACAGCACCAGGATCAGGGTCAGCACCCGCAGGTACGTCGGGGTCTCCTTCTCGGGGCTCACGAAGAGGGAGTAGACGACCGGGGTGAAGGCGATGAACGACAGCTGGCTGGGAAAGGCCAGCAGGAGGTCGATGAAGCGGCCCAGGAAGTAGTCGGTCCTGCCGCCCGCGTAGCCGGCCGTCACCCCGACCACGATGCCGGTCAGCACGCACAGCATCGTGGCCGCGGCGGCGATGAGCAGCGAGGTGCGGATGCCGTAGACGAGCTGGGTGAGGACGTCCCGGCCGAGCGTCGGCTCGATGCCGAACCAGAACTCGCCGGAGATCCCGCCGTTGGGCGCGACCGGATAGCCGAACTCGTTCAGCAGGCCCGGCTCGTTGAGCCCATAGGTCGTCGTCGGGTCCTTCCCGTAGAGCTTGGAGATCAGCGGGGCGGCGAGGGCGACGACGAAGAAGAAGGCCACGACGAAGGCGGAGACGACACCCGGGCGGTCGCGCTTGAAGCGCCGCCACATCAGCTGTCCGGGCGAGCGGCCCACGAGCTCGGCGGGCTGTCCGGCCGGCGCCGGCCCGGCGGCGGCCGGGGAAGGCATCGGGGAAGGTGTCTGGGAAGGACTCGTCATCGCGCAGATCCCCCGCACTGTGGTCGCGTCCGCCCCGCGCGCGGCCGGCGTGGACGCGGTGGGGTTCAGCGGACTTTCGCAACGGACGCACAGTGCAGTCAAGGGGGCTGTCGTGGACGATGGGGCCTTCCCCGGCATCTTGAGCGAAGGTTGTGCAGATCGAGGTGGCGGCGTGCTTGACAGCCCGTCAAGCACGCCGCGCACCGGACCACCCCAACGAGGGCGTCCGGATTCAGACCATGCCCAAGGAACGCTTGAGGAAGTCGACTTGGAGCAGCAGCAGGTTCTCCGCGACCTCCTCCTGCGGGGTCATGTGCGTGACCCCCGACAGCGGCAGCACCTCGTGCGGACGGCCCGCCGCCAGCAGGGCCGACGACAGCCGGAGGGTGTGGGCGGCCACCACGTTGTCGTCCGCGAGCCCGTGAACGATCATCAGCGGACGGGTTTGCTCCGCGGGCGACGACAGACCGGCGTCGGTGACGAGGGAGTTGCGCGCGTACACCTCCGGACGCTCCTGGGGCATCCCCAGATAGCGCTCGGTGTAGTGGGTGTCGTACAGCCGCCAGTCGGTGACCGGGGCGCCCGCGACGCCCGCGTGGAAGACGTCCGGGCGGCGCAGCACCGCCAGCGCCGCCAGATAGCCGCCGTACGACCAGCCGCGGATGCCCACCCGGCCCAGGTCCAGCGGATGGTCCGCGGCCAGCGCCAGCAGCGCCTCCACCTGGTCGTCCAGCGTGACGCCGGCGAAGTCCTCGTGGACGGCCTTCTCCCAGTCGGGAGAGGTGTGCGGGGTGCCCCGGCCGTCGGCGACGACCACGGCGAAGCCCTGGTCGGCGAACCACTGCGACGTCAGATGGGCGTTGTGGGCCGCGGCCACGCGCTGCCCGTGCGGCCCGCCGTAGGGGTCCATGAGCACCGGCAGCGGCCCGTCGCCGTCCCGGTAGCCGGTCGGCAGCAGCACCGCGCAGGGGATGCCGCGCGCGCCGGCCCGGGTCAGCCGGGCGCGGGCGGCGAGCACGGGCGTCTCGGCGTACGAGGGTACCTCGGCGATCTGCTTGCCGTCGCGCAGCACCCGCACCCGGGCGCCGGGGGCGTCCAGGGACGCCGACGCCATCACCGTCACCTCGCCCGAACGCACCGCCGAATGACGGCCCGGCTCCTGCGAAAGCCGCTCGACGCCCTGCTCGTTGACGCGGTAGACGTGCGCCTGGCCGGTCTCCGGGTCCGCCGCCTGCGGTCCGGCGGCCGCGGCGATCAGCACGTCGTCCCCGCAGACGTCCAGCACCGACAGCACGTGCAGCTGCGGCCCCGTCAGTGCCCGGTCGCCGACCACCAGCACCCGGGCCCCGCCTTCGTCCGCGATGCGCACGAGCCGTCCGCCGGGCGTCCACGCGGGCACACCGTCGAAAAGTTCCAGCCACTTCGGATCCTCATCCGCGTGCAGGACGCGTGTGGCACCGGTCGCGGTGTCGACCGCGAGGTACGCCTGGGAGCGCTGGTCGCGCGACTGCACCAGCAGCACCGGCGGGCCGTCCGCCGACCAGTGCACGCGCGCGAGATAGGGGTGGCGCTCGCGGTCCCACTCGATGTCGGTCCGCGAGCCGTCCAGGCCCAGCAGGGACAGCGACACCAGGGCGTTGGGCGTACCGGCCGCCGGGTAGGCGACCTCGGCGGGCGCGCTGCCGGGGTTGGCCGGGTCGGCGATCCACCAGCGCTGCACAGGCGCGTCGTCCGCGCGGGCGGCCAGCAGCGCGTCGCCGTCCGGCGACCACCAGAAGCCGCGCAGCCGGTGCATCTCCTCGGCGGCGATGAACTCGGCCAGCCCCCAGGTGGTGGTGGCGTTCTCCGGCTCGGCCAGCGCCCGGTCGCCGCTGCCGTCGGCCCCCACGACACGCAGGGCGCCGCCCGCCACGTACGCCACATGGCGGCCGTCGGGCGAGGGCCTGGGGTCGGCGACCGGCCCCGGGACGGGCAGTTCGGCCGCCGTGCCGCCGCGCAGCTCCGCCACCCACAGGCGCCCGGAGAGTGCGAAAGCGGCCAACTCCACGGCGCCGTCCACGGCGTAGCCCACGATGCCCGCGGAGCCCTCCCGGCTGCGCTCGCGGCGCGCCCGCTCCTCGTCGGACAGTTCCTCGTCGGCACCGCCCAGCAGGGCCACCGGGTCGGCGGCCGGGTACTCGCGGCCCGTGTCCAGGTCGAGCACCCACAGGACGTTCGCCCGATCGGTGCCGGTGCGCGAGCGCAGGAAGACGACGCGCGAGCCGTCGGGCGACACGCCGAAGGAGCGCGGCGCGCCGAGGGAGAAACGTTGGGTGCGGGCGTGCTGCCGAGGGAACGAGAGCTGTCCGGTCATGCGGGGGAGCCTACGGGCCTTACCACCGGGTTCACCCAAGACGGCGAGAACTCGCCGTGCGCCCCGTGTTTGCGCCCGTGCACCGAGTCATGCGCACGCACGGAAAGTTATGATCGCTCGCGCATAGTGGGTATGACTCCCTGGCGTCGTATGCCTGTCCGGGCATTCGTATGCCGTCCTTCCGACCGCATTTCCTGGAGGTGAGCCGCTGTGGCACTTTCGATTTCGGCGGTGGTGCTGCTGGCGATCATCGTCTTCCTGCTGGTCCGGAAGTCCGGGTTGAAGGCCGGCCACGCCGTGGTCTGCGTGCTGCTGGGCTTCTACCTGGCGAGCTCGACCGTCGCCCCGACGCTCAACCAGCTGAGCAACAGCGTCGCGAGCATGATCAACAACATTAAGTTCTGATCCGACCGCACCGTCGTGGTGAAAGGGGCGCCGCCCAGGTGGCGCTCCGGCGGGCCCGTGCGGCTCGTAGGCTGTTCCCATGACCGACCGTTCCCTCCTGCCCGGCCGCCGGCTGCTCCTGGTGCACGCGCACCCGGACGACGAATCGATCAACAACGGCGCGACCATGGCCAAGTACGCCGCCGAGGGTGCCCATGTCACGCTCGTGACCTGCACCCTGGGCGAGGAGGGCGAGGTCATCCCGCCCGAGCTGGCACATCTCGCCGCGGACCGGGACAACACCCTGGGTGCACACCGGCTCGGTGAACTCGCCGCCGCGATGAGGGAGCTGGGCGTCACCGACCACCGCTTCCTCGGCGGCCCCGGGCGCTACCGCGACTCCGGCATGATGGGCGCCCCGCAGAACGAGCGCCCCGAGTGCTTCTGGCGGGCCGACGTGGACGAGGCCGCCGCGTACCTCGTTGAGGTGATCCGCGAGGTGCGTCCCCAGGTCCTCGTCACGTACGACCCGGACGGCGGCTACGGCCACCCCGACCACATCCAGGCGCACCGCGTCGCCATGCGGGCCGTGGAGCTCGCCGCGGAGCCGGCGTTCCGCCGCGACCTCGGCGACGCCTACGAGGTCGCGAAGGTCTACTGGAACTGCGTCCCGCGCTCGGTGCTCGAGGAGGGCTTCGCGCGGCTGCGCGAGGCCGGCCGGCGGGGAGAGGTCTTCCCCGGCGTCGCCTCGCCCGACGACGTTCCCGGCGTCGTGCCCGACGAGGAGGTCACCGCGGCCGTCGACGCCTCCGCCCACGCGTCCGAGAAGGCCGCCGCGATGCGTGCCCACGCCACGCAGATCGCCGTGGACGGCCCGTTCTTCGCGCTCTCCAACGACCTGGGGCAACCGCTGTTCCCCACCGAGTACTACAAGCTCGTCCGCGGCCGGCCCGGTGCCGACCGCGAGGACGACCTCTTCGCGGGCGTGACGGGAGCGGACGCATGACCGGCGGCTCGAACGGTATGGGCGACGGCCTGCTGAAGCTGCCGGGCGCCGGGCGGCTGTGCGCGTACGCCGGCCTGGCCGCCCTCGGTTTTCTGACCGGGATCGCCGGATCGCTCGTGCAAGGCGGCTGGTTCCCCGGCGGGTTGCTGCTGGCCCTGCTCGCCCTCGCCGGGCTCTGCTACGGCGCCGTCCTGCTCACCCGGGCCAGGGTCGGCGGCGCGGCCGCCGGCACGGGATGGCTGATCGCGGCGCTCGTCCTGGCCGCCAACCGGCCGGAAGGAGACTTTCTCTTTCAGGCCGGAATCGGTTCATATGCCTTCCTGCTGGGCGGAATGGCCGTGGCTGTGATCTGTGCCACGGTTCCGAAAGTGCCGCAACCGGACGGGCCGTCGGCCCGACTTGGCAAGTGACGTGACGTTTTCTACCTGACTGCCCTCCACCGGCCGGGGGAGTGAAGCAGCGGTCGTCGAGTACGGGCCCGTGGTGCCCAGTATGGTGGTGCGCGCCGCCGAGCCTCCCCTGGCCTCCGGCAATGGGCGACCCCGAGCGAGGTCAAACGAGGGCGGCGAAGAGTAACCGGGAGAACCTGCTTTGAGCCGTGCATCTGACAGTTCGTCCTCCGGGCCCCAGGGGCGCGGCGGAGCCGCCTACCCTTCGGGCACCCCGCCGTACGGGACCGCCTCCGGCGAGGAACCGACCGGATCAGCTGCTTCCGCTTCATCCGCCAAGCCGGGTGAGCCGAAGACCGAGACCACGATGACGACGCGGATCCGCATCAACATCCCGGGCTCGCGACCCATCCCGCCGGTCGTCCTGCGCACGCCCGTCGGTGACGAGGCGCCGGCCGCGGACGCGGCCCCCGCGCCCGCTCCGGGCGGCGCGGCCGCCGAGCGCAAGGAGAACCTCCCCGCGCGCAGGGAGAGCCTCCCCACGCGCCCCAAGCAGGACCGCAAGGCCGCCGCGCCGGCTGCGGACGCCGCGGCCGACGGCGCGGGCTCGGGCGACAAGACCAGCGACTGGTTCGCGCCGCGCAAGTCATCCCCGGCCCCGCCGCCCGCCGCGGGCGCCGCGCGCCGGCAGGCCGCGGCCGGCGGCAAGCAGCCGCCGCCGCTGCCGCGCCGTGGTGCCGCGGGCATGGGCGGCGCCCAGCGCCCGCCGGCGCACGGCGGTGCCGCGGGCACGGGCGCGGGCCCCTGGCCGGGCGACGCCTCGACGACGGGAGCGGTGCCGCAGGCGCCCGCCCCCACGGCCGGTGCCGCGAACGGTGCGGCCCCCTGGCCGGGCGGCGCCCCGGCCGCGCCCGTCGACGACTGGCCGGCCAACGACCCCTCCACCACGGCCGCGACGCCGTGGCCGGGTGACCCCTCGGCCGGTGCCATGCAGCACCCGGCGCCGGGTGCCGCCACCGACGGCGCCGCGCCGTGGCCGGGCGACCCGCAGACCACGGGCACCACGCCGTGGCCGGGCGACTCCTCCACGACCGGTGCCATGCAGCAGCCGCCCGCCCCGGGCGGTCCGGCGAACGGTGCGGCCCCCTGGCCGGGCGGCACCCCCGACGCGCCCGTCGACGACTGGCCGGGAGGCTCCTCCACCACGGCCGCCACCCCGTGGCCGGGCGGCGAGGCGCCGGCCGGCGGCAACGCGCCGCGGCAGGCCGACCCCGCGCCGTGGCCCGGCAGCCCGGCCGCGCCCGGCGGCGCTCCGCAGGCCCGCCCCGCCGCCACGCAGCAGTTCTCCGCGCCCACCGTCGGGGCCACCATCGGCGGCGTGCCCGCCGGCGGTGCCGCCTTCGCCGGCAGCCGTACGGACACCCCGCGCGAGGGCTTCCCGGCCGTCCCGGGCACCCCGCAGGGTGCCGGCAACCCCGCGGCGCAGGGCGGCAACGCCCAGGCCAAGGGCAAGAAGAAGCGCGGCCCGAAGGCGAGCGCACCCGCTCCCGCCGCTGGCCGGACCGGCGAGACGCTGGTCAGCGGCGTGCCGCCGGTGCCGCCCGCGGCAGGCCAGGGCGCCCAGCGCGCCGTGGACAGCGGCGCGCCCCGGGTGCCCGTACCGAAGCCCAAGCCGGCCCTGGCGGGCGGACCGTCCGCGGCGGCCCCCAAGGCCCCGGCGAAGAGCGCTCCGAAGAGCGCGGCCAAGAGCGCGCCCAAGAAGAAGGGCCGCTCCAAGCTCGTCCTGCTCGGCGGCGGGCTCGTCGCGCTGGTCGGTCTCGCGTACGGCGCCGGCCTGTTGCTCGACCACGCGGACGTACCGAACGGCACGACCGTCCTCGGCATCGACATCGGCGGCAAGTCCAAGGACCAGGCCGTGCAGACCCTCGACTCCGCCCTGGCGAGCCGCACCGGAGCGCCGCTGAAGGTCACCATCGGCGGCAAGACGGCCGACCTCAAGCCGTCGGTGGCCGGCCTGTCCATCGACACCCAGGCCACCGTGCGCGCCGCGGCCGGCCGGGACTACAACCCCGTCACCGTCCTCAGCTCGCTCATCGGCGGCAGCCGCACGGCCGAGCCGACCGTGGTCGCGGACGAGGAGAAGATCGCCGCCGCGCTCAAGACGCTCGCCGGCGAGACGGGCACGGCGAAGGAAGGCACCATCAAGTTCGAGCCGGGCAAGGCCGTGCCCGTCTACGGCCAGCCCTACGAGGGCGTGAACGTGGACGCTTCGGTCAAGGAGGTCTCCAAGGCCTTCCGCGAGCGGGCGGCCACCGGCAAGGACAAGCCCATCACCCTGCAGACCTCCCCGCAGCAGCCGAAGGTGGCCAAAGCCGAGGTCGACCGGATGATGAAGGACTTCGCCACGCCCGCGATGTCCGGTCTCGTCACGATCCAGACCGACCCGGCGCACAAGATCCAGTTCGGTCCGGACCGCTCGCTGCCGAAGATCCTCTCCGTCAAGGAGGTCAACGGCAAGCTCGTCGAGAACTACGACCTGGAAGCGATCAAGGAGCTCTACGGGAGCGCCTTCAACGGCGTCCAGATCCAGCGCGGCAACGGCGCCAAGACGCCCGTCCAGCCGACGGACGTCGCGGTCGCCCTCGGCAAGGCGCTGCGCGGCAAGACCCCGGCCGAGCGGATCGGCACGATTCCGCTGGGCTGACCTGCCCACCGCCGCCCGACGGCGTACCGAGCCCCCGTGCCGCACCCGGCGCGGGGGCTCACTTTTGTCATCCCACCCATGACATCTGTCATCGCCTGTTCACGACGGCTGACACTGCCCGGCGCCGCGCCGGGCCGCGATGATTTTCTCCATGAGCACCACAGCAACCACGGTCACGGGGGACGGGCGCCGCACCGGCGCACCCGTGGTCAGCTTCGAGAACGTCAGCAAGAGCTACGGCACCGTACGGGCCGTCGCCGACCTGGACCTCGCCCTCTACCCGGGCGAGACCGTGGCCCTCCTCGGGCCGAACGGGGCGGGCAAGTCCTCGACGCTCGACCTGCTGCTGGGGCTGCGGAACCCCGACGCCGGCCGCGTCGAGGTCTTCGGCATGACCCCGGGCCAGGCCATCGCGCGCGGCAGGGTCGGCGCGATGCTGCAGTCGGGCGGCCTGATGGAGGACGTGAAGGTCCGCGAACTGGTGAAGCTCGCCTGCGACCTGCACCCCCGGGCCTTCCCGGTCGACCAGGTGCTGGCGGCCGCAGACCTCACCGACATCGCCGACCGCATGGTCAACAAGCTCTCCGGCGGCCAGGAGCAGCGGGTGCGCTTCGCCCTCGCGACGGCCGGCGCCAACGACCTCATCGTGCTGGACGAGCCGACCACCGGCATGGACGTCTCGGCCCGTCAGGCCTTCTGGGCCGTGATGCGCGAGCAGACCCGCCAGGGCCGCGCCGTCCTCTTCGCCACCCACTACCTCGAAGAGGCCGACGCCATCGCCGACCGGGTGATCGTGCTGCGCCAGGGCCGCGTGCTGGCCGACGGCTCGGCGGCCGAGATCAAGGCGAAGGCCGGCGGCCGCCGGATCGTCTTCGACCTCGACCAGCCGGTGGGCGAGGGCGCGCTGCGGGAGCTGCCGTTCCTGTCGTCGCTGGAGATATCCGGCCGCACGGTCCGTATCCAGTCCCAGGACGCCGACGCGACCGTCCACGCCGTCTACGGCCTCGGCCTCTACCCGCGCAACCTCGAGGTCGCGGGCCTCGGCCTGGAGCAGGCCTTCCTCGCCATCAACGACGCAGCGACCGCCGAGGAGGCGGCCCGATGAAGACTCTGGTCAAGCTCGAGATCGCGCGCACCCTGCGCAACAAGAAGTTCGTGTTCTTCTCCGTGCTCTACCCCGTCCTGCTCTATGTGCTGATCGCGGGCGGCGCCAGCGAGGATGAGCTGGTCAAGGGCACGAAGCTGACCCTGCCGCTGCTGATGATGGTCTCCATGGCCTCCTTCGGCGCCATCACCGCCGTCCTCGTCGGCAACAGCGAGAAGATCGCCAAGGAGCGCGAGAAGGGCTGGGTGCGCCAGCTGCGCCTCACAGCCCTGCCGGGCCGCGGCTATGTGGCGGCCAAGGTGGCCTCCGCCTCCGTCGTCTCCCTCCCCTCGATCCTCGCCGTCTTCGCCGTCGCCGCCGCGGTGAAGCACGTCCGCCTCGACGCCTGGCAGTGGGCCGCGCTCACGGGCTCCATCTGGGCCGGCAGCATCGTCTTCGCCGCGCTCGGCGTGGCCATCGGCTACCTCGCCACGGGCGACGCCGTACGGCCCATCACGTTCATCATCTACTTCGCCCTGGCGATCCTGGGCGGTCTGTGGATGCCGACCACGACCTTCCCGCAGTGGCTGCAGGACATCGCCGCCTGGACGCCCACCCACGCCTACGCCGCCCTCGGCCAGGCCATCGAGGTGGGCGACGCACCGCACCTGAAGGACGTCAGCCTGCTCTTCGCCTATCTTGTGCTCTTCGCAGGCGGGGCCGCGTGGCTCTACCGCAAGGACACACGCAAGGCCTGAGCGGCCGAGAGGGAGGGGGCTGCTGTGGCCGGAGACGAGCGACGCCGGAAGCTGTGGCGCGTGGTCATGGAGACCGAGGACGAGCCGTCCTCCGACAACGCCACCATCGGGATGCGTCCCGAGACCCGCCGGCAGATGATGATCAAGCTGTTGTGGATCTCCATCTGGTTCGCCTATCTGGCGGCGCCCGCCGAGGACGTCCTCGGAGACCACCACGGCCCCCTCGCCGACGTCCTCGGCGGCATCGGCCTGGTGGCCTTCGTGAGCGCCTATCTGGCCCTGGTGTTCCGGCACACCTCCCGGGCCCTGGAGCGGTCCCGGGTGCTGGCCTGGCTGGGCGTGCTGATGTCGCTCGCGCTGGTGCTGTCCCTGACGCTCGGGCCGTCCTGGCTCGTGCTCTTCGTCTTCGTCGGCATCTCCTGTGGTGCGGTTCTGCCGGCGAAGCTCGCTCGCGTCGCGATTCCGCTGGTCACGGGGGTACTGGTGGCCGTCGGCGCGGGCATGCCGGGATCAGTGGGTGCGCTCATCGGCGCCCTGCTGATCCCGGCCCTCCTCGGTGGCTTCGCGATGGTGGGGGTGCGGCAGATGGCCCTGACGACCCGTGCGCTGCGTGAAGCACGGGCGACGGTGGCTCACCTCGCCGCCAACGAGGAACGGTTGCGGCTCGCCCGCGACCTGCACGACCTGCTCGGCCACTCGCTCTCGCTCATCACGCTCAAGAGCGAGCTGGCCGGGCGGATGCTGCCGGACAAGCCCGAGCAGGCCGCCCAGCAGGTCGCGGACATCGAACGGGTGAGCCGCCAGGCCCTGGTGGACGTCCGGGAGGCGGTGAGCGGCTATCGCCGCCCCACCCTCGAGGCCGAGCTCGCCGGGGCCCGCACCGCACTGGCCGCCGCCGGCATCGCTGTCGACCTCCCCGGGGCCGCCCCGGACCACCCCGACCTGCCGCCCGACGAGGAGGGCGCGCTGGCCTGGGCGCTGCGGGAAGCGGTGACCAACGTGGTGCGGCACAGCGGGGCGCGACGCTGCGAGGTGACGCTCACCGAGTCGGGGGACGAGCTCTGTCTGACCGTCACCGACAACGGCCGGGGGCCGGGCGGTTCGCCAGGCAACGGCCTGACCGGTCTCACCGAGCGGCTGGCGCTCGCCGACGGCCGGCTGGAGACCGGCCAGGCGCCGCGCGGCGGATTCCGGCTGCGGGCCTATGTCCCGCTCTCGCGCCCCGTCGTGGCGGCAGGGGCGGGGACGGAGGTGGAGCGGCAGGTGTGAGGGCGAGGCCCGCCGGCGCCTACCCTGTCGCTGTGACTGCAGCTCAGCCCGCGACGCCCCACGACGCCCACGACCGGCCCGCCATCCGGGTCCTTCTCGCCGAGGACCAGTCGATGGTCCGCGAAGCGCTGGCCGCGCTCCTGGGACTGGAGGGGGACATCGAGGTCGTCGTCCAGGTGGCACGGGGCGACCAGGTTCTGGACGCGGCCCGCCGCACCCCGCTCGACGTGGCGCTGCTGGACATCGAGATGCCCGGCATGACGGGCCTCGACGCGGCCGCCCTGCTGCGGCGCGAGCTGCCCGGGCTCAAGGTCGTCATCCTGACCACCTTCGGGCGGCCGGGCTATCTGCGCCGGGCCATGGAGTCCGGCGCGGACGCCTTCCTGGTCAAGGACGCCCCCGCCGCGCGCCTGGCGGACGCGCTGCGCCGGGTGCTGCGCGGCGAGCGCGTCATCGACCCGACGCTGGCGGCGGCCGCGCTCGCGGAGGGGGCGAACCCCCTCACCGACCGCGAGCGCGCCGTCCTGACCGCCTCCGCCGACGGCTCCACCAACGCCGAACTGGCCGCGGCCCTGCACCTCTCCCACGGCACGGTCCGCAACTACCTCTCCACCGCCATCCAGAAGACCGGCGCCCGCAACCGCGCCGAAGCGGTCCGCATCGCCCGCGACAAGGGCTGGCTCTGAGCGCGGCCCCGGTCGTCAGTTGAGCATCGCCCGCGCGGCGATCGCCTGGTGGCGCACGGACTCCGCCGCCGTCGGCTCCAGCGGCGCGATCACGTCCGCGTACTCCTCCAGCTCGCGTGCGCCCCGGGCGAAGTCGCCCCGCTCCACCAGGAGCTCGGCGCGCTCGTAGCGGAGCCGGGCCGGGTGGGTGGGCAGCAGGAGGGAGAGCTCCACGGCCCAGAGCTGGACGTCGCTGCGCTCGGGGCGGGCCGCGGCCCAGGCCCGGATGTTGTTCAGCACGCGCAGCACGATCTCCAGCGGCTCGGCCGGGGAGAACATCGACGGCGCCAGCGGCGCCCCGGTCGCGCCCGCCACCAGCAGGCCCGCGTCCTCCTCGGACAGGGTCCGGCCCCCGTCGAAGGGGTCGGCCAGCGCGTGCTGCCCGTACGGGTCGCCGAAGCCGACGACGAAGTGCCCCGGCAGCGCCACCCCGTACACGGGCGCCCCCGCCCGCCGGGCGACCTCCATCCAGATCACGGACAGCAGGATCGGCAGGCCGCGCCGCCGCGTGAGGACCTCGTGCAGCAGCGAGGACTCCAGCCGCCGGTAGTCCGCCGGCGAGCCGTGGAAGCCGCAGCGCTCACCGAGGAGCTCCGCGAGCGCCTCCGCCCAGCGCCGAGGCTCCCCGTGCCGGCCCAGCGCTGGCAGCAGCCCGGCCAGCCGGTCCAGCTCCATCTGCGCGGCGTCGATCGCCTCCTCCGGCAGCCCCGCCTCCGCCTCGGCGGAGATCAGCAGGCACAGCAGCGCCAGGTCCGGCCGCTCGTCCCGGGCCGTCTCCGCGAACCGCCGCCGTCGGTCAGTGGTGTCGTCGTACATGCGTGCCTCGTACCCCTCGGAGCGATGGCGCAGCCGCCGTCACTGTCCATGGTGCGGCCGCGTCGGCGGCTACCGCAGCGGCTCGCGGCGGTAGTGGTAGGCGTGGTGCGTGGTGAAGCCCAGCTCGTCGTAGAGCCCGGCGGCCGCGTCGTTGTCGGTCTCCACCTGCAGATATGCCGCCGAGGCGCCCTCGCTCAGCGCCTGCCGGGCCAGGGCGGCCATCACCTGGGTGCCCAGTCCCTGCCGTCGTCTGCCGGGGCTCACGTCCAGTGCGGCGAAGCCCGCCCACCGGCCGTCGATCACACAGCGGGCTATGGCCGCCGGCCGGTCCCGGGCGTCCGTTGCCGTCTCGCCGGGCTCCTCCGAGGCGGCTGCCTGCGGCACGGTCGCGAACCAGACCGAGGGGCCCCCGGTCAGCACGGCCAGCGCGTCCGCGGGATCGGCGCCCGTCCGCCCGTACGCCGCAAGCCACGCCTCGTCCGGCTCGCGGGAGAGCACCACCGGGGCCTCGTCCGCGTACCGGTCGGCGATCGGCGCCAGGGCCGCCGTGCGCATCAGGGCATGGCGCTCGGCCGTCCAGCCGCGCCCCGCCAGCTCCGCGTCGAGCCGCTCGTCCGCCGCCGGGTCCCCCGTGGTGATCTGCACACGGGCGGGCAGCCCGCGCGCGGCGTACCAGTCGGTCACCCGGTCCAGCGCCGCGTCCAGCGGCAGCCCGCAATCGTCCAGGGGCAGCACCGAGTTGGCCCGGGCGGTGAAGCCGCCCGCCGCCCGCAGTGTCCAGCCGCCCAGCCGCCCGGTCTCCCGCGCGGGCCAGCCGCGGGCCGCGATCTCCTGGAGCTCGCGACGGGTCGCGGCGGGGCCGCGCCGCCGGGCGGGCTCCGCCGGAATGACCTTGCCGGCGACGAGCGCGCCCTCCTCGATCTCGACGATCTCACCGCTGCGGCGTGTGATCCGCAGCACACCGCCCGTCCAGGATGTGAGCACGCCGACGGCGTCGGTGAAACGCTCCGGGGAACTCCCGGAGTCGTTCAGGCGCCGTACGGAGACCCTTTTTCCCACATCTGCCGCGGTGATCCGCACCGCGAGCCTTCCGCCCGTGGTGAATTCCACAGCTCTGCCCGCCCCTCTTGTTCGTCATGTGCCCGGGGAGGGAGATACTAGGTGTGGGCATCGACGACGCCGCGCTCCCGCGCGAGATGAGCCCTACCGAGGAGGAACGACAGCGTGACCTACGTCATCGCGCAGCCTTGTGTCGACGTGAAGGACAAGGCGTGCATCGAGGAGTGCCCCGTCGACTGCATCTACGAGGGCTCCCGGTCCTTGTACATCCACCCGGACGAATGCGTTGACTGTGGTGCCTGTGAGCCGGTCTGCCCGGTCGAGGCGATCTTCTACGAGGACGACACTCCGGAAGAGTGGAAGGACTACTACAAGGCGAACGTCGAGTTCTTCGACGAGCTCGGTTCGCCCGGTGGAGCCTCCAAGCTCGGCCTGATCGAGCGGGACCACCCCTTCATCGCCGAGCTGCCCGAGGGCATCAACGCCGAGCACTGACCTGCGGCAGCAACCGCGGCCCCGTACGGCCACCGCCGTACGGGGCCGCGGCGCATTCCCCACCCCACTGACGCAAGAGAGCGAGCAGCGAACACCGTGAGCGCAGTCTCTTCCCGCCTCCCCGTCTTCCCCTGGGACCGGCTCGAGCCCTACAAGGCCACCGCGGCCGCCCACCCCGACGGCATCGTCGACCTCTCGGTGGGCACCCCCGTCGACCCGGTGCCGGCCGTCGTCCAGCGGGCGCTGGCGGACGCCGCCGACAGCCCCGGCTATCCCACGGTGTGGGGCACGGCCGCGCTGCGGGACGCGCTCACCGGCTGGGCGGAGCGCCGCCTGGGTGCCCGGGACATGTCGCACGCCAACGTGCTGCCGATCGTCGGCTCCAAGGAACTGGTGGCCTGGCTGCCGACCCAGCTGGGCCTCGGCGCCGGCGACAAGGTCGCCTACCCGCGGCTGGCCTACCCCACGTACGAGGTGGGCGCGCGGCTCGCGGGCGCGGAGCCGGTCGTCTACGACGACCCGACCGAGCTGGACCCCGCCGGCCTCAAGCTGCTGTGGCTGAACTCGCCGTCCAACCCGACGGGCCGGGTGATGTCCAAGGAGGAGCTGCGCCGCGCGGTTGCCTGGGCCCGCGAGCACGGCGTGCTGGTCTTCAGCGACGAGTGCTACCTGGAGCTGGGCTGGGAGGCCGACCCGGTCTCGGTCCTGCACCCGGACGTCTGCGGCGGCTCGTACGAGGGCATCGTCGCCGTCCACTCGCTCTCCAAGCGCTCCAACCTGGCCGGCTACCGCGCCGCCTTCCTCGCCGGTGACGCCGCCGTCCTCGGCGAGCTGCTGCAGATCCGCAAGCACGGCGGAATGATGGTCGCCGCGCCCGTCCAGGCCGCCACCGTCGCGGCCCTGGGCGACACGGCCCACGTCAGCGAGCAGCGGGCCCGCTACGCCGCCCGCCGGGCCGCGCTGCGCGCCGCCTTCGAGGGAGCCGGCTTCCGGATCGAGCACAGCGAGGCGTCGCTGTACCTGTGGGCCACGCGTGACGAACCGTGCTGGGACACGGTCGGCGAGCTGTCCAAGCGCGGCATCCTGGTCGCCCCGGGCGACTTCTACGGCCCGGCCGGTGGGCGTTTCGTCCGGATCGCCTTCACCGCGACGGACGAGCGTGTCGAGGCCGCGGTCCGGCGTCTGGCCGAGTAGCGTCTACGTCCGTACCTACGCGAACAGGGGGCCCGGGACGGTAAGTCCCGGGCCCCCTGTGGGTGCTCCATGGCGTGGTTCAGCCGAGGGGCAGACCCTTGGTCGGCAGGCCCTGGGTGGGCAGGCCGCTCTTGGTGACGCCCTGCGCGGTGTTGCCCGCGGCCTGGCCGAGGCCGCCCGCGACCTGGCCCGCGGCCTTCTGCACGGCCGGGACCTGCTCCTTGCTGGCCTTGCCCACCGTGCTGGTGGTCGTGCTGACGGCCTTGCCGCCGACGCCCGTCGCCGTGCTCCCGGCCTGCTTGGAGGTCGAGTCGATGTTGTTGCCCAGGTTGGCGCTGTCCACCGCGCTCAGCCCGCCGAGGTCGGGGGCCTTGACCAGGTCCGCGGCGCTCGCAGAGCCGGCCGCCGCACCGACGATGGGAGCAGCCGCTGCGACGAGCAGGGCGGCCCGGGCGATGCGACGCGTGAGGGGGAGGGACATGTTGCTCCTTTGACGGAGTGAGAGGTCGGTTGCTGTCCGGCGAGCGGACGCTGTGACTACCGCGTGAGCCCCTCGAAGGTTGCGGTGAACCAAGGTAAAGAGTGAGTAATGCGTCGCATTATCGGCTCCGTTGAAACCACGGCAAACCGGGCAGGTTGTCAATCAATCCGGAAGGCTTAAAAGCCTTTAGTCACAAGGCTGCCGGGGGTGAGTCGAGAACGCGTGCGGATGACGGGCAAGGCGACAACTCCCGTATACGGAACGTACTCCGGGGGAGGGGCCTCTCGTACTACTGAGCGGTCGTGATTCTTACCGCTGCCGGGCCGTTCCCGGCCGCTTCGTCCTCCGATTCGCGCCAGCCGGCCGCCGAATTCTTCGCCGTCCACACCCGGTCGCCGAAGGAAACGCGCTCCACGCGCAGTTCGGCCGCGTGCGCCACCGCCCAGGACGCCAGCTCCCAGCCGCGCCGCCCCGGCCCGTCCTGCGCGGACGCCGCAACGGGCTGCACCGGCACGATCAGCGTGCGGCCGCCACCGGACCCGCCCGCGCCGGCCGGACCGGCGGCCAGCTTCGGCAGCACCCCCGGCCCGAACTCCCGCGTCAGCTTGGACCGCAGCGCCGACATGTCACCGGGCCTGCCGTCGCCGGGGCTGCGCGTGCAGCTGAAGGCGGCCTCCACGCGGCCCGTGAGCGCCGAGGACAGCAGCGACGCGTTCGGCTCGTGCTTGGCGTACGCCTGCGGGAAACCGCTGCGCTGCACCCTCTGCGCGGCCACCGTCAGCGGCAGCCGCGAATAGCCCCGCACCTCCACCAGGTGGTCGTAGAACTTCCCGGCCGCGTACACCGGGTCCGTGATCTGCCCGGCCGTGCCCCAGCCCTGGGTCGGCCGCTGCTGGAACAGGCCCAGCGAATCGCGGTCGCCGTGGTGGATGTTGCGCAGCCCCGACTCCTGCATCGCCGTCGCCAGCGCGATCGTCACCGCCCGCTCCGGCAGCCCGCGCGAGGACCCCACCGCCGAGATCGTCGCCGCGTTCACGGCCTGCTCGGGAGAGAGGGAGTACGACTCCCCGTCGGCCCGCACCGTGCAGCGCGGCGCCCCCGTCCCGCCCGTCACCTGCAGGGCGATCACGTAGCCGATCAGCGCCAGCAGTACGGCGCAGGCGGTCACGGTACGCAGCAGTCGGCCACGGCGGGCGACGGTGATCCGGGACATGCGGGCCACGTTACTTGAGAGTGCGCTCCCCGGCGGCCCTGGACCTTACCGGCGGTCGCGTTAGGCTCGCGGCATGGATCACGCCGCACTGGACCTGTCCCTCGACGCCGTTGCCCTCACCGCCCAGCTCGTCGACTTCCGCTCCGAGAGCGGCGACGAGAAGGCCCTCGCCGACGCCATCGAGCACCGGCTGCGCGCCCTTCCGCACCTGAGCGTCGACCGGCACGGCAACAACGTCGTCGCCCGGACCAACCTCGGCCGCGCCGAGCGGGTCATCCTGGCCGGCCACATCGACACCGTCCCGATCGCGGACAACGTCCCCTCGCGGCTGGACGACAACGGCGTGCTGTGGGGCTGCGGCACCAGCGACATGAAGTCCGGCGTCGCCGTGCAGCTGCGCATCGCCGCGACCGTCCCCGAGCCCAACCGCGACCTGACGTTCGTCTTCTACGACAACGAAGAGGTCGCCGCCCACCTCAACGGCCTCGGGCACGTGGCCGCGGCCCACCCGGACTGGCTGGAGGGCGACTTCGCCATCCTGCTGGAGCCCTCCGAGGGCGAGGTCGAGGGCGGCTGCCAGGGCACCCTGCGGGTGCTGCTGCGCACGGCGGGGGAGCGGGCCCACTCCGCGCGCGGCTGGATGGGGTCCAACGCCATCCACGCCGCCGCCCCGATCCTCGCCCGCCTCGCCGCGTACGAGCCGCGCCGCCCGGTCGTCGACGGGCTCGAGTACCACGAGGGCCTCAACGCCGTGGGTATCTCCGGCGGCGTCGCGACCAACGTCATCCCGGACGAGTGCACCGTGACGGTGAACTTCCGATACGCCCCCGACCGCACCGAGGAGGAGGCCCTCGCGCACGTCCGTGAGGCCTTCGACGGCTGCGGCGTCACGGAGTTCGTCGTCGACGACCACGCGGGCGGCGCGCGTCCCGGCCTCACCCACCCGGCCGCCGCGGCCTTCATGGAGGCCGTCGGCGGCACGGCACGGCCCAAGTTCGGCTGGACGGACGTCGCGCGCTTCAGCGCGCTGGGCGTCCCCGCGGTCAACTACGGGCCGGGCGACCCGCTGTACGCGCACAAGCGCGACGAGCACGTGGTCGCCGAGAAGATCACGCACTGCGAGGAGCGGCTGCGCGCCTGGCTGACCGGCTGACGGCCGGTGGCCGCGGTGGCCGCGGGCCTACGCTGAGGCGCAACGAATCCGACGATCTGCGGTTCCGACGATCCGCAGCGGAGGGAGCACGGTATGGGCAATCCCGAGACGCCGCGCGTGCGGCGGGAGCAGCGGCGGGGGCCGGTCGTGCGCCGGCTGGGCCAGATGCAGGCGGGTACCACCGACCAGCATCTGCTCGACACCAGAGGAACGGCCGACTGGGTGCACGAGGACCCGTTCCGGGTCATGCGCATCCAGTCCGAGTTCGTCGAGGGCTTCGGGGCGCTCGCCGAACTGCCACCGGCCATCAGCGTGTTCGGCTCGGCCCGTACGAAGCCGGGCACGCCGGAGTACGAGTCCGGGGTGGCCATCGGGCGCGGCCTGGTCGAGGCGGGCTTCGCCGTGATCACCGGCGGCGGGCCCGGTGCGATGGAGGCCGCGAACAGGGGTGCCATGGAGGCGGGCGGGGTGTCCGTGGGCCTGGGCATCGAGCTGCCCTTCGAGCAGGGGCTCAACCCGTATGTGAACCTCGGCGTCGACTTCCGCTACTTCTTCGTGCGCAAGACGATGTTCGTGAAGTACGCGAGCGGGTTCGTGGTGCTGCCGGGCGGCCTGGGCACGCTGGACGAGCTGTTCGAGGCGCTCACCCTCGTTCAGACGAAGAAGGTCACCCGCTTCCCGATCGTCCTGTTCGGCACCGCCTACTGGCAGGGCCTGCTCGACTGGCTCAGGGGCACCCTCGTCGCCGAGGGCAAGGCGGGCCTGGCGGACCTGCAGCTGTTCCACGTCACGGACGACGTGGAGGAGGCGATCGGCGTCGTCACCAAGGAAGCGGGCACCTGACCCGCCCCACGGTCCCGGCGAGCCCCCGGCGGCCCACCGCCGGGGGCCGGCGGCCCACCCCTCAGGCGAGCCCGCGGCGGGCGACCGCCGGGGGGCGGTGGCCGGCGATGGAGGCGACCATGTCGAGCACCTGTTTGGTTTCCGCGACTTCGTGGACGCGGTAGACCTGGGCGCCCAGCCAGGCGGAGACGGCCGTCGTCGCCAGCGTGCCCAGCACCCGCTCCTTGACCGGCTTGTCGAGCGTCTCGCCGACGAAGTCCTTGTTCGACAGCGAGACGAGCACGGGCCAGCCCGTGGCGGCCATCTCGTCCAGCCGGCGGGTGGCCTCGAGCGAGTGGCGGGTGTTCTTCCCGAAGTCGTGGCCCGGGTCGATCATGATGCCGTCGCGGCGCACGCCCAGCTCCACGGCCCGTTCGGCCAGGCCGAGCGTCACCCGCAGGACGTCCGCCATCACGTCGTCGTACGCGATCCGGTGCGGCCGCGTGCGCGGTTCGACGCCGCCCGCGTGGGTGCACACCAGGCCGGCGCCGTAACGTGCCGCCACCTCGGCCAGCTTGGGGTCCACACCGCCCCACGCGTCGTTCAGCACGTCGGCCCCCGCCTCGCAGACGGCCTCGCCGACGTCGTGGCGCCAGGTGTCGACGCTGATGACCACGTCGGGGTGGCGGCGCCGCACCTCCGCCACGAAGCCCACCGTGCGGCGGGCCTCCTCCTCGGCGGTGACCTCCGCGCCGGGGCCCGCCTTGACACCGCCGATGTCGATGATGGCCGCGCCCTCGGCGACCGCCTGCTCCACCCGGGCCAGCGCGGGCTCGTCGCTGAACGTCGCTCCCTGGTCGTAGAAGGAGTCGGGCGTCCGGTTCACGATCGCCATGATCACCGGCTCGTGAGCGTCGAACTCGCGTCGTCCCAGCCGCAGCATCTTCCGTACTCCCTCTCCGTGGTCCGCCAGCGACCTTAACTGTCAGTGCGGCATGGCACGATCAGGGTGGACGGATTGGCTGACGGAGGACGACGGGGAGACGGCCGTGTTCTGGTTCTTGCTCATCGCGCTGGTCGTGGTGGTCGCCGCGGTCACGCTCGCCGTCGCCGGGGGCGGTGGCGACACCGCCGGCGGCGTGCTGCCCGAGCCCGCCCAGGACCGCATGGCCTGGCCCCTGCCGCTGGGCCGGCCGGTGGGCCGGGCCGACGTGGAGGCGCTGCGCCTGCCGATGGTGCTGCGCGGCTACCGCATGGCGGACACCGACGACGTCCTGGACCGGCTCGGCGCCGAGCTGGCCGAGCGGGACGCCCGCATCGCCGAGCTCGAGGCCGCGCTCGCCGGTGCCCAGGCCGCCGCGATAGGGGGCCGTCACGGCCTCGCCGGCGGCGCGGCCCGGGACGCCCGGCAGGACGCGGAGCCCGGCCGGCCGGCAGAGGGGGCCGAAGGGCCCGACGAGGGCTCCGAGGGCCCTGACGAGGGGGAGAAGACGTCATGACCGACGGTGGAGCGGTCCTCGGGCCGGACGGGCTGTCGCGCTGCCCCTGGGGCCTGGAGGCGGAGTCCCGGGCGGACTACCGCGCCTATCACGACACGGAGTGGGGCCGCCCGGTGCACGGCGACGACGCCCTGTTCGAGCGGATATGCCTGGAGGCCTTCCAGTCGGGGCTCTCCTGGCTGACGATCCTGCGCCGCCGCGAGGGGTTCCGCGCCGCCTTCGCGGGCTTCTCCATCGCCAAGGTCGCGGCGTTCACGGACGCCGACGCGGAGCGGCTGCTGGCCGACCCGGGCATCATCCGCAACCGCGCGAAGATCGCGGCGGCGATAGCCAACGCCCAGGCCGCGTCCCGGCTGGCGCCCGGCGAGCTCGACGAACTCGTCTGGTCGTACGCGCCGGAGGCGGCGGGCCGCCCGGTGCCGGGGACGTTCGCGGACGTGCCGGCGGTGACGCCCGAATCCACGGCCCTGGCCAAGGACCTCAAGAAGCGGGGCTTCCGTTTCGTGGGGCCGACGACGGTGTACGCGCTGATGCAGGCGTGCGGGCTGGTCAACGACCACCTGGCCGGGTGCCACGCACGGGATACGGCCTGAGCCGTCCGGCCGCCGGGCGGGCCGCACGGGCCCGCCCGCCGTCCGGGCCGGGGTCAGCGACCGACGAAGCGGGGCTTCTCCTTGGCGAGGAAGGCCGCCACCGCGATGCCGTGGTCCTCGGACGCGCCGGCCCGTTCCTGCAGCTCGTCCTCCTTGACCAGCGAGTCGGCCAGTGAGTGCTCCGCGCCGTACGCGAGGGACTCCTTGATCGCCGCGTAGGCCCCGGTCGGGCCGGCGGCGAGCCGGCGGGCCACGGCCTCGGCCGTGGCGGCCAGCTCCGCCGCGGGGACGACCTGGTTGGCGATGCCCAGCTCGTACGCCTCCTGGGCGCTCACATTGCGCGGGAAGAGCAGCAGGTCCGCGGCGCGGCCGTGGCCGATGAGGCGGGGCAGGGTCCAGGAGACTCCCGAGTCGGCGGTGAGGGCGACCCCGGCGAAGGAGGTGTTGAAGGCGGCCGAGTCGGCGACCACGCGGTAGTCGGCGGCGAAGGCGAAGCCCGCGCCCGCGCCGGCCGCGACGCCGTTCACCCCGGCGACGACCGGCTTGGGCATCCGGGTGATCGCGGTGACGATGGGGTTGTAGTGATCCTTGACGGTGTCCATGGTCGTCCGGGTGCCGTGCTCGCGGTCGGCCGCCAGCGAGGTCACGTGTTCCTTGAGGTCCTGCCCGACGCAGAACGCGCGTCCGGTGGCGGTCAGCAGCACGGCCCGTACGGCCGCGTCCCCGCCCGCCCGGACCAGGGCGTCGCGGAGGGCGACCTTGGTCTCCGTGTCCAGCGCGTTCATGGCGTCGGGGCGGTTCAGCGTGATCGTCGCGAGCCCGTCGCCCACCTCGTACAGCACGGTGTCGGCCATGGTGCGGTCCCTCCCTGGGTCGGCTGTGGTCAGCGCCAGCATGCCGGAGATCATCGGGGGCCGATATGTGACCTGCGTCAAACAATCGAGTGCCGCTATGTCCCTGAGGGCGACGCAGGAACGGAGCGTGATCCCCGAATTGAGTGGTTTTGCGGCAGCGCGTTGCCGAAGGGATGCGGACCGATGTTGGTCATTGGGTCGCGCGATGCGGGATAATGACCTGGAAGCAATGTGTTCGATGCCGGTGACGCGTGCCCTTCCATAGGGCCGTCGGCTGACGATGAGCTGGTTTCAGGAAGGGGAACGAGCATGGCGGCCATGAAGCCGCGGACGGGCGATGGCCCGCTCGAGGTGACCAAGGAGGGGCGGGGCATCGTCATGCGGGTTCCGCTCGAGGGCGGCGGTCGTCTCGTCGTCGAGCTGACCCCCGACGAGGCCAAGGCTCTCGGCGAGGCCCTGGAGAAGGTCACTGTCTGAGGCGCAGACCCACGACTCCCGCACCGCCCCGGCTGCCGGTCCCACCGGCCACCGGGGCGGCGGCGTATCCAGGGGCCACCCGGCGGTCTGACGGGCCCCGCTCAGGCGCCGCGCCGCACCGCGCACAGCAGCCCGTCGCCGACCGGCAGCAGGGACGGCACCAGCGCCGTGGACTCCCGCACGGCCCGCAGCAATTCGCGCAGCCGCTGCACCTCGGCGGGCGGCAGGGCCGAGTCGACCGTGCGGCCGTCCGCGAAGACGCCCTCGAAACAGACCAGCCCACCGGGGCGCAGCAGGCGCAACGATTCGGCTAGGTAGTCGAGGCACTCCAGCCGGTCACCGTCGCAGAAGACCAGGTCGTACCCGCCGTCGGCGAGGCGCGGCAGCACCTCCAGCGCCCGGCCGGGGATGAAGCGCGCCCGGTTGCCGGCGAAGCCGGCGGCGCGGAACGCCTGCCGGGCGAACTGCTGGCACTCCGGGTCGCTGTCCACGGTCGTGAGCACGCCGTCCGGGCGCATGCCGTGCAGGAGGTGGATGCCGGAGACCCCGGTGCCCGTGCCGATCTCGGCGACGGCCTTGGCGTCCGCAGCGGCGGCGAGCAGGCGCAGCGCCGCGCCGGTGCCGTTCGACACCGAGCGGAGCCCTGCCTCGTAGGCCCGGTCCCGGGCCCAGCGCAGCGCCTCGTCCTCGGCGACGAACACATCGGCGAACGCCCAGCTCGTCTGCTGGTTGCCGGTAATGGCCCTCTCCTGTCCCCGTAGTCCACGCAACCGTGACTGTATCCGCTGCCCACGGGAACCCGCAGATGGGACCGGGCGTTGAGGAGAGCGGAGGGCCGGGGAAACGGCGGGAACCGCGGACGCCGGCCGGGCGTCACGGATCACGGCAGAGCAAGACCAAAAAGCGGGTCAAAAATGCTTATCCGGAGCTAACGGGCGAGGTGGATATGGTAGGGGCTCCACTGGACACCACCAGAGCCGACAGGGGAGGTGCGGCTGCGGGTGGCGACCGCCGGGGCGTGCTCAGGCGCTTCCGCAGGTCCGCTCCCGAGCCGAAATCCGTGACCTACACCGCTGACCGTTCCCACTCCGCAGACTCCGCAACCACCGCGACTTTCGCCACCGATGCGGACACGCAGGCGTGGACACCTCCCACCTGGGAGGAGATCGTCAGCACGCACAGCGCACGGGTCTACCGCCTCGCCTACCGCCTCACGGGCAACCAGCACGACGCCGAGGACCTGACGCAGGAGGTCTTCGTCCGCGTCTTCCGCTCGCTGTCCACGTACACCCCGGGCACGTTCGAGGGGTGGCTGCACCGCATCACCACCAATCTCTTCCTGGACATGGTCCGGCGCCGCCAGCGCATCCGCTTCGACGCGCTGGGCGAGGACGCCGCCGAGCGGCTCCCCAGCCGCGAGCCGTCCCCCCAGCAGCACTTCAACGACACGCACTTCGACGCCGACGTCCAGCAGGCGCTGGACACCCTCGCACCGGAGTTCCGCGCCGCGGTCGTCCTGTGCGACATCGAGGGGCTCTCCTACGAGGAGATCGCCGCGACGCTGGGCGTCAAGCTCGGCACCGTGCGCAGCCGTATCCACCGCGGCCGCTCCCACCTGCGCAAGGCGCTCCAGCACCGCTCGCCCGCCGCCCGGGCCGAGCAGCGCGCGGTGGCGGGTGTGGCTCCCGGCTTCCGGATGGGTGGGGAGGTAGGGATCGCGTGAGCGGTTCAGGCGGTCAGTCCCCCGCTGAGCACCATCTCGGCGACCGCCTCGCGGCCCTGGTCGACGGGGAGTTGGGACACGATTCGCGGGAGCGGGTGCTGGCGCACCTCGCCACCTGCTGGACATGCAAAGCCGAAGCCGACGCGCAGCGCCGGCTCAAGAGCGTCTTCGCGGAGGCCGCGCCTCCACCGCTCTCCGATTCCCTGCTCGCCCGGCTGCAGGGCCTGCCGGGCGAACGGCTCGGGGGCGACGACCGGAGCGGCGGCGGTGAGGGCCCGGGCGACGGAAGAGGTGGCTCCGTCGGCCGCATGGAGGCGTTCGCCCTGATCCCGGTGGCTCCGCTGCCCCGTGAGCGCGGCTTCCGCATCCACGAGGTCGAGCCGCGCGGTGGCACGCGCGGGCGCCGGTTCGCCTTCGCGGCCGCCGGAGCCGTTTCGCTGGCCGCGTTCGCGCTGGTCGGCGCCCAGCCGCTGGAGACGGCCGTGGAGGCGCCCCGGGCCCGCGGGGGTGGCCCGAGCGCCGCCACGACCTCGCTCGCGATGTCGCCGGGCGAGGTCCGCCAGGAGCGCGACCTCAGCCGTACGCGGCCCGCCGCGAAGGAGCTGCCCGCGCCTCTGACGGCCGCCCCGGCCGCCGCCGGCGTCTCACTGCTGCGCCCCTCCGGCGCTCCTGTGCTGCCGCCGCTGGTCCTCACCTCCCACACCCATCCCGCACCGTCCGTCGCTCAGCCCCAGGCACTACCGGAGCGGACGGCCGCCGCCCGCTGATTGCGGCCCACTCCCCCCTCCGCACCCACCGGGGGACCTGGTGTAATCGTCGGTGGGGCGCGGGTGCCACCGGCATGCGCGCCCTCGGACGAACGGGGAGAGCAATGGACGAGGGGAAGGCACGGGTGTCCGGGCCCAAGCCGCAGTGGTGGAGCCGTCGGCGCCGCAATCCCGACGACTGGCCCCTGCAGGCCCCGTCGGCCCCGCCCGCACAGCCGCCCGTTTCCGCGCCTGGCGCGGAGGCGGAGGCCGGCCTTTCCGCTCCCGGTACGGAGCCGGTCGCCGACCTGCCCGCTCCCGGTGCGCAGTCGCCCGCAGGTCTTTCCGCTCCCGGTGCGCAGTCGCCCGCCGGCCCTTCCGTCGCCGACGCCGAGGCGTCCGCCGGGCCTGCCGTCCCCGAGAGCGCGGCCGAATCCGTCCCGGCGCCCGCCGCGCATCCGGCACCCGGGGACGCGCCCCGGCCCGCCCCCATCGCGCACCCCGCGCCCGAGCACGGCGGGCCTCCCGGCCCCCTGCACGCGCCCGATCCGTACGGCACCCCGCCCTATGGGCGGCCCGGGCCCTGGGCGCCCGCGCCGCCCGTGCAGCGACCCGTGGTGACGCCGCCGCACGGCACACACCTGCCGCCCGCGTACCCGCAGGCCGAGCCCCCTGCGTACCCGCATGCCGGCCCCACCCCGCCCCCCGGCACGGCCGTGCCCACCGCCGGGCCCGCCCCGGCGCCGCAGGGGCCGTGGCAGTACGACCCGTGGGCGGCGTCCGCGGCGCGCGGGTCGCGGGAGAAGGCGGCAGTGGGGTCGCTGACGCGGGGCAGGGTTCTGGCCGGGGCCGTGGCCGTGGCGTTGGTCGCCGGTGGGGTCGGGGCCGGGGTCGGGGTCTATCTGGAGCGGGACGGCGGGGGGTCCCGGGTGACGCTGCCGCAGGCGGCGCCCGGCAAGGGCGACCGCGCGCCCGGCAGCATCGCGGGCATCGCCGCCCGCGCCCTGCCCGGCGTCGTGACGATCCACGTGCGCGGCGGCGGCGAGGGCGGCACGGGCACCGGCTTCGTGCTGGACGACAAGGGACACATCCTCACCAACAACCACGTCGTGCAGCCCGCCGGCTCCGACGGCTCCATATCCGTGACGTTCAACGGCGGCCAGACCGCCAAGGCCACCCTCGTGGGCCGGGACGGCGGCTACGACCTGGCCGTCATCAAGGTCTCCGGGGTCTCCGGCCTCACCCCGCTGCCGCTGGGCAACTCCGACTCGGTGCGCGTCGGCGACTCCGTCGTCGCCATCGGCGCGCCCTTCGACCTGGCGGGCACGGTCACCACCGGCATCATCAGCGCCAAGGAGCGGCCGATCACCGCGGGCGGCAAGAAGCAGGACGGCAGCGACATCAGCTACGTCGACGCCCTGCAGACCGACGCCCCGATCAACCCGGGCAACTCCGGCGGCCCCCTCATGGACTCCTCGGCCCGCGTCATCGGCATCAACAGCGCCATCCGCTCCGTCGGCGAGTCCGCGGCCGGTGGCCAGGGCGGCAGCATCGGCCTGGGCTTCGCCATCCCGGTCAACCAGGCCAAGCGGGTCGCCGAGGAGCTGATCAACACCGGCCGGGCCACCCACCCGGTCATCGGCGTCTCGCTCGACATGGGCTACGCGGGCGACGGCGCGCGGGTGAACACCGACAGCGCCAGGACCCCGGCCGTCAACCGCGGCGGGCCCGCCGACAAGGCGGGCATCCAGCCCAAGGACGTCATCAGGAAGGTGGACGGGGTGCCTGTCCACAGCGGCCAGGAGCTCATCGTCAAGATCCGTAGCCACCGTCCCGGTGACACGCTCACCCTCACGGTCGAGCGGGACGGCGGGGAACGCACCGTACGGCTGACCCTGGGATCGGCGAGCACCCGGTGAGCCTTCGCCGGGCGTTGGCCGAGGCGTCTCCCGCGGTACCCGCCGGGCCAGGTACCGTGATAGACGGCCCGATCCCGGCCGCCGACGCCCCAAGGAGCTGTGCAACGTGCTCGACATAGGACCCCTCGAGCTGGTCGCGCTCGTCGTCCTCGCCGTGCTCATCTTCGGCCCCGACAAGCTGCCGAAGATGATCCAGGATGTGTCGCGCACGCTGCGCAAGATCCGGCAGTTCTCCGAGAACGCCAAGGAGGACATCCGCTCCGAGCTGGGCCCCGAGTTCAAGGACTTCGAGTTCGAGGACCTCAACCCCAAGACCTTCGTCCGCAAGCACGTGCTGGAGAAGGACGAGCTGGGGCTGAAGGAGATCCGCAACGGCTTCGACTTCAAGTCCGAGATGGCCGAGGTCACCGACGCGGTGCACGGCCGTAACGCCGACCCGGCGGCGCCCGCGCCGTCGCCGGCCGCCGGGTCCGGTACGCCCGACCTGCTGAAAAAGCGCGAGAGCCCGCAGTCCGGCGGCCATCCGCCGTTCGACGCCGACGCCACCTGAGCCCGCGTATGCGGGGCCCCATTGACGGGGGTGGCTATCCTCCCTTTGTTTGGGGTGTGTCGCCCGCGGGGCGGACGCGCCCAGAACAAAGGGGCTACGAGGAGGCGCCGCGCAGATGGAGACGACGAGTCGGGTAGGGGCGCAGGGGGTCGGTACGTCCGACGAGACCGCCGTGGACGAGCAGGGAGTGCCACAGGGCGGCCCCGGCACCCGGCGCTCGGTCGACGGCTACCTCCTGGCGTCGTTCCCCTGGTACGGCCTCGACGAGGCCTACACCGGGCCGCGCTGGCTGATGCAGGTCGGCGCCGCGGCCGACGGCACCGTGGAGCACGGGGCCACGGGCCACGGCGCGGAGCCCTCGCTGCGGATGGGCCGGATCGAGCACGACACGGGCACACAGCGCTTCGCGGTCGTGGTGACCGTCGCCAGCCGCCCGGTGCGGCGCAGCGCGGACGGTACGGGCGTGCTGGAGGCCACTTCGGTCTCCTCGGCGGCCTGGCTCGCCGGCTCAGGGCTGCTGGCCTGCACGTGGCCGGCCCAGATGGAGCGGGCCCTGCGCCAGGACTGGCTGGACCAGCAGACGGCCCTCGCCTGGGAGCTGGCGGACCAGCTGGACGAGGCGCCCTGGTCGACGCTGTCGCTGCCGGTGGACGGCGTGCCGACCGACTTCCGCTACCGCGAGTCCGAGTACGGCTGGGTCCTGGCCGGCTCGGCCGAGGGCGGCGTCCACGTGGGCGCGTACGGCCGGGGCATGAGCGCGTACGGCATGGGCTTCTCGGTGATCAAGGACATCACGACGTACGAGCACTGAGCCATGCCTGCGCCCAGCAGACGAACGGTACGAACGGTAAGGGGCGGCCTCCATGGAGGCCGCCCCTTACCGTTCGTCCAGCGCTCAGAACTTGTTGCGCGGGGTGATGCCCAGCGACATGCCGGACAGGCCGCGCTGGCGGCCGCCGAGCTTGCCGGCGATGGCCCGCAGCGCGCTCCCGGCCGGGGACTCCGGGTCGGTCAGGACGACGGGCCTGCCCTCGTCGCCGCCCTCGCGCAGGCGGACGTCGATGGGGATCGAGCCCAGCACCGGAACGGTCGCGCCCGTGGTCCGCGTCAGGCCGTCGGCGACCTTCTGGCCGCCGCCCGTGCCGAAGACGTCGACCATCTCGTCGCAGTGCGGGCACGGCAGCCCGGACATGTTCTCCACGACGCCGACGATCTTCTGGTGGGTCTGCACGGCGATCGAACCGGCCCGCTCGGCGACCTCGGCGGCGGCCTGCTGAGGGGTCGTCACCACCAGGATCTCGGCGTTCGGCACCAGCTGGGCCACGGAGATGGCGATGTCGCCGGTGCCCGGGGGCAGATCCAGCAGCAGCACGTCCAGGTCGCCCCAGTAGACGTCCGCGAGGAACTGCTGCAGCGCGCGGTGGAGCATCGGGCCGCGCCAGACCACGGGGGCGTTGCCCGGGGTGAACATCCCGATGGAGATGACCTTCACGCCATTGGCCGACGGCGGCATGATCATGTTCTCGACCTGGGTGGGACGGCCGTCCGCGCCCAGCATGCGGGGCACCGAGTGGCCGTAGATGTCGGCGTCGACGACACCGACCTTCAGGCCGTCGGCCGCCATGGCCGCCGCCAGGTTGACCGTCACCGACGACTTGCCGACGCCGCCCTTGCCGGAGGCGACGGCGTAGACGCGCGTCAGCGAGCCCGGCTTGGCGAAGGGCACCTCGCGCTCGGCCTGGCCGCCGCGCAGCGAGGCCGCCAGCTCGCGCCGCTGCTCGTCGCTCATCACGTCGAGCTCGACGGTGACGCCCGTGACGCCCTCGACGCCGGAGACCGCCTCGCTCACCCGGCTGATGATCGTCTCCCGCATGGGGCAGCCGGACACCGTCAGGTAGACCGCCACCGCGACCGAACCGTCCGCCGCGATCTCCACCGATTTGACCATCCCGAGGTCGGTGATGGGTCGCTGGATCTCGGGGTCGTTCACCGTCGCGAGCGCGGTGCGGACCGCGTCCTCGCTCGGGGACGTTCCGTTCGTGTCGGTAGCCATAGGGACGATGGTACGGCGCGTGAGGGGGCCTCCGGAAAGGCCCGTCAACGGTCGCGTTCCTCACTCTCCTCCGGGAATACCCGGCGCTGTTCCAGCTCCTTGACCATGTCCTGGAACTCCGAGCGGATCCAGTCCCGGGTGGCCACCTCGCCCAGGCCCATGCGCAGTGCCGCGATCTCCCGTGTCAGGTACTCGGTGTCCGCGATGGAGCGCTCGTTCTGCTTGCGGTCCTGTTCGAGGTTGACCCGGTCGCGGTCGTCCTGCCGGTTCTGCGCCAGCAGGATCAGCGGCGCCGCGTACGAGGCCTGCAGCGACAGCATCAGGGTCAGAAAGATGAACGGATAGTTGTCGAAGCGCAGGTGCCCGGGGACGGTGGTGTTCCACACCACCCACAGGATGATGACGACCGTCATCCAGACGATGAACCGCCCGGTGCCCAGGAAGCGCGCGATCCGCTCCGAGGTCCGCCCGAACGCCTCCGGGTCGTACTCCGGCAGCCAGCCGCGCCGCCGCACCAGGGGCAGGTCCAGCCGCACCCTGGGCGGGTGCGGCCGTTCGTGCGCCGCCCGGTCGGCCGCCCGCTCCCGCTCGCCGCGGTCGGTGCGCTCAGCGCCCATCGGCCACCTCCGGCAGATCGCTCATGCCGAGGGCACCCTGGAGGAGCTCGGTCTCGCGCCAGTCGTCGGGCAGCAGGTGGTCCAGCACGTCGTCGACGGTCACCGCGCCGAGCAGCGAGCCGCTGTCGTCCACGACGGGCGCCGCGACCATGTTGTACGTGGCCAGGTAGCTGGTGACGGCCGGCAGCGGGGTGTTTGGCGGCAGGGGGCGCAGATCGGTGTCGGTGAGCGAGCCGACGAGCGTGAAGGGCGGATCCCGCAGCAGCCGCTGGAAGTGGACGGTGCCCAGATACTTCCCGGTGGGGGTCTCGTCCGGCGGCCGGCAGACGTAGACCTGCGCGGCGAGCGCGGGGGACAGGTCGGGGTTGCGGACCCGGGCGAGGGCGTCGGCGACGGTCGCGTCCGGGCGCAGCACGATCGGCTCGGTGGTCATCAGGCCGCCGGCCGTCCGCTCCTCGTAGGCCAGGAGCCGGCGCACGTCCGCCGCGTCGTCCGGCTGCATGAGGGTCAGCAGCCGCTCCTTCTCCTCCTCGGGCAGCTCGGAGAGGAGGTCGGCCGCGTCGTCTGGGTCCATGGCCTCCAGGACGTCGGCGGCGCGCTCCTCCTTGAGCTTGCCGAGGATCTCGATCTGGTCGTCCTCCGGCAGCTCCTCCAGGACGTCCGCGAGCCGGTCGTCGTCGAGGGCGGCCGCGACCTCGGAGCGCCGCTTGGGGGAGAGGTGGTGCAGGACGTTGGCGAGGTCGGCGGGGCGCAGCCGCTCGAAGGTCGCCAGGAGGTTCTCGGCGCCCTGGCCGTGCTCCTCCAGGGAGAAGCCGCTGACCGCCGACCACTCGACGGTCAGCGTCTCGCCCTTGCGGCGCAGGGCGCCGCCCTTGCCCCGGCGGACGAAGACCTTGTCGATCTCCCAGTCCCGGCGGGCCGGCAGCTGGGTGATCGACACGTCGAGGACGGTGACGTCCTCATCGGTGCCGGCGAGCCGGACCCGGCGGTCGAGCAGCTCGCCGAGGACCAGCGTCTCCGTCGGCCGCTGTTCGAAGCGCCGCATGTTGACCACGCCGGTCGTGATCACCTGGCCCGACTCCACGCCGGTGACCCGGGTCATGGGGATGAAGACCCGGCGGCGGCTGACGACCTCCACCACCAGCCCCAGCACGCGCGGCGGCCGGCCGCCGACGCGGAGCATCGCCACGACGTCGCGCAGCCGGCCCACCTGGTCGCCGTTGGGGTCGAACACGGCCACGCCCGCGAGGTGCGACACGAACACCCGGTGGGCGCCTGCTGCCATCGCCGCGCACCTCCTCACGTCCCGGGTGTCCGATTCAGGCTAACGTGACCGGCTTCGCCGGGCGCGGGAGAGACGGCCGTACGGACTCTTGGCACGACCTGTACGGACTCCCGGCTTCCGCTCCGGGGCGGCACAGGTACGCTGCCGCCGTATCCCACCGGTAACAGGAGGCAAGAGCGAGGTGCGAACCCGGAACGCGGCTCTCGTGGGGGCGCTGTGCGTCGGCCTGTCCGCGGCGCTCACGGCCTGCGGCGGTGGCGAGGACCCCGACGCGGGGACCAACGGCGTGGGCAAGCTCGAGGCCACCGCCATCCAGGACAAGGCCCGCGCCGCCGCGCGGGGCGCGGAGACCGTCCACCTGTCCGGAAACGTCGTCAGCCAGGGACGTACGTACCGCCTCGACATGCGGCTGAAGAAGAACGGCGGCACGGGGCGGGTCTCCTCCTCCAACGCCAGCGCCTTCGAGCTGCTGCGGGTGGGCGACGCCCTCTACCTCAAGGCCCCGGCCGGCTTCTGGTCCCGGGGGGCCACGCCGTCGCCGTCGGCCAAGGCCGCGCCCACGGCCAAGGCGGACGCCGCGGCGGCCGCGGGCAAGCTCGACGACAAGTACGTCAAGGTGCCCGCCGACGACCCCTCGTACCAGCAGCTCAAGGGCTTCACGGACAAGGACGTCCTGCTCGACGGGCTCATCGGCCTGCACGGCACCCTCGCCCGCGGCGACCACGGCACGGTCGGCGGCGTCCGCACCATCCGCGTCACCGGCGCCAAGGGCGGCGGCGGCACGCTGGACGTCTCCCTCGTCGGCACGCCCTACCCCCTGCGCGTGCAGCGCGCCGGGGGAGCGGGCCAGCTGGAGCTGGACGGCTGGGGCAAGGACTTCGCCCTCGCCGTCCCGACGAAGGAGCAGACCGTGGACTACGGCAAGCAGCTCCACATCCCCAGCGGGGGCTGACCCCGGGGGCGCGTCAGCGGCCCTTGCGGCCGCGGCGCAGGAGCTTGGGGAGGGCCGCCGGCATCGGGTGGCGGGTCGTCGCCGGTGTGGGCAGGGGCACCGCCGTCAGGGAGCCCGACGGGAGGTCCACCGTGGCGCCGGAGGGCGCGAGGCGCAGCACGCGGCACTCCTGCGCCCAGCGGTCCTCGAGGCGCTCCGCGTCCGGCGCGTTCAGGCGCTTGCCCTTGAGCTCGGCCACGGCGGCCGTCCAGGCCTCGCCGCGGGGCGGGAGCTCGCTGACGGTCGCGGTCCAGGTCACCAGCCGGCCGCCCTTGTCCTTGCTGCGGACGGTGACGGTGGCCGGGCCGCCGTCGGTGAGGGCGAGGGCGTCCACGGGCTGCTCGCCGGGTCCGCCGACGATGTGGGCGGCGCCGTCGTGCCAGACGTGCCACAGCGCACGGCTCGGCCCGGCCGGGCCCTGCACCCAGATGAGACCGGACTTCTTCGTGGCCTCTTCGATCAGCGCCTGCGTCATCGTCATGGGCTTACCTTAAGCGTCCGCTCCGCCTCACCCAGCGGCATGCCTGGGCCTAGGCTAGGGGCGTGAGTGCCGCCCGTACGCGCCGTGAGGCGATACCGTCCGCCCCCGCCGTGCCGGCCCCCGAGGCAGCCCCGGCGCCCCCTTCCGTCCGCACCGAGCTCCTCCTGCTGGGGACCGCCGTGGCAGCGGTCTCCCTGTCGGCACCGCTCATCGCCGCCACCGCCGCCCCCGCCCTGGCCATCGCCTTCTGGCGCAACGCCATGGCCGTCGGCGCGCTCACCCCGCTCGCCCTGTGGCGCCACCGCGCCGAGCTGCGCGGCATCGGGCGCCGGGCGGCGCTGCTGGCGGTCGCCGCGGGCGCGCTGCTCGCGCTGCACTTCGGCGTCTGGCTGCCGAGCCTGCACATGACCTCGGTGGCCTCCTCGACCGCACTGGTCACCACCACACCCATTTGGACCACCCTGCTGCTGCGGCTGCGCGGCCACCGTCCGCCGACGCTGGTCTGGGCGGGCACCGGGCTCGCCTTCCTGGGCGTGGTGATCCTCACGGGCGTCGACCTGTCCCTGTCCCCCCGCGCCCTCGCCGGGGACGCCCTCGCCCTCGCGGGCGGCATGGCGGCGGCCGGGTACGTCCTGCTGGGGGCGGAGGTCAGGCGGACGGTGAGCACCATCGCGTACTCCTACGTCTGCTACGCGACCACCACCGTGCTGCTCCTGGCGACCTGCCTGGTGTCGGGCACCTCGCTCGGCGGCTACAGCGGGGAGACCTGGCTGAAGCTGGTCGTGCTCACGCTCACCGCGCAGCTGCTGGGCCACTCGCTGATCAACCGGGTGGTCAAGGGCCTCGGCCCCTCCGTCACCTCCACCGCGATCCTGCTGGAGACGCCGGGCGCGGCGCTGATCGCGGCGCTCTGGCTGGGCCAGCTGCCGCCGGCCGCGGCGTACCCCGCACTCGCCGTGATCATGGTGGGCCTGGTCCTGGTGATCATGGGGGACCGGAAGCGGCCGCCCGTCCCCCCGGAGACCGGGGTCTGAAGCCCCCGCGCTAGAGCCAGCCGTTGCGCTTGAAGCCGCGGTGGATCGTCACACAGATGGCGACCGTGACGGCCATGACCGCCGGATAGCCGTACTTCCAGTGCAGCTCCGGCATGTGGTCGAAGTTCATGCCGTAGATCCCGGCGATCATCGTCGGGACGGCGAAGATGGCCGCCCAAGAGGTGATCTTGCGCATGTCCTCGTTCTGGGCGACGGACGCCTGCGCGAGGTTGGCCTGGAGGATGGAGTTGAGCAGGTCGTCGAAGGAGACCACCTGCTCGTGCACGCGCGCGAGGTGGTCGGCGACGTCACGGAAGTACTTCTGGATGTCCGGCTCGATCAGCCGCATCGGCCGCTCGCTCAGCAGCTGCATCGGCCGCATCAGCGGGGTGACCGCCCGCTTGAACTCCAGGACCTCGCGCTTGAGCTGGTAGATGCGGCCCGCGTCGCCGCCGCGCCGGCTGCCCTTGCCGGGGTCGGAGAAGACGTCGATCTCCACCTCGTCGATGTCGTCCTGCACGGCGTCGGCCACGGCTATGTAGCCGTCGACCACCTGGTCGGCGATGGCGTGCAGAACGGCCGAGGGGCCCTTGGCGAGCAGCTGGGGGTCGTCCTGCAGCCGGTGGCGCAGCGCCCGCAGCGAGCCCTGGCCGCCGTGCCGGACGGTGATGATGAAGTCCGCGCCGGTGAAGCACATCACCTCGCCGGTCTCCACCACCTCGCTGGTGGCGGTGAGTTCGGCGTGCTCGACGTAGTGGATCGTCTTGAAGACGGTGAAGAGCGTGTCGTCGTACCGCTCGAGCTTGGGCCGCTGGTGGGCGTGGACCGCGTCCTCCACCGCCAGCGGGTGCAGCCCGAACTCCCGCGCGATCCCGGAGAACTCGTGCTCCGCGGGCTCGTGCAGCCCGATCCACGCGAAGCCGCCCTCGGCGCGCACCCGGCGCATGGCCTCGGCCGGGCTGACGTGGTCGCTCACCCGCTTGCCGTCGCGGTAGACGGCGCAGTCCACGACGGCGCTGCTGGCGGACGGGTCACGGGTGGCGTCGTAGCCGCCGCCCTGGACGGGCACCCGACGCAGGGCGGGGCGGACCGCTGCACGCAGGTCACGGATCATCGACATGGCTGGCTCCTTCACGGGCCGGCCGTCAGCCGGTGACGCGGGGCGCAACGCTTCCTGAAACGTAGACGTGGTGGCCCGGGGGGCCGGCGTGCTGGTACGTCCGCAAATCGGGCGGCGCTTCGCGCGGTGCGTACAACTGACGGCAGTTCGCGGAGAACTTCGCAGAGAACACGGAACAAAGCGAGAGGCAGGCGCTCTTCCGCCAAGTGCTGCGGGCGAGGAAGGACTTCCGGGACGACGCCGGCGGGAAGGCCGGGCTCGGAAGGCTTCAGATCACAGGGTGACGCGCGTCCGGAGCGGGAAGACGGGAGAACTGTCGGTACTGCACGGTCGACTAGGATCCACCGCAGCCCCACCTCCTCCGGCCGGTCCCCGCTGAGGGACGAACGTAACGCCTTGACCAGAGGTCGAGGCAAGCCAAGGCTAGCAGGAGCGCGGCGCGTCAAGGCCCCCCTTTGCCCGTTCGATACGCGTTCTATGCTCACTGCATGTCAGACGTTCTCGCACTCGTCGAGGCCCGGCTGGTGATGGCTCTCGGCGAGCCGGACGCCCGCGCCGCGGTGACCTTCCTGGGCACGGACCGCATCGAAGTCCTGCGTTTTCCTGCCGAGGACGACGGCGGGGACGTCGTCCGCTACGCCACGCTCGGCATGTCCGCCCAGCCGATGACCGACCCCACCGCCGCCGTCGCCGACCCCCTGCGCGGCCCGCGCGCCGAGCTGCTGCTGTCGGTGCGCGCCGGCCGCGCCGACACGGACAAGGTGCTCCGCCCGCTGGCCGTGCTTGCCGCGTCCCCGCAGGTGGAGGGCCTGATCGTGGCGCCCGGCGCCTCCCTCGACACTGGTGAGCCGCTGTGGCCGGGCGCGCCCTTCACCTCCGTGCTCGTCGCGGAGTCCGGCGGCCTCGTCGAGGACCTGGAGCTGGACGAGCCCATGGACCCCGTCCGCTTCCTTCCCCTGCTGCCGATGACGCCCAACGAGGCCGCGTGGAAGCGGGTGCAGGGCGCGGCCGCGCTGCAGGAGCGCTGGCTGCAGCACGGCACGGACCTGCGCGACCCGCTGCGGTCCGGCGTGCCGCTGGGCTGAATCCCTTGTGCGGCCCAGGGAGGCGGAAGGCCGGAACGGTGTGACGGCATCGACTCCGGACGGGTGATCGTCCTTGACGGGAGGGCGGCCTGGTAGGACCGTTGGAGGCTATGAGGGGCGAACCCAGTTGCCCGAAGTGCGGTGGCCGGGTGCGAGCGCCCGGTCTCTTCGCCGACTCCTGGCAGTGCGGCGTGCACGGCACCGTGCACCCTCTGCAGCCGGTCGTCCCGCCCAGTGTCGAAGCGCTGGCCGTCGTGGTCCGCCGGGCCCGGGTGCCGGTCTGGATGCCCTGGCCGCTGCCCGTCGGCTGGCTCTTCACCGGCGTGGTCTGCGCCGGCGACGACCGCAGCGGCGGGCGCGCCACCGCCGTCGCCTGCTCGGGGCCGAGCCCGCTCGGCGGCCCCGGTGAGCTGCTGCTCGTCGCGGAGGAGCTCGGCGTCGGCCTCGGCGCGCGCTACGCCGGCGTCGACGGCCCCGACCCCGGTTCCCATCTGCGCATGGACCGCTCCCCGCACGCCAAGGTGCACGCCGCCGGCCGCCCGACCCCCCTGTGGCACGTGGACAACGCGCCCGGCGACCGGGCCGTCTTCGCGGGTGAGGCCCGGGGGCTGTGGCTGTGGGCGATCGTCTGGCCGGAGCGGTCGGGGCTGCTGATGTACGACGAGCTGGTGCTCACCGATCTGCGCGATGCCGGCGCTGAGGTGGATCTGCTGCCCTGTGGGGCGTTGTCGCCGCGGATTCTGGCCCCCTGAACGTCCGGGCGCCGACGGCGCTCGGACGACGGTGATCGTTCGAACGACGGTTATCCTGAAGCGGTCCTGCCCGTTCCATCCGCCGTTGGGAGCCGTGTCGTCGTGCGCATCGACCTGCACACCCACTCCACGGCCTCGGACGGTACGGACACCCCCGCCGAGCTGGTCCGCAACGCGGCCGCCGCCGGGCTGGACGTCGTCGCCCTGACCGACCACGACGGGGTCGGCGGCCACGCCGACGCCATCGCGGCCCTCCCCGCCGGGCTGACCCTGGTCACCGGTGCCGAGCTCTCGTGCCGGCTGAACGGCCCGGACGGCCTGAGCCTGCACATGCTGGCCTACCTCTTCGACCCCGCGGAGCCCGAGTTCGCGCGCGAGCGCGAGCTGGTCCGCGACGACCGCGAGCCCCGCGCCCGCACCATGGTCGCCAAGCTCAACGAGCTGGGCGTGCCCGTCACCTGGGAGCGCGTCGCACAGCTCGCCGCGGGCGGCGCCGTGGGCCGGCCGCACGTGGCCAGCGCCATGGTCGAGCTCGGAGTGATCGACACGGTCTCCGACGCCTTCACCCCCCAGTGGCTCGCCGGCGGCGGCCGCGCCTACGCCGAGAAGCACGAGCTGGACCCCTTCGAGGCGGTCCGCCTGGTCAAGGCCGCCGGCGGCGTCGCCGTGCTGGCGCACCCGATGGCGCTGAAGCGCGGCCACTGCGTGCCCGAGAGCGCGATAGCCGAGCTGGCCTCCGCCGGACTGGACGGCATCGAGGTGGACCACATGGACCACGACGCCCCCACCCGGGCCCGGCTGCGCGGCCTCGCCGCCGAGCTCGGCCTGCTGACCACCGGCTCCAGCGACTACCACGGCAGCCGCAAGACGTGCCGCCTGGGCGAGTTCACGACCGACCCGGAAATCTACGGCGAGATCACCCGCCGCGCGACGGGCGCGTTCCCCGTCCCGGGCGCCGGCGGCTGACCGCCCCCTCACCCCCTGCCCGTACGGATGTCCTCGTACGGGTGACGGTGTGCGTACCCCCTCATCGCCGTTTCCGCGTACCGCACGCGGCCGGCCGTACGAGCCCGTCGTCACTCCCCCCTGTTGTTCCGCTCCTGCTCGCACCACTCCCGCAAGGCCCTCACTGTGTTCGACATCGCTGTCTTCGGCTCCCTCTTCCTCACCCTGTTCGTGATCATGGACCCGCCCGGGATCACGCCGATCTTCCTGGCCCTCACCGCGGGCCGCCCCGCCAAGGTCCAGCGCCGCATGGCCTGGCAGGCGGCCGTGGTCGCCTTCGGCGTGATCACCGTCTTCGGCATCTGCGGCCAGCAGATCCTGGACTACCTGCACATCACGACCCCGGCGCTGATGATCGCGGGCGGTCTGCTCCTGCTGCTCATCGCCCTGGACCTGCTCACGGGCAAGTCGGAGGAGCCGACCCAGACGAAGGACGTCAACGTCGCGCTCGTGCCGCTGGGCATGCCGCTGCTGGCGGGCCCCGGTGCGATCGTCTCCGTGATCCTGGCCGTCCAGCACGCCGACTCCGTCGCCTCCCAGGTCTCCGTGTGGTGCGCGATCGCCGCGATCCATCTGGTGCTGTGGCTGGTCATGCGGAACTCGCTGCACATCATCCGGGTGATCAAGGACGGTGGTGTGGTGCTGGTGACGCGGCTCGCGGGCATGATGCTCTCCGCGCTGGCCGTGCAGCAGATCATCAACGGCATCACCCAGGTGATCGACGCCCACTGAGCCGGGCGCGACGAAGAACACCCCCGTACGGTGGTCCGTACGGGGGTGTTCTGTCTGTGGGTACGCGGTGGGCGTTACCGGACCGCGGATTCGGCCGGGCGGATGTAGATGCGCTGGCCTATCGAGGCGGCCTGCTGCACGATCCGGTTGACGGAGGCGGCGTCCACGACGGTGCTGTCGACGGCCGTACCGTCGACGTCGTCCAGGCGCATGATCTCGAAGCGCAAGGCTTCTCCCTTCGTCTGATCCTCCTGAGGAGAACTGTGAACAGTGACGCGCGCGGCGACGGTGCTGCGCGCGTTCCATACGTGTCCAACGAGGTGACCCCTACAAACATTCCCTACGCTAAAGAAATTTTTAACATGACTAACCACTGACTCCTGGTGAGAACTGCATGAACGACCCGAACCACCTGCCCGGCAGCACCCGCCGGGCCGACCTCACCGACCTCGCCGCCGGCATCGAACGCACCAATGAGCTGCTCACACGGGTGCTCGCCGAGGTCGCGACGACCCCCTCCACCCACGCGATCTTTGTCGACGCCGGCTACGCCTACGCCGCCGCAGGCCGTCTCGTCGCCGGCACCGAGGACCGGCGCGCCTTCGCCCTCGACGCGGAAGGACTGATCGAGGCCTTCATCGACAAGGCCCGCACGATCTTCCCCGACAGCCGGCTGCTGCGCGTCTACTGGTACGACGGTGCCCGCCGCCGCATCCACACCACCGAACAGCAGAGCATCGCCGAGCTCCCCGACGTCAAGGTCCGCCTCGGCAACCTCAACGCCAACAACCAGCAGAAGGGCGTCGACTCCCTCATCCGCACCGACCTCGAATCCCTCGCCCGCCACCGCGCCATCAGCGACGCGGTGCTCATCGGCGGCGACGAGGACCTCGTCTCGGCGGTCGAGGCGGCACAGGGCTACGGCGCCCGCGTCCACCTGTGGGGCATCGAGGCCGTCGGCGGGCGCAACCAGGCCGAACCGCTGCTGTGGGAGGTCGACAGCCAGCGCACCTTCGACCTCGAGTTCTGCCGGCCCTACGTCACGCGGCGCAGCAGCTACGAGCCCTTCGGCGAGGCCCCCGAACGGCCCGGCCCCGCCCCCTCCCGCGACGACGTGCGCTTCGTCGGCGCCCAGGTGGCGGCGCAGTGGCTGGGCTCGCGCGGCCGGGCCTCGCTCGCCGAGCTGCTGCCCGGCCACCCGTACCTGCCCGGCACCGTCGACCAGGAACTGCTCGTGGAGGCGGAGGCGCTGCTCGGCCTGTCCCTGCGCGGCCACGCGGACCTGCGCCGCGCACTGCGGGACGGCTTCTGGGACCACCTGAGCACCCAGTACTGACGCCGCGGACGGGCGCCGACCGGGTTGTACCAGCGACGAACCGGGCCCGCCCCGCGCGTGCCGGAATGCGCGCGCGGGAAGCGAGTGGAACCCTGGCAGGGGGCGGGTAGCGGCGCGGCCGCACCGCTCCGGCGGACGGGCGCGCGGCCTCCCGCGGGATGCGCGGCACTGAGGAAAAGAAACGAGGCGATCGGCCATGTCGGCCTCCGACGGCGCAGGGCTGGGGCAGCCCTGCTGGGTGAGCCTGCTGACCGCGGACCTCGCCTCCGCGCAGGACTTCTACGGCGCGGTGCTGGGCTGGAAGTTCCGCCCCGGCTCCCTGGGCGAGGGCTTCGCCGTGGCGATCTCCGACGGCAAACCCGTCGCCGGGCTGAGCGACATCGTCAGCCGCATGGGCCTGTCCGCCTCCTGGACCTCCTACTTCGCCGTCGCCGACGCCGACATGGTGGCCTCACGGGTCCGCGAGCGCGGCGGCACCGTCGCGGTCGGCCCCCTCGCGGTCGGCCGCGGCCGCGTCGTCCTGGCCGCGGACCCCGCCGGAGCCGTCTTCGGCTTCTGGGAGGGCAAGAACCTGCCGGGCTGGCGCATCGGCACCGGCGCCGCGCCCGCGTGGCTGGAGCTGCGCACCCGCGACGCCTTCGCCGCGGCCATGTTCTACGGCGAGATCTTCGACTGGACCGTGGACCGGCCGGAGCGCATCGAGGTCCGCTACGAGGACGACGCGGTGACGGTCCGCGCCGGCGAGCGCACGGTGGCCTGCCTGCGCGGCGGCGCCGTCGAGGCCGACCCCGACCCGCGCATCCGGCCGCGCTGGCACGTCTTCTTCCGCGTCGACGACGTCGAGAAGGCCGTGGAGGCCGCCCTCGCCAACGGGGGCGCGGTCGTCTCCGAACCCACCCACTCGCGCGTGGGCCGCGAGGCGACGCTGCGCGACCGCGAGGGCGCCCTCTTCACGGTCACCGTCAAGACGGGCTGCTAGCCGCCGTCAGACCGTCTCCCAGAAGCCGATGAGGGCCTCGGCCGTCGCGGCGGGCCGCTCGGCGTTGGGGGAGTGCCCCGCGCCCTGGACGACCGTGCGCCGCGCCGACAGCTCCTTCGCCATCGCGTCGATCTCCGGCACCGGCCAGGCGTAGTCCAGCGCCCCGGAGACGACGTGCTTGGGCAGCGCGACCCGCGCCAGCTCCGCGGTACGGTCCGGCTCGACGGTCAACTGCCGCCCGGTCGCCATGAGTTGCTCGGGGACGGTGCCCATCCAGCGGCGGTGCAGGAACTCCGCGAGCGCCGGGGGAGTGTCGACGGCGTCCGCGCTCTCCGCGTCCTCGCGCCGCATCTCCTGCCACACGCTCTCCATGTCCAGCACCCCGAGGGCCTGGACCAGGCGCCGCGTACGGGCCTGCTGCGACGCGGAGATCGCGCCCGGACCGCTGCTCATCACCGTGAGGGAGCGGAACGGCGAGGCGTCGGCGAGCACGGCCGCCCGTGCGATCAGCCCGCCCAGCGAGTGCCCGAGCAGATGCACGCCGCCGCCCTCGCCGTCCACGGCGGCCGCCTGCGCGAGGACGTCGAGCGCCAACTCGGCCTGCCCGTACGCGCTCTCGTCCCGCGGCCCCGGACTCTCGTGCTGCCCGCGCCCGTCCACGGCCACGACCCGGTACCCGGCCGCCGCCAGCGGCTCCAGCAGCGCGACGAAGTCCTCCTTGCTGCCGGTGAAGCCCGGCACGAGCAGCGCCGTACCGCGCGGCGCGGCCCCGGGCCGGGCGTCGTGCACGGCGAACTCGCCGCGCTCGGTGGTCAGGAGGTACGCGCGTGCGCACGCGGGCAGGGTGAGGAAGGGCGGCTTGCTCATGCCACGAGGCTAACGCGGCGTCGGATGACGGCCGGACGGGCGGGTCGCCGATACGGCGACGGCCGGCCACCCCGTGGGGTGACCGGCCGTCGCCGTGGTGCGGTGCCCCGCTTACGCCTCGGCCTTCTTGACCGTGCGCGTGCGCTTGGGCTTGGCCTCGGCCTCCGGGGCCGGGGCGGCGGCGACGGCCTTCTTGGCCACGCGGGTCCGCTTCGGCTTCGCCTCGGGCTCGCCCTCGGCCACCGGCGCGGCGGCCTTCTTGGCGGTACGGGTCCGCTTGGGCTTCTCCTCGGCGGCCTCGACCGTCTCGACGGCCTTCTTGGCGCGGGTGCGCTTCGGCTTCTCCTCGACGGTCTCCGCGGCCGGGGCGGCGGCGACGGCCTTCTTGGCCACGCGGGTGCGCTTCGGCTTCTCCTCGGCGACCTCGACAGCGGGCTCGACGGCCTTCTTGGCGCGGGTGCGCTTCGGCTTGGCCTCAGCGGTCTCCGCGGCGTCGACGGCGGCCACGGCCTCGGGGGCGGCGGCGGCCTTCTTGGCGACGCGGGTGCGCTTCGGCTTGACCTCGGCGGCCTCGGCCTCCACCGGCTCGGCGGCGGCCTTGGCGGTGCGGGTGCGCTTGGGCTTGGCCTCCACCGTCCCGGCGACCTCGACGGCGGCCTCGACGGCCTTCTTGGCGCGGGTGCGCTTCGGCTTCTCCTCGGCGGCCTCCGCGGTGTCGACGGCGGCGACGGCCTCGGGGGCGGCGGCGGCCTTCTTGGCGACGCGGGTGCGCTTCGGCTTGACCTCGGCCTCGGCCTCAGGGGCCGCCTCGACCGTCTCGACGGCCTTCTTCGCGGTACGGGTCCGCTTCGGCTTCGTCTCCACGGCCTCCGAGGCCTCCACGACGGCAACCGTCTCGACGGCCGCCACGGGCGCCGTCTCCACGGCCGGCTCCGCCGCGCGGGCGGCCGGCACGGACACGGCGGGCTCGAGGACCTCGGTGGCCGTCACGGCCGCCGCCCGGTCCGCGCCACGGGTGCGGCGGCGGCGCGGGCGGGCCGGGGCCTCCGGAGCGTCGGCCGGGGCCGGGGCGGCCTGCGCCTGCTCGGTCACGGGCGTCGCGGCGACGGCCGGGGCCGTGCCCGCACCGCCGCGCGTACGGCGGCGGCGGCGCGGCCGGGCCGGGGTCTCCGGAGCGCCACCGGCCGCGGGAGCGGCCTGCTCGCCGGAGCCGGCGACCGGGGTGCCCTCGGCGGACACCGGCGCGCCGTTGCGCGTACGACGGCGCTGGCGCGGGGTGCGCGCCGGGCGCTCCTCCTGGACGCGGTCACGGTCACGGTCACGGTCGCGGTCCCGGCCACGGCTGTCACGGCCGCGGCCACCGCGGCCGCCCGGCTCGCCGAGGTCCTCGAGGACCTCCGCGTCGAGCCCGGCCAGGGTCCGCTCGTTGCGGGGCAGGATGCCCTTCGTGCCGGCCGGGATGCCCAGCGCCTCGTACAGGTGCGGGGACGTGGAGTACGTCTCCTCCGGCTCGTCGAACGGCAGCTCGAGCGCCTTGTTGATGAGCTTCCAGCGCGGGATGTCGTCCCAGTCGACCAGCGTGACGGCCGTACCCGACTTGCCCGCGCGGCCGGTGCGGCCGATGCGGTGCAGGTAGGTCTTCTCGTCCTCGGGGGTCTGGTAGTTGACGACGTGCGTGACGTCGTCCACGTCGATGCCGCGGGCGGCGACGTCCGTGCAGACCAGGACGTCGACCTTGCCGTTGCGGAAGGCGCGCAGCGCCTGCTCGCGGGCGCCCTGGCCGAGGTCGCCGTGGACCGCGCCGGCGGCGAAGCCGCGGCGGGTGAGCTGCTCGGAGATGTCGGCGGCCGTCCGCTTCGTACGGCAGAAGATCATCGCGCGGTTGCGGCCCTCCGCCTGCAGGATGCGGGCGACCATCTCCGGCTTGTCCATGTTGTGGGCGCGGAAGATGTGCTGGGCGATGTTGGCGTGGGTCTGGCCCTCGTCGTCCGGCGAGGTGGCGCGGATGTGCGTGGGCTGCGACATGTAGCGCCGCGCCAGCGAGATGACCGCGCCCGGCATGGTGGCCGAGAACAGCATGGTCTGGCGCTTGGCCGGCAGCATCGTGATGATGCGCTCGACGTCGGGCAGGAAGCCCAGGTCGAGCATCTCGTCGGCCTCGTCCAGGACGAGCGCCTTGATGTGCGCCAGGCTGAGCTTCTTCTGGCCGGCCAGGTCGAGCAGGCGGCCCGGGGTGCCGACGATCACGTCGACGCCCTTCTTGAGCGCCTCGACCTGCGGCTCGTAGGCGCGGCCGCCGTAGATGGCCTGGACGCGGACGTTGCGGACCTTGCCGGCGGTCAGGAGGTCGTTGGTGACCTGCTGGCAGAGCTCACGGGTGGGGACCACGATGAGCGCCTGGGCGGCGTCGGTCAGCTGCTCGGGCTTCGCCCGGCCGGCCTCGACGTCCGCGGGGACGACGACCCGCTCCAGCAGGGGCAGACCGAAGCCCAGCGTCTTGCCGGTGCCGGTCTTGGCCTGGCCGATGACGTCGGAGCCCGAAAGGGCGACCGGGAGCGTCATCTCCTGGATGGGGAACGGATTCACGATGCCGACGGCTTCGAGCGCTTCGGCGGTTTCGGACAGAATCCCGAGGTCTCGGAAAGTGGACAGAATCTTGCCTCTTCTGTGAGACGCGGCACGAGCGGCGAAGGGGGTCGTACGAAGGGAACGTACGGACCGCGCCGGTACAGAGCCGGTTGCCAGGAGCATCCGGGTGGCGCGGGACCACTGCCTTCGCTCGAGCGCACGTGCCGCGAGCGGATCCCTCCTGGTGTGCGTACGTCCCGTACGTACCGCGCGGAGGGCGGTCGGTTTTGTGGAAGCCGATCGGGCCACCGACCGGGCATCCGCTGCAGTCCTGAAGACAGGCCTCCAGAAGACACAGCATGAGTTCGGCCCGCCGAATACTCGGCTGGCCTATTAGCACTGTACCCCGGAAAGGCGCATGTGTGTCCGGACAATCCTGTGTCCGGATCGGGATGAACTGTCTGACCAGGGGGTTCGTCGTGTCGCGTGGCGGGCTATCGTTCGCTGCATGGAGACGTCCGACACGCCAGAGAACGCCAGCCCCGACGCCGGGGAGCACACCGGGATCGCCGCCCAGGACTGGGCCCACGCCTCCGCCGACCCGCAGTACCGTGCGGCCGTCGTCGACCTGCTCGGCGCCCTCGCCTACGGCGAGCTGGCCGCCTTCGAGCGGCTCGCCGAGGACGCCAAGCTGGCCCCCACGCTGGACGACAAGGCGGCCCTGGCCAAGATGGCCGCCGCCGAGTTCCAGCACTTCCAGCGGCTGCGGGACCGGCTGGAGGCCATCGACGCGCCGCCGACCGCCGCGATGGAGCCCTTCGCCGCCGCGCTGGACGAGTTCCACCGCCAGACCGCGCCCTCGGACTGGCTGGAGGGCCTGGTCAAGGCCTATGTGGGCGACTCGATCGCCAGTGACTTCTACCGCGAGGTCGCGGCGCGCCTGGACTCCGACACCCGCGCGCTGGTGCTGACCGTGCTGGACGACACCGGGCACGCGTCGTTCGCGGTCGAGAAGGTCCGCGCCGCGATCGAGGCCGAGCCGCGCGTGGGCGGCCGGCTCGCGCTGTGGGCGCGCCGGCTGATGGGCGAGGCGCTCTCGCAGGCGCAGCGCGTGGTCGCCGACCGCGACGCGCTCTCGACGATGCTGGTGGGCGGCGTGGCCGACGGCTTCGACCTCGCGGAGGTCGGGAAGATGTTCTCCCGGATCACCGAGGCGCACACCAAGCGGATGGCCGCGCTGGGCCTGGCCGCCTGACGACGTCGCGACACCGTGCGGCCCCGCCGGATCCCGGCGGGCCCCCGGTTCCCGGTGGGCCCGCCTCAAGCCGTGGCTGATCGGCGGGCCCGGCCGGCGGGGCGCAGCAGCAGCGAGAGCAGCGCGACGGCCACGCCCAGGGACACCGCCAGCGTGGCGACGACGTGGCCCGGCCCCAGCACGGAGTGCGCCAGCAGCGCGCCGAACAGCGCGGCGACCGGTCCGGTGGCGAGGGTCAGGGTGCGGGAACGGAACTGTCCGTAGCGCATGGGAAGCCAGCGCAGGGCTCCGTAGGAGACGGCGAGGCCGATGAGGACCGAGCCGAGCGCTTCCCAGAGGATCATGCTCATTCCCTCCCGTGAGGTGGCCGAGAAGCGGGGTGCAAATCGGTCGTAGCGGTCTTACCCCATGACCGATCCGGGCAACCCTCGTCGCTGATCCCGGTGTCGGCTACGACAGTCACACAGGAATGCCCCCTACGACAACGGCGGGGCCCCGGTGAATTCCACACCGGGGCCCCGCCGTTCATGTCCGGCCTCGGCCGGACATGTCGTGATCATCGCGTGATCACATCGCGCCGAATCCGACCTTACGGACGGCTGGCTCGCCGATCTCCACGTACGCCAGCCGGTCGGCCGGGACCAGCACCTTGCGGCCGCGGTCGTCCTCCAGGCTCAGCAGCTGGGCCTTGCCGGTGAGGGCCTCGGCCACCGCGCGCTCTACATCCTCGGCAGCCAGCCCGCTCTCCAGAACGATCTCGCGGGGCGCGTGCTGCACGCCGATCTTGACCTCCACGGTCTGTCCCTCCGAAGGTGTGCGGTCCCCGTGGCGAAGCCCAGGGGAGGGGTGCGCGAACCATCCGCGCCGTACGTTCCACACATTAGCCCGGTACGGGGGCGAGCCGGGCCCCTGCCCGCACGCTCGCAGCGAACAGGCGCCCGCGCCTGCGGGGGGCGGGGCTCAGTGCTGCTCGTGGGCGACCTTGGGGAAGCCCGCGATGCCGCGCCACGCCAGCGACGTCAGCAGCTGGACGGCCGTCTCGCGCGGGACCGTGCTCTCGCTGGAGAGCCAGTAGCGGGCCACCACCTGCGAGACGCCGCCGAGGCCCACGGCCAGCAGCATGGCCTCGTCCTTGGACAGGCCGGTGTCCTCGGCGACCACGTCGCTGATCGCCTCGGCGCACTCCAGCGAGACCCGCTCGACGCGCTCGCGCACGGCCGGCTCGTTGGTCAGGTCGGACTCGAAGACGAGGCGGAAGGCGCCGCCCTCGTCCTCCACGTACGCGAAGTAGGCGTCCATGGTGGCCGCCACGCGCAGCTTGTTCTCGGAGGTGGACGCGAGCGCGGTGCGGACGGCCTGTAGGAGGTTCTCGCAGTGCTGGTCCAGCAGGGCCAGGTAGAGGTCGAGCTTGCCCGGGAAGTGCTGGTAGAGCACCGGCTTGCTGACGCCCGCGCGCTCGGCGATGTCGTCCATCGCCGCCGCGTGGTACCCCTGGGCCACGAAGACCTCCTGGGCCGCGCCCAGGAGCTGGTTGCGTCGGGCTCGGCGCGGCAGGCGCGTGCCTCGCGGGCGCGCCTCGGTCTGCTCGATGGCTGTCACGCCGCCTCCCATGATTGTTCCGTGCACGGTGTGCACCGCGCCCGCCATCGTACTTTTGGGTAACCGGGCCGTGCGTGGTCGGAGCGGAGAATTTCACGGACCGGACGCTGTGGGAAGTCGACAAACGCCTCAATCCGTACATGAGTGCCCGGCGCCGTCCCGGCCGTGACGGCCGCGCCGGCCCGTCCTGGGGCGCGCCTCAGCGGTAGTCGTCCTCGTCCAGTTCCACCACGCGGGCCTGCTCGGCGCGGTCGGCCTCGTTCGACTCGTCGGGATGGGTCTCGGACATCGGGTCGTCTCGGTGGGGGGCGATGTCGGCGTGCTGTTCCGCGGCGTCGGCCTCGGGGGCCTCGACGTCGATCTCCGTGGCGTCCGCCTCGGCCTCGTCCTCGAAGGTGTCCGGGTCGGTCGGGTCGACAGGCATGCGGGATCCCTTCCAGCATCCAGGGTGGCGCCCTCGTACTCGCCCTCGTACTCCTTGGTAGTCCCTCATGAGCAGCCTAGGAGACGGCGCCGGGTATCGCCAGGCGATCTGTGACCGCCACCACAAAGGTTCGGACGTGATCGTCTCGTAACATTGCCCGCATGTCTTCGACCGAGTCGCCGGACGCACGCGCCGTGCCCGTCGTGCCGCCCACGCGTTCCTCGCGGGTCAGCCGGGGCGAGAAGCTGCGCACGGTGACGCTGCCCGGCCTCACGCTGGCCGTGCGCTCCCGGCCGCCCGCCGACGCCCCCGGCGAGGCGCTGCCGCCCGCCCTGTTCGTCCACGGCCTCGGCGGCTCCTCGCAGAACTGGTCCGAGCTCATGGAGCGGCTCGCCGGCGTCGTCGACGCCGAGGCGCTCGACCTGCCCGGCTTCGGTGACGCGCCGCCGCCCGAGGACGGCGACTACTCCATCACCGGCTACGCCCGGGTGGTCATCCGCTACCTCGACGCCGCCGGCCGAGGCCCCGTCCACCTCGTCGGCAATTCGATGGGCGGCGCCGTCGTCACCCGCGTCGCCGCCGTCCGGCCGGACCTGGTCCGCACGCTCACGCTCGTCTCGCCCGCCCTGCCCGAGCTGCGCCCGCAGCGCACGGCGGTGCCCACCGCGCTGCTCGCCGTGCCGGGCGTCGTCTCCTTCTTCGCCCGGGCGACCAGGGACTGGACCCCCGAGCGCCGCACCCGCGAGGTGCTCGCCCTCTGCTACGGCGACCCCTCGCGGGTGACGTCCGAGGGGTTCGCCCTGGCGGCCGCGGAGTACGAGCGGAGGCTGGAGCTCCCTTACTTCTGGGAGGTCATGGCCCGCTCGGCGCGCGGCATCGTCGACGCGTACACACTCGGCGGACAGCATTCGCTGTGGCGCCAGGCGGAGAAGGTCCTTGCCCCTACTCTGCTCGTGTACGGAATGCGCGACCAGCTCGTCTCCATCCGTATGGCCCGCCGCGCGAGCAAGGCATTCCGCGACTCGCGGCTGCTGACGCTTCTCGAGGCGGGTCATGTCGCGATGATGGAGGACCCGGACGCGGTGGCTCGCGCCTTCCGGGCACTGCTCGCGGATACCGCCACGACATCTGAACGGAGCGCCCCGCCCCGTGGGTAAACACAGCGCACGCGCCGACCGGGCCCCTCGCGGGTCCGCCGCTGCCGCCGCCCCCGGTACGGGCCGCCGCCGCGCCCCCGACGGCGGCCCTGCCGCGCACGGCCGGGCCGGCCCCGACGCCTCCGCCGTGCCGGGTCCGGGCACGGGGCGCAGGCGCGGTGCCGCCTCCGGTGCCGACGCCGCCGAGCTGGCGGCCGACTTCGACGCGGGCTTCGGCCCCGACTACGACGCCGGGTACAGCGCGGGTCTGGGAGCAGGCGCCGGCCGGGAGGAGTCCGCCCGGCCCTCCGCCCGCGGCGGCCACCCCGAGCAGCGCGACCCGGTGCTCGGCTGGGGCGTCATCGGCGCGCAGCGCGCGCAGACGCCCGGTACCGTCCCCGCCGCGCCCGCCGGGCCCACGTACTCCGCCACCGGGTATCTCTCCGGCAGTGCTTCCGACGGTGACGCGGTCACCCACACCCGGGTGCCCATGCCGGGCGGCTCCGGCCGACGCCCCGCCCCGGCGGGCGGCGCGCCCCGGGGCCCCCGCGCCGCGGCCCGCGCCGAGGCCCGTGGCTCCGGCAGGCGGCTGGCGCGGACCGTGACGGGAGTGGCCGCCGCCCTGGTGACGGCCGTGCTGGCCGTCACGGTGGCGGGGCAGGTGCAGGACGGCGCGGACGGCAAGGCCCAGGCGCACTCCGCGGACGTGGGCAACCGCCCGGGCGCGGACACCGCCTCCCGCTCCGACAGCAGGCCCACGCCCAACGGCGGTGCCGAGGTCCCCGTCACGTACGAGCAGAAGATGGCGAAGAAGTACCCGCTGGAGGCAAAGGCGGGAGGCTCGGGCGACTTCGAGGCCGTGGGCGGCGAGGACAAGGCCCCCGGTAAGGGTGAAGTCCTGCGCTACCGCGTTGACGTGGAGAAGGGGCTCCCGCTCGACGGCACCCTCTTCGCCGACGCCGTGCACCGCACGCTCAACGACGAGCGCAGCTGGGGCCACGGCAAGAAGCGCACCTTCGAGCGCGTCTCCTCCGGAGACACCGACTTCGTGGTCACCCTCGCCAGCCCCCGCACGACGGCCACCTGGTGCGCCAAGTCCGGCCTGGACACCACCGAGGACAACGTCTCCTGCGACTCCGCCGCCACCGACCGCGTCATGATCAACGCCTATCGGTGGGCGCAGGGCTCGCCGACCTTCGGCGACGACATGCACGCCTACCGGCAGATGCTGATCAACCACGAGGTCGGTCACCGGCTCGGCCGCGACCACGAGTCCTGCAGCGCGGACGGCGCCCTGGCGCCGGTGATGATGCAGCAGACGAAGTTCCTCACGACGGACGGAAAGACCTGCCGCCCCAACGCCTGGCCCTACCCGGAGCCTGATCCACTTCCCACGTCCTGAGACGATGCGTCTCTGCATGTGAGACACCTTTGCCACGGGCCGAAAATTCGTTCAGTGTTCTGCGCATGTCGCACCCCCACGCCTCCGAGATCGCCGGCTTCGAGCTGGCGCTGATCGGCGTGGCCGTGCACGCAGTCGCCGACATCCTCTGTCGCTGAGACCGCCCTTCCCCCCGCGCCCTTGCGCGCTGCCCGGCAGCGTCGCGTCCGCCGGGGGCGGTCCGGCGCTCGTCCGCGCTTCTTTCCCACCGCCTTCGCGGGTGCTTCCTGCTCCCTTCCTTCGGTTCACCGTCGCATTCCGCGAAAGGCATTACCTGTCATGCGTCACATGTCCGTCATATCCCGTCGGGTGGCCGCTGCCGCCGTCAGTGTGGTCCTGGTCGGCGGCGCAGCGGCGTGCGGCCCGGAGAAGAGCGGCGGTGACGCCGGCGGCGGCGCCGACGGCGCGCCCAAGAAGGGCGGCACGCTCACGGTCCTCAACCGGGCGCCGCAGAAGCAGTTCGACCCCGCGCGCCTGTACACCTCCGGCGGCGGCAACATCCCCTCGCTCGTCTACCGCACCCTCACCACCCGCAACCGCGAGAACGGCGCCGAGGGCACCAAGGTCGTCCCCGACCTCGCCACGGACACCGGCACGCCCAGCGACGACGCCAAGACCTGGACGTACAAGCTCAAGGACGGGCTGAAGTACGAGGACGGCTCGCCCATCACCGCCGCCGACATCAAGTACGGCGTCGAGCGCTCCTTCGCCGCCGAACTCTCCGGCGGTGCCCCGTACTTGCGCGACTGGCTCATCGGCGGCGACAGCTACCAGGGCCCCTACAAGGAGAAGAAGGGCCTCGACTCCATCGAGACGCCCGACGAGAAGACGATCGTCTTCAAGCTCAAGAAGTCCGAGGGCGACTTCCCCTACTTCGCCACCTCCACCCAGTTCGCCCCCGTGCCCAAGGCCAAGGACACCGGCGCCAAGTACGCCGAACACCCGGTCTCCTCCGGCCCGTACAAGGTCGTCAAGAACGTGGGCGACGGCGAGCAGCTGAGCCTCGAGCGCAACCCCCACTGGTCCGAGGAGACGGACAAGGAGCGGCACGCCTACCCCGACCGGATCGAGGTGAAGTCGGGCCTGTCCCCGGCGGTCATCAACCAGCGGCTGTCCACGGGCTCCGGCGCCGACGCCGCCGCGGTGACCACCGACACCAACCTCGGCCCCGCCGAGCTCGCCCAGGTCACCGGCGACAAGAAGCTCGCCGGCCGGGTCGGTACCGGCCACTTCGGCTACACCGACTACCTGGCGTTCAACCCCAAGGCCAAGCCCTTCGACGACCCGAAGGTGCGCGAGGCGATCTCCTACGCGATCAACCGCACCAGCGTCGTCAACGCCGCCGGCGGCTCCTCGCTCGCCGAGCCCGCGACGACCTTCCTGCCCAACCAGAAGTCCTTCGGGTACACCGCCTACGACCACTTCCCGGCGGGCGCCAAGGGTGACGCCGCCAAGGCCAGGGAGCTGCTGAAGCAGGCCGGTCACGAGGACGGCCTGGAGATCACCCTCACCCACTCCACCGCCCAGAACGCCGAGACCAGCCCCGAGATCGCCACCGCGATCCAGGCCGCGCTCAAGGACGCCGGGATCAAGGTCAAGCTCGAGGGCCTGGAGGACAACGACTACGAGGAGAAGGTCCACAGCGTCGACAAGCAGCCCGGCCTCTTCCTCGCCCACTGGGGTGCCGACTGGCCCTCCGGCGGCCCCTTCCTCGCGCCGATCTTCGACGGCCGGCAGATCGTCAAGGACGGCTACAACTTCAACGCCTCCCGCCTCGACGACTCCAAGGTCAACGACGAGATCGACGAGATCAACAAGATCACCGACCATGACGCCGCCGCTCAGCGCTGGGGCGCCCTGGACAAGAAGATCGGCGAGCAGGCCCTGACCGTGCCGCTGTTCCACCCCGTCTACAAGCGCCTCTTCGGCAAGGACGTCAAGAACGTCGTCATCAGCGACTGGACCGGTGTCCTCGACGTCTCGCAGGTCGCGGTCAAGTGACCACGGACCTCCTCCTCACCCAGGAACCGGAGGCGGGAGCCGCTCCCGCCTCCGGCGCCCGGCAGGTCTGGCGGCGGCTGAGGGCGCGCAAGTCCGCGCTCGCGGCCGCCGCCGTACTGGGCCTGCTCGTCCTCCTCGCCCTCGCCGCGCCCCTGCTGGCCGCGCTCGAGGGCCAGGACCCGAACACCTACCACGACACCCTCGTCGACTCCGCCCGTGGCGGCGTGCCGTTCGGCGACTTCGGCGGCATCAGCGCCGAGCACTGGCTGGGCGTCGAACCGGGCACCGGCCGCGACATGTTCGTACGGCTGCTGTACGGCGCCCGCGTCTCGCTCGTCGTCGCCCTCGGCGCCACTCTCGTCCAGGTGCTGATCGGCGTCGGCGTGGGCCTGGCGGCCGCGCTCGGCAACCGCTTCGTCGACAGCGCGCTCAGCCACGTCACCGACGTCATGGTCGCCATGCCGATGCTCGTCTTCGCCATCGCCCTGATGGCCGTCGTCCCGGCCGACTTCCCGCGCCCGGTGCTGCTCGTCATCGCCATCGGCCTGCTGGCCTGGGGGCCCATGGCCCGGCTCGTGCGCGCCCAGACACTCGGCCTGAAGAAGCTCGACTTCGTCTCGGCCGCCCGGCTGACCGGAGGCTCGACCTGGCGGGTGGCCCGGCGCGAACTGCTGCCCTCGCTCGCCGCGCCCGTGATCACCTATGCGGCCATCCTGCTGCCGAGCAACATCGTGCTCGAGGCGAGCATGTCCTTCCTCGGCGTCGGCGTGAAGCCCCCGACCCCCTCCTGGGGCCACATGCTCTCCACGGCCACGACCTGGTTCCGCGCGGACCCCATGTACGTACTGCTGCCCGCGCTCATGCTGTTCGTCACCACGCTCGCCTTCACCGTCCTCGGCGACGGGGTGCGCACGGCGCTGGACCCGCGCGAGGCCTCACGGCTCAAGGTCGGCAGGGACCGGCGCAAGGCCCCGGCACAGGGCGCGGGAGGCACGGCATGACCGGATACCTGCTGCGGCGCGCTCTCGGCGCACTCGTCGTCGTCCTCGTGCTCTCCGCCGTCGTCTACGCGACCTTCTACATCGCCCCCGGCGACCCCGCGCGCCTGGCCTGCGGCCCGCGCTGCAACCCGGAACAGATCAGCCAGGTCCGCGAGCAGCTCTCCCTGAACGACCCCGTGTACGTGCAGTACTGGCACTTCCTGCAGGGCATCGTCACCGGGCACGACTACTCCGCCGGCGCCGGCGTCCTGCACTGCGACGCGCCCTGCTTCGGCTTGTCGTACCAGAACAACCAGCAGGTCACCGACATGCTCGTCGAGCGGCTGCCCGCCACCGCCTCCCTCGCGGTCGGCGCCATGGCCGTGTGGCTGCTGCTGGGCACCGCCACCGGCCTGCTCTCCGCGCTGCGGCGCGGCGGGATCACCGAACGCGTCCTGACGTGGCTCACCCTCGCCGGAACGGCCACGCCGGTCTTCATCAGCGGCCTCGGCCTGCTGATGCTCTTCTGCGCCTACCTGGCCTGGCTGCCCTTCCCGACCTACGTGCCGCTCACCGACGACCCCGAGCAGTGGGCCTGGAACATGCTGCTGCCGTGGGCCGCGCTCGGACTGCTGGAGTCGGCGAAGTACGCCCGGCTGACGCGCAGTTCGCTGCTGGAGACGCTGGCCGAGGACCACATCCGCACCTTCCGCGCCTACGGCGTCGCCGAACGCTCGCTCATCGGGCGGCACGCGCTCCGGGGCGCCGTCGCCCCCGTCATCGCGCTGACGGCGGCCGACTTCGGGTCGATGTTCGGCAACGCGGTACTCACCGAGATGATGTTCGGCCTGCCCGGGATCGGGCAGCTGCTGGTGCACGCCACCACGAGCCTCGACCTGCCCGTGGTCGTCGCCGTGGTCGTGGTCACCGGCACCGCCGTCGTCGTCGCCAACATCGTGGCGGACGTGCTCTACGCCGTCGCCGACCGAAGGGTGGCCCTGCGATGACGAACCGGTCCCTGGTCGCGGTGGACGGCCTGACCGTCGCCTTCCCGGCCGGCCCCGGCGCGGGCGACGGCCTCGTACGGGCCGTCGACGGCCTGTCCTTCACGCTCCCGCCCGGCGGGTCCCTCGGCATCGTGGGCGAGTCCGGCTCCGGCAAGTCCACGGCCGCGTACGCGCTGCTGGGCCTGCACCGGGGCACCGGCGCCCACGTCACCGGCTCGGTGACCGTCGCCGGCCACGACGTGACGGCCGCCGGCGAGGCGGAACTGCGCCGGCTGCGCGGGGGAGCGGCGGCCATGGTCTTCCAGGACCCGCTCTCCTCCCTCGACCCCTACCAGGCCGTCGGCGACCAGATCGCCGAGGTCTACCGCGTCCACCGCAAGGACGCCTCCCGTCGGGCGGCCCGCGCCCGCGCGACCGAGGTGCTCGACCGCGTGGGCATCCCGGACGCCGCCCGCCGGGCCCGCTCCCGCCCGCACGAGTTCAGCGGCGGCATGCGCCAGCGCGCCCTCATCGCCATGGCCCTGGCCTGCGAACCCCGCCTGCTGGTCGCCGACGAGCCCACCACCGCCCTCGACGTCACCGTCCAGGCCCAGATCCTCGGCCTGCTGCGCGAGCTGCGCGCCGAGACCGGCATGGGCCTGATCCTGGTCACCCACGACCTGGGCGTGGCGGCCGGCAGCGTCGACGAGCTGCTGGTGATGAAGGACGGGCGGGCCGTCGAGCACGCGCCGGTCCACGAGGTGCTCGACGCGCCGCGCGAGACCTACACCCGCGACCTGTTGGCGGCCGTCCCGCGCGTAAACGTCCGCCGCGAGGGAATCCGCACACCCACCGGTGACGACACCGTGCTCCTCGAAGCCGCCGGTCTGCGCCGGGAGTTCGGGCGCGGCAAGCGGGCCGTGACCGCCGTGGACGGGGTGTCGCTGACCGTACGGGCCGGCGAGACCGTCGGCGTCGTCGGCGAGTCCGGCAGCGGCAAGACCACGCTCGGCCGGATGCTGGTGCGGCTGCTGGAGCCCACCGGCGGCGAGCTGCGCTACCGCGGCCGCGACATCGGCGGCCTGAAGGAGCGTGAGCTGCGGTCCTTCCGCAGCGAGCTGCAGATGGTCTTCCAGGACCCCGTCTCCTCGCTCAACCCCCGGCGCAGCATCGGCGAGTCCATCGCCGACCCGCTGCGGGCCGCCGGAAAGCTGGGAGAGGCTCAGATCACCGCCCGCGTAAGGGAACTGCTCGAGCGCGTGGGGCTCGACCCCGGGTCCTACCACCGCTACCCCCACGAGTTCAGCGGCGGCCAGCGCCAGCGCGTGGGCATCGCCCGCGCCCTGGCGCCCGAGCCGAAGCTGATCGTCTGCGACGAGCCCGTCTCCGCGCTGGACGTCACCACACAGGCGCAGGTCGTGCGGCTGCTGGGCGAGTTGCAGCGGGACCTGGGGCTGGCGCTGGTCTTCATCGCCCACGACCTCGCCGTCGTGCGCCAGGTCAGCGACCGGCTGATCGTCATGCGCGGCGGGAAGATCGTGGAGGAGGGCCCGGCGGACGCCGTCTACGAACGGCCCCGGCACGCCTACACCCAGGGCCTGCTGGCCGCCGTGCCGGTGCCCGAAGCCCCGCGCGGCCCGGCCGCGGACACCGCCCGCAGGCGCCCCGCCGCATAGCGCGATCTAACGCCCCATCTGCGGGAAAGTCACTCCCGTTCACCCCTTCCGGTGGCGCGACGGACAACCGTCCGCCGCGCCACCGGGAAGCGCGCATAGCGTGCTCCCCGCTGCCGTAACGGCGGCTGCCGACAAGGGAGAACGGGGGTGCGTTCGTGCGTGTGGGACTGCTTTCCGAGGGCGGGTATCCGTACGCCGCCGGCGAGGGCGGGGAGTGGTGCGACCGCTTGGTGCGCGGGCTCGGCCAGCACGACTTCGAGCTCTACGCCCTGAGCCGCAGCGCCCGCCAGGAGGACAGCGGTTGGCACGCGTTGCCGGGCAACGTCCGGCGGGTACGGGCGGCACCCCTGTGGGGCGGCCCCGCCCCCGGCTGCGCGGGACGCGCCTACGGCTCGTACGGGCGCGACCAGCGGCGGCGGTTCGCCGCCCACTTCGGGGACCTCGCCGCGGCCATCACCTTGCCGGGCGACCAGGCGTACCGTTTCACCGACGGCCTCAACGGACTCGCCGACCTCGCCCGCGACGAAGGGGGCCTCGCGGCCGCCCTCCGCTCCGAACTGGCCCTGCGCGCTCTGGAGACGGCCTGCCGCGCACCCGGCGCCCACCCCGCCGTCTACGGCACCCGCGTCACCGACCTCCTCGTCGTCTCCGGACTCCTCGAGCGGGCCCTGCGCCCCCTCTCCCTCGACTGGTACGGCACCGCCGACGGCGACCGGGGCCTGGCCGCCGTCGACCTCTGCCACGCCACCTCCGCCGGACCCGCCGCCCTCCCGGGCCTGCTGGCCAAACGCTTCTTCGGGACCCCCCTGCTCGTCACCGAGTACGAGGTCCGGCTGCGCGAGTACTACCTGGCCGGCGACGAGGGCCTCTCCGTGTCCGTACGGACCCTGCTGTCCGCCTTCCACCGCCAGCTGGCCGCCCGGATCTACGCCGAGGCCGCCGTGATCACCGCCGGCGACGGACAGGGCCGCCGCTGGCAGGAGCGGTGCGGAGCCGACCGCTCCAGGCTGCGCACCGTCCACCCCGGCATGGACGCCAGCCTCTACGAAACCGTCGGCGAAGGCGACGGCCGGGGACCCGCCGCCGACGACGGCCTGACCCTGGTGTGGACCGGCGGACCCGTCGAACCCCACCTGTGGGAGGCCCTGGCCCTCGTGCGCGACGCCGAACCGGGCGTACGGCTGAGGGTCGTCGGAGCGCCACCGGACACCGTCGACGGGCCCGAAGGAGTCACCTTCGGACCGGCCTGCGGCCCCGAGGACTACGCCGCGGGCAGCGTCGTCGCCCTCTCCGGGGCCCCCGACGGCTTCCCCACCGCCCTCGCCGAGGCGATGTTCTGCGCCCGCGCCACCGTCTCACCGGACGTCGGCGCCGTCCGCGAAGTCATCGGAGGCACCGGCCTGATCGTCCCCCCGCGCGACGCGGCCGCCCTCGCCGAGGCCTGCCTGACGCTGCTGCGCGACCCCGAACGCAGGGCCCGGCTCGGCGCCGCCGCCCGCGCCCGCGCCCTCGAACTCTTCACCGTCGAGCAGAACGTCTCCGCCTTCGGGGCCGTCTACCTCGAAGTCCTCTCCCGCGCCCCCGTCCAGCACACCGCCCCCGACCCCTCCGTCCCCTTCTCCCACGCCGCCGGCGCCCAGCCGCCGCTGTCGGTGTCCCCGCGCTCCGCCTCTCCCACGTGGGCAGGGCGCCGATGACCACATCGCTGCGCCCCGCCGGCGCGACCGCGGCCCCCGTCGGCATAGCCGCGACCCGGACGGACGCGGCGTGCGCGGACGCCGAGCCCACCTCCACGGACGACAGGCACCCGGCCGACCCCGTGAAGGCCCTCATGCGCCGCCACCACGCGCTGTGCGCCGGCGCCGTCCACCCGCTGGAGATCGCCGCGGTCCTGGAGAAGCACGGCATCGGCGACCGCGTCGCGGCCGAGTACCGCCACCGCGACGTGTTCTCCCTCGCGGAGGAGCTCCACGCGCGCGTGGAGCGCCACGAGGACCCGTACGCCCCGCCGGCGCCCGGCCCGTCCGACGCCGGCCGGGCCGGGCACGAGCTCCGGCCCGGCGCCTGCGCCGCACTGAGCGGCGGCTGGGGGGCCACCGGCTCGCTGGCCTGGCTCTGGCTGCTCGGCTACGCCCTCGCCGGCGACTGGGCCGTCACCCTGCTGCTGCACGGCCGCCGGGGACTGCCCGCGCACGTGCTCGTGGCCGTCGCCGTCACCGCGGCCGCCCCCACCGCGCTCGCCCTGGCCTGCGCGGTCGCCCCCGCGGCCTGGTGCGCCCACTGGTTCACCGCCCGGGCCCGCCGGCTGCTCGCGGCGAGCCGGGGACTCGCGGAGTTCGGCCGGCAGGTACGGCCGGCGCTGCTGGTGGCGGTGGTGCTGTTCCTCGGCACCCTGCTGGGCTTCCTGTGGCCCGCCCGCACGGCCCTGCCGGCGGGCGGCCCGCTCGGCGCCCCCACCCCGCCCGCCCTGGCCTACACCGCGCTGGCCGCACTCGGCGGGCTGTTCTTCCTCGCCCGGCTGCTCGCCGCACACGGCCTGGCCAGGGCGGCCGTCGCCGCCACCCTCGCCGCCGCCGTGGCCGAGGCCGTACCGCTCGGCACCCTCCTCGCGGCACGGCTGCCCGGCTGCGAGGCCCTGCGATGGCCCGTCGGCTGGGCGGCGGGCGCCTTCGGGCCGGCCGCCATACCGCTCGTCGCCTGCGCCCTGCCGGCCCTCGCCCTGCTGGCCCACGCCGTTCCCGCGCTGTCTCGGGCCTCGGTCCACGGACACGCGGACGCCCCGCACGCGCCCCGTCCCGCCGTTTCCAGAGGAGAGCAAGGAAGATGAGCGTTCACCCCCTCAGCACCACCGGGCGAGAGCGAGGGCACGACCGATGAGAGTCCTGCTGCTCGGCGCCAACGGCTACCTCGGCCGGTTCGTGGCCGACCGGCTGCTCGCCGACCCCGCCGTCCAGCTGACCGCGCTGGGCCGCGGCGACGACGCGGACGTCCGCTTCGACCTCGCCAGCGGCAGCCCCGGCGCGCTCACCCGCTTCCTCAACGCCGTCCACCCCGGCGTCGTGATCAACTGCGCGGGCGCCACCCGGGGCGGGGCCCGCGAGCTGACCCGGCACAACACCGTCGCCGTCGCCACGATCTGCGAGTCGCTGCGCCGCAGCGGCTGCGGCGCACGCCTGGTGCAGGTCGGGTGCTCCTCGGAGTACGGGCCTTCCCAGCCGGGCTCCTCCACCGCCGAGGACGCGGTGCCGCGCCCGGGCGGCCCGTACGGGGTGAGCAAGCTCGCCGCCACCGAGCTGGTGCTGGGCTCAGGCCTGGACGCCATCGTGCTGCGCGTCTTCTCGCCGGTCGGACCGGGCACCCCCGCCGGGTCGCCGCTCGGCCGGCTCGCGGAGGCCATGCGGCGGGCCATGCAGAGCGGCGACAGCGAACTCAAGCTCACCGGCCTCGGCGTGCAGCGCGACTTCGTCGACGTCCGCGACATCGCCCGCGCCGTCCACGCGGCCTCCCTGTCCGCCGCGCAGGGCGCCGTCAACATCGGTACCGGGCGGGCCGTGCGGCTGCGCGACGCCGCGACCCTCCTCGCCCGCGTGGCCGGCTTCGGCGGCGCCCTGCACGAGCTCGACGACCCGCACCTGGGCAGCCCGCCCGCCTACCCCTACCCGGACGGCTGCGGCGGCTGGCAGCAGGCCGACGTGCGCACCGCCCGGGACCGGCTCGGCTGGCGCCCCCGCATCGGCCTGGAGGAGTCGCTGGCCGACATCTGGATGGAGGCGGCGTGTCGTATCTGATCTCCCCGGGCCAGCGCCGCGCCCTCGCCGCACGCAAGGCCCCGCTCCGGCTCGCCGTGCCGGGCTTCGCCCACCCCCTGGTCGCCCCCGCCGAGTGGGGCGGCCTCCAGCGGGCCGGACTCCCGCTGGACTGGGTGGTGCTGGGGAGCAGCTCCCTGCGGGAGTCCGGGGGCCGGGCCGGCGGCCCCGGCTTCCGCCAGGACCCGTACTGGCTGTCCGCCGCCGTACCCCTGCGGACGTCCGGCGTCCGGGTGCTGGGCCACCTGGACGCGGGGTTCGGCGAGCGTCCTTTCGGTGAACTGCTCTCGGACGCGCAGCGCTTCCTCAACTGGTACCGGGTGGACGGTTTCGCGCTGGGCCGCTGCCCCTCCGACGCCGAGGGGCTGGGGGAGATCCGGCGCGTGACCGGTGCGCTGCGCACCCTGCTCGACGGAGCCCACGTGGTGCTGGTGCACGGCCGGCCCCCCTGCTCCGGATACGCCGCCCTCGCCGACCAGTTGGTGACCTACGCCGGACCGTGGTCCGGCTACCGCTGGTCCCAGGCCCCCGAGTGGACGGCCGAGCACCCGCCCGGGCGCTTCTGCCACCTCGTGCACGGCGTGCCGCGCGACCGCCTCGACGAGGCGCTGCGCATCGCCCGCTGGCAGGGCGCGGGCACCATCTACTTCACGGACCGTACGGACCATGACGAAGTGGACCCCTGGGAGTCCCTGCCCGGCTACTGGGACGAGATCGTCTCGCGCATCGGACCTGGTGTCTCGGAATGAGACGGGGCGTGGCAGGGTTACAGGGGAAGAACAGAACGCTGCCTCTATGTTCCCCGCACCCGTGGGGATGACCCTGGAGACCCCGTGTCGCTGCCACCCCTGGTCGAGCCGGCTGCCGAGCTCACCGTCGACGAGGTCCGTCGGTACTCCCGTCACCTGATCATCCCGGACGTCGGGATGGACGGGCAGAAGCGCCTGAAGAACGCCAAGGTGCTCTGCGTGGGTGCCGGCGGTCTCGGTTCCCCCGCCCTGATGTACCTGGCCGCGGCCGGCGTCGGCACGCTCGGCATCGTGGAGTTCGACGAGGTCGACGAGTCGAACCTGCAGCGCCAGATCATCCACAGCCAGTCGGACATCGGCCGCTCCAAGGCCGCCTCCGCCCGTGACACGGTGCTGGGCATCAACCCCTATGTGAACGTCGTCCTGCACGAGGGCCGCCTCGAGGCGGACAACGTGATGGAGATCTTCTCCCAGTACGACCTGATCGTCGACGGCACGGACAACTTCGCCACGCGGTACCTGGTCAACGACGCCTGCGTGCTGCTGAACAAGCCGTACGTCTGGGGTTCGATCTACCGCTTCGACGGACAGGCGTCCGTCTTCTGGAGCGAGCACGGCCCCTGCTACCGCTGCCTGTACCCCGAGCCCCCGCCGCCCGGCATGGTGCCCTCCTGCGCCGAGGGCGGCGTCCTGGGCGTGCTCTGCGCGTCGATCGGCTCCATCCAGGTCAACGAGGCCATCAAGCTGCTGGCCGGCATCGGCGACCCGCTCGTCGGCCGACTGATGATCTACGACGCCCTTGAGATGACCTACCGGCAGGTCAAGGTCCGCAAGGACCCCGACTGCGCGGTGTGCGGCAAGAACCCGACCGTCACCGAGCTCATCGACTACGAGGCCTTCTGCGGCGTCGTCTCCGAGGAGGCCCAGCAGGCGGCGGCCGGCTCGACGATCACTCCCGCGCAGCTCAAGGAGTGGATCGACGGCGGCGAGAACATCGACATCATCGACGTCCGCGAGCCGAACGAGTACGAGATCGTCTCCATCCCCGGCGCCCGGCTGATCCCCAAGAACGAGTTCCTGATGGGCAGCGCCCTGCAGGACCTGCCGCAGGACAAGAAGATCGTCCTGCACTGCAAGACGGGCGTCCGGTCGGCGGAGGTGCTGGCCGTGCTGAAGTCGGCCGGCTTCTCCGACGCGGTCCACGTCGGCGGCGGCGTGATCGGCTGGGTCAACCAGGTCGAGCCGCAGAAGCCGGTGTACTGACGGTACGGCGTAGAGAGAACGGTACGGCGTAGACAAAAAAGGGGCGGTCCGCTGCGGCGGGCCGCCCTTTCGCCGTGACTACGAGCGCCTTCCGCGCTCTACGTGCACGTCGTGCCGTTCGCCGGGGCCCTGCCCTCCAGCAGGTGGGCGTTCACGGCCTTGGTCGCGCACGCGTTGACCCCGTAGGTGCCGTGGCCCTCGCCCTTGACCGTGAGGAGGACGCCGACGCTCCTGCCGAGCCTCTCGGCCATCCGCTCCGCGCCGGCCACCGGCGTCGCCGGGTCGCCCGCGTTGCCGATCACCACGATCGGCGCCGAACCCTCCGCGCTCACGTCCGGGGTCTTCCACTTGCCCTTCACCGGCCAGTCCGTGCAGGCCAGCAGCGACCAGGCGGCGGACTCCCCGAACACCGGCGAGGCCGCACGGAACTCCGGCAGGCGCTGCTTGACGTCGGCCACGGTGTAGCGCTGTTCCGCGTCGGCACAGGAGATGGCCCGGTTGGCGGCCTGGAGGTTGTTGTAGCGGCCGTCGGGGCTGCGGCCGGAGATGCTGTCGAAGAGCAGCAGGAGCGTATTGCCGGTGCCCTTGCGCATGGCCTCCTGGAGGCCGGCGGTCAGGTACTTCCACGTGTCCTTCGAATACAGCGCGGCCGCGATGCCGTTGACCGCCTCGTCCTGGGTGAGCTTGCGCCCCTGGGCGGTGGGCAGCGGGTTGGCGTCGAGCTTCTTCAGCAGGGCGGTGATCTCGCCCTGCGACGGGCAGCCGCCGGAGCCGCCCGAAGAGCCGCAGTCCTTCAGGTAGTTGTCGAGGGCGAGCTGGAAGCCCTTGGTCTGGCCGATGCTGCCCTGCAGCGGGTCCTGGGTCGGGTCCACGACCGCGTCGAGGACGGTCCGGCCGACGTTCCTGGGGAACAAGTGGGCGTAGACGGCGCCCAGTTCCGTGCCGTACGAGATGCCGAAGTAGTGCAGCTTCTCCTCGCCGAGCGCGGCCCGGATCCGGTCGAGGTCGCGGGCGGCGCTGACCGTGTCCACGTGGGGGAGGACCTTCGAGGAGTTCTTGGCGCACGCCTCGATGTACGCCTTGTTCGACGCGAGCGTCTCCCGCAGCTCGGCGTCGTCGTCGGGCGTGCCGTCGATCTGGAACGCGGCGTCGAGCTCCTTGTCGCTCTGGCACCGCACGCCCGCGCTCTCGCCCACGCCGCGCGGGTCGAAGCTCACGAGGTCGTAGCGGGCGTGCAGCTTGTCGTACTCGTCCGCCAGGGACGGCAGCCCGGCCACCCCCGAGCCGCCGGGCCCGCCGAAGTTGAAGACGAGCGAGCCGATGCGGTCCTGCTTCTTACGCGCGACGTTGCGGATCAGCGCCAGCTCGATCTTCTCGCCGTCCGGCTTGCCGTAGTCGAGCGGTACGGGCAGCTTGCCGCACTCCCACTCCTTGCCGGGAGCCTTGCCGGCGCCCTGCGCCGCGGTGGGGGCCTCGCACCGCTTCCAGTCGATCGTGACGCCCGGCGCCCGGCCCTTGCCCTCGGCACCGCCGCTTCCGCTGCCCGCGCCGCCGTCTCTGCTCTCGCCGCAGCCCGTGGCGGTGGCCGTGAGGGCGATGACGAGGGACGCGGAGGCGAGGGCAGTGGCCCTTGGGCGTGTGGGACTCATTCCACCGACTCTACGGATGAATCGCCCGGCACAAGGGGTGCGACCCCCGGCGTACGGTCGCCGTCAGACGGAGTGCAGGGGCGCGCAGCCTATGCGGCTCGCCACCGCGTCCACGAAGTCGGGGAAGGCCTCGCGCGGGTCGTCGAGGCGGGTGCCGGTGCGGCCGGGGCCCGTGCGCATGGTGAAGACCGTGGGGCGGCCGGCGCAGTCGGCGCGTATGAGCGCCCCCGACGCCTCGATCCGGCCCTGGGCGCGCCAGCCGGGCCCGGGCGGGCCGTCGCCCGTGAGGCCGTCGAACAGGGCGACGATCCTGGGCCGGGCGACCATCGTGAACCTGGCCGCCCACTGGCCGTCGCCGGCCACCGCGCAGGTCTGAAAGCCGTCGTGCGCGCTGCCGGCCGCGGGCCGGGCCGCGGCGAGGCCGGGCAGGGGGACCGGGCAGGCGGTGGTCGGGGTGGGGGTAGGAGTGGTGGGTGGTGTGGCTGGGGTGGGTGGTGTTCGGGTGCCTGGTGTCGACGTGTCCGGTGGGATCGGTGGGCCTTGGGTGGTGGGAGTGTGTGGTGCGGCGGGTGCGTTTTGTGGGGTCGGTGCTTCCTCCCGGGTTTCCACCTCGCCCGCGCAGCCCGTCGCCTTCGTGGCGCGGTTCGCGGCCTCCACCAGCAGCCGGCCCGTCCTGGCGGGGCTCGAGTCGAAGGAACCCGAGACCGTGACCACCGAGGGTCTGCCGTCCACGTCGCACGACTCGGGCAGGACCAGGGTGCCGGTGTCGGCCGTGACGAAGCCCGGCAGATCGTCCGGGAGGGCCGCGTCACCCCCGGCGAACAGCCCGGTCAGCCACGCCCGGCGCTCCTCCTCCGCCCGTGGCCCCGTCTCGTAGCGCACCTCCAGCTGCCGGCGCGGTGCGTCCGGGCCGCGGCCGCCGCTCCAGCTGAGCGTGCACCGGCCGTGGGGGCGGCCGGCGGTGGGGGCGCTCTCGCGGACCGAGCGGTGACGGGCGTCCTCGCGGAACGGCCCGCCGTCCGCCCGCCACGTGCCCCAGCAGTACTCCGGTTTGGTCAGCGGTCTGAACTGCGCCTGCCACAGGGCCATCAGGGCCGCCAGCAGTGCCGCGATGGCCAGGGCGCCGGTGAGCGTCCGGGCGCGCCGGTCGGTGCGGCTGCGCGGTCTGTGCGCCATCGCATGGCCCCCTCTCGCCCCCGTCGGTCGGCTGCAACTCGTCCGTCGTCTGCGGAACTTCTGTGCGGGCGATGGTAGTGCGGGCCACTGACATTCGGTCCGGCGGAGTTCGTATTACCGGTGTGATGTGCTATGGGTGCTATCAGTACACCTTATGAGCAGATCTTATGGGCGTCCGGAACAGTACCTTCCAACAGGTATGCGTCGACAGCGCTCTTCACGCACGCATTACCGCTGTCGTACGCCCCATGGCCTTCGCCCCGGTACGTCATCTCCACGCCCACCCCCGGGCCCAGCTCCTGGGCCATCTTGTGCGCTCCCTCGTAAGGAGTCGCCGGGTCACCGGTGTTGCCGACGACGAGGACGGGCGCGGAGCCCTTCGCGCTCACATCGGGCGTCTGCCATTCGCCCTTTGCGGGCCAACCGGTGCACTGCAGCAGGCTCCACGCCATGAACTCCCCGAAGACCGACGACGCCCTGCGGAACTCCGGCACCTTCCCCTCGATCTCGGCCGCCGTGTAGCGCTGGGCGAAGTCCGCGCACGTGATGGCGTTCAACGACGCCTGGAGCGAGCTGTACTTGCCGTCCTGGGCGCGCCCGTTCATGGAGTCGCCCAGCGCGAGCAGGATCTTCCCGTCGCCGTTCTCCGCGTCCTCCACGCCCTCGGTGAGGTAGTCCCAGAAGTCCCGTGAGTACAGGGACTGGGCGATGCCGCTGGTGGCGAGGGACTGGGTGAGGTCGCGGCCGCCGCCGCCCGGCACGGGGTTCTTCTGCAGGCGGTTGAGCAGGTCGCCGATCTGTTGCTCCGTCGGGCAGTTGTCGGACGTCTTCACGCACGCGGCCATGTAGTTGCCGAGCGCCAGCTGGAAGCCGCTCGCCTGCGCGAGCGCGCTCTGCACGGGGTCGCTGGAGGGGTCCACCACCGCGTCCAGGAGGGCGCGGCCGACGTTCTTCGGGAACAAGTGGGCGTAGACGCCGCCCAGTTCCGTCCCGTACGAGACGCCGAAGTAGTGCAGCTTGGCGTCGCCCAGTACCTGGCGCATCAGGTCCATGTCGCGGGCGGCGTTCGTCGTGCCCACGTGCGGCAGGATCTTGCCGGAGTTCTTGCCGCAGCCCGCTGCGTACTGCTCGACCCTTCCGACCAGGGCCTTCTCCTCCTCCTTCGTGGCGGGGGTGGCGTCGGCCGCGTAGTAGGCGTCGAGTTCCTTGTCGCCCAGGCAGGTCACTCCGCTGCTGCGGCCGACGCCGCGCGGGTCGAAGCTGACCAGGTCGTAGCGGGTGCGCAGGGTGCGGTAGTCGTCGGCGAAGGCCGGGAGCGTGGTGATGCCGGAGCCGCCCGGGCCGCCGAAGTTGAAGATCAGCGAGCCGATGCGGTGGGCAGGGTCGGTGGCCTTGGCGCGGATCATGGCGATGCCGATGCTGTCGCCGTCGGGGTGGGCGTAGTCGAGGGGCGCCCGCAGCGTCGCGCATTCCCACTCGTCCCCCGGGGGCCTGCCCGCCCCGCTGTCCTCGCCGCGGCTCGGCGCGGGGCACGTCTTCCAGTCCAGCTTCTGGCCGCCGGCGGCGGTGTCGGTGCCGGCGGCGACGCCGGTGCCGGTGCCGGGGGCGACGCCACCGATGCCGCCGTCGCAGCTGGTGAGGGTGGCGAGGAGCAGCACCACGGTGGCGAGCAGGGCGCCGGCCGCCCGTACGGATCTGGACACGGGTCCCATCCTCCGGGCGGGACGGCGGGGGGCGCGCGGTGTGCGGGGCGTACGGGTTACGGGGCGTACGGGCTGCGGGGTGTACGGGTCAGGCGGGCACGAACCTGACTTCTGTCGCCTTGACGCTCACCCATACCGGGGTGCCCTCGGCCAGGGCGAGGTCCGCGGCGGCCGCGGGGGTGATCTCGGCGACCACGTCCGGCTCGCCGTCGACCAGGACGCGCATCCTGCCGCCCTGGGCGGTGAGCTCGCGGATCGTGCCGGGCCAGACGTTGCGGGGGCTGCCTGTGGGGCGGGTGGTGTGGAGGGATACGGCCTCCGGGGGGATCACTGCCAGGCCGGTGGTGGGGGCGGGTCCGCTCTGCCGCGTTGTCGTCAGGCTTGCGCCGTTGTTCAGGAGGATCGTTCCCTCCGGGGTCGCCTTGCCGGGCCACGCGTTGTGGCCGAGCATGCGGGCCACCCAGGGGGAGCGGGGGTGGCGGGTCAGCTCGGCGGGCGTGGCGTACTGCAGCGTGCGGCCGTCCTCCAGGACCAGGACGTGGTCGGCCAACGACACGGCCTCGATGGGGTCGTGGGTGACGATCAGGCAGACGCCCGGGAAATCGGCGAGGTGCGTGCGCAGGGTCTGGCGCACGTGGGCCCGGGTGGACTGGTCCAGCGCCGCCAGGGGTTCGTCCAGAAGGAGCAGGCGGGGGCGGGCGGCCAGGGCGCGGGCGAGTGCCACGCGCTGGGCCTGGCCGCCGCTGAGGTGGGCGGGCCTGCGGTGGGACAAGGGGCCCACGCCCAGGCGGTCGAGCCAGTGCTGGGCCTGTTGGTGGGCTTCCGTTTTGGGGACGCCCTGGGTGCGGAGGCCGTAGGCGGTGTTGGCGAGGGCGGTGAGGTGGGGGAAGAGGGCGCCGTCCTGGGGGACCCAGGCGATGCGGCGGTGGTGGGGTGGGGTCTGCGATACGTCCTGGGCGTCGTCGCCCAGGTGGAGGGTCTTCGGTGTGGCGCGGGTCGTCAGGCCCAGGAGGGTGCGGAGCAGGGTTGTCTTGCCGGCGCCGTTCGGGCCCACTACGGCGATCGTGGTTCCGGCTTGGGCGTGGAGCGTTGCTTCTACGGCACCGCTGACCGTGGTGCGCAGGGGGTGTTCTGGGGTGCGGGGCCGGGGCGGGACGGGCCCTTCTGGGGCTGCATGATTTACGGCCGCTTCTGGCTCCTCGTGCGGTTGCTCAGAATGCGGCCGCAAATCACGCTTTACGCCCCTGCCAGGGCCCGTCCCGCCCCGGCCCCTCCCGGCCGTCGGCGGCTGCAGCCAGCGGCCCCTGAGGGAGAGCAGGACCGCGGTGGCGATCGCCAGGAGGAGGAGCGACACCGCCGTCGCGCCCTCCGGGTCGTCCTGGAGGAGCAGGTAGACCTGGAGGGGGAGGGTCTGGGTCGTGCCGGGGAGATTGCCCGCGAACGTGATCGTCGCCCCGAACTCCCCCAGCGCGCGGGCCCAGCACAGCGCCGCTCCCGCGAAGAGGCCCGGGGCCACCATGGGGAGCGTGATCGTGCGGAAGGTGTGGAGGGGGGTGGCGCCCAGGGTTGTCGCCACCTCTTCGTAGCGGGGGTGGAGGTTCGCGAGTGCGCCCTCGAGGCTGATCACCAGGAACGGCATGGCCACGAACGTGGAGGCGAGCACTGCTCCCGTGGTGGAGAAGGGGAGGGTGATGCCGAACCATGAGTCGAGGTACGTGCCGATGATGCCTCGTCGGCCGTAGCCCTGGAGCAGGGCTACGCCTGCGACGGTGGGTGGGAGCACCATCGGGAGCATCACCAGGCAGCGTACGAACGCCTTGCCGCGGAAGGGGACGCGGGCCAGGAGCCAGGCGAGCGGTACGCCCAGGGTGAGGGAGAGCAGGAGGGCCCAGACCGAAACCGTGAGGCTCAGGGTCATGGCCTGGGTGACCTCGTGCGAGGTGAAGCGGGTGGGGAGCGTGGCCCAGGGCGTACGGGCGAGGATGCCGGCCAGGGGCAGGAGCAGGAACGCCACGGCCAGGGCGGCCGGCAGCGCGAGGGTCAGGGGAGCGCGGACCCTCACGGCTGCTGGAAGCCGGCGGACCGGAGGAGGTTCTGGGCCTCGGGCGAGGTCAGCCACTTGACGAAGTCGGCGGCCTCGGTGGTGTGCCGGGAGGACTTGAGCGCGGCGGCCGGGTAGGAGGCCACCGCGTTCTGGGCGTCGGGGACGGTCACGGTGGCGACCTTGTCCTTGGCCGCGGCGGCGTCGGTGACGTAGACGATGCCCGCGTCCGCCTCGCCGAGCGAGACCTTGCTCAGCACGGCACGGACGTTGGGCTCCTGGGACACCGGCTTGACGATGACGTGCTGGTCGTCGAGGACCTTCTTGCTGTAGCGGCCCACGGGCACCTCGGGGGCGGCGAGGACGACCTTCAGGTCGTTCTTGGAGAGGTCGGAGAGCCCCTCGATCTTCTTCGGATTGCCGGGGGCGGTGGCGATCGTCAGCCGGTTCTTCGCGATGACGGTGGGGGCCGCGGTCTCATGCTTGAGGCCGTCCATCGTCTTCGTGTCGGCCGTCACGAGAGCGTCGGCGGGGGCGCCCTGGCGTACCTGTGCGGCCAGCTCCTGCGAACCGGCGAAGGAGAACTTCACCGTGGTGCCCGGGTGCGCCTTTTCGTACGCCGCGCCCGCGCTCTTGAAGACGTCGGTGAGGGAAGCCGCCGCCAGGACCGTCAGGGCGGTCTTCTCCTTGGCGTCGTCGGCCTTGCCGGAGTCGTCGCCACAGGCGGTGAGGGGCGTCAGCAGGGCTGCTGCCAGGAGCGCGGTGGCTGCGGTACGGGCGCGGTGCATTGTCTCTCCTGGCGTCAGGCGCGGTCGATGTGGACGTTGGTGGCCTTCACCCGGGCCACGGCTTCCATCCCGACCGCGAGGCCCAGCTCCTCGACGGCCTCGCGGGTGAGGAGGGAGACGAGCCGGTGCGGGCCGGCCTGGATCTCGACCTGGGCGGCAACGTCGCCGAGCTTGACGGCGGTGATGATCCCGGCGAAGGCGTTCCGGGCGGTGGTGTACGCGGTGTCCTCGCCCTCGGCACTGTGCGCCTCGGCGGCGAGCGCCACGGAGAACGCCGCGAGGTCGGCCCCCTTGATCAGCCGCTTCCCGGCGTCGTCCCGCTCAGTGGGCATCCGCCCCGCGTCGGCCCAACGCCGGACCGTATCGGGACTGACGCCCAGCAGACGGGCAGCCTGCCCGATGGTGTACGACCGCATACGCGGCACGGTATGGCCATGCACCTCGCAGATGCAAGGCGGAACATGCATTCCGGCTGGCAAATCCAGCCCGTCCGGCGCTTGAGGACCCGCCGCCGGCGGCCCGGCATCCGCCCCGCCGCCCCCTAGATCGCACCCTTACGCGTCAACTGGTTGAAGCACAGCCACCCCGGCAACACCGGCAACCAGAACGTCATCAGCCGATACAGCAGTACCGCCGGCGCCGCCGTCTCCGCCGGCAGGCCGGCCAGGGTGAGGGCGCCGATCAGGACGCCCTCCACCGCGCCCACGCCGCCCGGCGTCGGCGCCGCCGAGCCCAGGGCGTTGCCGGCGAGGAAGACGACGGCCACGCTCGCGTAGCTCAGCTCGCCGCCGAAGGCGCGGATGGAGGTGTCGAGGCACATCACGAAGGCGGCCGACAGCAGCAGCCAGCCGCCGATGCCGTTGACGACCTTGCGGGGGCGCTGCAGGAGGTCCAGCATGCGCGGCACGACGCCCGCGAACAGCGACCGCACCCGGGTGGAGACGAACTTGCGCAGGAAGGGCACCGCCGTGACGACGAGCACCAGGACGGCCGCCGTCAGCAGGCCGCCGATGACCGTGCGGGACGGCGGGAGCGCCGAGGACGTGCGCTCGGTGCCGGTGATGTAGCCGAAGGTCAGCAGCAGGACGATGTGGCAGGCAAGGCCGAAGAGCTGGGAGGCTCCGACGCTGGCCACCGCGAGCCCGGGGCGCAGGCCCGCGCGCTGCAGGAAGCGGGTGTTCAGGGCCACGCCGCCGACCGCCGCCGGGGCGACCAGCTTCACGAAGGAGCCCGCGACCTGGGCGAGCACGGTGCGGCCGAAGGGGACCTTCTCGGGGACGAAGCCCAGCAGGCTCATCGCCGCGGCGAGGTAGCTCAGCGCGGAGAAGCCGGCGGCGGCCGCGACCCAGTACCAGTTGGCCTGGTCGACGAGCTCGCCGAGCTTGACGTGGGCGAGCTGGGAGAGCAGGACGTAGGCGGCGATGGCGCCGGCGATGGAGCTGATCAGCGTGCGGGGCTTGATGCGCTCCAGGCGTACGGGCTCTATGGGGGCCTGGGGGCGGATGAGGAGGACCTGGCGGCGGATCTGCGCGAGGAGGTCCTCTTCGCGGGCCTCCTCGGCGGCCTCGTCGAGGGCCTGCTTCTCGGCCTTCCGCTCGGCCTTGAGGGTCTTCTTGAGGTCGCCCCTGTCCTCCTCGGCGCCCGCTTCGGCGCGCTCGCGGGCCTTCTCCTCCCGGGCGATGCGGGAGGCCTCCAGGGCGGCCTCGCGCTCGCGGTGCGCGCGTTCGCGGGCGATCTGGCGCAGGGTCGCGCGGCTGGAGCGGGTGAGGGCGATGGGCTGCAGGAGGGGGAGGCTGTCGGCCACGGCCTCGGGGCCGATGACGGCGACGGCCGCGGCCACCGCGCGCTCGGCGCCGACGCGCAGGCCGAGCGTGGTGAGGAGCTGGGCGACGTCCATGCGCAGCACCAGGTCGCCGGCGGCGATCTCGCCGCCGCGCAGGTCGGTCAGGACGACATTGCCGGAACGATCCACCAGGAGGGCGTCGCCGTCGAGCCTGCGGTGGGCGATGCGGCGCGACTGCAGGGCCTGGACCTGGCGCCAGGCGCCGGCCATCAGCTCGTCGGTGATCTCCTCGTCGGGGAGGGCGTCGAGGGTGCGGCCGCCGATGTGCTCGTAGACGAGCATGACGGCGTCCGGGCCGAGCTCGGAGGTGGCGATGAGCTTGGGCGCGTTGGCGCCGGCGGCGATGGCCGCGTAGGCGAGCAGCGCCTCCTGCTCGAGGGCCTGGCGCAGGGACACCAGGCTGCGGCGCTGGATGATGCCGCGCAGGGCCAGCCGCTGCCAGACGCGGTAGAAGAAGCCCTGGGCCTGCTGTTCGCGGTCGACGACGGTGACGTCGAGGGGCGGGCCGTCCTCGAGGGTGACGAGGTAGCGGCGGCCCCGGTCGGGGTGCGCGGACGGCTCGGCCTCCGGGGTGTCCTCCTCGGTGCGCAGCGCGCTGACGGGCTTGAAGCCCACGTGCCGCAGGCCCGCCAGGAGGTGCTGGCCGGTGGGGCGCACGTTGGGGGAGCCGACGGCGTAGAGCGTGCCGTAGGCGACGGTCCAGCCGATCAGGACGGTGGTGACGATCGAGAACGGCGTGGTGTAGCCGTTGACCAGCACGGCGAAGGCGTCCAGGAGGAGGACGCCCCACATGGCCACCCGCCAGCGGGGGCGGCGGGACATGCCGACGGCCGTCATGTAGGCGATGACGGGGGCCAGATAGCCGTGCACCGGGTCGGTGAGGCCGCCGGTGGGCGCGCGCTGGGTGAGCGCGGCGCGGATGGACTCGGGCGCGGCCTCGGCCACCCACAGGGCGGTGGCCAGGGAGACGCCGTGGGCGAGGACGGCGGCCAGGACGCCGTCGGCGATGCGCAGGCCGTCGCGTTTGATCAGTCGTTCGATGGCGAAGGCCACCGGGACGATGAAGACGGCGATGTTGGCCGTGAGCCCGGCGAAGCTGGCCAGCAGCTGGGGCGCCTTGCCGGTGCTCTCGCTGACGTCCTGTGCCAGGCCCGTGGTGGTGCCGTGGGCGAACGCCGCGAGGGCGAGCACGAGGGCGATGCCGACGATGCCGAGGAACAGCCGCACGAGGTCGGCCGGGCGGTGGACGCGGGCGGGGAGCAGGGGCTCGTCGCCGGAGACCTTGTCGATGTGATCCTCGCCGCCTTCGCACTTGTACGCGCCGGACTCTTCGGGGTCACCGGGCGTGCCGCGGCCCTCGGGGTCGCCGTGGCAGGGCAGCACTTCGGGGGCGCGCGCCTCTTCAGGAGGCTGCGCGCCCTGCTGCTTGTCGGTCTCTTCTTTGTCTCGTATCACCGGTCACCGCCCGGAAGATGGTGGCATGGCCCGGCCGGGCAAGGGGGTATCAGGGTGCATTTCGGGGGCGCGGACTCCGGATCGTACGCCCTGTAGTGCGATGACGCACTCTGAGTGATCTTGTGGAATGCGCGGCTCCGGAGGGTGGCAAGGAGCGGTGGCTTCCGCTCCCGTGGGGTGCGACGGGGGATGCGGCAGTATGGACCGGTGAACGAGCTTCCCGAGTACGCAGAGCGGGTGCTGGCCGTCGCCGAGCGGATCCCCCCGGGACGGGTGATGACCTACGGGGACGTCGCCGAGTGGCTCGGCGAGGGCGGACCCCGGCAGGTCGGCCGGGTCATGGCGCTCTACGGCGGCGCGGTCCCGTGGTGGCGCGTGGTCCGTGCCGACGGCGTGCTGCTGGCCGGGCACGAGCTGCGGGCGCTGGACCACTACCGCCGGGAGGGCACCCCGCTGCGCCAGGCCGGCCCCGCGGCCGAAGGGCACGTGCCCCGGCTCGCGATGGCCCGGGCGCGCTGGGACGGCACGGAAGCGGACGATCCGGATGTGACTCCGCACACCTGACAGCCTCCGCCGCCCACCGGCCGGCGAGCCGCACCCCGGCCCGTGGCCCCAAGGCATTACCCGAACGGATGAGGTCGCCGAAGACCGTCGGCGACCGCCGTGACGCCCTGCGCCCCACCCGTCTTCTGGCGTAGCGTCGGGGGTTCCCCTTCGCACGGGGCCCTGCCCCATCACGGACGGCCGCACGACACCCCGCACTCCCACCAGGACCGGCAACCCACGTGAGTTCCTCCCCCGCTTCCCGCCCGGCGCACCGGCCCGCCCCGGGTACCTACCGCCTGGTGCGCACCCGGCCGGGGCCCGTGGCCCCTCCTGAGCTGGACGCCCGCCAGCGTGCCGTGGTTGACCACGCGCAGGGGCCGCTGCTGGTGCTCGCCGGGCCCGGAACGGGCAAGACGACGACGCTCGTGGAAGCGGTCGCCGAGCGGGTGCGGCGGGGCACCGACCCGGAGCGCATCCTCGTGCTGACCTTCAGCCGCAAGGCGGCCGTGGAACTGCGCGACCGGATGGCGGCCCGGCTCGGCGGTGCGCACGGGCCGCAGGCGACCACCTTCCACTCCTACTGCTACGCGCTGGTGCGGGCCCATCAGGACGTCGACCTGTTCACCGACCCGATGCGCCTGCTGTCCGGGCCGGAGCAGGACGTCATGGTCCGCGAGCTTCTCGCGGGCGAGGTCGATCTGGAGCGCGAGGGCCGCAGCAGCGTGCGCTGGCCCGACGAGCTGCGCGCCTGCCTGACCACGCGCGGCTTCGCCGACGAGGTGCGGGCCGTGCTCGCGCGCAGCCGCGAGCTGGGGCTGGGCGCGCGCGACCTGGGCGACTTCGCCCGGCGCGGCGGCCGTCCGGACTGGCTCGCCGCCTCGTCCTTCCTGGCCCAGTACCTGGACGTGCTCGACATGCGCGGCGTCCTCGACTACGCCGAGCTCGTGCACCGGGCCGTCCTGCTCGCGGAGCGCGCGGAGGTCGCGGAGCGGCTCGCGCGGCGGTACGACGCCGTCTTCGTCGACGAGTACCAGGACACCGACGCCGCCCAGGTGCGGCTGCTGCGGGCGCTGGCGGGGGGCGGCAGGACGCTCGTCGCCTTCGGTGATCCTGACCAGTCCATCTATGCCTTCCGCGGTGCCGACATCAACGGCATTCTGGACTTTCCCCACGCATTCCCCCGCACGGACGGCTCCGCCGCGCCGGTCGAGGTCCTGACCGTCTCGCGCCGCTCGGGCGCCGGCCTGCTGGCCGCGACCCGGCTGCTCACCCGGCGGATGCCGCTCACCCGCCTGCCGGCCGCGGCCGTACGCGCCCACCGCGAGCTCGGCGCCGTACGGGACGGCGGCCGCGTGGAGGCGTACACCTACCCGACCGCCGGCGGCGAGGTCGACAACATCGCCGACATCCTGCGCCGCGCCCACCTCGAGGACGGCGTCCCCTGGCACGAGATGTCCGTCCTGGTCCGGGCCGGCTCCCGCTCGATACCGGGCCTGCGCCGCGCCCTGACCTCGGCGGGCGTCCCGGTCGAGGTCGACGGCGACGACCTCCCGCTGCGCCACGAACCGGCGGTGGCCCCCCTGCTGACCGCCCTGCGGGCGGTGGCCTCCGCCCCGCCCGGAGACCAGTGGCTCGCGCCCGAGACCGCGCTCACCCTCCTGACCTCCCCCCTGGGCGGCATGGACGCGGCCGACCTGCGCAGGCTGGGCCGCGCCCTGCGCGACGAGGAACGCGCCGCCGGCCAGGCCGTGCCGCGCTCCTCGGACATCCTCGTCGCCGAAGCCCTCGCCGAGCCCGAGCGCCTCGTCGCGCACGACCCGGCGTACGCACGCGGCGCCCAGCGCCTGGGCGCACTCCTGCGCACCGCCCGCGAGCTCCTCGCGAACGGCGGCACCGCCGAAGAGGCCCTGTGGGCCCTGTGGGACGGCACGCCCTGGCCCTCCCGCCTCCAGCGGGCGGCACACCGCGGCGGCGCCGCCGGCCGCAACGCCGACCGCGACCTCGACGCCGTGTGCGCCCTCTTCGAGACCGCCGCCCGCGCCGAGGAGCGCACCGGCGGCCGCGGCGCCCTGAACTTCCTGGACGAGCTCGACGCCCAGGACATCGCCGCCGACACCCTCACCCACCGGGCGGTGCGCCCCGACGCCGTCCGGCTGATGACCGCCCACCGCTCCAAGGGCCTGGAGTGGCGGCTCGTCGTCGTCGCCGGCGTCCAGGAGGGCCTCTGGCCCGACCTGCGCCGCCGCGGCTCGCTCCTGGAGGCCGACCGCATCGGGCGCGACGGCCTCGCCGAGCCCCTGAGCCCCGGCGCGCTCCTCGCCGAGGAGCGCCGCCTGTTCTACGTGGCCGCCACGCGCGCCCGCGAGCGCCTGATCGTCACCGCCGTCAAGGCGGCGGCAGAGGACGGCGACCAGCCCTCCCGCTTCCTGACCGAACTCGGCACCGAGCCCGTCGACATAACCCAGCGCCCCCGCCGCCCCCTGGCCGTCTCCGCGCTCGTCGCCGAACTGCGCGCCACCACCGTCGACCCCGCCGCCTCCGACGCCCTGCGCGCCGCCGCGGCCGAGCGCCTCGCCACCCTCGCCGCCCTGCGCGACGACGAGGGCCAGCCGCTCGTACCCTCCGCGCACCCCTACCGCTGGTGGGGCCTGGACGAGCCGACGCGCAGCACCGTGCCGCTGCGCGACCCCGACCGTCCCCTCGCGCTGTCCGGATCGGCCGTCGGCCAGCTGGCCGGTACGTCCGGCACCTGCTCGCTGCAGTGGTTCCTGGGCCGAGAGGTGAAGGCCGACGCGCCCTCCACCGCCGCCCAGGGCTTCGGCAACGTCGTGCACGTCCTCGCCGACGAGGTCGCCTCCGGCCGCACCCCGGCCGACCTCGCCGTCCTGATGGAGCGCCTGGAATCGGTCTGGGACTCCCTCGCCTTCGACGCCCCCTGGAAGTCGCAGCAGGAGAAGGAGAACGCCCGCGCCGCCCTCGAACGCTTCCTGCGCTGGCACGTCATGGAACGCGGCGGCCGCACCCCCGTGGCGACCGAGCACGGCTTCGACCTCACCCTGAAGGCGGCCGACCACCTCGTGCGCATCCGCGGCTCCATGGACCGCGTGGAGCGCGACGCCGAGGGCCGCGCCTATGTCGTCGACTTCAAGACCGGCAAGGGCACGGTCTCCGCGAACGACGTCGAACACCACCCCCAGCTCGCCGTCTACCAGCTCGCCGTCGAGGAGGGCGCCGTCGACGACCTCTTCCCCGACGGCCGCCCCGCCGCCGGCGGCGCCGAACTCGTCCAGCTGCGCCAGGGCGCCGCGAAGAAGGACGGCGGCGACACCCTCCCCAAGGTCCAGGCCCAGGGACCGCTGGGGGAGGGCGAGTGGATCGGCGACCTCCTCGCCGAGGCCGCCGGCCGGGTGCTCGACGAGCGCTTCGCCCCCCGCCCCGGCCAGCACTGCACGCACTGCTCGTTCCGGGCCTCCTGCACCGCCCGGCCCGAGGGCCGGCAGATCGTGGAGTGAGTGTCAGTGACCCCCGTTAGCGTTTTTGGCGTGACCCCGCGCCTGACCGACCCCGAGCAGCTCAAGGAGCTCCTCGGCATCCCGTTCACCCCGGAGCAGCTGGCCTGCATCACCGCGCCGCTCGCCCCGCAGGTCATCGTGGCCGGAGCCGGCTCGGGCAAGACGACCGTCATGGCCGCCAGGGTCGTCTGGCTCGTGGGCACCGGCCAGGTCGCCCCCGAGCAGGTGCTCGGCCTCACCTTCACCAACAAGGCGGCCGGCGAGCTGTCCGAGCGTGTGCGCAAGGCCCTCACCGAAGCCGGCATCGGCCCCCAGGAGTCGTACGACGAGACCCCCAACGAGAACAGCACGGGCGGCGACCCGCAGATCTCCACCTACCACGCCTTCGCCGGCCGCCTCCTGAAGGAGCACGGCCTGCGCATCGGCCTGGAACCCACCACCAGGCTCCTCGCCGACGCCACCCGCTTCCAGCTCGCCGCCCGCGTCCTGCGCTCCTCCCCGGGCCCGCACCCCGCGCTCACCCGCTCCTTCGCCGACCTCGTCCCCGACCTGCTCGCCCTGGACGGCGAGCTCGCCGAGCACCTCGTACCCCCCGCCCGCCTGCGCGCGTACGACCAGGAGCTGCTGGCCACCCTGGACGGCGCCCGGCTCACCAACGCGGACCTGCGCAAGCTGCCCGACACCGCCCGCGCCCGCCTGGAGCTGCTGGATCTGGTCGAGTCCTACCGCCGCGAGAAGCGCTCCCGCGACCTCCTCGACTTCGGCGACCAGATCGCCCTCTCCGCCGAACTCGCCGGCAGCCGGCCCGAGGTGGGCCGCATCCTCCGCGAGCAGTTCGCGGTCGTCCTCCTCGACGAGTACCAGGACACCTCGGTCGCCCAGCGCCTCCTGCTGGCCGGCCTGTTCGGCGGCGGCACGGGCCACGCGGTGACCGCCGTCGGCGACCCCTGCCAGGCCATCTACGGCTGGCGCGGCGCCTCGGTGGCCAACCTGGACGACTTCCCGGACCACTTCCCCCACACCGACGGCCGTCCCGCCGACCGCTACTCCCTCAGCGAGAACCGCCGCAGCGGCGGCCGCCTCCTCCACCTGGCCAACGAGCTCGCCACCGACCTCCGCGAGCGCCACGAAGGCGTCGAGGCACTGCGCCCCGCCCCCGGTGCCGAGCGCGACGGCGTGGTGCGCTGCGCCCTGCTGCCCACCCACGCCGAAGAGCTCGACTGGCTCGCCGGCTCCCTGGCCCACCTCGTCCGCACCGGCACCCGCCCCGGCGACATCGCGGTCCTGTGCCGCACCGCCACCGACTTCGCCCAGATCCAAGGCGCCCTCGTCGAGCGGGACATCCCCGTGGAAGTAGTGGGCCTTTCGGGCCTCCTCCACCTGCCCGAGATCGCCGACCTCACCGCCGTCTGCGAGGTGCTCCAGGACCCCACGGCCAACGCCGCCCTGGTCCGCCTCCTGATCGGCCCGCGCTGGCGCATCGGCCACCGCGACCTGGCCCTGCTGGGCCGCCGCGCCCGCACCCTCGTGCCCCACGGCAGCACGGGCTCGGACCCCGAACGACGCCTGGCCGAAGCGGTCGAGGGCGTCGACCCGGCCGAGGTGATCTCCCTCGCGGACGCCCTCGACACCTTCCTCACTCCGGACGCCTCCGACGACGGCCTGCCGTTCTCCCCGGAGGCCCGCATCCGCTTCGCCCGCCTGGCGGCCGAACTGCGCGACCTGCGCCGCAGCCTGGGCGACCCGCTGATGGACGTCCTCCACCGCGTGCTGGCCACCACGGGCCTGGAGGTGGAGCTCTCCGCCTCCCCCCACGCCCTGGCGGCCCGCCGCCGGGAGACCCTCACCCAGTTCCTCGACATCGCCGCGGGCTTCGCGGCCGTGGACGGCGAGGCGACGCTGCAGGCCTTCCTGGGCTTCCTGCGCACGGCGGCCCAGTACGAGAAGGGCTTGGACAGCTCGCTCCCCGGCGGGGAGGACACCGTCAAGATCCTCACCGCGCACAAGTCCAAGGGCCTGGAGTGGGACGTGGTGGCGGTGCCGGGCCTGGTGGCGAAGTCCTTCCCGAGCGAGCAGTCCCGCGACTTCTGGACCTCCCAGCCCAAGGTCCTCCCGCACGCCCTGCGGGGCGACGCCGACACCCTGCCCGACGTCCGCTCCTGGGACAGCAAGGGCCTGACGGCCTTCAAGGCCGCGATGAAGTCCCACCAGCACACCGAGGAACTCCGCCTCGGCTACGTCACCTTCACCCGCCCCCGCTCCCTCCTCCTGGGCTCCGCCCACTGGTGGGGCCCGAACCAGGTGAAGCCCCGCGGTCCGTCGGCCTTCCTGGAGGCCCTGCGCGAGCACTGCGAGGCGGGCCACGGCGAGATCGAGGCCTGGGCGGACCGCCCCGAGGAGGACGCCAGGAACCCGGCCCTCCAGGAGGAGGCCATGGACCACTCCTGGCCCCTGCCGCTGGACCCCACGTCCCTGCGCCGCCGCCGAGAGGCGGCGGAGGCGGTGCTGACCCACTTGGAGCGCCTGGAATCGGCTCCGGCCCCCGAGACGGCCCACGACCCGGACTGGCCCCCACCGGAGGAGGAGGACGACCTACCTGAGTGGGAATCGCTTCCCGCGACCCGCGCGCAGGTGGGGGAGGAACCGGTCCCGCAGCAGAGAACGGCCGGGAGGGGCCGGGGCGGGACGGGCCCTGGCAGGGGCGTAAAGCGTGATTTGCGGCCGCGGTCGGGGTTCGCTGCCCAGGAGACGGAAGCGGCCGTAAATCATGCAGCCCCAGAAGGGCCCGTCCCGCCCCGGCCCCGCACCACGGACCTGCTCCCCGAGGAGACCCGCACCCTGGCCTCCTGGGACCGCGACCTGACCGCCCTGGCCACCGAGCTCAAGCGCGCCCGGGCCACGGTGCGCGACGTCGTCGTACCCGCATCCCTCACGGCCACGCAGCTCGTAGCCCTGGCCGACGACCCGGACGCCTTCGCCCGCGACCTGGCCCGCCCCATGCCGCGCAGACCCCGCCCCGCCGCCCGCAGGGGCACCCGGTTCCACGCCTGGGTCGAGTCCCGCTTCGAGGAGGTCCCGCTCCCCTTCCCGGGCCCCGACGAGCTCTGGGGCGCGGGAGCCCCGGAGGACGCCCCGGAGATCGCCGACGAGCACGACCTGGCCGAGCTCAAGGAGGCCTTCGAGCGCACCCCGTACGCCCACCGCACTCCGTACCGCGTGGAGGCACCGTTCCAGCTCACCCTCGCGGGCCGTCTGATCCGAGGCCGTATAGACGCGGTCTACCGGGCCAAAGCCGCAGGCGAGGGCGAGCGCTACGAGATCGTCGACTGGAAAACGGCAAGGACCCAGGACGCCGACCCCCTCCAGCTGGCGATCTACCGCCTGGCCTGGGCGGAACAGCGCGGCGTCCCCCTGTCGTCCGTAGGGGCCGCCTTCGTGTACGTACGCGACGGCGAGACGGTCCGCCCGGACGCCCTGCCGGACCGCGCGGGGCTGGAGAAGATCCTCCTGGGGGAGGAAGGATGACGAAACCCGGTCATGGTCACACCGCGTTGGCGGATAGGCTCGATGTCATGAGCAACACCCCGGACACCGCCGTCCGCGCGTACATCGACGCCCACCGCGCCGCGTTCCTCGACGACCTCGCCGAGTGGCTGCGCATTCCGTCGGTGTCGGCCGACCCGGCCCGCGCGGCCGACGTACGGCGCAGCGCGCAGTGGCTGGCGGCGAAGCTCAGGGAGACGGGCTTCCCGACGGTGGAGGTCTGGGAGACGGGGGAGACGGGCACCGACGGTGCCCCCGGCGCCCCCGCCGTCTTCGCGGAGTGGCCCTCCGGCGAGGAGGACGCCCCCACGGTCCTGGTCTACGGCCACCACGACGTCCAGCCCGCGGCCCGCGAGGACGGCTGGCACACGGACCCCTTCGAGCCGACGGCCGTCGACGGCAGGCTGTACGCGCGCGGCGCCGCCGACGACAAGGGCCAGGTGTTCTTCCACACCCTGGGCGTCCGCGCCCACCTGGCCGCCACGGGCCGTACGGCGCCCGCCGTCAACCTCAAGCTGCTGATCGAGGGCGAGGAGGAGTCCGGCTCGCCGAACTTCCCGGCCCTCGTCCACGCCCGCGCCGACCGGCTCGCCTGCGACGCCGTGATCGTCTCGGACACGGGCATGTGGTCGGAGGACACCCCGACCGTGTGCACCGGCATGCGCGGCCTCACCGACTGCCAGATCGACCTGTACGGCCCGGACCAGGACATCCACTCCGGTTCGTTCGGCGGCGCGGTGCCGAACCCGGCCACCGAGGCCGCCCGCCTGGCCGCCGCGCTGCACGACGGGGACCGCCGGGTGGCGATCCCAGGCTTCTACGACGGCATAGTCGAGCTGAGCGAGGCCGAGCGCGAGCTGTTCGCGGAGCTGCCGTTCGACGAGAAGCGGTGGCTGGGCGCCGCGCATTCGCACGGCGCCCTCGGCGAGGCCGGCTACAGCACGCTGGAGCGCGTCTGGGCCCGCCCCACCGCCGAGGTGAACGGCATCGGCGGTGGCTACCAGGGCCCCGGCGGCAAGACGATCGTGCCGTCGACGGCCCAGCTGAAGCTGTCGTTCCGACTGGTCGCGGGCCAGGACGCGGACCGCGTCCAGCAGTCCGTGCGCGCGTGGGTGGCGGCCGCACTGCCGGAGGGGATCCGGCACGAGGTCACCTTCTGGGGCGCGACCCGCCCCTGCCTGACCCCGCTGGACCACCCGGCCCTGCAGTCCGTCGTACGGGCCATGGGCCGCGCCTTCGGGCAGAAGATCCGTTTCACGCGCGAGGGCGGCTCGGGCCCCGCGGCCGACCTGCAGGACGCGCTCGGCGCACCCGTGCTGTTCCTGGGCATCTCGGTGCCCTCGGACGGCTGGCACGCGCCCAACGAGAAGGTCGAGCTGGACCTCCTCATGAAGGGCGTCGAGACCGCCGCCTACCTGTGGGGCGACCTCGCCGCGAGCGGGCGCACCGACCGGCGGCCGAGCCCATGACGCACGGGCCGCGCCGCACCGCACAGGCCGCCGCCCCGTAACGCACAGGCCGCGCCCGTGACGCACACGCACCACCACCATCCGTAGGGGGAGTTGGAAGCAGCCGTGACCACCTGGACCGAATTCGCAGCCACCCGGCCCATCACGCTCAGCGGTGCCAGCGGCATCGACCGCGCCGCGCACCACCGCCTGGACGAGGCGTGGATCTCCGCGGCGTGGAGCCACCCCTCGACGCGGGTCTTCGTGGTCTCCGGCGGTCAGGCGCTGATCGACGACACCCCCGACGGCCGTACGGAGCTGGTGATGACGCCGGCCTTCGAGGCGCCCGTCACCGAGACACACCGCTACTTCCTCGGCCAGGACGAGGACGGAGTGGCCTACTTCGCGCTGCAGAAGGACGCGCTGCCGGGCCGCATGGACCAGTCCGCGCGCCCGGCCGGGCTGCGCGAGGCGGGCCTGCTGCTGTCCCCGCGCGACGCCGGCCTGCTCGTCCACGCGGTCGCCCTGGAGAACTGGCAGCGGCTGCACCGCTTCTGCTCGCGCTGCGGCGAGCGCACGGTCATCGCGGCCGCCGGCCACATCCGCCGCTGCCCGGCCTGTGGCGCCGAGCACTACCCGCGCACCGACCCGGCCGTGATCATGCTGGTCACGGACGAGAAGGACCGCGCGCTGCTGGGTCGCCAGATGCACTGGCCGGAGGGCCGCTTCTCGACGCTCGCGGGCTTCGTCGAGCCGGGCGAGTCCATCGAGCAGGCGGTGCGCCGGGAGGTCGCCGAGGAGGCGGGCGTGACGGTCGGCGAGGTGGAGTACGTCGCGAGCCAGCCCTGGCCCTTCCCGTCCAGCCTCATGCTCGGCTTCATGGCGAGGGCCACGTCCTCCGACATCCAGGTGGACGGCGAGGAGATCCACGAGGCGCGCTGGTTCTCCAGGGAAGAGCTGCGGGCCGCGTTCGCGTCCGGGGAGGTCCTGCCTCCGACCGGCATCTCGATCGCGGCCCGACTGATCGAGCTCTGGTACGGCGAGCCGCTGCCCTAACGGGCCCGGCGACCCCGCTCAGACGCCGATCTTGGCCTTCACCTGGGCCAGCGAGGGGTTGGTGAGCGTGGAGCCGTCCGGGAAGAGAACGGTGGGAACCGTCTGGTTTCCGCCGTTCGCCTTCTCGACGAACGCCGCGGAGTCGGCGTCGAGCTCGATGTTGATCTCGTTGTACGTGATGCCCTCGCGCTCCATCTGGCTCTTCAGCCGGCGGCAGTAGCCGCACCAGGTGGTGCTGTACATCGTCACGCTGCTCGACATGCGACCCGCGCTCCTTTTCCTCGAATTGGTCGGTGCTGTTTCCGGAGGTCTAACGCGCACCTGTACGCGGCCATTCCCTCCAGTAGTACCAGTCGGATTAGTACGACCGCGCCGGCCCACCTGTGGACAACATTCCCGGTCGCCTCCGCCGACCTGGCAGCATGGCGGGGTGACAGCAGCAACGCACTCCACTCTCTTCCCTCAGGCGCCGGCCTCCGCCGACGCGGTGCTCGACGGGCTCGACCCCGAGCAGCGCGAGGTGGCCACGGCCCTGAGCGGACCGGTGTGCGTGCTGGCCGGAGCCGGTACGGGCAAGACGCGCGCGATCACCCACCGCATCGCGTACGGCGTCCGCTCCGGAGTGCTCCAGCCCTCGAGTGTGCTCGCCGTCACGTTCACCAACCGCGCCGCCGGCGAGATGCGCGGCCGGCTGCGCCAGCTCGGCGCGGGCGGCGTCCAGGCCCGTACGTTCCACTCGGCCGCGCTGCGCCAGCTCCAGTACTTCTGGCCCAAGGCCGTGGGCGGGGAGCTGCCCCGGCTGGTGGAGCGCAAGGTGCAGATCGTCGCGGAGGGGGCCGCCCGTTGCGGGGTGCGGCTGGACCGCAACGAGCTGCGCGACGTGACCGCCGAGATCGAGTGGGCGAAGGTCACCCAGACCGTGCCCGAGGACTATCCGGCCGCCGTCGCCAAGTCCGGCCGCGAGGTCCCCCGCGACCCCGCCGAGATCGCCCGGATCTACGGCATGTACGAGCAGCTCAAGCGCGACCGCGGCGTGATCGACTTCGAGGACGTCCTGCTGCTGACGGTGGGCGTGCTGCAGGACCGGCACGACATCGCCGAGACCGTGCGCCGCCAGTACCAGCACTTCGTGGTCGACGAGTACCAGGACGTCAGCCCGCTGCAGCAGCGGCTGCTGGAGCTGTGGCTGGGGGACCGGGACAATCTGTGCGTGGTCGGCGACGCCAGCCAGACGATCTACTCCTTCACCGGCGCCACCCCCGACCACCTGCTCAATTTCCGCACCCGCCATCCGCGCGCCACGGTCGTCAAGCTCGTGCGCGACTACCGCTCCACGCCCCAGGTCGTGCACCTGGCCAACGGCCTGCTCTCCCAGGCCCGCGGCCGCGCCGCCGAGCACCGGCTGGAGCTGATCTCCCAGCGCGACGCGGGCCCCGAGCCGGTCTACGGCGAGTACGCCGACGAGCCCGCCGAGGCCGAGGGCACGGCCCGCCGGGTGCGGGACCTCATCGACGCCGGGGTGCCCGCGAGCGAGATCGCGATCCTCTACCGCATCAACGCCCAGTCCGAGGTCTACGAACAGGCCCTGGCCGACGCCGGCGTGCCCTATCAGCTGCGGGGCGCCGAGCGGTTCTTCGAGCGCCCCGAGGTGCGCGAGGCCGGGCTGCTGCTGCGCGGCGCCGCCCGGGCCGGAGGCCACTCCGACCCTCAGATGGCCGCCGCCGAGGACGTGCCCTCGCAGGTCCGCGCGGTGCTGAGCACCCGGGGCTGGACGAGCGAGCCCCCCGCCGGCTCGGGCGCGGTGCGCGACCGCTGGGAGTCCTTGGCGGCGCTGGTGCGGCTCGCCGAGGACTTCGTGCGGGCCCGGCCGGGCGCCACCCTCGCCGATCTCGTGGCCGAACTCGACGAGCGGGCCAGTGCCCAGCACGCGCCGACGGTGGAGGGTGTGACGCTCGCCTCACTGCACGCGGCCAAGGGCCTGGAGTGGGACGCCGTCTTTCTCGTCGGGCTCACCGAGGGCATGCTGCCCATCACCTACGCCAAGACCGACGAGCAGGTGGAGGAGGAGCGCCGGCTGCTCTATGTGGGCGTCACCCGGGCCCGCTCGCACCTCTCCCTGTCCTGGGCGCTCTCCCGCACCCCCGGCGGCCGTCCCTCCCGGCGGCCCACCCGCTTCCTGAACGGCCTGCGACCGGGCTCCGCGGCCCCTCGCCCCGGCTCTCCGGGCGCGGCCGTCGGGCAGGGCGGCATCGAGCGGGGGGCCGCCCGCAAGCGGCGCGGGCCCGCGCGCTGCCGGGTCTGCGGGCGGACGCTGACCGACGCGGGCGAGATCAAACTGATGCGCTGCGAGGACTGCCCCAGCGACCTCGACGAGGCCCTGTACGAACGGCTGCGGGACTGGCGGGCCGAGCAGGCCCGGCAGCTGGGCCAGCCCGCCTACTGCGTCTTCACCGACAAGACACTCCTCGCGATTGCCGAGGCCGTTCCGGGAACCGAATCGGAGCTGTCGGGCATCTCTGGTGTCGGGGCACGGAAGCTCGGCAGGTTCGGAGCCGACGTCCTGGCCCTGTGCGCAGGCGAGGAGCCGGCCTCGGAAGAGGTGTCCCAGGACACCTCCGAAGAATCTCCGGAAAAATAGTTTGCGCACGCGGACGGCCTACCCATAGCCTTCCGAGCAGGGAAACGACGGCTCTGCGGTACTACCGGGATTCGTTGGATCCGTGCTGTACTGAACCGAAGACCTGGACCGGTTTCGACCGGTCCCCGAAGACGCCGAAGGGAGGCGGAGACAATGATCAGCTTCATCGCCAGCAACAAAATGACCGATCGCCAGGTCGGCTCCGCCAGCATGCTCGGCTTTACCTTCGGCCCGTTCCAGGGCACCGGTCTGTCCGGTGACACCTCGGTTCGTCTCGAACAGCGACCGGCCAACGCGTCCGAGGTAAAGGCAGCAGCAGCGGCACAGGCACAGGCCTATGCCCCGGCAGCGACGGCCAATGGCGCCGGATCCCCGAACGCACTGCACCACCTTCCCAAGACGTGGGCCTTCCGTGGGCTCGAACCCTGGAGAGATCCAGCCTGATCGGCGCGATCAGGTCGGCACCTTCCAGGGCCGCGGAACCCACACCGGGATCCGCGGCCCTTTTGTTTGCCCCCAAGCCTGGGGAAACCAGCCCGGCCACCAGCCGGAACAACAGACGAGGAATGACACACCGTGCAACTCAAGGCGCACACCCCGTCAGTAGCGACCGACCTGATCCCCCCGCCTGTCCCCACGGAGGACACCTTGACCCCCCTCACCGCCCTGACCGACCTCGACGACGCGATCGAGAACCTCGGCGTCCCGGTCCCCTGCCGCAGCTATGACCCGGAGGTCTTCTTCGCCGAGTCCCCTGCGGACGTGGAGTACGCCAAGTCGCTCTGCCGTACCTGCCCGCTGGTGGCGGCCTGCCTCGCCGGCGCCAAGGACCGCCGTGAGCCGTGGGGCGTCTGGGGCGGCGAACTGTTCGTCCAGGGCGTGGTCGTCGCCCGCAAGCGGCCCCGTGGCCGTCCGCGCAAGAACCCGGTCAACGCATGATCACCACCGGCACCATCGACCGCCCCACGACGCACGACCCCACGAAGCAGGACCCGACGATGCAGCGCCCGTCCCCCGAGCCGTTCGGCTCCAGCACCCCCACCCTTGATGCCTTCAGCGCGATCGCCTCGCGCCAGAACAGGAACCTCGAAATGCAACTCATCCCAGAAGCCCTGGCTCGTGCGCATATGCACGACCGCTTGCGGGAGGCGGAATCCCAACGCAAGGCCGTACGGCTGGCCGCCGCCCGGCGCATGCAGCGCCGCGCCGAGCGCGCCTCGCTGCGCGCGCGTCGCGCTCTGGCCATGGCCGTCATGCAGTGAGTCCTCGCGGGGCCGGTCCGTTCGGACCGGCCCCGCGCCGCGTTGGGTGCGCCACCCGCTCCCGGCCCGCCTGCGGGGATATCGTCTGGGAGTGGACCGGAAGTCGCATGAACCAGTGCAGTTGGACCCTGAGGCCACCGAGAACATCACCTGCGCTCGCTGTGGCAAGGCAGCCCCCGACGGCGCACCGCCGACCTGGACCTGCTCCGTCGAGAACGGCAGCCGTCGCTACTTCTGCGACGACTGCGCCCGCGCCAACATCAGATCGATCGAAGGCCGGCTCGACTCGTCCTGGTGGTGAGCCCACCCGCACCTGACGGCGGGGACGGGCCCCGCCGTCAGGCGGGTGTGTCCTGAGTCCGGGGCTCCGCCGCGAAGCCGGGCACCCATGCCTCCATCTCCTCACGCAGCCGCACCGTGGCACCCAGCTGGCACAGCACCCCTATGGTGCTCATCGTCACCCGGTGGATCAGCAGATACGCCGGGGGCAGATTGAGCTGCCGGGCCAGCTGGTACGCGGGGGAGCGGGGATCGGCGATCCGCGTCGCCTGGGCGCGCAACCAGTCGCGGGTGAACGTGAACTCCGTCACCTGCGCCGGCTCGATGATCGGCAGCAGATAGTCGAGCACCGCCCCCGGGTCCAGCTCGATCTCCGGCTTGACGAAGCCCTCCCCGCGCAGCAGCTCATGGACTTCGTCCGCCTGCCCGTCCAGCGTCATGCGCAGCGCCGTCCCGATCTCGACGGGCAGCCCCTGCGGCAGCCGGTCGACCGTGCCGAAGTCCAGCACCCCCAGCCGCCACTTCTCCGGCGGCCCGTCCGGGGCGTCCCCGGTCAGGAGCCGGAAGTTGCCCGGGTGCGGGTCGGCGTGGAGCAGGCCCGTGCGGGCCGCTCCCGAGAAGAGGAAGCGGGCCAGCAGCTGACCGGCCCGGTCCCGCTGCTCCTGGGTGCCGTGCGCTATCACCTCGGACAGCGGCACCCCCTCCAGCCACTCCGTCACCAGCACCTGGTCGCTTTGGTGGACCACGTCCGGCACCGTCACATCGGCATCACCGGCGAACTCCCGTGCGTGCGCGCTCTGGGCCCGGGCCTCCAGCTTGTAGTCCAGCTCCTCGGACACCCGGTCGCGCAGCTCGGTGATGAGCGGCTTGATGTCCATGCCGGGCACCAGCGGCCCCAGCAGCTTGGCGAACCGGCCCAGTTGGGTCAGATCGGACAGCAGCGCCTCACCCGCCCCCGGATACTGCACCTTGACCGCGACGTCGCGTCCGTCGTGCCAGACCGCCCGGTGCACCTGGCCGATCGAGGCCGCCGCCGACGGCTGGTCGTCGAACTCCAGGAACAGATCCCGCCAGTCCTCCCCGAGCCGCTCCGCCAGCGCCGCGTGCACCGACTTCGTCGGCATCGGCGGCGCGGCCTCCTGGAGCTTGGTCAGCGCCGTCCGGTAGGGGCCGGCGATCTGCTCGGGGAGCGCCGATTCGAAGACGGACAGCGCCTGACCGAGCTTCATGGCACCCCCCTTGAGCTGCCCGAGCGTGGTGAAGAGCTGTTCCGCGGTGCGCTGCTGCAGCTCCGCGGCGATCTTCTCCGCCGGCCGTCCGCCGATGCGTTTTCCCAGCCCGAGCGCCGTTCGCCCGGCGAACCCCAACGGCAGCGCGGCCAACTTGGCGGTACGGGTGACCGCCTTGCGGGGTAGATCAGACATGCGCCCCTCCAACTAGCTGAACAGCCACGCCGCGGACGGCGGTTACCGGGTCATTGTCCCGTGTGGTGCCCCTGTGGCCGCGGCGGATCCGGATGCCCGGAACCCGCCGCGCCGCACGGACACCGCGGATGCGGCTCGACGGGCCGGGGAGACCAGGCCGGACCCGGCAGTGCCAGCTCCAGCCGGACCCCCGCTCCCGACGAGGAGCCACCGTCGAGGAAGGCGAGCGCCCGCGCCACGGTCAGCCCCGCCACGACCGTGGCCAGTGCCATGTCGCACGACGGTACCCCCGAGGAGCGGCCGGACTTCCACTGGGCGAGCATCCGGGGCCACGCGGTGTCCCGGTCGGCCCGCCCCAGCTCAACGCAGCCCGCGCACGCCGACACCCGTGGCAGCACCAGCGGCCCCACCACCCCGGTGGCCTCCAGCACCCCCGCGTACATATGAGGTGTACCGGAGGAGACCAGCTCATGTGCCGTCAGGGGATCCGGTGCGTAGGCGCCGAGGCCGTCGCGGGGTGCGAGGACCACCAGGGCCAGGGGCGGCTCGGCCTCCGCCCCCGCGCGGTCCGTCCCCGCCCCGCCGCCCCGGGCCCGCGGCCGGGGCACGGGCGCGACCTGCCGGACCACCTGCCGCGCGGCGGCGTCCCGCCGCTCCCCGGTCCGCTCGGGCCCCACCCCCGCGGGCGAGACGTCCCACGGCTCGACGCGACCGCCGTCCAGCACGTCGACCCGGCCCACCCCCGAAGCCGACAGCAGCGCCGCCACGGCCGCCCCCACCCGTCCGGCACCGCGCACCTGCACCCGCATTGCCTGCCGCGCCGCCATCAGCCGCATCGCCGCCCCCGGCCCGGAGTGCAGCACCGACAGCGACGCCAGGTCCGGCCGCAGCCGCTCCAGGGCGCCGCCCCGGCTCCGCAACGCGGCGGCCCCCTCGCCGCCGCCCCGCGCGTCGTCGAGCAGCCCGGCCTCGCCCAGCCGCTCCACCAGTGCGTCCGCGCGGCCCTCCGGCAGCCCCATGCCGCGCGCCTCCTCACGCAGCAGCGGCATGCCACGCGTCCCGTCGAGGAGGCCGAGGAAGGCGCCGGTCGCCGTGTCCACCGGCCCCACGACCACCGCGTGCGCGGGCGCGATCCCGAACTGCACCATGTCCCGGTTCCGCCAGGAGCGCCGCAGCGCGGGCTTGACCATCGGATGCGCGAAGCCAGCGGCGGCCACGGGCACGGCAGCGGCCGCGGAATCCGCGAAGCCCGCGGCGGGCGCGGCGGGCGCGGCGGGCATGGTCGGCGTGGAGCTCAAGGACGTCGTCTGCATGGTTCCCCCCTCGGTCGGACCTCAGCTTGCCCGCCCCGGCCGGTCACCGTGCGAAGTTATCCACAGGCGCGGAGTGATTGTCGTACAAGCCCTGCGAACTGCGGGTGTTTCCCCCGACAACCGACGGAGGGGCGGGACTTCCCGCACCGCCAGCGGGTAACGTCGGGCTCGTGCCCGTCGACCCCCTGCACAGCGCCGCAAGACCACCGCGCAGCGCTCCGAGCCCGCTCCAGTCGGCCCCGGAGGCCCGTGCGGTCGAGGTCCGACGGAGCGCGCGCCGACGCAGGACGGTCTCCGCCTACCGCGAGGGCGACCGCACGATCGTCCTCATCCCCGCCCGCATGTCGGACGCCGAGGAACAGCGCTGGGTCACCGTGATGCTCGACAAGCTCGCGGCGCAGGAGAGCAAGCGGATGCTGGGCGACGCCGAGCTCGCCGAGCGGGCCCGCCGCCTCTCCGAGCAGTATCTGGACGGCCGGGCCCGCCCCGACTCGGTCCGCTGGGTGACCAACCAGAACACCCGCTGGGGCTCGTGCACCCCCGCCGAGGGCAGCATCCGCCTCTCGCACCGCCTCCAGGGCATGCCCGAGTACGTCGTCGACTACGTCCTCCTGCACGAGCTGGCGCATCTGCTCGTACCGGGCCACGGCCCCGAGTTCTGGCGGCTCCTGGAGTCCTACCCGCGCACCGAGCGCGCCCGCGGATACCTCGAGGGCGTGGTCTCCGCGGACCGGCTGCCCCACCTTCCCGGCGCCCGCAGCGAGTGACGGGCCCGCCCCGGAATCACGTCCTGTCGGTATCAGCCGTTAGCCTGGCGCAACGCATTCACCACAGGTTCGGATGGGGGACGGTCGTCACGCATGTCCAGGGAATTCCAGCGCGGCCACAAGGCCAAGATCACTGACCTGACGGCGGGGACCGATCTGTACGTGGGAGTGCAGATCGGCGGCCCCGGCCTGTCCTTCGACATCAGCTGCTTCGGCCTCGACGCCGCCGAGCGGCTCTCCGACGACCGGTACTTCATCTTCTTCAACCAGCCGAAGTCGCCCGAGGAGGCGATCCAGCAGCTCGGGGCGCAGGCGGGGGACACGGAGTCCTTCCGCGTCACCCTCGACCGGATCCCCGCGCACATCCACAAGCTCTCCTTCACCGCGACGGTGGACGGCGCGGGCCAGATGTCGCAGATCGGCCCCGGCTACCTCCGTGTCGTCGCGGGCGGCGTGGAGGTGGCCCGCTACTCCTTCACCGGTGCCGAGTTCAGCACCGAGCGCGCGGTGATGCTGGGCGACTTCTACCTGAAGGACGTCTGGCGGTTCGCCGCCGTCGGGCAGGGCTTCGACGGTGGTCTGGAAGCGCTGCTGAGGAACTTCGGTGGCGAGGTGCTGGAAGAGGAGGAGCCCGCGCCCGCCCCGGCGGCGGCCGCCCCCTCCTTCGCGCCTCCGGCGCAGGCCAGTGCGCCTCCCGCCTTCGCACCGCCCGCCGCCGCCCAGGCGGCCCCCGCGGCGCCCGTCGCCCCGGCTCCGGCCCCGGCGCCCGTGCCCGCGCAGGGCTTCGCACCCCCGCCCGGCAGCACCCCGCCGCCCGCGGCCGCCCCGCAGGCGCACATGGCACCGACCATGGCCGCGCCCCTCGCGCCCCCCGGGTTCTTCTCCGGCGGCCAGACCCCGGCGGGCGGCGTCGTCCCGCCGCCCCCCGGCCCGCCCGGAGTGCCCGGCCAGCACGCCCCGCACGGCCAGCCGGCGCCCGCCCACGGCTACCCGGCCCAGCAGTCCTACGGTCAGCCGGTCGCGCCCCCGCAGCCCGCCCCGCCCTACCCGGGCCAGCCGGCCCCGTACGGAGGCCCCGCGCCCGTCGCGGCGCCGCAGGGCGCCGGTGCGGCCCCCGTCGCCCCCGGTGTCCAGGGAGCCTTCGACAAGTACCGCGAGGCGCCCAACGGGCAGCGCTGGACCCTGCAGAACCACAGCCTCATCCGCGTCGACCTGGGCGCCGACCCGCAGCCCGTGCTCGCCCGGCAGGGCAGCATGGTCCTCTACCAGGGCAAGGTCGACTTCAGCTACAAGGGCGCCGGCTTCATGGGCCGCATCGTCGGCAACGCGACCGGCCAGGAGATGCAGCTGATGCGCTGCACGGGCCGCGGGCAGGTCTTCCTCGCCGAGAACTCCGCGCACGTCCACCCCATCCAGCTGGAGAACGACGCGATCTGCGTCTCCGCGGACGCCGTGCTCGCCTTCGACGAGTCGCTGCACCACGAGGTCCGCCGGATCGAGGGCCACGGCATCCCCGGCGGCGCGCTGTTCACCATGCAGTTCCAGGGCAGCGGCACCGTCGTCGTCAAGACGCACGGCACCCCGGTGGTGCTGCCGGTAACCCCGACCACCTACGCCGACAGCAACGCCATCGTCGCCTGGTCGGCGGCCGCCCAGGTCGTCATCTCCAGCCAGGTGCGGCTGCGCCGCAACTCCTACCCGGGCCACAGCGGGGAGACCGTCAATCTCCAATTCCGCGGCGCGCCCGGAAACTTCATCGTCGTCCAGCCCTACGAGGTCTGAGGGAGCCCGTCATGGACCAGTCGCTGATCGCGGGCCACGCCCCGACCCCGCCCGCCGCCCGCATGGAGAACCACGGCAGCAGCATGCTCAAGGTCGCCATGCAGAGCGGCCACGACCTGTTCGCCCGCACCGGCTCGATGGTCGCCTACGAGGGCTACATCCAGTACGAGGCGAACGCCCCCGCCGTCCGCCAGATGGCCTCCCAGTGGCTCACCGGCGAGGGCGCGCCTCTCATGAAGTGCACCGGTGACGGCATCCTCTACCTCGCCGACTACGGCGCGGACGTCGTCTGCATCAACCTCAACGGGGAATCCGTCTCCGTCAACGGCACCAACCTGCTCGCCTTCGACGCACACCTGCAGTGGGGCGTCGAACGCGTCAAGGGCATGGCCAAGTTCGCCGGCCAGGGCCTGTTCAACGTCGCCGTCAGCGGCACCGGCTGGGTCGCCCTGACCTCGCGCGGCGCGCCCATCGTCGTCGACTGCGGAAGCGGCGAGGACGAGACGTACGTGGACCCCGACGCCCTCGTCGCCTGGTCCAGCAATCTGCGGATGAAGGGGAAGCGCAGCTTCAAGGCTTCCTCGATGATCGGCCGCGGCAGCGGCGAGGCGTACCAACTGGGCTTCTCCGGCCAGGGATTCGTGGTGGTACAGCCCAGCGAGGACAGCACCGACCGGCTCCGGGCCCGGGGCTGAGGGGACGACGACAGACATGCAGAGCCCGCTCTTCGGCCACACCGAGGCCCAGACGCAGGACCGCTACGCCCTGCAGAACCCGCAGATGCTGCGCGTGGCGCTCACCGGACACGACGACGTGCTCGCCCGCAAGGGCTCGATGGTCGCCTACCAGGGCCTCATCGAGTTCGACGGCGAATACCGCACGCGCACCCAGCAGTACGCGCAGGCGCACACCGGCGAAGGCCTGGATCTGATGCGCTGCTCCGGCCAGGGCACGGTCTTCCTCGCCAACCTCGGCCAGCACGTCCACGTCGTCGACGTGGACCACCAGGGGCTGACCGTGGACGGTTCGTACGTCCTCGCGCTGGACTCCACCCTGCACTGGGAGACGGTCGCGGTGGACAGCCAGCAGGGCATCTCCGGCACCGGCGCGTACAACCTCAACATCACCGGCCAGGGCAAGGTCGCGCTGATGACCTCGGGACAGCCGCTGATGCTCCACTCCACGGGGCACAACTACGTCTACGCCGACGCCGACGCGGTCGTCGCCTGGTCGTCCTCGCTGCGCGTCAACATGCAGGCGCAGACGTCCTCCTCGAGCGTGTGGCGGCGGCGCGGCAGCACGGGCGAGGGCTGGGAGCTCAGCTTCCAGGGCCAGGGCTACGTACTGGTCCAGCCCAGCGAGTTGCTGCCGCCGCAGGGCGCGCAGATCGGCCAGGGCCTCGCCGCGCAGTACGGCTTCGGCCAGAACGGCGCGCACGGCCAGAACCAGGGCAACATCTGGTCCAACTGAGCCCATGGGTAAGGGGCGCCACCCACTGGGTGGCGCCCCTTACCCATGACTTCTAGAGGCGCGTGAGCGTCCGCCGCACCAGCTGGACGACGGAGTCGTCGGCCACGCCGGCGACCTCCTCATAGGGGAACCAGCGCAGGTCCAGCGACTCGTCGCTGATGGCGGCCTCCGCGCCCTCCGGCACCAGCGCCGCGTACTGGACGTCCAGGTGCCAGTTGCAGGGCGCCGGAATCGGGTGCCGGTCCAGCCGCACCGGGCCGCCCGGCAGCAGCGTCAGGCCCGCGATACCGGACTCCTCGGTGGCCTCGCGCAGCGCGGCCTCCTCGAGCGTGGCGTCACCGGGCTCGCAGTGGCCGCCCATCTGGAGCCACATCCGCAGCTTGCGGTGGAGCGTGAGCAGCACCCTGCCCTGTGCCGGATCGATCACCAGGGCGCTCGCCGTGACGTGCCCCGCCTGGCAGGGCTTCCACATCCCGTCCGGGTGCGCGGCGAGGTGGTCCAGGTACAGGCCGCGCAGCTCCTGCTGGTCCCCGTACTCCTTCAGGACGAGGACCGCGTTCTCGTGAAGGCTCACTTCTTCTCGTCGCCCTCGCCCTGGTCGCCCTCGTCGGACTTCTTCTCCGCGGAGCCCTTCGCGGCCTCGCCGAGCATCTTGTCGATCTCGGAGAAGTCCAGGTGCTCACGGTGGACGAACCCGTCCGGGTCGTCCAGGTCCGCGGCCGTCGGCAGCATGTCCGGGTGCTCCCAGAGCCCGTCACGGCCCTCCAGGCCGCGCGCGTCCGTGAGCGAGGCCCACAGCCGGGAGGCGTCCCGCAGCCGGCGGGGACGCAGCTCCAGGCCGATCAGCGTGGCGAAGGTCTGCTCCGCCGGGCCGCCGGAGGCGCGGCGCCTGCGCAGCGTCTCGCGCAGCGCGCCGGCGGACGGCAGATGCGGCGCGGCCGCCGCGTGCACGACCGCGTCCACCCAGCCCTCGACCAGCGCGAGCGCGGTCTCCAGGCGGGCCAGCGCGGCCTTCTGCTCCGGGGTGTCCTCCGGCTGGAACATGCCCTGCTGGAGAGCCTCCTGCAGCTGCTCCGGGTGCGAGGGGTCGAGCTGGCCGACGACGTCCTCCAGCTTGGAGGTGTCGACCTTGATGCCGCGGGCGTAGCCCTCGACGGCACCGAACAGATGCGAGCGCAGCCACGGCACATGGGCGAAGAGCCGCTGGTGGGCGGCCTCGCGCAGGGCCAGGTACAGCCGCACCTCGTCCTGCGGGACGCCCAGGCCGGAGCCGAACGCCTCGATGTTCACCGGCAGCAGCGCCGCCTTGCCCGCGGGGCCCAGCGGCAGGCCGATGTCGGTCGAACCGACCACCTCGCCCGCCAGCACGCCCACGGCCTGGCCGATCTGGGTGCCGAACATGGCACCGCCCATGCTGCGCATCATCCCCAGCAGCGGGCCCGCCATGGCCTGCATCTCCTCGGGCAGCACACCGCCCATGGCCGCCCCGACGCGCTCGGCGACCGGGTCCACCAGGTCCTTCCACACCGGCAGGGTCGCCTCGACCCACTCCGCGCGGCTCCAGGCGACGGCCGTGCCCGAGCCCGACGGCAGCGACGTCACGCCGTCCAGCCACAGGTCGGCCAGGCGCACCGCCTCCTCGACCGCGGCCCGCTCGCCGGCCGTGACGCTGGCGTCCTTGCTGCCGTCCGCCGTGCCCTGGGCCACGGTCTGGCGCGCGATGTCCTTGGCCATGCCCCAGTTCACCGGGCCGCCCTCGTAGGAGAGCATCTGCCCGAGCTGCTGGAAGGCGGCGCCAAGATCGCCCGGGTTCATGGACCCGAACATCGCGGCGAAGGGGTTGTCCCCGCCGCCGGCGGGCCCGCCGAACCCGAACGGATTCGCGGGTCCCTGGCCGCCCTGGCCGCCGCCCTTCTTCTTGCCGTCGTCGCCGTTCTCCGGCTCCTCCGGCGGAAGACCGAATCCGAATGGGGTGTCACTCACGGGTTTCCTCGGCTCGTAGGGCCGCCGGCTGTGGACCGGCGGCGAAATGCCCGACAACACCACCAAGCGTAGACACCTCGCCGCTATCCGGGCTTGGTGCTCCGCTCGCCCGGGGCCTGCGGCAGGATGGACGTCACCTGGTACGTACGCGTCATGACAAACGTGATGGCACATACGTACTGAAGACAACCGCTGGAGACGCCCGGTGAGTTCCCCCGACCGAGAAGTTCGCGCAGCGCGAAACGGTTCCGCGCTGGACAGTACGACCCCGCACGGCCGACGGCCAGTCGTCGCGGTCACCGGCGCTGCCCGCGGCGTCGGCGCGCTGCTCACGCGGCGGCTCGCCGCATCCGAGGAGATCAAGCACGTCGTGGCCATCGACGAGCGCCGCGGAGACGTGAGCGAGGCGCAATGGCACGTCCTCGACGTCCGCGACCCGGTGATCGCCGAGAAGCTGCGGGGCGTCGACGTCGTCGTCCACCTCGCACTCGACCTCGACCTGGAGACCGACGCCGCCGCCCGCACCGCCTACAACGTGCGCGGTACACAGACCGTGCTGACGGCCGCGGCGGCCGCCGGCGTGCACCGGGTGGTGCTGTGCACCTCCGCCATGGTCTACGGGGCCCGCCCCGACAACGACGTGCCCCTCGCCGAGGACGCCGAGCTGCGGGCGACCGCGGAGGCGACGGGCGTGGGCGACCTGCTGGAGATAGAGCGGCTGGCCAGGCGCGCGCCCCGGGCGCACCCCGGCCTGAACGTCACGGTGCTGCGCCCGGCCGTCCTGGTCGGCGGCACCGACACCGCATTGACCCGCTACTTCGAGTCGCCCCGCCTCCTGGTGGTCGCCGGATCCCGGCCCACCTGGCAGTTCTGCCACGTGGAGGACCTGGTGAGCGCGCTGGAGTTCGCCGCTCTGGAGAAGGCCGAGGGCGAGCTGGCCGTCGGCTGCGACGGCTGGCTCGAGCAGGAAGAGGTCGAGGAGCTCACCGGCATCCGGCGCATGGAGCTGCCGTCGGCCGTCGCCCTCGGCGCCGCCTCGCGCCTGCACCGCCTGGGCCTCACCCCGTCGCCGGCCGGCGACCTGGAATACACGATGCACCCCTGGGTGGTCAGCGGCCACCGCCTCCACGACGCCGGCTGGCGGCCCCGGTGGACCAACGAGGAGGTCCTCGCGGAGCTGCTCGACGAGGTCGCGGGCCGGCACACGGTCGCCGGCCGCCGGCTGGGCCGCAAGGACGCCACCGCCGCGGGCGCCGCCGGCGCCACTGTCGCGCTGCTGGGCACCGCCGCACTGGTGCGCCGGGCCCGTAAGGCCCGCCGTCGGCTGTAGGGCCGTGAAGGGCCCGTAGAAGCGCACGGAGCCGGGCGCACGAAAACTGGTCGAACCGCCGTTCCCCGCGGCCGGTCCCGTACGGCACGATGGACCGTATGGCGCGCACCCACGACCACCCCGGCGAACTCGCGGCCGCGGACCCCATCCGGCTCCTCGCGGTCCGCGACGCCCCGCTGTCCCTGGACGAGGTCTTCACGGCGGTCGGCGACGACGCCGCGGGCGGCACCGCGCTCTTCGTGGGCACCGTGCGTGACCACGACGGCGGCGCGGACGTCTCGGCGCTCGGCTACTCGGCGCACCCCACCGCGGAGGCCGAGCTGCGCCGCGTCGCGGAGAAGGTCGCGGCGGACTTCCCCGTGCGGGCGATGGCCGCGGTGCACCGCGTGGGGGAGCTGGCCGTCGGGGACCTGGCCGTGGTGGTGGCGGTCTCCTGCCCGCACCGGGCGGAGGCGTTCGAGGCGTGCCGAAGACTGATCGACGACCTCAAGAGCGAGGTGCCGATATGGAAGCACCAGAGGTTCGCCGACGGGGCCGAGGAGTGGGTGGGGATCTAGCCCCGTCCGGGGAGCGCCAAAGTCGCCCACTTACGGACCGTCCCTGGTTGCGTAACCGGCACCCTGACGTAAGCGTTGAGACCGAAGACGACTAATCTGCTCATCAGTTCAGTTGTGATCGCGTATGGGGTCGGAGGCCGGCATGGCGGCGCTTGCTTGGTTGCTGATTCCGGTGGGTGCGGCCGTCGTCGCCGCCCTGTGGGGGAGCTGGGCGGCCCGGAACCGCAAGGCCGGGGATGTCGCGGAACTGGCGGGTTATGAGAAGTTCCGGCGGGCGATGGAGCGGACCGAGTCCGGTTCCTGACCGCCGCCTGAGCGGAGCGGCCGGTATCTGCCCCGTACGGACCGCCCCGGAAGTGGACTGTCGGACCCGTCCCGTACTGTCGTTCCATGCCCCGCCGCACAGCGACGATGCTCGCCTCCCTTCTTATGCTGATCGCGCTCCTGTGCGCAGGCGTGCTGATTCCCGTGCCCTACTCGGAGATGTCCCCGGGCCCCACGGTCAACACGCTGGGTGAGCACGGCGGCGAGCCGGTGCTGCAGATCTCCGGGCACAAGACGTACCCGACCACCGGTCACCTCAACATGACGACGGTCCGGGTGACCGGCTCGCAGTACCGGATGAATCTGGTCGAAGCGGTCTACGGCTGGCTGGCGCACGACAATCTGGTCGTTCCGCACAGCACCCTCTACCCCGACGACAAGTCCCCGGACGAGCTCAACCAGGAGACGGCGGAGGAATTCAGCCAGTCCCAGGAGAGCGCCAAGGTCGCGGCCCTGAAACAGCTGGGCATCCCGGTCGGCACCCGCGTCGTGGTGTCCTCCGTGGTCAAGGGCAGCCCCGCCGAGGGGGCGCTGCACGCCGGTGATGTGATCAAGGCCGTGGACGGCACGGAGATCAAGGAGCCCGGGGACGTCGCCCGGCTGGTGACCCGGCACAAGCCGGGCGAGAAGGTGACCTTCCTCGTCGTGCCCGCCAAGGAGGCCGCCGCCGCGGAGAAGGAGAAGCGGCAGCCGAAGGTGGAGGACACCGTCGCCCTCACCACGAACAAGGCCGCCGACGACAGCCGGGCCATCGTCGGCATCCAGGCGGGGACGGACCACACCTTCCCGTTCTCCATCAACATCAAGCTGGCGGACGTGGGCGGCCCGAGCGCCGGGCTGATGTTCGCCCTGGGCATAGTCGACAAGCTCACGCCCGAGGACCTGACCGGCGGGAAGTTCATCGCCGGCACGGGGACGATCGACGAGTCCGGCAAGGTCGGGCCGATCGGCGGCATCGAGATGAAGACGGTGGGGGCCCGCTCCAAGGGCGCGCGCTACTTCCTGACCCCGAAGGACAACTGCGCGGCCGCTGCGAAGGACACCCCCTCGGGTCTGACCTTGATCAAGGTCGACACGATGAAGGACGCGATGCAGTCCCTGGAGAAGCTCCGCAAGGGGGACACGGCCGGCCTGCCGCAGTGCGCGACACGCTGACCGGCCCCGTCCCCCTGCGGTGATGGCGCCTTCGGTCCGCTAGTCCGCGAACGTGGCGGCAAGGGCCTCCGCGAGGCCCGGCACCAGGTCGGCGCCGGTGAGGACCTCGGTCGGCGAGTCCTTCTCGCGCAGCCGCAGGGCCGACTCGCGCGCGCCGTCGCGCAGGACCGCCACCGTCATCCGGACCTCCTGGCGGTCCGGGTGCTTGGCGACCCACGCGGCGAGCTGCTTGTCGTTCATTCCATGGGGCACGGACGCCTCGGCCGACGGCGGGAGCATCAGCCGCTCCACGGTCAGGGCGCAGCCCACGACCGCTTCGGGCCAGGCGATGGTGCCGAGGAACTTGTCGAGGGCGGTGCCCTTGGGCAGCTCCTCCTGCTCGATGGGGGTGTAGGAGGTAGTCGTGGAAGGGGCGTCGTCGAGGCCGAGCTGAGCGGCCAGGTTGGGCTCCTGGGAGCGGAGCTTGGCCGTGTCGACCAGGGCGAACAGCCGTGCGGGCTGGTCCCAGCCGAGCCCGGACGCGTACTCGTCGATCTCGAGCACGGCGCGCGTCAGCGGACTGGCGGCCATCGGGGTGCCGGGCTCGTGGGAGCCGGGAAGGTTCGAACCGGTATTGCTGGACATGGTCAATATCGTGCCCTGAGAGAGCCCGAAATCGGGAACCGAGTAAAGCCTCGGTAAGTTGCCACAGTGGGTCCTACTATCACCTGGGCCTGATCGACAGCTCCATCGACAGCGAACTTCGAGGTGCGCACCTTGGCTTTCCAGATGCCGGACCGCGGCGGAGGCCCGACAGGGCCACGGATCAGAGTCGGCCGACCGTCCCGGCGGGTCCGGACCCTGCTGATGACCTTGGGCGTGCTGGCCGTGCTGGCCATGCTCTTCGTCATGTTCGCGGGGTTCTGGACCGACTGGCTCTGGTACCGCTCGGTGGATTATTCCTCCGTCTTCACCACCACTCTCGGCACCAAGATCGGCCTCTTCGCCGTCTTCGGCCTGCTGATGGCCCTGGCCGTGGGGACCAACATCTGGCTGGCGCACCGACTGCGCCCGCCGCTGAGCGCGATGTCGGTCGAGCAGCAGAGCCTCGACCGCTACCGCATGAGCATCGCCCCGTACAAGAAGTGGGTGCTGCTGGCGGTCACCGCGCTGGTCGGCCTGGTCGCGGGCGCCTCCGCCGCCGGGCAGTGGCGCACGTGGCTGCAGTGGGTCAACGGCGTCTCCTTCGGCCAGAAGGACCCGCAGTTCCACAAGGACATCTCCTTCTACACCTTCGACCTGCCGTGGTACCGCTTCCTGCTGAGCTTCGGCTTCGCCGCGGCGGTCCTGTCGCTGATCGCGGCCGCGCTGGTGCACTACCTCTACGGCGGTCTGCGGCTCACCAGCCCCGGCGGACGGGCCACGGCCGCGGCCACGGGCCATCTGTCCGTGCTGCTCGGCCTCTTCGTGACGCTCAAGGCCGTCGCCTACTGGCTGGACCGGTACGGGCTGGCGGTGAAGTCCAGCGGGCTGAAGTCGACCGAGGGCTGGACGGGTCTGCGCTATGTGGACGCCAACGCCTATCTGCCGGCCAAGACGATTCTCTTCATCATCGCGCTGATCTGCGCGGTGCTGTTCTTCGCGACGCTGTGGCGGCGCACCTGGCAGCTGCCGGTGATCGGCTTCGGTCTGATGGTGCTGTCGGCGGTGCTGATCGGCGGGCTCTACCCGGCGATCGTGCAGAAGTTCCAGGTCCAGCCGAACGAGCAGGCCAAGGAAGCGCCGTACATCAAGAAGAACATCACGGCCACGCGTGAGGCGTACGGCATCGACGGCGCCCAGGTGAAGGATTACCAGGGCACCAGCGACCTCAAGGGCAAGGACAAGGAGAAGCTGCGGGCCGAGGCGAATTCCACGGCCAGCCTGCGCCTTCTCGACCCCAATATCGTCTCGCCCACCTTCCAGCAGCTCCAGCAGGTGCGCGGGTACTACCAGTTCCCGTCCACCCTGGACGTCGACCGCTACAAGGTCGACGGCAAGGAGCAGGACACGGTCATCGGTCTGCGCGAGCTCAACATCAACGGCATTCCCGAGCGCAACTGGATCAACGACCACTTCAAGTACACCCACGGTTACGGCGCCATCACCGCGAAGGGCACCTCGACCGGCGACGGCGGTTCCCCGGACTTCACCGAGAAGAACCTGCCGACGGAGGGCAAGCTCGGGAAGTACGAGCAGCGGGTGTACTACGGCGAGAAGACCACGCAGTACTCCATCGTGGGCGGCCCGCAGAAGGAGCTGGACTACTCCGGCGACCAGGGCGAGAAGAGCTTCAGCTACAAGGGCAAGAGCGGCGTCGACCTCTCGAACCCCGTCAACCGCGCCGCCTACGCGGTGGCCTTCGGCGAGCCCCAGATCCTCTACTCGGGCGCCATCGGCGAGGGCTCGCGGATCCTGTACAACCGCACGCCGAAGGAGCGCGTCGAATCGGTCGCCCCGTGGCTGACCATCGACGGTGACGCCTACCCGGCCGTGGTCGACGGGCGCATCCAGTGGATCGTGGACGCCTACACCACGACCAACGGCTACCCGTACGCCTCCCGCACCACCCTCGGCGACACCACCGCCGACTCGCTGACCACCGGCCAGCGTGCCGTGGTGGCCCAGCAGAACCAGGTCAACTACATCCGCAACTCGGTCAAGGCGACCGTCGACGCCTACGACGGCACGGTCAAGCTGTACCAGTGGGACACCAAGGACCCGGTGCTCAAGACGTGGATGAAGGCCTTCCCGGGGACGGTGAAGGCGAAGAGCGAGATCGGCGCCGGTCTGATGGACCATCTCCGGTACCCGCAGGACCTTTTCAAGGTCCAGCGTGAACTGCTCACCCGGTACCACGTCACCAACCCCGGTACGTTCTACACCGGCAGCGAGCGCTGGCAGGTGCCGGACGACCCGACCAACAAGTCGGGCAACGCGGTTCCGCCGTATTACCTGAGCATGCGGATGCCGGACCAGAAGGCGCAGTCCTTCTCGCTGACCACGACGTTCACCCCGAAGAGCCGGGAGAACCTCGGTGCCTTCATGGCCGTGGACGCCGACGCGAAGAGCCCGGACTACGGGAAGATCAGAGTTCTGAAACTCCCCGCCGAAAGCCCGACGTCCGGCCCGCAGCAGGTGCAGAGCAAGTTCAACGGCGATCCCGAAATCGCCAATAAGATCAATATCCTGAAGCGCGGCGACTCCGAGATCGAGTACGGCAATCTCCTGACCGTGCCGCTCGACAACGGGCTGCTCTACGTCGAACCCGTCTATGTGCGTGGTGCGGGCACCAACTACCCGCTGCTGAAAAAGGTGCTGGTCACCTATGGCGACAAGACCGCCTTCGAGGACAACCTCACCCAGGCGCTCGACGTGGTCTTCGGCGTGAAGAGCCCCGAGCCCGGCACCACCAAGCCGCCGGCCGAGGGGCCGACGAAGCCGCCCGTGCAGGACCCGACGGTCAAGCAGGCCCTCAAGGACGCCCAGGACGCCTTCGACGCCGGCCAGAAGGCGCTCGACAACAAGGACTGGACGGCCTACGGCAAGGCCCAGCAGGACCTGAAGGACGCGCTCGACCGGGCGGCCAAGGCCGAGGCCAAGGCCGCCGGGAACGCCCCCAAGCCGGGCAGCTAGCAAGGCCCGCCCCGCGCCGTGGTACGGTTGTTCCACAACGGCGCGGGGTGGAGCAGCTCGGTAGCTCGCTGGGCTCATAACCCAGAGGTCGCAGGTTCAAATCCTGTCCCCGCTACTCAAAGACAAGGCCCGGAGTCCCAGGACTCCGGGCCTTGTCGTGTTGCCCGGACCTGCCCGGCGGCCGCCCGCCGGGCACGGAACGACGCCGATCGCCCGGCACGCGTGGTCTGTGCGGGTTATGTGCGGGGGTTTTGATTAGAGTTTGGGGCACCGCCGTGTCGGGAAGTCGGGAAGTCGACAAAACGCTGAAGTGACCTCACTGGCTGCGGCATTCCAGGTGTACGCAGGTTGCGGGAGTGCGACGATGGGACTTATGGGGGACAAGGCGAGGCTGTTGGAAACACGTCGGCTTGTAGGAGCTCCCGGGGACGGGAGCGATCAGGACGACCGGGACCCGTCGTCGCGCGGCTCGGGGGAGGGCTCCTCCTCCGACACCGACTGTGCCGCGGAAGCGGTGGACCTCGAGTTGGAGACCGCACGCCGTCGCGCCGCGGAGTCCGGTGACCCCGCATCCCTGAGCATGCTCGGCGCGTTGCTGCTGCGCCGGGGCGATCTCGACGGCGCCGAACGGCACTTGCGCGCCGCTACCGCCGAGGGCGACCGCTCGGCCGCCAACAACCTGGGCGTCCTGCTGCACCAGCGCGGCTACGCCGACGAGGCCGCCACCTGGTGGCGGGTGGCCGCCGTCGCCGGCTCCGCCCCCGCCGCCCACTCCCTGGGCCGCTACCACCGCGAGCGCGGCGACGAGCCCGCGGCCGAGTACTGGCTGCGCCAGTCCGCGGAGTCCGGGCACGCCCTGGGCGCCTACGCCCTGGCCGATCTGCTGGAGCACCGCAGCGACGTGGGCGCCGAGCGCTGGTTCCGCTCCGCCGCCGAGCGGGGGCACCGCGAGGCCGCGTACCGCCTGGCGCGGATACTCGACGGCCGGGCGCCGTCGGCCACGGCCCTGTCCGGCGGGCTCGCCGCGGGCCTGGGCCCCGCCACCGGCGCACGGCACGTCTCCGCGGGCGGCGGTGACACCTCCGTACGCGACCTGCGCGCCGCCGCCGCGGGCCGCCGCGGCCAGGACGGACCGGCCGGCGAGGCCGAGCAGTGGTACCGCCAGGCCGCCGCCCGCGGCCACCGGCGCGCCGCCCTGCACCTGGGCACCCTGTTGGAGGGGCGGGGCGAGACGCAGGAGGCCGCGCGCTGGTACCTGACCTCCGCCAAGGACGGCGAGCCCCGGGCCGCCTGCGCCCTCGGCTTCCTGCTGCGCGACGCCGGCGACTGCGACAGCGCCGCCATCTGGTGGCGCCGCGCCGCCCAGGAGGGCGACGGCAACGCCGCCAACGCCCTGGGCGCCCTGCACGCCGACCGCGGCGAGCCCCAGCAGGCCGAGCGCTGGTACCGCGCCGCCCTGGACGCGGGAGACGTCAACGGCGCGTACAACCTCGCCCTGCTCTGCGCCGAGCAGGGCCGCACGGCCCAGGCCGAGCAGTGGTACCGCCGGGCCGCCTACGCCGGTCACAAGGAGGCCGCCAACGCGCTGGCGGTGCTGTTGCTCCAGGGCGGCGACTCCGCGGGCGCCGAGCCGTGGTTCTCCAAGGCCGCCGAGGCCGGCAGCGTCGACGCCGCGTTCAACCTCGGCATCCTCTACGCCGGGCGCGACGAGGACCGCATGGCCTTCCAGTGGTACGAGCGCGCCGCCGTCGCCGGGCACACGGACGCGGCCCTGCAGGTCGCCATGGTCCTGCTGCGGGACGGCGGCGCCGAGAACACCGAGGCGGCCGAGCGCCACCTGCGCGTGGCCGTGCGCGGCGGCAGCGCCGAGGCCGCCTTCCGGCTGGGCGCGCTGCTCGACCGCGAGGAAGAGACCCGCTTCGAGTGCGAGGAGTGGTACGAGCGGGCCGCCCGGCAGGGCCACCGGCGGGCCCAGGTGCGCCTGGGCATGCTGGTCGCCGAGCGGGGCGACGTGGTGGGGGCCGCGCACTGGTACCGCGAGGCCGCCGAGGCCGGCAGCCGCAACGGCGCCTTCAACCTCGGCCTGCTGCTCGCCCGCGAGGGCAGCGAGCCGGAGGCGGCGATGTGGTGGGCCCGGGCCGCCGAGGCCGGGCACGGCCGCGCCGCGCTGCGGCTCGCCCTGCTGGCCGCGCGCCGGGGCGGTCTGGCCGAGGGGCAGATGTGGTGCGCGCGGGCGGTCGAGCTGGGCCCCCCGGAGGTCGCCGAGCGGGCCGCCCGGCTGCAGGAGGCGTTGCAGCAGGAGCTCACCGCGTAAGGCGGGGCAGGGGCGTACGCGAGCGGAGCGGTAAAGAAATTTGCACGCGTGGTCACGGACGGGTTAGGGTGGGGTCAACGACGCGGGGTGGAGCAGCTCGGTAGCTCGCTGGGCTCATAACCCAGAGGTCGCAGGTTCAAATCCTGTCCCCGCTACTGAAACGAAAGGCCCGGATCTTCGGATCCGGGCCTTTCGTCATGCCGTGGCGCAGTCGGGGCAGATCCCGCGGTAGGTGACCTCGACCGCCGAGACCTGGAAGCCGAAGCGCTCCTCGGCCGGCAGCCCGCCCAGCAGATCGCCCGCGGGGTGCACGTCGCGGATCGTCCCGCAGCGCGAGCACACCAGGTGCTGGTGCGCGTGGTGGGCGTTGGGGTCGTAGCGCTTGGCGCGGCCGTCCGTGCTCACCTCGAGGACCTCGCCCAGCGAGACGAGCTCTCCGAGGGTGTTGTACACCGTCGCACGCGAGATCTCCGGCAGCAGGCCGGTCGCCTTGGCGTGCACCTCGTCGGCGGTGTAGTGCACATGGTCCCCGTCGAGCACTTCGGCGACGACGCGCCGCTGCGCGGTCAGCCGCCAGCCGCGTCCCCGGAGCCGTTCCAGCAGGTCACTCATGCCATTCACCTATCAGTCAGATAGGACCAGCGTAGCAGCGGCCTTCGTCCATCCATGGAATCCATATTCTTATGAGATCCATCTTGACTTAGACAAAGTCCAATGTAGGATCGGATTCGGCTCAGGCCACGGCAGACGATTCGACGACGGAGGCGTACGTGACGGTGAACGGCGAGGCGGCGACGGCGGTGGGCCCGCTGACCACGGAGTCCGGTGCTCCGGTTGCGGACAACCAGAACAGCGAGACCGCGGGCCTCGGCGGCCCCGTCCTCGTGCAGGACCAGCTCCTGATCGAGAAGCTCGCGCACTTCAACCGCGAGCGGGTGCCGGAGCGCGTCGTGCACGCCCGCGGCGCGGGGGCCTACGGCACCTTCACCGTGACGGCGGACGTCTCGCGCTACACCCGGGCGAACTTCCTCTCCCAGGTCGGCAAGCAGACGGAGACGTTCCTGCGCTTCTCCACCGTCGCCGGCAACCTGGGCTCGGCCGACGCGGTGCGCGACCCCCGTGGCTTCGCGCTGAAGTTCTACACCGAAGAGGGCAACTACGACCTCGTCGGCAACAACACCCCGGTGTTCTTCATCAAGGACGCCATCAAGTTCCCCGACTTCATCCACACCCAGAAGCGCGACCCGTACACCGGCTCGCAGGAGGCGGACAACGTCTGGGACTTCTGGGGGCTCTCGCCCGAGGCCACCCACCAGGTGACCTGGCTCTTCGGCGACCGCGGCATCCCGGCCTCGTACCGCCACATGAACGGCTACGGCTCCCACACCTACCAGTGGAACAACGAGGCCGGCGAGGTCTTCTGGGTCAAGTACCACTTCAAGACCGACCAGGGCATCGAGAACCTGACCACGGCAGAGGCGGCCGAGACCTCGGGTCTGGACCCCGACAGCCACCAGCGCGACCTGCGCGAGGCCATCGAGCGCGGGGACTTCCCGACCTGGACCGTGCAGGTGCAGATCATGCCGGCGGACGACGCGGCGACCTACCGCTTCAACCCGTTCGACCTCACCAAGGTGTGGCCGCACGAGGACTACCCGCCGATCGAGATCGGCAAGCTGGAGCTCAACCGCAACCCCGACAACATCTTCGCCGAGGTCGAGCAGTCGATCTTCTCGCCGGCGCACTTCGTGCCGGGCATCGGCCCGTCCCCCGACAAGATGCTCCAGGGCCGGCTCTTCGCCTACGGCGACGCCCACCGCTACCGCGTCGGCATCAACGCCGACCAGCTGCCGGTCAACCGCCCGCACGCCACGGAGGCGCGCAGCCACTCCCGTGACGGCTTCCTGTACGACGGCCGGCACAAGGGCGCCAAGAACTACGAGCCCAACAGCTTCGGCGGCCCGGTGCAGACCGGCCGGCCGCTGTGGCAGCCGACGCCCGTCAGCGGTTACACGGGCAACGACGCCGCCCCCTCGCACGCCGAGGACAACGACTTCGTCCAGGCGGGCAACCTCTACCGGCTGATGTCGGAGGAGGAGAAGGAGCGCCTGATCGCCAACCTCGCGGGCTTCATAGCGAAGGTCTCGCGCGACGACATCGTCGAGCGGGCGGTCAACAACTTCCGCCAGGCGGACCCCGACTACGGCAAGCGGCTGGACGCCGCGGTCCAGGCCCTACGCGGCTGATCAGCCACTGGACGCTTGCCGTACAAACCGGAGAGGCCGGACGCCAAAGGGCTCTGGCCTCTCCGGCCGTCCTACGCCGGGACCGCGCCGGCGCGCTCGCGGGCCGGCAGCCAGCAGCGGATGATGTCGCGCACCGACAGCACGCCCACGGCCCCGCGCTCGTCCAGGACGATCAGATGCCGGAACTCGCCGCGCGACATCGCGGCGGCCGCCTCCTCCAGGGTCCACTCGGGGGCCGCGAAGACCACGTCCGTGGTGGTGTGCCCGTGGGCGGTCTCGCGATCGGGGTCGTGGCCCGCCCCGACCGCGTTGAGTATGTCGCGCTCGGTGAGGATGCCGAGGCCGCTGGTGTCGGGGTCGAGGACGACTGCCGCGCCGATCCTGCGCGCGTACATCAGTCGTGCCGCCTGCCGGAGGGTGTGTTCGGGGCCGATGGTCAGGACCACCGTGCTCATGGCGTCGCGGACGAGCATGGCCGTAAGCCACCTCCTTGGAGGGCTGCGGATCAGTCCGGCGGAACCGTGAACCGGCGGCCGCACACGGCACACCGGGGTTCACAAGTTCACAAGCGTCGGGGCTGTCAGCGTCGCATGCCGTGCGGGGGCCGAACAAGGCTTGCGCAGCACTGGATTTTGCCAACTTTTTACGACTGTCTGAGGGTTTAAAGCCGTTACTGCCGCAGATAGCTCAGCAGCTCGTCGTGCAGCAGCCCGTTGGACGCGGCGGCGTTCCCGCTGTGCGGTCCCGGACGCCCGTCCAGGCCGGTGAAGCGGCCGCCGGCCTCCTCGACGATGACGACGTTCGCCGCCATGTCCCACAGCGACAGCTCCGGTTCCGCGCAGATGTCCACCGAACCCTCGGCCACCATCATGTACGGCCAGAAGTCGCCGTAGCCCCGCGTCCGCCAGCAGTCGCGCGTCAGGTCCAGGAAGCCCGGCAGCATCCCGCGCTCCTCCCAGCCCGTCAGCGAGGAGTACGCGAACGACGCGTCGTCGATCCGGCCGACCCGCGAGACCTGCAGCCGCGACGCCGAGGTCAGGCTCCGCCCGGTGTAGGCGCCCGAGTCCTTCGCCGCCCACCACCGGCGGCCCAGCGCCGGCGCGGAGACCACGCCGACCACGGGCCGGAAGCCGCCCTCGCCCTGCACCATCAGCGAGATCAGCGTCGCCCACACCGGCACACCGCGCACATAGTTCTTCGTGCCGTCGATCGGGTCGATCACCCAGCGGCGCGGGCCCATGCCCTCGCTGCCGAACTCCTCGCCCAGCACGGCGTCGCGCGGCCGGGCACGCTGGAGATGACCACGGATCAGCTCTTCGGCGGCCTTGTCCGCCTCGCTCACCGGAGTCATGTCCGGTTTGGTCTCGACCTTCAGGTCGAGGGCCTTGAAGCGGTCCATGGTGGCCGCGTCGGCGGCATCCGCCAGGACGTGGGCCAGCCGCAGATCATCGTGGTAGTCGGACATGCCACGCACACTACCCGCGGCCAAGGCCAGGTCACGCGCGGCGCGACCTGCCGGGGCTCTTGACAGCGTCTGGCGGCGCGTCAATTCTGTGGCCTGGCCACAACCGTCGTGCGGCCGTACGGCCGGGGAGGCGACGATGCCCGCGGCACGAGAACTCTTACTGGACGCGGCCTTCGCCGCGCTCGGCGCCCGGCCCTGGCACGGAGTCCGGATGGTCGACGTCGCAGCGGCGGCCGGGGTCTCCCGGCAGACCCTCTACAACGAATTCGGCAGCAAGGACGGGCTCGCGCGGGCCCTGGTGCGCCGTGAGGCGGACGCCTTCCTCGCCGGAGTGGACCGCTCCCTCGCCGAGGCCGCCGCCCGGGACGGCGCCGACGCCGGGGACTGCTGCGCGGCCGCCGCCCTGTGGACCCTGCGCACGGCACGGGCCAACCCCTTCGTGCGGGCCGCGCTCACCGGCTGCCGCGGCGACCGGCTGCCGCCCGCCGCGGCGCCCCCGGTCCCGCCGCCGCGCACCCCGCGCGACGCGCGCCCCCTGCGCGGCGGCCCCACGCCGGGAGCGCTGACCGAGCGGATACGCGACAGCGCGGCCGTCGCCGCGGACTCGGCCGGCGGGGCCGTGCCCCGGCAGGGCCCACGGGACCCCAAGGGCACGCGGCGGGCCTGTGAGGCGGCGGTACGGCTGACGCTGTCCTACGTCCTCGCCCCGGCCGCCACGGACGAGGAGGCGGCGGACGACGTGGCCCGGCTCGTCCGCGCCCTGCTGCGGGCGGCGGCCCGGTGAGGGTGCCGTGGGGTCAGTGCGCGGAGCCCGACAGCTGGAGTCCTATGACGCCGACGATCACGAACGCGATCGAGACGAGCTTGAGCGTCGAGACGAGGTCGCCCAGGAAGACCATGCCGTAGATCGCGGTCCCGGCGGCGCCGATGCCCGTCCACACGGCGTACGCCGGACCGACGTCGAGCTTCTTCAGAGAGAGCGTCAGAAGGCCGAAGCTGCCCAGCGCGAAGCACGCGAAGGCGATCGTGGGCCAGAGCCGGGTGAAGCCGTGCGAGAGCTTGAGACAGACGGCGAAGCCGGTTTCCAGAAGCCCGGCGACAACGACCAGCAGCCACGCCATCAGATTGCCTCCCGTTCCGCGGACCGCCCGTCTGCCCGGTGTCTTCATGCCCTTGCCGGTGGCGGTCATTCGCAAACGTAGGCGATCAGTCGCCTTCGCGCCGCTCCCTCGTCGCCAGCAACCGGCGCAGCGAGTACAGCCGCTGGGGGTCGGCGTGGCCGTCCTCGACCCACTGGTCCAGCGCGCAGTCCGGCTCGTCGTGGCTGCACGCGCGCGGGCAGCCCTCCGTGCCCGGCTCCAGGTCGGGGAAGGCGTGGATGACCCGCGAGGGGTCCACGTGGTGGAGCCCGAAGGACCGCACGCCCGGGGTGTCGATGACCCAGCCCGTGCCGTCCGGCAGCGGCAGGGCCAGCGCGGAGGTGGTGGTGTGCCGGCCGCGCCCGGTGACGGCGTTGACGTGGCCGGTGGCCCGCTGCCGCTCCACGAGCGCGTTGACCAGCGTGGTCTTGCCGACGCCGGAGTGCCCGACGAACGCGGTGATGCGGCCCTCCAGCTTCTCGCGGACCCGGCGGGCGGCATCGCCCTCGGTCAGCTCCTCGCGGCTGGTGACGACGTAGCGGATGCCGAAGGACCCGTAGGACTCCATCAGCTTCTCCGCGGAGGCCAGATCCGACTTCGTCAGCACGAGCAGCGGCTCGAGCCCCGCGTCGAACGCCGCGACCAGGCAGCGGTCGATCAGGCGGGGGCGCGGCTCGGGGTCGGCGAGCGCGGTGACGATCGCCAGCTGGTCGGCGTTGGCGACGACGACCCGCTCGTACGGATCGTCGTCGTCGGCGGTGCGGCGCAGCACGGAGCTGCGCTCCTCGACCCGGACGATGCGGGCGAGGGTGTCCTTGGCGCCGCTGAGGTCGCCGACCACCGCGACCCGGTCGCCGACCACGGCACTCTTGCGGCCCAGCTCGCGGGCCTTCATCGCCACGACCGTGCGGCCGTCGATGAGGACGTGCAGCCGGCCGCGGTCCACGGTCAGGACGAAGCCCTCGGAGGCGTCCTCGTGCTTGGGCCTGATGGTCGTGCGCGGGCGGTTGCCCTTGCGGTTGGGGCGGACGCGGACGTCGTCCTCGTCGGTGTGCTTGCCGTAGCGGCGCATGGTGCTTCCAGGCTCTCTCAGCTTCTCGGCGCCGTCGTCGCCCCCGCGACGGAGCCGAGCATCCCGGTCCACAGCTCCGGGAAGTCGGGCAGGGTCTTGGCCGTGGTGGCCACGTTCTCCACCTCGACGCCGTCGACGGCCAGGCCGATGACGGCGGCGGCGGTGGCCAGCCGGTGGTCCTCGTAGGTGTGGAACACGCCGCCGTGCAGGGGGCGCGGGCGGATGCGCAGGCCGTCCTCGGTCTCGGTGACGTCGCCGCCGAGCTCGTTGATCTCCTTGGCCAGGGCGGCCAGCCGGTCGGTCTCGTGCAGCCGCAGGTGGGCGATGCCGCGCAGGACGGACTCGGTCTCGGCCAGGGCCGCGACGGCCGCGATCACCGGGGTGAGTTCGCCGACCTCGTGCAGGTCGGCGTCGATGCCGGTGATGCGCCCGGTGCCGGTGAAGGTCAGGCCCGCGTCGGTGAGCTCGCAGCCGCCGCCCATGGCGGTGAAGATCTCGCGGAGCGCGTCACCGGGCTGGGTCGTGCGCTCGGGCCAGTCGGGGATGGTGACCCTGCCGCCGGTGACCAGGGCCGCCGCCAGGAAGGGCGCCGCGTTGGACAGGTCGGGCTCGACGACCAGGTCGCGGCCCAGGAGGGCGCTGGGGGAGACCCGCCAGACGTTCGGCTCGCCGCCGGACTCGGGGGTGTCGACCTGCGCGCCGGCCGCCCGCAGCATGTCCACGGTCATGCGGATGTGCGGCATGGACGGCAGGACGGCGCCCACGTGGCGGACCTCGACGCCCTGGTTGAAGCGCGGGCCGGACAGCAGCAGCGCGCTGACGAACTGGGAGGACGAGGAGGCGTCGATCTCCACCGGGCCGCCGTCCAGCGCCCCGGCGCCGTGCACGGTCAGGGGGAGCGCGCCGCGGTCGTTGTCGTCGATGCGGGCGCCCAGGGCGCGCAGCGCGTCGATCACGCCGTGCAGGGGGCGCTCGTAGCTGCGGGGGTCGCCGTCGAAGCGGATGGCGCCGTCGGCGAGCGCGGCGACGGGCGGCAGGAAGCGCATCACCGTGCCGGCGTTGCCGACGTCGACGGTGGCCGGTCCGTGCAGCCGGGCCGGGATGACCCGCCAGGCCTCGCCGGTGCCGTCGGGGCCCACGCCCTCCTCGATGCCGACGCCCATGGCGCGCAGCGCCTCGGCCATCAGCACGGTGTCGCGCGAGCGCAGCGGGCGGCGCACCCAGCCGGGCTCGGCGGCGAGAGAGGCCAGGACCAGCGCACGGTTGGTGACCGACTTCGATCCGGGCACGGTGACCGTCGCGTCGACGGCCCCGGTCGCGAGGGGGGCGGGCCAGAGGTCGGTGTGCGCGGGGCTCTCGGTCATGCCTTTACCTTACTGAGGTTCTCCCCATGGTTCGGTCCGCGAGGGCGGCTGTCAGCCCGGTCACCGCCCGAGCAGCCAGCGGCCGCCCCCGGTCAGGGAGCACAGCGACACGACGTGGAACAGTCCCAGCCACACCGCCGCGGGGACGTTCGTCAGCCGCGCCAGCTGGTCGGCGTCGGAGTCCGGGGCGCCCCCGTGCCGGCGCTTGCGCTGCAGTTCGAAGGCGGGCCGCACGCCGCCCAGGAGCAGGAACCACACCACCCCGTAGGCGAACGCCGCCTGCACGCCCGGGCCCGCCAGCCAGGAGACCAGGACGAAGGCCGCCCCGGTGAGCACCACGGTCAGCGCCCCGTAGGCGTTGCGGATCATCACCAGCATGGCGGCGAGCAGGGCCGCGGCCCCCCACAGCAGGGCGGTGATGTGCCCGGCGGCCAGCAGCGCGGCGCCGGCCAGGCCCAGCAGGGAGGGGGCGGTGTAGCCGGCGGCCGCGGTGAGGATCATGCCGGGGCCGGTGGGGCGGCCGCGCGAGACGGTCAGCCCGGAGGTGTCGGAGTGCAGCCGGATGCCGTCCAGACGCCGCCCGCTGAGCAGGGCCACGAGTGCGTGGCCACCCTCGTGGGCGATGGTGATGGCGTTACGCGTGAGGCGCCAGACGCTGTACGGGGTGATCGCCCCGAGGGCTATGACGGCGGTGGCGACGACCAGCCAGGTCGGAGGGTGGGGCTGGGTGCCGAAGACGCGGTTCCATAGCTCGGTGGCGGTGGTGCTGTTGTCCATCTGTGAGCCGCTCCTTGCGTCTTCGTGGCAGTGTGGCACTCATGTGCGGGCGATATGCGGCGAGCCGGCGGCCGGAGGATCTGGCCGGGCTCTTCGGGGTGGAGAAGTGGGAACCGGAGGAGACGCTTGCTCCGGACTGGAACGTGGCGCCGACGAAGAGCGTCCATGCGGTGCTCGAGCGTCCTGTGAAAGACGCCGCTGACCGGCGTCCGGTTCGTCAGCTGCGTGTTCTGCGGTGGGGGCTGGTGCCCTCGTGGGCGAAATCCCCGGAGGGCGCGGCGAAGATGATCAATGCCCGGTCCGAGACGGTCCATGAGAAGCCGTCCTTCCGCCGGGCCTTCGAGGCGCGGCGCTGCCTGCTCCCCGCGGACGGCTACTACGAGTGGGTCACCGGGGCGCAGGAGAGGGAACTGGAGGAGAAGGGACGCCGCAAGCGGACCCGTAAGCAGCCCTACTTCGTGACGCCCTCCGACGGCTCGGTCATGGCGCTCGCCGGCATATACGAGTTCTGGCGCGACCCCACCCTGCCGCCGGACCACCCGCAGGCCTGGTGGGCGACGTGCTCGGTGCTCACCACGGAGGCGGAGACGCGGCCGTTCGCCGGCCCGGACGCGGCGGCCGAGCCCGGCCCCCGCTCGCTGGCGGAGATCCACCCGAGGATGCCGCTGGTCCTGCCGCCGGAGCGGTGGTCGGCGTGGCTGGACCCGACGACCACCGACCCCGCCGAGCTGCGGTCGCTGCTGGCGCCCCCGCCCGCCGGCCTCGTCCGGGCGTACCCCGTCACCACCGCGGTCAGCGACGTCCGCAACAACGGGCCCGAGCTGCTGGCCGAGCTGCCGGCGCCGGAGGAGTCGACGCTGTTCTGAGCGGGACCCGCGCGGCACCTCGGCGGCGGAAGCGGGCCGGCACGGCAGGATGGACGGCGTGACGACAAAGATCGCAGAGACCGTGCAGGACGTGCCGACCCCGGCCGGGGACGCCCGCATCCACTGGTACCTGGCGCCGAAGGCCCACCTCGTGCTGGCCCTGGGGCACGGCGCGGGCGGCGGGGTCGAGGCCCGCGACCTGCGGGCGCTCGCCGCCGACCTGCCCGCGTACGGGGTGACGGTCGCCCTCGTCGAGCAGCCGTGGCGGGTCGCCGGCAAGTCGGTCGCGCCCGCGCCGAAGACCCTGGACCAGGCATGGCACGCGCTGTGGCCCGCGCTCGCCGCGCCCGGGCTGCCCGTGGTCGCCGGCGGCCGCAGCGCGGGGGCCCGCGTCGCCTGCCGCACGGCCGCCGCCCTGGGGGCGGCCGGGGTGCTGGCCCTGAGCTTCCCGCTGCACCCGCCGGGCAAGCCGGAGAAGTCCCGCGCCGAGGAGCTGACCGGGACGGGCCTGCCCACCCTCGTGGTGCAGGGCGCCCGCGACCCGTTCGGCCGCCCCCAGGAGTTCCCGCCCGGCACCGAACCCGTCGCCGTGCCGCACGCCGACCACGGCTTCGCGGTGCCGAAGAAGGCGGACGTCACCCAGGAGGAAGCACTGGCCGTGATCACGTACGCGGTCAGGACCTGGCTCAAGGGCCTCTGAAACCACCGGGAAACCACCGGCCACACGACGGGAATGATCCAAGCGGCCCCACTGTTGTCCGGTCTGTAGTCACGTACCGGCACAGACGAAGGAATGGGAGCTCCCCGCATGGGTTCGATCGCATGCCCGTCCCGCCCGCAGACGGCCGACCTCGGATGGGCGGTCATGGGCGTGGCCCAGCCGGCCGTGGCTGGAGCGGCGGGCGGACCGGATCGTCGTCTATTCTCCGATTCGAGCGGGTCCGTTTCGGGTGCCGCCATGGCGTTGGAGGAGGTGGGTCCGGTCACTGGGACCGACACGGGGGCCGATGACAGCCAGAAGCGAGGACCCGTCGGCGGCGCAGCGGGCGCGGAGGGCGGCGAGACCGTGGCGGAGCGCAACGCGCGCTTCGAGCGCGACGCACTGACCTTCCTCGACCAGATGTACTCGGCCGCGCTGCGTATGACGCGCAACGCAGCCGACGCCGAGGACCTGGTGCAGGAGACGTACGCGAAGGCCTACGCGTCCTTCCACCAGTTCCGTGACGGCACGAACCTCAAGGCGTGGCTGTACCGCATCCTGACCAACACCTTCATCAACTCGTACCGCAAGAAGCAGCGCGAGCCGCTGCGCAGCGCGTCCGAGGAGATCGAGGACTGGCAGCTCGCGCGCGCCGAGTCGCACATGTCGACCGGGCTGCGCTCCGCCGAGTCCCAGGCGCTCGACCACCTTCCCGACTCCGATGTCAAGGAGGCCCTGCAGGCCATCCCCGAGGAGTTCCGCATAGCGGTCTACCTCGCGGACGTCGAGGGCTTTGCGTACAAGGAGATCGCGGACATCATGGGTACCCCCATCGGCACGGTGATGTCCCGGCTCCACCGGGGCCGTCGTCAGCTGCGCGGACTGCTGGAGGACTACGCCCGCGAGCGCGGTCTGGTCCCGGCCGGGGCCACCGCCCCCGCGCGGAACGGTTCCGACGAGTCGCACAATCGGAAAGGCTCGGACTCATGAGCTGCGGAGACCCGCACGAGACGGACTGCTCTGAAGTCCTCGACCATCTCTACGAGTTTCTCGATCACGAGATGCCCGACGGCGACTGCGCCAAGTTCGAGGTGCACATCGACGAGTGCTCGCCGTGCCTGGAGAAGTACGGCCTGGAGCAGGCGGTGAAGAAGCTCGTCAAGCGCTGCTGCGGCCACGACGACGTCCCGGCCGACCTCCGCTCGAAGGTCATGGGCCGCATCGAGCTGATCCGCTCCGGTCAGTCCGTACCGGAGCAGGACGTGGTGGCCGAGGCGAAGGCGGCGGAGGCCGCCGCGCAGCAGGACTGATCCACTGATCCAAACCGCCGTACCGGGGAACGTCACCCGAACGGACGGTGCAATACCCGGAGGGCCGTTTTCCGGCCGCCGCTGAGCCTATTCTCCCCATCCAGACGCCATGTCCAAGGGTCGGGGAGGACGCGCCATGTGGGCACTTCCGGCGGCGGCGCGCGTGTACATCGCGTGTGCCGTACTCGCCGCCGCGGTGTGCGCCGTACCCGCCGTGCGGGAGGCGTCCACCGTGCCCTGGGGCACGCTCGTGCTGCTGACGATCGTCTGCGCGGCCTGTGAACGGCTGCCGCGCCGCCCGCTGACGCCGCCGGTGCTCCTCGCCGCGGCGTTCCTGCTGCCGCCGGGCGCGGCCGGCCTGGTCGCGGTGCCGGGCGCGCTCCTCGGGCGGGCCGGGCGACGCCCGGTGGGGGTGCGGCGGCTGTGGCACGCGGCGCAGTTCTCGCTCGCCACCACCGCGGCCTCCTGCGTCTACGGGCTGGGAGCCCCCCGCGTCGTCACGGCGCCCGCGTTCCCCCACGCCCTGCTCCCGGCGCTCGCCGCCGGTCTCGTCCTCGCCCTCGTCGTCGCCGTGCTCGACGGCGGCGTGCTCGTCACCGCCGAGGGGCACTCCCCGCGCACCGCCTGGCACGGCGCCCTGCCGGGAGCCCTCCTGCCGCCGCTCGTCCACGGCCCCACCGGTCTGATGGCGGCCGCCCTGTGGCACAGCTCGTACGGCCCCCCGGCGGCGCTGCTCGTGCTGCTCCCCCTGGCCCTGGCCGCCCGGGTCCTCGACCGCTGCCGCCGCGAGCGCGCCGCGCACCAGGCCACGGTCCGCGCCCTCGTGCAGGCCGTCGACCTCAAGGACCACTACACCCGCGGCCACAGCGAGCGCGTCGGCCGCGCCTCCGTGCTGATCGCCCGGGAGCTGGGCATCAGCGGCGACCGCCTCGAAGCGCTCCGCTTCGCCGGCACCCTGCACGACGTCGGCAAGCTCGGCATCCCCACCCGCCTGCTGCGCAAGGACGGCCCCCTCACCCCCGAGGAGCGCCGCGTCATCGAGCTCCACCCCGAGTACGGCCACGAGATGGTCCACGGCATCGGCTTCCTCGAGGAGGCGCGCGCCGCGATCCTCCACCACCACGAGCGTCTGGACGGCAGCGGCTACCCCCACGGGCTGACCGGCCGTCAGATCCCGGAGTTCGCCCGGGTGGTGGCGGTGGCCGACGCCTTCGACGCCATGACCTCCACCCGCAGCTACAGCCGCGCCCGCCCGGTCCCGGTGGCCCTGGCCGAGCTCCACCGCTGCGCGGGGTCGCAGTTCGACCCCCGCATGGTGGCCGCCCTCTCCCGCGCGCTCGACCGCCACGGCTGGCGCCCCGCCGGGGGCGCCCCGGCGGAGCTCTCCCCGGTCCCGCCCCTGTCCGTGGCCGGGGGCGCCGCCACCGGCCCCCCGGCGCCCCGGGGGGCGGCGCCTTCCGCCGGGCCCAGCCGAAACGTCCCTGTTGATCACTGTCGGGTGGCCGCGGATGAGTAGGCGCCCGCTCGTGCGGGGCGTGCACGCCTTCGCCGGCGCGGCGGCCGTGGCCGCCCTGCTGTGGACCGCCTGGCGCGGCGTCGAGCAGCCGCACGTGGCCCTGGCCTACGGAGTGCTCATCGCGCTGGGGGAAGCCGCCAGGCGGCGGCCCAGACCCTCGGCCGGAACCCGCGAGACCGCACCCGTCGGCTCCGCCGGAACGCTCGCCTACGCCCTGCTCGGCGAGGTCGGCGGCGAACCCACCTCGCACGGGGCGCCACAGGTCGTCGCGGTCGTCCTCGGCGCCACCCTCGCCGGGGCCGTGGGCCGGCCCCCCGCGCTCGACCGCCTCACCCGCCGGGTCCTCAACGCCGGCTTCGCCGCCCTCTGCTTCCAGCCGCTGCACGCCTTCGGCGCCCTCGGCCGCTGGCCGGCCCACAGCCCCTACTACGCCCTGTTCCTGCTGCTCCCCCTCGCCCTCACCGCCCTGTGCGACGCCGCCCTCGCCGCCGCGCTCGCCCGCGCCCGCACCGGCGGCCCTTACGGGCCCGCCCTGCGCGAGGAGCTGCGCGCCCTGCCCGGCATCGGCGCGGCGATCGGGGCCACCGGCGTGGTGATGGCCCTGGCCGTGGCCGCGGCCGGACTCTGGGCGCTGCCCGTGTTCTGCCTGCCGCTGCTGGTCACCCAGCTGTCCATCCACCGCTACGAGGCCGTGCGCGCCACCCGCCGCCAGACCATCGCCTCCCTCGCCCGCACCACCGAGATCGCCGGTTACACCCCCGCCGGGCACGCCCGCCGCGTGGCCACCCTCAGCCGGGCGGTCGGCAGGGAGCTCGGCCTGTCCGGCGCGGACCTCACCGTCGTGGAGTACGCGGCCCTCATGCACGACATTGGCCAGCTCTCCCTCCTCGACCCCCTGCCCGCCGGCGCGACCGAGCCGCTGCCCCCCGAGCAGCGCCGCCGCATCGCCCTGCTGGGCGGCGCCGTGGTGCGCCAGACCGGCGTCGCCCCCGAAGTCGCCCTGGTGGTCGAACGGCAGGCGGACCCGTACCGCGACCAGCCGCTCACCGCCCGCATCGTCCGCACCGTCAACGCCTACGACGATCTCGCCGGCGACCCGGCGTGCGGCCCCCTGCGCGCGCTGGAGCGGCTGCGCCTGGCCACGGCGTACGACCACGAGCCCCGGGTGGTGGAGGCGCTCGCCAGGGTGCTCGCGCGCGGCGGATGCGCGCCACCGGACCTGTGAGACCCGGGCGAACCGGGACTAGCCAGCCGAACCCACGGGTAATGAGCGGGCGTCCGAAGGGGCATGGTTGGATGCGAAGAGACGAAGAGAATGGCGAGAATGCGGAAATCGGGGGGTGTCGTGCGCGCTGCCGTCGGCAAGGAGGTGTGGTGGGCACCGCTCCCCGAAGCAGTCGAGGAGTGGCAGGGCGCCGTCCGTGAGGACGGTGGTCGTCACCCGGTCCATCCGGCGTGGTCGCACGCAGAAACCGGCAGGCGGGAATCGTGAGGATCTTCGGCAGGGTACGGCACCGGCCTTCCGCCTCGTGGCGGCAGGCCACCGACCGTGCCTTCACTCTCATCGGCGACGGCCGGTACGAGGACGCGGGCGCGCTGCTGACGCGCGCGGCCGACATGGAGCCGTGGCTGTCCGAGTCCTGGTTCAACCTGGCCCTGTTGCACAAGTTCCGGCACGACTGGGAGCAGGCCCGCGCCGCCGGCCTGCGGGCCGTCGCGCTGCTGGACCGCGAGGCGGGCGCCCCGGACTGGTGGAACGTGGGCATCGCCGCCACGGCCCTGCAGGACTGGCCGCTGGCCCGCCGCGCCTGGCAGGCGTACGGGCTGCGGGTGCCCGGCGAGGGCGGCCCGGCCGCCGAGCCGGTCGGCATGGAGCTCGGCAGCGCGGCCGTGCGGCTCTCCCCGGAGGGCGAGGCCGAGGTGGTCTGGGGCCGCCGGCTGGACCCGGCGCGCATGGAGGTGCTCTCCATTCCGCTGCCCTCCTCCGGCCGGCGCTGGGGCGAGGTCGTGCTGCACGACGGCGTGCCGCACGGCGAGCGCGTCACGGCCGCCGGGCCGTCCTACCCCGTCTTCGACGAGATCGAGCTGTGGGCCCCCTCGCCCGTCCCGACCTGGGTCGTCCTCCTGGAGGCCGCCACCGAGGCCGACCGGGACGCCCTGGAACGGCTCGCGGCCGACGCGGGCTTCGCGGCCGAGGACTGGTCCTCCTCCGTGCGCCTGCTGTGCCGTACGTGCTCGGAGAGCCGGATGCCCAGCGACGAGGGCGACGGCGAGCACCTCGACCCCCACGACCACAGCGAGCCCGGCCACCCCGGCCCGCTGGGTCACCGCACCGCGGGCACCGGCTCGGGCTCCCTGTGGGTGCCCGAGCGCGAGTGCGGCATCGCGGCCCCCGCGGGGCTCGTCCGCGGCCTGCTCGACGGCTGGGTGGCCGACAGCCCCGACACCCGTGAATGGCGGGATCTCGAAGAGGTCTGCTGAGGCGTCGCCATGGTCCCCGTACCCTGTATGGGGCCCGGTGGATTCCGGGCAGGATATTGCTTTCGGGTTGTGAGAAAGGCATACGGCGGACATGGCGCAGCAAGACACCGACCAGCCGGTGAACGACGAGTCGAACGAGTCCGCCGAGTCGGCCGCGGCCGGCGAGTTCATCGTGGACACCGAGGACTGTGAGGCGCGCGAGCTCGCGCACCGTGAGCGCGGCACCTCCCGCCCGATCACCGTCGTCGGCAACCCCGTCCTGCACAAGGAGTGCAAGGACGTGACCGAGTTCGGCGACGAGCTCGCGCAGCTCATCGACGACATGTTCGCCAGCCAGCGCACCGCCGAGGGCGTCGGCCTGGCCGCCAACCAGATCGGCGTCGACCTCAAGGTCTTCGTCTACGACTGCCCCGACGACGAGGGCGTCCGCCACGTCGGCCACGTCGTCAACCCGGTGCTCGACGACCTGCCGGCCGACCGCCGCATCCTCGACGACTCCAACGAGGGCTGCCTGTCGGTGCCGACCGCCTACGCCTCGCTCGCGCGCCCGGACTACGCCGTGGTGCGGGGCCAGGACATGCACGGCAACCCGATCGCCGTCGAGGGCACGGGCTACTTCGCGCGCTGCCTGCAGCACGAGACCGACCACCTGTACGGCTACCTGTACATCGACCGCCTCTCCAAGCGCGACCGCAAGGACGCCCTGCGGCAGATGGCCGAGGGCACGCCGCGCTACCCGGTCGTCGCGAACGACTGAGACGGGCCTGATGGTTGCCGGACGGGCCGGACGTCAGCCCGTCCGGCGCCTCAGGGCAGGGAGACGCAGGCCGCCGCCCGTTCCAGCAGCAGCGCGCGCTCGCGCTCGTTGCGGGTGAGGGCCGCCGCCCGTACGAACTCCCCGCGGGCCTCCTCGGAGCGGCCCACTTTCACCAGCAGGTCGCCGCGCACGCTCGGCAGCAGGTGGTACTCCGCGAGCGCCGGCTCCCCGGCCAGCGCGTCCACCAGCTCCAGCCCGGCCTCCGGGCCGTACGCCATCCCGACCGCCACCGCCCGGTTGAGCTCGACCACCGGCGACGGCATGCGCTCGGCGAGCGTCGCGTACAGCGCCGCGATGCGCTCCCAGTCCGTCTCCTGCGCCGTACGCGCCCGCGCGTGACAGGCGGCGATGGCGGCCTGCAGCGCGTACGGGCCCAGCGCGCCGCCCAGCCGTTCCGCCCGCTCCAGGGAGGCCAGCCCGCGCCGGATCAGCAGTCGGTCCCAGCGCGCCCGGTCCTGGTCGAGCAGGAGGACGGGCTCGCCGCGGGGCCCGGTGCGGGCGGCCGAGCGGGAGGCCTGGATCTCCATCAGGGCCACCAGGCCGTGGACCTCCGGCTCCTTCGGCATCAGGCCCGCCAGGACCCGGCCCAGGCGCAGGGCCTCCTCGCAGAGCGCCGGGCGCATCCAGTCGTCGCCGGCCGTGGCGGCATAGCCCTCGTTGAAGATGAGGTAGACGACCTCCAGGACGGAGGACAGCCGCTCGCCCAGTTCGTCTCCCTGCGGCACTTCGAAGGGCACGCCCGCGTGGGCGAGGGACCGTTTCGCCCGGACGATGCGCTGGGCGACCGTGGGCTCCGCGACCAGGAAGGCGCGGGCGATCTCGTCGGTCTTCAGCCCGCCGAGCAGGCGCAGGGTCAGCGCCACGCGGGCTTCCGTGGACAGCACCGGATGGCAGGCGGTGAAGACGAGGCGCAGGAGGTCGTCCTCGATGTCGTCCTCGACCGGGAGGGAATCCTGCGGAGCCTGCTGCTCCCTCTGCAGCTCGTGCCCGAGGAGGGCGAGCTTGCGCGCGTAGGTCTCCCTGCGGCGGACGAGGTCGACGGCGCGGTGTCTGGCGGTGGCCATGAGCCAGGCGCCCGGCTTGTCCGGGACGCCCGACTCCGGCCACTGCTCGAGGGCCGCGACCAGCGCGTCCTGTGCGAGCTCCTCGGCGATGCCGACGTCGCGCACGATGCGGGTGAGGCCGGCGATGAGGCGCGGGGACTCGATTCTCCACACCGCGTCGATCGCGCGGTGGGTGTCGGAAGCCGTCACGCGCCCATCGTAGGGACTACTGCTGTGCCTTCCGGCGCAGCTCGTCCCGCAGGGCCTCCTCGCGCGCCGCCTCCTCGGGCGGCAGGACGTCCGCGGGGAAGTCGGACGGCTCGAAGATCTGCCGGACCTCGACCTCCCCGTCCTCGAAGGGGACGCGCCGGGCCCACTCCAGGGCCTCGTCCCGGTCCTTGACCTGGATGATCCAGAAGCCCGCGATGAGCTCCTTCGTCTCGGCGAAGGGCCCGTCGGTCACGGTGCGCCGGCTGCCCGAGTACGAGACCCGGGCGCCCTTGGACGAGGGGTGCAGGCCGTCGCCGGCGAGCATGGCACCGGCCTTGACCAGCTGCTCGTTGTACTGCCCCATCTCGGCGATCAGCTCCTTGGTCGGCATGACACCGGCCTCGGAGTCCTCGCTCGCCTTGACGATCATCATAAAGCGCGGCATAACGACAATCTCCCGTTCGATCGGTACGTGAGCTGGGCTGTTCCCAACCCTTCACCTGTACGTCGAACGGGAGACGCCGGAATCGACGTGTCGCGCCGATTTTTCGGAACCGGTCCGTCAGGACCGGATTCCTAGAACTCGTCGTCGAAGGAGACCGAGCCCTCGACCGCCACCTGGTACGCGGACGCGCGGCGCTCGAAGAAGTTGGTCAGCTCCTGGACGTTCTGCAGCTCCATGAAGGAGAAAGGGTTCTCCGAGCCGAAGACCGGCTTGAAGCCCAGTCGCACCAGGCGCTGGTCGGCCACGCACTGCAGGTACTCGCGCATGGACTCGGTGTTCATGCCCGGCAGGCCCTCGCCGCACAGGTCGCGGCCGAACTGCAGCTCCGCCTCGACGGCCTCCTTCAGCATGTCCGTGACCTGCTGCTGGAGCTCGTCGTCGAAGAGGTCGGGCTCCTCCTGGCGGACGGTGTCCACGACCTCGAACGCGAAGTTCATGTGCATGGTCTCGTCGCGGAAGACCCAGTTGGTGCCGGTCGCCAGGCCGTGCAGCAGGCCGCGGCTGCGGAACCAGTACACGTAGGCGAAGGCGCCGTAGAAGAACAGGCCCTCGATGCACGCGGCGAAGCAGATCAGGTTGAGCAGGAAGCGACGGCGGTCGGCCTTCGTCTCCAGCCGCTCCAGCTTCTCGACCTCGTTGATCCACTTGAAGCAGAACTGGGCCTTCTCGCGGATGGAGGGGATGTTCTCCACCGCGTCGAACGCCGCGGCGCGGTCGTCCGGGTCGGGCAGGTAGGTGTCCAGCAGGGTCAGATAGAACTGGACGTGCACGGCCTCCTCGAAGAGCTGCCGCGACAGGTACAGCCGCGCCTCGGGGGAGTTGATGTGCTTGTACAGCGTCAGGACCAGGTTGTTCGCCACGATCGAGTCGCCGGTCGCGAAGAACGCGACCAGGCGGCCGATCATGTGCTGCTCGCCCGGCGAGAGCTTGGCGAGGTCGGCGACGTCCGAGTGGAGGTCGACCTCCTCCACGGTCCAGGTGTTCTTGATCGCGTCGCGGTAGCGGTCGTAGAAGTCCGGGTACCGCATCGGGCGCAGGGTCAGCTCGAAGCCCGGGTCGAGCAGGTTCTTCTCGGTGGAGCTCATTACTGGCAGGCCTCGCAGGACTCGGGGTTCTCAAGGGAGCAGGCGATGGCGTCCGCGTCGGGCGCGGCCTGCTGCACCGGGATGGTGGCGGCCGCACTGGCCGACCGGGCGATCCGGGTCGCCGGACGCGAGCGCAGGTAGTACGTCGTCTTGATGCCCTGCTTCCAGGCGTACGCGTACATCGAGCTGAGCTTGCCGATGGTGGGCGAGGCCATGAAGAGGTTCAGCGACTGGCTCTGGTCCAGGTACGGCGTACGGGCCGCGGCCATGTCGATCAGGTAGCGCTGCGGGATCTCCCAGGCGGTGCGGTACAGGTCGCGCACCTCCTGCGGGATCCACTTCAGGTCCTGGATCGAGCCGTTGGCGTCCGTCATGGCGTCGCGGGTCGTGCGGTCCCACACGCCGAGCTTCTTGAGGTCCTCCACCAGGTAGGTGTTGACCTGCAGGAACTCACCGGAGAGCGTCTCGCGCTTGAAGAGGTTGGAGACCTGCGGCTCGATGCACTCGTACACGCCCGCGATGGAGGCGATGGTCGCCGTGGGGGCGATCGCCAGCAGCAGCGAGTTGCGCATGCCGACCTCGGCGATGCGGGCGCGCAGCGCGTCCCAGCGGTCCGCCCAGGCCGGGACGGCGTTGGGGTAGTGGTCGGGGTGCAGCACGCCGCGGGCGGTGCGTGTCGCGGACCAGGCCGCGTGCGGGCCGTGCCGCTCGGCGAGGTCGGCGGAGGCCTCGTACGCCGCGAGCATGATCCGCTCGGAGATGCGGGTGGACAGCTCCTTCGCCTCGGGGGAGTCGAAGGGCAGGCGCAGGCGGAAGAAGACGTCCTGCAGGCCCATCAGGCCCAGGCCCACCGGGCGCCAGCGGTTGTTGGAGTTGCCGGCCTGCTCGGTCGGGTAGAAGTTGATGTCCACGACGCGGTCGAGGAACGTCACGGCCGTACGGACCGTACGGTCGAGCTTCTCCCAGTCCATCTCGCCGTCGGCACCCAGGTGCTGCGCGAGGTTGACCGAGCCGAGGTTGCAGACCGCGGTCTCGCTGTCGTCGGTGACCTCGAGGATCTCGGTGCAGAGGTTCGAGGAGTGGACGACCTTGCCCTTTTCGGCCGTCTGGTTGGCCGTGCGGTTGGCGGCGTCCTTGAACGTCATCCAGCCGTTGCCGGTCTGCGCGAGGGTGCGCATCATGCGGGCGTACAGCACGCGGGCCGGGATCTGCTTGACGGCCTTGCCCTCGGCCTCGTACCGGCGGTACGCGGCGTCGAACTCGTCGCCGTAGAGGTCGACCAGGTCGGGCGTGTCGGCGGGGGAGAACAGCGACCAGTCGGCGTCGGCCTCGACGCGGCGCATGAACTCGTCCGGGATCCAGTGCGCGATGTTGAGGTTGTGGGTGCGGCGGGCCTCCTCACCGGTGTTGTCGCGGAGCTCCAGGAACTCCTCGATGTCCGCGTGCCAGGTCTCCAGGTAGACGCAGGCGGCGCCCTTGCGCCGACCACCCTGGTTGACCGCCGCCACGGAGGCGTCGAGGGTGCGCAGGAACGGCACGATGCCGTTGGAGTGACCGTTGGTGCCGCGGATCAGCGAGCCGCGCGAGCGGATGCGGGAGTAGGACAGGCCGATGCCGCCCGCGTGCTTCGACAGGCGCGCCACCTGGTGGTAGCGGTCGTAGATCGAGTCCAGCTCGTCCAGCGGCGAGTCCAACAGGTAGCAGGACGACATCTGCGGGTGGCGGGTGCCGGAGTTGAAGAGCGTGGGGGAGGACGGCAGGTACGACAGCGTGCTGGTCAGCCGGTACAGCTCCGCGACGTCGTCCAGGGCCCGCTCCGAGTGGTCCTCGGCCAGACCGCAGGCCACGCGCAGCAGGAAGTGCTGCGGGGTCTCGATCACGTCGCGGTGGATCGGGTGGCGCAGCAGGTAGCGGCTGTGCAGGGTGCGCAGGCCGAAGTAGCCGAAACGGTCGTCGGCGCCGTCGGTCAGCGCCGTCTCGACCAGGGCGTCCAGGCGCTCGGCGTGGGTGGCCACGAAGGCGGCGGTCTCGTCCGCGATCAGGCCCTCGCGGTGGCCGACGGCGACCGAGGCGGAGAAGGACGTCGCACCCTGGCCGGCCGCCTCGTCGGCGATGGCACGGGTGAGCAGCCGGGCGGCGAGCTTGGAGTACTCCGGCTCCTCGGCGATGAGACCGGCGGCGGCCTCGGTGGCGAGGGAGCGCAGCTCGGCCTCGTCCGAACCGGGGTGCCGGCCGCGCAGCGCGGCGGCGGCGACCTTGCCCGGGTCGGTGGCGGGCAGATCGGCGGTGAGATCGGTCAGGGTGCGCAGCAGCGCGGTCCCGGGGCCGCCGGTCGCTTCCGCGTTCGCTGAGACCGGATCTGCGGGCGCGATGGTCACGTGTGGCTCTCCCTCGCTCGGCTGGGGTGGGCCGGGCGGGAGGCGCGCGACGGTCGCGTACGGGCATGCCGCTTGCACCAGGGCACACCTCGTAGGCGTCCGCCGGCCCAACCCGCGGGGCCCGGACGAATTCAACGCCCATAGCCGAGCCCAGGGCAGGCTCGGTGGTGGACGCGCTGTCGGCAGGTCCTCGGACTTCGGTGCGCTGTGTATATGCGCACACATACACCGTTGCGGGACAGTTCCGGATTTCCACCGGATTCCCCTGCGACGACAGCGAGGACGAGCATACATCTAGTGCCGGGCCTCGTACGCGCCCCCACATGTTGTGTCGTCCCGTCATGAAGCGGTTGCGGAATGTGCTAACGGGTGGGCCCGGCAGGGCAAGCGAAGAGGGCCGTCACGCCCCCTGGACGGGGGTGTGGCGGCCCTCTGGAGGGTGGGTCGGGTCAGTGCCCGCCGGGGGCCCCCACGGTGGCCGGGGGGAGGTCCGTACGGACGCCTGGGTCGCCGGCGTCGGCGGTGTAGTCCGACGGCCGGGTCTCGTCCACGCCGTCGGGCGCCTTCAGCGCCCTGAGGACGAACGTCGCGACGATGACGACGATCACATTGAGGACGAAGGCGGTGAGGCCGATGTAGCCCTTCTCGCCGATGAGCGGGATCAGGTTGGTGTTGCCGAAGTGGTCCTGGGTGGCGCTCGGCGTGTCGTACGCCCGCCAGGTGCCGTAGATCATCCCGGCCGCCCAGCCCGCGAGCAGCGCCCAGCGGTGGCACCAGCGGGTGAAGAGACCGCCGACCAGGGCCGGCACGGTCTGCAGGATCCAGATGCCGCCGAGCAGCTGGAAATTGATGGCGACCGTTTTGTCCATGGTCAGGACGAAGGCGAGGGCGCCGACCTTCACCAGCAGGGAGGCGAGCTTGGAGACCTTCGCCTCGTGTTCGGGAGAGGCGTCCGGCTTGATGAAGTCCTTGTAGATGTTGCGCGTGAAGAGATTTGCCGCCGCGATCGACATGATGGCGGCCGGAACGAGCGCGCCGATGCCGATGGCCGCGAAGGCCACACCCGTGAACCAGTCGGGGAACATGTCCTCGAAGAGCTGCGGGATCGCGAGCTGTCCGTTCTTCACCTTCACCCCGGCGGCGATGGCCATGAAGCCGAGCATGGCCAGCAGGCCCAGCATCAGGGAGTAAAGGGGAAGAATGGTGGTGTTGCGGCGGATGACATTGCGGCCCTTGCTGGAAAGCACCGCGGTCACCGAGTGCGGATAGAGGAACAGCGCCATCGCCGAGCCCAGGGCGAGCGTCGCGTACGCCCACTGCGCCTGCGGTCCGGTGATCAGCGAGCCGCGAGGCTTGCCGGTGGCCGGGTTTTCTGCCGCGAACGCCTCACCGGCCTTCGCGAAGATGTCGCCGAAGCCGCCGAGCTTCATCGGGATGTAGACGATCGCCACGATGATCACGATGTAGATCAAGGTGTCCTTGACGAACGCGATCAGCGCGGGCGCGCGCAGCCCCGAGGAATAGGTGTAGGCCGCGAGCACACCGAAGGCGATCAGCAGCGGCAGGTCCTTCACGAACCAGTTGGTGTTCTCCCCGCCGCCGACGCCCATGACGTCCAGAACCGCCTGGATGCCCACCAATTGCAGCGCGATGTACGGCATCGTGGCGAGTATTCCGGTCAACGCCAGGGCCAGCGAGAGGCCCTTGGAGCCGAACCGGCCCCGGACGAAGTCCGAGGACGTCACATAGCCGTGCTTGTGCGCGACCGACCAGAGGCGGGGCAGGAAGGTGAACACGAGCGGGTAACAGAGAATGGTGTACGGCACCGCGAAGAAGCCCGCCGCGCCGCCCGCGTAAATGGCGGCCGGGACGGCCACGAACGTATACGCGGTATAGAGGTCACCGCCCAGCAGGAACCAGGTGACCCAGGTGCCGAAGGAGCGGCCGCCCAGTCCCCACTCGTCGAGATTGTTCGCGTTCTCCGCGCGCCGCCACTTCGAGGCCAGAAAACCCATGACCGTGACGGCGAGGAAGAAGATGATGAAGACGGTGAGCGCGACACCGTTCACGCCGTCCTTCATCGCGGCTCACCTCCCGCACGCGCACGCGTCCGCCGCTCGTGGCGGCGCACGATGACATAGGCGACGACGGTGAGCAGCGTCGAGAGGACGACCCACAGCATCTGGTACCAGTAGAAGAAGGGGATACCGATGAAGGCCGGGGTGAGCCGGGAGTAGGAGTCGACCCAGAGCATCGCCGCGAACGGCAGGGCCAGGCATACGCCGGCGATGACCAGCGGCAGGGTGACGACCGGTTCGCGGCCACCCCCGGGTGGCTGCGCGGGTGGTTGCGACATGCGTGACTCCGTCCCCTGAGCGATCACTTGCGTAATGCGCAGGAAATCTAGGGGAGGGTGCCTCCGGACGTCACCCCCTATCCGCATATCGGAATGATTCAGAAGGTGCCGGTTCCGTTTGTGTGGGTTCCGTTTGCGTCGGTTCCGTTTGCGCCGGTGAGGAACTCGGCCGCGGCCAGGCCCGATACGCGAGTGGCCCCGTGGGTCGCGAGGTGCGGAGCGCCGGGGGTGTCGGCGCCGGGGACGCCCATCTCGACGACGACCGCGTCCGGGCGCCGCCGCAGGAGGCGGCCGAGGGCGCCGGCCATCCAGGAGTGCCGGGCCGCGTCGCGGACCACGACGACCAGCGGGCGGCCGACGGCGGGGACGAGGACGACGCGCTCCAAGACGGCCGCGTCGCGGGCGAGTTCGGGCTGCGTCAGCCGCACGGACGTGGTGGCGGGCCGCAGCGCGCGCAGGGGCGCGGCCAGCCCCCAGGGCGTCTGCCGGTCGATGGCGAGGGTGGAGGCGGGGGCGAGCTCGACGACGTGCGGGTCGGCGCCCAGGGGCAGCGCGGCGGTCGCCGCGCCGGTGACGCGCAGGGCGCGCCGGGCGGCGCGCAGCCCGACGTCGGAGCGCGCGCCGTGTTCGGCCGTACGGCCGCGGAACCGCTCCCCGGACCAGGCGGCGAACTCCGCGACCCGGCCCGCCGCCTCGGCCAGCCGCTCCTCCGGCAGGGTGCCGTCGTGAACCGCCTTGGCCAGTGCGGCCGTCAGCCGCTCGGTCGTCTCCTCCGCCGCGATCTCGCCGCCGACGCACACCGCGTCCGCGCCGCCCGCCACGGCGCGCACCGTCGCCCCGTCGATGCCGTAGCGGGAGGTCACGGCGCTCATCTCGATGCCGTCGGTGACGACCATCCCGTCGAAGCCCAGCCGGGTGCGCAGCAGGTCGACCAGGACGCGCCGGCTGAGCGTGGCCGGGAGGTCCGGATCGAGGGCGGGGACGAGGAGGTGACCGGTCATCACGGCGCGTACGCCCGCCCCGATCGCGGCGACGAAGGGTGGCAGGGCGGTCCCCGCGACCGAGGCGGCGGAGGCGGTGACGGTGGGCAGGTCGTGGTGGGAGTCGACGGCGGTGTCGCCGTGGCCGGGGAAGTGCTTGGCGCAGGCGGCGACCCCCGCCGACTGCAGCCCGCGCACCCAGGCCGCCGTGTGCCGGGCCACGAGGGCGGTGCTCGAGCCGAAGGACCGCACGCCGATGACTGGATTGCGGGGGTTGGAGTTGACGTCGGCGCTGGGCGCGTAGTCGAGGGTGACGCCGGCCGCGTGCAGCTCGCGGCCGATGTCCCGGGCGACCTCCTCGGTCAGCGCGGTGTCGTCGACCGAGCCCAGGGCGAGGTTGCCGGGGCGCGAGGCCCCGGTCCAGGCCTCCAGGCGGGTGACGTCGCCCGCCTCCTCGTCGATCGCGACGATCAGATCGGGGTTCTCGGCGCGCAGCGCGGCGGTGAGGCGGGCGACCTGTTCGGGCGTGGAGATGTTGCGCCCGAACAGGACGACGGAGGCGAGGCCCTGGTCGGCGATCCGGCGGCGGACCCAGTCGGGGGCCGTCGTGCCCTCGAATCCCGGCTGCAGCACCGCGTGGGTCAGGTGCGTGAGGCGCATGGGGGTCCCCCTCCGACTGGGCGGCCCGGTGCCGCCGGGTGCCGTGCACGCCCGGGGCCCCGTCGCCCGGACAGTCGGGATGTTGGACTGTACCAATGGGGGTGTCAAGGACGCGATGTGCTGCTGAGCGGCCCGAATGACCTGCCGGGAAGGGTGTGTTGAACTGTGGGTGATGGGGTCTCAGTTCGATGGTCGAACCGTCCGCGACATGTCAAGTGCCCGTCTATGCCCCCTGTTTGGGGAAAATAAAGTCTGTCATCAACAGGTAATGTGTGGGTAAAGTATCCGTAGCGGCAGCCGTGGAGAATCGGACACGATCACGGCTGCCGTCGGCACCCCGCTGCAGTGGTGCCCGAAACCGGCAATGCCGATCCGACCTGACATGACCCGACCCGACCACACCGCGCCCCCACCAGAATCAGGGGTGCAGGAGGCAGGCCAACATGAAGTCGCTCATTGACAACGCCCGTTCGTTCGCGAGCCACGTCGCCGAGAACGCCGAGACCTTCAGGCCCCTGGAGGCCGGACAGTCTCCCGAGGCCCTGTTCATCACCTGTTCCGACTCGCGCGTCGTACCGTCCCTCATCACGGGCGCACGCCCCGGCGAGCTCTTCGAGCTGCGCACGGCCGGCAACATCGTGCCCGAGTACCACGACGACCATCCCGCCGGTGAGACCGCGACCATCGAGTACGCCGTGCGCGTGCTCAACGTCCGCGACATCATCGTCTGCGGGCACTCCCACTGCGGGGCCGTGAGCGCCATAGTGCGGGACGACGACCTCTCCTCCGCCCCGGCCGTGCGCGGCTGGCTGGAGCGTGCCGTACCGCGGGCCGTGCGGGCCCCGCGGGCGAAGGACCCCTCCGCCGTCCCCGCCGACGTGGCGGACGCGGTGCAGCAACACGCGGTGGACCAGCTCGAGAGGCTGCGTGCCTACCCGTGCGTACGTGAACGCATCGAAGAGGGGCTGCTGTCCCTCCATGCCTGGTACTACGAGGTACACACCGGTGCGGTCATGGCGCACCGGCCCGGCGGTGACCGCGTATTCGGTCCGCTGTAGCGCGCAGCCACTTCACCCGAAGCACTCCGCCGCACCACCTTGAATCAAGGAACCCTCATCCATGTTCTCCAGCCTGAAAGACCCTCCCGTCCTACGGCGTGACGCACTCGCGTCACTCGTCGTCTTCCTGGTGGCCCTGCCGTTGTGCGTCGGCGTGGCCGTCGCCTCCGGCGTGCCCGCCGAGCTCGGACTGATCACCGGAATCGTCGGCGGCCTCGTCGTCGGCGCCATGCCCGGCAGCACCTTCCAGGTCAGCGGCCCGGCGGCCGGGCTCACCGTGCTCGTCTTCGAAGCCGTGCGGGAGTTCGGCCTGGGCACTCTCGGTGCCATCGTCCTCGTCACGGGACTGCTCCAACTCGCCCTGGGCGCCCTGCGCTTCGGCCGCTGGTTCCGGGCGATCTCCGTGGCCGTGGTGCAGGGCATGCTCGCCGGCATCGGGCTCGTCCTGCTCTTCGGCCAGCTCTACACCATGGCCGGGGTCAAGCAGCCGCGCTCCGGCCTCGAGAAGATAGCGGGCGTCCCCGGCCTCGTCGCGGACGTCGTCACCGACAGCGACGCGCTGGTCTCCTTCGCCGTCGGCGCCGGCACCATAGCCGTCCTCGTCCTGTGGAAGAAGCTCCCGGGGAAGGCCCAGCTGGTGCCCGCGCCGCTGGTGGCCGTCGCCCTGGCCACGGCCGTGACCGCGCTGGGCGGCCTGAACGTCGCCAACGTGAAGGTCCAGGGACTGATCGAGGCCATCCAGCCGCCCGGTCTGAACGACCTCACCTCCCTGGGCAGCGTCGCCGCCCTCGGTACGGTGCTCGCCTTCACCCTCATCGCCTCGGCGGAGACGCTGTTCAGCGCCGCCGCGGTCGACCGCATGCACGACGGCCCGCCCACGCACTACGACAAGGAACTGCTGGCCCAGGGTGTCGGCAACACCGTCTGCGGCGTCCTCGGCGCCCTGCCCATGACCGCGGTCATCGTCCGCAGCTCCGCCAACGTCCAGGCCGGCGCCAAGACGCCCCTGTCCCGGGTGTTGCACGGCGTCTGGCTGCTGCTGTTCGCCGTCATGCTGCCGACCGCGATCGGCATCATCCCCCTGGCCGCCCTCGCGGGCGTCCTGGTCCACGCCGGCTGCAAGCTCGTACCGTTCAAGGACCTCGCCCCGCTGTGGCGCGAGCACCGCGGCGAGCTCATCATCCTCGCGGTCACGGCCGTCGCCATCGTGACGACCAGCATGTTCGAGGGCGTGGTGCTGGGCCTGCTGCTCGCCGTCGTGAAGTCGGCGTGGGAGACCTCCCAAGTCGGCGTCGACGTACGCGATTTGACGGACGGCCGCATGGTGGTGGCCCTCACCGGAAACGCCACCTTCCTGCGACTTCCCCGCATCCTGGACACCCTGGAGGCCCTGCCCCAGGACCGCCCCATCGAGCTCGACCTCTCCGCCCTGCGCCACCTCGACCACGCGTGCCGCTCGGCACTGGAGGTCTGGGCGGAGCGGCACAACGCGGAGGGCGTGGAGGCGGTGCGGGTGCGGCACCCGGAGGTGGTGGCGGCGGCTTAGCCGAACGGGGTTCTTGGCGTGACGGCCATGGGGGTCTGGGCGAGGCCGCCCAGACCCCCTGGACGCGCCGGGGCTTCAACGGGGCTTTCCCCGGGCGTCAGAGCGCGGCGCCGCCGGTGCGGCGTCGGCGCGCCGCCACGACCAGGCCCGCACCCGCGGCGAGGGCGACGGCGCTGCCGCCCAGGGCCCACGGCAGTACGGGGTCGGCGCCGGTGGCGGCTATCTGGCCGCTGCCGGCGGAGGACTTTCCGCCCGCGCCGCGCCTGTCGCCGGCAGCGGGCTTCGCGGCGAGGTCGGTCGCCGGCTTGGCGCCATTGCCGCCGCTGCCGCCGCTGTTCTCCGGCTTGACCCGGTCGCCGGTGGACGGCTTGTCGCTCTTGCTGCCGCCGGCTCCGGCGTCGTCCTTGTTCTCCTTCTCCTTCTCCTTCTTTTCCTTCTCCTCGGCCTCCTTGGCGGCCTTCTCATCGGCCTCGTCCTTGGCGCGGGCCTCGTACTGACCGACCTCAAGGAAGTGCCGAACGTCCTCGGGCGTTCCCTTGAGCGCCTTCTTCGCGGCTTCCCGCACGGCGGGCCCGCCGGCGCTCAGAATCTGGACGGTACGGACCCGGTCGTCCGAGCGCCGGGCCGACTGGTAATCGGTCTTGAGGAACTTCACCCGGTCCTCGGGGGTGCCGTCGAGCGCCTTGTTCGCGACTTCCCGGACGCTCGGACCGACGTCCTTGCCCGCCCCGAGGATCCTCAGGATGGCCACACGATTGTCCTCGTCACGGGCTTTGTACTGGCCGGTGGTGAGGAAGGCACGCATGTCCTCGGGGGTGCCGTTGAGCGCCTTCTCCGCCGCTGCCTTGAGGCCGCGGCCGGGGTTCTCCTGACCGAGAATCCGCAGAATCGCGAACCTGTCCTCTTCGATCTGCTTCTTGTCGGTGCCTTGTTCCGGCTTCGCCTCAGCGGCCTTTTCCGGGGCGGAGGCCGCAGGCTCCTTGACGCTGTCGGCGGCGACCGCCGGCGAGGAGAAGAGAACGGCCGGGGCCAGCGCGGCGGCGACGACGGCCGCGGAAACACGGGCCAACTTCACGTGGTACACCTACTTTTCGCTAGCCCAAGCTGAGCCACGCCCACACCAGCATCATCCCGAAGAACGCGGCAAGGAGCTGGGTGGTCAGCTTGGGTGGGGAGCTTTGCTTTCCGAACAGCTTCTCGTCCTCGACGGCTTTCTTGAGCTCTTTGCCGCGTCCGACGAGGCCGAGAGGGAACACGAGCGTTCCTGTGGAATACATGAGCAGCACTGTTTCGAGATCATGTCCCCTCAGCTCGGCGGCCACCCACAGAATCACCACTCCGAGAAGAGGAACACAGGCCATTTTGACTTTGTGATCCCGTGTGGGCATCACGGGCACGCAGACGGCCAGGAGTAGCGCCGTCGCTATGGCGGCGATGATCCACCAGGCGTCTATCGAGATGTGCGGGGGGTGCAACATGATCTCCTTGATCGCTGTGGTGCCCGCAGGTGCGGGCACCACAGCTCGGCTGTTCACAGAGAGGTGATCAATTGATCAATCGAACCAGCTGGTGACCGATGAGTAGACGGATGAGGCGGCCTCGCCGAATGCTTTCTTCGTCATTGTTCCTGCCGACTTTACTATCCCGCCGGCGCTGCCGATGGCCCTGTTAAACCGTATCCCGGCCACTCCGAGACCGACCCCGATCGCGGAACTTATGAACTGAGGACTCCAGCCATGGGCGGCGAAGGTGACGGCAGCGCTGGCAACACCCGTGAAGAGCGAAATGGCGCCCGCTGCGGCTGCGAGGGGCTCAAGGCCTGTGAGCGCCGCACCGGCCGCGATGTAGCCGGTGACGGTGCTGGCGTTTCCCAACCACTCGGCAACCTTGTCGGCCCCCTTCGTGTCGCCGCCGCCCTTGTCACCGTCTTTGCCGCCCCCAGGCAACTCGGCCTTGTCGTTCTTGGAGTCGTTCTCCGGACGCTGGTTGTTCTTCGCGGCCTCTTCGGCCTGCTGACGCGCGGCTTCCGCCGCCGCCCGCTGCTCGGCCTCGCGCTTCTCGACCGCGATCTGCTTCGCCTCGCTCGCCGCCTGGCGCGCGGCCGCCGCGTCCTGGCCGGCCTGGACCGCGGCCTGCTGGGCCCGGCCGGCCGAGGCCTGGGCGTTGGCCGCAGAGGCCACCGCCTGCTGTGCGGAGAGGGCGGCCTGGGTGGCCGAGTAGTTGGCCTGACGGCTGGCGGTGCGCGCCTTGGCGGCGGCGTCCTTGGCCTTCTTGGCGGACGCGGCCGCGCTCGCGGCCGACGCGTCGGCCTTCTTGGCGTACTCCTGCGCCCGCGTGGCATGGCCCCGCGCCTCGTCCGCCGACGCCTTGGCCTTGGCGGCGTGGCCCTTGGCCTCGTCCGCCCTGCCCTGGGCGTGTGCCGCGGCCTCGGCCGCGGTCGCCGCGTTCCCGTATGCCTCGGACGTGGCCTTGGACGCGATGCTGATCTGGGCCTGGACCGCCGCGATGTGGGCCGCGGTGTCCTGATCCGCCTGGGCGGCGCGGAACTGCGCGCGCTCGACGAAGGCGCGCCGCATCGAGACCGTGCCCTCGAGGGCCACCTGCGCGGTGGCCTTCATGGCCGGGCCACCCTCGTTCAGGAGCCGCAACGTCTGGAAGCGGTCGTCCTCGGCCTGCGCCTTGGCGTAGCCCGTGGTGAGGAATGAGCGCAGTGCCTCGACGGAACTGTCGTCGAGTGCCTTGCTCGCGGCCTCCTTGACGGCCTTGCCCGCGTCGTTGATGATCCGCAGGATTTGGTAGCGGTACTCCTCGCGCTGACCCTCGAAGGCGCCCTTCGTCAGAAACGCCTGCACCTCGGCGGGGCCCTTGGCGAGGGCGCCCTGTGCGGCCGCGGCCGTCTTGGGGGAGCCGATCCGGCTGAAGAAGACCGCCTTCTCGCGGTCGTCCTGTTCCTCGGCCGTGCGTCGGTCCTGCTTCACCCAGGCCAGCATGGACTCGTCGGAGCCCGACAGAGCGTCCTCGGCCGCCGCACGGGTCCAGGTGCCCGTGCTCGACAGCAGGTTGACGGCCGCCTGACGGGCCAGCTTCGCCGCGCCCGGGGCGTCCTTGTCCTGCTTCTCGCCGGCCTCGGAGATCAGCTTCTTGGTGGTCTCGTCGGTCTGGGCAGCCTGGGTCTGCTGCTTGTCGACGACCGACCGCATCTCGTCTTCGAAGGCCTTGCGGCCTCGCGCGTCGTCGAGGGCCGCAGCGAGGTCCGCCTGCAGCATCTTTTCCTCGGCCTCGCGGGCGACCTTGAACACGGTCTCGGCCTGCTTGGTCGCGTCGCCCGCCGTCTTGGCGGCCTCGAGCGCGGCGGTGGCGTGCGCCTTGGCCTTGTCGGCCGCGTCCTGGGCCTTGCCCGCCTCGTCCGCGGCCTTGTCGGCGGCCTTGGCCGCCGCGTCCGCGTGCCGGGCCGCGTCGTTGGCCGCCGTGCGGGTGGCACGGGCGGCGGCAGCCGCCTGGTTCGACAAGGAGACCGCGTTGCCGGCAGCGCGGGTCGCGCGGTCGGCCTCGTAGCGGGCGGTGGCCGCCGCCTGCTTGGCGCGGGCCGCCTCAGCCTGGGCGACACCGGCGTGTCCGCTCGACTCCGCGGCGGCCTCGGCCGCGGCGGCGGCGTTGCGGGCGGCACTGGCCGCCGCTGCGCCGGATTGGCCGGCCGCTGCGGACGCGTTCGCCGCCTGGTCGGCAGCGGCCGCGGCGGTGCGGGCACCCGCTGCGGCGTTCCGGGCCAGCTCGGCGGCCTGGCGGGCCGCCTTGGCCTGGCCGGCGTCCGCCATGGCGGCGTTCGCCGCCTGGTAGGCGCGGGCCGCGGCCTGGCCGGCGGCGGCAGCGGCCGAAGCGGCGTTGGAAGCCGCACGGGCCGCCGTACGGGCCGCGGACACCGCATTGTTCGACGCACGGATGGCGGTGCGGGCCGCCTCGGCAGCACCTTCGGCCGCCTGGGCGGCCTTCGTGGCGAAACGGCCGGCCTTGTCGGCGTCAGACTTGGCCGCGGCGGTCTCCCGAGCCGCCTCCTCGGCGGCTTCCTTGGCCCTCGCCGCGGCCTTGTCGGCGACGGCGGAGGCTTCCAGCGCCGCGTCGGTCTCCGCCTTGGCCTTCTTACCGGCCTCGGTGGCGACCTGGGCCAGCTGCGTGACCGTCATCGTCTCCTGGTCGCGTGCCCGGGCCAGGTCCAGGCCACGCTCCAGAAACTCGGCTATATCGCCGGCATCCCCGTTCATGGCACGCTCGGCGGCCTGCTTCACAGCGGGGCCGCCGGAGTTCATGACACGCAGTACTTCGAACCGGTTGTCCTCGTTGGTGGCCTTCTCCAGGCCCTCCTGAAGGAATGTGTCCAGAACCTCGGGCGTGCCCTTGTCGAGGGCGCGCTGGCCCTCACGATTGACGGCCTTGCCGCCCCCGTTCATGGCCCGCAGGACCGCGAAGCGCCTGTCGTCCTGCAGCGGATTCTGGAATCCATCCTTGACGAATGCGAGTACGTCCTCGTCGGAGCCGGACAGTGCCTTGTCGGCCGCTGCGGAGACACCCTTTCCGGCACTCGCCATCGTCTTGAGGATGGCGTAACGGGCATCCTCGACCTGGGACCGGTGCCTCGCATCCCTGAGGAAGGCACGCATATCTGCGGGGGAGCCGGCCAGGGCCTTGACGGCTTCGCGCTTGGTCGCCGTACCGCCGGTCTTCCAGGCTTCCACGGCCTGGGCCCGGGCATTTTCCGGAAGCGCTGACTCTCCCGTCTGTGCAGGGAGCGCTGCTGCCACGGAAGTTCCGAAGACGACTGCTGCCGTGGTCATGGCAGCCAGCTCGGCCAGCCTTCTGCGCGTATGCCTCAGCTGGCGCGACGCGATTGACAGTCGCATGTCAGGTGTTTCCCCCTTTGGGATCGCTTATTGAAGGCAAGAGGGGGCGTGGCCACGCGCCGCCAAGCATGATCGCATAGGCAAAGGTGAGGAAAAGTGAAGGCAAATCGTGGATTTTTAAAGAAATGGCCTACGGTGGCGATTCCGCCTCTGCTCGCAACTCGCCCCGGCGAGAGAAAGATTGATGACCCATCAGGCAAGTCAATCGATAGGTGACTCTTCGGCGGGATCGCCATGGTGACGGTTCAATAACATTCGCCAGGCTTGAGTCGGTCTGATGTCAGGTGATAGTCATGCATGCCGATGGGGTGTTCTGTCCCATTCAGGCCAACTAGTTGAAATGCGAGTCATCGTGCGGATACCCACACGCCTGCTGGCCGTCGGCCTCGCAGGCGGCGCCCTCGTCGGTAGCGCCCTCCTGCTTGCGGGAGGGGCCAGTGCCGTGAACGGCGCCGGCGCACCACGGGCTGCCCAGGGATCGACTGAACAGCCTCCCTCGGCGGTTGAGGACTTCTCCTACCCGAACGCGGAAAAGATCTTCAAGGAGAAGGGGCTCAAGCTGAAGCGCGGGGACGGGCACATCCTTCTTGCCGAGTGCGGCAGCAGCCCCAACCTGCTCAAGTTCATTGCGCGCGACCGCGATGACTTCTGCTTCAAGGTCGTCGGCAACAAGGGATACCTCTCTCTGGAGGTTCCTTCGGTCGGTGGTGTTCAGAGCAGTGACCATGCGGCCAAGGTCAAGATGGAGGTCGGTGACAAGCAGGCGTCCTTCGACATCCCGAAGAACTCCTGGCGAGCCATCGGGGAGACCGCCGACCCCGCAGGCCGGGAACACACGCTGATCGAGATCATCGCCAGCCGTTAGCTCCGAGGTCGAGCCTGACTTCGGTACCCACACCACCACCTCACGGAAATCAACGTGCCCGATATGCGTTCTCGCGTAGCTTCGCTGGCAGGAGTCCTGGCGACGGCCGTCGTGGCCGGCGTACTCACCGCCACCCCGTCCCAGGCCGTCATCGGTGATGAGGCCAAGGATGCTTCGTACACCTTCACCGCCAAACTCGACATCGGCGACGGCAAGCGCAGCTGCACCGCCGCCCTCGTCGAGAAGCAGTGGCTCGTCACCGCTGCCAGCTGCTTCGCCGACGGCTCCGCTCAGGGCGGTAAGGTCGCCGCCGGTGCCCCCAAGCTCAAGACGACCGCCACCATCGGCCGGACCGACCTGTCCAGCGGCACTGGTCAAGTCCAGGACGTCGTCGAGCTCGTCCCGCGCGAGGACCGCGACCTGGTGATGGCCAAGCTGGCCAAGCCCGTCAGCGGTGTCACCCCCGCCGAGATCGGCTTCAAGCCGCTCGCGCAGGGCGAGGAGCTGCGCGTCGCCGGCTACGGCCGTACCAAGGGTGAGTGGGTTCCCGACAAGCTGCACTCGGCGAAGTTCACTGTGAGTGCCCTGCGGGACGGCTCCGTCGAACTCGCCGGTGCGAGCGCTGACGCCGCCGTCTGCAAGGGCGACACCGGTGGCCCCGCCTTCCGTGAGGTCGGCGGACGCTACGAGCTCGTCGGCGTCAACAGCACGTCCTGGCAGGGCGGCTGCTTCGGCAACGAGGACGAGATGCGCAAGGGTGCCGTCGACACGCGTGTCGACGACATCGCGGGCTGGGTCCAGTCCGTCTCCTCCCGCACGCTGCTGCCGCGCTCGAGCTGGAAGTACGCCGCCTACACCGCCTCCGGCTACTTCACCGGTGGGTCGAACGACGGCAAGCGCCGCATGGACCTGTTCGTCGTCTGGAAGGACGGCGAGGCCACTCTCTTCCAGGGCGCCGACCACGACGATCCGAAGCAGCCCTTCTCCGCCGAGTACAAGATCGCGGGCAAGGGCAGCTACTGGACGGACGCCCGCGCGGTCACCGGTGGCAAGTTCACCGAGGACGGCTCCGACGGCATCACCGTCCGCTGGGCCAGCGGCAAGGTCTCGACGTACATGCACGTCGACCAGAACGGCGTCCACGACGAGAAGACGCTCCGCCCCGGTGGCGGTGACAACCCGTTCTGGAAGAACGCCCGGCTGATCACGGCCGGCCGCTACACCGAGAACTCCCTGCGCGACGACGTTCTCGTTCTCTGGGAGGACGGCTCGACGTCGATGTACTCCGACATCGGCACCAAGGGCCTCAGCGGCTGGACCCAGCTGACGAAGGCGGACAACGGCTGGAAGAACGCCGTCCAGATCAGTGCCGGCGAGTTCACCGGCAAGAAGACCGCCGACCTCCTCATCCGCTGGAACGACGGCCAGGCGCAGGTCTTCCCGGGAGTCGACACCGCCGGCTATCACGGCAGCCGGATCACCGTCCGGCCTGTCGACTCGGCGTGGAAGAACGCCCAGACGCTGACGGTCGGCTCCTTCACCGCCCCCGGCAAGGGCCCGAACGACGTCCTCGTCGGGTGGAACGACGGCAACGTCAGCTACTACCCCGGCATCGACGCCGCCGGCACGCACGGCGAGGTCCAGCTCGTCGGCTGAGGCCGATGCCCATCACGGTCCGGTCATCGCACCCGGTGGCCGGACCTGAGCGTGTCCTGCCCACGCTCGCCGCCACCCCCTCAAGGAAAGACATATGAACCGCAGTAGTTCGCGCGCAGCGTGGGCAGCTGGTTTCCTCACCACCGCCGTCGCGTCCAGTGCGCTGGTCGCCGCCCCCGCGCACGCCGTCACCGGCGATGCGGCCAAGGACGGCCAGTACGTCTCGACCGTCAAGCTCGACATCGGCGAAGGCAAGCGCGCCTGCACCGGCACGCTCGTCGACGTGCAGTGGGTGCTGACCGCCGGCAGCTGCTTCGCCGACACCACGCAGCCGGGCGCCAAGGTCGCCCCCGGCGCGCCGCAGTTGAAGACCCAGGCGACCGTCGGGGCCGGGCAAGTGCGGGACGTCGTCGAGCTGGTCCCGCGTGACGACCGCGACCTCGTCATGGTGCGGCTCGCCGCCCCCGTCGCCGACGTCAAGCCCGCCACACTCGGCTCCGTCGCCCCCGCCAAGGGCGACACCCTGCGGGTCGCCGGCTACGGCCGTACCAAGGACGAGTGGGTGCCGGACCGTGTGCACTCGGGTGCCTTCGGCGTCGACGCCGTGAAGGGCACCAGCCTCGACATCACCGGCAAGGACGAGGCCGTCTGCAAGGGCGACACCGGCGGGCCGGTGGTCCGGGAGCGCGACGGGCGCGAGGAGCTGGTCGCCGTCAGCAGTGCCTCCTGGCAGGGCGGCTGCTTCGGCAACGAGGACGAGACCCGCAAGGGCGCCGTCGCGAGCCGGACCGACGACGTCGGCTTCTGGATCCAGCAGGTTCGTGGTCTCCCGAAGCGCTACGCGACGACCACGGGCGACTTCGACGGTGACGGCAAGGCCGATGTCGCCATGCTGACCGACTACGGTCCGTCGAAGGACGGCCGGGGCCGGGCGGCGCTGTGGGTGCACACCGCCACCGGCGACGGCTTCAAGGAGCCGCGCGCCGTGTGGGGCACCGGCTCGGACAGCTGGCGGTGGGACGCCGTCAAGCTGACGTCCGGTGACTTCAACGGCGACGGCAAGACTGACATCGGCGCGCTGTACAACTACGGCAAGACCCCTGACGGCCGAAGCAGCACCGGTCTGTTCACCTTCACCAGCAACGGGACCGGCTTCAACGCCCCCGTGAAGGTCTGGGAGAGCGGTTCCAGCACCTGGAAGAGCTGGAACTGGGACGCCAGCAAGGTCGCGTCCGGTGACTTCAACGGCGACGGCAAGGCCGACATCGCCGTCCTCTACAACTACGGCAACAACGGAAGCCGCAACGAGAGCGGCCTGCTGACCTTCACCAGCGACGGCAACGGCTTCGGCGAACCCCGCAAGGCGTGGGAGAGCGGCTCGACCAGCTGGAACTGGAACAGCAGCAAGATGGTCGCCGGTGACTTCAACGGCGACGGCAAGAGCGACATCGCCGTCCTCTACGGCAACGGCACGACCTCCGACAGCCGCAACGAGACGGCCCTGTGGCTCATCGCCGACAACAGCAACGGCTTCGTCGAGCACCGCAAGGTCTGGAACAGCCTGACCTGGGAGGGCCGCAGCTGGAGCTGGAAGGCCAGCAAGGTCGCGGCCGGTGACTTCAACGGCGACGGCAAGGCCGACATTGCCGTCCTGTACGACTACGGCACGGTCTCCGGCAAGAGCAAGACCGGCCTGTGGGTCTTCTCCGGCACCAAGGACGGCTTCACCGACCCGCGCAAGGTCTGGGAGAGCGGAACCACGGTCGACAGCTGGAACTGGGCCGCGAGCGAGCTCGCCACCGGTGACTTCAACGGCGACGGCAAGGCCGACGTCAGCGTCACCTACGCCTACGGCCAGGGCTCCGACGGCCGTGCGTCGGCCGCTCTGTGGACCTTCACCAGCAGCGGGAGCGGCTTCAACGCCCCCGTGAAGGCCTGGAACAGTGACCTGAAGCGCTGATTCGTCCCGTGGGGCCGGCACCCCGTGTGCCGGCCCCACACCCGCGTCGCTACGCAGCACCGCAGTACGTACGTCAGGAAACCGCCGCCCCATGAAGCTCGCCCCCCTCCACCTCACCGGCCGCACCCGCCGCGGGCTGTGTGGGATCGCCCTCGCCGCGTCCCTCTCCACGGCCGCCGCCGCGGGGCCGCTCACCGCACAGGCGGACCCGGCCGCTCCCGGACCGGACAGCGCGCAGGGCTCACAGCCCAGGGGTGTGCCCAACCTCGTCCTCCCCGATCTTCGGAAGCCCCCGCAGCTCGGCCTGTCGGCCAACGGTGAAGCCGGTATTCCGGTCACCGCTCTGGACGCGTACAAGAAGGCCGCGCAGGCGCTGGCCGCGAGCCAGCCGGGGTGCCGCATTCCCTGGGAGCTGGTCGCCGGGATCGGGCGCGTCGAATCCGTGCACGCCTCGGGCTACGGGCTGCGCACCGACGGGACCACCGAGAAGGCCATCCGGGGGCCGCGCCTGGACGGGAAGCAGTTCGCGCTGATCCGGGACACCGACGGCGGGCGGTGGGACGGGGACACCGAGTACGACCGGGCCGTCGGGCCCACGCAGTTCATCCCGTCCACATGGGCGACTTGGGGCGCCGACGGAAACGGCGACGGGGTCAAGGACCCGAACAACATCTACGACGCCGCCCTCGGCACCGCCCGCTACCTGTGCGCCGGAGACCGCAACCTGAGCAACGCGGCCGACCTCGACAAGGCCATCCTGAGCTACAACAACTCGCGCGAGTACGTCAACGCCGTGCTGGAATGGATGCGTACGTACCAGGGCGGCAAGGTCACGGCCCTGCCCGACGACACTCCTGCCACCCCGTACCGTCCCGACCCCACGGGCGGCAGCGGCAGCGTCAGCCGGACGGTCGTTCCGGTGCGGACCGGCAGCCGGCCCGGCGAGCGGGCCACCACGCCGACCGGCAAGCCGGCGTCCAAGCCGTCGCCCCGGCCCGACGTGAAGCCCGAGCCCGAACCCAAGCCCGAGCCCAAGCCTGATCCCCGCGTCGTCACCCGGCTCGAGGCCGTCGGGGACCGGAGCCTTGCGGCCGAGACCGGGCAGGAGCTCGGCCCGAGCCTCCAGGTCCGCGCCGTGAACGCCTACGGCGACGGCGTCCCGGGCGCGGACGTCACCTTCGAGATCGTCGGGGGCGACAGCGAACGCTTCCCCGGCGCAGCGGTAGGCGTCACCGTCGCCGCGGACGGGCACGGCATCGCCACGGTTCCGGCGCTCCGCCTCGGCGACCGGCCCGGTGGCTTCGAGATCAAGGCGACTGTCCAGGGCAGGCCCGGCCAGGGGGTCGCCTTCCGGGTGACCGTCCGCCTCGCTCCCACCGCCACCGCCGACACCCTGACGCTGCTCGGCCAGCAGCCCCCGCCTGCCGCGGCCGGCGGCGACTTCACCGGAGACGTGCGGGTCAAGGCCACCCGCTACGCCGAGCCCGCCACCGGGACGAAGGTCACCGCGACCCTGATCACGGGCAAGGAGAGCGCCGCCGAGGACACCGTCGAGAACGCTGTCGGGCCGTACTTCACGGGCGCGGACGGCGCGCCCGTCCGCACCCTCGTCCTCCCGGCGCCGGGAGCCGACGGCGTGATCGCGCTGCCGCCGATCCACGCCGGTCAGCACCCCGGCACCTACGTCCTGCGCCTTGCCACTCCCGACGGCATCACCGTGGACATCGTGCTCACCGTCACGCAGTGAGCGCGGGCACCGCGAGCGTCAGCCGGCCGTTCCGCCCTGGTTCACGGCCATGACCATCACCGAGCCGACGAGCACCAGGCGGTCCGTCAGCGCGTCGACCTGCTGTCGCTGTTCCGGCGGGAGGTGCCAGTCCTCCCACCATGAGGTCTCCTGGGGGCTTATCGGGCCCGACCACTCGGCCTCCCACGCCTGCGCCAGCTGGGCCGACAGCGGCCGGACCGACGCGGCCAGGCCGCCGTAGGCGCCCAGGAGGGCCATCATGTGGCTGGCCGGCAGCCATGACTGCCAGGCCGCCAGCATCTCGTCGGCAAGGTAGGAGACGTCCTCCAGCCACAGCACGTGCTGAGTGCCCCAGCCCTGGGGGGTGGGGCACGCGGGCATGCCCGGCAGCAGGCGTTGCGGCAGCCCGTCGCGGCGGGAGAAGAAGTCCCGGCCCAGGGCCAGCTCGTAGTCCGAAGGGGTCCAGGAACGCTCGTTCAGGGCGATCGCGGCTGCATCGACAGCATCGACGGCTTGGCTCATTCCGATACCGTACGCGGTGATCTTCGCCTTGCTCACCCCCGGGTCGCGACGGTTCGCGGGCCGCCGCGGCCGTGCCCGTCCGTCCCGGCCCGCACCGTAAAGATGCGGTCCTGCCGCACGCCGCAGGCGGAACGGCGGCCGCTGAACGGGGGGTGGGTCGACTGCACAGGTGAGGAACGTTATCGGCGGATGAAGAGATGCCGATGCGGATTGCGGACCGGGTGCGGAGGGGCGCAATCCGACAAAAATCAGGGTTCACGCTGCAGAAACAATCCCTTAAGGTGATCCGCGTGTTGGCCGACGGGGGAGCCACGGTGGCACGGAATGGCAGCGGCATTCGGGCCGGGTTGTCGCCGTAGCGCAACGGGGGCCCAGGAGCTCAGTCGTACTGCTCCTGGTCAACAGGGGGTAAGGCGTGACCGTAAAGCTCTTTCTCATCGACGAGGACGCCATGTACCGCATGGGGGTCCGTGCCGCCGCGGAACAGGCCTACGACGTTGCGGTGGTAGGAGAAGGGTCGGATTTCGGGACGGACGTACGGGAGCGGCTCCGCAGTTCCGGGGGCACCGATGTCGTTCTGGTCGGCGCACCGCATTCGGGCACCTGCAGCGATCTGGTCCGGACCATAGCCGGGGGTGCGGCGCCGGGAGGACGGGCACCACGGGTTCTGGTGGTGTCGTCGGGGGCGGAGGAGGAGGCGGCGGTCGTCGCCGCGGTACGTGCGGGGGCGCAGGGATACGTCTCCAGGTGCATCTCGTGCGAGGAGCTCTTCCGGGCCATTCAGGTCGTGGCCGACGGCGGGGCCGTATTCGGTCCGTCCGTCGCCGCGCGGCTGGGGACGTATTTCTCCCCGCCCGACGGTGTGCCGAGCCGGGCGGCCTTTCCCTCGCTCACCGATCGCGAGCTGCAAATCCTCGAGTACATCGCCCGGGGCTGGGACAACAGGCGTATCGCCCGTTCCCTCGTGCTCTCCGAGAAGACGATCAAGAATCACGTCACCCGGCTGTTCCGGAAGCTGGAGGTCAAGGACCGTACGTCGGCGGCGATGCGGGCGCGGGACGCCGAGGCGGGCCTCCTCAGCGGTTGCCCGGCGAAATGATGCCCGTCTCGTAGCCGATGATCACCAGCTGGACGCGGTCCCGGACGCCGAGCTTGTCGAAGAGGTGGCCGATATGGGTCTTCACCGTGGCGGGACTGACGTGCAGCCGCCGGGCGATCTCGCCGTTCGCCAGGCCGCGGGTGACCAGGGTGAGCACCTCGTGCTCGCGGGCCGTCAGCCCGCCCAGTTCGGTGGGGACCCGGGGCGCGGGCTCCGGCCGCCGGCAGAACTCGGCGACCAGGCGCCGCGTCACGCTCGGGGCCAGCAGGCTCTCTCCCGAGGCCACCACGCGGATCGCCTGGAGGAGTTCGACGGGTGAGACGTCCTTGAGGAGGAAGCCGCTCGCCCCGGCGCGCAGGGCGCTGAACACATAGGCGTCGTGATCGAACATGGTGAGGATCAGGACCCGGACGTCGGACGCTTCCGGAGTGTCGCGGATGAGCCGGGTGGCCTCGATGCCGTCCATCTCGGGCATGCGCACGTCCATGAGGACGACGTCCGGCCTGGTGCGCAGGGCCAGTTCCACGGCCGCGGCGCCCGTCCCGGCCTCGCCCACCACGGTGAGGCCGGGCTCGGCCTCCACCAGGACGCGGAAGCTGCCCCGGAGCAGGGCCTGATCGTCGGCGATCAGTACGCGTACGGGTTCCGCCGGCACCCGCTCCCCGACGTGCCCCGCGATCCCGTCCGTTCGCATCGGTTCGCCCACCGCCGCCTCCCCTCAGCCCGCCTGCCGCGTGAAGGGTAGCCGCACGCTCACCGCGAAGCCCCCTTCGGGCCGGGGGCCCGCGCGGAAGTCGCCGCCGTGGAGGGCCACCCGCTCCCGCATGCCCAGCAGGCCGTGGCCGGGCGCGTCGCCCGGGCGGGGGTGCGGCCGCCTGCGGGGGCCGTCGTCGGTCACCCGGATCCGCAAGCCCTGCTCGTCGGTGTCCAGCTCGACCCGGCAGCGGGTGGGCCCCGCGTGCTTCATGACATTGGTCAGGGCCTCCTGAACGATCCGGTACGCCGAGAGGTCCACCGTCCCGGGCAGCCCCCGGAGGTCCCGGGCGCGCACCTCGACCTCCACGCCCGCCGCCGCGGCGTGCTCGACCAGACCGGACAGCTCCGACAGCCCGAGCGAGGGCCGCAGGTCGGCGACCTCCTCGTCCGTCGTGCCGTCGGAGCGCAGGACGCCGAGCATGTGGCGCATCTCGGCGAGCGCGGCGCGGCTCGCCGTCCCGATGACGCCCAGCGCCTCGCCCGCCGCCTCCGGATGCTTGGCCAGGACGTGATGGGCGACCCCAGCCTTCACCGCGATCACCCCGATGTGATGCGCGACGACATCGTGCAGCTCGCGGGCGATCCGTAGCCTCTCCTCCGCGACGGCACGGTCGGCGAGCTGCTGCGCCGACCGCGCGGCGTAGGCCCGCCGTTCCCGGACCGCACGGCCGGTCGCCCACGCCGCTCCGGCCAGGGCCACCCCCACGACCTGCATCGGCAGGGCCCCCGGCTCCCATGTGGACGTGCCCGCCAGCACGACGGCGAGCAGGAAGACGACGCTGACCAGGCCGATGGTCGGGGTGGGCACCCACCGTGCGCGCGGGGCCGTGACCGCCACCCAGTACAGCGCGAGCGCCACCGCGAGGAACGGTTCCGGCACCACGCCGGACAGCGCCGCCACCAGCGAGGCGACGGCGGTCACCGCGCACACGGGCACGGGCCAGAGCCTGCGCACGGCCACCGGCAGGCCCATCAGCGCCGCCAGCGTCACCCGGGCCGCCGGCGGGGCCGCGGAGCCCGTGGCGGACGCGCCCGACATCGCGAGGAACGCCGCCACGAGCACGACCGCGGCCAGGACGTCCAGGGCCAGCAGTTCGCGCGGGCGCAGCCGCCGGACCACGGCCCGGGCGCCCTCGTCGGGCAGGCCGGGACCGGCCCGCCCGCTCCAGTCGTCAACCACCCGGTGACCTTACTGCGCGACCCGCCGCCGTACCTCCGCCCCGGGAATGACCTACCGCAGGGGGAGTTGGCGTGCCCGTGCCGCCCCTCCTCGGCCCCCGGTCGGAGGCGGGCGATCGGTTGGCGGGCCGATGGCAGCGAGCCCCCGGTGCGGGATCGTCGAAGGGTGATCGAAATCCAGGAGCTGACGAAACGATACGGAAGCACGGTCGCCGTCGACGACCTGTCGTTCTCCGTGAAATCCGGCACCGTCACCGGCTTCCTCGGCCCCAACGGCGCCGGCAAGTCGACGACCATGCGGATCACGATGGGCCTCGACCACCCGCTCCGGGGCCGGGTACTGCTCGACGGACGGCACTACGGGCAGTTGCGCGAACCGATCCGGCACGTGGGAGCCCTGCTGGAGGCCAAGGCGGCGCAGCGCAGCCGCACCGCCTACCACCACCTGCTGTGGCTGGCCCAGACCAACCGCATCGGCCGGCGGCGGGTGCGCGAGGTGCTGGAGCTGGTCGGCCTCGAGCCGGCGGCCGCCAGGCGCGCGGGCGGCTTCTCCCTGGGCATGGGCCAACGGCTCGGCCTGGCCGCGGCACTGCTCGGGGACCCGGGGATCCTGATCCTCGACGAGCCCGCCAACGGCCTCGATCCGGAGGGGGTGCGCTGGATCAGGACCCTGCTCAAGAAGCTGGCCGCCGAGGGTCGGACGGTCTTCGTCTCCAGCCACTTGATGAGCGAGATGGCCATCACCGCCGACCATCTGATCGTCATCGGCCGGGGACGCCTGCTCGCCGACACCAGCATGGCCGGCTTCATCGCCGACAACTGCCGCCCCTCCGTGCGCATCCGCACCCCCCAGCCCGGGCTGCTGCGGGCGGCGCTGGAGGAGGCCGGCCTGCACGCGGTCCGCGAAGTGGACGGCACCATGACCGTGGAGGAGGCCGACACCGCCGCCATCGGCCGGATCGCGGCCGACAGGGGCATCACCCTGGACGAGCTGAGCGCCCAGCAGTCCTCATTGGAAGAGGCGTTCCTCCGGCTCACGTCGCACGCGGCGGAGTACCGGGCGGCGGCGACCGTGGCGGGGGAGTGGGCGTCATGACCGGCAACGCGCCCACGGCCGTCGTCAGGGCCGAACTGACCAAGATCCGTACGCTCTGGTCGACGCTCGGCGCGCTGGCGCTGGCGCTCGTCGTGAGCGTGGGCATCGCGCTGATCAACAACATCTCCGTCCGGCATGCCATCGACACCGGAAGCGACATGGTCGTGGACGACTTCGACCCGGTCAACTCCGGTTTCGTCGGCGTGCAGTTCGCCCAGCTCGCCCTGCTCGCGTTCGGTGTGCTGCTGATCAGCGGCGAATACGGAAGCGGCATGATCCGGGTGTCTTTGGCGGCCGTCCCCTCGCGCGGCCTCTTCTACGTCGGGAAGATCGCCTCGGCCGCCGTCGTGGCCTTCCCGCTGTCCCTGGTCATGTCCTTCGCCTGCTTCCTGGCCTCGCAGCAGGCGCTGGGGCCGCACGGCGTCTCGCTCGGTGAGGGAGAGGCCCTGCGCGCCGTGCTCGGCGCCCCGCTCTACCTCACGTTGATGTGCCTGTTCTCCCTGGGAGTCGCCACGATGCTGCGCGGCACGGCACTCTCGCTGTCGCTGCTGTTCTCCGTGGTCTTCGTCTTCTCCCCGGTGGCCAATGCCGTCCCCGGGCTCCGGGAGGTCGCACGCTATCTGCCCGACCGGGCCGGCTCGCAGGTCATGACGGTCGGCGAGCAGGCGGATTCCGTGCTCGGGCCGTGGGCCGGCCTGCTGGTCCTGGTCCTCTGGACGGCCGCGGCCCTCGTCGGCGGGCTCCTCGTGCTCCGCCGCCGCGACGCCTGAGGGCTGTCCGCGGTCCCGCTCCGGTCCCTGGCGCGGGACCACGATCAGGGACCCGCAATAGGGACCCGCGAGGGCCCGGAGTCCCGCTGGTACGGGACCAATTCCACGTTAGATTCCCGGTGTTCGGTCGATAGCGAGTGCGAAACAACTGCTCGCATTCGATTCCTATCCGATTCACCGGAGGACACCATGGAGAACACCGTCTACGAGCCCCCGACCCTCGTCGAGATCGGCGACTTCGAGGAGCTCACCCTCTGCAGCCCGTGGGGCAGCTGCCGTGACTTCGCCGGCTGCGGCCGTGCGTTCATCTGCATCGGCTGACACCTGAGGCCGGAATGACCCGACGGTGGCGGTGAACGGCATCGACCGTCCTTCCGCCACCGTCGATTTCCGTGTGCCCCGCGCACAGCGGCCGGAACAATGGCAGGGGGAAATGGACTTCACCGTCCTTCCGGACCACCCGGAAGCAGAAAACCTCATCACGGGAAATTCCGCGTTCGCCGGGGCCCGTTCGATACCGCATCACTCCGGGCGGCCGTGGCTGGTCGGCCGGTGGGCTGACCGGGACGTCTTACTGGTGACCGAAGGGCCCTACCGGATCGCGGTGTTCGGGCACCTCCCGAAGAACACCCAGGGGCTCGCCCGGGCGCTGGAACGCGCCACCTCCCCGTACGGCCTGGACGCCCTGGCACGGAGCGTGCCCGGCAGCGTCCACCTCGTCGCCAGCCTCGACGGCGACGTACGGGCCCAGGGCTCGCTCTCCACCGCACGCCACATCTTCACCGCCCGTACCCGCGGGGTGAGCGTGGCGGCCAGCAGCCCTGCCCTGCTGGCGGCCCTGACCGGCGCCGGTGCCGACGAGAGCGCGCTCGCCCTCCAGCTCCTCGACCCCCTGCCGCCCTGGCCGCTCACCCAGCGCTCCGTGTGGACCGGGGTGGAGGCCCTGACCCCCGGGCACTGGCTGCACCTGCGCGCCGACGGCAGCGGCCGGCAGATCCGCTGGTGGCACCCGCCGCCGGACGACCTCCCGCTCGCGGACGCCGCGGCCGCCGTACGGGACGCCCTCACCGAGGCCGTGGCCCTGCGGACCGGCCGCCCCGGGAGAGTGAGCGCCGACCTCTCCGGCGGGCTCGACTCCACCTGCCTGTGCTTCATCGCGGAGGCGCGGACGGACGAGCTGTCCACCTACCACGTCGCACCCCTGGACGAGGCCAACGAGGACACCCTCTGGGCCCGCCGCGCCGCCGACCGGCTGCCGCGCGCCCGCCACCACTGGATTCCCAAGTCCCGCGAGGCGAACTGGTTCGACGTCGAGACCGACCCGGGCCGGGCCCTGGACACGGGCGAGGGGCCGGCCCTGTGGTCCTCGGGGGCGGCCCACCTGACGGACCTGTCCCGGGCCGCCGCCGAGGACGGCTCGTCGCTGCACATGATGGGCCTGGGCGGCGACGAACTCTTCGGCTCCACCCCCTCCTACCTGTGGTCCCTCGCCCGTCGGCACCCGCTCCGGTCCCTGCCGGTCATCCAGCGCCACCGGCTGCTCAACCGCTGGCCGCTCGCCGCCACCGTCCGCGCGCTCGCCGACCGCGGCGACTTCCCGCACGCCCTCATGGCGAGCGCACGCCGGCTGACCGCCCCACCGCCGCGGCCGCCCCACCTCGACCTGGGCTGGACGGGCGGTTCCCGCATGCCGCCCTGGGCCACGTCGGCCGCCGTGGCGCTCGTACGCGAGCTGTACCGCGAGGCGGCCGAGGCGGGGACGGCGCCGCTCGATCCCGACCGGCTCCGCCACCAGCTGCTGGAATTCACCGGATACGACGGCAGGCTCATCCGGCAGACCCGGCGCGCCATGGCCGCCTCGGGCGTGGAGTGGGACGCGCCCATGCTCGACGACCGCGTCGTCGAGGCGGCGATGTCGGTGCGGCTGTCCGACCGGATGGTCCGCGGACGGTTCAAGCCCCTGCTGACCGCGGCCATGCGCGGCACCGTGCCCGCCGACATCCTCGACCGCCGCTCCAAGGGCGAGTTCAGCGCCGAACTCCACGAGGGCGTCCGCCGCAACCGGGACCGCTTCCTCGACCTGTGCACCGATCTCCGGCTCGCCGAACGCGGCCTGGTCAACGCCGACGCCCTGCGCACCGCGTTCCTCGCCCCGTCCCCCGAGAGCCATCACCTGTCCCAGTTCGAGAACACGGTGGCGTGCGAGGCCTGGCTGCGCTCGCCCAGCGCCGCCCCGCACCCCGTGGGAGAACCACGATGACCCTCGCACTCGCCCGGACCGTGATCGCCACCGACACCGAGGCGGGCCTGGTGCTGCTGGACGAGCACAGCGGGCGCTACTGGCACCTCAACAGCTCGGGCGCCGTCACGCTGAGACTGCTCCTGGACGGCCGTTCCCCCGAGGAGGCCGCGGCCGAACTGACCCGGAACGCGCCCGACGCCGCCTCCCGGGCCCTCGCCGACGTACGCCGGCTCGTGGCCGCCCTCGGCAAGGCCCACCTGGTGGTGACGGCATGACGATTCCCGTGACCGGAGAACGCCGCGCCGCCGGCCTGTCCTGGCGCGGCCAGGTCGGCGCGCGGCTCGCCACCGGCGTGGCGCTGCTGCTGACCAAAAGGCTCTCGCCGCGCCGGCTGCGCCAAGTGCTGCGCCTGCTCAGCCGCGGCAGCCGCCCGGCCACCCGTGACCAGGCCCTGTACGCCCGGCAGGCGGCGGTGACGGTGAGCACCCGCTGCGCGGGGCTCGGCTGCCTGCAGCGGTCGGTCGCCGCCGCCCTGCTGTGCCGGATGCACGGCCGGTGGCCCGACTGGTGCACCGGCTTCCGCACCGACCCGTTCGGCGCCCACGCCTGGGTCGAGGTGGACGGCGAGCCCGTGGGGGAGCCGGGGGACCTGTCCCGGTTCCGCACCGTGATGGCCGTACGGCTGCGGCAGGAGGAGGCGTCATGAGCGCCCCGGACGCGGACGTCGCGGTCCGCGCCGAGGACCTCGGCAAGGTCTACGGCGACACCGTGGCCGTGGCCGGCCTCGACCTGAGCGTGCCCGCCGGCACCGCCTTCGCGTTCCTCGGCCCCAACGGCGCGGGCAAGACCACCACGATCAGCATGCTGTGCACCCTGCTCGCCCCCACGGCGGGGCGGGCCGAGGTCGCCGGTTTCGACGTGGTCGCACAGCCGGACGAGGTCCGGGACCACATCGGTCTGGTCTTCCAGGAGTCCACCCTCGACCAGGACCTGACGGCCGAGGAGAACCTGCGCTTCTACGCCGAGCTCTTCGGGATCACCCGCCGGCAGGGCGCGGCGGAGGTCGCGGCCGTGCTCGGGCTCGTGGGGCTCACCGACCGCCGCGCCACCCCCGTCCGGGACTTCTCCGGTGGCATGCGCCGCCGTCTGGAGATCGCCCGGGGCCTGCTGAACACCCCGGCGGTGCTGTTCCTGGACGAGCCCACCACCGGCCTGGACCCGCAGACCCGGGTGGCGATCTGGGAGCACCTGCACCGCCTGCGGCGCGAACGCAACGTCACGCTCTTCATGACCACCCATCACCTGGAGGAGGCCGAGAACTGCGACCGGATCGCCATCATGGACGACGGCTTCGTCGTCGCCGAGGGCACCCCGGCCGGGCTCAAGGCCGTCGTCGGAGCCGACCTGGTCGTCCTGCGCACGGACGACGACCAGGAGACCGCGCGGGTGGTGCGCGAGCGGTACGGGGTCGAGGCCGAGGCGGGGCCGGACGGGGTACGGCTGAGGGTGGACGACGGCGCGGCGTTCGTCCCGAAGTTCTGCGGGGACGCCGGGGTGCGGGTGCACTCGGTCAGCGTCACGCCGCCCTCGCTCGACGACGTCTTCCTCCACTACACCGGCCACAGCATCCGCGACGACGAGGCGGGACCCATGACGCTCGAGGACCTCGTCAGGAGGCAGGGGTGAACGGGACCGGCACGGTGCGGGCCCGCGCCCGCCTCACCACGTCCACCCCGGCCCGGCCGTCCCGGACGGGCCCGCGCGGGTCCTCCCGCAGGAATCTGCGGGCCGTCAGGATGCTGTGGCACCGCGAGATGATCCGGCTGAGCCGCAACAAGATCCAGCTGGTCATGGGTCTGGTGACGCCACTGATGTTCCTGCTCGTCCTGGGCACCGGCCTGGACACCTCGGGGGTCGTGGGCGAGGGCTACGACGAGTACCGGAGCTTCCTGTTCCCGGGCATCCTCGTGATGACCACCCAGGCACCGGCGATCTCGGTAGGGGTCTCGGTGGTCTGGGACCGTCAGGTGGGCTTCCTGCGCCAGGCCCTCGTGGCACCGGTCCGGCGCAGCAGCCTGCTGTTCGGCCTGTGCACGGGTGGCGCCACGACAGGGGCCGTCTACGGCCTCATGGTGCTGATCATCGCCCCGCTCGCCGGGGTGCCGTACCACCCGATGCTGCTGGTGGTCCTGGCCGAAGTCTTCGTGGTGGCCCTGGCCTTCACCACGATCGGCATGCTCGCGGCGGTCACGATCAAGAGCATCCAGACGTTCCAGGTCGTGGTCAGCCTGGCGTTGATGCCGCTCATGTTCCTGTCCGGCGCGATGTTCCCGCCCGGGGGGCTGCCCGGCTGGCTGGGCATCGCGGTGGCGCTCAACCCGCTGACGTACGCGATCGACGGCATCCGCCGGACGCTTCCGGGCGATGTGGACCTGGGCGGCTACGCGGAGTCCGTGGAGATCGCGGGCTGGACGCCGCCGGTCGCGCTGGAGATGGGCTTCGTAGCCCTGCTGGCGGCGACGGCACTGACCCTGGCGGCGCGTCGCTTCTCCCGCGCGGCCTGAGCCGGCGCGGCCCTTTGGACCGCACAAGATCGCCGGACGGGCTTTCGAGCCCGTCCGGCGATCTTCGCCGTCACTCCGACGGCCGCCGCAGCCTCGCCACGAACTTGTACCGGTCGCCGCGGTAGACGGATCGGACCCACTCCACCGGCATCCCCTGCGCGTCCACCGAATGCCGCGACAGCATGAGCATCGGCAGGCCCACGTCCGTGCCGAGCAGGCTCGCCTCGCGGGGGGTGGCCAGCGACGTCTCGATGGTCTCCTCCGCCTCCGCGAGGTGGACGTCGTAGACCTCGGCCAGGGCCGTGTAGAGAGAGGTGTACTTCGCCAGGCTGCGGCGCAGCGCCGGGAACCTCTTCGCCGACAGGTGGGTCGTCTCGATGGCCATGGGCTCGCCGCTGGCCAGCCGCAATCGCTCGATGCGCAGGACGCGGCCGCCCGTCGCGATGTCGAGGAGCTGGGCGAGGCGGTCGTCGGCGGTGACGTAGCCGATGTCCAGGAGCTGGGAGGTGGGCTCCAGCCCCTGCGCCCGCATGTCCTCCGTGTAGGAGGTCAGTTGCAGGGCCTGGGAGACTTTGGGCTTCGCGACGAAGGTCCCCTTGCCCTGGATGCGCTCCAGTCGTCCCTCGACGACCAGTTCCTGGAGGGCCTGCCGCACGGTCGTGCGCGAGGTGTCGAACTCCGCGGCGAGGGTGCGCTCCGGCGGGACGGGGGTGCCGGGGGGCATGGTTTCGGTCATTTCCAGCAAGTGCCGTTTGAGCCGGTAATACTTGGGAACGCGCGCGGTCCGCGCGCCGCCCGTGGTGCCGCCGCCCTCCGTCGTGCCGCCCTCGGTCGCCATGTCGCGCCTTCCCGACTCCGTTCCTGCTGCCGTCACCGGCTCCTCCGTCCATCGCGGTCACATGGTGGCACGGGCAGAGCCCGAGGGGGCCGAGAAGCCCAGGTAGACCTCGAGGTGTCGGTCCGGTAACGGAGCCGACAGCGACTCTTATACACCCTTGACACCCCAAAAGGTCTAGGCCAAGCTGCGGGCACTGGTCTAAACCATTAAAGACCACATTCGGTCCTTGAGGAGAGTGCTGTGAAGCGTGGGCTCATAGCGGCGACGGGTGTCGCGGCCATGTTGGTGAGTGTTGCTGCCTGTGGGTCCAGCGACAGTGACAAGGAGACCGGCGCCGACGGTTCCAAGGCGAAGTCCCTGACCGTCTGGTTCATGGATGGCTCGAACCCGCCGGCCTGGACGAAGGCCGTTCAGGCCGAGTTCGAACAGAAGACCGGTGCGAAGCTCGACATCCAGGTCCAGAAGTGGGACGGCATCCAGCAGAAGCTCACCACGGCCCTCTCCGAGTCCAGCCCACCGGACGTCGTCGAGGTCGGCAACACCCAGACCCCCTCCTACGCCCAGACCGGCGGCCTCGCCGAGCTCGAGGACCTGAAGAAGGAGATCGGCGGGGACTGGACCGCCTCCCTCAACAAGCCCTCCGTCTTCGAGGGCAAGCAGTACGCGGCGCCCTGGTACGCCGCCAACCGCGTGGTCATCTACAACAAGAAGATCTGGGCCGACGCGGGCATCAAGGACACCCCGAAGACCCGGGACGAGTTCTTCAAGGACCTCGAGGCCATCCAGAAGAAGGGCGACGCCGAGCCGCTCTACCTGCCCGGCCAGAACTGGTACTTCTTCGACGGCCTGACCATCGGCACCGGCGCGGACCTGGTGAAGAAGGACGGCAAGAAGTACGTCTCCAACCTGGCCGACCCCAAGGTCGCCAAGGCCATGGAGATCTACAAGCAGTACCAGGCGTTCAGCAAGGCGCCCAAGGACAAGGACGAGGCCACCCCGCAGCAGGCCGACGTCTTCGCCAAGGGCAAGACCGGCGCGTTCATCGGCATGGGCTGGGAGGCGCAGACCGCCATCAAGGCGAACCCGGAGATCGAGAAGGAGATCGGCTACTTCACCATCCCCGGTGAGAGCGCCGACAAGCCCGAGGGCGTCTTCCTCGGCGGCTCCAACCTCGCGGTCTCCGAGGGCAGCAAGAAGAAGGAGCTCGCCAAGGAGTTCCTGAAGATCGCGCTGTCCGACAAGAACGAGGCCGCCCTGGCCAAGGAGGTCGGCTCGATCCCCAACAAGGAGTCGCTGCTCACCAGCGTGAAGGGCAACCCGGCCGCCGAGGCCGCCGCCCCCGCCGCCAAGGGCGGCGGCACCACCCCGCTCATCGCCGAGTGGGCCGCCGTGGAGAACGCGCCCAACCCGATCAAGGCCTATATGACGGCCGTCCTGGGCGGCAAGTCGCCCGAGGAGGCCGCCAAGCAGGTCGAGGCCGACATGAACAAGCGCCTCAGCCAGAAGCAGTGACCCCACCGGTCGTGTGTGCGTACGGGCCCACGCCCGTACGCGTAAGCCCGTACGCACACACGACCGTGCGCGGAAGTACCACCGTGAGACACGCTTGACAGGGGAGAAGGCGGACGACGATGTCAGCGCAGATCGAAGAGGCGGCGGTGGACACCGCCCCCCGGACCGGCAAGGGCGGCGGCCCGCCGCCCCGCCCCCGCACGGGCCGGGCCGCGCGGAGCGCCCCGTACCTGCTGATCCTCCCCGCCGTCGCCCTCACCGTGCTGCTGCTCGGCTGGACGATGCTCAAGAACGGCCTGCTGTCGCTGCAGAACCTCAACAAGCGTCAGCTCATCCGGCACGTCACCGAGTGGACCGGCTTCGACAACTACGCCGACACGCTCGGCAGCTCCGAATTCTGGGCCGTCACCGGCCGCTCGGTCGTCTTCACCGCCGCCAACGTCGTCCTGATCATGGCGCTCGGCTGTCTGACCGGGCTGCTGCTCGCACGCCTGGGCACCAAGCTGCGGCTGCTGCTCTCGCTCGGCCTCGTCCTCGCCTGGGCCATGCCCGTCGTCGCCGCGACCACCGTCTTCCAGTGGCTCTTCGACCAGCGCTTCGGCGTCGTCAACCACGTGCTGGACCAGCTCGGCTGGCACGCGATGCACGGCTACAACTGGACCGGCAGTCAGCTGTCCACCTTCTTCGTGATCACCGTGCTGATCGTCTGGCAGTCGGTCCCCTTCGTGGCGATCAACCTCTACGCGGCCACGACCACGATCCCCAAGGAGCTGTACGAGGCGGCCTCCCTGGACGGCGCCGGCAGCCTCAAGCAGTTCACCTCGGTGACCTTCCCCTTCCTCAAGCCGTTCTTCCTCGCCACGACCTTCCTCGAGGTCATCTGGGTCTTCAAGGCCTTCACCCAGGTCTTCGCGATCAACGAGGGCGGCCCCGACCGGCTCACCGAGACCCTGCCCGTCTACGCCTTCCAGGAGGGCATGGGCGGCCAGCACTTCGGGATGGGGGCCGCGATCTCCATCCTCACCATCGTGATCCTGCTGGCCCTGACCGCGTACTACCTGCGCCTGGTTCTCAAGCAAGAGGAGGACGAGCTGTGAGGCGTTCGCTGCTCGGTCGCGTCTGGCCGGGGGCGATGGCGGTCGTCCTCTTCACCGTCTTCGCGTTCCCCGTCTACTGGATGTTCGCCACGGCCTTCAAGGCCAACAAGGACATCGTCAGCGACACCCCCGTCTGGTTCCCCACCAACCCCACCTTCGAGCACTTCACCAAGGCCGTCGACGCGGACGGCTTCTGGACGCTTGTGGGCAACTCCCTCACCGTCACCCTCATAGCGGTCGGGCTGTCGCTGGTCATCGCGCTGCTCGCGTCGTTCGCCGTGGCCCGGATGCGCTTCAAGGGCCGCAAGAGCTTCATCCTCGTCATGATGATGGCCCAGATGGCCCCCTGGGAGGTCATGGTCATCGCGTACTACATGATCGTACGCGACGCGGACATGCTCAACAGCCTGGTGCCGCTCGCCGCCATCTACACCGTCATGGTGCTGCCCTTCACCGTCCTGACGCTGCGCGGCTACGTCGCCGCCGTGCCCAAGGAGCTGGAGGAGTCCGCGATGGTCGACGGGTGCACCCGCACCCAGGCCTTCGTCCGGGTGATCTTCCCGCTGCTCGCCCCCGGCCTGATGGCCACCTCGCTCTTCGGCTTCATCACCGTCTGGAACGAGTTCCCCATGGTGCTGATCCTCAGCAAGGACCCCGCGGCGCAGACCCTCCCGCTGTGGCTCACCGGCTTCCGCACCACCTTCGGCGACGACTGGGGCGCCACCATGGCCGCCTCCTCGCTCTTCGCCGTGCCGATCCTCGTCCTCTTCGTCATCCTCCAGCGCAAGGCGGTCGGCGGTCTCACGTCCGGCGCAGTGAAGGGCTAGTACCCACCCCCATGGACACGCTCACCCGGGACGCCCTCACCGTCCTCCAGCCCGGCTTCACCGGCACCACCGCCCCCGGCTGGCTGCTGCGCCGGCTCGGCGAGGGCCTGCACTCCGTCGGCCTCTTCGGCCGCAACATCGCCTCGCCCGAGCAGCTCGCGGCCCTGACCGCGCAGCTGCGCGCCGAGTGCGAGGACGTGCTGGTCGCCATCGACGAGGAGGGCGGCGACGTCACCCGCCTGGAGGTCCGTACGGGCTCCTCCTTCCCCGGCAACCTCGCCCTCGGCACCGTCGACGACACCGCGCTGACCCGTGCCGTCGCCCGCGAGCTCGGCCGCCGCCTCGCCGCGTGCGGCGTCAACCTCAACTGGGCGCCGTCCGCCGACGTCAACTCCGACCCGGACAACCCGGTCATCGGCGTACGGTCCTTCGGCGCCGACCCGCACCTCGTCGCCCGGCACACCGCCGCCTACGTCGAGGGCCTGCAGGCCGCCGGGGTCGCCGCCTGCACCAAGCACTTCCCCGGCCACGGCGACACATCCGTCGACTCCCACCACGACCTGCCGCGCATCGACGCGGACCTCACCACGCTCTACGCCCGCGAACTCGTGCCCTTCCGGGCGGCCGTGGCCGCCGGCACCAAGGCCGTGATGAGCGCGCACATCCTGCTGCCCGCCCTCGACGCCGCCCTGCCCGCCACCCTCAGCGCGGCGGCCCTGCACGGCCTGCTGCGCGGACCGGTCACCGAGGGCGGCCTCGGCTTCGACGGGCTCATCGTCACCGACGGCATGGAGATGCGGGCCATCGCCGGGACGTACGGCATCGAACGCGGCAGCGTCATGGCCATCGCCGCGGGCGCCGACGCCATCTGCGTCGGCGGCGGCCTGGCCGACGAGGAGACCGTGCTGCGGCTGCGCGACGCGCTGGTCGCGGCCGTGCGCGCCGGGGAGCTGGCGGAGGAACGGCTCGCCGACGCGGCCGCCCGGGTGCGGGCCCTGGCGCGCTGGACCGCGGGCGCGGGTGCGGGTGCGGCACAGGAGGGGACCGCGCCCGCACCCGCACCCGAGGTGGGCCTGACCGCGGCCCGCCGCGCCCTGAGGGTGACCGCCGCCGCGGGGTACGTGCCGGTGGACGGGCCCGTGTACGTGGCCGCGTTCACGCCGCTGGCGAACATCGCGGTGGGGGACGAGACGCCGTGGGGGGTGGGGGCGGAGCTGGCCCGGCTGGTGCCGGGTACGGAGACCGGCACGTACGGCGCCGCTGAGGCCGACGTCGAGCAGGTGCTCCGGGCCGCGGCCGGCCGCCGGATCGTCGCGGTCGTCCGCGACGTGCACCGGCACCCGTGGATGGCCGGGATGCTGGGCACGTTGCTGGCCGCCCGCCCGGAGACCGTTGTGGTCGAGATGGGTCTCAACCAGGCCCCGCCGACGGGGGCGTTGCACATCGCGACGCATGGTGCGGCGCGGGTGTGCGGCTTGGCTGCCGCGGAGGTCATCGCGGGGGCGTAGTCCCGCTGTCCTCAATCGCCGGACGGGCTGAAATCAGCCCCTCCGGCGATTGAGGAGCGGGGTCCGGGGCGGAGCCCCGGAAGTGACTACAGCCCCTGCCAGGCCGGCTTCGCCGCGTACGTGGCGCGGAAGTAGTCCGCCAGCTTCAGCTTCGAGGCCGCGGCCTCGTCGACGACCACCGTCGCGTGCGGATGCAGCTGAAGGGCGGAGGCGGGCACGAACGCCGAGACCGGGCCCTCCACGCTCGCCGCCACCGCCTCGGCCTTGCCCTCGCCCGTGGCCAGCAGCACCAGGTGGCGGGCCTCCAGGATCGTGCCGATGCCCTGCGTGATGACGTGGTGCGGCACCTGGTCGATGTCGCCGTCGAAGAAGCGCGCGTTGTCGACGCGGGTCTGCTTGGTCAGCGTCTTGATGCGGGTGCGCGAGGCGAGCGAGGAGCACGGCTCGTTGAAGCCGATGTGCCCGTCGGTGCCGATGCCCAGCAGCTGGAGGTCCACCCCGCCGGCCGCGGGCAGCGCGCGGTCGTACGCCTCGCAGGCGGCCTGGACGTCCTCGGCGGTGCCGTCGGGGCCCATGAAGGAGGCCTCGGTCAGGCCCAGCGGCTCGACGACCTCGCGCAGCACCACCGAGCGGTAGGACTCGGGGTGGTCGGCGGGCAGACCGACGTACTCGTCGAGCTGGCAGACGCGGGCGCGCGAGGCGTCCACGGCGCCCGCGCGGACCTTGGCCGTCAGCGCCTGGTAGACGGGCAGCGGGGTGGAGCCGGTGGCCACGCCGAGCAGGGCGTCGGGCTTGCGGTTCAGCAGGGCGGCAATGGCGTCCGCAATCAGTTCGCCGCCTGCCTTGGCGTCCGGAACGATGACAATTTCCACGACTGGTCCTGCCGATCTAAAAGACTGAAACTCGGTGGTATAGACCAATCTAGCAGAGCGCCGCCGCCCGCCCGGGCGGGCTTTCCGGCCGGTTCCGGCTGGCGGCCCCGGTGCCCGCCGTGGTCGACTGGCAGTCGGCGGAGCGGGCGTCACCGGGAGGTAGCCAGCATGTCGGGAGAGCGGCCGGGACTGATCATGTCCGGCGAGATGTCCGAGCAGCCCGTCGTGCTCCGCCGCATCCTCGACGAAGGGGCGCCCCGCATCCGCGAGACCGCCCGGCGGATCGCCGCCCGGGCGCCGCGCTTCGTGCTGCTCACCGCGCGCGGCACCTCCGACAACGCGGCCCTGTACGCCAAGTACCTCCTCGAGGTGCGGCTGGGGATGCCCTGCGGGCTGACCTCCATGTCGACGACGACGGCGTACGACGCCCGGCCCGACCTGACCGACGTCCTGGTGGTCACCGTCAGCCAGTCCGGCGGCTCCCCGGACCTGGTGGCCTCCACGCGGGCCGCCCGCGAGGCCGGCGCGGTCACCCTGGCGGTCACCAACAACCCCGACTCCCCGCTGGCCGCCGTCTCGGAGTACCACCTCGACATCCTGGCGGGCCCGGAGAGGGCGCTGCCGGCGACCAAGACGTACACCGCCTCGCTCCTGACCCTCTACCTCTTCGTCGAGGGGCTGCGGGGCGGCGACGGCTCGGCCGCCCGGGACCTGCCGGAGCTGGCCGGGCGGGTGCTGGCCCGCGGCGAGGAGGTCAGACAGCTCGCGAGCCGCTACCGCTTCGCCGAGCGCATGGTCCTCACCTCGCGCGGCTACGGCTATCCGACGGCCAAGGAGGCGGCGCTGAAGCTGATGGAGACGAGCTACATCCCCGCTCTCTCCTACTCCGGCGCCGACCTGCTGCACGGGCCGCTGGCCATGGTCGACAACATCTCGCCCGTCATCGCCATCGTCACCGAGGGCAGGGGCGGCGAGGCCCTCCAGCCGGTGCTGGAGCGGCTGCGCGGCCGGGGCGCCGACCTCTTCGTCGTCGGCAGCGAGGCCGAGGTGGCGAAGGCGTCCGCGGGATTCGCCCTGCCGACCGCCGGGGTGGCCGAGGAGCTGCAGCCGGTGCTGGAGATCCTGCCGCTGCAGATGCTGGCCTACGAGATCACCATCGCGCGGGGGCAGGACCCGGACGCGCCGAGGGCGCTCGCCAAGGTCACGGAGACGCGGTAGCGCCCGGAAATCCCTGGCGCTTTTTCTAGTGATCGCTATAAAATTCGGGCATGGCGACCAAGCAGCGCGGGCGGCCGCGCTCCTTCGACCGGGAGTCGGCGCTCGAACAGGCCCTGCTGGCCTTCTGGGCCCATGGCTACGAATCCACGTCCATCGCCGACCTCACCCGGGTCATGGGAATCGGCGCGCCCAGCCTCTACGCCGCCTTCGGCGACAAGGCGGCGCTCTTCCACGAGGCCCTCGCCCTCTACCGCCACCGCTACGGCGCCTGGGCGGAGCGCGCCGTCGGCGAGGAGCCGACCGCGCGCGCGGCCATGGAGCGGCTGCTGCGCGAGGCGGCGGCCGAGCTGACGACGGAGGGCCGGCCGCGCGGCTGTCTGGTCATCTCCGCGGGGGACCACGGCACCACCGCCTCCGCCGAGGCGGAGCGGGCGCTGTGCGAGCGGCGGCGCGAGGTCACCGAGGGCCTGGAGGCGAGAATCCGCCAGGGCGAGGAGGCCGGCGAGCTGCCCGCCGGTCAGGCGCCGACGCTGGCCCGCTTCGTCCAGGCCGTCTTCCAGGGCATGTCCCAGCAGGCGCGCGACGGGGCGAGCCGCACGGAGCTGGAGGCGGTGGCCGCGGCGGCGATGCGGTCCTGGCCCGGTCGGCCCTAGCCGGCGCCCGCCGCGCCGGGGTAACGCGCATTACTACGGCGGTGTGACCAAGCGGATTGAATACTTCGGGTAAAGGCGTCGGCAGTTCTTCCCACCTTGCTGACGAGAGATGTCTGAATGTAAGTTACGCATCAGCTTCTGCGCCAAGTCGACACAGGGGGTTGTCCGACCGCAGCGCGCGCTGCCCATCTGCCTTTTCTTTCCCCCTCCCTGAGCGAGAGTCGCAGGAGAAAGGCGTCATGGAAGCTTTACGCGGGAATCCCGTACGCGCCGGAAAAAGCAGAGCCGCCGACGCCGCCCACGCGGACACCGTCGTTTTGCTCGCCGCTCACGACCCGGACTCCCAGAGTTTCCTCGGCAGTGCTTTGCGCGAGGGGAACCGGCTGTCCGCCGTCCGCACGGTGGACAGCCGGCTGCCGCTGTCGCAATGGCCGTTGGACCGGGTGGACGTGGTCGTCCTCGCCCTCGAGGCGGGGCGGGTTCCCGCCGACGCCGTACGGACCCTGGCCGCCGCCGGCATCCCCGCCCTGCTGGTGGGGACGGGCTGGACCCGGCGCCCCCTGGAGGCCGCCTTCGCCGCGGGCGCCGCCGGCTGCCTCGTCAGAGCCGAGGCGGCCGGCGGCCTGGCGGCGGCCGCCCTCGCGGTGGCCTCCGGGCACCGGCTGCTCTCCCCCCAGCTGCTGGACCGCGGGCTGCCCGGGCTCCCCGCGGCCGAGGCGCCCGCCATCCCCGCCCCCCGGGCCGGACCGCGCCCCGCGCACCGCCCGCGGGACCTTCCCCCCACCCTCACCGCCCGGGAGCACGAGGTCTTCGCCCTGCTGGCCGCAGGACTCTCCACCGCCGAGGCCGCGTCCTCCCTCAACGTGTCCCCCAGCACGGTCAAGAGTCATATCTCGCACGTGCTCACCAAGCTCGGCGCACGCAGCCGGCTCGAGGCCGTGCTGTTGATGCAGCAGATGTCGGCGCCCGGTCGGGGCCGTCAATCACTGACCGGCTGAGGCGTGCCGGTCGATGGAACGGAAAATCAATGAAGCTTTCACAGTTGGCAGCGTTCGTGGCCATCGCTGACACCGGAAGTTTTACGAAGGCGGCGGAAAAGCTGGGGGTGACCCAATCCGCGGTCAGTCATGCCATGGCGAGCCTCGAAGCAGAACTCCGGGTGGGAATCATGACGCGTGATCGCGGGGGAGTGGACCTCACCCGGGCCGGGCAGCGCATCATCGACCATGCGCGGTCCGCACTGCGCAATGTGGAACAGATACGCCTGGACGCACAGTCCACGCCCAGGGTGACCGATCACAGGATCGTCATCGGCACGAGCCAGAGCTTTTCCCTCCAACTCTTACCCCGACTCATCTCGGAATTCCGCTCGCGTTTCCAGAATTTGGAGATCGTATTGCGGGAGGGGAACGACACCAGCATCGCGGATATGGTGCAGGAGCGGATGGTGGACGTCGGGATCGTGACGCTGCCCAAAACCCATCTCAGGACGTATCCGCTGTTGCAGGACGAAATGCGGGTGGTCCTGCCCGAGCGGCACCGCTGGGCCCCGTCCTCGAGCCTGACCGTCCGCCGGCTCGCCGAGGAGGAGATCCTGCTGCCCGCGGACGGCGTGGAGCCCACGCTCCGGGAGCTGTTCCAGGCGGCCGGCAGCCGGCTCAGGGTCACCCACCGCATCCAGGACCTGCAGGTGCTTCTGAGCATGGTCGCCGCGGGCATCGGCGTCACCGTGCTGCCGTCGCTGGCCCTGCCCGCCGTCCTGCCGGACCTGCGGACCGTTCCCTTCGAGCCCGCCGTCAGGCGGCAGCTCGGCATAGCGGTGCGGGGGACGCCCGAGCAGTCCTCGGCCGTCATGGCCTTCGTCACGACCGCCCAGGCCCTCGCGCGCGGCAGCGACTGGTGCGCCCGGACCGCCGGCGGCGCCGTGCTCCCTGAGGGCGACGGCGCCGCCGCCCGGTGAACGACCGCGGTCCGTACGCCCCGTGGAGTCGGGGCGTACGGACCGCGGTGTCACCGGTGGGAGGGGTGGAATCAGTCGCCGACCCGGCCCCGGACGCCGTCGATCCAGCGGTCGGCGTGCCGGTCCGCGGCCGCCTGGTCGCGGAAGGCGTAGGTCTTCAGCAGCCAGCGCTGGCGGGCCCGCTCGGGGTCGTTGATCTCCATCTTGTCCCGGCTGTGCAGGCCGTCCTGGTTGGCGAAGGTGAACAGGTCGCCCTGCAGCACGCGGTGCCGCTTCTTCTCGGCCTTGACCAGCGCGTTCTTCAGTGCCAGCAGCGCGTCCTTCGCCTTCTCCGGACCGCCGGGCACCACCGTGGTGCTGGTGTCGAGGTAGCGGAAGCTGTGGTGGTTCTCCAGGATGGCGTGCTCCCCGGAGTCCGTCAGGTCCCCGTTGTTGTCGCGGGAGAGGACGTCGAAGGGCGTGATGAAGTACGGCTGCCGCAGGATCTCCTGCTCCTCCTCGGTGAGGTGGGCGAGCATGCTGCGGCCGTCGACGAAGCCCGTGTAGATGTAGTCGCCCTCCGGGCAGCGCATGCCGAGCAGCGAGATGAAGTCGGCGCGCACCGGGTGGGCGGTGCGGTCGTTGTGGAAGACCAGCTCGCTGTCGCTGAATCCCGTCTGCATTCCGCTGTAACGGTTGATCGCGATGACGTCGGTGAAGAAGTCGCCGTTGAACCGGGTGGCGTAGGAGAGCAGCGGGGTGCCCACGAGCTGTCCGAACAGCTCCAGGAAGACCTCGCCGGTGAAGGTCTTCTTCTTGCGGTGCTTGTCGGCGATCGGGTCGTCCAGGTCGAGGACCGGAATCTCGGTGTCGAGGGGGCAGTTGCGCAGCACATGGGCGTCGGACACCCCGGATTCACGCTCCGCGCGAATGCGCGCGCACACCTCGCGGAAGAAGACCGGGACCTCGCCCCGGTCCACGACGTCCGCCACGGTGCGGGAGAAGGCCGGATAGTCCTCGTACGGGTTCTTTCCGACAGTTTCCAGGACCGCACGAAGCTCGTCGCGCTCTGCGTCTGTCAGTGCGTAAAAGGGTTCCATTGTTCGCTTTCCCCAGAACAGTTCGACTTGTGGTCGCGATCAGTTTCGGCCGGTCCGTGGGGGCTCGGCATCGTCCGATGGAGGAAAGACGGAGGAAAGACGGGGAAAAAGGGCGGGACACGTGGGTCGGGGGTGTTGCCTGCACGTGCCCCGCCCGGTCTCTCAGCGCAGCGGAGCGGTCGGCGCGTCGCGGAAGCCGAGGACGACGCACCCGGTCTCCGTGCTGACCTGGTGGACGCTGCCGGGCTCCACGACGACGAGGTCACCGGCGGTGTACCGGGCGCCGCTGTCGTCGAGCAGCTCTCCCTGGAGGACGAACATCGCCTCGTAGCCGAGGTGTTCGTGGAGGTCGCCGTGGGCCCCCGGGCTCATCCGGGAGAGGAGGCCGGTCGAGGGCCGGGGGCCCTCGGTGGTGTAGAGCGGCACGAACTCGACGCCGGCCCGGCCGGCCTCGACCCAGGACGACCACTTGAGGGCGTCGAGGCCGGCGGGGCTCAGCAGGTCGCGCAGCACGGTGGCCGGCCGGGACTGCCGGGGGGCGTCGTCGTGCGCGGCAGCGGGAGCAGGGGCGGTCATGGCGGTTCTTCTCCTGGTGGGTGGGTGCGGGGAGCGGACGACGGGGACGGGCGTCCGCTAGGCGGCGGCGGTCGCGGCGGCAGCGGCGGTCTTGCGCCGGGCGCCGATGGCGAGCACGCCACCGGTCAGGAAGGACGCCGCGGCGAGCGCCGCGGAGAGGTGGAGTCCGTCGGTGAGGTGGTCGGAGGTGGCGACGAGGGTGCCGAACAGGGCGACGCCGACGGCGCTGCCCACCTGGCGGGAGACGTTGAAGACCGCCGAGGCCACGCCCGCCCCGTCCGCCGGGGCCGACTCGATGATGGCGGCCATGGAGGCCAGGGCCGTCATGGTCTGGCCCAGACCGGTGGCGATCAGGGCGAACAGCAGGACCGGGTACGCGGTGTCGGATCCGGCCAGCAGCCAGCCGAGGAACCCGGCGGCGCCCAGGAAGAGCCCGGCCGTCATCGGGACGTACGGGCCGGTGCGGGCGGCGACCCGGCTGAAGACGGGGGCCGCGATCAGGCCCATGCAGACCGAGGGCAGCAGCGCCAGCCCCGTGGTCAGCGCGTCGTACCCGCGCTCCTGCTGGAAGTAGAGGGTCGACAGGAACAGCATGCCGTAGTAGCCCAGGCTGATCAGCAGGCCGATCAGGGCGGTGGCCGAGAAGGCGCCGGTACGGAAGAGGGAGAGCCGCAGCAGCGGTGCCCGGCCCTCCGGCCGGACCTTCACCGAGGCCTCCAGGCGGCGTTCGACCACGACGAACAGACCCAGCGCCACCACGCCCACGGCGAAGAAGCCCAGGACGAGGGGGGAGCCCCAGCCCGCCGTGCCGGCCTCGTTGATGCCGCCCGCCAGGGCGACCAGACCCACCACGCCGAGCACCTGGCCCGCGGGGTCCATGCGGTGGGCCGGGGGCTTGCGGGTCGCCGCCGGGAGGTGACGCATCGTCAACACCATGGCGAGCGCGCCCACCGGCAGGTTGAGCCAGAAGACGGCCCGCCAGTCCAGGCCCGCGATCAGCAGGCCGCCCACCACGGGACCGGCGCCGAACGCGATGGAGGCGACGGCACCCCAGATGGCGATCGCCCGGGCGCGCACCGCCCGGTCGGGGTAGGTGGCCTGCAGCAGCGCCAGCGACGCCGGCACGAGGAACGCGGCTCCGGCGCCCTGCGCCAGCCGGCCCGCCACCAGCACGGCCGTCGTGCCCGCGAGCCCGCAGCCGATGGAGGCGAGGGTGAAGACGGCCAGCCCGGCGAGGAACATCCGGCGGTGGCCGAACCGGTCGCCCAGGCCGCCGCCGAGCAGCAGCAGGCCGGCGAAGAGGGTGCTGTAGCCGTCGACGATCCACTGCAGCGCGGACGCTCCGGCGCCCAGCGAGGAACGGATGTCGGGCACCGCCACGGTGACGACCGTGACGTCCAGCATCACCAGGAAGTAGCCGAGGCTCAGCGCGATCAGAGGGGTGAGGGCGAGGGGCGGACGAGCGGGCGCCGGGTCGGGCTCGGCGACGGGCCGCCGGTCGGCCGTGGGGTCGGTGACGGTCATGAACACAGTCTCGGCTCCGGATACTTCGTTCCCCGGCGAAGTGTTGTCGGCGTACGGTGAGGGCATGAGCGCCGAGACCACCCCGCAGGGCCCGCGGCACGAGGGACGGGCCGCCGGCCGGCTGAACCGCCAGACCGACATCGCCCGTGCCGCCGCCCTGATCGCCGACCCCTCCCGCGCGCGGATCCTCAAGGCCCTGTGCGACGGCCGGGCCCTGCCCGCCGCCGCGCTGGCCACCGAGGCGGGCGTCAGCGCCCCGACGGGCAGCGCCCATCTGGCCAAGCTCGTGGAGGGCGGCCTGATCACCGCGGTCCGCGAAGGCCGGCACCGCTACTACCGGCTGGCCGGCCCGGACATCAGCTCCGCGCTGGAGGCGCTCGCCCTCATCGCCCCGCCGCTGCCGGTGACCTCGCTGCGCGAGAGCAGCGTCGCCAACGCCCTGCACCGCTCCCGCACCTGCTACGACCACCTCGCCGGGCAGCTCGGCGTGGCCCTGATGCGCGCCCTGCTCGAGCGCGACGTGCTCACCGGGCACGACGGCGTCCACCGCGCCGAGCGGGCCGTACGGGACCGGCCCTCCGCCTACGGGCACGACAGCGCCTACCGGCTCACCGACGGCGGCCGCGGCCACCTGGCGGCCTTCGGCGTCGAGGTGGACCGCCTGCCCAAGCGGCGCCCGGCCATCCGCTACTGCGTCGACTGGAGCGAGCACCAGCACCACCTCGCGGGCGCCCTGGGCGCGGCGATCACCGCCAGGCTCTTCGACCTCGGCTGGCTGCGCTACGGCGCGAGCCCGCGCGTGGTGCACCTGACCGCGTCCGGCGCCGAGGGGCTGCGGGAGACCTTCGGGCTGGCCGTGGACGCGTGAACGGCGCGGGGCCCGGACACCGTGACGTGTCCGGGCCCCGCGCCGTGTCCCGTGCGCTCAGCGGGTGGTGGGCAGCGCGGGGCGGCGCCCGCGCTCGTAGGCCGCGATCTCGTCCTCGTACTGCAGGGTGGCGGCGATCAGGTCGTGCCCGGCCAGCAGCCGGGCCCGGACGTCCTCGTCCAGGGAGAACGGCTGCACCACGCCGGCGCAGCGCACCTCGAGCCGCTCGAGGTCCACGACCACGGGAACGGCCGGGTCGGCCTCGATCTCCTGCCACAGCCGCTCGACGACGTCGGCGGGCACGACGATCGTCAGCAGGCCGTTGAGCAGCGAGTTGCCCCGGAAGATGTCGCCGTAGCGCGGGGCGATCACGGCCCGGAAGCCGTAGTCCTGCAGCGCCCAGACCGCGTACTCGCGCGAGGACCCGGTGCCGAAGTCGTTCCCGGCGACCAGCACGGTCGCGCCGCGGTGCTCGGGCCGGTTGAGGACGAACGAGGGGTCGTCGCGCCAGTCGGCGAACAGGGAGTCGGCGTGCCCGGTCCGGCTCGAACTGACGCAGAAGCGGGCCGGGATGATCTGGTCGGTGTCGACGTCGCTGCGGCGCAGCGGCACGGCCGTGCCGGTGTGGACGGTGAACTTCTCCATGGCTTCTACGACCTCACAGATCGGCGGGGGCGGCGAGCCGGCCGGCCACGGCCGTGGCGGCGGCGACGGGCGGCGACACGATGTGGGTGCGCGACCCCTTGCCCTGCCGGCCCTCGAAATTGCGGTTGTTGGTGGAGGCCGCCCGCTGCCCGGGAAGCAGCCGGTCCTCGTTGAGCGCGGCGCACATCGAACAGCCCGCGCCCGCCCGGAAGTCGGCGCCGGCTTCCGCGAAGATCCGGTCCAGGCCCTCCTCGACGGCCTGCCGGCGCACCTGCGCCGAGCCGGGCACGATCATCATGTGGAGGCCGTCGGCGACCCGCCGGCCCCGCAGCACGCCCGCGGCGGCGCGCAGGTCCTCGATCCGGCCGTTGGTGCACGAGCCGAGGAAGACGGTGTCGACGCCCACGTCCTTCATCGGGGTGCCCGGGCGCAGGTCCATATAGGCCAGGGCGCGCTCGGCCGCGGCCCGCTCGGCCTCGTCGGCGAAGTCGCCGGGGGCCGGCACCCGGCCGTCCAGCGGTACGGCCTGGGCGGGGTTGGTGCCCCAGGAGACGTACGGGCTCAGGGTGCTCGCGTCCAGGGTCACCGTGGTGTCGAAGACCGCGTCCTCGTCGCTGCGCAGGGTCCGCCAGTACGCCACCTCGGCGTCCCACGCCTCGCCCTGCGGCATCCCGGGCCGCTGCGCGAGGTAGGCGAAGGTCGTCTCGTCGGGCGCGATCATGCCGGCCCGCGAGCCCGCCTCGACCGACATGTTGCACAGGGTCATCCGGGCCTCCATCGACAGGGCGTCGATGGCCTCGCCCCGGTACTCGATGATGTGCCCCTGGCCGCCCGCGGTGCCGATCCGCGCGATCAGGGCGAGGATGAGGTCCTTGGCGGTGACGCCTTCCGGGAGGCGGCCGGGGATCTCGACGAGCATGCTCTTCATCCGCCGCATGCGCAGCGTCTGGGTGGCGAGCACGTGCTCCACCTGGCTGGCGCCGATGCCGAAGGCCAGCGCGCCGAACGCGCCCAGCGTCGTGGTGTGCGAGTCGCAGCACACGATCGTCATGCCGGGCCGGGTCAGGCCGAGCTCGGGGCCGATGACGTGCACGATGCCCTGGCCGGGGTCGCCCAGGCGGTGCAGCGGGATGGAGAACTGCGCGCAGTTCTCCCGCATCAGCTGGGCCTGCCGGCGGCCCGAGGGGTCGGCGATGATCCGGTCGAGGGCGAGTGTGGGGGTGTTGTGGTCCTCGGTGCCCATGGTGAGGTCGGGCCTGCGCACGGTGCGTCCCGCCGCGCGCAGGGCGTCGAACGCCTGGGGGGTGTTCACCTCGTGCAGCAGTTGCAGATCGACGTAGAGCAGGTCCTCCCCACTCCCGCCGTGCCGTACGACATGCGCGTCCCACACCTTCTGCGCCAGTGTCGAACCCATGTGAAGTGCCGCTCCTCGTCTCGGTGGTGCTTGCCGGTGGTGGTGCGCGGGGCTCAGCCGCGCCGGGCCAGGGCGGTGGCCGTACGCTCCAGGGCCTCCTCGATGACCGCCCGGGAGGTGGCGAAGGAGAGCCGGACGTGCCCCTCGCCGCCGGGCCCGAAGGCGGTGCCGGGGGTCACCGCGACGCCCGCTTCCCGCAGCAGCCATTCGGTGAACGCGGCGGAGTCGGAGAACCCCGTGCCGCGGATGTCGGCGAACGCGTAGAACGCGCCGTCCGGCGCGGTGCAGCGGATGCCCGGCAGGGCGTTGAGCCCGTCGGTGATCAGCGCCCTGCGCTCGGCGTACTCGGCCGCCATCTCCCGCACGGCGTCCTGCGGCCCGGTGAGGGCGGCCAGGCCTCCGCGCTGGACGAAGGAGCCGGCGCAACCGACCGTGTGCTGCTGGGCCTTGAGGACGTGGGCGATGACGTCGGAGGGGCCGCTGACCCAGCCGAGCCGCCAGCCGGTCATGGCGTAGCCCTTGGAGAAGCCGTTGACGGTCAGCGTGCGGCCGGCGCAGCCGGGCAGGCTCGCGAGGCTGATGTGGGGCGTGCCGTCGTAGCGGATCTGCTCGTAGATCTCGTCGGCGACGACGAACAGGTCATGCGCGGCCGCGAACGCCGCGACGTCCGCCGCCTCCCGCTCGGACAGCGCCCGCCCCGTCGGGTTGTTCGGCGTGTTGATCAGGAGGACCTTCGTCCGCGGCGTCACATGCGCCTCGAGGACCTCCCGGGTGATCTCGAAGCCGTCCGTCGCGCTCAGCTCGGCCAGGACCGGGACCGCGCCCACGAGGCGGGCCATCGAGGCGTAGCTGACCCAGCTGGGCGTGGGGATGATGATTTCGTCGCCCGGGTCGAGGAGCGACATCAGGGAAATGAACAGCGCATGTTTCGCGGAGGGCGTGACAATGATGTCGCCGGCCGGGTCGGCGGTGATTCCATTGTCCTTTCCGAGCTTTTCCGCGATGGCCGTCAGAAGCTCGGGTATGCCACGGCTGGGCGTGTAGTGCGTATCGCCGTCCGCCAATGCCGCGGCGGCCTCCCCGACAATGTGCGGATCGGTGTCGAAGTCGGGTTCGCCACCGCCGAGGTCGAGGACCTGCACCCCGCGTGCCCGCAGGTCCCGCACCGCCTCGAAGACGGCGAATGTTGCTGAATTCTGAATTCCGGATACCCGGGTCGCCACGCGGCGGTTCTGCACGGTGCTGCCTTCCTGTGCGTGCTCGGGGGAGTGGGCCCGTCTCAGCCGGCCAGGGCCTGCCGGACGGTGGTGATCTCGGCCGTGCGGGCGAGGACCTTCAGGGCCGCCGCGTGCAGCTCGTCGTCCGCGGTGGCGGTGGCGTCCTCCAGGACCTCGACGTAGTAGTCGCGGTCGTGCCCGTCGCGGGCGGTCGAGAGCACCACCAGATCGGTGGTGACGCCGGTGAGCAGCAGGGTGTTGACGTCGCGCTCCAGCAGCAGCCGGTCCAGCTCGGTGCCGTGGAACGGGCTGAGCCGGTGCTTGGCCACCACGGGCTCGCCGTCCGCCGGCGCCAGCGAGTCGTGCACCTGCGTGGCCCACGTGCCCAGCACGATCCGGCGCTCCTCGCGGGCCTCGCGGAAGACGGGCGACTCCTCGGGCCACTCCGCGAAGTCGGGGGAGAAGCCGACCACGACGTAGATCACCGGGATGTCCTTCGCCCGGGCCAGGGAGATGGCCTCCGCCGCCCGCTCGAGGACCCCGCGCCGTGTCACCTGCTCCAGGTAGCCGTCCTGTGCGTACTTTCCGTCGGGGTGCACGATCTCGTTGATGAGATCCATCACCAGCAGCGCCGGACGTCGTTCCACTCTTTTCTCCAATTACCGGTGGAGGGGCTCGGGATGGGCCACACAGTACCACCGGAATTCCCCCGGAAAACCCTGCCGACTTTTCATGAGCGGGATTCATGGCAAGCATGAACAACGAGGTGTTGAACGGGCTTTGGGGCCGTTCTAGTGTCGGAGACGCAATCGCTTGGGCCAGTCCGTCCTGACTACCTCCACCGCCCCGCCGTGCGAGCACGGATCCCGGGGCCGCGGTGAGAATTCCGAGAGAGATATGGCTTTGACGCACCCTGCCGATGACCGCTTTACCGGAGATTTCTCCGTCCCCGGTGACCCGGGGAGATCCGGCGCGGCCCCGTACCGGATCGCCGTCGTCGGCAGCGGACCGCGCGGCCTGTCCGTGCTCGAACGGCTCGCCGCCCGGCTGTCCGGTGAACACCCCGAACGGCCCGTGGACATCCACCTGATCGACGACGTCCAGGTGGGCTGCGGCCGGGTGTGGCGCTCGGACCAGCCCGCGCACTTCCTCATGAACACCGTGGCGGGCGAGGTCTCCTCGTTCTCCGGCCCGCCGGACGAGGGCCCCGCCCGCCCCGGCGCCGGCCCCTCGCTCGCCCAGTGGTGGAGCACGGTCGACCCCGACTGCCCCGGCGACAACGGCTACGCGCCGCGCGCCCTGCACGGCCGCTACATGCTCTTCGTCCTGGACGCCGTCAAGGCCGCGCTGCCCGCCCACGTCCGGCTGCACGAGGTCCACGGCACCGTCGAGGACGTCGAACCGGCCGACGGCGGCTACCGCCTCGCCCTCGCCGACGGCTCCAGCCTCCTCGCCGACCGCGTCGTCCTCGTCACCGGCCACGCCCGCCCCGAACTGAGCGGCCGCCAGAAGGAACTCGCCGACTTCGCGGCGACCCGGCCCGGCCTGCGCTACATCCGCGGGGACTCCGCGGCCGACATGGCGCTGGAGCAGATCCCGGCAGGCTCGTCCGTGGGCGTGCTCGGCCTCGGCCTGTCCTTCTACGACGTGATGGCCGCCCTCACCGTCGGCCGGGGCGGCACCTTCGCGGAGGACGGCGCGGGCGCTCTCGTCTACACCCCCAGCGGACGCGAGCCGTTCCTGGTGGCCGGCTCCCGCAGCGGAATGCCGCTCCCCGCCCGCGGCCGCAACCAGAAGCACGCCAACTTCACCTACACCACCCAGCTCATCACCGCCGAGCGGGTACGCCGCGAACGCCCCCACGGCACCCTCGACTTCAAGGCCGACATCCTGCCCTGGCTGCTGGCCGAGGCCCGCCTCGTCTACTACGCCACGGCCCTGCGCCGGCAGCACGGCGCCGCCGCGGCCCGGGCGTTCACCGCCGAGACCGTACGGGCCGCCGAGAGCGCCCTGCCGCCGGTGGCCGAGATCGCCGCCCGCCACGGCGCCGGCGACCTGCCGCCCCTGGACCTCGACGCCCTCGCCCGGCCCTTCGAGGGACGCTCCTACGCCCACCCCCAGGCGTTCGAGAAGGAACTCCTCCAGGCCATCGACGAGGACCTCGCCCACGCCGAGCAGGGCAACTCCGACTCCCCGCTGAAGGCGGCCCTGGACGTCCTGCGCGACACCCGCGCCCTCATCCGCTCCTTCGTGGACTTCGCGGGCCTGCACCCGGCCTCGCACCGCGACGACTTCATCGGCTGGTACGCGGCCCGCAGCTCGTTCCTGGCGGCCGGACCGCCCCGCGTCCGACTGCGCCAGGTCGCCGCCCTGATCGAATGCGGACTGCTGCGCATCGCCGGGCCGCACACCCAGTTCACCCACGACGGGGACGGCTTCGTCGTCTCCTCCCCGTACGTGGCCGGATCCGAGGTCGGCGTCAGCACCGTCATCGACGCCCGGATCCCCTCCCCCGACCTGCGACGGGACCCGGCACCCCTGACCCGCCGGCTCGTCGAACGGGGCCTGTGGACCGACTACGTCAACGGCGAGGGCCCCGGAGCCTTCCGCACCGGCGGCGTCGCGGTCACCGGCACCCCCTACCACCCGGTGGGCCCCGACGGACAACCCGACACCGGGCTGTACGTCCTGGGGATCCCCACCGAGCACACCCGCTGGTTCATGCAGGGCGGCAGCAGCCGGCCGGGCTTCTGGACCGACTTCGTCCGCGACGCCGACGCCATCGCGGGCCACGCCCTCACCGGGATCGCGGCGCTGCAGCCCTCGCTCGGCTAGCAGCACACGCACCACGAGCAGTTCACGCACCGGACCGTCACCATGCGCCGCATGGTTCGAGGCTAGGAAGTGCAGGAAGAATGCAGAACACAGCTGAGGCCCGCCGGATTTCCGTGTTCGACACGACGCTTCGCGACGGCGAGCAGGCACCCGGCAACGCGATGACCCCCCAGCAGAAGCTGGACATCGCTCTGCGCATAGAAGCCCTCGGTGTCGACTACATCGAGGCCGGCTTCCCGGCCTCCTCGCCCAGCGAGTTCAGGGCCGCTCGGCTCATCTCCAAGAACCTGACGAAGGCCCGCTTCACCACCTTCGCCCGCGCCGTCCGCCAGGACGTCGCCACCGCGGTGGAGGCCGGCGGCACGGCCAACCACCAGGTGCAGGTCGCGGCGACCGGCAGCGACATGCACCTGAAGTACAAGCGCGGCATCTCCCGCGCCGAGGGCGTCGCCGAGGTCGTCGACGCCGTCTCCTACGCCCGCTCCCTGGGCGTGGCGGAGGTCTCCGTCGGGATCGAGGACGCCAGCCGCGGCGAGCACGAGCTGCTGCGGGCCCTCACCGAGGAGTCCATCGAGGCCGGCGCCACCTGCTTCGTCGTCGCCGACACCTCCGGCGCCCTCACCCCCGAGGAGTACGCCGATCTCATCCGCACCTTCCGCGAGTGGGCCCCCGCCCCCATCCGCATCGCCACCCACTGCCACCAGGACTTCGGCCTGTCCCTGGCCAACGCCGTGGCCGGCCTGCAGGCCGGCGCCGACGAGGTGCAGGCCACCCTGGGCGGCATCGGCGAGCGCGCGGGCAACACGCCCCTGGAGGAGGTGGCCGCCCTCCTCGCCTACAAGCGCGACAAGCTCGGCATCTACACCGACATCGACCTCGCCGCCATGTACGAGGCCTACACCCACCTCCGCAAGGTGATCCACCTCGAGGAGCCCCGCAACAAGGCGATCTTCGGCACCTACGCCTTCGGCACGGCGGCCGGCATCCACCAGCAGGGCCTGCTGCGCAACCCCGCCACGTACGAGTACGTCGAGCCCGCCCGGTTCGGCCGTGAGCGCTCCATCCTCGTCGGCCGCCACTCCGGCCGCGCGGTGCTGCGCCACCTTCTGGACCAGATCGGCGTCACCGTCGAGGACGCGCAGCTGCACGAGCTGTACCGCGTGCACATCGCCGAGCGCGTGGGCGGCGACTGCGAGGACCTCGAGGTGCTCAAGCAGCGCCTGATCAAGATGTTCCAGGGCGCGGACCAGCTGGTCGGCGCCTGAGCGGCGACAGACGGAGGAACGTGGTGACGAGCCCGGGCACCCCGGCCGCCGCCAGGGACGTGGCGGTGGTGGCGGTCGGTCGGCACGAGGACTTCACCGGCGCGGTCGCGGCCCTGACCGACCGGGGCGTGCGGGTCCTCCTCATCGGCTCCGGCTGGACCCGCGGCAGGCTGGAGACGGCCCTGGCCTGCGGGGTGCGCGGCTGCCTGGTGGAGGAGACCGAGGGGGAGCGGCTGTCCGCCGCGGTCCAGGCGGTCGCCGCCGGAAACGTGGTGATCTCGCCGGAGCTGTTCGCCCTGCGGGCCGCTCCGGCCTCCCGGCCGGCCTCCGCCGTGGGCGGCCGGCGCCGGGCGGAGCTGCTGGGCACCCTCTCGGGCCGGGAGCGCACCGTCCTGACGCTGCTGGGGCAGGGGCTCTCCAGCGCCGAGGTGGCCGCCCGGCTGAGCATCACCCCGGGGACGGTCAAGAGCCATGTCTCGCACACCCTGGCCAAGCTCGGGGTGCGCACCCGCATCGAGGCGGTGCTGCTGCTGCGGGACCCGCGGGCCGCGGCGCCGGGACAGGACCCTCAACCTGTCCGGCACCGCAGCCCGGAGCTGCCATCGGCCGGCCCGCGCCAGGGAGTGTGCGGTTCTCCGTGACGGTTCCGGCCGATCCCGAGGGCCGCGCCGCCGCTGGGGCGTCGCGGTCCTCGCTCCGCTCTCCTGTGCGGGGAGAGCGGACGTCTGGGTGGGTGGCCCTGTCAGCATTGTGGACTAGACCATTCGCGGCTGTCCATGCCCCGGCACCGGGCGGCGGAAAATCCCCAGGAGCCGCCGCCGCGGGTAGGCTCACAGCCGTGCCCTCCATGAACGACCTCGTACGCCAGCACACCGCACTCGACGACTCCGATCTGGAGTGGCTGCATCTGCTGGTCTCGGAGTGGCAGCTGCTCTCCGACCTCTCCTTCGCCGACCTGGTCCTGTGGGTGCCCACGCTCGACGGCACCCGCTATGTGTCGGTCGCCCAGATGCGGCCCAACACCGGCCCCACCTCCTACCAGGACGACATGGTCGGCCACCTCGTGCCGCGCGGCCGGCGCCCCATGCTCGACGCCGCCCTCGACGAGGGCCGGATCGTGCGCGAGGGCGACCCGGAGTGGCGCGAGGAGGTGCCCGTCCGGGTGGAGTCCATCCCGGTGCGCCGGGAAGGACGGGTTCTGGGAGTCATCGCGCGGAATACGAACCTGCTGACGGTCCGCACGCCCAGCCGGCTGGAGCTCACCTATCTGCAGAGCGCCTCCGACCTCGCGCAGATGATCGCCGTCGGCGCCTTCCCCTTCCCCGGTCAACAAGTCGACATGGACGCCTCGCCGCGCGCCGGCGACGGCCTGATCAGGCTCGACGCCGACGGCGTCGTCCAGTACGCCAGCCCCAACGCGCTCTCCGCCTATCACCGGCTCGGCCTGGCCGCCGACCTTGTGGGGCATCATCTGGGCGAGACCACCGCTCAGTTGGCGCCCTCGCGCACCCCGGTCGACGAGGGGCTGGCCAAGCTCGCGAGCGGCTGGGCGCCGCGCGAGTTCGAGGTCGAGGCGAACGACGGGGTCATTCATCTGAGGGCGATCCCGCTCAAACCCAAGGGCAGCCATATCGGTTCGCTCGTACTCCTGCGCGATGTAACCGAACTGAGACGTCGCGAGCGCGAGTTGATCACCAAGGACGCGACCATCCGGGAGATCCACCACCGGGTGAAGAACAATCTCCAGACCGTCGCCGCCCTGCTGCGGCTCCAGGCCCGCCGCATCGGCTCGCCCGAGGGCCGCGAGGCGCTGGAGGAGGCGGTCCGCCGGGTCGGGTCCATTGCGATCGTCCACGAGACGCTGTCGCAGAACCTCGACGAACGGGTGGAATTCGACGAGATCGCCGACCGGGTGCTCGCCATGGTCGCCGAGATCTCCCCGGGCCGGGTCGCCGCCCGGCGCACGGGACGCTTCGGAATACTCGACGCCGAGGTCGCAACCCCCTTGTCGATGGTGCTGACCGAGCTGCTGCAGAACGCCCTCGAGCACGGCTTCGGGCCGGGGGAGCAGGGCACGGTCGAGGTCACCGCGGTGCGCGGCGGCACCCGCAAGGACGCCCGGCTGCTGATCTCCGTGCAGGACGACGGCCGTGGACTGCCCGAGGGCTTCGACCCGCATCGCGCGGGCAACCTCGGGCTGCAGATCGTACGGACCCTGGTCGAGGGGGAGTTGGGCGGAAAGTTCGACATGGTGCCCGCTTCCGGGCAGGGAACGCGTGTGGTGCTCGACATTCCCGTACGGGCGGAGAAGCCGTAACGCCGGCTTCCGCCCCCCGCACAGCACTGAGCCCCGGACCTCATCGAGGAGGTCCGGGGCTCAAAGCTTCACGGCGCGATGCTCAGCGCATCGCTTGCGCATCGGGGGGTACTGCGCGCTGCGGCTCGGGGGCCGAGGGGCGTCGTCAGGCGGTCGCGTTGCGCGCCCGGTTACGGGCGGCGCGACGCTTCATCGCGCGGCGCTCGTCCTCGCTGAGGCCACCCCAGACGCCGGAGTCCTGGCCGGACTCGAGCGCCCACTGCAGGCACTGCTCCATGACGGGGCAGCGGCGGCAGACGGCCTTGGCTTCCTCGATCTGCAGCAGCGCAGGACCGGTGTTGCCGATGGGGAAGAAGAGCTCGGGGTCTTCCTCGCGGCAAACGGCGTTGTGACGCCAGTCCATGGCTGCTCCATCTCCTCGTGTGACGGCTACGTGGCTTGTGAATGTGAACGCTTTCACGAATCCCCCCGCAAGGGAAGGGCCGACGCCCAGGCAGGGCTGGATGTGGTCCAGAGAGTGAAGGAGGGGGTTCGTGGGCTATCCGGGAAGCCTTGATGCCGGGCTGTCCCGATCGCCATGAAGAGACTCGCAAACCTCGGCGACGGATACAACCCCTTCCGGAAAGTTTTTTTTGATTCCTCGGTGTCGACTAGGTCACAGCCGTCATTCCAGGGGGTGGAATCCAGTCTAAACGTTCGAGTGGAAGGACTTTAGGCCCTAGCACTCACACAATCACACGCAGTGCACGGCGTACGCCTGTGAACGTCACGCTCGTCCGCAGTCCGAGGTGGTCACCGTCCATCTGGAACGGCAGGGGAGCCTGCGAATGCAAGGTGAAGGAGGTCTGGTCATGCAGTGACACAGCGTGTTTGCCCTGCGGACCCCGCTCCGGGGTCGACCTCAGCAGCTGGGTGGCGTAGCGGGTCGCCGTCAGCGTCGACAGCTTGGTGAATCCCAGCACGTCAAGGGCGGTGTCGAAGGACGCCTCGGGCGCCGCGTAGACGGGCCGGTTGCCCAGATAGGTCCACGGCGCGGTGTTGCAGATTATCGACATGACGAGATTGTCGAGTGGCTCCTCGCCCGGCCGTTCGAGGGTGATCGAGCCGTTCCGGCGGTTCGTTTCTCCGAAGAACTGGCGCATCGCCTGTCGCACATACAGGGAGTGCGTCGAACGCTTGCCGCTCTCCCGCTGCTGCTCCACCCGGCCGACGACCCCCGCGTCGAAGCCGAATCCCGCGCAGAAGGTGAACCAGCGCTCCGGCACGCCCTCGTCCTCCGTGCCCGGGGTGCCGGCCGCCAGGCCCAGGCCGACCGTGCGCTCGGAGCCGTCCCGCACGGCGTCCAGCAGCGCGCCGGTGGCCTCCACGACGTCGTTGGGCAGGCCCAGGGCGCGGGCGAAGACATTGGTGGAGCCACCGGGCACCACGGCCAGGCGCGGCAGGCCCTCGGGGTCGGGGCCGGCGTGCAGCAGGCCGTTGACCACCTCGTTGACCGTGCCGTCGCCGCCGAGGGCGACCACGAGCTCGATGTTCCCGCTCTCGGCGGCCCGCCGCGCGAGGTCCCGCGCGTGGCCGCGGTACTCCGTCGTGGCGACGTCCAGCTTGAGGTCGCTGGCCAGCGCGTGCGCCAGGACATCGCGAGTACGGGCACTGGTGGTGGTGGCCGAAGGATTGACCACGAGAAGCGCACGCATGCGCGCCAGCCTACCTACCTGTCGGTACACGACCCATCCCAGGCCCGGCCCCCACGGCCCGAACGGCACGGGAGGTACCCCCACCCGACGTTTTCGTACCGATACCCTGCAGGAGTGAGCAGCAAGCAGTTCGCGTCGAACACCGCCCGGAAGGGTGCCCGGCAGGGCGCCCCGAAGCGCGCCGCCTCCGAGCCCGCCCCGGAGCCCGCCGGCCCCCGGCCGGCCCGGCTGACGGCCGCCGCCGCGCTCACCGCCCTGGAGGGGCTGGCGCTGGCGGCCTCGGGCGTCTATCTCCTGATCATGGGCCTGCTGGGCCGGCCCGACAGCCCGCAGCAGGCGGAGATGGGCGGGCTGACGGTGCTCGCGCTGGCCGCGCTGCCGCTGATCGCGGCGCGCGGGCTGTGGCTGCGCCGCCGCTGGAGCCGCGGCCCCGCCATGATCACGCAGATCATGGCGCTGCCGGTGGCCTGGACGCTCTTCAACGGCGGCGGTGCGCTCGTCGCGGCGGCCGTGGCGATCGCGCTGGTCGCCGTGGCCACCCTCGTACTGCTGGTGAACCCCACGGCGACCGAGGCGCTCGGCATCGGACCGCGCGAGAGCTGACGGGCGGCCCGGCTACTCCTCGATGAGCAGCCGGTCCCGCAGCTGGGCGAGCGTACGGGCCAGCAGCCGGGAGACGTGCATCTGGGAGATGCCCACCTCCTGGGCGATCTGCGACTGGGTCATGTTGCCGAAGAAGCGCAGCAGCAGGATCTTCTTCTCGCGCGGCGGCAGGTCCTCCAGCAGCGGCTTGAGGGACTCGCGGTACTCCACGCCCTCCAGCGCCTCGTCCTCGGCGCCCAGGGTGTCCGCGACCGCCGGGGACTCGTCGTCGGTGTCCGGCACGTCCAGCGAGAGCGTGCTGTACGCGTTGGCCGACTCCAGCCCCTCCAGCACCTCCTCCTCGGAGATGCCCAGGTGCTCGGCGAGCTCGTGCACCGTGGGGGCGCGGCCGTGCCGCTGCGACAGCTCGGCCGTGGCGGTCGTCAGGGCCAGCCGCAGCTCCTGCAGCCGGCGCGGCACCCGCACCGCCCAGCCCTTGTCGCGGAAGTGCCGCTTGATCTCGCCGACGACCGTGGGCGTCGCGTACGTGGAGAACTCCACCCCGCGGTCCGGGTCGAAGCGGTCCACGGACTTGATCAGACCGATGGTGGCGACCTGGGTCAGGTCGTCCAGCGGCTCACCGCGGTTGCGGAACCGCCGCGCCAGGTGCTCCACCAGCGGCAGGTGCATCCGCACCAGGTGATTGCGCAGCTCGGCGCGTTCCGGTGAACCGTCCGGCAGCTCCCGCAGCTCGATGAACAGGGCCCGGGCGCCGCTGCGGTCGTGCGGATCGGCGTGCTGGTGCCGCCGCTGGTGCCGGTGCTGATCCATGTGGTCCGCCCGCTCTGATGGGTCGCTCGCCTGGTCCGGCTCCGGACCGGACGGGTCCGGAGCCTGGTCCGGATCGAGGTCCTCCGGATGCGGCCGGGCAGGCTGCTGCGGGATGGCCGGGGTGCGCACTCCCCGCGATGACGCAGTACTCACGGAGCCCCCTCTTCCGTCACGGCTGCCCGGGGCCGGCGCCGCGCTTCTTGTGCAGGCTGATGCTGACCGTACGGTCGTCCGCGACGGTGGAGTCGACCTCACCTGCCAGGGCGGAGAGCACCGTCCAGGCGAAGGTGTCGCGCTCGGGGGCGCGGCCGTCCGTGGTGGGTGCCGAGACCGTCACCCGCAGCGCGTCGCCCACGAGGCGGAAGACGCAGCTGAGCACGGAGCCGGGAACGGCCTGTTGCAGCAGGATCGCGCACGCCTCGTCGACGGCGATGCGCAAGTCCTCGATCTCGTCGAGGGTGAAGTCCAAGCGGGCCGCGAGGCCGGCAGTCGCCGTCCGCAGCACCGACAGGTAGGCACCCGCAGCGGGCAGCCGGACTTCCACGAAGTCCTGGGTCGTCCCAGGCTCGCCTGCGATTGGGGACACCCTCACCTCCAAGGTGGCACAAGCTCATTGAGCTGTCGGGAGCGCCGGTCCCGCGGCCTTCGGCTGAAGGTGAGCGGGCCGGTGCGGCACATGGTCCGGCTGAGACGCTATCGCGATCTGCGGTTCCGCGCCGCAGGCCCACGACTGTCACTCATGGTAAGCACATGAGTACGGACAGTGGCTAGGGTCTTGCGGTCTCAAATCGAAAGAGAAGTCGGCCTGTTGGGATTTTCGTCACTCTGCGCGAGCGCCGCAAGGGCCCGGAGCGGTTCTCCCGACAACCGTCGCACGGTCCACTCGTCCATCGACTCGGCGCCCAGCGCCTTGTAGAACGCGATCGAGGGTGCGTTCCAGTCCAGCACTGACCATTCGAAACGCTCGTAGCCCCGCTCCACGCAGATCCGGGCGAGCTCCGCCAGGAGCGCCTTGCCGTGGCCGCCGCCGCGCGACTGCGGCCGGACGTAGAGGTCTTCGAGGTAGACACCGTGCGTGCCCGTCCACGTCGAGAAGTTGCGGAACCACAGCGCGAAGCCGACGACCTCGGGGCCCGCGACGGCCCCGCCGTCCGCGGCGTCGTCACTCTCCGCTATCAGCGCGAAGACCGCGGGGTGCGGCCCGAACAGCGCGTCGCGCAGCTGTTCCTCACTCGCCCTGGCCTCCTCCAGCGCCCGTTCGTATTCCGCCAGTTCGCGGATCATCGCGTGGAGGACGGGGACATCGGCGGGCGTCGCGGCTCGGATCATGCGTGCATGCTAGCGGGCGCCTGTGACAGCGCCCGGGCTCCGCGACGGGCCGCGCTCAGACGATGTGCTTGTCCACGTAGCACCAGCGCCAGGTCTGCCCCGGCTCGAAGCTGCGCATCACCGCGTGGCCCGTCTCCTCGAAGTGCCCCGTCGCATGGCGGTACGGCGAGGAGTCGCAGCAGCCCACGTGCCCGCACTCCAGGCACATCCGCAGCTGCACCGGGTGGCTGCCCGCCGCCTCGCACTCGGGACACGTGGCGGCCGACGGCCGCGGTTCGGGGCGCGGCAGCAGCGGAAGATGAGAACACTCGATCATGATTGCCAGGTTAGAGCGCATGCCTGAGGACGGGAGAGAAGGCGGGGACCCATGGACGTCATGCCACTGCTGATCCTGGTCGCGGGCGGCGCGGCCATCGCCGGCGCCGCCCGCCGCACGCCCGTGCCGGCGCCGCTGCTGCTGGTGGCCGCCGGGCTGCTCGCCGCGTACGTGCCGGGCGTGCCGGACTACGCCCTCGACCCGGACGTCGTCCTGCCGCTGCTGCTGCCGCCCCTGCTGCACACCGCCGCGCTCGACAGCTCCTACCTCGACCTCCGCGCCAACGTGCGGCCGGTGGCGCTGCTCTCCGTCGGCTACGTCCTCTTCGCGACCCTCGCCGTCGGATACGTCGCCTCCCGCCTGGTGCCCGGGCTTCCGCCCGCCGCGGCCCTGGTGCTCGGGGCGGTCGTCGCACCGCCCGACGCCGTGGCCGCCACCGCCATCGCCCGCCGCCTCGGGCTGCCCTCGCGGATCACCACCATCCTCCAGGGCGAGTCCCTGGTGAACGACGCGACCGCCATCACCGCCTACCGGGTCGCCCTCGCCGCGGCCGTCGGCGCGGGCGCGACCTGGGCGGAGGGCATCGCCGCGTTCGCCGTCGCGGCGCTCGGCGGCATCGGCGTCGGCCTGGTCCTCATGGTGCCGATCCACTGGCTGCGCAAGCACCTGCGGGAGCCGCTGCTGCAGAACACCCTCTCCCTCCTCATCCCCTTCGTCGCCTACGCCGCCGCCGAACAGGTCCACGCCTCCGGGGTGCTCGCCGTCGTGGTCGTCGCCCTCTACCTGGGCCACCGCGCCTGGCAGGTCGACTTCGCCACCCGCCTGCAGGAGGCGGCCGTGTGGAGGATGGTCGCCTTCATCCTGGAATCCGCGGTCTTCGCCCTGATCGGCCTTCAGCTGCCCGTGGTGCTGCGCGACCTCGGGGACTACGGGCTCGGCGAGGCCCTGTGGTACGCCGTCGTCCTCTTCGTCGCGGTCGTCGCCGCCCGCTACCTGTGGGTCTTCCCCGCCACGTTCCTGCCGCGCGCCCTGTCCGCCCGCATCCGCGAGCGCGAGCCGGACACCACGTGGAAGGCGCCCGTCATCGTCGGCTGGGCCGGCATGCGGGGCGTCGTCTCCCTCGCCATCGCCTTCTCCATCCCCGTCACCACGGACGACGGCTCCCCCTTCCCCGCCCGCAACCTGATCCTCTTCCTCACCTTCAGTTCCGTCATCGGCACCCTCGTCGTCCAGGGCCTCACCCTGCCCCCGCTCATCCGCCGGCTCCGGCTGCCCGACCGCGACCCCGGCGCGATCACCCTCGCCGAGGCCCAGGCCCAGAGCGAGGCCTCCGAGGCCGCCGAGGCCCGCCTCGAAGAACTGCTGGCGGACGAGCGCAACGCCCTGCCCCCACCGCTCGCCGACCGCCTGCGCGCCGTGCTCGAACGGCGCCGCAACGCGGTGTGGGAACGGCTGGGCGCGGTCGACGCAAGGACGGGCGAATCGGTGGACGACACCTACCGCCGCCTGGCCCGGGAGGTGATCGGCGCCGAGCGCGAGGTCTTCGTGGCGCTGCGGGACGCCCGCCGCATCGACGACGAACTGCTGCGCACGCTGCTGCGCCGGCTGGACCTGGAGGAGGCCGCGGCGTACCGGGAGGGGGAGGCGGGCCGGCCGGGAGCTAGTGGGTGAGGGGGTCGGCCGCGCCCGTGATCACGGCCGCCACCGTCGTGCCCGGCGCGAACGCCCCCTCCCGCGCCAGCGTCGTCAGGCCGTACAGCATCTTCGCCACGTACAGCCGCTCCAGCCGCGGCCCGTGCCGGGTCTCGAAGTCCGCCGCGAACTCCTCCAGCTCCTGGGAGCTCCTGGCGTAGCCGCCGCAGTGGAAGCGCTCGTCCAGCGACCAGTCGCCGCGCCGGCCGCCGAACGCCTCGTGCTGCAGCCGCTCGATCTCACCGCCAAGGAAGCCGCCCTTGAGCACGGGGAAGCCGATCGCCCGCTGCCCCGCGGCCAGCCCCGCCGCCAGCCCGGCCAGCGTGCCGCCCGTACCGCAGGCCACGCCGACCACGTCCGCCACGCCGCGCAGCTCCTGCCCCAGCGTGGCGCAGCCGCGTGCCGCGGCCGCGTTGCTGCCGCCCTCGGGGATGACGAAGCAGTCCTCCTCCACGAGCGAGGCCAGCACCTCCGGCTCCGCCTTGCGGCGGTAGGTGGCCCGGTCGACGAAGCGCAGCCGCATGCCGTCCGCCGCGCACTGCCGCAGTGAGGGGTTGAGCGGTCGGTCGGCCAGCTCGTCGCCGCGCACGACGCCCACGGTGGCGAAGCCCAGCAGCCGGCCGGCCGCCGCCGTGGCCCGCAGGTGGTTGGAGTACGCGCCGCCGAACGTGAGCAGCGTGCGCCGGCCGGACGCGGCGGCCTCGTCGAGGTTCAGCGCCAGCTTGCGCCACTTGTTGCCCGGCAGATCCGGATGTATCAGATCGTCCCGCTTGAGCAGCAGGCGCAGGCCGCGCCGCGCGAACCGCTCGTCCCGCAGCTCCTCCAGCGGGGAGGGCAGCCGGGGCCGCAGAGCGTCGAGGCCGGCCGCACCGGGGGGATTGTCGCTGGTCACACGGTCCATTTTGTACTCTTGCCCGGCCGGCAACGAAGCCGGCGACGAAGCGAGGAAAGCGCAGAGCAGCAGTGGACTACCAGGCCGTACTCGAAGAGGTCGCCGCCTTCGCCCGTCCGCTGATCGGCCGCGGCCAGGTGGCCGACTACATCCCGGCCCTGGCCGAGGTGGACACCACCCGCTTCGGGATGGCCGTCGCCGACATCGACGGCGGCGTGTACGGCGTGGGGGACTGGGAGCAGCCGTTCTCGGTGCAGTCCATCTCCAAGGCGTTCAGCCTCGCGCTCGTCCTGGCCGAGGGCGGCGACCGCATCTGGGACCGGGTGGGGACCGAGCCGTCCGGCAACCCCTTCAACTCGCTCGTCCAGCTGGAGTACGAGCACGGCATTCCGCGCAATCCGTTCATCAACGCGGGCGCGCTGGTGGTGACCGACCGGCTGCAGACGCTGACCGGCGACGCCAGCACCACGATGCTGGAGTTCCTGCGGGCCGAGAGCGGCAACCCGGAGGTCTCCTTCGACGCGTCCGTCGCCAAGTCCGAGTCCGAGCACGGCGACCGCAACGCCGCGCTCGCCCACTTCATGGCCAGCTACGGCAACCTCGACAACCCCGTGCCGACCGTGCTCGAGCACTACTTCTGGCAGTGCTCGATCGAGATGAGCTGCCGCGACCTCGCCCTGGCGAGCGGCTTCCTGGCCCGCCACGGCCTGCGCACCGACGGCACGCGGCTGCTGCCGCGCCGCGAGGCCAAGCAGATCAACGCGGTCATGCTGACGTGCGGTACGTACGACGCGGCCGGGGACTTCGCCTACCGGGTGGGGCTGCCGGGCAAGAGCGGCGTGGGCGGCGGCATCGTCGCGGTGATACCGGGACGATGCACGCTGTGCGTATGGAGCCCGGGCCTGGACTCGCGCGGCAACTCCGTGGCGGGCGTGGCGGCGCTGGACCACTTCACGACGCTGACGGGGTGGTCGGTCTTCTGAGCGGTGCCCGCCGCCCGTCCGCTACGGGCAGCGGATGACCTGGCCCGCGTACGACAGGTTGCCGCCGAAGCCGAAGAGCAGGATCGGCGCGCCCGGCTCGACCTTGCCGGAGGCGACCAGCTTCGACAGGGCGAGCGGGATGCTGGCGGCCGAGGTGTTGCCCGACTCCGTCACGTCACTGGCGACGATCGCGTTCGTCGCCCCCAGCTTCCGCGCCACCGGCTCGATGATGCGGAGGTTCGCCTGGTGCAGGACGACCGCCGCCAGGTCCTCCGGCCGCACCCCGGCGCGCTCGCAGACGGTGCGGGCGATCGGCGGCAGCTGGGTCGTGGCCCAGCGGTAGACGGACTGGCCCTCCTGGGCGAAGCGCGAGGGGGTGCCCTCGATCCGCACGGCGTGTCCCATCCCGGGCACCGAGCCCCAGACGACCGGGCCGATCTCCGGCTCCGCCGACGCCGTGATCACCGCCGCGCCCGCGCCGTCGCCGACCAGGACACAGGTGGTGCGGTCGGTCCAGTCGGCGACGTCGGTGAACTTCTCCACGCCGACGACCAGGGCGTTCCTGGCCGACCCGGCGCGGATGGCGTGGTCGGCGGAGGCGAGGGCGTGGGTGAAGCCGGCGCAGACGACGTTGACGTCCATGACGGCCGGGGACGGCAGGCCCAGCGCGGCGGCGACGCGCGCGGCCGTGTTGGGGCTGCGGTCGACGGCCGTGCAGGTGGCCACGAGGACGAGGTCGATGTCGGCGGGGGCGAGCCCGCTGTTCGCCAGGGCCTTGGCGGCGGCCTCGGTGGCCATGGAGGCGACGGTCTCGTCGGGCTCGGCGATCCGGCGGGTGCGGATGCCCACGCGGGAGCGGATCCACTCGTCGCTGGTGTCGACCATGGTGGCGAGCTCGTCGTTGGTGAGCACCCTGGCGGGCTGGTAGTGGCCGAGGGCCAGAACGCGAGACCCGGACATCGGCGGTCCTCCTGCGGGCGAGTGACGGGGACCTCTCAGTCTTGACGCTGCGCGCCCGTGAGCCGGGTGTGTGATCCACCAATGTTCCGGCGGGATAACTGGCGCAATCGGCAGGGGCCCGGCCGCCGCAAGCGACCGGGCCCCTGCTCGTGGGGTGTCCGCGGACCCGTGGATCAGCGCAGCGACAGCGCCGTGCGCAGGGTGGTGAAGAGCTCGGTCTGGTCGGTGACGCCGAGGACGCGGTGGGCCTGCGGGCCCTGGGCGGCGATGCGGACCTGGGTGCCGGTGTGCTCCTGGGCCTTGCCCGGGGTGTTGGAGGAGTAGTTGACCTTCAGCGGCCGGCCCTCGTCGGTGACCAGCGTGGCGGACAGGCCGGGCGGGTTGGCCTCCAGCGGCACGATCTGGCTGGTGTGGCCGTGGTCGGCGGTGGTGACGACCAGGGTGTCGGGGTGCTTGGCGGCGTAGTCCCGGGCGACCTTCACGGCGCGGTCGAACGCGGCGGTCTCGCCGATCTGGCCGCACGGGTCGGCGGCGTGGTCGCGCTTGTCGATCGAGGCCCCCTCCACCTGCAGGAAGAAACCATTCTTCTTGGCCTTGGGGGTGTCCAGGAGCGCCAGCGCCTTGCGGGTCTGCTCCTCCAGGGCGGGGGTGCCGGCCTTGCGCTCGGGGTTGCTCGTCACACAGCGCTGGGCGGCGGTGCCGCCGACGGCCGCGGCCTTGCCGGTCCACTCGACGGGCACGTTGCCGGGGGCGAAGAGGCCGAGCACGGGCTTGCCGGGCTTGGCGGCCCCCAGGCCCTTGGCGTCGGTCACGACCGCGTAGCCCAGCTTCTCGGCCTGCTGGGTGACGGTCAGCCCCCGGTAGGGGCCCTCGGTGATCTTCTGGTCGAAGCGGTCCTTGCCGCCGCCCAGCAACACGTCCACCTTGTGGTTCACGCTCTGCTCGGCGATCGAGCCCGGGCCGCCCTTGGCGACGGTGTCGTTCGGGCAGGCCTTCATGTCGGCCGGGCCCTGGCAGCTGCGGTCGGTGGCGTGCGAGGCGAGGGCGGCCGGCGTGGCGTCGGTGAGCTCGGCGGTGGTGACGCTGCCCGTGGCCAGGCCCTTCTTCTGGGCGAGCTCCAGGATCGTGGTCACCGCCTTGTCGGTGCCGGGGGTCTTGGAGAGCCGGCCGTTGACGGTCTTGTGCCCGGTCGCCCAGCCGGTGGCGCTGGCGGCGGAGTCGGTGACGTAGTCCGGCTTGCCGTCCTTGTCGACGGCGTACGTGGTGTACGAGCCCGTCATCGGGAACTTGTCCATGTTGAGCCGGCCGGCCGCGCCCACGGTGTAGTCGCGGGCCAGGGTTATCTCCGAGTCGCCCATGCCGTCGCCGATGAGCAGGATGACGTTCTTGGCCTTCTTGGGGCCGTGGCCCGCGACGTCCGGCCGGCCGCCGTCCTCGGACGCGGCGGCCGCCGCGGGCACTGCGACGCCGGCGGCGAGCAGCGCGGCCGCGCCCCAGGCGAGACGGCGGCGGTACGGACGAGAAGCCATGGTCGATTCCTCCTAGCTGGACCGGGGCGGAGTGCCCGGCCGGAGGAAGCTCACCAGGGGTGGGTGTACCGCAGGGGACGTCCAGGTGACGTGGAGGTCACCGGCCGCTGTCGACGGGGCTGTTGGGCGCCGGCGCCGGTGCCCCCGGGTCGTCGTCCTTCATGGCCCTCGCCTCGCTCCTGAGGATGCGCATCGACTTGCCCAGGGCGCGGGCGGTGTCGGGCAGTTTCCTCGACCCGAACAGGACGACCACGACGAGGACGACCACGAGGATGTGCCAGGGTTCCAGGGCATTGCGCAGCACGGCCGCCCCACCACCTCTCATCTGACGCGTGAACTTGATGCCGTAACGACTGCCCTCACCATACTTGCTAGATTGCGCAACTGGACAACCAAAGTGCGTGGCAGCCCGTCTAACCCGGCGACACGGCACGGACCGGGGGAGCGGATGAGGGCGCGGATATGACAGGCAGGCGAGGCAAGCCCGGCACGTTCACGCGGCGCCGGATACGGATCGCCGGCGTCGTGGCGGTGTCGTTCCTGGTGCTGCTGGCCGCCGGCGCGGGGTGGCTGTACCTGAAGCTCAACGGCAACATCGACACCTTCGACGCCGGCGGCCTGTCCAAGAACCGCCCCGGCGCGAGCGCCGCCGGGCAGAACGTCCTGGTCATCGGCTCCGATTCACGCGCCGGCGAGAACAGCGGCCTCGGCGGCGGGGACGGCGACGTCGGCCGCTCGGACACCGCCTTCCTGCTGCACGTCTACGGCGACCGCGAGCACGCCGTCGCCGTGTCGATCCCCAGGGACACGCTGGTGGACATCCCGCCGTGCAGGCTGCCCGACGGCAGTTGGACCGCCGAGCGGCAGCACGTGATGTTCAACTCGGCCTTCTCGGTGGGCGAATCGCCCAAGGGGAACCCGGCCTGCACGCAGAACACCGTCGAGAGACTCACCGGTCTGCGCGTGGACCACACGGTCGTCGTGGACTTCGCGGGCTTCTCCGCGATGACCTCCGCCGTCGGCGGCGTCGACGTGTGCGTACCGAAGGACGTCTACCGGGGCGACCTCAACCCCAACCTGGGCACGCGCGGTGAACTCCTCTTCCCCAAGGGGCGGCAGAGCATCTCGGGCCAGAAGGCGCTGGACTACGTCCGCGTGCGGCACGGGATCGGCGACGGCTCGGACATCGGGCGCATCCAGCGGCAGCAGGCGTTCCTCTCCGCCATGATCAAGAAGGTGCGGTCGCAGGGCTTCGACCCCACCACGCTGCTGCCGCTCGCGGACGCGGCCACGAAGTCGATGACGGTGGACCCCGGGCTCGGGTCGGCGGGCAAGATGCTCTCGTTCGCGATGTCGCTCAAGGACATCGACCTGCACGACATGAAGTTCGTGACCCTGCCCTGGCGTTACGACGGCAACCGCGTCGCGATCGTCCAGCCCGACGCCGACGCGCTGTGGGCCTCGCTCAGGGCCGACCGCACCGTCGACGGCAAGGACGCGGGCAAGGGCGGCACCGGCGGCCGGCCGGCCGCGCCCTCCCCCTCCCCGGAGCCCGTCTCCGGTGATGGGGTGAAGGTCTCCGTCCGCAACGGCACCGACGTCACCGGGCTCGCCGCCCGGGCCGCCGCCTCGCTCGAGGAGCGCGGTTACGAGGTCACCGGCACCACGACGGCCCGTACGGGCGGCACGGCGAGCACCGTGATCGAGTTCGGCCCGGGCGAGGCGGGGCACGCGCGGACGCTGGCCCGCCTCTTCCCCGGCGCGTACGTACGGGGCGCCGCCGCCGACGGGATCTCCGTCACCCTCGGCCGTGACTACGCCGCGGCGCCCCCGGCCCCGCCCTCGCCCGCGCCGTCCGCGTCGGCGCAACCGCCCGGAACGCTGTCCTCGGACGTGGTGAGGGGCGCCCGGTCGGCGGACGACGACCCCTGCGCCAACCTCTCGTACGGCTGAGGCGTGACAGCAGCTGATTTGCCGGTCGACCGGCAAGGAAAGGGGGCGAGTCGGGGGAGGGAACCCATATGCCTGTTTGGTCCGTTTCCGTGGTAGGTGCACAGTGAACAGTGAGTGCGCAGTGAGAGCAATGAGCAGGCCCTTCCCCAGGAGCCCAAGGAGCGACACCATGTCCGCCATCGCCGTTCGCCGGGGGCTGCCCCGGCCCGTGCCGGCCCTGATCCTCGCGCTCCTGGCCTGGTCGGGCGCGGTGTTCCTCGCCCCCACCGCCGCACACGCCGACACCGACGCGCGCGCGGACGCCGGCGTCCGCGCCGTCGCCGGACTCGACGCCGCGGCCGAGGCCCTGCGCAAGGGCCCCGTCTACGTCGACCCCGCCGTCTCCGCGCAGCTCCCCGCGGCCGACGCCGAGGCCCTGTCGAGGAAGATCAAGGACGCGGACAAGCCGGTCTTCGTGGCCGTGCTCCCCAACTCGCCCGACTTCCCCAAGGCCACGGTCCTGCGGGACCTGCGCACCAAGGTCGGCATCGCCGGCGTCTACGCCGTCCACCTCGGCGACGCCTTCAACGCGGCCGCCGACCGCTCGGTGATGTCCCGCAACGCCGTCAGCAACCTCACCGGCTCCGTCCAGCGCTCCGGCGGCGACGCGAAGACCCAGCTCAACAGCTTCGTCGAGCAGGCCGACCAGGTGGCCAAGGGCCATGCGCCCGGCTCCTGGGGCGGCGTGGAGCCGGAGGGCATCGGGGCCGCCGGGCTGATCACCGGCGGTGCGGTCGTCGTGGCGGGCGGCGCCGGCGCGTACGCCCTGTACCGGCGGAACAAGCGCCGCCGCGAGGAGCGCGAGCGCGCCGAGCTGGACACGCTGCGCGTGGTCGTGGACGAGGACATCACCGCCTTCGGCGAGGAGCTGGACCGGCTGGACTTCTCCCCGTCCGAGGCCGGCGCCACCGACGAGATGCGCCAGGACTACGAGCGCGCCCTGGACGCCTATGAGGAGGCCAAGGCCAAGATGGCCGCGGCCGCCAGGCCGCAGGAGGTCACGGGCGTCACCGCGGCGCTGGACGAGGGCCGGTTCGCCCTCGCCACCCTCGCGGCGCGCCGCTCCGGCGCCCCGCTGCCCGAGCGGCGGCCGGCCTGCTTCTTCGACCCGCGCCACGGGCCCTCGGTCCAGGACGTGGAGTGGGCCCCGCCCGGCGGCACGGTCCGCACCGTGCCCGCCTGCGCGGCGGACGCCGCACGCCTGGCGGAGGGCCAGGAGCCGCTCTCCCGCCAGGTCCCGACCGCCCAGGGCCCCCAGCCGTACTGGAACGCCGGCCCCGCCTACGGGCCGTGGGCCGGCGGCTACTTCGGCGGCGGCCTGCTGCCGGGGTTGCTCGTCGGCACGATGCTGGGCGGCATGCTCAGTGGGCCGGCGTACGCGGCGACGCCGGAGGGCGGTGGCCCGGACGGGGGTGACTACACCGGTGCCGACTACAACTCCGACGACTTCGGGGGCGGGGGATGGGGGGACGGTGGGGGTGGCGGCGACTTCGGTGGCGGCGGGGACTTCGGGGGTGGCGGTTGGTGAGCCGGGGGGATTGAGCCCCTGCCCCGCCCTTTCACCGGTTCTTGTCCTCAATCGCCGGACGGGCTCACATTGAGCCCCCGGTTACGGCGCCGCGCCACCGCCAGAGCCGCGCCGTACAGGCCCAGCACCACACCCAGCAGCCCGTAATACGCCGGCGGCAGAGGCGACATCGACAGCGCCGCCCCCAGCGGGGACAGCGGCAGCAGCAGGCCCGCCACCGCCAGGCCCCCCACCGCCACGCCCACCGGCCCCGGCACCCGCCCCGACCTCAGCAGCAGCATCACCATCGCCTGCGTCAGCAGATTCTCCGTGAACCACCCGGCGGAGAACGCCGCCTCCCCGGCCGCCCCCAGCAGCACCGCGAACGTCGCGAGGTCGGCCGCGGCGTTCAGCAGCCCGAACCCCGTCACGAAGCGGAGCAGGGCGCGCGGGCGCAGCACCGCCGGGCGGGAACCGGCGCCGGGGCCGGGCCGGTCGAAGGCCAGGGCCAGCTGGGCGGCGTCGAAGAAGAGGTTCTGCACCAGCACCTGCGCCGGGAACATCGGCAGGAACGGCAGCATCAGCCCGGCCACCAGCATGGCGACGACGTTGCCGAAGTTCGACGACAGCGTGATCCGCAGGTACGTGGTGATGTTGGCGGTGGCCCGCCGGCCCGTGACGATCGCCCGGTCCAGGGCGGTGAGGTCCTTCGAGGCCAGCACCACGTCCGCCGCCTCGCGCGCCACGTCCACCCCGTCGCGGGGGCAGACGCCGACGTCGGCGGCGTGCAGGGCGGCCAGGTCGTTGACGCCGTCGCCCAGGAAGCCCGTGGTGTGCCCGCCGGCGCGCAGCGCCCGCACGATGCGGGCCTTGTGGGCCGGGGTGCAGCGGGCGAAGACGGTGGTGCCGGCGGCCAGGCGGGTCAGGGCGGCGTCGTCCAGCGCGTCGACGCGGTCGGCGGTGACCGGCGTGCCGGGCGCCAGGCCGAGCTCGCGGCAGACCCGGGCGGCCGTGCCGGGGTGGTCGCCGGTGAGGACCTTGACTGTCACCCCGCGCCGGGCGAGGGCGGTCAGGGCCCGGGCGGCGGTGGGCGCGGGCGCGTCGCTCAGGCCGACGAAGCCGGTGAAGGTCAGATCGTGCTCGTCGGCGTCGGTGTACGGGCGCTCCCGCGCGGGCCGTTCGGCGCGGGCGACGGCCAGCACGCGCAGCCCGTCGCCGGCCAGCGCGGCGGCGCGCCGGGCGAGGCGCTCGCGCCCGGCCGGGTCCAGGGCGCAGCGCTCGAGCACGTCCTCGGGGGCGCCCTTGACCACGAGGGTGTGGGTCCGCGCGAGGGCGAACCGGGCGTCCCCCGGGCGCCGTACGACGGCGGTGGACAGGCGGCGGCCAGGCCCGCAGGGGAGGGCGTCGACTCCTTCGTACTCCTCGCCCGCCGTCGCGTCCGCGTCCAGGAGCGCGTCGTCGAGGGCGTCCGGTACGGGCAGTTCCGCGAGGTGCAGCGTCCACAGGGCGTTGACGGCGGCCCAGTGCAGCACGGCGGGGTCCTCGTGGCCGTCGCCGTCGACGGCACGGGCGAGGACCGGCCGGTCCTCGGTGAGCGTGCCCGTCTTGTCCACGCACAGCACGTCCGCCGCGCCGAGGTCGTGCAGGGCGGGCAGCCGTCTGACGATCACCTCGCCGTCGCGGGCGAGCAGCGCGGCGCCGCGCGCGAGCGCGGTCGTCACGATCACCGGCAGCATCTCGGGCGTCAGCCCGACGGCCACCGCCACCGCGAACGGCAGCGTCTGCAGCCCGCGCCCGCGCAGGAGCGCGTCGGCGACCAGCACGACGGGCGCGATGAGCAGCATGAACCGGATGAGCATCCAGGCGATGCCGTTGACGGAACGTTCGAAGGGGCCGGTGCTCCGCCCGCGCCGCCCGTTCCCGGGTGGCGCCCCGGGGAGGGCGCCGGAGAGCACCGTGCGGCGTCCGGTGGCGACGACCACCGCGCTCGCGGTGCCGGAGGCGACGCTGCTGCCCTGGAAGCACAGGTGGCGCCGGTCGCCGCCGGGACCGTCGCCGGACGCCCGGTCGGGTGCCGACTTGGCGACCGGCGCCGACTCGCCCGTCAGCGCGGACTCGTGCACCGTCAGCCCCGTCGTGCGCAGCAGCCGCAGGTCCGCCGGGACCAGGTCGCCGGGGGCCAGCAGGACGACGTCACCCGGTACGAGCTCGGCGACCGGTAGTTCACGGGTGGCCGGTGGCGCGTCCTCGCTCGCGCGGCGGCGCACGGTGGCCGTCGCGGCGACCAGGTCGCGCAGCGTCGCGGCCGAGCGGTCGGCGCGGTGCTCGCCCGTGGCCCGCAGCGCGCAGCTGACCGCGACCAGGACGGCGATCACACAGGTCGTACCCCAGGCGGCCGTCCCCGCGGAGACGACGCCGAGGCCGAGCAGGACGGCGGTGAAGGGGTCGCGCAGGCCGCGGGCGAGGCGGCGCGGCCAGGAGACCGGCCGGTGCCCGGGGAAGACGTTCCCGCCATGACGCAGGAGGCGGGCCTCCGCTTCCGCTTCGACGAGCCCGCGGGGTCCGCTCGCCAGGGCGCGCAGCACCTCCAGCGTGGTGCCGCCGCCCTCGCCGGGGGCCGTACGGGCCTCAGGCGCCCAGGCCACGGAGGCGTCCGGCGCCCGCGCCGGCGTTGACGCCCGCCCCCGACCTGCGGTCGGCGAGCTGGCCGACCATGAGCCGGACGATCGTCACCACGTCGGGGTCGTCCACCAGATACACCACCCGGCGCCCCTCGCGCCGGGAGCGCACCAGCCCCGCGAGCTTCAGCTTCGCCAGGTGCTGGCTGATCGCGGGCAGCGCTCCGCCGACCCGCTCGGCCAGCCCGCTCACATCGCTCTCGCCCTGGGCCAGCGCCCAGACCAGGTGCAGCCGGGCGGAGGAGGCGAGCAGGCCGAAGGCGGCGGCCGCCTCGGCCAGTACCTCGGCCGACGGGTCGCTCGGGTCGTCGAAGGACCCTTCGAAACTTCCGAAGCTCCCGACGCCTGCCGTCACTGTCGCTCTCCCGTCCCCGTCGGGCGCCCCTGCGCCCGGGAAGGCCCCAGTCTAGGCACCGCCGGCCGGCCCGGCCGTGTGACATGCACCCACCGTGCGCTGGGCAGCTCTATCGACAGGAATCGGTCACAAAGGGATCACAAGGGGGAGTGAATGGAAATCTCAGGAGTTATCAGTGCGATCGTGATCGGAGCGATCATCGGTCTCCTGGGCCGGCTGGTCGTTCCGGGGCGCCAGAACATCGGGGTGCTGGCGACGGTCCTGGTCGGTCTCCTGGCGGCGTTCGTGGGCGCGTGGCTCGCCCATCCGCTGGGCCTGTACGACCGCAAGGGCCTGTTCTGGGTGGTGTGGATCATCCAGATCGGGCTGGCGGCCCTGGGCATCGTCGCGCTCGAGCGCTTCCGGTCACGACGACAGAACTGAGAGGAGCCACCGCCGCGGTCAGGACAGCTTGCCGTCGTAGTCCGGCAGCTTGAAGGTCCTCTCCGCGTGCCCGCCGGTCAGGTCCGTGGTGTTGTTCCCGATGTTGGCGATGATCGTGTAGCCCTGTGCCTCGATCTCCGCCCGCTTGGCGGTCTTGTACGTGCCCACGTCCTGGAAGAGGTCGGGGAGGTGGCGTACGTACAGGCCGCTGACGGGGTAGCCGACCCGGCGCAGGTTCCACTGGGTGACCGGGTCGAGGATTCCGGGGCGGGCGGTGACGAAGAAGACCGCCGCGCCGCGCGCGTGGGCGTACCGGGTCAGGTCGAGGACCGGCTTGATCGCGGGGGTGGGTATCGACGCCCAGTGGAAGTCCGTCTCCAGCGAGCTGTTGTCGATGTCGAGGACGATGGCCTGTTTGCGGCCCCGCGCGGTGGCGGTGCGCTCGGTGACATAGGGCGTGGCCTCGTCGATGACCGCCTTCACGTCCCGCTGCCAGGTGGCGTAGTCGACGCCCTTGAGACCGGCCGGGCCGCCGGCCGCGGCGGCCGTGGCGGGCGCGCCCGGCTCGTGGGGGACGGCCGCCCCGGCGGAGACGGTGGTCGCGCAGACGGTGGCGAGTGCGGCGACGGCCACGCCGGCCGCGCGGCGCGCAGTGATCGTTTCGGTCATGCATGGCATGCTCACGACCGGCGGTGGCCGGACGGGAAAGCGCTGCTTACGGGCGGGTGACCGGCCGTGAACCTTTCCCGTCGTGCGGCGGGCCTCAGCCCTTGTGGCCCCCGGTCTCCGCCGCGACCATCTTCTCCATCGGGTCGACGGCCGTGGCGCCCGCGACGAAGACGGCCAGCAGCACGGCGACGCCCAGGATCACATTGCCCAGCCACACCATCGTGTCCACGGGCAGGGTGTAGACGCCCACGACCCGGGCGACCGCCTCGCCCAGCAGGGCGGCACCCCACACGAGCGAGAACGTCCGCTCGCCACGGCGGAAGCGGCCGGACGCGAGCGAGAGCCGGTCCCAGGCGGCGTGCTTGGCGGGCTCCCCCTTGGTGACCCAGGGCCGCAGAGCGGCCGTCATCAGGGGACGGCCGACGGCGACGGAGACCAGCACGACCAGGCCGACCACACCACTGCCGACACTCTCCTTGGCGAGCATCAGCCGCACGTCGCCGGTGACCGTGGTCAGCAGGAGCCCCACGGCGTTGACGACGAGGATGAGCGCCGCCAGACCATTGAGCCGCCGGTTCCTGACGAGCCCCCAGAGGGTGCGCGCGGCGGGCAGCGCACTGCTCCAGGCCAGCGCGGCCAGCGTGCTCATGCCGAAGCCGTCGCTGAGCACGTAGTACGCGGCCATCGGAATGAGGGCGTCCACGACCAGCGGCGCCAGGCTCTCCGCCAGCGCCCGGCTCCGCGTGGTGCCGGCACCGGCGCCGGGCGCCGCGGGGGCCGTGGTGGTGGGAGCCTCGGTGGCTGTGGCCGTCTGCATGGTCGGGTCCTCCGTCTTCGCGGTCCGGGCGCCGTACCCGGACCCCTACAGACTCGCCCGCCGCCCCCATGGCGCGGCAGAGCGGACCGTCAGCAGCTCGGCATGACTTTTGTCAGGAAGCGGGACATCAACCCCGCCTGAGGCCCCGACACGCGCGAGGGCGCCCACCGAACAGGTCGGTGGGCGCCCTCGGCAAGAGCCGGACGAAGGCCGGTCAGGCCTTCTTCGTCTCCCAGAAGATGCGGTCGATCTCGGCGATGAGCTCCAGCGCCTTCTCGCCCGTCTTCGGGTCCGTCGAGGCCTTCGCGGTGCTCAGGGCCTTGAGGGTGTCGTTGACCAGCTGGTGCAGCTGGGGGTACTTCTCGAAGTGCGGAGGCTTGAAGTAGTCGCTCCACAGCACCGAGACGTGGTGCTTGGCCAGCTCCGCGCGCTGCTCCTTGATGACAGTGGCGCGGGCGCGGAAGTGGGGGTCCTCGTTTGCCAGGTACTTCTCCTGGACGGCCTTGACCGACTCGGCTTCGATGCGGGCCTGGGCCGGGTCGTACACACCGCAGGGCAGGTCGCAGTGGGCGCTGACCTTCACCTTGGGGGCGAACAGGCGGGAAAGCATGAGCTGTCCTTCCTCGTGATCGTCTTCTCAGGTGCGAGATTACTCGGTGCGGGAAGGCTTTTCTCGAGTGCCCCGGGGGGCCCAGGGCAAAAGTCCAGTGTCAGTCTGGGACTGATGGAGGAACGGACGCGGAGGTGCCGTGGTGCAGGAGCAAGTGGACGAACGCGGGCAAGAGGTGGACCGCGAGCGCCGCGGACTGCTGCGGATCGGGCTGGCCGAGGTCTACAACCCCTCGATGGTCCCGACGCTGAACCCCGGGGACCAGCTCGTCGTGCGGTACGGGGCGGTGGTGCGCCCCGGTGACGTGGTGGTCCTGCGGCACCCCTTCCGCCAGGACCTGCTGATCGTCAAGCGCGCGGTCGAGCGGCGCGACGGCGGCTGGTGGGTGACGGGCGACAATCCACTCGTGGAGAACGACAGCCGGGAGTTCGGGACGGTGCCGGAGGAGTTCGTGGTGGCCCGGGCCTGGGTGCGGCTGCGCCGGCCCCCGCGGGCGGGTCAGCGGTCGGCGGGGGCGCTGCTGTCCTGGGCGGCCTCGGCCGTACGGTCCGTACGCTCCGCCCCGTCGGCCGCGTCTCCCGGGCGCTCGCTCTCCAGGCGCTTGCGGGCGCGGTAGGCCGCGACGTTGGCGCGGGTGGCGCAGCGGTCGGAGCAGTAGCGCCGCGAGCGGTTGGTCGAGGTGTCCAGGTAGGCGTTGCGGCAGGGCGTGGCCTGGCAGATGCCCAGGCGGTCGACGCCGTACTCGGTGAGGTGGACGGCCAGACCCATGCTCGCGGTGGCGGTGTAGGTGGCTCCGGCGTTGGCGGCGTGGTCGGCGATGTGCATGTGCCACTTGGGGCGGCCGTCCTCGTCGCGGTACTCGTGCCCGGAGATCTGCGGGCTGACCGGGAACTCCATCAGCAGCGCGTTGAGCAGGTCCACCGCCCGTACCTCGTCGCCCTCGGCCGCCGCCTCGAAGACCGCGCGCAGCCGGCCCCGCACCGACCGCAGCCGGGTCAGGTCGCCGTCGGTCAGCCGGCGGGCGGACTGGGCCGCCGGGCCGAAGAGCTCGCGCGCCGCCTCCAGCGAGGTGAGGGTGTCGACGCCCCGGGCCGGCTGCTCGGTGTTGACCAGCCGCACGGCGAAGTCCGAGTAAGAGGCCAGTTCCACTGTCGGTCCTTATGCAGAGGCTGTGGTCGCGGAGAGCGGTCGGACGCGGCCGTTCCGTAATGCCCGTTCCTCCTTCGAGGGTATTACAAACCGGGGGTGGTTTGCTGCAAACGGAACGGCGCGGGGGCACGGCCGGTGAGGCCGTACCCCCGCGCCGCGGGGCTTCCGTGGAGCGCCGGTGCCGGTCAGAGCACCTTCGACAGGAAGGACTTCGTGCGCTCGTGCTGGGGGTTCGTGAGCACGTCGCGCGGGTTGCCCGACTCGACGACGACGCCCTGGTCCATGAAGACCACGGAGTCGCCGACCTCGCGGGCGAAGCCCATCTCGTGGGTGACCACGATCATCGTCATGCCGTCCTCGGCGAGGCCGCGCATGACGTCCAGGACGTCGCCCACCAGCTCGGGGTCGAGCGCCGAAGTGGGCTCGTCGAAGAGCATCAGCTTCGGCTCCATCGCCAGCGCCCGCGCGATGGCCACGCGCTGCTGCTGGCCGCCGGAGAGCTGGGAGGGGTAGTTGCCGGCCTTGTCGGCGAGGCCGACGCGGTCGAGCAGCTTCAGGGCCCGCTCCCGGGCCACGGCCTTCGTCTCGCCCTTGACCTGGATCGGCGCCTCCATGACGTTGGCCAGCGCCGTCATGTGCGGGAAGAGGTTGAAGCGCTGGAACACCATGCCGATGTCCCGGCGGTTGCGGGCCACCTCGCTGTCCTTGAGCTCGTACAGCTTGTTGCCCTGCTGGCGGTAGCCGACCAGCTGGCCGTCGACGTACAGCTTGCCCGCGTTGATCTGCTCGAGGTGGTTGATGCACCGCAGGAACGTGGACTTGCCGGAGCCGGAGGGGCCGATGAGGCAGAACACCTCCCGGGGGGCGACCTCGAGGTCGATGCCCTTGAGGACCTGGACCGCGCCGTAGGACTTGTGGACGCCCTCGGCCTTCACCATCGCGGTCATGCGCTGACACCTCCGGGGGAACGGTGGCTGAAGGTGGACAGGTTCTTCTTGACCTTCTGCCACGGGGTGAGCGGCAGGCTGCGCAGCGAGCCACGGGCGTAGTGCCGCTCGAGGTAGAACTGGCCGACGCTGAAGACGCTGGTCAGGATCAGGTACCAGGTGGCGGCCAGGAACAGCATCTCCACTGTCGCACCGGTGGTCTGTCCGATGTCGGACGTGGAGCGCAGCAGCTCGAGGTACTGGGCCGCGCTCGCCGCCAGCGACGAGGTCTTGAGCATGTTGATGAACTCGTTGCCGGTCGGCGGCACGATCACGCGCATCGCCTGCGGCAGCACGATCCGGCGCATCGTCTTGCTCTGGTTCATGCCCAGCGCGTGCGAGGCCTCGGTCTGTCCTTCGTCGACCGACTGGATGCCCGCGCGGACGATCTCCGACATGTACGCGGCCTCGTTGAGCCCCAGGCCGAGCAGCGCGGCCATGAAGGGGGTCATGAAGTCGCTCATCTCGTCCCGGTAGATCGGGCCGAGGTTGATGTACGGGAAGATCAGCGCGAGGTTGAACCACAGCAGCAGCTGGACGAAGACCGGGGTGCCCCGGAAGAACCAGATGTATCCCCAGGCGACCGATGAGGTCACCGGGTTCTTCGACAGCCGCATAACGGCCAGCACGATGCCGAGGACCAGGCCCAGCACCATGGCGAGGACCGAGATGAGGACGGTCTTGCCGAGGCCGGAGAGGACCGTGGAGTCGAAGAGGTAGTCCGGGATGGCGCTGTAGTTGACGTTCGCCGTGGCGAAGGCGTTCACCAGCAGGCCCAGCAGGGCCAGGACGACGACGGCGGAGGCCCACCGTCCGTAGTGCCGGACCGGGATCGCCTTGATCGCCTCGGGCGCGACGGAGGTCCTGGCCGGGGCCGGCTTGTCCGCCGGCTCCGCCTTGGAGGCCGCCTTTTCGGTGGAGACCTTCTTGGCGGCGTCCTTCTTGGCGGCGGCCTTCTCGGTCGAGACCTTCTCGGCGGCGGCCTTGTCGGCGGGCTCGGACTCGGGCTTGGCCTCAGGCTCGGCCTTGGCCTCGCGTTCCGGCTTGGCCTCGGCGGCCTTCTTCGCAGACTCGGGCTCGGAGTCGGGCTCGGAGTCGGAGTCGGAGTCGGACTCCGGCTTCGGCTCCGGCTCGGAGGCGGCCTTGTCAGCGGACTCCGGCTCGGACCCGGCCTTCTTCGCGGGCCCGGTCTCGGACTCGGGCTCCGGCGTGGACGCGGCCTCGACCTCGGGCTCCGGAGTGGACTCGGGCTCCGGCTTGTCGGGCTTGTCGGGGGAAGCAGTCACGGATGATGCCTTTCAGCGTTGCCGTACGAGGGGGGACAGGGAGGCAAGCGGGTCAGGAACCGCCGTTGATCTTGACTTCCTTGACGGCGCCGGCGTCGACGCCCCAGGTCTTGACGACCTTCTCGTACGCACCGTTCTTGATGATCGCTTCAAGGGCTTCCTTGAGCGCGTCCCTCAGCTGGGTGTTCTCCTTCGAGACGGCGATGCCGTACGGGGCGGCCTCCACCTGCTCGCCGACCGACTCGAAGTCGTTGCCGCCGCCGGAGGTCTTCACCGCGTAGGCCGCGACGGGGAAGTCGCTGGAGACGGCGTCGACGCCACCGGCCTTCAGGCGGGTCTGGGCCTCGAGGTCGGTGTCGAACGCCTCGATGGCGATCGTGTCCTTGTCGTCCTTCTCGCACTTCTCGGACTGGGACTTGGCCAGGTCGTGCGAGACGGTGCCCCGCTGTACGGCGATCTTCTTGCCGCAGAGGTCTTCCCAGCTCTTGATGTCCTTGGTGTCGCCCTTCTTGGTGTAGAGCGAGACACCGGCGTTGAAGTAGTCGACGAAGTCGACGCCCTCGGCGACCTTCTTCTTGGTCTTGGGGTCGATGCCTTCCTGGCGGTCCTTGGTATCGGTCATCGCGGACATGGCGATGTCGTACCGCTTGGAGCGCAGGCCCGTCAGCAGGGCGTCGAAGGTGCCGTTCTGGAAGTCGACCTTCACGCCGAGTTCCTTGCCCATGGCGGCGGCGATGTCGGGGTCGATGCCGACGACCTTGCCGTCCTTCTTGAACTCGACGGGCGGGTAGGCGATGTCGGAGCCCACCTTCAGGACGCCGGCGTCCTGGACCTTCTTCGGCAGCTTGCCGAACAGGGGGGCGTCGGAGCCCTTCGCGCTCGCGGCGCCGTTGCCGGAGGTCGTCTTGTCACGCTGGTCGCCACAGCCGGTCAGCAGCAGGGTGCCGGCGACCGCGATCGCGCCGGCCGCGGCCAAACGACTCCTGGCAGCGGTCGGGCGGGGGGTGGTGCTTGCGGTCATTGCTGGTCCTCCTGCGGGTGAGGGGGGATATCCGACTGGTAACGCTGCAATCACGCAATACACGGCCGAATGCCGCAGCACACTTCCTCGTGCGCCGCGACCTCGTGCGGTCTGCGCATCTTGCCATCCGGACTGCCCCATTCGGGGGGCCAGCCATGTCAAAATCGGATAACGGGTGATCGACAAGTCCTACACAACGGTTCGCACCCTTTTGCCTCCGGTGTCTCTTCTGTGCACCTTCTGATCACGAGACCCACATCACGTGCGCGCCGTCTCACTTCCTGGACACCCCGGCGCATCCGTCACCAGTTGACACGTTCCGGACGGCATCCGGGCCGGGGGGCGTGCCGCATCGAGCCGGAACTCACTCGTCGGCCGTAGCGCTCATTTGATAGAAATGCCAGCTACACCCCTCATCCGGGGCTCAGGGCGCGTGTGTGCGGCGCGTCCGGTGTCCGCACGCCCCCCGTGGTGGTCATCCGACCTCCCGGGCCGTGGACACGGTGCCCGACCCGTCCCCACACCTCAGGGGCGGCTACCCTCGACAGGAATTTCGACAAAGGGGTCAAAAGTGGCAGCGGAGATCGTGAATCCTCCCAGCGGCAGTGGTGCGGACGACGGAGCTCAGGAGGAGTTCTTCGATCCGGCCTTCGCTCTGCACCGTGGCGGAAAGATGGCGGTCCAGGCGACCGTCCCGGTGAGGGACAAGGACGACCTTTCCCTCGCCTACACGCCGGGCGTCGCCAAGGTGTGCAGCGCCATCGCCGAACAGCCCGAGCTCGTCCACGACTACACCTGGAAGTCCCAGGTCGTCGCGGTCGTGACCGACGGCAGCGCCGTCCTCGGCCTGGGGGACATCGGTCCCGAGGCGTCCCTGCCCGTGATGGAGGGCAAGGCGATCCTCTTCAAGCAGTTCGGCGGTGTGGACGCGGTGCCGATCGCGCTGGACTGCCGGGAGGTGGACGAGATCGTCGAGACCGTCGCCCGCCTCGCGCCGTCCTTCGGCGGCATCAACCTGGAGGACATCTCCGCCCCCCGCTGCTTCGAGGTCGAGCGCAAGCTCCAGGAGCGCGTGGACATCCCCGTCTTCCACGACGACCAGCACGGCACCGCCGTCGTCACGCTCGCGGCCCTGCGCAACGCCGCGCGGCTGACCGACCGTGCGCTCGGCGACCTGCGCGCCGTGATCTCGGGCGCGGGCGCCGCCGGAGTCGCCATCGCCCGGATCCTGGTCGGGGCCGGCATCGGCGACGTGGCGGTCTGCGACCGCAAGGGCATCGTGTCGCAGGACCGCGAGGACCTCACCGACGTCAAGCGCGAGCTCGCCGGCTTCACCAACAAGGCCGGCCTGTCCGGCTCCCTGGAGACCGCGCTGGACGGCGCGGACGTCTTCATCGGCGTCTCGGGCGGCACGGTCCCCGAGCCGGCGGTCGCGCGGATGGCGAAGAACGCACTGATCTTCGCCATGGCCAACCCCACCCCGGAGATCCACCCGGACGTCGCCCACAAGTACGCGGCCGTGGTCGCCACCGGCCGCAGCGACTACCCGAACCAGATCAACAACGTGCTCGCCTTCCCCGGCATCTTCGCCGGTGCCCTGCAGGTGCGTGCCTCGCGCATCACCGAGGGCATGAAGCTGGCCGCCGCCGAGGCGCTGGCCGCCGTGGTGGCGGACGAGCTGAGCGCGGAGTGCGTGATCCCGTCCCCCTTCGACGAGCGGGTCGCCCCCGCCGTGACGGCGGCCGTCGCCGCCGCCGCACGCGCCGAGGGCGTCGCGCGCCGCTAGCGCGCTGAGCCGCCCCCGGCGCCGGGGCGGTCGTACGGGGGCCGGACCGGCTGCGGTCCGGCCCCCGTCGCGTTCACCGCGGACGGCGCGCGAAGAGGTCGTAGACCTTGTTGGTGTCGCCCGGCACGAGGTTGTCCGCCCCGCTGCCGAAGACCACCGTGCGTCCGGCGAGGTCGACCGCGTCGACGCTCGAGTGGGCGTTGGCCTGCGCCCCGTCGTGCGCGACGCTGATCCGCTCGACGGCACCGGTCGTGAGGTCCCGGACGAACACGTCGTCGCTGCCGTTGGTGTCCCCCGGCACCAGGTTGGCGGCGCCCGAGGTGAAGACCACCCGGTTGTCGGCCGTCATGACCGCGCCGTAGGAGGCGCCGTCGGCCTGGGAGCCGTCGGCGGCGAGGCTCAGCCGCCGGGTGACGCCGGTGCGCAGGTCCCTGGCGAAGACGTCCGCCTTGCCGTTGGTGTCGTCCTTCACGACCTCGGCCGAGCCGCTGGAGAACAGGGCGTAACGCCCGTCGGGGCTCAGGCCGATGCTGTTGTCGGCCGCCGCGGGGCCGCCGTCGAGACGCCGGGCGGCCAGCTCGGTGCGCCCGGTGCGCAGGTCGTGCACGTAGAACGTGCGGGCCCGCGGCTTCCACAGCCCCTTCTCCGTCTCCGGGGCGAGGTCGGACAGGCTCTTGAAGCCGACCTTGCTGCCGTCCGCGCTGATCACGGGGGAGACGGAGAAGCCGTCCGCCTGACCGCCGTCGCTGGTGACGCTCACGCGCTCGGTCGTGCCCTTCACACGGTCGCGGACGAAGACGTCCGTCTGTCCGTTGGTGTCGCCGGGCACCAGGTCGTCGCGGTTGGACGCGAAGGCGACGTAGCGGCCGTCGGCGCTGATGGACGGGGACGCGCTGTGGGCGGGCTTCGTGCCCTTGTTCTCGACGAGGACCTCGGTCCGGCCGGTCTTCCGGTCGCGGATGAAGACGTCGTAGTACCCACCGGGGTTACGGTTCGGCGCCAGATTGGTCGCCTCCGAGTCGAAGGCGACGTAGCGGCCGTCTCCGCTGATCGAGGCCGTCCAGGACTGGTTGTCGGCCAGGGTCCCGTCGCTGGCGACGCTGGCCGGTTCGATCCGGCCGGTCCGCAGGTCCTTGACGTAGATGCGGCGGCCGGCCGTGGTCGTGCCGGGCACCAGCGTGGTCGCCAGGGACTCGAAGGCGACGTAGCGGCCGTCGGCGCTGACGCTCGCGCCGATGGTCTCGGCGTCCGCCTGGGCGCCGCTCGCGGCGACGTTCACCCGCTCGGTCCGCGGCGCGCGGTGCTCCGCGGACGCCGCCGCCGTGGGCAGTACGGCCACGCAGCTCGCCGCCGCTGTGGCCAGGACGACGCCGCGTCTCGCGGTGCGACGTGGACGGTCCGGTGTCACTTCAGCCTCCGCAGGAAGACGTCGGATGTCTTGTTGGTGTCGCCGGGCACGAGGTTGTCGGCGTAGCTGCTGAAGACGAGGTTGCGGCCCGCCAGGTCCACGCCGGGGCCGTAGCTTTCGGAGTTCCCCTGGGCCCCGTCCCCGGCCAGGCCGACGCGCTCGACGGCGCCGGTCGCGAGGTCCCGTACGAACACGTCGGCGCTGTCGTTGGTGTCGCCGGGTACGAGGTTGGACGCACGCGAGCTGAAGTACACCCGCCGGTTGTCGGCGCTCATGACCGCGTCGCCGGAGGAGTCGTCGTTGGCCTGGGTGCCGTCGGCCGCGACGCTGAGGCGCTGGGTGACGCCCGTCCGCAGGTCCCTGGCGAAGAGGTCGTCGACGCGGTTGGTGTCGTCCTTCACGACGCCGGTGGAGGCGGAGGCGAAGAGGGCGTGGCGTCCGTCGGGGCTGAGCCCGACGGGCCCGCTGACCGCCGCGGGCCTGCCGTCGAGACGCCGGGCGCCCAGTTCCGTGCGTCCGGTGCGCAGGTCGCGGACGTAGAAACCGCGGGGCCGCGGGGCCTGGGCCGACTCCCCGGCGGCGATGTCCTTGGGCGTCAGGCCGGGTATCGCGTTCTCGAAGCCCACCGTGCCGCCGTCCGCGCTGATCACCGGCCGGTCCGAGAAGCCCGGCAACGGCGTGCCGTCGGAGGCCACGCTCACGCGCTCGGTGGTGCCCTTGCGGCGATCGCGGACGAAGACGTGCGCCACGTTGCCGGTCTCCCCGGGGACCAGGTCGGTCCGGGAGGAGACGAAGGCGACGTAGCGGCCGTCGGCGCTGATGGCCGGGGCGTAGCTGGACTTCTTCTGCCCCTGCCCCCGCTCGAGGAGGCCCTCGGTCCGTCCTGTCACCCGGTCACGGACGTAGACGTCGATGTAGCCGGGGTCGCGGCCCGGGGCCAGATTGGTCGCCCGCGACGCGAAGACGACGTACCGGCCGTCTCCGCTGACCGACGCGTCCTCCGCGGGGGCGTCGGGCTGGGTGCCGTCGCCGGCCACGCTGACCTGGTCGGCCCTGCCGGTCCGCAGGTTCTTGGCGAACAGCTGCTCATGGCGCGTGGTGGTGCCGGGCACCAGGTTGGTCGCCGACGAGTGGAAGACCACCACCCGGCCGTCGGCGCTGATCTTCGCCCCCTGCGACTCCCGGTCGCCCTGGGCGCCGTCGGCTGCCACGCTCACCCGCTCGGTGCGGGGCGCGCGGTGCCCGTCCCCGGCGGCCGCCGCCGCGGTTCCGGGCAGGAAGGCCGCGCAGCCGCCCATCAAGGTCAGCGCGGCGGTACGTCTGAGGTAACGCATTTCTCTCCCTTACGGGATGTCATGTGCGGACAAGCCGGAAGCCAACCGCGCCGCTCGCGGCCCGGTCAACGAGGACGGGCGTCCTCCGCGCCCAATACGCCCGTTGCGGGAGGGACCGCTGGACGGACGCGGCGCGTGTCACACCGCCGCGACGTTCCCTCGCTGTGCCCCGGGGGCTAGGTTCGGCTCATGTTCGCCGCCTACGCCGCACGCATCGACCGTGACCAGCCGCTGAACGGCCTCGAGTTGGGGGAGCGCCCCGAGCCCGAGGCGCGGCCCGGCTGGACGACCGTCAACGTCAGGGCCGCCTCCCTCAACCACCACGACCTGTGGTCGCTGCGTGGCGTGGGCCTCGGCGAGGGGGCGCTGCCGATGATCCTCGGCTGCGACGCCGCCGGGACCGACGAGCAGGGCAACGAGGTCGTCGTCCACTCCGTCATCGGTCAGACGGGCCACGGCGTGGGCCCCGACGAGCCCCGCTCGATCCTTACCGAGCGCTACCAGGGCACCTTCGCCGAGCGCGTCACGGTCCCCGCCTGGAACGTGCTGCCCAAGCCGAAGGAGCTCTCCTTCGAGGAGGCCGCCTGCCTGCCCACCGCCTGGCTGACGGCGTACCGCATGCTCTTCACCAACGCGAACGTGCGCCCCGGCCAGAGCGTCCTCGTCCAGGGCGCCGGCGGCGGGGTGGCCACGGCGGCCATCGTCCTGGGCGCCGCGGCCGGCCTGCGGATCTTCGCGACCAGCCGCGACGAGGCCAAGCGCAAGCGGGCCGTCGAGCTGGGCGCGGAAGCCGCCTTCGAGGCGGGGGCACGGCTCCCGCACCGGGTGGACGCCGTCATCGAGACCGTGGGCGCGGCCACCTGGTCGCACTCGGTGAAGTCCCTCAAGCCCGGCGGCACGCTCGTCATCTCCGGCGCCACCAGCGGCGACCGGCCGGCGGCCGCCGAGCTGACCCGCATCTTCTTCCTGGAGCTGAAGGTCGTCGGCTCGACGATGGGCACCAAGGAAGAGCTGGCGGACCTCCTCAGCCTCTGCGCGACCACGGGCGTACGCCCGCTGATCGACTCCGTGCTGCCGCTCGATCGGGCCCGCGAAGGCTTCGAAAAGATGTCCAGCGGCGATCTGTTCGGCAAGGTGGTCCTGACGGTATGAACGACGGATGCCGAAGAGACGCTTGCGCACGGCGGCGTTCCTCGCCGTAACCGCTGTCCTGGCACTTCTCGCCCCCACGGCCGAGGCCCGTACGGACCCCGGCATACCCCGGCTGACCGACGGGTCCGGCCGCGCGCTGACCCTGCGCGGCTGGAACCTCGCCGACAAGGAGAACCGGGGCGAGCGGGCCCTGGACGACATCACCGAACGCTCCCTGCGCGACCTCGCCGCGCACGGCTTCAACTTCGCCCGCCTGGCGGTCTTCTGGGACGACCTGGAGCCGGAGCGCGGCCGCTACAGCGAGCGCTACCTGCGCAAGATCGAACAGGTCCTCGACTGGGCCGCCCGCTATCGCGTCCGCGTCGTCATCGACGCCCACCAGGACATCTACGGCCCGGCGTTCGGCACCCACCGGGGCATCCCCGCCTGGGCCACGCGCACCGACGGCCTGCCCTACAAGCCGCACCCGGACGACTGGTTCGCCGAATACTTCGAGCCCGCCGTGCAGGCCGCCTTCGAGCACCTCTACGAGGACGAGGACCTGCGCCGCGCGCAGAGCGGCATGTGGCGGGTCCTGGCAGGGCGCTTCGCGCACCACCCCGCCGTGTTCGGCTACGACCTGATCAACGAGCCGATGGGCCGGATGCGGCCGGGCGAGGACATGTTCGAGGCCGCGCGCCGCATCGAGGCCACGCAGATCACTCCGATGTACAACCGCATCGCGGACGCGATACGCGAGGTCGACCGGCGCCACTGGCTCTTCATCGAGCCCACCCCGGCCGCCGGCGAGGGCAAGCGCACGGGCCTGGGCCGCGTGGACGACCCGAAGGTCGTCTACGCGCCGCACTTCTACAACGCCGCGATGGAGGCGGGCCGGGACTACGACCCCGCGTCGGGCTGGCTGGAGCGCTACGAGGCGGAGATCGTCCACTACCCCCGCGAGCACCGGGTGCCGATCGTGGTCGGCGAGTGGGGCCCGCTCAACAGCGGGCTGCCCAACATGGGCCGCTTCTACGAGGACGCCATCGCCTCCATCGGCCGGTACGCCTCCGGCTGGGCGAGCTGGCAGTGGTGCTACGGGGGCGGCTACTGCGCGCTCGAACGGGACGGTGTGCGGTTCCAGCCGAACAAGGAGCGGACGGTGCGGGCGTATGCGGCGGCGGTGGCGGGGGTGGTGCGGGGGGAGTCGTATGAGGAGGGGCGGTACCGGTTGGAGTACGTGCCGGGTTCCTGGGGGGTGACGGAGGTTTCGGTGCCGGCCCTGGCAGGGGGCTGGCGGGTTTCGGTGGCGGGGCCGGCGTGGGCGGAGGCTTCATCCGTGCCGCCGGGTAAGGCGGGGACGGTACGGGTGCGGGCGCTGGGCGGTGGCGCGGTCACCGTGACAGTGACGTCACGGTAGGAACCGGGGGCGGTGCAGGTCCGCTGTTCCGTTGTGCCCACCCTCCCCCAGCTACCGCTGGGAGGTGCCCCCAGCCCTGCGGAACGATTGCCCACAACGGTGGGGAGGGGGCGGGGTGGTGTGGGGCCTGGCAGGGGCGTAAAGCGTGATTTGCGGGCCAAGTTCGGGGTGCCGTTGGGAAACGCCGCGTACGGCCCGTAAATCATGCAGCCCCAGAAGGCCCCGCACCACCCCGCCCCCGGCCCTCACCAAGCACCGCACCGACACGGGCCGCAGCCTCCGCCAAGTGGCCCCGCACCTCCTCCAACTGACTCGCCGTCACTCCGAAGTCCCGCGCCGCGTCCCGGACCTCGTCCCGGAAGCGGTCCAGCAGACGGTCCAGCTCGCGCAGCGGTTCCTTCGAGGCGGACTGGCCCGCCAGGGCGCCCAGTTCCTTGGCCAGGGCGCCCACGCCCTCCACGATGCCCGAGGGCCAGTCCCCGTGCCGCGTGTGCTCCTTGACCTGTTCCCGTACGCGCAGCACCTCTTCCCGCGCCTGCCACGCCTGCCGGCGGGCGCTCTGGGCCTCTTGGCGGGCGCGGCGGCTCTCCTCCTTCGCCCGGCGCGCCTGTTCCTTCCACTCCTCCCTGGCCCGCCGCAGCTCCTCCTTCGCCCCGGCGAAGTAGTCGCTCGCGGCGCCCCCGGCGCCCCCCGCATCCGTGCGCGCCTGCCGCGCGGCCTCCCGCATCTCGCGCCGCAGGTCACCGGCCGCCCCCCGCACGTCCTCGCGGATGTCCGCGGCGAGGGCGGCGACGGAGTCGCGGATCTCCAGCTCCAGGTCGGCCAGCTCCCCCTGCCGGTCGGCGAGTTCGGCCCGGCCGGCGTCCGTGATGGAGTACACCTTGCGGCCGCCCTCGGTGGCGTGCGTGACCAGGCCCTCGGCCTCCAGCTTGGCCAGCCGGGGGTACACGGTGCCGGCGGAGGGCGCGTACAGCCCCTGGAAGCGCTCCTCCAGCAGGCGGATGACCTCATAGCCGTGGCGCGGCGCCTCGGCGAGCAGCTTCAGCAGGTACAGGCGCAGTCGGCCGTGGGCGAAGACGGGAGGCATCAGAGGACCTTTCCCTGGGCGGGGGCGTCGGCGGGCTCGTCCTGCGACGGCGGGCGCCGCAGCAGCGCGACGGCACCGGAGACGGTGGTGACCTTCAGTCGCCCCCGGCCCGCGCCGAGCGTGCCGGTGATGCGCTTGGCGCCCCACTGCCCGCTGATGCGCAGGTCCTCGAAGGCGCAGGAGACCCGGCCGCTGGTGGTGTTGGCGTCCACCTCGGCGCCGACCTCGGCGTCGGCGGGGTGCGGCAGCCGCACGGCGACCTCGCCGGAGACGCTGGTGAGGCTGAGGGTGGGGTCGGCGACGGAGCCCGAGACGTCGACGAGCATGTCGCCGCTGACGGATTCGGCCCTGACCGTGCCGCCGGCGCTGTCGAGGAGCGTGAGGTCGCCGGAGACGGAGTTGAAGCGCAGGTCCCCGCCGAGGGACTGGCCCTGCAGGCCCCCGGTGACGGTCTCCGCCCTGACCGCGCCGCTCACGCCGACGAGCGTGGTGTCGCCGGAGACCCCGCGGACGTCCGTGGCGCCGGAGATGCCGGAGACGACGGCCGTGGCGCCGACGACGCCGACCTCCACGCGGGTGGCCGTGGGGACGGTCAGCGTCACGGTGACGCTGTGCTTCCACGTCCTGGGGTCGAGCCAGGTGAGGAAGTTCTTCCAGGGCAGGTCCCGGTAGGCGACGGTGAGGGTGCCGCGCTCGAGGGTGACGTCGAGGGGCGGCCCCTCGATGTCGGACAGCTCGAGCCGCGCGGGGCCGCCGTCGGTGCCGACGACGTTGACGGTGCCGCCCGCGATGCGCACCTTCAGCGCCGTGACCGGCTCCTCGAACGTGAGCTTGTGCGGATCGGCGATCGACCACTCAGACTGGCCCGGCATGTCCGGCCCTCCTCGGGAAGCAGGCCCCGACGCAACATATCGCGTCTTGGACTCAACACGATATATCGCGGTCCGGGGAAGTCAAGGGGCGTCGGCGTGGCTTAGCGTTGACGCATGTCCGCTACTGATCACAGCCGGGCGGCGGGGGTACTGCTGCTCTGCCGGGCCGAGCCCGACCGTGTCCGACCGTCCGCGCAGCTCCTGCGCGAGCCGCTGCTCCTCGCCCCGGCGGGCGACGGGTGGAGCGTGCTGGTGCCGGGGGAGGAGTCCTGGCAGGAGGAGGACACCAACCTCGCCGCGATCACGGCCGAGTGGGCGCACGCCCTGACCGTCGCCGAGACCTGGCCGGCGGTCGGACTGTGGTGGGACGAGGAGGGCGCGGGCTTCGTGGTCGCGTCGGGCTTCCGCCGCACGGTCGGCCACACCTGGCTCGCGGACGGTTCCCCGCTGGGGGAGGAGAGCGCGCTGACGGCCCTGCGGGCCCGGCTCGGCCTCGACCCGGTGCTGGACGCCGAGGCGTTCGACCGGCTGACGCACCCGGACTCCGACGCGGACGCCCCGGCCCGGGTGCTCGGTCTCATCGCGGTGCTCGCCCGCGCGGGCCTGCAGCTGCCGGCGGGCCTCACCCCGGGCTCGCCCGCGCGGGAACTGCGGACGGCGGCCGGGGCGGCCCCGGCGGCGGAGCCGGTGGAGTGGCCCGGATGGCGCGAGGCGGTGCGGACCGGCCTCGACGCCTCGGAACAGGGCCTGCTGGGGGAGTGGATACGCGGCCCGAAGGCACGGGCGCTGGGCGCCGCGGAGCTCGCGACGGGCCTGTCGCTGCTGGTCTTCGCCCGGCGTGGGCGCGGGTCCCGGCGGGGCTGGGCGGTGGCGGGCGCGGTGCTCATGGCGGACGGCGCGCTGACGATCGCCTACGACGCGTGGCGCGCCCGCGGCGGCCCGGCTCGGTAGCGGAACGGGTTCCGGGGCCGAGCCCCGGAACCACGGCGCCTACTCGTCGTCGTCCTCGTCGTCGAGGCGGGCCAGCCACGTCGCGAGGCGCTCGACCGGGACCTCGAAGTCCGGGTTGAGGTCGACGAACGTGCGCAGCTGTTCGGCCACCCAGCCGAGGGTGACCTCCTCCTCGCCCCGCCGGTTCTCCAGCTCCTCGATGCCGCGGTCGGTGAAGTACAACGTGTTCTCCGTCGGTGATGGTCAGGGGTGGGTGGACGGTCCCGCCCAGGATAGGCGGCGTACGCCCGGCGGCCTTGGCCAGGACCTCTCGCGCCGGTGCGATCAGAGGACTAGCCTGCTGCATCATCTGCGTAACGGGGGTGGCGGGTGGCTGACGGGATCACGCAGGTCCGGCTCGACGACGGCACGGTCGTCTGGGCGCGGGTCACGGAGCCGCAGGAGCTGCGGGGCGGAGCCTCGGGGAGCGGATACGAAGACTCCAGCCCGGGGCGGCGCGTGGCCGACATGGCGGGAGGGCTCGCCGACGTCGCCCGGGGCGTCGTGGGGTCCCTGCGCATGGGACTCGCCGCGGCCCGGCCGCACGAGGTCACGGTGGAGTTCGGCATCGAGCTGTCCGCCCGGGCCGGGCAGGTCATCAGCCTCATCGCCGACGGCGACGGCAAGGCCTCGATCAAGGTGACGCTCACCTGGACCGAGCGCGGCGACGGGAGCCCGGACGCGCGCGGGGACGGGGGCGGCGCTCCTTGAGCGCCCTGGACGGAACCGTGCGCCGTGCGGTCGTACGCATCTCCGCACCCGGCGGCGGGTATGACCGCACCGGCGCCCGGTTCTGGGGCAGTGGCTTCTTCATCGCCCCCGGATGGGTCCTGACCTGCGCCCACGTCGTGGGGAACGGAGGTGGTGACGTGCTGCGCGGAGCGGCGGCCGTCGACATCACCGATGCCCGGGACCGCACGAGCGAGGGCCGGGTGGCGCTCGCCGTGCCCTTCCCGGACGACCCCGACCGCCCGCCGAGGCCCTGGGGCCTGCCGGACCTGGCGCTGGTGGAGGTGGCGGGGGCCGACGACGCCGAGTGCCTGTGGCTCAGCGACCGTTCGGCGATCGTGCCCGCGCCGATCAGCCTGCACGGCTGGTCGCAGGACACCGGCGAGCTCGCCCTGCGCTTCGGCCTCGGCACCGCCAACGGCGGCGACGGCAGGGACGGCGCCGCGATGCTGCTGCGTGGCGAGATCCCGGTCGAGGGCTGCTCGGGCGGACCGGTCGTGGACACCGGACGGGGCGCCGTCATAGGAGTCAGCAAGGCCCGCGGCAAGGACACCGCGGGCCTGGCCGTGCCGATCACCGCCCTGCGCCGCATCGCCAACGAACGCCCCGGCCGCGACCGGCTGCACTCGATCATCCGCGCCCACGACCGCCACCACCTGCGCCGCTACCGCACCGTCGGCACCGGCGGCAGCTGGACGGGCCTGCAGCAGGCGCTGCGCCCGCCGCCGGGTGACGGCTTCACGCCCGTCCTGCGCACCCACCTCTTCGCCCGGCTCGCCGACCTGACCCAGCCCGAGACGCCCGGCGAGGTGATGCTGCTGGTCGAGGCGGCCAAGCGGCGGGTGATCCAGGCCCCGTACCAGCCCGGCGTCGAGCACGACCCGCGCACCTGGCGGGAGGGCGTGGGGCTGCTGTACGACCTGCGCGACGGCGGCGACCGGGCGGGACGGGCGAAGGACGGGGGCCCGGACCGGGACCTGGAGCTGGAGGCCGTACTGCTCTACGCGGCACGGGTCGCGGCGGCCGTGAGCCGGCTCGGCCGGGGACCCGACCTGGCGCCGCTGCGCGAGCTCGGCACCTGGCTGGAGGGACAGGCCGAGCCGCTGCCCGACGTCATACGGGAGGACATCCACCAGATCCTGCACGGCGGCGCGGACGAGGCGAACGCGGCGGAGGGGACGGGCGGGACGGACGGGCCGCGTGGGAGCGCCCCGCCGGGCACCGTCGAGCTGCGCAAGCCCGAGCGCCGGGACCTGGCACCCGGCGCGGCCGCCGCGGCCCAGGCCCGGGCCCGCGCGGACGTGCTGGTCGAGATCGACCAGCCCCTGTACGGCGACCTCTACCGCTGGCGGGTGAAGCTGCTGCTCGAGGACGGCGTCGTCACCCCGCTGCGCGCCGACGAGGACGGGGTGCCCCGGACCCGGCTGCGCGAGAAGCTGCGCGAGCCGATCGCCGAGGCGCTGCTCCAGGGCGACGCGGGCGAATACCTGGCGGCCCTGCACATGGTGCTGCCGCGCGAGTTGTTCGACGAACCGCTGGACGCCTGGCAGCTGACTCCGCCCGGAGCCACCGCCGAGGGCTTCGACCCGCACACGATGCCCCTGGGACAGCGCCGCGTGGTGGTCGTACGGGACCGCCGGCGCCGCGACCGCCCCGCGATCCCGGAGTGGCGCCGGCGCTGGGGCGGTACGACCCGGGGTCCGCTGACCGCCGTACCGCTGCGGCGTGAGGCGCCGGTGAAGGGGCACGACGGGCCGGGCCGCGAGGGCGGGCACGCGGCGTACGGGCGGCTGTCCGACGCCCCCGATACGGCCGTACCGGTGTACTGCGGCGAGGTGGCGGCGGGCGCGGGCGCCACCGCCATGGACGCGGCGCTCGCCGCCGGGCACGCCGTCGTGATCTGGCGCAGATGCGCCACCGGCCATGCGGATTGCGCCGAATTCCATCGGGAGGTTTCCCGACTTGTGTTCGAGGCGAAGACCGCCGAGGGACTCCACCGGCGCATCCGCAACCTCCGCATCCGCTGCGCCGACCCCGACGCCCCCGACCCCGAAGCGCTGTGGGCACGCTCGATTGCCCTGCTCTTCGACTCGCCGTTCCATCCGCCGCTGCCCGACACGCCGTTGTACGCCCCCGGCGCCCGCCCCGACGACCCGCCATGACGGCACGTCACCCGCCGTACGGGGGAGTGCGGCAGGGGTCGGCAGGGCACCGGCCGGGCCGGTACCTTCGACCGGGGACCCGCAGCGGGGGCGCGGGGGACGGTACCGGCCCGGCAGGGCAGGCCCAGGGGCATCACCAGCTACAAGGAGCCCGATGTGAACGATTGGCGCATCTACCGCGGAGCCGGCCTGCCGCACGACGGAGTACGCCGGCTGCCGCCGCCCCCGCCCTGGCGGGACTTCGCTTCCTCGGGCCCCGACGCCGGGGCGGGCACCGACCCCAGCGCCGCGCGCAGGCTCGGAGTGCTGCGCCGCCTGGTGGAGAACCACCACCCCCGCCCCGAGGAGGTGGAAGCGGTCAACGCTGCCCTCTATCTGCGCCGCCCCCTCCTGGTCACCGGGAACCCCGGCACCGGCAAGTCCACCCTGGCCCACGCCGTCGCCCACGAACTCCAGCTGGGCCGGGTGCTGCGCTGGCCCATCGTCAGCCGCTCCACCCTCCACGACGGCCTCTACCACTACGACGCCATAGCCCGCCTCCAGGACGTCCAGCTCGAACGGGCGGGCGGCGCCCCCGGACAGCGCCGCTCCATCGGCTCCTACCTACGGCTCGGGCCGCTCGGCACGGCCCTGTTACCCGCCCCGCAGCCCCGCGTGCTCCTCGTCGACGAGTTGGACAAGGGCGACCTCGACCTGCCCAACGACCTCCTCAACGTCCTGGAGGAAGGGGAGTTCCGCCTCCCGGAGCTCGAGCGGATCGCCGACCTCGAACCGGAGGTCGACGTCCTCACCGACGACGGCGGGCGGGCCACGGTCACCGGCGGCCGGGTGCGCTGCACCACCTTCCCGCTCATCGTGCTCACCTCCAACGGCGAGCGCGACTTCCCCGCCGCCCTGCTGCGCCGCTGCATCCAGCTCACCCTCGAGGCGCCCGGCGAGGAGCAGCTGACGGCCATGGTCAGGGCCCACCTCGGGGACGACGCGGTGACCGACGGCGACGCCCTCATCCAGCGGTTCCTCGACCGGGAACCGGGCGAGGTGATCGCCGCCGACCAGTTGCTCAACGCCCTCTTCCTCACCCAGCACGCGCCCCGCACCGAGCGCGTCACACGCGACCGGCTCGCGGACATGCTCATGCAGCCCCTGGACCGTCCGAGGTGATGAGAGATGACGGCGCCCCCCGGCCGGCGGCTGGGAGAACTGGTCGCGCGGCTGCGGGCCGCCGACTGGGAGCTGTCGGCCGAAGAGCTGGCCGACGCCCTCTGGCTGGCCCAGTGGGTCGGTACCGGGACGACGGCGGGGCGGCCCCGGGCCGGGGACGCCGACGCCGGTGAGCCCCCCGGGCCCGCCGGCCGCACCCAAGACCTCATCGGCCCCCCGCACCCCGGCGACCCCGGGGAACGCGAGCGGCCCGGCCACCCCGGCACACCGGACGCCCGGCGCCGCGAGGACCGCGCGGAGCGTGCGGCGCGGCGCCGCGCCGAGCGCTCGGGCCCGGTGTCCGTGTACGTCCCGCGCGGCGGTTCCGCCGCGCCCGTGGACGCCTTCCCGATCCGCGTCCCCATGGCCTCGTCCCTGCCCGGACTGCTCGGCCTCCAGCGCGCCCTGCGCCCCCTGCGCGGCTACCGCTCGCTCGCCGCGCCCACGCCGGGCCCCCTCGACGAGGACGCCACCGCCGACTGCGCCGCCCGCACCGGCATACTCCAGCCCGTCCACCGCCCGGAGACCCGGCGGGCGGTCTCCATGCAGCTGCTGATGGACACGGCCCCCTCCATGGCCGTCTGGGAGCGGATGCTGGAGGAACTGCGCCAGACCTGCGCCCAGCTGGGCGTCTTCCGCGACGTCCAGGTGCGCTACCTTCACCGGGGCGACGACGGCACGCCGCTGGTCGGCACCACCGCCGCGCCCGGGGCCCCCGGGGAGGCCCGCCACCTGCGGCCGCGCCCCGCCGACCAGTTCCGCGACCCCACCGGGCGCCGGCTCACCCTGGTGATCAGCGACTGCGTGGGCGCCCTGTGGCAGGAGGGCCGGGCCCAACGCCTGCTCCACCACTGGGCGCTGACCTCACCGCTGGCGGTCGTCCAGCCCCTGCCGCCCCGCCTGTGGCCGCGCACCGCGCTGCCCGCCGACGCCGGGCTGCTCGCCCGCGACCCCGCCACCGGCGGCAGGCTGCACTTCGACCCCCAGGGCTACGGACCCCCGCCCGGCCGCGGCGCCCTGCCCGTACCGGTCCTGCTGCCCACCCGCGACGCCCTGGGCACCTGGGCCCGGCTGCTGTCCGGCCCCGGCCGCACCACGGTGCACGGCGCCGCCGGCTGGGTGCTGCCCCACCACCCCGCCCGGCCCGCCCCCGCGCCCGGCGAGCGCGCCGCGCGCGGCGCCGACGACCTGCTCAGGTCCTTCCGCGCGGCCGCCTCGCCGGGCGCGCTGCGCCTGGCCGTGCACCTGGCGGCCGTCCCCCTGACCCTGCCGGTCATGCAGATCGTCCAACGGGCGATGCTGCCGGACACCGGCCCCATGGAACTGGCCGAGGTGCTGCTGAGCGGGCTGCTGTGGCGGCTGCCCGGAGCGGGCCCCGGACCCGGGGGCGGACAGGGGTACGAATTCGCCGACGGCGTACGGGAGATGCTGCTGCAGTCGCTCGACCAGAGCGCCGCCGCCCTCGTGCTCAAGCACTGCTCGGACTACGTCGAACGCCACTTCGGCAAGAGCGCCCGCAACTTCTCCGCCCTCGCCGCCGCCCAGCTCTCCGGCCGGCCCCCGCGGGACGACGCCGCCGGAGCGGACGCCCGCGTCCGCACGGAGCCCGCCGCACCGGCCGAGCCGGAGCTGTTCGCCGAGGTGCCCGCCCGCGTGGTCCGCTGGTACCAGCCCGTACCCGTCGAGAGCGGCCCCGTGGGCGAGGCCGAGCGGCTGCTGCGCCTGTGGCACGTCCAGGCCGACCCCACCCTGCTCCACGAGGCCCGCGCCCACGCCGCACCCGCCGCCACCGCCCCGCCCACCGGGGGCGGCGCCGGCGAGGGGATACGGGCCCGCCTCGTCCTCGGCGAAGTGCTGCGCGCCCTCGCCGGCACCGAGTCCGTACGCCACGACCCCGCCCAGCGGCACGCGATTCTCACGGAGGCCGTCGCCCTGCTCACCGAGGCCCACGACCACACCGAGCCCGGCACCGGCCGGCACACCGCCGCGGCCCTGGAACTGGCCGCCGCCCACCACGACCGCTGGCTCGCCGACGGCGACCGCGACCAGCTGCTCGCCGCCGAACGGACCCTGCGCGCCCTGCCCCCCGGCACCCCGGCACGCCATCTGCGCCTGGGCCGGACCCTGCTCGCCCTGGCCCGCACCGGCCCCGGCCCCGGCGCCGCGCCCCGGGCCGCCGAAGCCGCCGCCGAACTGCGCGCCGCCTGCGAGCTGCTGGAGGCCGCCGAGGCGCCCGACATCCAGCGCTGCGCCGCCCTCCTCGACCTCGCCCGGGCGCTGCGCCACTGCGGCGCGCCCGCCGCCGAGGCCCTCGCCGTCCTGGACCGCGCCCGGGCGGCCGCCGTCGACGACGCCCAGGAGCTGTACTGCCGCATCGAACAGGCCCGCGCCCACGCGGCGGCCGGGAGCCGGCCGGAGACGGACGACGCCTACGCCGCGGCGGTGTCCCTGGCCGGCCGCGACAGCGTCCTGCGGTGCGAACTGCTCCTGGAATGGGGCGAGTCGCTGCTGCGCCACGCCCAGGAAGCCGACGGGCCACCGGCCCCCGACGCGGTCGCCCGTGCCGAGGCGGTGCTGCGCGAGGCGTTCGCGGTGAGCCCCGGCAGGTCGCCGCTGCGGACGCGGACCCAGCTCCTGCTCGGCCGCGCCCTCGTGCTGCGGTTCGCACGGCAGGGCTTCCCGCCCGACCTCTACGAGAGCTGCCATCTGCTGGAACAGGCGGCCCGCCACGCCCCGGACGGCGCCGACCGCGCCGAGGCATGGCTGGAGCTGGGCATCGCCCGGCTGGCGCTGAGCGAGCGCCAGGGCACCGCCCCCCTCGCCGACGCCGCCGCGGCCTTCGACGCGGCGGCCAAGCAGGCCGCCGGCCTGCCCACGCCCGACGGCCCCGGCTCGGTCACCGCGGCCCGCGCCCTGCACCGCTACGCCGACGTCATGGAACGCATGGGCCTGCGCCGCGCCGCCCTCGCCGCCTACCGCGACGCCCAGCGCCACTGGCGCGACCTGACGGCCCGGCTGGCCCCCGTCCCCTGGGCGGAGGTCGCGGCGACCCGGGAGAGCGTGGCCCGCCTCACCGACGACTGAGCCGGATGTCCGGTCCTGATCCGAACGTGTTTCCGGCTTACGGGCCATGGGAAGAACCGTGCAGCCGCGGGGGGCCGCTCCCGGCGGACGGCGGCAGGGAGGAGCGAGAGGTGCCTGAGCACAAGTACGCCGCTACGGCCGAACGGAACGGCTCCGCAGAGGTGCCGTCCCTGCCCGACCTCACGGGCACGGGGCTGCGGTCCCTGCGGACGGACAGAGACCCGCACCTGGCGGCCGCGGTGGAGCGCGCCCTGTCGTTCCCGGCCGAATTCGGGGAGACCTGGTACTCCGACAGCACCGAGGCCGGCCTGTGGCACGCGACGCCGGAAGCCACCGACCGCCCGGCCCCGGTGCCGGGGCCCACGGGGCGCCGAAGCACCCCACCGCCGTCCCGCCGCGGGGCGGACGCCGGGCCGTGACGGGGGACGACGGAAGCAGCCGAGCGGCCCCGGCCGGGGGCCGGTACGGGGAAGCGCCCGTGCGGCAGGAGCGCGGGGTCGTCCCGCTGCGGGGGCCGGGGGCCGCCGCAGGCCCGGGTACACCGGCCGGGACCGGGACAGAGGAAGCCCCCGCGATGCCGGACCGCACCGCCGTCCCGTCACAGAGGTCCGGCCCCGCCGCAGGCCCGGGCGCCCCCGCCGGGGCCCGGCACGGCGGAGCCCCCGACGCCCTGTCGCCGCGGCACCCGGGCCCCGCCGCGCTCGCCCGGCTGGCGCGGACGCGGTCCGGGCCCGGGGATCTCCGTCTCCTCCTCGACGGCGCCCACAGCCGGCGGCTGGTGCTGCTCAAGTCCCTGCTGACGCGGCTCGAACGGCGCCCCGGCGCTGTGCCGGGACCCGTCCTCGAACGCTTCGAGGCGCACTGGCGGCTGCTGGAGCGCGCCGAGGCCCGCGACCCGCGCGCGGTGCGCGACACGCTCGGGTACCCGTCGGTGGGCACGTGGCTGACCCGCACCCTGACCGCCCCCGACGGGGACGCCCTCGCCCACTGCCTTGAGCACTTCGGGTCCGTCGCCGCGGCCGCCGCCCTGCGGTCGGGCGAGCGCTTCACCCTGGACCTGCCGGCCCCCGGCGGCCGGCTCGCCCTGCCCGGCACCGGGCTCGTGGAGAGCGGCGACCCCACCCTGCGGCTGACCGCCCACGGCCGCACCGCCCACCTCACGGCCGGGGGCCGCGCCGGACCCGTACTGCTGCGGCTGCCGGGCCGGACGTCCGGCGCCGGCACCGGCTGGCGGGGCCTCGCGCGACTGCCCGGCAGCGGCGCGTTCCTCGACGACCTCGACCCCTACCGGGCCCCGGCCGAAGGCGTCGGCAGCGCCGCCCTGCTCGCCGCCGGCCCCGACCGGACCGCCGACGAGCCCTGGACCCGGCGCTGGAGGGCGGCGCTCGCCCTGCTGCGGGCCACCGACCGGGCCCGGGCCGCGGAGGTGACGGGGCTGCTGCGCTGCGTGGTGCCGCTCGCCCGCCCGGCCCCCCACGGGCGGGGCGGCCCGAAGGTGAGCGCCACGTTCCGGGCGGCGCCCGGCGCGGTGTTCGCCACCCTCCCGGACTCGGCGGCGGACCTCGCCGAGGTCCTCGTCCACGAGACCCAGCACAGCAAGCTGTCCGTCCTCCACGACCTCCTGCCGCTGCACGAGGCCGGGCCGCGCGAGGTCTACCGCGTGGCATGGCGCCCCGACCCGCGCCCCTTCGCCGGCGTCCTCCAGGGCACGTACGCCCACCTGGCCCTGGCCGACTTCTGGACCCGCGCCGCGCTTCGGGCCCCCCTCGCGCCCGGCGCCCGGCGTGGCGCCCGCACGCGCCGCGATTCCTACCTCCGGCAGGTCGCGGAAGCCCTCCCCCTCCTGCTTGAATCGGCTGAACTGACGGAGGCCGGGCGGCAGTTCGCGACCGGCATGGACCGGCACCTCGCGGCCCTGACGCGGGCGGCCGGCGAGCGCGCCACAGCATTTGGCGCTATGTCACCATTTGGTGACGTACGGTAATCTTGCCTCCGCGCCGGCTCCCGGCCGGCGCGGTGCGAAGGAACAAGGGAGACGTGCGGATGGCCACGCAGCGGCAGACGGCCGGCACCGGCGCGCAAGGGCGGGACAGCGAGCACTTCGTCGTCGTCTTCGCCGGCTTCCACCGGCCCTGGGCCACCTGGATCGCCCACCGGCTGGAGAGCCACGGCCACCGCGTGACCCTCCACCGCTGGGACCCGCCCCGCGAAGTGCCCCTGGAGAGCGCCCTGGGCGACCTCCTGCTGGCCTCCGGCCGGATACTGCTGGTCCTCAGCGACTGGTTCTTCCAGCTCGGCCCCCGCCCCGAGGCCGAGTGGAACGAGGCCCTGCGCGGCATCGTCCACGCCAACTCCGAGCGGTTCGCCGCCGTCAACCTCACCAACCGCGCCCTGCTGCCCGCCACGACCGTCCTCGAGCCCGTCGACCTGTGGAGCGTGGGCGCCCAGGAGGCCGAGCGCCGCCTGCTGAGCCGGCTGGGCCTGCCGCCCGCCCCCGCCCGCCGCCCGCTGCCCGCCGGACCCGGCTCCCGCTACCCCAACGACCCCCCGGCCGTCTGGGGCGAGGTGCCCCGCCGCAACGTCCGCTTCACCGGCCGCGACGACCTCCTCAACCGGCTCCAGCAACGGCTGATGGACGCCGACCAGGGCACGGCCGTCGTCACCCTCGTGGGCATGGCCGGCATCGGCAAGACCCAGATGGCCGCCGAGTACGCCCACCGCTTCAGCTCCGACTACGACGTCGTGTGGTGGGTCAACTCCGACACCCGCGGCACCCTGCGCGAACGCCTGGGCGAACTCGCCCCCGAACTGGGCCTGGCCGCCGGCTCCGAACCCGGCGAACGCATCCGCGCCGTCCAGGAGGCGCTGCGCCGCGGCGACCCGTACGGCCGCTGGCTGCTCATCTTCGACGGCTGGGACGACATCGACACCGCCGGGGACCTGCTCCCCGAGGGCCCCGGCCACGTCCTGATCACCTCCCGCAACCGCAGCTGGAGCGAGAACCGGACGAACCTGGTCGAGATCCCCGGGTTCGAACGCCACGAGAGCACCGGCTACCTCATGCGCCGCGCGCCCCGCATCACCGCCGCCCAGGCCGACGAGGTCGCCGCCGAGCTCGGCGACATCCCGCTCGCCCTCGTCCAGGCCGCCGCCTGGCTGGGCGAGTCGGACATGGCCGTCCCCGACTACCTGCGCATGGTCCGCGACGGCGAACTGTCCGAACTGGCCGACCAGGGCGGCTTCGACGGCGTCCCGCGCTCCTCCCTCACCTCCTGGTCGATACTGATCAACCGGCTCCGCGACTCCCAGCCGCACGCGGTCGAGCTGCTCTCGCTGTGCGCCGCCTTCGCCCCCGGCCGCATCCCCATCGGCCTCGTCCGCCACCTGCGGCCCGCCGAACTGCCCGAGGGTCTCGCCTGGCTCACCAGCGACCTCACCGGCTGGACCCGGGCCCTGGACACGCTCGTCAACTACTCCGTCCTCACCCGGGACACCCGCAGCGCCCTCGCCGGCGAGGAACCGGGCCCGGAGCAGGAGTCGGTGCACATGCACCGCATCGTCCACGACATCGTCGCCCGCCTCACCCCGCCCGAGGACCGTAAGCTGCACCGCCAGGTCGTCCGCCGCACCCTCGCCGCGGCCGACCCCGGCAACGCCCAGGACTCCCGGCTGTGGCCCCGCTACGCCGAGCTGCTGCCCCACCTCGAGCCCGCCGGCGCCCTGACCAGCCGCAACGAACGCGTCCAGGAGACCGTGCTGAACCTGCTGCGCTACTGCTACCGCAGCGGCGAGTTCCGCACCGGCGTCGAGCTGGCCGAGCAGGTGCGCGAGCACTGGTCGGAGCTCTGCCCGCCGGAGCACCCGCGCATGGTCGAGCTCAGCACCCAGCAGGGCAACATCCTGCGCGCCAACGGCGCCTTCCGCGCCGCCTACGAACTCGACCGCGAGATGCTGGAACGGCTGCGCGCGACCCCGGGCCACGACGGCGCCGGCCTGATGACCGCCACCAGCTGCCTCGCCGCCGACCAGCGCTACCTCGGCCAGTACGCCGAGGCCCTGCAGACCCAGCGCGAGGTCCTGGAGACCGCCCTCGAACTCTTCGGCCCCGACGACTACCTGACCCTGCTCGCCCAGCACAACCTCGGCGCGGGGCTGCGGCTGCTCGGCCGCTACACCGAGGCCTACGACATCGACCTGGAGACGCTGCGCAAGCGCGAGTCCCTGCTGCGCGCCCGGCACGCCGCCACCCTCGTCTCCGGCATCGCCTGCGCCCGCGACCTACGGCTGATGGGCCGCTACCGCGACGCTCTGGCCCGCCAGGAACTCGGCATGCGGCTGCACATCCAGACCCTGGGCCCCCAGCACCCGCAGACCCTGCGGGCCCGGCACAACCTCGTCCTGTGCGAGCGGCGCGCCGGCTCCCCGCAGGACGTGGGCGGCGCCATGGCCAGCCTGCTCGAACAGACCGAGCAGGTGCACGGCCGAGGGCACTACGCCACCCTCGGCCTCCTCGTCGACTACGGCAACTACGCCCGCGAACACGGCGACCTGCAGCAGGCCAGGGACCTCAACGCCGAGGGCGAGCACGGCTTCCGCGAACTCCTCGGCCCCGCCCACCCCATCAGCACCGGCATGCTCTCCAACACCGGCCTCATCCTGCAGGCGGCCGGCGACCGCGCCGAGGCCCTGACCATGTTCGAAGCCGCCCTCGCCGGCCTCTCCGCCACCCTCGGCCCGGACCACCCCTGGGTCCTGGGCTGCGCCCTCAACACCGCCGGCGGCCGCAACTTCACCGGCCGCCTCGACAGCGCCCAGGAACTCAGCCGCGACACCCTCCGCCGAGCCCGCCACTCCCTGGGCCCGGACCACCCCCTGACCCTCTCCTGCGAGGTCGCCCTGGCCATGGACCTCCGCGGCCTGCGCGAACACGAGGAAGCCGGCAAGGTCGAGGAAGACGCCCTCCAACGCCTGACCCGGACGCTGGGGGCGCAGCACCCGCACACGCTGTCGGCGCGGCAACGGGTGCGGCCTTACTGGGACTTCGAGCCGTATTTGGGGTGAGGGGGGTGTGCTCGGAGCTGCGGCTCGGGCGTCAGTCCCGGGGGAATTCGTCCGTGGTGATGGTCAGCCCAACGGCAGCCCCACACCCCAACGACGTGGACAGGCGCCCGGACACGCCCGGAGCCCGGCCCCCGCGTCCGCGGGAACCGGGCCCGTGCCCCGGCCGCGTCCGTCACGCCGCGACCGGGACCTCCGGTTCCGCCGTGGTCGTGGCCGGCGTCAGGGCCAGCTGCAGGACCTGGCGGACGTCGGAGACGGGGTGGACGTCGAGCTTCTCCAGGACCTCCGCGGGGACGTCGTCGAGGTCGGGCTCGTTGCGCTTGGGGATGACGACCGTGGTGATCCCGGCCCGGTGGGCGGCCAGCAGCTTCTGCTTGACGCCGCCGATGGGCAGGACGCGGCCGGTCAGGGAGACCTCGCCCGTCATCGCCACGTCCGGGCGGACCTGGCGGCCGGAGAGCAGGGAGGCCAGGGCCGTCGTCATGGTGATGCCCGCGCTCGGGCCGTCCTTGGGGACCGCGCCCGCCGGGACGTGCAGGTGGACGCCACGCTCCTTGAAGTCGCCGACCGGCAGCTCCAGTTCGGCGCCGTGCGAGCGCAGGAAGGACAGGGCGATCTGGGCGGACTCCTTCATGACGTCGCCGAGCTGTCCGGTGAGCGTCAGGCCCGCGCCGCCGGTCTCGGGGTCGGCCAGCGACGCCTCGACGAAGAGGACGTCGCCGCCCGCGCCCGTGACCGCCAGGCCCGTCGCCACGCCCGGCACCGACGTGCGGCGCTCGGCCGGGTCCTGGGCCGACTCCGGGGTGTGGTGCGGGCGGCCGATCAGCGGGCGCAGCTCCTCCACGCCCACCGTGAAGGGCAGCTCCCGCTCGCCCAGTTCGTGCTGCGCCGCGATCTTGCGCAGCAGGCGGGCCACCGCGCGCTCCAGGGTGCGTACGCCCGCTTCGCGCGTGTACTCGCCGGCGAGCTTGCGCAGGGCCTCGTCCTCCAGCACGACCTCCCCGCTCTCCAGGCCGGCGCGCTCCAGCTGGCGGGGCAGCAGGTGGTCGCGGGCGATGACGACCTTCTCGTCCTCGGTGTAGCCGTCGAGGCGGACGAGCTCCATGCGGTCCAGGAGGGCCTCCGGGATGGCCTCCAGGACATTGGCCGTCGCCAGGAAGACGACGTCCGACAGGTCGAGCTCGACCTCCAGGTAGTGGTCGCGGAAGGTGTGGTTCTGGGCCGGGTCGAGGACCTCCAGCAGGGCCGCCGCCGGGTCGCCGCGGAAGTCCGAGCCGACCTTGTCGATCTCGTCGAGCAGGACGACCGGGTTCATCGAGCCGGCCTCCTTGACCGCCCGGACGATCCGGCCGGGCAGCGCGCCGACGTACGTGCGCCGGTGGCCGCGGATCTCGGCCTCGTCGCGGACGCCGCCGAGGGCCACGCGGACGAACTTCCGCCCCATGGCGCGGGCGACGCTCTCGCCCAGCGAGGTCTTTCCGACGCCGGGCGGGCCGACGAGCGCGAGCACCGCGCCCCCGCGCCGTCCGCCGACCACGCCCAGCCCCCGGTCGGCGCGCCGCTTGCGCACCGCCAGGTATTCGGTGATCCGCTCCTTGACGTCCTCCAGGCCCGCGTGGTCGGTGTCGAGGACGGCCTTGGCGCCGGGGATGTCGTACGCGTCCTCGGTGCGCTCGTTCCACGGCATCTCCAGGACCGTGTCGAGCCAGGTGCGGATCCAGCCGCCCTCCGGGCTCTGGTCGGAGGCGCGCTCGAGCTTGTCGACCTCCTTGAGCGCGGCCTCGCGGACCTTCTCGGGCAGGTCAGCGGCCTCGACGCGGGCGCGGTAGTCGTCGGACTCGTTCTCCGGGTCGCCGTTGAGTTCGGCGAGCTCCTTGCGGACGGCCTCCAGCTGGCGGCGCAGCAGGAACTCGCGCTGCTGCTTGTCGACGCCCTCCTGGACGTCCTTGGCGATGGACTCGGCGACGTCCTGCTCGGCGAGGTGGTCGCCGAGCCACTTCACGGCGAGCTTGAGGCGGGCCACCGGGTCGGCGGTCTCCAGCAGCTCGACGCGCTGGGCGACGGTGAGGAAGGGGGAGTAGCCGGAGTTGTCGGCGAGCTGGCCGACGCCGTCGATCTGCTGGACGCGGTCCACGACCTGCCAGGCGCCGCGCTTGCGCAGCCAGCTGGTGGCCAGCGCCTTGTACTCCTTCATCAGCTCGGTCACCGCGCCCGGCAGGGGGTCGGGCGTGACCTCCTCCATCAGGGTGCCCTCCACCCACAGCGCGGCGCCCGGGCCGGTCGTGCCGGCGCCGATCCGCACCCGGCGGTCGCCGCGGATCAGTGCGCCGGGGTCGCCGTCGGAGAGGCGCCCCACCTGCTCGACGGTGCCGAGCGTGCCCACTCCCGCGTACGTGCCGTCGACGCGCGGAACGAGCAGCACCTTCGGCTTGTTGCCGGAGGAGGCGGCGGCCTGCGCGGCCTCCACGGCGGCTCGTACCTCCGCGTCCGAGAGGTCCAGCGGTACGACCATGCCGGGCAGGACCACCTCGTCATCGAGCGGCAGCACGGGCAGGGTGAGCGGTGTCGACATCGAAGCCATGATCTCCCCTTCGGCAGGCAAGTTGAGCTATGCCGACTCAATGCTTGCCGCCGTCCGGATGTTCCCCGTCCTCCGCCCGTTCGCTCTGAGCGATCAAGCCGGGAAGGCCCGCCGGTAGTCCGTCGGCGTCACCCCGAAGTGCAGCGCGAAGTGCCGGCGCAGATTCGCCCCCGTCCCCAGCCCGCTCAGCTCGCTGATCCGCTCCACCGACAACGCCGTCGACTCCAGCAGCGACTGGGCCCGCGCGAGGCGTTGGGTGAGCAGCCACTGCAGCGGCGTCGCGCCCGTGGCCGCGTGCAGCCTGCGGTGGAGCGTCCGTGGGCTCGTCCCGGCCCGGCGGGCCAGGTCGTCGACGGTCAGCGGCCGGTCCAGGTGCGCGGTGGCCCACTCCAGTACGGGCGCCAGGCCGTCGTCGTCGGTGGCGGGTACGGACAGGTCGACGAACTGGGCCTGGCCTCCGGGCCGGTGCGCGGGCACGACGAGGCGGCGGGCCAGCTGGTTGGCGACGTGCGCGCCGAGGTCGCGGCGCACCAGGTGCAGGCACAGGTCGAGCCCGGCGGTGACCCCGGCGCTGGTGAGGACGTCACCGTCGTCGACGTAGAGGACGGAGTCGTCCACAGCGACGCCGGGATGGCGCCGCGCGAGCTGTTCGGTGTGCATCCAGTGGGCGGTGGCGCGGCGGCCGTCGAGGATCCCGGCCGCGGCGAGCGCGAAGGCGCCGGCGCACAGGGACACCATGCGGGCCCCGTCGTCGGCGGCGCGGCGCAGCGCGGTCAGGAGATCCGGGGGCAGCTCCCGGTCGCCGTCGACGCAGGCCTCCGGCACCGAGGGGACGATCACGGTGTCCGCGCCGGCCAGGCCCTCCAGCCCGTGGGGCGTGCGCAGCGCGAAGCCGCCCGCCCCTGCCCGCGCCCGGGCCCCGCTGTCCCCGGCGCCCCCCGCCGAGCACAGCCGCAGGTCGTACCAGGGGTCGGCCAGGTCGTGGTGCGGGATGCCGAAGACGGTGCAGACCACCCCCAACTCGTACAGGTCCCAGAAGGGGACGTCGTCATCGATCACGACCACGGCGACGGTTCCTGCGCTCATGCCCCGCAGCCTATGGCAGGAATTTTTCGACGCACGGCAGTCCTGCCACTGTCGGCGGCAGGCGGGCGGTGCGAGCGTGGTCCCACTTGATCAACAACGGGAGGAACCATGACCGCTGTCACCGTTCTCGGCCTGGGCCAGATGGGCTCCGCCCTGGCCGGCGCGTTCCTGGCCGCCGGCCACACCACCACCGTCTGGAACCGTTCGGCCGCCAAGGCCGACGCCCTGGTGGCGCGGGGCGCCGCCCGCGCGCAGTCGCCCGGCGCCGCCGTCGCCGCGAGCGAGCTCGTCGTGGTCTGCGTGACGACCTACGACGACGCCCGCGCCGTCCTCGGCCCGGTCGCCGGCGCCCTGGCCGGGCGCACGCTCGTCAACCTCACCTCCGGCTCGCCGGAACAGGCCCGCGAGAGCGCGGCGTGGGCGGCGGAGCACGGCGCCGACTACCTCGACGGGGCGATCATGACGACCCCGCCGGGCATCGGCAGCGCGGAGTTCATGCTGCTGTGCAGCGGCTCGCCGACGGCGTTCGCCGCGCACCGGCGGACGCTGGCGAGCCTGGCCGACCCCGTGGACCTCGGCGCCGACCCGGCGCTGGCCTCGCTGTACGACACGGCGCTGCTCGGCCTGATGTGGTCGGCGCTCAGCGGCTGGCTGCACGGCGCCGCGCTGACCGGCTCCGAGAAGGTGAGCGCGGCCGACTTCACCCCGGTGGCGATCCGCTGGCTCACGGCGGTCACGGGCTTCATGAGCACGTACGCGCCCCAGATCGACGCGGGCCACTACCCGGGCGACGACGCCACCCTCGACATCCACCTGGCGACGATGGACCACCTCGTCCACGCCAGCGAGGCCCGCGGCCTGGACGTCGAGCTGCCGCAGCTGCTCAAGGCGTTCACCGCCGAAGCCGTCGCGGCGGGGCACGGCGGCGACAGCTACGCCCGTCTGATCGAGGTCGTACGCGCCGGGGGCCGCGCGTGAGCGCCCCGGCACCGGCGCGGGACGCGGAGGGCGCCGTGCTCACCACGGCCTCGTGGGCCGCGCTCGTGGTCGCGGCCGCCGAGGAGTGCACGGCCGCTCTTCAGGCGGGCGCCGACGGGGACTGGTCGCGTCCCGCCGGGGGGCTGGACTGGTCCGCTCACGCGACCCTCGACCACCTGGCGCTCGGCCTCGTCGGCTACGCGGGCCTGCTGACGGCCCGGCCCACCGACCGCTACATCGCGCTGTTCGCCTCGCTGGACCCGGCGGCCCCGCTCTCAGCGCGCCTGGAGGGCATCCGCATCGCGGCGGCGCTCCTCGCCGCCACCGTCCGCGGCGCGGGGCCCGGGGACCGGGCCTGGCACCCCTGGGGCCACTCCGACGGACCCGGCTTCGCGGCCATGGGCGTGGTGGAGACCGTCGTCCACACCCACGACATCGCGCGCGGACTGGGGCTGGAGTGGACCCCGCCCGACGGGCTCTGCGCGCCCGCCCTCCGCCGGCTCTTCCCCGACGCCCCGGCCGGCCACCCCGCCGGCCGCACCCTCCTGTGGTGCACGGGGCGGGACGTACTGCCGGGGCAGCCACGGCGGCAGGAATGGCAGTGGGACGGCAGCGTCCGCTGAGGCGTCGGGGTCCACGGCGCCCACCGAGCCCACCGGCTCGTGCGCGCGTGCGATCCGCCGCTCGCCCTCGCGGACGAGCGGCACACAGGCGAGGCCCGTCAGCAGGGCTATGGGATGGCCCCAGCTGGCGAGCGGGTCGACGAGCTCGATCAGGTCCTGGGCGCACATCGCGCCCGCCACGCCCAGCAGGGCCCACCTGCCGCGGGCCGGCAGCAGTCCGGACAGGGCGCCGACGCAGGCCATCAGGCCGAAGCTGATGCCGTAGTCGAGGCGGTGCAGGGCGCTCTCCGGCAGCCTCCCGGCCGCGACCGCGCCCGCCACCGGCAGCTCCGTGGCCAGCGTCGCCAGGACGTGCCCCACCAGGAAGACCCCGGCCGTACGGGCCCCGCCGACGCGCCGTTCGAGGGAGGTGAGGACGAGGACGAAGGCCACGCCGTAGGCGGAGTACAGCCCGCCGGCCACCCACAGGGCGCTGGCGATCAGGACGAACAGCGGACGGTCGGCGAGGTGTGCCGCGTCGGTGCTGGAGTCGCGCAGCAGCTGATCGACCGTGGCCTCGTCGCCGAAGTCGGCGTAGACGGCCGTGGCCAGCAGGATCAGGGCGTAGAAGAACGTGAAGGGCGTGCCCGTAGGGGTGGGCAGGAGCCGGCGTAGGCCGCGCAGTGCGCGTCTGCCGCGTCCGTCGGGGGCGGCTATCGCGTCGGCGTCAACCGCAGTCACTCGGCCAAGCCCCTTTCCGCGCAGCCCGTCCGGCGTTCGGTACCAAGACTTTGCCGGGCTCTCCGGGCAGTCCTCCGCGCCCGTCCGTTCTAGAACATTAAGGTGCACAGCCATCCGCAGAATCAACCTCTGGCCGTGACTCCGGTCACCCTTGTCAACCTCTTGACGCCACGGCGCGTCGGCCGGGTGACCGACGACTTCAGGAGGCTCGCATGACTGTCCCGAATGTCCGGCACACCGATGATCGCCAGGCCTGCGGCGAGGCGCCCGTGGTGCTCGAGCGGCGCGACGGCCCGTACGGCGAGATCGTGCTGCGGCGGCGGGGAGCGCACCACGAGATCATCGCCAACGGCTGCTTCCTGATGGACACCGCCGACGGCCGCTCCGAGCGCCGGCTCGTGGACGCGGCGCTGGCCGCCCTGCCGCCCGGGCGCGAGCGTCCAGCCGTCCTGATCGGCGGACTCGGCGTGGGTTTCTCCCTGGCCAGAGCGGCATCCGCACCCCGGTGGGGCCGCATCGCGGTCGTCGAACGCGAGGGCGCGGTCATCGACTGGCACCGCACCGGTCCGCTCGCCGCGATCTCCGGGGAGGCGCTCGCCGACCCGCGCACGGAGATCGTCCACGCCGACCTCCTGGACCACCTGCACGGGCCCGGGCCCCGCTACGACGCGTTCTGCCTGGACATCGACAACGGCCCCGACTGGACCGTCACCGAGGGCAACGCCGGCCTCTACTCGCCGGGCGGCCTGGCCGCCTGCCGGGCGCGCCTGACGCCCGGCGGGGTGCTCGCCGTATGGTCCGCACAGCCCTCCCCGGCATTCGAACAAGCCCTCCGGAATGCCGGATTCGCCGGGGTAATTACTGAAGAGATCACCGTTGCCCGAGGCGTCCCGGACGTCGTCCACCTCGGCATCTGTGCCGCGTAGCCGAGGCCCGCCGAGTCCCCGTACCCTGCCTTCCACACCTGCAGGACTGGTAGCGAAAACGCTACGGGAAGACGCTAGGGGCGGGGCGCATGGAGCAGACACACATCGGCCCGAGCGGCGCCGCAGCCTCTGCCGGGGCACAGCGCCGGGTACTGATCGTCGAGGACGACAGGACGATCACCGACGCCATCGCGGCCCGGTTGCGGGCCGAGGGATTTCAAGTACGTACCGCGGGGGACGGGCCCGCGGCCGTGGACACCGCGGAGGCGTGGCAGCCGGACCTGCTGGTCCTGGACGTCATGCTGCCCGGCTTCGACGGCCTGGAGGTCTGCCGCAGGGTGCAGGCGCAGCGGCCCGTGCCGGTACTGATGCTCACCGCGCGCGACGACGAGACCGACATGCTGGTCGGGCTCGGCGTCGGGGCGGACGACTACATGACCAAGCCGTTCTCGATGCGCGAGCTGGCGGCCCGGGTGCACGTCCTGCTGCGCCGGGTGGAGCGGGCGACGCTGGCCGCGCACACGCCGCGCAGCGGCATCCTGCGCCTGGGCGAGCTGGAGATCGACCACGCGCAGCGCAGAGTGCGGGTGCGCGGCTCGGACGTGCACCTGACGCCGACCGAGTTCGACCTGCTGGTCTGCCTGGCCAACACCCCGCGCGCGGTCCTCTCCCGCGAGCAGCTGCTGGCCGAGGTGTGGGACTGGGCGGACGCCTCGGGCACCCGGACCGTGGACAGCCACATCAAGGCACTGCGCCGGAAGATCGGGGCGGAGCGCATCCGTACGGTCCACGGGGTCGGCTACGCATTGGAGACCCCGGCGGCATGAGCGGTTCCCTGCCCGGCGACCGGCAGCCGCCACCGGGCCTGTGGGGCCGCATATGGGAGGCGCTGCGGCCGCTGGACCCGTACCGGTCGGTGAAGGCGGCCCTGGGCGCGCTCGTCATCGGGTCGGTGGTGATCACGACCCTCCTGGTCTTCGTCGCGCTCCACTCGGCGACCGAGATCCGGGTGATCACCATCTTCTCGATCATCGCGTCGCTGTTGATCACCCAGTTCGTGGCGCACGGCGTGACCGCCCCGCTGGACGAGATGACCGAGGTCACCCGTTCGATGGCACAGGGCGACTACACCCGGCGGGTGCGGGCCGCCCGCCGGGACGAGTTCGGCGACCTGGCCATCGCCTTCAACCGGATGGCGGCGGACCTGGAGGCGGTGGACACCCACCGCAAGGAGCTCGTCGCCAACGTCTCGCACGAGCTGCGCACCCCCATCGCGGGGCTGCGGGCGGTGCTGGAGAACGTCGTGGACGGCGTCTCGGCCGCCGACCCGGAGACCATGCGCACCGCGCTGAAGCAGACCGAACGGCTGGGCCGGCTGGTCGAGCAGCTGCTGGACCTGTCCAGGCTGGACAACGGGGTCGTGCCGCTGCACGCCCGGCGCTTCGAGGTGTGGCCGTACCTGGCCGGGGTGCTGAAGGAGGCGAGCATGGCCAGCGGCAGCGGATCGTCGCCGCGCGCCCGCAAGGACGTCCACCTGCACCTGGACGTCTCGCCGCCGGAGCTGACGGCGCACGCGGACGCGGAGCGGCTGCACCAGGTGGTGGCCAACCTGGTGGACAACGCCGTCAAGCACAGCCCCCCGCACGGCCGGGTGACGGTACGGGCCCGCCGGGGCGAGGGGGCCCAGTCGCTGGCCCTGGAGGTCCTGGACGAGGGGCCCGGCATCCCCGAGGCCGAGCGGCACCGGGTCTTCGAGCGCTTCAACCGGGGCCCGTACGGCAAGCAGGGTCCGGGCAGCGACGGCGGCACGGGCCTGGGCCTGGCCATCGCCCGCTGGGCGGTCGACCTGCACGGCGGGAGCATAGGGGTGGCCGAGTCCCCACGGGGCTGCCGCATCCGGGTCACTCTTCCGGGCGGACCTCGCGAACAGAGTTGACGTAGGGTCGGTAGGTGGGAGCACACATCCAACCGGATGCGGGGCATGCTTCGGCGAACCCTGGAAGCCCGGGGAGAATCGGAACCTCCGGGTTTTCCCGCCTGGTCATGCCCCGAAACCCGGGGCAGAGTGTGACTTAGGCGACGACTGGCCCGGGTGGCCTGCATCTAAGGTCCCGACAGGCGTAGCCTTTATTCCCGCTGTCCACCACCTTAGGAAGCGGAAGAGGGCGGTTGCCGCCGTGTCGCCACAGTCCCCCAACACCTCGAGCGTCTCGACCGACCAAACGGGGCAGGCCAAGAGTCCTGCCGACGTGTTCGGTCCCAATGAGTGGCTCGTCGACGAGATCTACCAGCAGTACCTCCAGGACCCGAACTCGGTCGACCGAGCCTGGTGGGACTTCTTCGCCGACTACAAGCCGGGCACTGCGGGGGCCACGCCCCCGCAGCCGCTGACCGGGGTCGAGACCCCCGGCACCCCCGCTGCGCCCACCGCGCAGCCCGCGGCGGCTCCGGCCGCCGCACAGCCGAGCGCGGCACCCGCCGCCCCGGCAGCACCGGCTCCCGCCGCCCCGAAGGCGGCCCCGGCCGCCCCGCAGGCCCCGGCGAAGCCCGTCGCCAAGACCCCGGCCGCCAAGCCGGTCCCCGCCGCCAAGCCGGCCGAGCCGGCCGCCGGCCCGGAGCTGGTGACGCTGCGCGGTCCGTCCGCCGCGGTCGCCAAGAACATGAACGCCTCGCTGGAGCTGCCGACGGCCACGTCCGTCCGCGCCGTCCCGGTGAAGCTGCTGTTCGACCAGCGCATCGTCATCAACAACCACCTCAAGCGCGCCCGGGGTGGCAAGGTCTCCTTCACGCACCTCATCGGCTACGCCATGGTGCAGGCGCTGAAGCTGATGCCGTCGATGAACCACTCCTTCATGGAGAAGGACGGCAAGCCCACCCTCGTCAAGCCCGAGCACGTCAACCTGGGCCTGGCGATCGACCTGGTGAAGCCGAACGGCGACCGCCAGCTCGTGGTGGCGGCCATCAAGAAGGCCGAGACCCTGAACTTCTTCGAGTTCTGGCAGGCCTACGAGGACATCGTCCGCCGCGCCCGCGTCGGCAAGCTGACGATGGACGACTTCACCGGGGTCACCGCGTCGCTGACCAACCCCGGCGGCATCGGCACCGTGCACTCCGTGCCGCGCCTGATGCCCGGCCAGGGTCTGATCATCGGCGTGGGCGCCATGGACTACCCCGCCGAGTTCCAGGGCACCTCGCAGGACGCCCTGAACAAGATGGGCATCTCCAAGGTGATGACCCTGACGTCGACCTACGACCACCGGGTCATCCAGGGCGCCGCCTCCGGCGAGTTCCTGCGGATCATGCACCAGCTGCTGCTCGGCGAGAACGACTTCTACGACGAGATCTTCCAGGCGCTGCGCATCCCCTACGAGCCGGTCCGCTGGCTCAAGGACATCGACGCCTCGCACGACGACGACGTCACGAAGGCCGCCCGCGTCTTCGAGCTGATCCACTCCTACCGGGTCCGCGGCCACGTCATGGCCGACACCGACCCGCTGGAGTACCGCCAGCGCAAGCACCCCGACCTCGACATCACCGAGCACGGCCTCACCCTGTGGGACCTGGAGCGCGAGTTCGCGGTCGGCGGCTTCGCCGGCAAGTCGATGATGAAGCTGCGCGACATCCTGGGCGTGCTGCGCGACTCGTACTGCCGCACCACCGGCATCGAGTTCATGCACATCCAGGACCCCAAGCAGCGCAAGTGGATCCAGGACCGCGTCGAGCGCCCGCACTCCAAGCCGGAGCGCGAGGAGCAGCTGCGCATCCTGCGCCGCCTGAACGCCGCCGAGGCGTTCGAGACGTTCCTGCAGACGAAGTACGTCGGCCAGAAGCGGTTCTCCCTGGAGGGCGGCGAGTCCGTCATCCCGCTGCTGGACGCCGTTCTGGACGCGGCCGCCGAGTCCCGCCTGGACGAGGCCGTCATCGGCATGGCCCACCGCGGCCGCCTCAACGTCCTCGCCAACATCGTCGGCAAGTCCTACGCGCAGATCTTCCGCGAGTTCGAGGGCAACCTCGACCCGAAGTCGATGCACGGCTCCGGCGACGTGAAGTACCACCTGGGAGCCGAGGGCGTCTTCACCGGCCTGGACGGCGAGCAGATCAACGTCTCGCTGGCCGCCAACCCCTCCCACCTGGAGACGGTCGACCCGGTCGTCGAGGGCATCGCCCGCGCCAAGCAGGACATCATCGGCAAGGCCGGCACGGACTTCACCGTCCTGCCGATCCAGCTGCACGGCGACGCGGCCTTCGCGGGCCAGGGCGTCGTGGCCGAGACCCTGAACATGTCGCAGCTGCGCGGCTACCGCACCGGCGGCACCGTGCACATCGTCATCAACAACCAGGTCGGCTTCACCGCGCCGCCGGAGTCCTCGCGCTCGTCGATGTACTGCACCGACGTCGCGCGGATGATCGAGGCGCCGATCTTCCATGTGAACGGTGACGACCCGGAGGCCGTGGTCCGCGTCGCGCGGCTCGCCTTCGAGTTCCGCCAGGCGTTCAACAAGGACGTCGTCATCGACCTGATCTGCTACCGCCGCCGCGGCCACAACGAGTCCGACAACCCGGGCTTCACCCAGCCGCTGATGTACGACCTGATCGACAAGAAGCGCTCGGTGCGCAAGCTGTACACCGAGTCCCTCATCGGTCGTGGTGACATCACGCTGGAAGAGGCCGAGCAGGCGCTGCAGGACTACCAGGGCCAGCTGGAGAAGGTCTTCATGGAGGTCCGGGAGGCCGACACGGCCCCCGCCACCATCGAGGCCCCGGCCCCGCAGCCCGAGTTCCCGGTGCACGTGGACACCGCGATCTCCCAGGAGGTCGTCAAGCGGATCGCCGAGTCGCAGGTCAACCTGCCCGAGGCGGTCACCGTCCACCCGCGTCTGCTGCCGCAGCTGCAGCGCCGCGCCTCCAGCGTCGAGGACGGCACCATCGACTGGGGCATGGGCGAGACCCTCGCCTTCGGCTCCCTGCTGATGGAGGGCACCCCGGTCCGGCTCGCCGGCCAGGACTCCCGCCGCGGCACCTTCGGCCAGCGCCACGCGGTGCTCGTCGACCGGGAGACCGGCGAGGACTTCACCCCGCTGCTGTACCTGTCCGAGGACCAGGCCCGCTACAACGTCTACGACTCGCTGCTCAGCGAGTACGCGGCGATGGGCTTCGAGTACGGCTACTCGCTGGCCCGCCCGGACGCGCTGGTCATGTGGGAGGCGCAGTTCGGTGACTTCGTCAACGGTGCCCAGAGCATCGTGGACGAGTTCATCTCCTCCTCCGAGCAGAAGTGGAACCAGACCTCTGGTGTCACCCTGCTGCTGCCGCACGGCTACGAGGGCCAGGGCCCGGACCACTCCTCGGCCCGCGTCGAGCGCTTCCTGCAGCTGTGCGCGCAGAACAACATGACGGTCGCCATGCCGACGCTGCCGTCGAACTACTTCCACCTCCTGCGCTGGCAGGTCCACAACCCGCACCACAAGCCGCTCATCGTCTTCACCCCGAAGTCGATGCTGCGTCTGAAGGCCGCGGCGTCGAAGGCGGAGGAGTTCACCACCGGCGGCTTCCGCCCGGTGATCGGTGACCAGAACGTCGACGCGAACGCCGTCCGCAAGGTCGTCTTCTGCGCGGGCAAGGTCTACTACGACCTCGTCGCCGAGCGGGAGAAGCGCGGCGTGACCGACACCGCCCTGATCCGCCTCGAGCGCCTCTACCCGCTGCCGGGTGCGGAGCTCCAGGCCGAGATCGCCAAGTTCCCCAACGCCGAGAAGTACATCTGGGCACAGGAGGAGCCGGCGAACCAGGGTGCGTGGCCGTTCATCGCGCTGAACCTGATCGACCACCTGGACCTGGCCGTCGGCGCCGACGTCCCGGCCCGCGAGCGACTGCGCCGGATCTCCCGGCCGCACTCCTCCTCCCCGGCGGTCGGCTCGGCCAAGCGCCACCAGGCGGAGCAGCAGGCCCTGGTCGCCGAGGTCTTCGACGCCTGACCTCGCGTGATCGCCTAGTACGACGGCACCGGGCCCCCACCGCTTCGGCGGTGGGGGCCCGGTGGCGTTTCCGGTGGGGTCACAGGGCCCCGGCTGTGCTCAGCCGCCAACGGCGGAGGTGGTAGGCGGTCCGCGAGATCAGCAGAGCCGCCGAGCGGTCGGCCCTGGCCCGGTCCGCGTCGGACGGGGTCCGCGCGTGCGGCAGGCCGGGGGGCCGCAGGGCGCCGTAGCCGGTGAAGCGCCGGGTTGCGTTCGTCCCGGGTCGCCAGACGCAGGGCGGTGGCGGGGGCCTCCCACGTGAGGCCGCCGCCGGGGCGTTCGAGGTGGACCAGGCACGGAGCGTGGTAGTTCGCAGAGATCGTGGAGGGATGTACCACGCTCCGTGGTAGTTAGTGCTTGATGCCCAGGTGAGCGGCCATCTCGCGCATGTCCTGCGTCAGTGTGCGCTTGCGTGATGCCAGGAGGTCGCTCATGACGTAGCGGGCCATGGGCTGGTGCGTCAGCCACTCGCCGGAGTTCCGACGCAGCTGATCGAGCTCGCTCATGGCGTCCTGGTGGGAGCCGAGGGTCACATGTGCCTTGGCCACGTCGAGCCGGTGACGGCCCCAGCTGTTCACGCCAGGATTGCCGTACGCGCTGATGGCCTTCGTGCTCAGAAGGCCGTCGTCCGCGCGGCGCAGCACCCCACGTGCGTCGTCCGCGATCGACAGATCTTCCACGACCTTCAGCTCCGCCGTCACCGGGCCGAAGTTCCCCCAGTTCTGGCCGAAGACGCAGAACTGCTTGCCGAGCGCGCTCGCCGCTGTGCCCGCCATCCTGCGCGCCTCCCGGGCCTCCTGCGGGCGGTTGTTGCGTACGGTCGACGACGCCACGCGCAGCCACAGCTCGCCCCAGACAGCCAAGTGTCCCGGACTGGCCTGCGAGATACGCGGCTCCATCTCCGCCGCAGTGACAGCGGCGAGATGCTCGCTCTCGTCGAACCGGTCCTGGCGCAGCAGCAGCCAGCACATGCCGACGACACCGGTGGCGGTGGTGAGCGTTTGACCGGTCTCACGAGCGAGGCGGATGCCCTCGGCGAGGGCGTAGTACGCCATGTCGTACTGGCGTACCTGCGTGAGGTACTTGCCCGCGAGCAGGAGCGCGTGCGCCCGCACGATCACCGCCTGCTGCCGTTCCTCGGCCTCCGCAACGGCAACGGTCGCTTCGGTCGAGCGCAGAAGCCTCGGCAGCCTCTTCGCGACGGAGCCGTACCGGTCCGCCTGATAGAGCGCGTCGCTGTCCGCGATCTCCCGGCGGAGTACGGTGAGGTCGCCTGCCTCGCCTGGATCCGTCAGAGGCGCGGCCAGCCCGACCGGCGGCATCAACGCCTTCCGCAGCTCCACCAGATACCGCCGGTTCGCCTCGTCGCCGAGGCCCGACTCGTGGGCAAGTCCCTCCTGGCTGAGGCCTGCCGCGCGGCGGAACTTCCTGACGTTGTCTGCCAGACCTGACGACATGAGCTTCACCATCCCCTCACCAAGAGGCTATGCCCGCAGGGGACTTGCCCGCACCGACCCGGTGTTCGAGTCACCCTGACTGCCCATGGTCAGGCGGAGGCAGATCCCACCCCTCCGGTTGCTCCGCAAGGCAGCCCATCGGCTTTCGGCCGAAAGGCGCCCCCCGGAACGCACACCCCATTGATCGGTTCCCACCACGCCTGTTGCATGTCCCCCGACCAAAGATGTTCCGGCGTTCCGGCATGTACGGAGGGGGAATCCTTGCGTAAGCCCAGAGCACGTTCAGGAAGATCGGCCGCGAAGAGCGGGATAGCGGGGGCGGCAGCGCTGGTGGGCGCTGCCGCCCTTGTCGTATCCGCGGTGCCCGCACAGGTGTTCGCGGTGCAGAAGGGCGGGGATCCCGCCGAGGTGATTCCGGGGAAGGGAACCTCCACCCCCTCCCTGGTCGACGGCATCCGGGAGGGTGCGAAGGCCGGCGCGAGCCCGGCCGACGCGGCGCGCGGGCACCTCGCGGACAAGCGGAGCAGGTACCGCATCGCGGATCCCGGCCGTGATCTGAAGCCCATTCAGACGCTCACCAGCGGTGCGGCCGAGACGGTGCGGCTCCAGCAGAAGCACCGCGGGATCGACGTACTGGGCGGCCAGTACGTCGTGCGGATGGAGAAGAGGGACGGCAAGCGCGTCGTCACCGGCACCTCCGGGAAGTACTTCACCGGTCTGAAAGCCGACACCAAGGCGGAGGTCGGCGAGGAGCTGGCGGTGCGGCGGGCCGTCGGCGCGACGCTCTCGCGGCTCGGCGGCAAGAAGCTGGGCAAGGCCGACGTGGCCGCCGCCAAGGGCGGGCGGACCAAGGCCGCGGCGTCGCTCAGCGGCACGGCACGCGGCCTGGTCGTGCTGCCCAAGGGGGCGGGGGTGCTCGCGCACCACGTCACCGTGCGCGGCGCGGACCCGGCCACGGGACAGCCCGTGCTGCAGGAGGTCTACATCGACGCCAAGGCCGGCTTCCCGGTCCTGCAGTACAGCGGGATCAAGACCTTCGGCACCCCGAAGTCGCCCGCCGCGCCCGGCACGGGCGCCAAGGAGGCCGGCGAGGGCAAGGCCCCCGCGGCCGGTGACCGGCATCCGGGCGTCGCCGGGTCCGGCGTGAAGTACGACGGCACCACCGTCGAGCTCGGGCTGTACTTCGACACCGCGCGCGGCGAGTACGTCATGCGCGACCACTCCCGGATGTGGGACACGAGCAAGAACGTGCTCGCCACCTGGGACGCGCGCGGCAAGGACGTCACGGAGACGAACGGCCGCTGGCCCGAGGGCATCAAGGAGTTCGGCTCCAAGGGGCCGCAGTTCGACAAGGACGCCACCGAGGCCGGCGCGGTCGACGCGCACTGGGCCGCCGGCAAGGTCTACGACTACTACAAGAAGGCGCACGGCCGCGACGGCCTCGACGGCCGCGGCTCGGCCGTCAACTCCCTCGTCGGCGTGACCTACTTCGACATGCCGTACGTCAACGCCTTCTGGGACGGCACCAAGATGGTGTACGGCTCGGGCGACGAGGAGCACCGCACGCTCTCCGCCGACCTCGACGTCGTGGGCCACGAGATGACGCACGGCGTCGTCGAGAACACCGCCAACCTCGTCTACGCCGGCCAGTCGGGCGCCCTCAACGAGGCGATCGCCGACTACTTCGGCAACGCCATCGCGGTGGACGCGGCCGGCATGTCGATGGACGACCCGAACGCGGGCCTGATGGGCGGCAACCTGTGCCGGACGAAGTCCCCGCGCGAGTGCGCGCTGCGCGACCTCAACGACGGCGCCACGACGTCCAAGAACTTCCTGGGCGTCGCCTTCGGCAGTGACAACGGCGGTGTGCACCTCAACTCGACGATCTTCTCGGGCGCCCTGTGGGACATCCGTGAGGACCTCGGCCGCACCCTCGCCGACAAGATCGCCTACAAGGCGCTGACGGAGTACATGACGCCGCTCGACGGCTTCACCGAGGGCCGCGACGCGGTCATCGCCGCGGCCAAGGCCCTCAAGGTCTCCGCCAAGGACCTGAACGTCGTCAAGCGCTCGTTCAACGCCCACGGCATCGTGCCCAACTGGGAGCAGGCCCTCGGCGTCGACACCGACCTGCTCCTGGGCAAGCTCAACACCGCCGCCGTCGGCGTGGGCGCGGGCGGCGGCTGGTGGGCCACGTCCAAGTCCAACGACGACGGCACCGAGGCGTACTCGGTCTACGCCGGCCGCACGGACGGCAAGGGCACCCCGAAGCTGATGAGCCCGAACGACGGCCGCTACCACGTCGAGCCCGCCACCGACGGCAAGAGCGTGGTCTGGCTGGCGTACGGGTCGGCGGGCACGGACGTGCTGTCCCGGCCGCTGGCCGGCGGCCCGGTCAAGAAGCTCTACGGCACCACCGACACCGTCCGCGGCCTGCGGGTCGAGGGAGCGGTGGTGACGTTCGAGACGATGGACGGCGACGGCGGCCGGCACGTGGGCTACGTGCGCACCGGCGACAAGCAGCCGACCTGGGTGGACGAGCGCCGGGCGGAGCTGGGTTCGGCCCTGCCCTCGCTCAGCGGCGGGCGGCTGGCCTACGCCAAGATCTACCCCGACGGCGACGCCTACAGGATGGGCGTCGAGGTGCTGGACCTCAAGAGCGGCCAGAAGAAGCTCATGAGCCAGCTCGGCACGCCCGAGGGCATCGGCCAGACGGCCGTCACCGGCAAGCACGTCCTGTGGATCGCCGACGAGGTCGTCGACGACGGCCAGGTGGCGGTGCGGCGCGCCAACCTCGACGGCACGGGCACGGTCGACATCAGCAAGGAGAAGGGCGCCGACGCGCTCCACGCCCTGGACCTGACAGCCTCCGACGACGCGGTGACCGTCACCGCGCAGCTGCCGGACTCTACGTACCGCAACGAGACGATGGCCAAGCTCTGGCAGTTCGGCGCCGACGCCACCCCGGCGCGGGCGCGCGTCTCCTGCAACCGCGGCGAGCAGACCGGCGCGGCGGCGGCCGGCGGCAGGCAGGTGGTGTGGATCGACGGCACCACCGGCTCCACCGACCTGGTGACCCGCACCCGCCCCGCGGGCCGGTGCGGCTAGCCGCCGACGGGTGAACGAGGCGGGCCCCCGGCGCCGATGTGCCGGGGGCCCGCCGTCGTCCGGCCGCGCGGCCCGGTCAGCCGTAGGCGAGCGACTTGAGCCGGTTGTACGAGCCGTTGAAGCGGTCGTGGTCGCCGACGGTGGGGCCGGTGTCGGTGTACTGCCAGAAGGTGTAGAAGTCCCAGCCGTTCGGGAGCTCACCGGAGGAGGAGCCGTAGCGCGGCACCCACAGCGGGTTGTACTTGCCGAATCCGCCGTAGTTGCCGGTGCACTTCTTCCACCACGCGGTCGAGGTGTAGATGACCGCGTCGCGTCCGGTGTGACCCCGGTAGGTGTCGAGGAAGTCCTCGATCCAGTCGATCATCCGGCCCGTGCTCAGCCCGTAGCAGGTGCTGCCGTAGGGGTTGTACTCCATGTCGAGCACGCCCGGCAGCGTCCAGCCGTCGTCCGTCCAGCCGCCGCCGTGGTCGACGAAGTAGTCGGCCTGGGTGGCGCCGCCGGAGTTGCCCGGCAGCGCGAAGTGGTACGCGCCCCGGATCATGCCCGCGTCGTACGGGCCGTTGTACTGCTGGGCGAAGTACGGGTTGGTGTAGCTGGTGCCCTCGGTGGCCTTGGTGTAGGCGAATCTGACGCCGCTGCTCCAGAGCTTGGACCAGGAGACGTTGCCGTTGTGGCTGCTGACGTCCACGCCGTGGACCGAGGCGCTGCCCGCCAGCGGGAAGTCGGGCACCGAGAGGTTGGGGAGCGAGAGGCCGGGCAGCGAGGAGCCCTTGGCGGCCAGGCCGCGTTCGCCCTCGTGGGCGCGGACGGTCGAGCCCATCCAGTCCCGTTCGGGGTGCGTCGGACGGCTGTTGTTTCCGGCCACCGCGGCCGCGGTTCCGGGGAGGGTGACGAGCAGGGTGAGTGCGGTCAGCAGGGAGAGGAGGATGGCCGCCGCTGTGGGGGGATGCGGTCGGCCCGGGCCGGAGTGGTGCTCGGGCATGAGGTGCCTCCGAGGCCATGGTGGGGGGAGTATGCGGGGGAGTTCAACGGTCACCGCATTGGTATGACCATGTCATTTATCAAGCTACGGGCGTAGCCGTGGCCCGCGATAGAGACCCGGGGTGCTGCCGTTGGTCTAATCCTGCGAAATACTGAGGGAGCTGCGGCTACCCGCTGCGGCGGGACGTTTCTTTCAGCGGCTGAAAAAGCAGGAGAGGGCCCGACGTGCACGAGACCAGTACCCCGCCTCCCGAGGAGGGCGGTCCGATCGCCGGCGACGGCAGTGGTGTGGACCAGGCCTTCCTCGCCCTGGAGCGCGAACTGGCCGTCTTCCTGCGCCGCGCCCGTGCCTCCTCCGGCGAACTGGCCCGCGAGGTGCACCCCGATCTGGAGCCCGCGGCCTACGGGTTGCTCGTCCGCCTCGAGGAGGCCGGCCAGCAGCGCGCCACCGACCTCGCCGCCTACTTCGGCGTCGGCAAGGCCACCATGAGCCGCCAACTGCGCGCCCTGTGCGAACTCGGCCTCATCGTCCGCGACCCGGACCCCGCCGACGGCCGCGCCTCGCTGGTGCAGATCACCGACGAGGGCCGCGCCCGCTTCACCCGCGTGCGCGACGCCCGCCGCGCCCAGTACATGAGCAAGCTCGCCGGCTGGGACCGCACCGAGGTCGCCGAGCTCGCCCGCCTGCTCCACCAGCTGAACGAGCGCGCCGAATCCTGACCGGCCCCCCGGGCACGCCCCGGGGTACGGTCCACGGCCCGGCACCGGGCGAGGTCTACAGCTCGGCATAGACGGCCGCCGCGTCGTCGTACGGTTTGCCGCGCCGGAAGGCCCGGCCCTCGGGGTCCGCCCGCTCCGCCCCGCGCACCCGGTCGATCAGCGCCCGGGGCCCCTCCTTCGCCAGGAGCGCGAAGCACTCCGGCCAACCGCCCCCGCCGAACACCTCGACCCAGCGGGACGCGCCGTCGCTGAGCGCCGCCAGCGCGCGCACCTCGGCGCGCGCCGTGGCGCCCGTGACCGCGCGGGCGGCCACGGCCGGGTCGGCGGCGGCCGTGAAGAAGCCCCCCTCGGCGTTGCGCTGGGCGTCCGTCACCCGGCCCCGCGCCGCCAGCCGGGCGATCCGGTCGTCCAGCACGGCCGTCACCGTGCCGTCCACGCCCTCGATCAGCAGCGCGGAGTCGGACAGCACCAGGTGCTCCACCCGCGCCGTGTCCCAGCGCGCCAGCACGACGGTCGCCTGCGGGGTGAGCCGATGGGTCAGGTCGCAGGTGTCCCGGTGGGCGTCCGCCGTCCGGGCCACCGCGGCGGACAGACACCCCTCCAGCGTCAGATCCCGCCGTGCGGCCGCCAGTTCGAGCAACGCGCCGCCGAGCCGCGCGGTGAACCACGGGACGCCGTGCGAACAGCCCGACGCCCCGTCCGGCGGCGGGGTCACCCCGTCCAGCAGGACGAGGACGCCCCCCTCTCCCGAGGCGGGCACGGCGACGGACGCGAAGTCCTCGTTCGGCCGCCCGGGATCCCCGGGCTGAGCGGCGAGTTCGATGCGCATGCGGCCAGTGTGCCGGATGCCCGAATTTCCGCGTCGGTTGACGCGCATCCTTCCGGCGCGCCGGGCGGTTTACCTGATGGAGCACTTGCCGGGGGAATGCGGTGGGTGTCACCAGCAAGGGGCCACCTGGGTGGGGCACGGACGACAGCAGATTGCGAGCCACGGTGCGGAAGAAGCGGCTTCGCGGCGGCAAGCGCGAACAGCAGACCACAGGAGTGCCGGAGCGCACCGCCCGCGTACGCAACCGGCTCATCGCCTCCGTCGCCGTCGTCTCCCTCGCGGCCCTCGGCGCGAGCGCCTTCGGCATCGCCGACGCCATACGCGACCTCGGTGACTCCCGGCACCTGGCCGCCCTCGCCAAGACCGGCAGCGGCGCCGTCGCGCTCGCCCACTCCCTGGCCGACGAGCGCGACGCCATGACCGAGTACGTGGCCGGCGGCCGCGGCGGCGCGCCCTCCTTCGCCGGCGGCGTGTCCGAGGACCAGCGCACCCGCGTGGACCGGCAGATCGCGGAGTTCGCCCCCGGCGCGCCCGACTCCCTGCGACGGCGCCTGGACGACCTGCCCGAGGTCCGCCGCCGCGCCCTGGCCGGCCCCGGCGACGCCCTCGCCGCCTTCACCGCCTACACGGCCACCATCCAGGCGCTCCACGGCCTCGCCGCCGGCCTCACCCACCGGCTGCCCTCGCGCGCCCAGTCGGGTGAAGCCGTGGCCCTGCCCGCGCTCGGGCGCGCCGTCGAGGAGGCCTCCGCCACCCGCGGCCTGGTCCTCGCCGCGCTCGCCGCCCGCGGCACCCAGGCGCAGCTCGCCCTGACGGCCCAGCAGACCGGCCTGCGGGAGCGGGCCGCGCTCGCCGACTTCCGCCAGCTCGCCCCCGCCGGGCTGCGCGAGGAGTACGCCCGTACGGTCAGCGGCCCCCAGGTCACCGCCGCCGAGGCCCGGCTGGAGCGGCTGTCGGTCCGGCCGCAGCCCACGGCGGCGGAAGTGGAGCGGCCCGGGCCCGTACGGGCGGAGCTGACCGCCCGCATCGACCAGCTGCGCGGCCTGGAATCCGGGCTGACCACGGAGGAGATGGCCCGGCTCGCGGGGCTGCGCGCCCACGACATCACCGCCCTGGAGGTGCGCGGCGCCCTCGCCCTCCTGGCGTTCCTGCTCGTGCTCGGCACCGGCGTCCAGACGGCGCGCTCCGTGACCCGCCCGCTGGCCGCCCTCCGGCTCGGGGTGCGCCGGGTATGCGCCGACCCGGTGGCCAAGGAACAGGTCTCCTTCCGTGGCCGCGACGACGAGTTCGCCGAGGTCGCCCGGTCGGTCAACGTGCTGCACGGCACCGTCGTACGGCTGCGCGAGCGCATCTGCCTCCTCGAGGGCGAGCGCAACCGCCTCGACGTGGCCCGGCAGGACCTCGCCGACGAGCGGGACGCGCTGCGCGGCAAGTTCCAGGAGCTCACCGAGCGGATGGCCGGGCTCTCCGGCCGGGTGCACGCCACCTTCGTCAGCCTCTCGCGGCGCACCCTCGGCCTCGTCGAGCAGCAGCTGACCGTCATCGAGTCCATGGAGGCCCACGAGGCGGACCCCGACCGCCTGGAAGTCCTCTTCAAGCTCGACCACCTCGCCACCCGCATGCGCCGCCACAACGAGAACCTGCTGGTCCTCGCCGGTTCCGAGCCCCGCAGCGGACACTCCGGCGCCGTACCGCTGCTGGACGTCCTGCGCGCCGCCGTCAGCGAGATCGAGCGGTACGAACGGGTGCGCATCCACTCCCTGCCCGCGCGCGCCCAGCTCGTGGGCTTCGCCGCCGACGGTGTGAGCCACCTGGTGGCCGAGCTGCTGGAGAATGCGACGGCCTTCTCCCCGCCGGACGTCCAGGTCCAGGTCTCGGGCTGGCTGCTGGAGAACGGCGAGGTCATGCTCTCCATCCAGGACGAGGGCATCGGCATGGCCCCCGAGCGGCTGGACGAGCTCAACACCCTGCTGGCGGAGGCCGACCCGGACCCCCTGCGCACACAGAGCGGCGAGCGCGGTGAGCCCGTCATGGGCCTCGGCCTGTACGTGGTCGCGCGGCTCGCCGCCCGGCACGGGGTCCGGGTGCAGCTGCGCGAGCAGCGGCCGGGCGGCATCACCGCCGTCGTCGTGCTGCCCGGGCAGCTGCTCTCCGCCGAGCACCCCGCCGTCTCCGACCCCGCCACCGCGCCCCCCGTCCCGGGCGCGGCGCGCACCGCCCCCCACGGCGACCTGCCGGGCGCCGTCGCCGAGGCCAACTCCCACCACCTGCCCGGCCGTGCCCCCTACCCCACGGCGCCGGCGCCCGTACCGGGCCCGCGGCGGCACGCACCCTGGGTCGGGCAGGACGAACAGACCATCGAGCTCACCACGGTGCGCCGGCCCGCCCCGGACCGGGCCGAGCCGCGCACCGACCCCGGCCGCCACGCCCGGCAGGCCGCCCCGCCACCGCCCCGCACCCCCCGCCCCGAGCCGCTGCGCCCCGAGCCCCCACGTCCGGAAGCCCGGCGCCCGGAGGCCGTGCGGCCCGAGCCGCTGCGCCCCGAGGCGAGGCCGGAGCCCGCCCCCGGCCCGGGCACCGTCACCGGCAACGGCCTGCCCAGGCGGACCCCCAGGGTCGTCGCGCAGAAGCCCGTACCGCTGAGCGTGCGCCAGGGCGTGGACGCGGAGGCGCTCCGCCGCAAGCTCGCGGGGTTCCAGCAGGGCGCACGGGAGGGCCGGCGCGAGGTCGAGGCGGAGCTGACGGGGCTTGACCGAGGTACTGATCGGAACCGAGCGGGGGCGCCGGACGAGGGCGGCCCTGTCGAGGAGGCACGCGGTTGACTGCATTTTCCCAGGGGGCGACGCCTGTAACCCCCATTGGCACCACGGGCGTCACTGCCTATGGGCTGAGCGACGAGGCCCGCAATCTGCACTGGCTGTTGACCGACCTGGTCGAGGAGGTGCCGGGCGTGCTGTCCGTCGCCGTCGTCTCCTCCGACGGGCTGCTGCTGCTCTCGTCCTCCCCGGAGCACTCGAGGCCGCCCGGCATCCCCGGCGCCCCGGGCGCCGTCGGGCCGGGGTCGGAGGGGCCGCGCGGCTCCACCGCCGACCTCGCCACGATCGTCGCCGGGCTGGGCAGCCTGACCACGGGCGCGGCGACGCTGATGGACGGCGGCGCGGTCAAGCAGACGATGGTCGCGATGGACGGCGGCGGGCTGTTCGTCATGACCATCAGCGACGGCTCGCTGCTGGGCGTCCACACCGCCCCCGACTGCGACATGGGCATCGTCGCGTACCACATGGCACTGTTCGTGGGCCGGGCCGGACACGTCCTGACCCCCGAACTCCGCCGCGAGCTCCGTCAGTCGGTGGAGGCCGTCAGATGAGCGCCGCAGCTCCCCGGCTGTGTCCGCCCGTCGGCCCCGCGCCGGCGCTCAGGACCGCGCGCGTACGCCCGTACTCGCTCACCGGCGGGTGCACGCGCCTGGGGCACCTCCTGCTCGTGGAGACCTTCGTCGCGGCCCCGCCCGCCGAAGGGCGCGACGCGCCGCCGGAGCCGCCCTCCGGCGGCGGGCTGGCCTCGCGCGTACTGCCCGAGGTGCGCGCCATCGTCGGACTGTGCCGCCGGCTGCGTTCGGTCGCCGAGGTCGCCGCCCTGCTGAAGATGCCGCTGGGCGTCGTGCGGGTCCTCCTCGGCGACCTGGCCGACCAGGGAAGGATCCGCGTCTACGGCACCGGGCACGCCACCGGCCGACCCGACCGCGCGCTGCTCGAAAGGGTGCTGAGTGGACTACGCAGGCTCTGACACGGCGGCGGCCCGCGGGTCCGCCGCGGACCGGGCGCCTTGCTGGCAGACCGACCTGACCCGGGCCCCCGCCGCCACGAAGATCGTCATCGCCGGGGGCTTCGGCGTCGGCAAGACCACCTTCGTCGGCTCCGTCTCGGAGATCACCCCGCTGCGCACCGAAGCGATCATGACGACCGCGGGGGAGGGCGTGGACGACCCCGCGGCCGTTCCGGGGAAGTCGACGACCACGGTCGCCATGGACTTCGGGCGCATCACCCTCGAAGCCGACCTGGTGCTCTACCTCTTCGGTACCCCCGGCCAGAAGCGGTTCTGGTTCATGTGGGACGACGTGGTGCGCGGCGCCATCGGCGCCGTCGTGCTGGTCGACACCCGGCGGCTGGCCGACTGCTTCCCGGCCCTGGACTACTTCGAGAGCGGCGGCCTGCCCTACGTCGTGGCCGTCAACCACTTCGAGGGCACGCACCGCCACACCCCCGAGGCGGTGCGCGAGGCGCTGGCCCTCGCCCCGGACGTACCGGTCGTGACCATGGACGCCCGGCAGCGGATCACGGTCGTCGAGACGCTGCTGACCCTGGTCGGCCGGGCCCTCGAGGTCAACCCCGCGTGAACACCGAACGGAGGCGAGCACACCCGTGCGACGGATTCTCATAGTCGGGGCCGGCCAGTCCGGACTCCAGCTGGCCCTGGGCCTGCAGGCCAAGGGCTACGACGTGACGGTCATGTCCAACCGGACGGCCGAGGAGATCCGCTCCGGGCGGGTCATGTCCACCCAGATCATGTTCCGCACGGCCCTGCGCTACGAGCGCGAACTGGGCCTCAACTTCTGGGAGGGCCTCGCGCCCCGCGTCGAGGGCCTCGGCATCTCGGTGGCCGGCTCCGTCGCCGGCGTGGCCGGCGTCCAGCGCCCCGTCGACTGGGTCGGCCGGCTCGACGGCTACGCCCAGTCCGTCGACCAGCGCGTGAAGATGGCCGGCTGGCTGGACGCCTTCGCCGAGCGCGGCGGCCGGCTCGTCGTCCACGGCGCCGCCGTCTCCGACCTGGACTTCCTCGCCCCCCGCTACGACCTGGTGCTCGTCGCGGCGGGCAAGGGCGAACTGGTCTCGCTCTTCGCCCGCGACCCGGCCCGTTCCCCCTACGCCTCCCCGCAGCGCTCCCTCGCCCTCGCCTACGTCCACGGCCTGGGCCCGCGCGCCGAGCACCCGGAGTACGAGGCCGCCCGCTGCAACCTCGTGCCGGGCGTCGGCGAGCTCTGGGTCATCCCCACCCTCACCACGTCCGGCCGGGCGGACATCCTCTTCTGGGAGGGCGTGCCCGGCGGGCCCCTGGACGTCTTCCACGACATCGACGGCCCCGGCGAACACCTCGCCCGCACCCTGGAGCTGCTGGAGCGGTTCGTGCCCTGGGAGTACGGGCGGGCCACCGAGGTCGAGCTGACCGACGCCCACGCCACGCTGGCCGGGCGCTACGCCCCGACCGTCCGCGATCCCGTCGGCCGGCTGCCCTCGGGCGGGCTGGTCCTCGGCGTGGCGGACGCCGTCGTCGTCAACGACCCGCTGACCGGCCAGGGCTCCAACTCGGCCGCCAAGTGCGCCGCCTCCTACCTCGCCTCCATCCTGGAGCGGGGCGAGGAGCCCTTCGACGCGGACTGGATGCGGACGGCCTTCGAACGGTACTGGGCGTCCGCCCGGCACGTGACCCGGTGGACCAACGCCATGCTGGCGCCGCAGGCCGCGCACGTGCGCGCTCTCCTCGGCGCGGCGAGCGGCCTGCAGCGGGTGGCGGACCGCTTCGCCAACGGCTTCGACGATCCCTCGGACTTCGAGGACTACTTCTTCGAAGAGGCCAAGGCGCAGGCGTACGTCGCCGAGGTGGCGGTGGCCGCCGGCTGACGCCCGCGGGCGGGGCGGCCGCCTAGAACCCCGGTGCGTCCGCCGATCCGTAGCCGGTGTCCGCCCCGGCGTCCGCGTCGTCGGGCAGCTCGGGGAGCACGTAGGAGTCCATCGGGGCCAGGTCCGCGTCCGGCCGCACCGCGCCGAGCAGCGGGTTGGCGGCGATGGGGGAGACCTTGACGCGGGCGCCGGGCCTGGGTGCCTGGAGGACCAGGCCGTTGCCGATGTAGAGGGCCACGTGGGTGGCGTCCTCGAAGTACAGGACGAGGTCGCCGGGGCGCAGCTCGCTCAGGGGCACCCTGGGCAGCGACTTCCACTGCTCCTGGCTGGTGCGCGGGATCATGTCGCCCGCGTGGGCCCAGGCCTGGGAGGTGAGGCCCGAGCAGTCGAAGGAGTCCGGCCCCGCCGCGCCCCATACGTAGGGCTTGCCGAGCTGCCGGAAGGCGTACGCCAGCGCCTTGCCGCCGTCTCTGGAGGGGGCCTGGGGGCCGCCGAGCGCACCGGAGGCGAGCAGCCTGCGCTGGGCGGCGCGGGTGCCGCGCAGTTCCAGCCGGTGGAGCTCGGCGAGCTGGGCGGGGGTCAGCGAGGCCAGCACCCCCTCGACCTCGGCGAGCTTGCGCCGGACGGTGTCCCGCTGCTTCTTGCGGGTGGCGGCGAGGGTCTGCTGGGCGCCCAGCGCCTCACGGGCCCGGGAGGCGAGGGCCGCGGCCCGGCGCTCGCCGTCGGAGAGCCGGTCGACGGTGCCGGCCCGGCGCCCCGCGGCGCGGGTGATCTCATGGCCGCGGTCCAGCGCCCGCCGTGGGTCGGCGCTGAGCAGGAACTCCACATACGGGGACAGGGGGCTGCCCCCGGCACCGCGGTACTGCTCGCGGGCGAGCCGGCCCGCGTCGTTGCGGCTGCCGGTCAGCGCGAGCCGGGCCTCGGCCAGGTCCTCGTTGAGCCGGTCGGCCTCGGCCCGCTTCTCCTTGAGCTTCTCCTCGGTGGCGTTGTAGGTCTCGGTGGCCTCCTCGGCCTTCCGGTAGAGCATCCGGAGCCGGTCCAGCAGGGCGCTGACCGAGCGGTCGGGCGGGCCTGCGGGCGCCGCGCCCGCCAACGGCGCGGGCACGGCGAGCATGGTGCCCGCCAGCAGCGCCGCCGTGCAGACCATGCGCACGAACCGTCCTGACACAGGTTCACCTCCGGTAGCGGGCCGTGATCGGGCCCTTGCGGAGGATCGTGCCACGCGCAGTATGACTAACAGGGGCGCTGTGGGTGAAACCGCCCAATGTGCTGCACTCTTCGGTTGACCGGCCGTCACCCGTGTGGCGGCTAGTGCTCCTGGGGGCCGCGAGACGGGCGGGTCCAGGGCCACCGGAGCCGGCCGGCCCCGGCCTTCCCCTCGGGGTCGTAGACGTACTTCCATCCCTTGGGAAGCCCGAGCCGGCGCGTCAGGGCCGCCGGGACCCGCCGGTAGACGAGCACGGTCGGCGCCCCGCCGTCCTCCAGCGGCGGCACCGGGACCTCGTACACCTTGGGGGGCAGGCCGTTGTGGCCCACGAGCACGGGCAGCACGCGCCCGTCCAGTGGCCCGCCCTCGAAGGGCGTCTCTTCGCTTCTCACGGTGCCCAGTGTCCGTCAGCCCCGCCCGTCCCGCGGTATCAGGTGCCGTGGACGGGGCTCCGGGGCGCCGCGACGCCGGTGCCGGGCGGCCGGAGCAGGTGTCCGGCGTCCGCGACGACCGGTGCGACGCGGCGGGCCAGGTCGCCCACGCGCCCCTCGGCCGGCTCCAGGGCGAGCGCCGCACGGGCCGCCCGCGCGGTCTGCGGGTCGCTCGCCGCCGTGGCCGTCAGCAGCGCCACGAAGTGGTCGACCAGCCAGTCCCGCAGCTCCTCCAGCGGCGGCCGCTTCCCCTCGTCCAACCAGATCAGCGAGGCCGCCTCCACGGCTGTGATCCACGTCCGCACCATCATGCGCAGCCGCACCCCCGGATCGGGCACCGCGAGGTGCTTGAGGATCTGCGCGGCGGCGGCCCTGCGCACCTCGTCGACGATGGCGCCCGTACGGGAGGTCTCCGCGACGCTGCCGCCCTGCAGCAGTGCGCTGAAGCCCGCGTCGTGCTCGTCGACGAAGGCCAGATAGCGGTCCAGCGCGGCGGCGAGCCGGCCGGCGAGGGGGCCGGTCTGCGGCTCGGCGAAGCACAGCTCGAGGTCGTCGGCGGCGCTGCGCAGGGCGGCCTCGTACAGCTGCGGCTTGCCGCCGGGGAAGTAGCGGTAGACCAGGGGCCGGGAGACGCGGGCGGCGGCCGCGACGTCGTCGAGGGAGACGTCCTCGGGCGCGCGGTGGGCGAAGAGCCCGAGTGCCGTGGTGATCAGCTGGGCGCGGCGCTCGTGGACGCTGAGCCTGCGGTAGGAGGCGGTTCCGCTGCCGGTCATGGACGGCAGGGTAACCGGCCCCCGGCTCAGGCCAGCAGGCCGGAGCTCTTCCACAGCCGCCGGCCGACGCCCCGGAGTACCCCGATCTCGTCGAGGAAGTCGGTGAGGCGACGGGCGCCGGTCTGCATCACCTCGCGGCGGTGGGCGCTGGCCCTGACCTGGGCCACGGCCTCGCGGCGGTCGAGGCCGACGTCGGTGTAGACCTGGGGATTGACGAAGGCGACCGAGAAGACGCGGGCCGCCTCGCCCGCGCTGACGCGCGTCAGCTCCCGTTCCCAGCGCGGGCTGGAGGCCATCTGGCGCCGTAACTCCTCGCGCGCGTAGCGCACATGGCGGGCCTCCTCCACGACGTGGATGCGGGTGACGCCGCGCACCAGGGGCTGGACGCGGTCGTCGGGGAAGGTCAGGCGCTGCATGTGGTCGAGGATCTCCTCGCCGAGGAGGGTGCAGGCGAAGGAGCCCGGCGTGGTGGAGACGGTCTTCAGGACGCGGGCCAGATTGTGGTGCAGCCGGCCCACGGGGTAGGCGGGGGCGCCGCCGTGCCGGATCATGCGGGCGAACATGGTGGAGTGCCGGCACTCGTCGGCTATCTCGGTCAGCGCGTAACGGACGTGTGCGCTGGTGACGGGCTTGTCGTAGATGTGACGGACCAGCAGCTGCATCAGGATGATCTCGAACCAGATGCCCAGGGAGGCGAGCGCGGCGGCCTCGTGCCGGGCCAGCTCCATGCGCTGCTCCTGCGGCATCCGCCGCCACATCGGGGTGTCGTAGAGGGAGACGAGCTCCGGCGGCCAGTACCACTTGCCTGGCTCGGGGGGCGCGTCCCAGTCGAGTTCGGCGTCGGGGTCGAAGGAGTGCTTCGCCGAGGAGTCGAGCAACCGCTCGGCGACGCGCTCACGGTCCTTGAGCGGGCCGAGCGCGTCCTGGAGCCGGAGCGGGTGCCCATCAGGCGCGGTCGTCATGGCCGATTCCACCTCATGTTCGAGTTACCCGGGGTAAGTTCTTATGAGACCGCTTGTCAACAAGACCCGTCAAGGGCTGCGGCATCCGACCCCGTACGGGTGATTGACCCCCGGTGAACGTCCGTGTGAGCCTGCCAATCACCCGTGCATGTACGTCGGCAAGGGACAGGAGAGGTCCATGACGACCCATGAGCTCTACACTCAGGCCCCCGACGGCACCGTCTGGGAGGTGCCGGCCAGCGGCGCCGCCCGCTTCGGCTGGGACTACGACGACGGCCGTGAACGGCTCCTCGCCCTCTACCAGAAGGGCAAGGACAAGCAGTGGGACTCCGCCAAGCGCATCGACTGGGACCAGGAGGTCGACCCCTACGACCCCCTCGGCGTGCCCGACGAGAACCTCGTCGTCTACGGCACCCCCTACTGGACCAAGATGAGCGAGGCCGACAAGCGCGAGCTGCGCCGGCACTACGCCTCCTGGCAGTTCAGCCAGTTCCTGCACGGCGAACAGGGCGCCCTGGTCTGCGCGAGCCGCATCGTGGAGTCCGTGCCCGATCTGGACGCGAAGTTCTACTCCGCCACCCAGGCCATGGACGAGGCCCGGCACGTGGAAATCTACAGCCGATTCCTGCACGAGAAGATCGGAATGCTCTACCCGGTCAACCCCAACCTTCAGTCGCTCTTGGACGACACCCTGCGCGACTCCCGCTGGGACATGCCCTATCTGGGCATGCAGGTGTTGATCGAGGGACTTGCCCTGGCCGCCTTCGGAATGCTGCGTGATTCGACCCAAAAACCTCTTCCGAAACAGATCCTCGCCTATGTGATGCAGGACGAGGCGCGCCATGTCGCTTTCGGCCGGATGGCGTTGAGGGACTACTACAAGCAACTTTCGGACGCCGAACTCCGCGAGCGCGAGGAGTTTGTGATCGAGGGCTGCTATCTGATGCGTGACCGGCTGCGCGGCGAGGAGGTGCTGGCCGGGTTCGGCATCCCGGCCGCCGAGGCCGAGGAGCTGAGCGAGCGTTCCGCATACCTCCAGATTTTCCGGAAGTTGCTCTTCAGCAGGATCGTGCCGTGCGTGAGGGATATCGGCCTGTGGGGCGAAAGGCTCCAGCGGGCCTACGCTGACATGGGGGTATTCGAGATGGGGGATGCGAATCTCGATCAACTCATGGCCCAGGACGAGGAGATCGCCGAGGAGCTCGACGCCCGTCGATTCGCCGAAGAGGAAGCCGCCCGCAAGGCCGAGATCGCCGAGGTGATCGGGGAAACGGTCGCGGAAGCGTAACAGTAGTGCGCTAATCGGGGACTTTACATGGACCCGGTGCCTGTCCTGTCTGAATTCTGTGAGCAATGGCGCGTTGCGGAACGTCGTGCGATAGGCGGCCGTCTACGCGGGCAGGGAGCAACACCGGTGCGCGAGGGGGTGTGGGAAGTCCATGGCTCGACTGACTGCCCAGAGGCGGCACATCGCGATCGCAGCAGGAGGGGTACTGGCACTGGCCGGAGTGATATCGGGGACCGTGGCGGTGGCCACGGAGGACTCCGGCGGCAAGGATCCGTTCACCCAGGGGCCGGTGCTGCCGGGCCCCGACGACAAAGGGCGGACGGGCGCGCCGCCGTCGAGCCGGGGGCCGGACCCCGACCCCGGCCCGTCCGGGCCCGTCTCGGCGGAGCTCGCGCACGAGACCGAGCGCGGCGGCAAGAGCGTGGCCCTGACCATCGACGACGGCCCCGACCCGAGGTGGACCCCCCAGACGCTGGCCATACTCAAGCAGCACGGGATCAAGGCCACGTTCTGCATGATCGGGCCGCCGGCCAAGGCCTATCCCAAGCTCGTCAAGCAGGTCGTCGCCGAGGGACACCGCCTCTGCGACCACTCGGTCGACCACAACACCGCGATGGACAAGAGGTCCGAGGAGTACCAGAAGCAACAGGTCCTCGACGCGAAGAAGATGATCGAGGACGTGGCGGGCGGCGGCGTGAAGGTGCGCTACTACCGCGCGCCCGGCGGCGCGTTCACCCCGTACAGCCGCCAGGTCGCGGCCGACAACGGCATGCGGCCGCTGGGCTGGAGCATCGACACCCACGACTGGCAGCGGCCGGGCGTGGAGCGCATCGTCGAAACGGTCAAGCGCGAGATCGGCAACGGCCCCATCATCCTGCTCCACGACGGGGGAGGGGAGCGCAGCCAGAGCGTCGAGGCCCTGGCGCGCTGCATCACCTGGCTCAAGGAGCAGGGGTACGGATTCGACTTCCCGAAGATCTGAGCAGCGCCCCGGGCCGCGCGCCCGGCCATCCGGCATCAGGCGTTCCGGCCTCCGGGGCGGCGAGAGGAGGAAAGGCGAGGGCCAGCAGCGGCGCGGCGCACTGCCGGCCCGAGACGGTGAGGCGGAAGCCCCGCGGTACGTAGAGGACTTCGCCCTTGTGCAGCCGCATGCGCAAGGGGTCCGGGCGCCCCGGCGGCTGGACGCCGCAGTCGCAGCCACGGTCGACCGGGACGATCAGCAGATCGCCGTCGGCCGTGATCCGCCGTCCCGGCGGGCCGGGCGGGGCGCAGGCGTAGAAGGCGGTCACGGGGCGTTCGAGCGCGCCGCCCAGAGAGCCGGCCAGCGGTTCGGCTTCCGGGCCCGCGGGGACCGGCTCGCCCCGGGCCGGCGCGGCCGCCGCGGCGATCCGGGCCGCGGCCCGCGCGGCGAGGCCGTCGAGGAGGCCGGCCGGCTCGGTCTCCGGCCACACCAGGGCGGCGCTGTGCCCCCGGTGCACCGACAGGGCCAGCGCGATGTCCCCGGCGTACGTGCGGATGTCCCCGCCCGTGACGTCGGCGTTGTGCATGGGCCCCCTCCGGCCGGTCGGCACACCTGGGAGGATCCTCCCCGGCCCGGGCCGGGGGTGCCAGTCACGAATTCACGGTCCCGTGACGGGCCCTTCACGCATCGGCCGTCCCCCGGGCGCCCGCCGGACCCTTCTGCTCCGCTTCGTCGCCCCCGGTCAGGCCCGCACGGGCGGCCAGGATGCCGGCCTGGAAGCGGCTCTCCGCGCCGAGGGTCTCCATGATGTCCGCGATGTGGCGGCGCGTCGTGCGCAGCGACATGCCCAGCCTGCGGGCGATCGACTCGTCCTTCAGACCGGCCGCCAGCAGCCGCACGATCGTCAGGTCCACCTCCTTGGCGACGCGTTCGAGCCCGTCCTGGCCGGCCTCCGAGAACGGCGTGGCATGGGTCCAGGTCTGCTCGAAGATCTCGCAGAGGTAGGCGACGACGGACGGCTCCCGGATGGCAACGGCGCCCCAGGTGCCGAGGCGGTCGGGGATGAACGCCAGCTCGCGGTCGAAGATGATGATCCGCCCGAACAGCTCGTGCGCGGTGCGGTACTCCGCCCCCAGCGCCGAGGCCGCGGCCACGTAGGCCTGGCTGGGCCCGTTGAACCGGGCGGTGTGGTGGTAGAGCGTACGGATGCGGATGCCGCGCTCCAGCAGCGCGGTGTCACGGGCGAGGGCCTCGGTCATGGCCTCCGGGTCGCGGGTGCCGCCCGGCTGGACGGTCGTCATCTCCGTACGGCACTCGGCGGAGGCCCGGTTGAGGGCGGCCCGCACCTCCTCCAGGCTGGGGATGACCTCCAGGGCGCCGGGGGAGGCCTCGGCGCGGCCGCGCAGGAAGCGCTCCCGCAGCCGCTCGAAGTCGTCGCGCACGCGCTGCAGACGCAACTGGTCCTGGTGGATCGACTCCTGCAGCGGAGCGGTCAGCGCGGTGACGACCGCGTCGGGGTCGACGGCCCGGGCCCGGGCGTGCGGGCCGGTCGTGGCCCCTGCCGTCCGGCCGGCCGGGGCCTCGGGGATCACCAGCCGAAGGGCCGTCAGTTTCTCGAGTGCCGCCCGGGTATCGTCGGGGCTGAGCCCCAGGTCGGAGGCTGCGCGCAGCGGATCGGCGCTGTGGTGGTCGAGCACCCAGCCGTAGACGGCGGTCTCGTTCTCGCCGAGAGGGGCCGGGCCGTGGGCTGTCGATGAGGTGTCAGAGGCGCGATCGTCGCATATGTTCATACTCATTCCCTGCTCGCCTTGCTGCCAGACAGCTTGGTGATCCGTTCCATGCGTGGTGGTACGGCCGGGAATCCGGCAAGCTGTCCCCTGCTGGCCAGGCCCCCCACCACGGGACGCCCCGCACCCGGACCACTGTGCGGATCTTAACGACGAATGCCCGTAATAGCGGTCAACTGAAGGCGCCCGTGCCCCTCGAGGAAGACAGGAAGACAGGATGAGTCAAGGGATACCGCAGGCTCTGGCGGTGCTCTCCGAGCGGGAACTGGAGGTGCTGGGCCACCTCGCGGACGGCCACACCTACGCCGCCATCGCCCGCCGCATGGGGGTGAGCGCCCACACCGTCGACACCTACCTGCGTCGTATCCGCGGCAAGACCGGCATCCGCAACCGCACCCAGCTCGCCCTCCTCGCCGCCTCCTTCGGCCGTCCCCACCCGGCCGCGCCGCCGGCGGCGTCGCCGCTGGCCTCGATGCCGCGCCTGGCCGCCTGGCCGCCGCGTACGGGTCCCGACATCACGTGACTTGAGGGGCGCCTGCGGGGGCAGAAAACTCTCTCGTATCCACCGTCTCGAGAGAGGGACCGAATGCTCCGTGGTCCATGCCGTCCGTTCACCGAGGCCGCTCGGTGATCCCCCTCGCCCTGAACGCCTCCCGGGTCCTGGCCGACCCGAAGGCCCCTGCCTGGGCGGCGGACACCGCCCGCTGGGCCCGCGACGAACTGGGCAGCCCCGTACCCGCCCTCGGCCGCCCCGGCACACTGTGCCCCTACATGCCCAAGGCGCTGCGTGAGGAGCGCGTCGAACTCCTCGAATGCCCCCTGCCCGGCCTGAGCGCCGCCGATCTGACGACCCATCTGAAGCGCGCCGCCCGGGAGTTCGCCGAGGAGGCCGGCCGCCTGGAGCCGGCGGAGGCGCTGCTCAGCTGCCGCATCGTGGTCTACACCGCGCTGGCCGTGCCGGACCGGGTGCTGACCGAGGTGCGCCGCCGGGTGAAGCCGCTCCTGCTCGCCCAGGGCCTGACGACCGGCGAGTTCTTCCCGGAGAACGACGACAGGAGCGTGCGCAACGCCACCGTGCCGATCGCCCGGTCGCCCTGGCCGGCCCTCGTCCTGCGACACTCCACCCCGCACGACCGGATCTTCCTCGCCGACCAGCCGGAGCTCTACCGGCTCTTCCGCGAGGCGGGCCCGGGCGTAGCCGCCACCGCGGCGTAACCAATCACCCCTGATGCCCTACTTGGGGATGCTTTATCCCCCATTCCCTTTCGTGCACGGCAGTTTGGTGACATACGTGATCACTGGCCGCCGGGTCGCATGCCCCCGCATAGTGGTTCTGCCGGCCGCGACCGGCGCACCTCCACACCCCGCGATACAAGAGGACCCCATGAAGCGCATCGCCGCCCTGGTCACCGCCGCCGTCGCCGCGGCCCTCCTCGCCGTGGCCGTCACCCCCGGCCACGAGGCGGCAACCGCCGGGACCACCCAGGCGAGCGCGGTTTCCCAGCACGTCGTGGCCGCCCCGGCGCCCCACCGCCCGGGCAACCCCGACAGCAGCTGGGGCGGCTGACCTCCCCCCACAGCCGCCCACCCGAGGCCCCGGCCGTCGAACCCCCCAATCGACGGCCGGGGCCCCACCATGCGCCCGCACGCCCTCGCCCCGCCGCACCCGCGAAGATCCGCATACGCAAAAGACCCCGCCTCCAGCATTTCTGCTGGCGGCGGGGTCTTCCGGCACTTCCAATGAAGTGCCCCCGGCAGGATTCGAACCTGCGCACACGGCTCCGGAGGCCGTTGCTCTATCCCCTGAGCTACGGGGGCGTGTCATCCGCTCGTTCGCGGCGACGGAAAGAACATTACCAGCTCCCGGGGGGTGTGCGGCAACGGTGATCGAAAACTGGCCGGTGGTCGCCCGGGTGGGGTGGAAGTGGGGAAAAGCCGGACGCGGGAAGGGGGGCGCGCCTACTCTCGGGTTGTGCCTGGCTTGTCCGGCCGGGTCCTTGTTGTGGACGACAACAAGGTCATCCGGCAGTTGATCAGGGTCAACCTCGAGCTCGAAGGCTTCGAGGTCGTGACCGCGGCCGATGGTGCCGAGTGCCTGGAGATCGTGCACCGGGTACGGCCCGACCTGGTGACCCTCGACGTCGTCATGCCCCGGCTCGACGGACTGCGCACGGCCGCCCGGCTGCGGGCCGACGCGCGGACGCGGGACATACCGATCGCGATCATCAGCGCCTGCACCCAGCCGGAGGCGGAGAGCGGGTGGACCGTCGGAGTGGACGCGTTTTTGGCCAAGCCCTTCGAGCCCTCGGAGATGGTCCGGCTCGTACGGCGGCTCATGCGCCGCCATGGGGGAGAAGGGGAGGAAGGGGTGCCGGAAGCCATGGCGCCCGGGGAGGCCGGGCCGGTCGTCCGTCCCGCTGGGTGAAACCTGTTCGCGGAGCGGGCCCCCTTCTCCCCTAGGCTTGCCCTGTGACCCCCGCCGATCTCTCCCGCACCGTGTTGCACACCGTGCGCCGCGCCGTCGAGGCCGACGAGCTGCGCGCCACCGTGCCGGCGCGGGTCAGCCTGCGGGTGCCGCCCCGCCCGGGATGCGGGGACTACGCCACCAACGTCGCCCTCCGGCTCGCCAAGGAGAGCGGACGCCCCGCCCGGGAGATCGCCGAGGTGCTGCGCCGCCGGCTGGCCGCCGAGCCGGGCATCGCCCGCGTCGACATCGCCGAACCCGGGTTCCTCAACATCACGGTCGAGGGCGCCGTCGGCGGCCGGATCGTGGCGGAGGTGCTGGGCGGCACACTGCGGGGCGAGCCCTACGACCTGCGGCCCGGCCCGGCGCTCGTGGAGAGGCTCGGGTCCGACGCCGCCCGCTGGAGCCTGCTCTGCCCGCCCGGTCTCGACCGGGACCTGCTGCTCGTCCAGCGCGAGAGCAACCCCCTCTTCCGGGTCCGCTACGCCCACGCCCGTACCCACGCCCTCGTCCGCAACGCCCGTGACCTGGGCTTCACGGCCGACGCCGGCGGCGAGTGCGCCGACGAGTGCGCCGGCCCCCTCCTCGCCGCGCTCGCCGACCACGCCCGCGTCAGCTCCACGCGCGCCCCCGAGCGGCTCGCCCGGCACCTCGAGCGGACCGCCGACGCCTATCTGCGGTGGCAGGCCGACTGTCCCGTGCTGCCCCGCGGGGACGAGAAACCCTCGGTCGTCCACCGCGCCCGCCTGGCCCTCGCCGAGGCCACGGGCAAGGTGCTCGCTGACGGCCTGCACCAGCTCGGCATCACCGCACCCGCACATCTGTAAAAGGGGATCGCCACCATGAGCCGCTCCGCCCACCCCGCCGGGCCCCGTTACGCCGACGTCCTTCCCGAGGGTCACTACACCGCGCCGCCCGCCGACCTCAACGCGCTCGACGCGCGCGTGTGGTCCCGTACCGTCGACCGCGACGCCGAGGGCGTCGTCACCGTCGGCGGGATCGGCGTCAAGCAGCTCGCCGAGGAGTTCGGGACGCCGGCCTACTTCCTCGACGAGGACGACTTCCGCGCGCGCTGCCGCGCCTGGCGCGACGCCTTCGGGCCCGACGCCGACGTCTTCTACGCGGGCAAGGCCTTCCTCTCCCGGGCCATCGTGCGCTGGCTGCACGAGGAGGGCCTCAACCTCGACGTCTGCTCGGCCGGCGAGCTGGCCACCGCCCTCGACGCCGGCATGCCCGCCGAGCGCATCGCCCTGCACGGCAACAACAAGTCCACCGAGGAGATCACCCGCGCCGTCGAGGCCGGCGTCGGGCGGATCGTCCTCGACTCCTTCCAGGAGATCGTGCGCGTCGCGCACATCGCCGAGCGGCTCGGCAAGCGCCAGCGCGTACAGATCCGGGTGACCGTCGGCGTCGAGGCGCACACCCACGAGTTCATCGCCACCGCCCACGAGGACCAGAAGTTCGGCCTTCCGCTCGCCGGCGGACAGGCGGCCGAGGCCGTGCGGCGGGCGCTGAAGCTCGACGGGCTGGAGCTCATCGGCATCCACTCCCACATCGGTTCGCAGATCTTCGACACGTCCGGCTTCGAGGTCGCGGCCCACCGCGTCGTCAAGCTGCTCGCCGAGGTCCGCGACGAGCACGGCATCGAGCTGCCCGAAATCGACCTGGGCGGCGGGCTCGGCATCGCGTACACGCCCGACGACGACCCGCGCGAGCCGCGCGAGATCGCCGCCGCCCTGCGCGACATCGTCACCCGCGAATGCGCGGTCGCCGGACTCGCCGTGCCGCGGATCTCCGTCGAGCCCGGCCGCGCGATCGTCGGCCCGACCGCCTTCACGCTCTACGAGGTGGGCACCCTCAAGGAACTGCCGGGCCTGCGGACCTACGTCAGCGTCGACGGCGGCATGTCCGACAACATCCGTACCGCGCTGTACGACGCCGAGTACTCCGTCGCGCTGGCCTCCCGCACCTCCACCGCCGAGCCGATGCTCACGCGTGTCGTCGGCAAGCACTGCGAGTCCGGTGACATCGTCGTACGCGACGCCTTCCTGCCCGCCGACCTCGCGCCCGGCGACCTGCTCGCCGTCCCGGCCACCGGCGCCTACTGCCGGTCGATGGCGAGCAACTACAACCACGCACTGCGGCCCCCGGTCGTCGCCGTGCGGGACGGCGCGGCACGCGTGATCGTCCGACGGGAGACGGAAGAAGACCTTCTCCGTCTCGACGTCGGCTGACCGGAACGACGAGATCGAGATCTCGGATACTGGACCGGGGGAGGAATCCCCCGTCCGGTGAGTGAGACTGGTACCTACCGAAGATGCATGAGAAACGAGGTCGGATGATGCGTACGCGTCCGCTGAAGGTGGCGCTGCTGGGCTGTGGAGTCGTCGGCTCTGAGGTGACGCGCATCATGACGACGCACGCGGAGGACCTCGCGCAGCGCGTCGGGGCGCCCGTCGAGCTCGTCGGCATCGCCGTGCGCCGCCCCGACCGGGTGCGTGAGGGGGTGCCCGCCGAGCTCATCACCACCGATGCGACCGCCCTGGTCAAACGCGGCGACATCGACGTGGTCGTCGAGGTCATCGGCGGCATCGAGCCCGCCCGCTCCCTGATCACCACGGCCTTCGAGCACGGCGCCAGCGTCGTCTCGGCCAACAAGGCGCTGCTCGCCCAGGACGGCGCCGCCCTGCACGCCGCCGCCGAGCAGCACGGCGCGGACCTCTACTACGAGGCCGCGGTGGCCGGCGCGATCCCGCTGGTGCGGCCGCTGCGCGAGTCCCTCGCCGGCGACAAGGTCAACCGCGTGCTGGGTATCGTCAACGGCACCACCAACTTCATCCTCGACAAGATGGACTCGAGCGGTGCCGGCTACTCCGAGGCGCTCGACGAGGCCACCGCGCTCGGCTACGCCGAGGCCGACCCGACCGCCGACGTCGAGGGCTTCGACGCCGCCGCGAAGGCCGCCATCCTGGCCGGCATCGCCTTCCACACCCGGGTGCGCCTCGACGACGTCTATCGCGAGGGCATGACCGAGGTCACCGCAGCCGACTTCGCTTCCGCGAAGCAAATGGGCTGCACCATCAAGCTCCTCGCCATCTGCGAGCGGGCCGCCGACGGCCGGTCCGTCACCGCCCGGGTGCACCCGGCGATGATTCCGCTCAGCCACCCGCTGGCCTCGGTCCGCGAGGCGTACAACGCGGTCTTCATCGAGGCCGAGGCGGCCGGTCAGCTGATGTTCTACGGGCCCGGCGCGGGCGGGGCGCCGACCGCCTCCGCGGTCCTCGGCGACATCGTCGCGGTCTGCCGCAACAAGCTCGCCGAGTCCACCGGCCCCGGCGAATCCGCTTACACGCGGCTGCCGGTGAGCCCGATGGGCGATGTGGTGACGCGCTATCACATCAGCCTCGACGTGGCCGACAAGCCGGGCGTCCTGGCCCAGGTCGCCACGGTCTTCGCCGAGCACGGCGTCTCCATCGACACGGTCCGCCAGAAGGGCAAGGACGGCGAGGCCTCCCTGGTCGTGGTCACGCACCGGGCCGCCGACGCCGCCCTGACGGCGACGGTCGAGGCGCTGCGGGCGCTGGAGACGGTCCGCGGCGTCGCGAGCATCATGCGGGTCGAGGGCGAGTAAGGCGAATACAGGATCCAAGGGGATCTGAGGGGATTACGAAAGCAATGTCTGCCAACAACAGCCGCCCCGGCACCCACCAGTGGCGCGGCATCATCGAGGAATACCGCGACCGCCTTCCGGTCACCGCCGACACGCCGGTCGTCACCCTGGGCGAGGGCGGTACCCCGCTGGTGCGGGCGCAGGTGCTCTCCGAGCGCACGGGCTGCGAGGTGTACCTCAAGGTCGAGGGCGCCAACCCCACCGGGTCCTTCAAGGACCGCGGCATGACCATGGCCATCACCCGGGCCAAGGAGGAGGGGGCGCGGGCGGTCATCTGCGCCTCCACGGGCAACACCTCCGCCTCCGCCGCGGCCTATGCCGTACGGGCGGGCATGGTCTGCGCCGTCCTGGTGCCGCAGGGCAAGATCGCGCTCGGCAAGATGGGCCAGGCCCTCGTCCACGGCGCGCGCATCCTCCAGGTCGACGGCAACTTCGACGACTGTCTGGACCTGGCCCGCGCGCTGTCCGACAACTACCCGGTCGCGCTGGTCAATTCGGTCAACCCGGTCCGTATCGAGGGCCAGAAGACCGCGGCGTTCGAGATCGTGGACGCGCTCGGCGACGCGCCCGACATCCACGTCCTGCCGGTGGGCAACGCGGGCAACATCACCGCCTACTGGAAGGGCTACCGGGAGTACGCGGCCGACGCGATCTCCACGCACCTCCCCCGGATGTGGGGCTTCCAGGCCTCCGGTTCCGCGCCGATCGTGCGCGGCACGCCGGTGAAGGACCCGCACACCATCGCCACGGCGATCCGCATCGGCAACCCCGCCTCCTGGCAGTTCGCCGAGCAGGCGCGGGACGAGTCGGGCGGCCTCATCGACGAGGTGACCGACCGACAGATCCTGGCCGCCTACCGGCTGTTGGCCTCCCAGGAGGGCGTCTTCGTCGAGCCCGCCTCGGCCGCCAGCGTCGCCGGCCTGCTCAAGGCCGCCGAGCAGGGGCTCGTCGACCCGGGGCAGCGGATCGTCTGCACGGTCACCGGGAACGGGCTCAAGGACCCGGACTGGGCGGTGGCCGGTGCGCCGCAGCCGATTACCGTGCCGGTGGATGCGGGTGCGGCTGCGCAGCAGCTTGGGCTTGTCTGAGGTCGTCGCGCGGGTGCGGACGGGTGGGTGAGTTGTGCCCACCCTCCCCCAGCTACCGCTGGGAGGTGCCCCCAGCCCTGCGGAACGATTGCCCACAACCGCGGCGGCGGCCCGCCCGCAACCCGGCGAAAGCCGACAGAAGCACAGGTAATAGTGCGACACGCATCGTGCGCCTCCTGTGCGCCCTATGTCGCCACTGAACCTTCCTTCGATAGGCTGTGCTCACTCCGCCCCGTCGCTGACCGTGCCGCCCCCACGCGGCATCGCCGTCGCGGCCCTTGTGGATGTCGCACGCCCTACCAAGGCCACACCAAGGAGAGTCATCGAGCGATGGCCGGTCCCGCTTTCCGCGCCGCCGCCGTCCGAGTGCGCACCCCTGCCACCAGCGCAAATCTCGGTCCCGGCTTCGACGCCCTCGGCCTGTCCCTGGGGCTCTACGACGATGTCGTGGTCCGGGTGGCGGAATCCGGGTTGCACATCGACATCGCCGGGGAGGGCGCCGACACCCTCCCGCGCGACGAGAGTCATCTCCTCGTACGGTCCCTGCGCACCACCTTCGACCTGCTCGGCGGCCAGCCGCGCGGCCTGGAGGTCGTCTGCGCCAACCGCATTCCGCACGGGCGGGGCCTGGGCTCCTCCTCCGCCGCGATCTGCGCGGGCATCGTCGCCGCCCGCGCGGTGACCATAGGCGGGGCCGACAGACTCGACGAGGCGGCCATGCTCGAGCTGGCCACCGAGATCGAGGGCCACCCCGACAACGTCGCCGCCTGTCTGCTCGGCGGATTCACCCTCGCCTGGATGGAGTCGGGCGTCGCCCGGGCCATTCGGATGGACCCAGCGGATTCCATCGTTCCGGTGGTCTTCGTGCCGTCCAGACCCGTACTGACCGAGACCGCGCGCGGGCTGTTGCCGCGCAGCGTCCCCCATGTGGACGCGGCCGCCAACGCCGGGCGCGCGGCGCTGCTCGTCGAGGCCCTGACCAGGCGCCCCGAGCTGCTGCTGCCGGCCACCGAGGACCGGCTCCACCAGGAATACCGCGCCCCGGCGATGCCGGAGAGCGTGGCCCTGGTCAACCGACTGCGGGCGGACGGCGTCCCTGCGGTCATCTCCGGTGCGGGCCCCACGGTGCTCGCACTGGTCGAGAACGGTGCGGCCGAGAAGGTCGCACGGCTGGCGGGCGAGGGGTGGGCGGCCAACCGGCTGGCCCTCGACGCCGGGGGGACGAGCGTGCTGCCGCTCGCCTGACCAGTGGCGCCCGGGGGAGCCCGGGCCCACGAAAAACGCGGTTGCCGGTCTTGGAGAGGGGGAATGTTTGTGGGATCCGGTAGTGTTAACCTCAAGTCTGCACTCGAAGCCACATCGGCTCGGTGCACTGTGTCCCGATCAGGGACCGCTTTTCTTCCGGGAGCCTCCCAAACTGCCTGAGCAGCCTGCCTGAGCAGATTCGAGCACGCTCCGGAATCGGCGTGGGCGACATGAGTGAAGCGTTATGTCGTGCCCTTCCCTCATTCTTCACGCCGGCACCAATGCACTGATTCTTCCGCCGTAACGCGGCGGACCACCGCCCCGGCCCGGTCCGAACATCAGGACCGCAGCCGGACAGCACAACCGGTCGCCGAGCCAGACAGGCCGACGCCCGCTCCAGGGAAGGACCCCTTCGTGAGCGACACCACCGATCTGATGGGCGTGAACGCCGGCGCCGCCGGCAATGCCTCCGCGCCCGCCACGGACGCTCCCGCCGCGCCTGCCACCGGTGCTGCCACCGCCCCCAAGCGGCGCCGCTCGGGCACGGGCCTCGACGCCATGGTCCTGGCCGAGCTCCAGCAGCTCGCTTCCGGCCTCGGCATCAAGGGCACCGCGCGGATGCGCAAAGGCCAGCTGATCGAGGTCATCAAGGAGAGGCAGGCCGGCTCCTCCGCCGCGCCCGCCAAGGCCGACCAGGCCCCGGCGGCCTCGGAGACCGCCGAGACCAAGCCCAAGCGTCGTGCGACCTCCAGGGCCCGTACGGGTGAGGCCGCCGCCGAGAAGCCCGCCGAGAAGGCTGCCCAGCAGCAGATCGAGATCCCGGGCCAGCCGAGCAGCGACGAGGCCCCGGCCGGTGAGCGCCGCCGTCGGCGCGCCACCGCCGCCGCGGGCAGCCCCGAGCCGGCCGCCGAGGCCGCTCGTACCGAGACCCGTACCGAGGAGCGCACCGAGGCGAAGGCCGAGGCCGCGGCGGACACCGCCGAGGGCAAGGCCGCCAAGGGCGCCGAGCGCCAGGACCGCGGCGAGCGCGGCCAGAAGGGCGAGCGTCGCGAGCGCGGTGAGCGTGCGGAGCGGGGCGACCGTGCCGAGCGCGGTGACCGTGCCGAGCGCGGTGACCGTGCCGAGCGCGGTGAGCGTGCCGAGCGCGGTCAGCGTGAGCGCGACCGTGACCGTCGTGGCAACCGCGACGGCGACGCCGGCCAGCAGCAGCGCGGGGACCGCCAGCAGCGCGGCGACCGCGGTCCGCAGGGCGGCCCGCAGGACGAGGACGACTTCGAAGGTGGCCGCCGTGGCCGCCGCGGCCGCTACCGCGACCGCCGTGGCCGTCGTGGCCGCGACGAGTTCGGCGCGAACGAGCCGCAGCTCGCCGAGGACGACGTCCTGATCCCCGTCGCGGGCATCCTGGACATCCTCGACAACTACGCCTTCATCCGGACCTCCGGCTACCTCCCGGGCCCGAACGACGTCTACGTCTCCCTCGCCCAGGTCCGCAAGAACGGCCTGCGCAAGGGTGACCACGTCACCGGTGCGGTCCGTCAGCCGAAGGACGGCGAGCGGCGCGAGAAGTTCAACGCCCTCGTCCGCCTCGACTCGGTGAACGGCATGGCGCCCGAAACCGGGCGCGGCCGCCCCGAGTTCGGCAAGCTCACCCCGCTCTACCCGCAGGACCGCCTGCGGTTGGAGACGGACCCGGGCGTGCTGACGACCCGGATCATCGATCTGGTCGCCCCCATCGGCAAGGGCCAGCGCGGTCTGATCGTGGCCCCGCCGAAGACCGGTAAGACCATGATCATGCAGGCGATCGCCAACGCGATCACCACCAACAACCCCGAGTGCCACCTGATGGTCGTCCTGGTCGACGAGCGTCCGGAAGAGGTCACCGACATGCAGCGGTCGGTCAAGGGCGAGGTCATCTCCTCGACCTTCGACCGCCCGGCCGAGGACCACACCACCGTCGCCGAGCTGGCCATCGAGCGCGCCAAGCGCCTGGTGGAGCTGGGCCACGACGTGGTCGTCCTGCTGGACTCGATCACCCGTCTGGGCCGCGCCTACAACCTGGCCGCCCCGGCCTCGGGCCGCATCCTGTCCGGTGGTGTCGACTCGACCGCGCTCTACCCGCCGAAGAAGTTCTTCGGTGCCGCGCGCAACATCGAGGACGGCGGCTCGCTGACCATCCTGGCCACCGCGCTGGTCGAGACCGGCTCGCGCATGGACGAGGTGATCTTCGAGGAGTTCAAGGGCACCGGCAACATGGAGCTCAAGCTCGACCGGAAGCTCGCCGACAAGCGCATCTTCCCGGCCGTGGACGTCGACCCGTCCGGCACCCGCAAGGAGGAGATCCTCCTGGGTGGCGAGGAGCTGGCGATCGTCTGGAAGCTCCGCCGGGTGCTGCACGCGCTCGACTCGCAGCAGGCCATCGAGCTGCTTCTCGACAAGATGAAGCAGACGAAGTCCAACGCCGAGTTCCTGATGCAGATCGCCAAGACCACGCCGTCCAACGGCAACGACTGATCCGCATCCGCTCCGCGAACCTCCCCGTCACACTCGTGGCGGGGAGGTTTCGTCTTGTCGCCCCCCGCCGGCCACCACATCGTGATCTTCCTGTGACCTTTTGAGAGATGCGCCACAGCGACCGGGCCCGCCGGCGGCCGGAATCAAAGACGGCCATTTGGCCGAAATCGCAGGTGGCGCGGGGCGCGACGGCCCCGCGGACACCCCCGCGGCCAGCCACTTTCTAAGACGGTCCTCAGATTCCGCTGTGCAACCCTGTCGCAAGCTCACCCGTCTGGGCAGCAGGGGGTAGCCGGAAAGACACAGCGAAGGACTGAGGAGCCCATGGCTGACGACAGCAGGAGTACGACGGCGGGTTCGCGCCGCCGCCGTGCCGGCGGTAAGCGCGGTCGCCGTCGCAAGCCCCCGGTGCGCCGCAAGGGCCGTCGAATAGCCGCCTGGAGCGCCGCGGCCCTGGTCGTGCTCGGCGGCGCGGGCGCGGGGTTTGTGTACTTCAAGCTCAACGGCAACCTCAACAGCGTCGACATCAACGCGGCCCTGGGCAAGAACCGCCCCGACAACGTCGACAACGGCTCCCAGGACATCCTCGTCCTCGGCTCCGACTCGCGCGCCGGCGACAACGGCAAGTACGGCCGGGACGAGGGCAGCTCCCGCTCCGACACGGCGATGATCGTCCACGTCTACGCGGGTCACAAGAAGGCCAGCGTCGTCTCGATCCCGCGCGACACCATCGTCGCCCGGCCCGAGTGCACCACGCCCAGCGGCAAGAAGGCCCCGGCGGTCAAGCGCGGGCAGTTCAACGAGGCGTACTCCCTCGGCGGCGCCGCCTGCGCGGTCAAGACCGTCGAGGCGATGACCAACATCCGCATGGACCACTATCTGGAGGTCGACTTCGCCGGCTTCCAGAAGCTGATCGACAAGCTGGGCGGGGTGGAGGTCACCACCACCAAGGCCATCCGCGACAAGGACAGCCACCTCAGCCTCGACGCCGGCACCCACAAGCTCAACGGCGAGCAGTCCCTCGGCCTCGTCCGCACCCGCAAGGGCGTCGGCGACGGCAGCGACCTGGGCCGCATCAAGCTCCAGCAGGCCTTCATCAAGGCCCTGCTCGACCAGATCAAGTCCGTCGGGGTCTTCACCAGCCCCACCAAGCTCTACGGAATCGCCGACACCGCCACCAAGGCGCTCACCACCGACCGCGAGCTGGCCTCCGTCGACAAGCTCTACAGCTTCTCCAACGGGCTGAAGGGCATCGGCTCCGACGACATGCACATGGTCACGCTGCCCGTGACGGACGACCCCCGGGACCCCAACCGGGTCGTCCCGCTCGTCACCCAGGCCCAGGAGATCTGGACGGCACTCCGCGCCGACCAGCAGATCCCCGAATCCGCGCTCAAGGACGGCGCCGGCACCAAGACCGACGCCGACGGGGTCGTGCGGTAGACCTGCGGGAATAACCGGCCGCCACCCCCCGTTTTGGGGGATACGGCCAGGACTGGCAGACTGGTACGTCGGCCCCGGTTCACGTAAGGCAATCCCGCCTCTACGACCCGGAGCCCTCCCGAACCTAGGAGAACCCCTTGAAGCGCGACATCCACCCGGAGTACGTCGAGACGCAGGTCAGCTGCACCTGTGGCGCCTCGTTCACCACGCGTAGCACCGTTGCCGACGGCACCATCCGCGCCGACGTGTGCTCCGAGTGCCACCCGTTCTACACGGGCAAGCAGAAGATCCTCGACACCGGTGGCCGTGTGGCGCGGTTCGAGGCCCGCTTCGGCAAGGCCGCCGGGTCGGCCAAGAAGTAGCGACCCGCAGGCGCCGGTCCTCGGTCGCCCAGTTTCGGCTGGGCGACCGGACCGGCGCTTTGTCGTCCAGCAGGCCCGCGGGGCCGTCACTTCCAGCAGCTAGGGAAATTCGATGTTCGAGGCAGTCGAGGAACTGATCGGTGAGCACGCCGACCTCGAGAAGCGGCTCGCCGACCCCGCCGTGCACGCGGACCAGGCCAACGCCCGCAAGCTCAACAAGCGCTATGCCGAGCTGACCCCGATCGTCGGGACCTACCGCTCCTGGAAGCAGACCGCGGACGACATCGAGACCGCGCGCGAGTTCGCGGCCGACGACCCCGACTTCGCGGCCGAGGTCAAGGAGCTGGAGAAGCAGCGCGAGGAGCTCACCGAGAAGCTGCGCCTGCTGCTGGTGCCCCGTGACCCCAGCGACGACAAGGACGTCATCCTCGAGATCAAGGCGGGCGCGGGCGGCGACGAGTCGGCGCTGTTCGCCGGCGACCTGCTGCGCATGTACCTGCGCTACGCGGAGCGCGTGGGCTGGAAGACCGAGATCATCGACACCACCGAGTCCGAGCTCGGCGGCTACAAGGACGTCCAGGTCGCGGTGAAGACCAAGGGCGGCAACGGCGCCACCGAGCCCGGCCAGGGCGTCTGGGCCCGGCTGAAGTACGAGGGCGGCGTCCACCGCGTCCAGCGCGTGCCCGCCACCGAGTCCCAGGGCCGCATCCACACCTCCGCCGCCGGCGTGCTCGTCACGCCCGAGGCCGAGGAGATCGACGTCGAGATCAACATGAACGACCTGCGGATCGACGTCTACCGCTCCTCCGGCCCCGGCGGCCAGTCCGTGAACACCACCGACTCCGCGGTGCGCATCACCCACCTGCCCACCGGCGTCGTCGCCTCCTGCCAGAACGAGAAGAGCCAGCTCCAGAACAAGGAGCAGGCCCTGCGCATCCTGCGCTCGCGGCTGCTCGCCGCGGCCCAGGAGGCGGCGGAGCAGGAGGCCTCGGACGCCCGGCGCAGCCAGGTCCGCACCGTCGACCGCTCCGAGAAGATCCGGACCTACAACTTCCCGGAAAACCGCATCTCGGACCACCGCGTCGGCTTCAAGGCGTACAACTTGGACCAGGTGCTCGACGGCGAGCTGGATCCCGTGATCCAGGCGTGCGTGGACGCCGACTCGGCGGCGAAGCTCGCTGCCGCGGGCTGACGGTGCCGGCGGTGCCGGCTGTGCTTGCCAAGTGATGAAGAATCGAGCCCGTCCGGCCACAGTGGACGACCGGGGCGCCGACGCGAGAGGAACAACGTGAACCTGCTGCTAGCAGAGGTGGCGCAAGCCACTCAGCGGCTGGCCGACGCCGGCGTACCGTCTCCGCGCTTCGACGCGGAGGAGCTGGCCGCCTTCGTGCACGGCGTCAAGCGCGGCGAGCTGCACAACGTCAAGGACGCCGACTTCGACGCCCGCTACTGGGAGGCCGTCGCGCGCCGCGAGGCCCGCGAGCCGCTGCAGCACATCACCGGCCGCGCCTTCTTCCGCTACCTGGAGCTCCAGGTCGGGCCCGGCGTCTTCGTGCCCCGCCCCGAGACCGAGTCGGTCGTCGGCTGGGCCATAGACGCCGTGCGGGCCATGGACGTCGTCGAGCCCCTCATCGTCGACCTGTGCACCGGCTCCGGGGCCATCGCCCTGGCCCTGGCCCAGGAGGTGCCGCGCTCGCGCGTGCACGCCGTGGAGCTCGACGAGGGCGCCCTGGGCTGGGCCCGCAAGAACGTGGCGGGCTCCCGCGTCCAGCTCCACCACGGCAACGCCCTGACCGCCCTGCCCGAGCTGGACGGCCAGGTCGACCTGGTGATCTCCAACCCGCCGTACATCCCGCTCACCGAGTGGGAGTACGTCGCCCCCGAGGCCCGCGACCACGACCCCGAGCTCGCGCTGTTCTCCGGCGAGGACGGCCTCGACACCATCCGCGGCATCGAGCGCACCGCGCACCGGCTGCTGCGGCCCGGCGGCGTCGTCGTCATCGAGCACGCCGACACCCAGGGCGGCCAGGTCCCGTGGATCTTCACCGAGGAGCGGGGCTGGGCCGACGCGGCCGACCACCCCGACCTGAACAACCGGCCCCGCTTCGCGACGGCCCGCAAGGCGACTCCGTGACGGCCCCGACCGCCCCGGCAGCCGACCGGCACCAGACCAAGACCCAGTACGAGGAGGTCCGTTAGATGGCACGGCGATACGACTGCAGCGACGCGACCGACCGCAAGACCGGTCTGCGCGAAGCCGCCGCCGCGGTCCGCCGCGGCGAGCTGGTCGTGCTGCCCACCGACACCGTCTACGGCATCGGTGCGGACGCCTTCAGCCGCGAGGCCGTCGGCGACCTCCTCCAGGCCAAGGGCCGGGGCCGGGGCATGCCCTCGCCCGTCCTGGTCGGCTCCCCGAACACCCTGCACGGCCTCGTCACGGACTTCTCCGAGCAGGCCTGGGAGCTCGTCGACGCCTTCTGGCCCGGCGCCCTGACCCTGGTCGCCAAGCACCAGCCGTCGCTGACCTGGGACCTGGGCGAGACCCGGGGCACCGTGGCCGTGCGGATGCCGCTGCACCCGGTGGCCCTGGAGCTGCTCACCGAGTTCGGCCCCATGGCCGTCTCCAGCGCCAACCTCACCGGTCACCCCGCCCCGCAGGACTGCGACGCCGCACAGGAGATGCTCGGGGACTCCGTCTCCGTCTACCTCGACGGCGGCTCCACGCCCGCCGACGTGCCGTCCTCCATCGTGGACGTCACCGGCCAGGTGCCCGTCCTGCTGCGCGCCGGCGCCATCAGCGCCGAGCAGCTGCGCGAGGTGGTACCCGAACTCGAGGTGGCGAATTGATCGCCGCGCAGGGGCGTGGCATAGCGGGACCGGACACCACCACCGACACCTTCCGCATCCTCCACGTCAGCACTGGCAACGTCTGCCGCTCGCCCATCACCGAGCGGCTGACCCGCCATGCCCTCGCCCACCGCCTCGGCGACCCCTTCGCGGGCGGCCTGGTGGTGGAGAGCGCCGGCACCTGGGGCCACGAGGGCGCGCCCATGGAGGCCCACGCCGCCACGGTCCTGGCCGACTTCGGCGCCGACGCCCACGGCTTCACCGGCCGTGAGCTCCTCGACGAGCACGTCATCCGCGCCGACCTCGTCCTGACCGCCACCCGCGACCACCGCGCCCAGGTCATTTCCATGGGCCACTCCGCGGGTCTGCGCACCTTCACGCTGAAGGAGTTCACCCGGCTGGTGCGGGCCATAGACCCCGCGACCCTTCCGGACCCCGAGCGGGCCGGCGGGGTGGTCGACCGCGCCCGCGCCCTGGTGCAGGCCGCCGCCGCCCTGCGCGGCTGGCTGCTGGCGCCCACCGCGGACGCCGACGAGGTCCACGACCCCTACGGCGCCCCGATCACCTTCTTCCGCTCCATCGGCGACGAGATCAACCAGGCCCTCGACCCGGTCGTCACCGCCCTCACGGGAGTCGCGTCCCGCTCCTGAGCAGCGACCCCGCGGACCGGGGCCTACATTGGGTGGTGAGCCCATCGCACCCGCCCACAGCTCGGAGCCCGCGATGTCCGCGACGCCTCTCACCCCCGCGCCCGCCCGGGCCGCCGGCGCGGCACCCACCACCGAAGCGGCGGAGCAGGCCGGCCCGCACCCCGCGTGGGGGCACGGCTTCGAGGCCCTGCTGCGGCAGGACCCCGAGCTCGCCGGGCTCCTCCTGGGCGAGACCGAGCGCCAGGCGACCGGACTGCAGCTGATCGCCGCCGAGAACTTCACCTCGCCCGCCGTGCTCGCCACCCTCGGCTCCCCGCTCACCAACAAGTACGCCGAGGGCTACCCGGGCGCCCGCCACCACGGCGGCTGCGAGCTCGTCGACCTCGTCGAGCGCATCGCCACCGACCGCGCCAAGACCCTCTTCGGCGCCGAGCACGCCAACGTCCAGCCGCACTCCGGCACCGCCGCCGTACTGGCCGCCTACGCCGCGCTGCTGCGCCCCGGGGACACCGTGCTGGCCATGGGCCTGCGGCACGGCGGCCACCTCACGCACGGCTCCCCGGCGAACTTCTCGGGCCGCTGGTTCGACTTCGTCGGCTACGGCGTCCGCGAGGACACCGGCCTCATCGACTACGAGCAGGTGCGCGCCCTGGCCCGGGAGCACCGCCCCCAGGCCATCGTCTGCGGCTCGATCTCCTATCCCCGCCACCCCGACTACGCCGCCTTCCGCGAGATCGCCGACGAGGTGGGCGCGTATCTGATCGTCGATGCCGCGCACCCCATCGGCCTGGTCGCCGGGGGAGCGGCGCCCAACCCCGTCCCGTACGCGGACGTGGTGTGCGCCACCACCCACAAGGTGCTGCGCGGGCCGCGCGGCGGGATCGTCCTGTGCGGGGCGCGGCTGGCGGAACAGGTCGACCGGGCGGTGTTCCCGTTCACCCAGGGCGGTGCCCAGATGCACACGGTCGCCGCGAAGGCCGTCGCCTTCGGGGAGGCCGCGACGCCGGCGTTCACCGCCTACGCCCACCGGGTGGTCGCCAACGCCCGCGCCCTGGGGGCCGCCCTGGCCGCCCAGGGGCTCGTCCTGGCCACCGGAGGCACCGACACCCACCTCCTGGTCGCCGACGTCGCACCGCTGGCCCTGGACGCCGCCACGGCCCGCCGCCGCCTCGCCGCGGCCGCGATCGTGCTGGACGTGTGCGGGCTGGCCCACGGCACCGCCCGGGGGCTGCGCCTGGGGACCGCGGCGCTGACCACCCAGGGCATGGGTGAGGCGGAGATGAGGCACGTGGGGATGCTGCTCGGTGCGGCGCTGCGCGGGGAGGGGCGGGAGGGCCAGGTGCGCGCCGAGGTGGCGGATCTGGCCGGAAGGTTCCCGCCCTACCGGTCCCACATGTGATCATTTGCAACCACTCGGGCCCGGCCGGCGTCTTCACCTGCATTCACGGATCAGGGGCGGACGCGAATATGGTGTGGGGCTGTGATGTCCAGCGCGATCCCTGGGGCAGTCCGTGCGTGAATACCTGCTGACGTTGTGCGTCACCGCGGCCGTCACCTATCTGCTGACGGGCCCGGTGCGGAAGTTCGCGATCCTGGCCGGCGCCATGCCGGAGATCCGCGCGCGCGACGTGCACCGGGAACCCACGCCGCGGCTCGGGGGCATCGCGATGTTCGGCGGTCTGTGCGCGGGACTGCTGGTGGCCGCGCACCTGTCGAACCTCAAGCACGTCTTCGAGCTGTCCAACGAGCCGCGCGCGCTGCTCTCGGGCGCGGGCCTGATCTGGCTGCTGGGCGTGCTGGACGACAAGTGGGGCGTGGACGCCCTGGTCAAGCTCGGCGGACAGATGATCGCCGCCGGTGTGATGGTGCTGCAGGGCCTGACGATCCTGTGGATCCCGGTGCCCGGTGTGGGCACGGTCTCGCTGACGCCGATGCAGGGCACGCTGCTGACGGTCGCGCTGGTGGTGATCACCATCAACGCGGTGAACTTCGTCGACGGCCTGGACGGGCTGGCCTCGGGCATGGTGTGCATCGCCGCCGCCGCGTTCTTCCTGTACGCGTACCGGATGTGGTTCGGGCACGGCCTGGAGGCCGCCGCCCCCGCGACGCTGTTCGCGGCGATCCTGATGGGCATGTGCCTGGGCTTCCTGCCGCACAACATGCACCCGGCGCGGATCTTCATGGGCGACTCCGGCTCGATGCTCATCGGCCTGGTCCTGGCGGCGGGAGCCATCTCCGTCACCGGTCAGGTGGACCCGGACGCGCTCAAGCTGTGGGCCGGTTCGGAGCGGGCCGCGGTGCACACCATGGTGCCGGTCTACATTCCGCTGCTGCTGCCGCTGACGGTGATCGCGGTGCCGGTCGCGGACCTGCTGCTGGCGGTCGTGCGCCGTACGTGGAAGGGCCAGTCGCCGTTCGCCGCCGACCGCGGGCATCTGCACCACCGGCTGCTGGAGATCGGCCATTCCCACAGCCGGGCCGTATTGATCATGTATTTCTGGTCCGCGCTGATCGCCTTCGGGGCGGTGGCCTATTCCGTGAATTCGGCGAGTGTCTGGATCCTGCTGCTGGTCGTCGTGCTCAGTGCGGTCGGTCTGGTGCTGCTGCTGATGCCGCGTTTCACGCCCCGTGCGCCGCGCTGGGCGGAGCAGTTCGTGCCGCCCCGCTACCGGCGCCGGGCCGTGCCCGCGGCGGCCGTGGAGCAGCCGCAGGCGGCCGCGGAGGGCGGTCCGCAGCGGGAGCCGGTGCCGGCGGGCCTGCACGGGGCGACGGCGATCGGGGACCGCTCGCGCTTCACGCACCGCGGAAAGATCGGCAGCAATCACTGAGCGGTGGAATGCGTGACGCAACGCCGCATATAAGCGATCTTGAACGGCCGAAATCATCCGTCGGCGACGGTCCCGGACGGCCTAAAGAGGGCGTGCGGAGCGTCCGCAATAGCAGACTCTCAACCCCTTCGTCAGCCCGATGACCTGCGGATTGACCCTTCCGTGTGACATGCGGCACACGATGTAGGTAAAGACCTCATCAAATAGTTTGTGATACCGTTCACGAAACCCGGTGCTAGAGCCGAAGGACCGTAGTGCGGCGGCCCTTCGTCGCGAGCCATGTCTCATCCCCGGGGATACGCTCGTCCACGACGAATCGTTGCTTCCGACCTTCGCCGGAGAAACCCTTCATGCAGTCCAACGACGCCCGAACGCTTTTGCAGTGCGCCGTGCCGACCGCCGTTGTCGGCGTTGTCGCCGCCGTCGTCAGCTCGGTGCTCGCCGGCGGCAAGGGGGGGATCGGAGCCGTTGTCGGCGTGGTCCTCGCCGGCGGGGTGATGGCGACCGGTCTGGTCATCCTCAACCGCACCGCCAGGCACCTGCCCCACCTGTTCCAGGCGATGGGTCTGGTGCTCTACCTGACCCAGATCCTGCTGGTGGCCGTCTTTCTCGTGGTCTTCAAGAACACCACGCTCTTCAGCACCAAGGCCTTCGCCTTCTCGCTGCTCGCCGCGACCCTGACCTGGATCGCGGCCCAGGCCCGTGCCTACATGAAGGCGAAGATCCTTTACGTGGATCCGGAGTCCGGCGAGGCGCAGAAGTCCGCGCCGGCCGGGTCTCCGTCATGACCGGTAGGGCCGGAATAAATGCCCGTGTGCTCACCTGCTATCGTCCGGTGCCATCTGAGGTGCAGCGGACGCAGGCAGCCGAATCCCCGGGATTCCCGGGTGAGAGTCGGCTTCCCGTGCAGCTGACGCCTGCGATGACTTCCGGCCCCCGGCCGACCCGCCGCATCCCCATCCGTAAGTCCAGTCCAGTGCCGTTCCGTGGCCGTGCGCCGCGCCGACACAACGAGGTTGCCGTACCTATGCGCCACGCTGAAGGAGCTCGCGGTGAGTGCTGACCAGACACTGCTCGCCTTCGAGACCGATTGCCACATCTTCGATGGGTGCGGCTTCCCGGCCCCAGGGCTCCACTCGTTCGTCTTCGAACCGCTCTTCACGATCGGCGGCTTCGAGTTCAACAAGCCGATGCTGCTGGCCCTGCTGGGCTCGCTCGTCATCGTGGGGTTCTTCTGGGCGGCGTTCGGCAAGGCCAAGGTGGTCCCGGGCAAGCTGCAGATGATCGGTGAGGCGGGCTACGACTTCGTCCGCCGCGGTCTCGTCTACGAGGCGCTCGGCAAGAAGGAGGGCGAGAAGTACGTCCCCTTCATGGTCTCGCTGTTCTTCTTCATCTGGATCATGAACGTCTGGTCGATCATCCCGGTCGCCCAGTTCCCGGTGACGTCGATCATCGCCTACCCGGCCGGTCTCGCCCTGGTCGTCTACGTGCTGTGGGTCGGTCTGACCTTCAAGAAGCACGGCTTCGTCGGTGCCTGGAAGAACATCACCGGCTACGACAAGTCGCTCGGCTGGATCCTGCCGCTGGTCGTCGCGCTCGAGTTCCTCTCGAACCTGATCATCCGGCCCTTCACCCACGCGGTGCGACTGTTCGCCAACATGTTCGCCGGTCACATGCTGCTCGTGATGTTCTCCGTCGCCAGCTGGTACCTGCTGAACGGGATCGGCATCGCCTACGCGAGCGCCTCGTTCGTGATGACGATCATCATGACCGCCTTCGAGCTCTTCATCCAGGCCGTCCAGGCGTACGTCTTCGTCCTCCTGGCCTGCAACTACGTCCAGGGCGCGCTCTCCGAGCACCACTGAGTCAGCCCGTCTCCGCCCCCCAGTCCAACAGACGTCCGGTGGCCAACCCCCACCGGTCCGTGAAAGAGAAGGAAGAACCGGCATGTCCGCTCTCCAGACCCTTGCCGCCACCGACACCGTCAGCGGCAACGTTGCTGCGATCGGCTACGGCCTCGCCGCGATCGGCCCCGGCGTCGGCGTCGGCATCATCTTCGGTAACGGCACCCAGGCCCTGGCCCGCCAGCCCGAGGCCGCGGGCCTGATCCGCGCCAACCAGATCATGGGTTTCGCCTTCTGTGAGGCGCTCGCCCTGATCGGCATCGTCATGGGCTTCGTTTACAAGTAAACCGACCCATCGACCAACCTTTTCGACGAAAGGCACTGATGTGACCGCCCTGACGCACCTGGCGTCCGAGGAGATGGAAAACCCTCTCCTCCCGCCGATGCCAGAGCTCGTCATCGGCCTTATCGCCTTCCTCATCGTCTTCCTGTTCCTCGGCAAGAAGCTCCTCCCGAACATCAACAAGGTTCTGGACGAGCGCCGGGCGGCCATCGAGGGCGGCATGGAGAAGGCCGAGGCCGCCCAGGCCGAGGCTCAGCAGGTTCTCGAGGACTACCGGGCCCAGCTCGCCGACGCCCGCCACGAGGCTGCGCGTCTGCGCCAGGAGGCGCAGGAGCAGGGCGTCGCGCTGATCGCCGAGATGCGGTCCGAGGGCCAGCGGCAGCGTGAGGAGATCATCGCTGCCGGTCACGCCCAGATCGAGGCCGACCGCAAGGCCGCCGCGGCCACGCTGCGCCAGGACGTCGGCCAGCTGGCCATCGACCTGGCCGGCCGGATCGTCGGCGAGTCCCTCACGGACTCCGCCCGCCAGAGCCGGACCATCGACCGCTTCCTCGACGCCCTCGAGGACAAGTCGGTCGACGTGAAGAAGGCCGAGGCGAGCCGATGAGTCTTGCGAGCCGGGAGGCCCTGGCCTCCGCACGCGAGAGCCTCGACGCGCTGGCGGACAACACGTCCGTGGACGCGGCGAAGCTCGCCGAGGATCTCACCGCCGTTACCGCGCTGCTCGACCGCGAGGTCTCGCTGCGTCGGGTCCTCACCGACCCGGCGCAGTCCGGCGAGGCCAAGGCCGAGCTGGTCGGCCGGCTGCTGGCCGGTCAGGTCGGCGGCGAGTGCGCCGACCTGGTGGCGGGCATGGTCCGCTCCCGCTGGTCGCGCTCGCGCGACCTGGTCGACGCGGTCGAGGAGCTGGCCAGTGGCGCCGACCTCGTCGCGGCCGAGCGCGCCGGCGACCTGGACGACGTCGAGGACGAGCTGTTCCGCTTCGGCCGGATCGTCGCCTCGAACCCGGAGCTGCGCGCCGCGCTGACGGACAAGGTCGCCGACCGGTCCGCCAAGGCGACGCTCCTCCGCGAGCTGCTGGGCGGCCGGGCCAACCCCGTCACCGAGCGCCTCGTCGTCCGACTGGTGACCGCGCCGCGTGGCCGTAGCCTGGAAGGTGGGCTCACCGCCCTCTCCAAGCTGGCCGCCGAGCGCCGGGACCGCATGGTCGCGGAGGTCGTCTCCGCGGTGCCGCTGAACGAGCAGCAGAAGCAGCGCCTCGGCGATGCGCTCGCCAAGCTGTACGGACGGCGTGTCCACCTCAACCTGGACGTCGACCCCGAGGTCCTCGGCGGCATCCAGGTGCGGATCGGCGACGAGATCGTCAGTGGGACCATCGCGGACCGTCTCGCCGAGGCGGGCCGCCGGATGGCCGGCTGACCAGCCACCAACTCAAGAGCATGTACTGACGGCCCGAGTTGGGTCGACGGTGTCACTCTGGGGGCCCAGAGCAGCACGGCTGCTGTGGGAGCAAGTCCCCAGACCCCCAGAATTACTTCGGGCCCAACAAGGAGAGCAGGGAACCCAGATGGCGGAGCTCACGATCCGGCCGGAGGAGATCCGGGACGCACTGGAGAACTTTGTCCAGGCGTACAAGCCGGACGCGGCCTCGCGCGAGGAGGTCGGTACGGTCAGCGTTGCCGGCGACGGCATCGCGAAGGTCGAGGGTCTGCCCTCGGCCATGGCGAACGAGCTGCTGCGGTTCGAGGACGGAACCCTCGGTCTCGCCCTCAACCTCGAGGAGCGCGAGATCGGTGCGGTCGTCCTCGGCGAGTTCAGCGGCATCGAGGAGGGCCAGCCGGTGCAGCGCACCGGTGAGGTGCTCTCCGTCGCGGTCGGCGAGGGCTACCTCGGCCGCGTCGTCGACCCGCTGGGCAACCCGATCGACGGCCTCGGCGAGATCGCGACCGAGGGCCGCCGCGCCCTCGAACTGCAGGCCCCCGGCGTCATGGTCCGCAAGTCGGTCCACGAGCCGATGGAGACCGGCTACAAGGCCGTCGACGCGATGACCCCGGTCGGCCGTGGCCAGCGTCAGCTGATCATCGGTGACCGCCAGACCGGTAAGACCGCGCTGGCCGTCGACACGATCATCAACCAGCGCGACAACTGGCGCTCGGGCGACCCGAAGAAGCAGGTCCGCTGCATCTACGTCGCCATCGGCCAGAAGGGCTCCACCATCGCGTCCGTGCGCGGCGCGCTGGAGGAGGCCGGCGCCCTGGAGTACACGACCATCGTCGCGGCTCCGGCGTCCGACCCGGCCGGCTTCAAGTACCTCGCGCCGTACACCGGCTCGGCCATCGGCCAGCACTGGATGTACCAGGGCAAGCACGTCCTGATCGTCTTCGACGACCTGTCGAAGCAGGCCGACGCCTACCGCGCCGTCTCCCTGCTGCTCCGCCGCCCGCCGGGCCGCGAGGCCTACCCGGGTGACGTCTTCTACCTGCACTCCCGTCTGCTGGAGCGCTGCGCCAAGCTCTCCGACGAGATGGGCGCGGGTTCGATGACCGGTCTGCCGATCGTCGAGACCAAGGCGAACGACGTGTCGGCGTTCATCCCGACCAACGTCATCTCCATCACCGACGGCCAGTGCTTCCTGGAGTCGGACCTCTTCAACGCCGGTCAGCGCCCCGCGCTGAACGTCGGTATCTCGGTCTCCCGTGTCGGTGGCTCCGCCCAGCACAAGGCCATGAAGCAGGTTTCCGGCCGCCTCCGCGTGGACCTCGCCCAGTACCGCGAGCTGGAGGCGTTCGCCGCCTTCGGTTCCGACCTGGACGCGGCCTCCAAGGCCTCGCTGGAGCGCGGTAAGCGCATGGTCGAGCTGCTGAAGCAGTCGCAGTACGCGCCGTACGCCACCGAGGACCAGGTCGTCTCCATCTGGGCCGGCACCACCGGCAAGATGGACGACGTCCCGGTCGAGGACATCCGCCGCTTCGAGCGCGAGCTGCTGGACTACCTGCACCGCGAGCACAAGGGCCTGATGGACAGCATCCGCGAGGGCGGCAAGATGTCCGACGACACGCTGCAGTCCGTGGCCGACGCGATCACGTCCTTCAAGCAGCAGTTCGAGACCTCGGACGGCAAGCTGCTGGGCGAGGGCTGAGCATGGGTTCCCAGCTCCGGGTCTACAAGAGGCGGATCAAGTCCGTCACTGCGACCAAGAAGATCACCAAGGCGATGGAGATGATCTCCGCCTCGCGCATCGTCAAGGCACAGCGCAAGGTGGCCGCGTCCACTCCGTACGCCAGTGAGCTCACCCGGGCAGTGACCGCGGTTGCCACCGGCTCCAACACCAAGCACGCCCTGACCACCGAGGTCGAGAACCCCGTCCGGGCCGCGGTCCTGCTCGTCACGAGCGACCGCGGTCTGGCCGGCGGCTACTCCTCCAACGCGATCAAGGCCGCCGACCAGCTCACCAACCGCCTCAAGGCGGAGGGCAAGGACGTCGTCACGTACATCGTCGGCCGCAAGGGCGTCGCGTACTACGGCTTCCGTGAGCGCCCGGTCGTCGACTCGTGGACGGGCTTCACCGACAGCCCGACCTACGCCGACGCCAAGAAGGTCGCCGGCCCGCTGATCGAGGCCGTCGTCAAGGACACGGCCGAGGGCGGCGTGGACGAGCTGCACATCGTCTTCACGGAGTTCGTGTCGATGATGACGCAGACGCCGGTGGAGAAGCGGTTGCTGCCGCTGAGCCTCGAAGCGACGGCCGAGGAGTCGGAGGCGGTCAAGGACAAGATCCTGCCGCTGTTCGACTTCGAGCCGTCCGACGAGGGTGTGCTCGACGCACTGCTGCCGCGGTATGTCGAGTCCCGGATCTACAACGCCCTGCTGCAGGCCGCCGCTTCCGAGCACGCGGCCCGCCGCCGGGCGATGAAGTCGGCGACCGACAACGCCGAAGATCTCATCAAGTCGTTCACGCGGCTTGCCAACGCGGCCCGACAGGCCGACATCACCCAGGAAATCAGCGAGATCGTCGGTGGCGCGAGCGCCCTGGCCGACGCGACCGCGGGGAGTGACCGATAAATGACCACCACTGTTGAGACGGCCGCCGCGACGGGCCGCGTCGCCCGGGTCATCGGCCCGGTCGTCGACGTGGAGTTCCCCGTCGACGCGATGCCGGAGATCTACAACGCCCTGACCGTCGAGGTCTCCGACCCGGCCGAGGCCGGCAAGAAGAAGACCCTGACGCTCGAGGTCGCGCAGCACCTGGGCGAGGGCCTGGTGCGCTCCATCGCCATGGAGCCCACCGACGGTCTGATCCGTCAGGCCCCGGTGACCGACACCGGCGACGGCATCACCGTGCCCGTCGGCGACGTCACCAAGGGCCGGGTGTTCAACACCCTCGGCAAGATCCTGAACGACCCCGAGGCTGAGTCCGAGGTCACCGAGCGCTGGTCCATCCACCGCAAGGCCCCGGCGTTCGACCAGCTCGAGTCGAAGACCGAGATGTTCGAGACGGGTCTGAAGGTCGTCGACCTCCTCACCCCGTACGTCAAGGGCGGCAAGATCGGTCTGTTCGGTGGTGCCGGTGTCGGCAAGACCGTTCTGATCCAGGAAATGATCATGCGTGTGGCGAAGCTGCACGAGGGCGTTTCCGTCTTCGCCGGCGTCGGTGAGCGCACCCGTGAGGGCAACGACCTCATCCACGAGATGGCGGACTCCGGCGTTCTGGACAAGACCGCGCTGGTCTTCGGCCAGATGGACGAGCCCCCGGGCACCCGTCTGCGCGTGGCCCTGGCCGGTCTGACCATGGCGGAGTACTTCCGCGATGTGCAGAAGCAGGACGTGCTGTTCTTCATCGACAACATCTTCCGCTTCACCCAGGCCGGTTCCGAGGTCTCGACCCTGCTCGGCCGCATGCCGTCCGCGGTGGGTTACCAGCCGAACCTCGCCGACGAGATGGGCCTCCTGCAGGAGCGCATCACCTCGACCCGTGGTCACTCGATCACCTCGATGCAGGCGATCTACGTCCCCGCGGACGACCTGACCGACCCGGCCCCGGCGACGACCTTCGCGCACCTCGACGCGACGACCGTTCTGTCGCGTCCGATCTCGGAGAAGGGCATCTACCCGGCGGTCGACCCGCTGGACTCGACGTCCCGCATCCTGGACCCGCGCTACATCGCGCAGGACCACTACGACGCCGCCATGCGCGTCAAGGGAATCCTGCAGAAGTACAAGGACCTCCAGGACATCATCGCGATCCTCGGCATCGACGAGCTCGGCGAAGAGGACAAGCTGGTCGTCCACCGCGCCCGCCGTATCGAGCGCTTCCTGTCGCAGAACACCCACGCGGCGAAGCAGTTCACCGGTGTCGACGGCTCCGACGTGCCGCTGGACGAGTCCATCGCCGCGTTCAACGCCATCGCCGACGGTGAGTTCGACCACTTCCCGGAGCAGGCCTTCTTCATGTGTGGTGGTCTCGAGGACCTCAAGAAGAACGCCAAGGAGCTGGGCGTCTCCTGATCCGAGGGCCCGCAAGGGCCCCGCGATCGTCCGTCCGGGGGCGGGGCACTCCCGCCCCCGGACGTCACGTCCCCTATTCTTTGACCCAACACCCGCCGCGCCCGGCGGGTGGAGACCCGAGGAGCCACGTTGGCTGCTGAGCTGCACGTCGAGCTGGTCGCGGCGGACCGAAGCGTCTGGTCCGGCGAGGCCACCATGGTCATCGCGCGTACCACATCGGGTGACATCGGCGTCATGCCCGGGCACCAGCCGCTGCTCGGTGTGCTGCAGTCCGGCCCGGTGACCATCAAGACCACCGACGGTTCCACCGTCGTCGCGGCGGTGCACGGGGGATTCATCTCGTTCGCCGACGACAAGCTCTCGCTGCTCGCCGAGATCGCGGAGCTTGCCGACGAGATCGACGTCGAGCGTGCCGAGCGGGCGCTCGAGCGTGCGAAGGCGGAGGCCGACGCGGCCGCCGAGCGTCGCGCGGATGTCCGGCTGAAGGCGGTCACGGGCGTTCGCTAGCCCGACCCGCTTCGAGTACGTCCCTCAGCCGCGGACCGGCCTGGAACAATTCCAGGGCGGTCCGCGGCTGAGGCAATAACGCAGGTGCGATTGCTCTAGATGATGCGAGGAGGTCGGTGGAGATGGTCGTCCTCGCTCTGCTCGTGAGCGGCATCGTCGTGCTGCTGGTGCTTTTGGGGCTCTTCGTCTTCGGGCTGCGCAGGCGGCTCATCCAGCGGTCCGGCGGCACCTTCGACTGCAGCCTGCGCTGGAACGTCCCCGAGGCCCAGGAGCCGGACACCGCCCCCGAGCCGGCCGGCAAGGGCTGGGTGTACGGCGTCGCCCGCTACAACGGTGACCGGATCGAGTGGTTCCGGGTCTTCTCGTACGCGTACCGGCCGCGCCGCACCCTGGAGCGGGACTCCATCGAGGTGCTGCGCCGCCGGACGCCACAGGGCGAGGAGGAGCTGGCGCTGCTCTCGGACGCCATCGTCCTGGTCTGCGTGCACCGCGGCACGCACCTGGAGCTGGCGATGAGCGAGGACGCCCTGACCGGCTTCCTGGCCTGGCTCGAGGCGGCCCCGCCCGGGCAGAGAGTCAATGTCGCCTGAATAGGGGTGCTCTCTGAATGGGGGTCCCCCCGGACGAAGTCTGGGGGAGGGTCAACGTCGCTTGACGAGGTCCGGGCGCTCGGACTTCGAGGTCTCCACGGCCTTCCGCTCCTTGGGCCAGATCGTGTAGCTCAGCGCGATGATCACGTTGATGCCGATCACCCACAGCATCTTCGACTGCCAGGTCCGCAGCGAGCTGATGTCGCCCGAACCCACGTACCAGATGGCCGCCTGCAGCAGGCCCATCGCCACCACGGCCGCGAGGATCCACTTCCCGGCGGTCTTCCACTCGTGCACCGTGCGCGCCATGCCGTACTTGGGCGGCTTCACCGGCGGCGGGCCCCCGGCGAAGCGGTGGGCGAAGCGCTGGTCCACCCACCTGATGGTGGAGTGGCCGAGCCCCACCGAGAAACCGATGTAGACGGCGGCCAGGCCGTGCTTCCAGTCCGCCTGGGCGCCGTTCTTCAGGTCCACCGCCGTGGCGATCAGCAGGACCAGCTCCAGGACGGGCTCCAGCAGCAGCACCGCGGCCCCCGTGCGGGGCATGCGGGCCAGGTAGCGCAGGCTCAGGCCCCCGGCCAGCAGCACCCAGAAGCCCACCTCGCAGATGACGATCAGCGTGACGATCACAGCACTCTCCTTTCCTCGTCCCCAGCGTGACCGCCGCCACCAGCGGATTCGTCGTCGCACGTGACGATCTGCGACTGCATCCTTCGATGTACTGACGCCTTCGTGAAGAAGCGAGGCAGCGGACGCCCGCACCCCGCGCGCCGTGCTGAGATGGACCCATGTCCGTCCGCCTCCCGGTAAGTCCGCCCGATCGCGTCGCGCTGTTCATCGCCGCCGCCGGACTGGCCGGCGGGATCCTGCTGTACGCGCTGGGGCTGCGCAGCTCGCCCGTGACGGAACTGCCGGGGCGGTTCGCGCTGGTGGCGCTGGTCGTCATGGCCGGGGCCGAGCTGCTGCGCCGGCGCGCGCCGCTGACGGCCCTGGCCATCGGGACGGGGGCGTTCACGCTGGACGTCTGCGCGGGCAGCCTCGTCGCCAACGTCGGCATGTACACCGACCTCGTCTACGCGGCGGTGCTCTACGGCCCGCCGGCCGCCTACCGCCGGATCCCGCGCGCCACCGAGGCGATCACCGTGCTGGGGACGCTGCTGGCCGTGGCGCTGATCCGCAACCCCACGTCGCTGCTGGTCGGGATCGCGCTGGCGGTCGTCCTGGTGGCGCCGGCGTGGACGGGCGTGGGGGTGCGGGTGCACCGCGACGCGGCCCGGGCGGCGCGGCTGGCCGCCGAGCGGACCGCGCTCCTGGCGGAGCTGGACCGGCGGGAGGCGGTGGTGGCGGAGCGGGCGAGGATGGCCCGGGAGCTGCACGACATGGTCGCCGGACACCTGTCGGCCATCGCCATACACTCCTCGGCCGCCCTGTCGATCGACGAGCCGGAGGCGTCCCGCGAGGCCCTTGGCGTCATCCGGCAGAACAGCGTCCAGGGGCTCGCCGAGATGCGCCGGCTGATCGGTCTGCTGAGGGAGGCGGCCGGTGCGGACGAGCCCGCGCCCACGCCCCGGCTCGACGGCCTCGACGCGCTGCTGGAACGGGCCCGTACCAGCGTGCACGACGACCGCTTCTCGTTCGTCCTGCGCGACGTGCGGGGTGCGGGGAAGCTGCCGGTGCCGGTGGAGCTCGCGGCCTACCGCATCGTCCAGGAGTCGCTGACCAACGTGGTCAAGCACGCGGCGCCCGGCCCGGTGACGGTGGAGCTGACCCGGGACGGGAACGGCGCCGGACCGCTGACCGTACGGGTGGCAAGCCGGCTGGGCGGCGACGCGGGGCCGCGCGCCCCGGGGGCCGGGGCGGGGCTGGTCGGCATGCGTGAGCGCGTCGGGCTGCTGGGCGGGGCGCTGACGGCGGGCCCGGTGGCCGACGGCGGCAAGGTGTGGGAGGTACGGGCCGAACTGCCCGTCGACAGCGAGGAGAAGATCTCATGACGGTCCGCGTCGTCGTCGCGGAGGACCAGGCCGCCGTGCGGTCCGGGCTCGTGCTCATCCTGCGCTCGGCGCCCGACATCGAGGTCGTCGGGGAGGCCGGCGACGGGGAGGAGGCCGTGCGGCTGGCCCGGGAGCTGCGGCCGGACCTGGTGCTGATGGACGTCCAGATGCCGCGCATGGACGGGGTCTCCGCCACCCGGCTGATCACCGCCGAACAGCTCGCCGACGTGCTGGTGCTGACCACCTTCGACCTCGACGAGTACGTCTTCGGGGCGCTGCGGGCCGGGGCCGCGGGCTTTCTGCTCAAGGACAGCGAGGCCGGTGAGCTGGTCGCGGCGGTGCGGACCGTCGCGCGCGGGGAGGGCCTGATCTCCCCGGCGGTCACCCGCCGCCTCATCGCGGAGTTCGCCCGCCCCACGCCCGTACGCTCCCCCAACGGCCCCGACCCGGCCGTGCTGGACGTGCTCACCCGGCGGGAGCGGGAGGTGCTGGCCCGGGTGGGGGAGGGGCTGTCGAACGCGGAGATCGGGGAGCGGCTGGGGATGGCGGAGGCGACGGTGAAGACCCACGTCAGCCGGCTGCTGGGGAAGCTGGAGCTGCGCAGCAGGGTGCAAGCGGCCGTGCTGGCCCAGGAGTTGGGTCTGGTCCAGACCTCTTGACCATTGGTACGGACCTTCTTACGCTCCCCTCACAACGCGCACCCCCCACCCTGTCCGACCTCACCAGGGGAGCACCCCTTGAGCACAGGAAACCTGGGCCGTTACAGACGCAGCAGACACAGCAGACGCATCACCCGTATCACCGCCAGAGCCGTCACGGCCGCCCTGGCGGCCCTGCTGCTCCCGCTCGCCACGCTCGTCGGCCTGGCCTCCCCGGCCCATGCCGCGCCCTCCGCGACGGCGACATTCGTCAAGACCTCCGACTGGGGGACCGGCTTCCAGGGCCAGTGGACGGTCAAGAACACCGGCACCACGGCCCTCGACGGCTGGACCGTGGAGTGGGACTTCCCCGCCGCCACCACGGTCGGCTCCTTCTGGGACGCCCTGGTCACCGGCTCCGGCGGCCACGTCACCGCCAAGAACCGCGAGTACAACGGCGCCCTCGCCCCCGGCGCCAGCGCCACCTTCGGCTTCGTCGCCTCCGGCAACGGCGAGCCCTCCGGCTGCACGCTCAACCGCGGCCCCTGCGACGGCTCGTCCGGCGGCGACAGTGTGCCGGGCGCGCCGGGCGCACCCGTCTCCACCGGCGTGAGCGCGACCAGCGTCTCGCTGAAGTGGACCGCTGCCACGGACGACAAGGGCGTCAAGAACTACGACGTCCTGCGCGGGGGCGAGAAGGTCGCCACCGTCGCCAAGCTGGCCTACACCGATACCGGCCTGAGCCCCGGCACCGAGTACACCTACACGATCGTGGCCCGCGACACCGCCGACCAGACCGGCCCGGCCAGCGCCGCGCTGACCGTACGGACCACCGGCGGGGGCGAGCCCCAGCCGGGCGGCGACTACATCAAGGCCGGCTACTTCGTGCAGTGGGGCATCTACGGCCGTGGCTACACCGTGAAGTCCCTTGACGCCACGGGCGCGGCCGCCAAGCTCACCCACATCAACTACTCCTTCTCCAACATCGACCCGACCAACCTCACCTGCCTCAATGGCGTCACCAAGGCCACCACCCCCAACCCCCAGGACCCCAGCCAGGGGGACGGCGCCGGCGACGCCTGGGCCGACTACGAGAAGGGCTTCGGCGCCGGCGAGTCCGTCGACGGCGTGGGCGACACCTGGGACCAGAAGCTGGCCGGCAACTTCAACCAGCTGAAGAAGCTCAAGGCCAAGTACCCCAGGCTCAAGGTCAACATCTCGATCGGCGGCTGGACGTACAGCAAGTACTTCTCGGACGTGGCGAGGACGGACGCCTCGCGGCAGAAATTCGTGAAGTCCTGCATCGACATGTACATCAAGGGCAACCTGCCGACGACCGGCGGACGCGGTGGCGCCGGCGTCGCGGCCGGCATCTTCGACGGCTTCGACATCGACTGGGAGTGGCCCGGCGCCGAGGGACACGCCGGCAACCACGTCTCCAAGGACGACAAGGCCAACAACACGCTGCTCTTCGCGGAGTTCCGCAAGCAGCTGGACGCGCTGGGCGCGACGACGGGGAAGAAGTACCTGCTGACGGCCTTCACCCCGGCCGACCCCGCGAAGATCGACGCCGGCTGGGACATCACCACCAAGGACGGCACGCCGAGCGTCCTGGATTACATGGACTTCGCCAACGTCCAGGGCTACGACTTCCACGGCTCCGGCAGCGACAACAGCTGGGAGCCGAACCGCACGGGCCACCAGGGCAATCTGTACGCGGACGCCAAGGATCCGTACGAGACGAAGTTCAGCGTGGAGCGGACCGTCCAGACCTATCTCGACGCCGGCGTCGACCCCCGCAAGGTGGTCGTCGGCCTCGCCTTCTACGGCCGCGGCTGGCAGCAGGTCGCCGACGGCGGCGCCCGCGGCGTCTGGCAGAGCGCGGGCGGCGCGGCCCCCGGCCAGTTCCCCGAGGAAGCCGGTACCCGCGGCTACGACAACCTGCTGGCGTCCGTGCCGAACCTGACGGTTCATCACGACGAGACGACGGTCGCGACGTACGGCTACACCGGGGCGGGCGGCCAGTGGTGGACCTTCGACGACGCGTGGTCGATCGGCAAGAAGACCGCTTGGCTGAAGCCGAAGAAGCTGGGCGGCGTCATGATCTGGGAGATGTCAGGTGACAGCGGCACGCTGATGAGGGCCGTGGACGAGGGCTTGCGGTAGCCGTCACCGGCAGAGGTTCGTCCTCGATCGCCGGACGGGCTGGCTGTGCTGTGTCCTCAAACGCCGGACGGGCTGAAATTCAGCCCGTCCGGCGATCGAGGACCGGGAAAGCTACCGGTTCTCGCCCGGCACCCACAGGATGTCGCCGAGCTCCTTGTTCGCCGTGCGCGCCAGGATGAACAGCAGGTCCGACAGGCGGTTGAGGTACGTCGCCGTCAGGTGGTTCATGATGTCGCCGTGGACCTCGAGCGCCGCCCACGTGGAGCGCTCGGCGCGGCGTACCACCGTGCAGGCCTGGTGCAGCAGCGCGGCGCCCGGCGTGCCGCCGGGGAGGATGAAGCTGCGCAGCTTCTCCAGGTCCTCCAGGAACCGGTCGCAGTCCGCCTCCAGCTTGTCGATGTAGGACTGCTCGACGCGCAGCGGCGGGTACTTGGGGTCCTCGACGACGGGCGTGGCGAGGTCGGCTCCCACGTCGAAGAGATCGTTCTGGACCCGTACGAGTACCTTGACGACCTCCGGCGGCAGCTGGCCCAGCGCGATCGCGACCCCGATCGCGGCGTTCGCCTCGTTCGCGTCGGCGTACGCCGCGATGCGGGTGTCGGTCTTCACGGTGCGGCTCATGTCGCCGAGGGCGGTGGTGCCGTCGTCACCGGTGCGGGTGTAGATGCGCGTCAGATTGACCATGGTCCGAGCGTAGTCACGCCCCGGCCCGGCGGAAGTACCGCGTGCCCGCCGCCATCGACGCCGCCATCAGCACGAGGGCCGCCAGGGTGCCGTGCAGCAGGGTGGGGGAGGCGTAGTCGCCGGCGAAGGCGGCCCGTACCGCGTCCACCAGATAGCGCAGCGGCACCAGGTGCGAGAGCGCGTCGAGCCAGCCGGGAGCCAGACTCATCGGCAGCAGCAGCCCGGAGAGCAGCATCACGGGCACGGTGACGGCGTTGACGACGGGGGCGAACGCCTGCGGCACCGGGGCCTTCATGGCCAGCGCGTAGGAGAGGGACGCCAGCGACAGGGCCAGCGCGGCCGTGAAGGCGAGGCCGATGAGGAGGCCGGGCAGCGGGGCCCGCAGGCCCATGGCCAGGGCCACCGCGACCAGCAGCACGGACTGGAAGAGCAGCAGGGTGGCGTCCTTCAGGACCCGCCCCAGCAGCAGGGCCGCCCGGCTCACCGGCGTCACCCGCATCCGTTCGAGAACCCCCTGCTGCTTCTCGACGATGAGTCCGAGCCCGGCGAACGTGGAGCCGAAGAGGGCCAGTTGGAGCAGCAGGCCGGGCACCAGGACCTGCCAGGAGCTGCCGGGGCCGCCGAGCGGCACGTCGGTCAGCAGCGGCCCGTAGAGCACGAGGTAGAGCGCGGGCATGAGCGCGCCGAAGAGCATGGCGGCCTTGGAGCGCAGGGTCTGGCGCGCGTAGCGGCCGTAGACGACGGCGATGTCGGAAAGGAGAAGGCGCATGGGATCGGCTCCTAGACGGCGAGGGGGGCGGCGTCCCGGGGCGCGGCGCCGCGCCCGGTGATCGCGAGGAAGGCGTCCTGCAGCGTGGCCGTGGGCGAGCCGGCGTACCGGGCCTTGAGCTCGGCCGGGGTGCCCTCGGCGGCGACGGCGCCCTTGTCGACGACGACCAGCCGGTCGGCGAGCGCGTCGGCCTCATCCAGGTAGTGCGTGGTGAGGAAGACGGTCGTGCCCCACTCGGAGCGGATGCGGCGGACGAGGTCCCAGAGGTCGGCGCGGCTGCCGGGGTCGAGCCCGGTGGTCGGCTCGTCGAGGAAGAGGATCTCCGGCCGGTGGGTGAGGGCCATGGCGATGTCGAGCCGCCGCCGCTGTCCTCCGGACAGCGCGCCGCAGGGCCGCTCCAGCAGCCCCTCCAGGCCCAGTTCGGCCGCCAGCTCCTCCGCGCGGTCCTGCGCGTCCGACGTGCGCAGCCGGTAGAAGCGGCCCTGGGTGACCAGTTCCTCGCGTATGGACACGCCGGGGTCCACGCCGCCGGACTGGGCGACGTAGCCGGTCCGGCGGCGTACCCCGGCGGGGTCGCGGACGAGGTCGTGCCCGGCGACGGTCGCGGTGCCGCCGGTGGGCGCGAGCAGGGTGGTGAGCATGCGCAGCGTGGTGGTCTTGCCCGCGCCGTTGGGGCCGAGGAAGCCGAGGATCTCCCCGCGCCGGACGGCGAGGTCGATGCCGCGTACGGCGTCGACGGGGCCGCGCGGGGTGGTGAAGGTCCGGGCGAGCCCGGTGGTGCGGATGCTGAGGGTTTCCGGTGCGTCCATGACCGCAAGAAAAGCAGAGGCTCTTAAAGTTTGCAATGACTCCAAGTTTTCATCGGGTGCAGCGAAGCTACGATGGGGGCATGACCGAAGGGCTCAGGGAGCGGAAGAAGCGGCAGACCAGGCAGCACATCTCGGATGTCGCCACCGGTCTGTTCCTGGAGCGCGGCTTCGACGCCGTGACGATCGCGGAGATCGCGGCGGCCGCGGACGTTTCCGTCAACACCGTCTACAACTATTTCCCCGCCAAGGAGGACCTCTTCCTCGACCGCGAGGACGACGTGGTCCAGTGGCTGGCCACGGTCGTCCGTAGCCGCCCCGCCGGGGAATCGGCGGCCGAGGCCGTGCTGCGTGCCCTGCGCGCCGAAGTGGTGGCGCTCTCCCCGCGGCTCGGGCTCATCGACGGCTACGACCGCTTCATGCGGGTCATCGGCCGGTCGCAGGCGCTGCGCTCACGGCTGTTCGACATGCGCCACCGGGCCGTCGGGGCGGTGGTCGACGTGCTCGCCGAGGAGGCCGGCGCGGAGGCGGACGGCCCGCTGCCCGCCCTGGTGGCCAGTCAGCTGGGCTGGATCCACGGTCACGTCGTGGAGTTCATCCAGCACGAACTGATGGCCGGGCGCACGGCGGCCGAGGCCTCCCGTGCGGCGCTCGGCGTGCTGGACGAGATCGAGACCCTGCTCGGCGACCGGCTCCTCGGCTACGCCCGCCGACCCGCCGTGTGATCGATGGGGCCCAAGTGGCCCCTCTGCACCGTGAGGTCGCGGCTCCGGCCGTCTCAGTGTGATGTCCGTCATTCGGGACGTGACGCGCATCTCTTACTGCCCAACCGCGCGCCGACGAGCGCTAATCTCCGGGCGGAGAACGTAAATGAACAGATACATGCACAGGGAGTAAGGGGACAGCCGTGGCCAAGAAGCTCGCCGTCATCGGTGCCGGACTGATGGGATCGGGGATCGCGCAGGTCTCCGCCCAGGCCGGGTGGGACGTCGTGCTCCGGGACGTCACCGACGCCGCGCTCACGCGCGGGACGGACGGCATCAAGGCCTCGTACGAGAAGTTCGTCTCCAAGGGGAAGCTGGAGGCCGCGGCCGCCGAGCAGGCGCTGGCCCGGATCACCACGACCACCGACCTCGACGCGACCGCCGACGCCGACATCGTCGTCGAGGCCGTCTTCGAGGACATCGACACCAAGCGGGACATCTTCCGCACCCTGGACGGCCTGGTGAAGGACGAGACGGTGCTGGCCTCCAACACCTCCGCCATCCCCATCACCAAGATCGCGGCCGCCACGTCGCGCCCCGAGCGGGTCGTCGGCGCGCACTTCTTCTCCCCGGTGCCGATGATGCAGCTGTGCGAGCTGGTGCGCGGCTACAAGACCAGCGACGAAACCCTTGCCAAGGCCCGTGAGTTCGCCGAGGGCGTCGGCAAGACCTGCATCGTCGTCAACCGCGACGTCGCGGGCTTCGTCACCACCCGCCTGATCTCGGCGCTCGTCGTCGAGGCCGCCAAGCTGTACGAGTCGGGCGTGGCCAGCGCCGAGGACATCGACATCGCCTGCAAGCTGGGCTTCGGCCACGCCATGGGGCCGCTGGCGACCGCGGACCTGACGGGCATCGACATCCTGATGCACGCCACCGGCAACATCTACACCGAGTGCCAGGACGAGAAGTTCGCCCCGCCGGAGATCATGCGCCGCATGGTCGACGCGGGCGACCTCGGCCGCAAGAGCGGCCAGGGCTTCTACCAGCACTGAGGCCGAACCGTCCACTGGGCTTCACCCCGTGGGGTGAATTCGGTATCGGTTCGCTTACAGGCGGCAACTTTGTCGTGTGAGAGGCAGTCAGTTCTTTAGAGCCACAACCACATCACGCACCACTCCCGGGAGCGCATATGCACATCAGGGGCGACCACGCCGAACTGGTCGTCGGGGGGCGCCTCGACGTCCGCAACGCGGCGGACGCCCGTACGGTCCTGCACTCCGCCCTCGACGCCGGAAGAGGCGACCTCGTCCTCGACCTGACCGAGCTGGACTCCTGGGACGCCACGGGCCTGGGCGTCATCATGGGCGCCCACCGCCGCGCCGGGCGCACCGGCCGGCGGCTGGTCCTGCGCGGAGTGCCCGACCGGATGCAGCGCCTGTTGGTGGCCACCCGGCTGCACCGCATCCTCGCGATCGAGGGGGGCGAGGGCGTCGAGGCGAACCGCGTCGACGCCGCCCCCCAGCAGCCCCTGCCGAGAGTCTGAGCACCCGTCGGGCACGCCCGCGGCCCCCGTACGGGACGAGGGGCGCCGGACGGGAGTGATGAGCCCCCTGCGGTGCGAGTACCCCGATCCTCACGAGACTGTGACGTCCCGCTGCGACGTGGCACCCTCCCGGTCGTAGATACTGTGCCAAGGTCTGTTCGGTTTCCCGCCGCCACGACGGCCCACGGCGGGCACCGGACCGGAATCGACGGCCCGGGCAGCGCCCGGCCGGAGGTCGAAGGAGTGCGGACAGGCCGGAGGGCACGACGGCACGCCACGCATCTTGGGGGCTCTGAACCATGGACCCGACGAACAGGGGATCCGAGGAATTCCACGACGACGAGCGCACTCCCGCCGAGGACGGCGGCACGCGGCGCCCGCCCCGCGACGCCGTCCCGCCGCCGGAGGCCCCCGGCGGCGGCCAGGGCCCCGTCCGCGTCGTCCAGCTCGTCTCGGGTGACTACCTGCTCACCGTCAACCCCCTCGACGGCAGCGAAATAGAGCCCTGCCCGCCCGGCGCCCTGCCCGCCCGTCCCGAGCGCCACGGCCCCGAGCAGCGCGCCGAGCTGCGCCGCGCCGCCACGCCCCCCGTGCCCGCCCGCCAGGCCGGCCCCGAGCTGCCCCTGCTGCACCGCGAGGAGGAGCGCGAGAGACTGGGCCGGCTCCTCTCCCGCGGCCGCTCCGTGCGCCTGACCGGCCCCTCCGGCTCCGGGCGCAGCGTCCTGCTGGACGCCGTCGCCGAGGACTGCGCGGACCTCGCGCCCGACGGCGTCGTCCGCCTCAGCGGCTACCACCGCACCCCCACCGACCTGCTGCACGAGCTGTTCGCGGCCGTCCACCACGCGCCGCTGCACCGCCTGGACCGCACCGAACTGCTGGCCGCCGTCCACGAGATCGGCGCGGTCGTCGTCGTGGACGACCTCGAGTTCGGCGGGGCCACCCTCGACGAGCTCCTCGACGCCACCCCCGAGTGCGCCTTCCTGCTCGCCGCCACCCCCGACGTGGCCGCCCCCTCCGCCGACTCGCACCTGGAAGAGGTCTTCCTCGGCGGACTGGACCGCACCGGCTGCCTGGAGCTGCTGGAGCGGGCCGTGGACCGGCCGCTCACCGACGACGAGGCGGACTGGGCCGCGGACCTGTGGTTCGAGTCCGAGGGGCTGCCGCTGCGCTTCGTCCAGGCCGGTGCGCTGCTGCGCCGGCGCGACGCCCAGGCCCTGGGCCCGGCGGCCGTCGACGAGTACGGCGTCTTCGCCGAGCGGCCCTACGTCGCCGACGGGGACCCCGACGTCGCCGCGACGGGCGACGGCGCCCAGGACGTTCCGCTGCCGAGCCTCGCGCAGGCCGCGGCGCCCGCCGTCCTGCTCTCCTCCCGGCTGTCCAAGGCGGCCCGCGAGACCCTGAGGTTCGCGGTCGCCCTCGGCGGCGAGGTGCCCCACCAGGCGCATCTGCCCGCCCTGGCCGGGGACACCCACGCGGACGCCGCCGTCGGCGAGCTCCTGGCCTGCGGCCTGATCACCACCGTCGGCGCCCACTACCGGCTGGCCGCCGGCATCGCCGACCAGCTGCTGGCCGCGGACTACGGCAGCGACGCCGCCGACAAGGCGCACACCGCCGCCCAGCACTACGCCTGGTGGGCCGGGCACCCGTCGGTGACCCCCGAGCGGATCGCCGTCGAGGCCGACGCCATCCTCGCCGCGATGGGCGCCCTGATCGGCGACGCTGAGGCCGGGCACCGCGCCGCCGCCGTGCTGCTGGCCCGTACCGCCGCACCGGCGTTCGCGGCGGCGCTGCACTGGGGGGCGTGGGAGCGCAGCCTGCGCTGCGGTCAGGAAGCCGCCCGGCTGGCGGGCGAAGTCGGCGAAGAAGCGTATTTCCACCACGAGTTGGGCGTGCTGGCCCTGTGCAGCGGCAACCTCGACCGGGCCCGCGCCGAGCTGGAGGCGTCCATCGGGCTGCGCGGTGTCCTCGCGGACAAGCGCGGCGCCGTCGCCGGCCGGCGGGCGCTGGCGCTGGTCGCCGACCGCTCCGGCCTGGCCATGGGCGCCCGGACGGTGCCCGGCGGCGCCCCGCAGCGCACCGGATCCGCGCCGGTGCCCCCGCTGCCGCCGCTGCCCACGGTGCCGCCCCTGCCGGGCGGTACGGACGGGCGGCCGCGCGTCGGCGACGGCCGCACCTCGGCCGGCGAGGAGGTGCCGGACGCACGCAGCGAGGAGTCGGCCGCGCCGCCCGCGAAGCCGGTGTTCGCCGCCCGGCGCCCTGACGACTCGACGACCGCGGTCGTCCCCAAGATCCTGGCCCCCGGCGCGGCGGCCCACCCGCCGGCCGCCCCGCCGCGCCCCGCCGCGGCGTCGCAGCCCCGCTCGTGGGCGCAGAAGCTGATGTCCGGCGGCAACAGGCGCAATCTCCTCGCCGCGTGCGCGGGTGCCGTCCTCGCGGCCGTGCTCGGCACCGTCGTCACCCTCGGCGCCACGTCGGGCGGCAAGGGCGGCCCGCAGACGGACACGGTCCAGCCGGGCCGGTCGGCGACCCAGCAGGACGGCGACGGCGGCCTGAGCGCCGACGAGCCGGCGGCCGGTGAGCCGGGCGCGCCGCAGGTGCAGGACCGGCCGCGCAAGCCCGGGCAGACGCCCGGCCCGAGCGGATCACCGAACGGGCCCGTCCCCTCCGGCAGCGCCTCGCCGTCCGCGTCGCAGCCGGGCGGGGACCCGGCGTCGCCGTCGCCGAGCAGGCCGGGCCGGCCCTCGCAGAGCCCCACGCGCCCCTCGCCCGGCGGTGGGGAGACCCCGACGCCGAAGCCCACGCCCACCAAGACGGGCGACGGCGGTACGCCGACGAAGCCCGCCGAGACGACGCCCACGACGCCGACCCAGCCGGCCACGGGCAGCAGCTCCAACTCGGCGAGCGGACCGGCGCCGGCCACCTCGTCGACGGGCGTCGGCACGCCCGTCGCCTAGAGCGGACACACACGACCGCGCCGGGCGGGCCGGATCTCTCCGGCCCGCCCGGCGTTCGCGCACGTTGGGTCCGTCAGAACAGCCGCAGCTTGTCGTCCTCGATGCCGCGCATCGCGTCGTAGTCCAGGACGACGCAGCCGATGCCGCGGTCCGTGGCGAGCACCCGCGCCTGGGGCTTGATCTCCTGGGCGGCGAAGATGCCGCGCACGGGCGCGAGGTGCGGGTCGCGGTTGAGGAGCTCCAGGTAGCGGGTGAGCTGCTCCACGCCGTCGATCTCGCCGCGGCGCTTGAGCTCCACGGCCACCGTGGCGCCGTCCGCGTCACGGCAGAGGATGTCCACCGGGCCGATGGCCGTGGGGTACTCGCGGCGGATGAGGGTGTAGCCCTCGCCGAGGGTCTCGATGCGGTCCGCGAGGAGCTCCTGCAGGTGCGCCTCGACGCCGTCCTTGATCAGGCCGGGGTCGACGCCGAGCTCGTGCGAGGAGTCGTGCAGCACCTCTTCCATGGTGATGATGAGCTTCTCGCCCGCCTTGTTGATCACCGTCCAGACGCCGACGCCCCCTTCGACGTCCTCCTTGAGGGTGCACGGCGGGGACATCCAGTTGAGGGGCTTGTAGGCACGGTCGTCCGCGTGGATGCTGACGCTGCCGTCCGCCTTGACCAGAATCAGTCGGGGGGCGGAGGGCAGATGGGCGGTGAGCCGGCCCGCGTAGTCCACGGAGCAACGGGCGATGACGAGACGCATGGTGTGTCACGCTACTCGACTTACGCCACTCCACGCGATTCGCCCTGGACCGTCCCTCGGGCTTTGGCCAGTTGTCGGTGTTCTCCTGGTGGGGCCGCAGTGGCCGGATTACCGTTGAAGCGGGCGGTCGCCGTACGGGCACAGGGCGTCGTCGTCCGCTCGCCCATCCCTGAGACCCCGCCCGCGGGGTCGCGAGAGGAGAACCCATGTCGCTCGACGTCTCACCGGCCCTCCTTGAACAGGCCGAGCGAGGCGAGGTCGACGAAGCCGACTTCGTCGACTGCGTCCGGAACTCCCTGCCCTACGCGTGGGAGATGATCAGCTCTCTGGTGGACCGGCTCCAGGTCGAAGGCGGAGAGTTCGCCGACAACCGGACGCCGCCCCCGGACGAGCAGGCCCGCGGCCAGCTGCTGCGCGCCCTGGCGAGTGACGCGATCCGAGGAGCGCTGCAGCGACACTTCGGGGTCCGGCTGGCGTTCCAGAACTGCCACCGGGTGGCGGTCTTCCCCGTCGACCGGTCGGTGGACGAGCGCCTGGCCCGTTTCACCTCGGTCCGGGGCCAGCTGCTCAACCAGTCGCCGGAGCTCCGCGACTGCTGACGCGTTCCGTGCTGCCGCTCCGAGTCCGGGAGGTGGGGTAGAGAGCGGGGGGCGGCAGCTCCGCCGGCGCCCGGCCCAAGGGACGGGCGAGCTCGGACGGCGGACCGGACCGACAGCGGCCGAGCCTCAGGCGAGCAGCGGCAGCACTTCGGCGCCGAGCCGGCGCAGGTTCTCCTCGGTGGCCGCCAGATCGCCCGAGCCCTCGGCCAGGAGGGCGAAGCGGTTGATGCCCGTGCGCTCGGAGGTGGCCGCGAGCCGGTCCGCGCACAGCCGGGGCGAGCCGACGGGATGCAGCTCGCACAGCAGCTCCGTATAGGCGAGGGGATCGCGCATCGGGCGCGCTCTGCCGTCGACCGTCACATGGGCCGACAGGCCGTAGTGGAACCACCCCGGCATCGCCTTCAGCAGCGTCTGCGCCGCCTCCTCGCGGCGGTCCGCGATCTGTACGACGCCCGCCGCCACATGACCGGCCGCGGCCACCTCCTCCGGCGAACTCCCCGACTCCAGGGCGCACTTGCGCCAGAAGGCGACCATCCCGGCCTTCTCCTCGTCCGTGCTGTGCATGCCGAGCAGCATCGGCAGCCCGTGCGCCGCGGCCAGTCGCACGCTCGCGGGCGAGGTACAGGCGACGATCACGCCGGGCCCGGCGGAGCCCAGCGCGTCGTCCGGCCGCGGCACGACGGGCACCTCGCGGAAGGCGAACCGCTCCCCGTCGCTGCCGACCCGGGGTTCGCGCAGCCACCGCATCAGCAATTCGAGCGATTCGGGGAACCCCTCTTCGTACGCCCCCAGGCCTGAGTTGAACACCTCCAGGTCGACCCACGGGCCGCCCCGGCCCACCCCGAGGGTGAAGCGGCCGCCCGAGGTCAGGTGCAGCAGCGCCGCCTGCTCGCCCAGCGCGACGGGGTGCGTGGTGGGGAGCACGCTCACGGCGGTGCCGACCTCGATGGCACGGGTACGGCCGAGCAGGAGGGCGGCCAGGGTGACGGCGGACGGACAGACTCCGTACGGGACGAAGTGGTGTTCCGCCAGCCAGACGGCGGCCAGCCCCGCCTCCTCGGCGACCTCGGCCGACCGCACGGCCCGGTACAGCGCCTCCTCGTGGCCCTGGCCCGGGAACTGGGCGGCCAGGACAAATGCTCCAACGCGCATCGCTCTTGTTCCTCCTAGCGACCGACGCGGCACCCCCCTGGAGGCAATAACGGCTGACACGTGCCAAAGGTACGGCCGAGCGTGAAGTTTTCATGATGATCGGAGCGCAGGCGCCATAGGGGCGCGAGGATGCCGGGCCGGGGCGGTGACCGTCCCGCGTAGGCTGTTCGCGACCCGTAGCCCCAGACCTTCCGAGGTGCCCCGTGTCCCCGCGCCGAAACCGCCCGCGAGGCGGCGCCGACAAACACACCCCCCTCCCGCGCGACGGGAGCGGCGAGCGGTACGGCCTGGAGCGCACGGAGAGCTGGCAGGGCGAGGAGTGGGCGGTCCGCATGATCGGCGGCGGCGCGGCGGCCAAGCACTACCGCTGCCCCGGCTGCGACCAGGAGATCCCGCCGGGGGTGCCGCACGTGGTCGCCTGGCCGCAGCACGGCGCGGGGGTCGACGACCGGCGCCACTGGCACAAGGCCTGCTGGAACGCGAAGGACCGCCGGAGCGCGCGGCTCCAGCGGTCCCGTAACGCGCCGAGGTACTGAGGGCGTCCCCGGCCTAGGCGTCGCGCCGCAGCAGCGAGGCGTACGCACCGGCCAGGGCGGCCGCGGCCACGCCCAGCATGATCCACAGCGGGTCCCAGCCCGTGGGGCCGTCGGTGACCGCGTCGGCAGCGCTCATGTAGAACGCCGACATCTGGTTGGGGATCGAGTACTCGAACAGACCCTTGCGCAGGTCCTCGAGGGTCTCGCCCATCATGAACATCGCCATGACCAGCGGCAGCAGCACCACGCCCAGCATGACCGTGATGGCCCCGGCGGAGTGCCGCAGCAGCGTGCCGACGGCGAGCGCCAGCAGGCCCAGCGTCGCCACGTACAGGCTCACGCCGACCGTCGCCCGCAGCCACTCCTCCCCGGTCGGATCGGTGGAGGACCGGTCGCCCAGCAGCGCGACGTCCGCCATCGCCACGAGCACGGTCGACACCAGCGTGATCATGAACGTCAGCAGGAAGAAGACGATCGCCTTGGCCGTCAGCACGCGGCCGCGGTTCGGGCAGGCGGTCAGGGTCGTACGGATCAGGCCCGTGCCGTACTCCGACGAGATCGTCAGCACCCCCAGCGTGATCACGCAGACGATGCCCAGCAGGATGCCGAAGAAGCCCAGCGACAGCGGGGAGGTGCGCTCCAGCGAGCCGTTCGTGCTGCTGTACGCCACCGCGACCAGCAGGCCGATGCCCACGACGAGCAGGACCATCACACCGAGCGTCCACATCGTCGAGCGGACGGAGCGGATCTTGGTCCACTCGGAGAGCAGGGCGTCGGCGAGGGTGGCCTTGCGGATCGGGATCGGCGATACGTAGCCGACCGGGCCGCCGGCGGGCGCCTGGCCGGGCCAGTAGCCCGCCTGCGGGGCGTGCTGCTGGGCGTAGGCGGGCGCGCCCACGGGCGGCTGCTGCGGGTGCTGCGGGGCGTGCTGCGGGGGCGCGGGGGGCTGCTGCGGGGTGGTCATCGGGCGTCCTCGCTGTCGCGCTTGGTCAGGTCGGCGGGGGCGGTCACGGGAGCGGGGGGCGTGGCGGCGGGCTGCTGCGGCGCGGCCGCGGCCGCGGGGGCGGCGGGCTGCGGCTGCGGGGGCTGGGGCTGGGCGTAGGGGTTCGGCTGCTCGCCCGGCAGGACCGGGTACGCCTGCTCCGGCCAGCCCTGCGGGGCCGCGGCGGGCTGCTGCCACGGCTGGGCGGCCGGCTGGAGGCCGGCGCGCTGGTCGGCGGTGGAGCGGTAGTCGACCGCGCCCTGGGTCATCCGCATGTACGCCTCCTCCAGGGAGGCCTGGTGCGGGGAGAGCTCCCACAGACGGACGTCCGCGCCGTGCGCGAGGTCGCTGATCCGCGGCAGCGCCAGCCCCGTCACCCGCAGGGCGCCGTCCTGCTCCGGCAGGACCTGCGCACCGGCCTCGACCAGCGCGGCCGTCAGCTTCTCGCGGCCCTCCGGCTCGCCCTCGGGCGTACGGACGCGCGCGAAGTCCGCGGAGTTCGCGGAGATGAAGTCCTTGACGCTCATGTCGGCCATCAGCTGCCCGCGCCCGATGACGATCAGGTGGTCGGCTGTCAGCGCCATCTCGCTCATCAGGTGCGAGGAGACGAAGACGGTGCGGCCCTCCGCGGCCAGCCGCTTCATGAGATTGCGGACCCAGAGGATGCCCTCGGGGTCGAGCCCGTTGACCGGCTCGTCGAAGAGCAGCACCTGCGGGTCGCCCAGGAGCGCGGCGGCGATGCCCAGGCGCTGGCCCATGCCGAGGGAGAAGCCCTTGGAGCGCCTCCTGGCCACGTCCTGCAGGCCGACCACGCCGAGGACCTCGTCCACGCGGCGGGCCGGGATGCCGGAGAGCTGGGCGAGCGACAGCAGGTGCTGACGGGCGCTGCGCCCGCCGTGCACGGCCTTGGCGTCGAGCAGCGCGCCGACCTGCCGCGGGGCGTTGGGGAGCTTGTGGAAGGGGTGGCCGCCGATGGTGACCCGGCCGGACGTGGGCATGTCCAGACCGAGGATCATGCGCATGGTGGTCGACTTGCCGGAACCGTTGGGCCCCAGGAAGCCGGTGACGGCACCCGGTCGCACCCGGAACGTCAGGTTGTGCACGGCTGTCTTGGCGCCGTAGCGCTTCGTCAGACCGACTGCCTCGATCATTCTCCGCCCCTTGCGAGCTTGGTCAGGGCGATAGCCCCCGTAAGGGTTAGGAGGATAGACGAGGGGTTGACGGTTCCCGATATGCGTGAGTTATGGCGGCGGTAAGGAGGAGGTCTCCTCCAGTTCGTCGTACGAGCGTGCCGCCGCGCCGCCGCCCGCCGGGAGCCCCTCCGACCTGCGCACCCAGCCCTCGGCCGCGAACACCCGGGCCCCCGCCGCCCGGACCTGCGGGTCGGCCGCCGCCCGCGCGACCCAGCCCGCCGGGTCGGGGCCGAGCAGGGCGCGCAGCCGCGCCGAGCCCAGCAGGAGGGCGGCGAGCAGGGCGCTCTGGTCCCCGCCGCCGGGGCGGACCAGCCCGCTGCCGGGGTCGGTGAGCACGCCCCACTTGCTGACGTACAGATACGCGCCCGCCAGCCGCGCCCCGGACGGCAGGCTCAGCGCGAACGCGTCGCCGGGCAGCAGGACCCGCCGGTAGTTGAGCTCCGTGGCGTCCACGACCGCGAGCTGCTCGGCGTCCAGCCAGCCGGCCACGAGCACGCGCTCGGCGGCCGGGTCGGCGTACGGCGCCGCCGCCACGTACCCGAAGCGGCCGATGTGGCCGGAGCAGCCGACCCCGATGCCGCGCGTGCGGACCGGCACCATCGGAACGGTGGCCGCCAGGCCCTCACGGGTGAGCTTGTGGGCGAGCTGGGCGGGGGAGGCGTTGGACCCCACGGCGAGGACCGGGTGACGGCGGCCGGTGGCCGCCCCGCCGAGGGAGGCGAGGGCCTGGTCGAGCGTCGCGGCGCCGATGCGCCACGAGCCGAGCCGCCCCGGCCCCGGGGCCAGCGCCAGCAGCTCCTCACCGGCCAGCAGCACGGGCTCGGTGACCGGCCGGCCGGGATAACTGAGCGGATGCCGCGCGGGAGCGACGTCCAGCCCGAGATCCCGCAGGGTGCGCCGCCGCGTCATGCCGGGTTCTCTCCCCACGCCGGGCCCGGACCGAAACGGGCCCGCCCTACGCGTCCCGCCTCTTCAGCAGGACGTAGCCGCCGATCAGCGCCGCCACCACCCACAGCACCATGATCGTGAAGCCGCCCCACGGCCCGTACGGCGCGTCGTCCCCGGCCGTGACGACCTGCATCACCTTCTGGCCCGCCTGGTCCGGCAGGTACTGCCCCACCTTCTTCGTGGCCGGCACATTGCCGAGGATGGCGGAGATGAGAAAGAAGAACGGCATCAGAATGCCGAGCGAGAGCATGGGGCTGCGCAGCATCGCCGCCACCCCCATCGAGAACACCGTGATCAGCGTCATGTAGAGGGCGCCGCCGAATACCGCGCGCAGGACCCCGGGGTCGCCGAGGTGCGCCTTGTGGCTGCCGAGCATCGCCTGGCCGACGAAGAACGCCACAAAGCTGGTGACCATGGCGACCACGAATGCCAGCAGCGTGGCGACAATGATCTTGCTGAAGAGAAAGACGCCGCGCTGGGGAACGGCCGCCAGCGAAGTGCGGATCATTCCGGTGCTGTATTCGTTGGAAACGACCAGCACGCCGAAGACGATCAATGCCAGCTGACCGAGTCCCATACCCGCGAAGCTGAGGAACGTCGGATCGAATCGGATCTTGTCCTCGACCGACAGATTGTCGAAGTCCTTCTTGCTCAAAGCGCTGATCAGCGCGCCGAGGGCGACCGTGACGACCACCGCGATCCCGAGCGTCCACACCGTGGAGCGCACCGATTTGATCTTCGTCCATTCCGACGCGAGAACCTGATTCACCGCCGCCATCGTCAGGACCCCTTCATCTTTTTCTCCCGCCAACCGGCCCCCCAGACCGCCGCCTCACCGCCCGCCCCCGGCGGCGCCCCCGCCGGCGGCCGGTGGTCGTCGTGCGCGTGGTACTCCACCGACCCGGCGGTGAGCCGCATGAACGCCTCCTCCAGCGAGGCCTGCTGAGGACTCAGCTCGTGCAGCACGATCTGGTGCCGGGCGGCCAGCTCGCCCAGGTGCGGGGCGTCCTCGCCCTCGACCTCCAGGGAGCCGTCGCCGCCGGGTGCGAAGTCGATGCCCGCGCCGTGCAGCACGTCCCGCAGCCGCTCCTGGTTCGGGGTGCGCACCCGGACGTACGAGCGGGAGTTCTCCCTGATGAAGTCCGCCATGCTCGTGTCCGCGAGCAGCCGCCCCTGGCCGATGACCACGAGGTGGTCGGCGGTCAGCGCCATCTCGCTCATCAGGTGGGAGGAGACGAAGACCGTACGGCCCTGGGTGGCCAGGTTCTTCATGAGGTTGCGGATCCAGTGGATGCCCTCGGGGTCGAGTCCGTTGACCGGCTCGTCGAACATCAGGATCTGCGGGTCGCCCAGGAGCGCGGCGGCGATGCCCAGGCGCTGGCCCATGCCGAGCGAGAAGCCCTTGGAGCGCTTTCCGGCCACCGACGACAGGCCCACGGTGTCCAGGACTTCACGAACGCGCGTACGGGGGATGCCGTTGCTCTGCGCCAGGCACAGCAGATGGTTGTAGGCGCTGCGACCGCCGTGCATCGCCTTGGCGTCCAGCAGGGCACCCACGACCTTGAGCGGGTCGTGCAGTTCGCGGTAGTGCCGGCCGTCGATGCGGACCGTGCCGCTGGTCGGATTGTCCAGATCGAGCATCATCCGCATGGTCGTGGACTTGCCCGCGCCATTGGGGCCGAGAAAGCCGGTGACGATGCCGGGCCGCACGGTGAACGTGAGGTGATCCACGGCGCGCACGTCGCCGTAGTGCTTGGTCAGACCCGCCAGCTCGATCATTCAGCCACGGTAAGGGCGCCCCGGCCGGCCCGCCACCGGTGGCACGGCCTCCGGGGAAACCGGCAGGAAGCACTCAGCGCGCCCGGCCGCCACCCGAGGCGGCGACAGGGCGCGCTGAACACAGGATCCCCCGAACGAGCGACGTACGTTCCGTGCAGCGTGCCGCGTCAGCGGCTCTGCTGGGCCGGGACGCCGCGCGAGATCGGCTCGTCATCACCCGGAACCCCGGCCGCGGCCACGGCCGCTCCGGTCAGCGTGGCCAGCATCTCGCGGACGTTGGTCAGCTGGGCGTTGATGCTGTCGCGGCGGTTGGTGAGCGCCGCCAGCTCGCGCTCGGATTCGCTGCGGATGCGGTCGGCCTTGGCATTGGCGTCGGCGACGATGTCCTCGGCCTGACGCTGCGCGGTCTCCACCGTCTGCCGGGCCCGGCGCTCCGCGTCCGTGCGCAGCTTCTCCGCCTCCAGGCGCAGCTGCTCGGCGCGGTGCTCGATCTCCGCCAGCCGCTTCTCCGCCTTGGCCTGGCGCGAGGCCAGGTCGCGCTCGGACTGCTCGCGGCGCTTGGCCAGGTTGGTCTCGAAGTCCGCCGCGGCCTGGGCGGCCTTGGCACGGGTCTCCTCGAAGAGGGCGTCCGCCTCCTCGCGCTTGGACTGCGCGTCCTTCTGCGCCTCGGCACGCAGCGTGGCCGCGTCGCCCTTCGCCTTCTCGACGATCCGCGCGCCCTCGTCCTCCGCCTTCGCCTTGCGGTCGGCGGCGAACGACTCGGCGTCGTTGCGCACCTGCTGCGCGGCCGACTCGGCCAGCTCGCGGTGCTGCTCGGCGGCGCGCCGGGCCTCTTCCCGCAGGTCCTTGGCCTCTTCCTCGGCCAGCCGGAGAATCTTCTCGACCCGCGCGCCGAGCCCCGCGTACGACGGCTCCGCGTCATTGATCTGTGCCTGAGCGTTCTGCGTCTCGAGGTGGAGCTCCTCGATGCGCTTTTCCAGCGAGGTGATCCGCGCCAGGGCGCTGTCACGGTCCGCTACGAGCTTGGTAATGCGGTCGTCCACCTGGCCGCGGTCGTATCCACGCCGCACCAACTCGAAGCCGAAGGGGGAGGAAGTGTCGCTCATGGGGTTCCTGTCATAAGAGACCGGTGAGGTGATAGAGGAATCCTAGGGGCGTGAGCGGCGTCTCATCGAGCAGATGGAAGTAGACAGTTGAGGATTCCGGAAACCGACCCCTCGATTGAGTGTTACTTCTGTGACTGCTTGCCACCCGATCGAGTTGCGCCGGCACCAGCCGCCGCCTTCACCCCGCCCTCCTTGGAGCCGCCTGCCCCGGGGGACTCAAATGATTCCAACGCTTCCAACACGTCCTGGACACGGGAAATCTCGGCCTGAATGTCCTCGCGACGACGGACCAGGACCTCCAACTCCCGCTTTCCCTCCTCGAGAAGGCGCGAGGCCTCCTGCTGAGCCTCGGTGCGCAGGCGCTCCGCCTCGCGTACGGCGGCGGTCTTCTTCTGCTCCGCCTCCTTGATCAGCGCGTCCGCCTTCTTCACGGCGGTGATGCGCACCTTGCTGGCCTCGCCCTGGGCGTCCGAGATCAGCTTCTCCGCCTTCTCCTCGGCGTTCGCCAGCTGTTCGGTGGCCGCCGCGACGAGCTTGTCGCAGCGCTCGCCCGCGGACTGCATCGCCTCGGACGCCTCCCGGCGCGCCCGCTCGTGCAGCTCCTCGACCTCGCCCTCGAGCCGCGAGCGCAGCTCCTCGGCCCGGTCCCTTATGGCCGTGGCGTCCCCACGGGCCTCGGCGAGCAGGGTGTTGGCGTCCGTACGCGCCTGCTCCACCAGCGCGTTGCCCTCGCCGGTGGCCTCCTTGACGATCCGTTCGGCCTCCTTGCGGGCCGCGCCCACCATGGTGTCGGCCTGCTCCTCGGCCGCCGTGGCGGCCCGTACGGCCTCCTCCTGGGCCTTCGCGATCAGCGCGTCCGCCTGCTCGGCGGCGTCCGCCAGCCGCTTGGCGCCCGCGTCCCGCGCCTGGTCCACGGTCCGCTCGGCCTCGGCACGGGCCTCGGCCCGCAGCCGCTCCGCCTCCAGGACCGCGTCGGCCTTGATCTTCGCGGAGTCGGCACGCGTGCTGTTGGCGTCCTCCTGCGCGGCGGCGAGGGCCTCGGCGGCCTCGGCCGCCATCCGCTCGGCCTCCGCCGTCGCCTCGGTGACCAGCGTGTCCGCCTGCTCGGCCGCCTCCGCGCGGCGGGCGTTCGCCGCCTCCCGCGCCTCGTCGGCGGTCCGCCGGGCCTCGTCGCGGGCGCTCTCCAGCACCGCGTCGGCGTCCGACCGCAGCCGCTCCGCCTCCCCGGCGGCCTCGGCCAGCACCCGCTCGGCCTGCGCGTCGGCCTCCGCCCGGCGCGCGTCGGCGGCCTCGGTGGCCTCCGCCAGCGCACGGGCGGCCTCGGCGGCCATCTTCTCCGCCTCGCTCGTGGCTTCGGCGATGAGCTCGTCGGCCTGCTGCGCGGCCTCGGCGCGGCGGGCGTTCGCCGCCTCCCGCGCCTTGTCCACGATGCGGTCGGCGTCGTCCTGCGCGGACGAGGTGAGCTCGGCCGCCTCGTCGACGATGCGCTCGGCCTCCGCCCGGCCCTCGGTCCGGATCTTGTTCGCGTCCTCGCGGGCCTCGGCGCGCGTACGCGCCGCGTCCTGCTCGGCCGACGCCAGCGCGTCGGAGGCGTCCGTGCGCATCTGCTGCGCCCTGGCGGACGCGTCCGCCACCACCCGCTCGGCCTCGGCGGTCGCCTTGGCGAGGACGGCCTCGGCCTGCTCGTCCGCCTTGGCCTTCTTCTCGGCCGCGGCGACCCGCAGCCGCTCCGCCTCCGCGGTGGCCTCGCCCAGCGTGCGATCGGCCTGTCCCTCGGCCTCGGCCCGGTGGGCGTCGGCCTGCTCGCGGGCCTCGGTGACGATGCGGGCGGCCTCGGCGGCCATCTTCTCCGCCTCGCTCGTGGCCTCGGCGATGAGCTCGTCGGCCTGCTGCGCGGCCTCGGCGCGGCGGGCGTTCGCCGCCTCGCGCGCCTCGTCCACCGTGCGGGCCGCCTCGGCCCGCAGTCGCTCGGCGTCCGCGGCGGCCTCGGCCCGGTGGGCCTCCGCCGCCTCGCGGGCCTGCTCCTCGAAGCGGGCCGCCTCGAGCCGGGCGGCCTCGACCATCTCGGCCGCCTCGGCGATCAGCCGGTCCGCGTCCGCGGACGCCTCGGCCCGGTGACCCTCGGCCTCCTCGCGGGCCTCGGTGACGATGCGGGCGGCCTCGGCCGCCATCTTCTCCGCCTCGCTCGTGGCCTCGGCGATCAGCTCGTCCGCCTGCTGGGCCGCCTCCGCACGACGGGTACCGGCGTCCTCGCGGGCCCCGTCCAGGACGCGGGCCGCCTCGGACCGCAGCCGCTCGGCATCGGCGTCGGCCTCCGCCCGGTGCGCCTCGGCCGCCTCGCGCGCCTCCTCGACCGTGCGGGCGGCCTCGCCGCGAAGCCGCTCCGCCTCCTTCGCGGCCTCGGCGATCACCCGGTCCGCGTCCGCGGACGCCTCCGCCCGGTGGGCGTCGGCGCTCTCCCGGGCCTTCGCCACGGTGCCGGCCGCGTCCGCGGCCAGCTTCTCCGCCTCGGCCATGGCCTCGGCGAGCAGCTCGTCGGCCTGCTGGGCCGCCTCGGCACGACGGGCGTTGGCCGCCTCCCGCGCCTCGTCCAGCACCCGGGCCGCCGCGCTCTCCACCCGCTCGGCCTCGGCCGTGGCCTCGGCGACCGTGCGCTCCGCCAGCTCCTTCGCCGCGTCCGAGGCCGCCTTGGCCTCCGCACGCGTACGGGCGGCGTCCTCGTCCGCCCGCTCGCGCTCGGCGTAGGCCTCGGCCCGGACCCGGTCCGCCTCGATCTGGGCGTCGGTGACCGTCCGCTCGGCGTTGTGCTCGGCCGCCGACCGCAGGCCGGCGATCTCCTCCTCGGCCTGCTCGTGCAGCCCGGCCACGGAGTCACGCACCTGCTGCGCGGTCTGCTCGGCGGCGGCCACGAGCTCGCCCGCCCGCTGCTCCGCCTCCTCGACCAGGCGCCGGCCCTCCTCCTGCGCCTCGGCGACCCGCTTGCGCGCCGAAGCCAGCAGCTCCTCGCTCTGCTCGCGCGCCGCCTCGCGCTCGGCCTGCGCCTCGGTACGGGCGTCCCCGAGCAGCTCCTCCGCCTCACGACGGCGCCGGGCGGCCTCCTCCTGCGCCGCGGCCAGCGCCTCGGCCGCCTCGGCGGCCGTGCGCTCGGCGGCGGCGTTGGCCTCGGCGCGGACCCGGTCGGCGCTCTCCTGCGCCTCCGAGCGCAGCCGCTCGGCCTCCTCCTCGGCCTCGCCCAGCAGCCGCGCCAGGGTCGCCTCGCCCTCGGCACGCGCCTCCGACGCCTCCGCGGCCGCCTCGGAACGCAGCCGCTCGGCCTCCTCCTCGGCCTGGGCCCGCAGCGTACGGACCCGCTCCGCGGACTCCGCGCGCTGCCGCTCGGTCTCCTCGGCCGCCTCGCGGCGCAGCCGCTCGGCCTCCGCACGGGCCTCGCGCAGCGCCGTCTCCGCCGCCTCGAGGCGCTGCTCGGCCTCGCCCTGCAGCCGGGCCAGCTCCTCGGCGGCCTCCTCGGTGCGCGCCCGCGCGGCGCGCTCGGCCTCCTCGCGCACACGGCGGGCCGCCTCGGCGGCCTCCTCGCGGGTGCGCTCGGCGTGGTCCTCGGCCTCCTCGGCCATCTCCTCGGCCTCGGCGCGGGCCCGCTCCAGGGCCTCCTCGGCCTGCTTGCGCAAGCCGGCCGCGCGCTCGGCCGCCTCGGCCCGTACGCGCTCGCTCTCGGCGCTCGCGCCGCCGCGGGTCTCCTCGGCGTCGGCCTTCGCCTTGACCAGGAGCTCCTCGGCGGTGCTGGCCGCCTCCTCGATCTGCTGGACCGCCTCACGGCGGGCCTCGCCACGGATCCGCTCGCCCTCGGCGACGGCCTCGGCCCGCAGCTGCTCGGCCTCGCCGCGCAGCCGCCGCGCCTCCTCCTGGAGCTCGACGGTGCGGGCGCGGTACTCCTCGGTGTCGTCCTTCGCCTCGCCCTTGAGCTGCTCGGCGGTGTCCGCGGCCTGGGCCCGCAGCCGCTCGGCCTCGGCCTCGGCCTCCCGGCGGATCCGCTCGGCCTCGGCCGCGGCGGCCTTGGTCGTGGCCTGGGCGTCCTGCGACGCCTTGGCCAGCACCTCCTCGGCCGTACGGGCGGCCTTGGCGAGCTGCGCGGCGGAGTCCTCGGCGACGGAACTGCGCGCCTTCTCGGCGGCCTCGGCCAGCAGCCGCTCGGCCTCGGCGGCGGCGTCGGCCCGCAGCTGCTCGGCCTCGGCCCGCAGGGTCTCGGCCTCCTTGGTGGCCTCGCTCACCAGGCGGGCGATCTCCGCCCGGGCCGTACGGGTGCGCTGCTCGTTGTCCGACTCGGCGGCGGACAGCCGCCGGGTGGCGGCCTCCTTCGCCTCGGTGACCAGCTTCTCCGCCTCGGCGCGCGCCTCGCGCAGCGCCGTGTCGGCCTCCTGGATGCGGGCCTCGGCGGTGCGCGTCATCTCCGCGGCCGCGGTACGGGCCTGGTCGGACTCGGCGCTGGTGCTGGAGCGCAGCTGCTCGGCGTGGTCGGTGGCCTCCTGCGCCTGCGCGGAGGCGGCGGTCAGCAGCCGCTCGGCGTCCGTGCGCGCCCGGCGCAGGATCGCTTCGGCTTCGGCACGGGCCTCCTCGGCTGCCGCGCCGAGCCGCCCGCTGGCCTGCTCGGCCAGCCGCTGGGCCTCGGCGCGGGCGGCCGCGAGGGACTGCTCGGCCTCGGCCCGCGACTCCTCCAGCAGCCGGCGGGCCTGGGACTCCGTACGGGCCCGCAGCTGCTCGGCCCAGGCGACGTTCTCGTTGACGTGCGACTCGACGGTGCGGCGGCGCTCGTTCAGCTCCTCGTCGAGGCGCTGGCGGCGGGCCACCGCCTCGGCGTGCAGCTCCGCCTCCATGCGGGCCTGCTGCTCGGCGTGCTCCTGCAGCAGCCGCTGCGTCTGGGCCCGGGCCTCGCGCAGCTCGCGCTCGGCGTCGGAGCGCAGCTGCTCGGCCTGGATCTGGGCATTGCGGAGCAGCTGCTCCGCCTGGTACCCGATGTCCGCCGAGTCATAGGCGGGACGGTGGGCGAGGTTGCGACGCGCCTCGTGGAGCTTGGCGCGCAACACCTCGACCTGGTAGCCGAGGTCGTCGGCGTGCTGGACAGCCTTTTCCCGCTCGGTCTTCAGCCGCTTCATCTCGGCCTCGAACTTCGAGAGGTGGTCGGCTTCCTCCAGCTGACTCTCCTGGCGCTCGTAGCCCCGCACAGCGCGGTCCATCCGTCCCCTGGTCGCGTCGGCGGCCGGCCCCGTACTGCGTCGGTGTGGAACCCGGAGCCCGCCCTTCCGAAGAAATGGTGTCAGATCATCGGTACAGCCCGGTCCGGGGGCCACCCGTACCCGGCCGAACCTGCACTCTACCGGCCGGGGAAGGGGAGGGTCAGTGCTCTGTCGTCCCAGAAGGCGCGGAGGTGACCAGTTCCGTCAGCACTCCGTGACAGTCCTTCGGGTGCAGGAAGGTGATGCGCGAGCCCATGGATCCGGTGCGGGGCTCGTCGTAGAGCACCCGCAGACCCTTCTCCCGGGCGGCCTGGGCGTCGGCGTCGACGTCGGGCGTACCGAACGCGATGTGGTGAACGCCCTCGCCGTTCTTGGCAAGCCACTTGCCGACCGCGGAGTCCTCGCGGGTGGGCTCGAGCAGCTGCAGGTACGAGGCCCCGCCGTCGGACGTCCCGTTGATTTTGAGCATGGCTTCACGGACGCCCTGTTCCTCGTTGACCTCGGTGTGGAACACCTCGAAGCCGTACGTGGCACGGTAGAACTCGACAGTCCTGTCGAGGTCGAAGCAGGCGATCCCGATGTGGTCGATGCGCGTCAGCATGGCTCCAGTGCACCGCCGGACGGGGTGGTTACGCAACGTGCGCGCGATCACACCTTCGGCCCGGTGACCCGGTGCGGTACTGCTCAGTACATTGACGGAAACCGTCGTTAACATCCTCCGCTCGAAGGGGCAGCGCCCATGTCTGGTACGAACGGAACATCCGGTACGACCTCCGTCATCGTCGCGGGCGCGCGCACGCCCATGGGCCGGCTGCTGGGCTCGCTGCGCACCTTCTCGGGCGCCGACCTGGGGGCGGTGGCCATCAAGGCCGCCCTCGACCGGGCCGGGATCGGCGGCGACCAGGTGCAGTACGTGATCATGGGCCAGGTCCTGCAGGCCGGCGCCGGGCAGATCCCCGCCCGCCAGGCGGCCGTCAAGGCCGGCATTCCCATGAGCGTCCCCGCGCTGACGGTCAACAAGGTCTGCCTGTCCGGCCTCGACGCCATCGCGCTGGCCGACCAGCTCATCCGCGCGGGTGAGTTCGACATCGTGGTGGCCGGCGGTCAGGAGTCGATGACCAACGCCCCGCACCTGCTGCCCAAGTCCCGCGAGGGCTTCAAGTACGGCGCGGTCGGGATGCTCGACGCCATGGCCCACGACGGGCTGACGGACGCCTTCGAGAACATCGCGATGGGCGAGTCCACCGAGAAGCACAACACCCGCCTCGGCATCCGCCGCGCCGAGCAGGACGAGGTCGCGGCCCGCTCCCACCAGCGGGCGGCCGCCGCCCAGAAGAACGGTCTGTTCGAGGCGGAGATCACCCCCGTGGAGATCCCGCAGCGCAAGGGCGAGCCGGTCGTCTTCAGCAAGGACGAGGGCATCCGCGCGGAGACCACCGTGGAGTCGCTGGCCAAGCTGCGGCCCGCCTTCGCCAAGGACGGCACGATCACCGCCGGCACGTCTTCGCAGATCTCCGACGGCGCGGCCGCCGTGGTCGTGATGAGCAAGGCCAAGGCCGAGGAGCTGGGCCTGGCGTGGATCGCCGAGATCGGCGCCCACGGCAATGTGGCCGGCCCCGACAACTCCCTGCAGTCGCAGCCGTCCAACGCCATACGGCATGCGCTGGGCAAGGAGGGGCTGGGCGTCGAGGACCTCGACCTCATCGAGATCAATGAGGCATTCGCCGCCGTTTCGGTGCAGTCAATGAAGGATCTGGGCGTATCCCCGGAAAAGGTGAACGTCAACGGTGGGGCCATCGCGCTCGGTCACCCCATCGGCATGTCGGGCGCCCGCATCGTGCTCCACCTCGCGCTGGAGCTGAAGCGGCGCGGCGGCGGCGTCGGCGCCGCGGCCCTGTGCGGCGGCGGCGGCCAGGGCGACGCCCTGATCCTCCGCGTCCCCGGCAACTGACCCTCGCGGCGGACCCGAGCGGGACCCGAACGGACCGGAACGAAACGGAGCAGTCATGGCGGACGTCCCCACGCTGGTCGAGCAGGCACGGGAGGGCCGGCCGCGGGCCGTGGCCCGGCTGATCTCACTGGTGGAGGGGGCGTCCCCGCAGCTGCGCGAGGTGATGGCCGCCCTGGCCCCACTCACGGGCCACGCCTACGTCGTGGGCATCACGGGCTCGCCCGGCGTCGGCAAGTCGACGTCGACCTCGGCGCTGGTGAGCGCGTACCGCCGCATGGGCAAGCGGGTCGGCGTCCTGGCCGTCGACCCCTCCTCGCCCTTCTCCGGGGGCGCCCTGCTGGGCGACCGGGTGCGGATGTCCGAGCACGCCTCCGACCCGGGCGTCTACATCCGCTCCATGGCCACGCGCGGCCACCTCGGCGGCCTCGCGTGGGCCGCCCCGCAGGCGATCCGGGTGCTGGACGCGGCCGGCTGCGAGGTGGTGCTCGTGGAGACGGTGGGCGTGGGTCAGTCGGAGGTGGAGATCGCTTCCCAGGCCGATACGTCCGTGGTGCTGCTCGCCCCCGGAATGGGTGACGGCATCCAGGCCGCCAAGGCCGGAATCCTGGAGATCGGCGACGTCTACGTCGTCAACAAGGCCGACCGGGACGGCGCCGACGCCACGGCCCGCGAGCTCAACCACATGCTGGGTCTGGGCGAGGCCCGCGCCCCCGGCGACTGGCGGCCCCCGATCGTGAAGACGGTGGCCGCCCGCGGCGAGGGCACGGACGAGGTCGTCGAGGCCCTGGAGAAGCACCGCGCGTGGATGGAGGAGCGGGGCGCCCTGACCGAGCGCCGCCGGCTGCGGGCGGCGCGGGAGGTCGAGACCATCGCGGTCACCGCACTGCGCGAGCGCATCGGGGACCTGCGGGGCGACCGGCGCGTGGGTGCTCTCGCGGCCCGGGTCGTGGCCGGTGAGACCGACCCTTACGCGGCGGCGGACGAACTCGTCGCCGGTCTCACGGAGAACGCGGCACGGACATGAGATGAGCCCGGCGCGTGCGCCGGGCTCATCTCATGTCCGTGGGGCCGACGGGCGGTCAGACCTTGCCGCGCGTGGAGCGCAGGTGCCGGGCCACCGGGGCCAGGGACTCGTGGAGCGCCTTGAGCTCCTGTGGCGACAGCAGGTCGACGAAGTGCTCGCGCACGGAGGCGACGTGGTGCGGGGCGACCTTGCGCATGGTCTCCCAGCCCTGTTCGGTGAGGACCGCGAACAGCCCGCGCCGGTCGGACTCGCAGTTCTCCCGGCGGACGAGCCCGGCGTTCTCCATGCGCGTGATCTGGTGCGACAGACGGCTCTTGGACTGCAGGGTGGCAGTCGCGAGATCGCTCATCCGCATCCGGTGGTCGTCCGACTCCGAGAGGTTGACCAGGATTTCGTAGTCGTTGTTGGTGAGGCCGAACGGCTGCAGGTCCCGTTCGAGCTGGTGCATCAGCAGCCGGCTCACGTCCAGGTGGGCGCGCCAGGTGGCCTGTTCCTCGTCGCTGAGCCAGCGGGTGCCGTTCTCGGTGTCCATGGATGGATTCTACCTAAGAAGTTGAAAGATTAACTAAGGGCGGTTACGGGCGAGCGTAAGGAGAGGTCATGCGTTCGACGTCACACTCTGCAGGGTACCGCTCACAGCCCGAAGCGGCGCTGGAGGTCGCCGAGCTGGCCCGGCAGACGGGGCGTCATTGTCTGATTTCCGGCACTTGCGTGCGGAACGCCAGCCTGCTGCGGCGGACCCTCGCCCGTGGCGATCTCCTCCATCAGCTGCTCGGTGGACTGCAGCAGCACCGTCCCGGACCCGACGAACTCGAACTGGTGCTCCTCGCCGGAGGCGCCGCCGATACCCGTGAGCCTGCGCACGCCGCCCATCACTCCGCGCATGTACTGGTGGTCGTAGTGGTGGCAGGGCGAGGGGCAGTCCGCCCACCCCACCAGCGCCTGCGGGTCCACGCGCACCGGCGGCTCCACGAAGACGACCGGACCGTTGGAGGCGGCCACGAACTTGCCCGTGCCGATCAGGGTCAGGAAGCCCGGGATGATGGACTGCTTCAGCGCCAGCGTCGGCTCGAAGGCCAGCAGATTGCCCGAGCGGACGGTGAGGTTGCCGTCCTCCAGGTCGTAGGAGTTGACGTCGAAGGACCGGTCGGCGAGCAGCATCTTGCCCTGCCCCTCCGCCACCACCCAGTCGGCGGCGTGCAGGGGGGAGTGGAAGCTGCCGGCGATCAGCCGGTCCAGGGGGCCGTGGCCGATGCCGTGGAAGTCGATCCGCCCGTAGTAGGCGATCATCTTCCCCTTCTGCAGGAACCATTGACCCTTGAGGTCCACGCTGAAGGCGTACGGATTGACGTTGTCGTCGGCCGGCAGGGTCGACGCGTCATGGATGACCGGGGCGTTCACAGCTTCTCCTCCGAGGCCTGTACGTACACCGTGCCGCTGCCCGAGAGCTCGAGCCGGAACGCCTCGCCGCTGCCGCGGCCGACGACCTCACGCCAACCCAGGGCCGCCGTCAGCTTGTTGCGGACGTCACCCCTGTGGGCGACGTAGGCCTGCGGGTCGACGGTGACCGGGCGCTGTGGATTGATCGGCAGCTCGATGAAGCCGCCGTGCGCCATCACGGCCACCGCGCCGTGCCCCTTGAGGGTGGTCGTGAACAGCCCCTGCCCGGTGACCTGACCGCGCACCATGCCCATCACACCGCCCTGCGACCCCATGAACATCGTCCCCTGCTGCAGCGTCCCGTCGAACGCCAGCAGCCGGTCCGCCTCGACGTAGAGGGTGTCGCCCGAGAGCTCGATGACGTGGACGTGGTGGCCGCCGTGGCCGAACATGACGGTGCCGCTGCCCTCCACGGTCATCAGCGGCGTCGCCTCGTTGGCGATGCGACGGCCGATCATCCCCATGACGCCGCCCTGGCCGCCGGTGATGCTCGGGGTGAAGGAGACGTCGCCCTTGTAGGCGAGCATGGCGCCGCGCTGGCTGAACAGCCGCTGCCCCGGAATGACCTGGGCCTCGACCATGCGCGAGTTGAGAAGCCGGAACGGCATTAGACGTCACCCCCGATCGTGTTGCGCTCGCTCGGCTGTACGTACACGAGCCCCTCGCCCTCGAAGCGGATCTGGAAGGCCTCTCCCGAGCCCTCCCCGATGAAAGTCCGGAAGTTCACGCCGGACTGGAAGTGCTGCTTGAGCCGCCCGGTGTGCGCGATGTACGCGCCGGGGTCGACCTGAAGCGGCATCTGCGGGGTCACCCGCAGCACGATCGCCGTGCCGCCCGAGAGGATCGCCGCCTGGCCGGAGCCCTCGACGGTGGTGGTGAACAGCCCGTTGCCCTGCGAGGCGCCGCGCAGCCCCGTGAACGTGGTGCCGGTCCGCAGCGCCGAGTCCGTGCAGAGCAGGTTGCTGGCCTCCACGTACAGCGTCTCGCCGCGCAGCGTGACGAGGTTGATCTCGCTCGCCCGGTCGGCGAAGTAGCAGGTGCCGTGCCCCTTCACCTCCATGACTTCCATCTGTTCGCCGGTGAGCCGGCGCGTGACCATGCCGCGCAGGCCGTCACCGCCGCCGGTCATCTTCTTGAATGCCATATCGCCCTCGTACGCGACCATCGAGCCGTTCTTGGCCTTGACCGCGTCGCCCGCCATGTCGACGGCGAGAACTTTGCTCCCGTGGAGCCGAAACTGAGCCACGCCCCCGACGCTAGCGGGCGGACATACGCCTCCAACAGGCCCCATGGCCCCTGAAGTACTCCGGAACGGACCCGGATCCGCTGATCATTTTCGGGGCTGCGACAATGGGGCAGCTTGTGAATGCCATCACAAGCTGTGACCGTCCCGCCACGTCGACCGAAGGTGTGCCCCCGTGGACCTCAAGACCGCCTCCGCCCTGCGCCGGCTCCGCCTGGTCTCCGTTCCGGAGGCCGTGTCCTTCCTGCTCCTGATCGTCTGCTCGGTACTGAAGCGGACCACCGACTTCAACGCCGTGCCCGTGATGGGCGGCGTCCACGGTGTGCTGTTCATCATCTACGTGATCTTCTGGATCGACGCCTGGGTGACGGCCAAGTGGCAGCTGAAGACCGCCGCCCTCTACTTCGTCCTCTCCGTCCTGCCCGCCGGCGGCTTCTTCGCCGACCGCATGCTGCGCCGCGAGGCCGAGGCGACCGTCATCGCCGCCCGCGCCCGTAAGGAAGGCGTGATCAACGCATGATCGTCGCCTTCTCCGTCTCCCCGATCGGGGTGGGCGAGGACGTCGGCGAGTACGTCGCCGACGCGGTCCGCGTCGTGCGCGAGTCCGGGCTGCCCAACCGCACGGACGCGATGTTCACGTCCGTCGAGGGCGAGTGGGACGAGGTCATGGACGTCGTCAAGCGCGCCGTCGCCGCCGTCGAGGCGCGCTGCGGACGGGTCTCCCTCGTACTGAAGGCGGACATCCGCCAGGGCGTCACCGGAGGGCTGACGTCCAAGGTCGAGACCGTCGAGCGCTACCTCGCCGACGGTGCATCCGGAGCCGGCGCCTCCTCCTGAACGAGGCCTCGGCACCGTGCCGTACGCTCGGCCCCCCGAAGAAGATCGACAGGGGGAGCCGAGCCATGTTCGAACTGTTCAAGGGCGGAGCCAAGCACTCCGGGCCCGACCTCGGCGTCGCCGTCCTGCGCGACTCGCACGCGGTCGCCGAGGCCGTGCGCGAGGCGCTCGCGGGTGCGAGCGCGGAGGACCGGCCGGGCCTGGAGCGCGCGGCCGCGCTGATCGCCGAGCGGGCGGCGCGGCCGGAGAGCGAGATCCGGGGCGAGTGGGTGCGCGGCATCGTCGCGGCCCAGGGCGTGGACCTGCACGCGCAGGAGATCCACGCGATCCGCGCGCTGCGCAAGGCCCAGCCGCGGCTGAGCCTCGCGGACGCCGTCCATCTGGTGCGCGAGGCGGCGGCGACGGACCCCGGACGGCCGTCCGAAGTCTGAGATGGCCCCGGCCGGGATATGCCCGAACTGTAGGCTCGTTCCGTGCCCAAGCCCCTCAGCCTCCCCTTCGACCCCATCGCCCGTGCCGACGAGCTCTGGAAGCAGCGCTGGGGATCGGTGCCGTCCATGGCCGCGATCACCTCGATCATGCGGGCGCACCAGATCCTGCTCGGGCAGGTCGACGCGGTCGTCAAGCCGTACGGGCTGACGTTCGCGCGGTACGAGGCGCTGGTGCTGCTGACCTTCTCCAAGGCCGGCGAGCTGCCGATGTCGAAGATCGGCGAGCGGCTGATGGTGCACCCCACGTCGGTGACCAACACCGTGGACCGGCTGGTCAAGGCGGGCCTGGTCGACAAGCGGCCCAACCCCAACGACGGGCGCGGCACGCTGGCCTCGATCACCGACAAGGGCCGCGAGGTCGTCGAGTCTGCCACGCGCGACCTGATGGCCATGGACTTCGGGCTCGGCGCGTACGACGCGGACGAGTGCGGGGAGATCTTCCGGATGCTGCGGTCGCTGCGGGTGGCGTCGGGCGACTTCGCCGAGGAGTGACCCGCGCGAAGATCGTGCAAATCGGACGGTTACCCTCAGGGGCATGAAGAAGAGCGTGCTGACCCGCTACCGGGTGATGGCCTATCTCACTGCCGTGATGCTGCTCGTGCTGTGCGTCAGCATGGTGTTCAAATACGGCTTCGACACAGGTGCGGGTGCGACGCTCGTGATCTCCCAGATCCACGGCGTGCTCTTCATCATCTACCTGGTCTTCGCCTTCGACCTGGGCTCCAAGGCCAAGTGGCCGCTGGGCAAGCTGCTCTGGGTGCTGGTCTCCGGCACCATCCCGACGGCCGCCTTCTTCGTCGAGCGCAACGTCGTCCGCGAGATCGAGCCGATGATCACGGACGCCGCCCCGGCGACCGCCCGCGCCTGACCGGTCCCGGCCGCGCCCGAACGCGCCGCTTCGATTCGCTCCACACCGCCCCGGACACGCCGCCCCTTGTGTCCGGGGCGTTCTTGCGCGAAAATTTAGTAGGACGTCCTACTAAATTCTTGACCTTGGGCCTTGCACGGGGCGCGGAGAGGCAGACGAGACCACCATGGACGCAGCAGCCATTGAGGCGGGGCGCAGCCGCTGGCAGGCCCGGTTCGACAAGGCCCGCAAGCGCGACGCCGACTTCACCACGCTCTCCGGCGACGAGGTCGCCCCGGTCTACGGCCCCCGCCCCGGTGACTCCTACGAGGGCTTCGAGCGCATCGGCTGGCCCGGGGAGTACCCCTTCACCCGCGGTCTGTACCCCACCGGCTACCGGGGCCGCACCTGGACCATCCGGCAGTTCGCCGGCTTCGGCAACGCCGAGCAGACCAACGAGCGCTACAAGATGATCCTCGCCAACGGCGGGGGCGGCCTCTCGGTGGCCTTCGACATGCCCACCCTCATGGGCCGTGACTCCGACGACCCCCGCTCCCTCGGCGAGGTCGGCCACTGCGGCGTCGCCATCGACTCCGCCGCCGACATGGAGATCCTCTTCGGGGACATCCCGCTGGGCGACGTCACGACGTCCATGACGATCAGCGGCCCGGCCGTCCCCGTGTTCTGCATGTACCTCGTGGCCGCCGAGCGGCAGGGCGTCGACACCGGCATCCTCAACGGCACGCTGCAGACCGACATCTTCAAGGAGTACATCGCGCAGAAGGAGTGGCTCTTCCAGCCTGAGCCCCATCTGCGTCTGATCGGCGACCTGATGGAGCACTGCGCGCGCTCCATCCCGGCGTACAAGCCGCTGTCCGTCTCCGGCTACCACATCCGCGAGGCCGGGGCGACGGCCGCGCAGGAGCTCGCCTACACGCTCGCGGACGGCTTCGGCTACGTCGAGCTGGGCCTCTCGCGCGGCCTGGACGTCGACACGTTCGCGTCCGGCCTGTCCTTCTTCTTCGACGCCCACCTCGACTTCTTCGAGGAGATCGCCAAGTTCCGCGCGGCCCGCCGCATCTGGGCCCGCTGGATGAAGGAGGTCTACGGAGCGAAGACCGACAAGGCCCAGTGGCTGCGCTTCCACACCCAGACGGCGGGCGTCTCGCTGACCGCCCAGCAGCCGTACAACAACGTCGTGCGCACCGCCGTGGAGGCCCTCGCCGCCGTCCTCGGCGGCACCAACTCCCTCCACACCAACGCCCTCGACGAGACCCTCGCCCTGCCCAGCGCGCAGGCCGCCGAGATCGCCCTGCGCACCCAGCAGGTCCTGATGGAGGAGACCGGCGTCGCCAACGTCGCCGACCCGCTGGGCGGCGCCTGGTACGTCGAGCAGCTCACCGACCGCATCGAGGCCGACGCCGAGAAGATCTTCGAGCAGATCAAGGAACGCGGGCTACGCGCCCACCCCGACGGCCGGCACCCCATCGGACCCGTCACCTCCGGCATCCTGCGCGGCATCGAGGACGGCTGGTTCACCGGCGAGATCGCCGAGAGCGCCTTCCGCTACCAGCAGGCGCTGGAGAAGGGCGCCAAGCGCGTCGTCGGCGTCAACTGCCACGAGGGCTCGGTCACCGGCGACCTGGAGATCCTCCGCGTCAGCCACGAGGTCGAGCGCGAGCAGGTGCGCGTCCTGGCCGAGCGCAAGGCGGCCCGCGACGACGTCAAGGTACGGGCCTGCCTCGACGCCATGCTGACCGCCGCCCGGGACGGCTCGAACATGATCGAGCCGATGCTGGAGGCGGTACGGGCGGAGGCGACGCTGGGCGAGATCTGCGGCGTGCTGAGGGACGAGTGGGGGACGTACACGGAGCCTGCGGGGTTCTGACGCCTGCCGGGTTCACTCACACGTGCGGAGGGTTTTCGAACCCGTCTCGTACATGGCTTGCCCGCCCTAGCCTCCGTTGGTACCGACAGAGGTACGGAGAGGGGCGGGTGCCGTGACGGGTGAGACTTCGCAGCCACCGATGGCGTGGCGGCTGTGCGGGAACCAGGTCAAGCTGTGGCGGATGGACGCGGGCGTCAGCCGGGAGGCGCTGAGCCAGGAGGCCGGGTACGGGTACGAGACCGTCAAGTCGATGGAGCAGGGTCGGCGGCGGCCCAGTCAGCGGTTGCTCGAGGTCGCGGACGAGATGTGCGGCGCCAAGGGGAAGCTGCTGGCTGCACTGAACTACTTGCAGCCGGACAGGGCGCCCTGGGTGCTGCACCTTCTCATGGATGCGGAAGCCACCGCGGTCGCCCAGTGCCACTATCAGACCGTCCTCATCCCGGGGCTCCTTCAGACCGAGGAGTATGCGCGTGCGTTCATCAGTACTCAGTGGCCGCCCGTAGATGACGAGACGATCGAGCAGCGGGTGGGGACCCGTTTGGAGCGGCAGGAACGGCTGAAGCGGCCGACGGTGATGTTCAGCTTCGTCCTCTACGAGGCAGCCCTGCGCACTCGGGTCGGTGGGCCTGACACCATGCGGAGACAGCTTCTTCATCTGCTGGAGGTCGGTGCACAACGCAACGTGTCGGTCCAGGTCCTCCGCGCGGATCAAGGCTCCTTCGGCTGGCTCAATGGGCCGATGGTGTTGCTGGAGACCGAGGGGCGTGACCTGTGCGCCTATGTGGAGGGGCAGGGCTTCAACTCCCTGTTCGTGGAGCGCGAGAAGGTGAGCGCGCTCTCCCAGAGATACGGCATGCTCCGCACGCAAGCACTCAACACTGAGGATTCAGCAGAGTTCATCAGGAAGTTGGCCGAGGAATGACACTCAGCGAGCAGACATGGTTCAAGTCAAGCTATAGCGATAGTGACGTAGGCGGCGAATGCGTCGAAGTCGCCCGTACCCCCCGCACCGTCCACCTCCGTGACTCCAAACGGAAGGACGGCCCCCACCTCTCCATACCCGCCACCGCCTGGGCGGACTTCATACGCTACGTACCCGAGGTCTGACTCATCGCCCCCAGGCCGCCCACCAGCAGCGCCGTAAGCCCCCGCGTCCACTCCTCGTCCACCGGTTCCGCGCTCACCAGCGTGCGATGGACGACCGCGCCGGCGATGACGTCGAAGATGAGGTCCGCGTTGCGGTGGGCCGCCGTGGGGTCGTCCTCTTCGGGGAGTTCGCCGCGGGACTGGGCTCGGGTGCGCCCCAGGAGGACCAGGTGCTTCTGGCGGTCGACGATCGCCGAGCGGATGCGTTCGCGCAGGGCCTCGTCGCGCGTGGATTCGGCCACGACCGCCATCAGGGCCGTCTTCGTCTCCGGGCGCTCCAGGAGCGACGCGAACTGCAGCACCACGCCCTCGATGTCGGCCCGCAGGCTGCCCCGGTCGGGCAGTTCCAGGTGCTCGTCGAAGAGGGCCGCCACCGCGTCCACGACGAGTTCGTTCTTGCCCGCCCAGCGGCGGTAGAGCGTGGTCTTCGCGACCCCGGCCCGGGCCGCCACGTCGCCCAGTGTCAGCTTGCCCCAGCCCAGCTCCACCAGCGCCTCGCGCGTCGCCCCGAGGATCGCGCGGTCCGCCTCGGCGCTGCGCGGCCGGCCCGTGCGGCCACCGGGCGGCGTGCGGCGCGCGGGGGGAGGAGCGGAGGTCATGAAGGGGACCTTACCGTCGGGTAGGCGCTCTGGTATGACTCAGATCACAGTGCCCGGTGTGGTGTCTGCAGTTACGCTACGAGCCGTAGCGAAAGAGCTGAGAGCGACAACCACGCATGCCGGGTGGGGACCCGGCGTCGGAAGCGAACCGCTACGGGTTCACGGTACGGAGATCACGCCTTCGGCGTACTTTTCCGGTTCACCGCGCCGAGGGGGGAGGATAGGCCCATGCAGCCACGGAACATGTCCATGAGTGGAGTGGTCGACCTCGCCGCGGTGAAGGCGGCCGGCGAAGCGAAGCAGAAGGCGGAGCAGGCGCGGGCGAATGCCGCGCGCCAGGGCGGCGTGCCTGCCGCCGGTGCGGGCCGCCTCGTCTTCGACGTCGTCGGTGAAGTGGGTTTCGACCAGGAAGTCCTGCAGCGCTCCGCCGAGGTGCCCGTCGTCATCGACTTCTGGGCCGACTGGTGCGAGCCGTGCAAGCAGCTCGGCCCGCTGCTGGAGCGGCTGGCCCAGGAGTACGCGGGCCGGTTCGTGCTCGCGAAGATCGACGTCGAGGCCAATCAGACGCTGTTCCAGCAGTTCGGCGTGCAGTCGATCCCCGCGGTCTTCGCGGTGGTGGCCGGGCAGGCCCTGCCGCTCTTCCAGGGCGCGGCCCCGGAGGCGCAGATCCGGCAGGTCCTGGACGAGCTCATCGGTCTGTCCGAGCAGCGCTTCGGCATCGTGGGCCCGCCGCTGGAGGGCGGCGCGGCCGAGGCCGGTGTGCCGCAGGCCCCGGCCGGCCCGCACGACGGCGTCCTGAGCGCGGCGCACGAGGCGCTGGACGCCGGTGACCTGGGCGGCGCCATCCGTGCGTACCAGAACGTCCTGTCGGACGACCCCGCCAACGTCGAGGCCAAGGCGGGTCTCGCCCAGGCCGAGCTGCTGCAGCGCGTGCAGAGCATGGACCCCCAGCAGGTCCGCAAGGCCGCCGCGGACGCGCCCGGCGACGTCCGGGCGCAGATCGCGGCAGCCGATCTGGACCTGGTCGGCGGGCATGTGCAGGACGCCTTCGGGCGTCTGATCGACGCCGTGCGCAAGACGGCCGGCGAGGACCGCGACGCGGCCCGCGTGCGGCTGCTGGAGCTGTTCGAGGTGATCGGCCCCGACGATCCGCGGGTGACGGCCGCGCGTACAGCGCTGTCGCGCGCGCTGTTCTGACGAGGCCGGCGAGGCCCCGCCTCACCCTGTGCCCCAAGCGGCACAGCCGCCGCGCTTTACCAAATCTTGGTAATCGTGGACCCTGTTACTGCCAGTAAGAAGAACCCGGGCTTACGCCCGGGTTCTTCTGCTTTCTCCGCTTCTTCCCGGACACGCTGCGGCACCTTCGCGCAGGGGCTCGATGCCGACTGGTCTCCCGTCGGTTATCGGCCCGTTACTCGTGAGTAATCAACCTCTTGTGCCCCGGCCGTGAATGCATCACGATCGGCCCAGCCCGGTCCATCCCCCGCCGCCCGGCCGTCCGGTCGCGCGGGGTGTGGGTCCCCACCGGGCCGGCCGGTGCGCAGGCGCCGGCCAGTGGGACAGGGGGGTCCCCGCCCCAACGGCGGGGCCTGTCCCGGAGGTTGCGCGAACGCGTGGCCAGTGGTTGTCGCTCGGGGGTGAACGCCGGTGTGTATCGGGCGCGATTGGCGCCGCCGAATGCGACGGCGCTCTCCTTCCCGAGGACGTAGCGCTTCTCCCATCCCGGGCAACGGGCCCCACGGCCCGCCCGGAGGTGTACGTCCGAGAAGGAGGAAAGTCGTGAAGTCCCAGACTCGTGGCGGGACCAGATGGCGCCGGTTCGCCGTCGTCATGGTCCCCAGCGTCGCGGCGACGGCCGCGATCGGCGTGGCCCTCGCCCAGGGCGCCCTCGCGGCGTCGTTCAGTGTGTCGGGCCAGCAGTTCCAGGTGACGGCGAAGAAGCTCGAGGGCAAGGGGTTCGTCCAGTACGGGGCGATGGACCAGACGAAGAAGGGCGGCAAGCCCGTCGCGGTCGTCGGCCTCGACTCCGCGAAGATCACCAAGCTCTGTCAGGCGGTGACCGTCCCGACGCCCTTCGGCAACGTGTCGCTGAAGCTGGAGGCCGGTGGCGGCGCCGACAAGGTCGAGGCGACCAAGCTCTACATCGACGCCGACGACATGAAGGCCAACGCGAAGTTCACCAACGTCGACATCGGCGTATCGGTCAGCGACACCACCAAGGGCCCCGGCCCCGCCAAGCCGGGCGAGGACAACCGCGGCGCGTACGTGCCCGGCTCCTTCGCCCAGCAGGCCGACGAGGTGGAGTTCACCGACGTCGACCAGCGCGCCTGGGCGACCTCGGCCGGCACCTTCACGCTGCCCGGCCTGCACATGGGCGTCAGCATGGGCGGCGCCGAGTGCAAGAACAACTGACGCGCTGAACGGGAGGGTACGGGGCGGCGGTTCGGCTCCCGTGCCCGTACCGTCCCGTGCGTGCGCCGCCTCGCGCTTCTCCGTGCTTCTTTGCGTACCACCGATTTCGCCAGTCCCGAGGAGCTGTACACCATGAGCGCCGACACGCGACCACGGCTGATCGACAACTTCGGCCGCACCCGCCGTTCGTTCTGGGACTGGCGGGGCCGTCGCCCGTTCTGGGGCGGGCTGCTGTGCATCCTGGCCGGCGTCCCGATCATGTACATCCCGTACCAGACCATGACCCTGGGCGACCTGCACATCCGGATGGCCACGACGGCAGGCGCCGGCTCGCTGATCATCGGCGTGCTGCTGGTCGTCCTCGGCCTGACCATGTGGTTCCAGCCGCAGTCGAGGGTCTTCGCGGGTGTCGCCGCGATCCTCCTCGCGCTGGTCTCGCTGGTCGTCTCGAACTTCGGCGCCTTCCTGATCGGCTTCCTGCTCGCCCTCGTCGGCGGGGGACTCGGCGTCTCCTGGATGCCGGGCAAGCCGCTCGCCGGGGCGCCGGCCGACAACGGCGGGGACACCGCCGGCACCCCCACCGGCCCCGGCCTGGTGAAGGGGAACGACGGGAGGCACCGTGCCGACTGACGAGGAGCGCCGCGCCGGAACGGGCCCGCGCCACGCCGCACCGCGCAAGCCCCTGCTGTCCCGGCTGCACATGCCGGCCGGCAAGGCCATCGCCCTGGCGGCGATGCCCAGCGCGGTGCTGATGGGCATGGGCCTGACGCCGACGCTGGCGCAGGCCAAGCCGGTGCAGCCGCCGAAACCTTTCGGCGACGCACAGTGCGCGACGGCGCCGGACGCGGAGGCGGACGGTGACGAGGCCAAGGGCGCCGATGGTGCCAAGGGTGCGGACGGTGTCGACGGTGCCGGGAAGCCGGCGCCGGAGGGGAGTTCGCCGTCCCCGTCGCCGGACGCGTCGCCCTCCGCGGGTGGTGCCGGCAAGAGCGGTGACAGCGGTACGAGCCGGGGTCGCGAGCCCTCCGCCTCGTCGTCCGTGAAGCCCTCACCGCGTACGCAACCGGCGCCGGCCCCGGCCCCGGTGAGCCCGTCGCCGTCCCCGTCGCCGTCGCCGTCCAAGGCGAAGAACCCGCTGGACCCGCTGGGTCTGGGCGAGAAGCTGACCGACATCCTGACGGGCGGCAAGAAGGCGACGCCGAGTCCTTCGGCGTCCCCGTCCCCGTCCGGATCACCGTCCCCGGCCGCGCCCGAGCCCGCGCCGCCGCCCGCCGAGGACGAGGGCAAGGGCAAGGCCAAGGGCACGCCCACCCCGGCTCCCGGGGCCTCCGGCGGACCCGCCGCCGGCACGCCCTCGGCCAAGCCCACGACCGGGGCCTCGCCCACCCCCTCGGCGTCACCGGACGCCGACAAGCCGCTGCCCCCGTGCCCGGCCGGGCACGTCCTCGACGAGAACGAGAAGCGCGCCTTCCCGAACCAGCCCTGGTACCTGGAGGCGAGCAAGCTCACCCTGACCGGCCTGACCTACGAGGGCGTCAAGCGCATCACCATGGTCAACGGGCAGCAGAAGTCGGTCCTGAAGTTCACCGCCGACTCGCTGGCGATCAAGGACCTGCACCAGATCGTCAACAACCAGGGGAAGCAGTACCACGTCACCGGGCCCGGGACGACGTCCACGGTCTCCGGCGGCAAGGTCACCATGTACACGGAGGAGTTGAAGGGCAAGCTGCTGGGCGTGCTGCCGTCGACGCAGTCGCCGACCAGTCTGCCGCCGCTGATACCCGGGGTGAAGCTGCCGATCCCGATCTTCTTCACGGATGTGAAGATCCGTCAGTCCGGGCAGTTCGGGGGCACGCTGCAGATCCCCAACCTGCATCAGTACTTGACGGAGGGGACGTACCCGTAGGGCGTGGTGTCCTCAATCGCCGGACGGGCTGGCTGTGCTGTGTCCTCAATCGCCGGACGGGCTGAAATTCAGCCCGTCCGCTACAGGAAGAGCCGGTCCAGGTGGTGGCCGAGCGCCGCGGCGGCGGACTCCGGGCCGCGCTGGCCGGCCAGGACGGCGGTGCCCAGCCCCGCCGCCATGGCGAGCAGGCCGATCGCGTCCGCGCGCGCGTCCACGTCGGGGCGGGTGAGCCCGGCCTCCTCCGCCTCCTGCAGCAGCCGGGCCACCGTGTCCTCGGCGGCGTCGGGGTCGTCCAGGATGGGCTGTGCGGCGAGCCGCTCGTCCGTCATGGCCAGGACGGCGTACGAGGTGTGGACGAGGTGGAAGCGGCGGCTCTCCTCGTCGGTCGGCAGCGACGCCGTCAGCAGCGCCTCGATCAGCGCGCGCGGCCCCGGGTCGTCCCCGGCGGCCCGGACCCGGGCGGCGACCCGCTCGGTGAATCCGGCGGTCAGGTGCCGTAGCCCGTGGAGCAGCAGCTTCTCCTTGGTCTCGAAGTAGTACTGCACCAGCCGTAGTGAGACTCCCGCCTCGGCGGCCACGTCCCGCATCCCCACGGCATGCAGTCCGCGCCGCCCGGCGACCCGGACGAGCGCCTCGGCGATCTCGGCGCGCCGTTCGTCGTGGTCCACGCGCTTGGGCATCGCCGTGTCTCCGTTCGTCGGTCCCTGTGCTGACGGCCCCCTCGGGGGCCTTCATGGTACGCCCGTATCACCATCATGGTACGGTCGTACCACGAAAATGGACGCTCCGGAGGTGGCCCGCCGTGCCCGAGACCGTGACCCCCGCCCGTAACCGCGCCGATGTCGGCCGCTACGTCAACGACGCCTTGCGCGACCGCTACTTCGCCGCCTGCGACGCGGTCTACGCCCTGGGGCCGACCGCCCGCGCGGAGACGGACGTGGAGACGGCCTTCGGGACCACCCACGTCTACCGCTACGGCCCCGCGGATCCCGCGGCCGCATCCCGTACCCCGGTCGTCCTGGTGCACGGGGCGGGCTCCTGCTCCGCCATGTGGTACCCGAACACCGCCGCGCTGAGCGCCGAGCGCCCGGTGTACGCGATCGACACCCCCGGCGACCCGGGCCGCAGCGTGCAGCGCGCACCCCTCTCCCGGCCCGAGCACGCCGCGCAGTGGCTGGACGAGACGCTCGCCGGCCTCGGCCTGGACCGCGTCCACCTCGTCGGCTCCTCCTACGGCGGCTGGCTCGCCCTGAACCAGGCGCACCGCCGGCCCGGCCGCCTCGCCTCGGTCACGCTGCTCGATCCCGGCGGCCTGGAGAAGGTGGGGCTGCGCTTCTTCGTCTGGATATTCGCCAGCCTCTTCGCCACGTTCGCGCCCAAGGCGCTGCGCCCGCGCCTGGCGGCCTGGCTGGAGCAGCCGGTCCTCGTCGTGCCCGAGCTGCGCGCGATGATCCGCTCCGGCGTCCGCGCCTACCGCGTCCGCCGCCCGGCGCCGCTGCCCCTCGCCGAGGACGAACTGCGCACCATCGGCACCCCGCTCTATCTGCTGCTCGGCAAGCGCAGCCTGCTCCTGCACCCGGGGCGGCAGGTGGAGCGCGTCCCGCGCCTGATACCGGGTGCCCGCGCCGAGATCATGACGAACACCGGCCATGGCCCGCAGATCGACCACGCGGAGGAGGCCAACCGCCGCATGCTGGGCTTCATGGACTCCGTCGGCTGACGGCCCCGGGAGGGCCGGCCACGGGCCGGGCATACGAAGACGCCGGGCGGGCTGGATTTCTCCAGCCCGCCCGGCGTCCTACGGAGCCCGAAGGGGTCAGACGGTCTCGCCGCCCAGGTGGTGCACCCGGACCATGTTGGTGGTGCCCGGGATGCCGGGCGGGGAACCGGCCGTGATGATCATGGTGTCGCCCTTGCTGTAGCGCTGGAGCTTCAGCAGCTCGGCGTCGACCAGGTCGACCATCGCGTCCGTGTTGTCCACGTGCGGCACGACGTAGGTCTCCACGCCCCAGCTCAGCGTCAGCTGGTTGCGGGTCGAGGCGTCCGTGGTGAAGGCCAGGATCGGCTGGGCCGTGCGGTAGCGGGACAGACGGCGGGCCGTGTCACCGGACTTGGTGAAGGCGACCAGCGACTTCGCGCCCAGGAAGTCCGCGATCTCGCAGGCCGCGCGGGCGACCGAGCCGCCCTGCGTGCGCGGCTTCTTGCCCGGCACCAGCGGCTGCAGGCCCTTGGAGAGCAGCTCCTGCTCGGCGGCCTCGACGATGCGGGACATCGTCTTGACCGTCTCGATCGGGTACGCGCCGACGCTCGACTCGGCCGACAGCATGACCGCGTCCGCGCCGTCCAGGATCGCGTTGGCGACGTCGGAGGCCTCGGCGCGGGTCGGGCGCGAGTTGGTGATCATCGACTCCATCATCTGGGTCGCGACGATCACCGGCTTGGCGTTGCGGCGGCACATCTCGATGAGGCGCTTCTGCACCATCGGGACCTTCTCCAGCGGGTACTCCACCGCCAGGTCGCCACGGGCCACCATCACGCCGTCGAAGGCCATGACGACCTCGTGCATGTTCTCGACGGCCTGCGGCTTCTCGACCTTGGCGATGACCGGCACCCGGCGGCCGACCTCGTCCATGACGCGGTGGACGTCGTTGACGTCCTTGGCGTCGCGGACGAAGGACAGGGCGACCATGTCGCAGCCCATCGCGAGCGCGAACTTCAGGTCCTCGATGTCCTTCTCGGACAGCGCCGGGACGTTCACCGCCGCGCCGGGCAGGTTGATGCCCTTGTGGTCGGAGATGACACCGCCCTCGATGACGATCGTCTTCACGCGCGGACCGTCGACCTCGGTGACCCGCAGCTCGACGTTGCCGTCGTTGATCAGGACCTGGTCGCCCTTGACGACGTCGCCGGGCAGGCCCTTGTACGTCGTGCCGCAGATGGTCTTGTCGCCGGGGACGTCCTCGGTGGTGATGACGAACTCGTCGCCGCGCACCAGCTCGACGGGGCCGTCCGCGAAGGTCTCCAGGCGGATCTTCGGGCCCTGGAGGTCGGCCAGGACGCCCACGGCGCGGCCGGTCTCCTCCACGGCCTTGCGGAGACGGTTGTACCGCTCCTCGTGCTCCGAGTGGGTCCCGTGGCTCATGTTGAAGCGGGCCACGTTCATACCGGCCTCGATCAGCGTCTTCAGCTGGTCGAAGGAGTCGACGGCAGGGCCCAGGGTGCAGACGATTTTGGAACGGCGCATGGGGCAGATCCTATCGGTTTGTTTCGGAGCGGAATATTCGAGCTGTGGGAAAGGCCAAGGCCGGGCCGGTGATCAAGCGCTGACCAGGGCGTACGCCTGGGTGGCGATCTCGAGCTCCTCGTCGGTCGGGACGACGGCCACCGCGACCCGCGCGGAGTCGGGGGAGATCAGCCGCGCCTCGTCGGAGCGGATCTCGTTGAGACCGGCGTCCACGACCAGGCCCAGCTCCTCCAGACCGGCCACGGCGGCCTCGCGCACGGGCGCGGCGTTCTCGCCCACGCCCGCCGTGAAGGCCACGGCGTCGACCTTGCCGAGCACCGCGTAGTAGGCGCCGATGTACTTCTTCAGCCGGTGCACGTAGATGTCGAAGGCGAGCGCCGCCCGCTCGTCGCCCTCGTCGATGCGCCGGCGGATCTCGCGCATGTCGTTGTCGCCGCACAGTCCGATCAGACCGCTCTTCTTGTTCAGGAGCGAGTCGATCTCGTCGACGGACATCCCGGCGTTGCGGGACAGGTGAAGGATGACCGCCGGGTCGATGTCACCGGAACGGGTGCCCATCACCAGGCCCTCCAGCGGCGTCAGGCCCATGGAGGTGTCGACGCAGCGGCCGCCCTTCACCGCGGACGCCGAGGCGCCGTTGCCCAGGTGCAGGACGATGACGTTGACCTCTTCGGGGGCCTTGCCCAGCAGCTTCGCCGTCTCGCGGGAGACGTAGGCGTGCGAGGTGCCGTGGAAGCCGTAGCGGCGGACCATGTGGGCGTCGGCGGTCTCGACGTCGATCGCGTAGCGCGCGGCCGACTCGGGCATCGTGGTGTGGAAGGCGGTGTCGAAGACCGCGACCTGCGGCAGGTCGGGGCGCAGCGCCTGGGCGGTGCGGACGCCGGTGATGTTGGCCGGGTTGTGCAGCGGCGCGACCGGGATCAGCCGCTCCATCTCCGCCATCACCTCGTCGGTGACCACGGTCGGCTCGGTGAACTTCTGGCCGCCGTGCACCACGCGGTGACCGATCGCGGCCAGTTCCGGCGAGTCCAGGCCCAGACCGTCGGCGGTCAGCTCCCGGGCGACGGCCTTCAGAGCGGCGTCGTGGTCGGGCATCGGCTCCAGGCGCTCGCGCTTGGCGCCGCCCGTCGCGAGCGGGGTGTGCGCCAGCCGCGAGGTCTCCTCGCCGATGCGCTCGACCAGTCCGACGGCCAGCCGGGCGCCGTCGGCCATGTCGAGCAGCTGGTACTTGAGGGAGGACGAGCCGGAGTTGAGGACGAGGACGCGGGTGGCGTTGGCAGTCATGGGGGCTTTCCGTGTGGGGGTTCTCGGGGCTGTGAGGGGTACGGGACCGGGGACGGGGCGCGCCGCCCCGTCCCCGGCTCCGTATTACGGCTCGGTGCGCTCGCCGCGCTGCTCGCCCTGCGCCTGGATGGCGGTGATGGCGACGGTGTTGACGATGTCCTGCACCAGCGCGCCGCGCGACAGGTCGTTGACGGGCTTGCGCAGACCCTGCAGGACCGGTCCGACCGCGACGGCGCCGGCCGACCGCTGCACGGCCTTGTAGGTGTTGTTCCCGGTATTGAGGTCGGGGAAGACCAGCACGGTGGCCTTGCCCGCGACCTCGGAGCCGGGGAGCTTGGTCTTCGCCACGGCCGAGTCCACGGCGGCGTCGTACTGGATCGGGCCCTCGACCAGCAGGTCGGGGCGGCGCTCGCGCACCAGCTCGGTGGCCTTGCGGACCTTGTCGACGTCCGCGCCGGAGCCGGAGGTGCCGGTGGAGTACGACAGCATCGCGATCCGCGGCTCGACGCCGAACTGGGTGGCGGTCGCCGCGGACTGGATGGCGATGTCCGCGAGCTGCTCGGCGTTGGGGTCGGGGTTGACCGCGCAGTCGCCGTAGACCAGGACCCGGTCGGCCAGGCACATGAAGAAGACCGAGGAGACGATCTGGGCGCCCGGGGCCGTCTTGATGATCTCGAAGGCGGGGCGGATGGTGGCGGCGGTGGAGTGCACCGCGCCGGAGACCATGCCGTCGGCCAGGCCCTCCTGGACCATCAGGGTGCCGAAGTAGGAGACGTCGGCGACGACGTCGTGGGCGAGCTCCACGGTCATGCCCTTGTGGGCGCGCACCTTCGCGTAGAGCTCGGCGAAGCGCTCGCGCAGCGGCGAGGTCTGCGGGTCGATGATCTGGGCGCCGCCCAGGTCGATGCTCAGCTCGGCGGCGCGCTTGCGGATCGCGTCCTCGTCGCCCAGCAGGATCAGGTCGCACACGTCACGGCGCAGCAGCACGTCCGCGGCGCGCAGCACGCGCTCCTCGGTGCCCTCGGGCAGGACGACGCGGCGGCGGGCCGAGCGGGAGCGCTCGATCAGCTCGTGCTCGAACATCATCGGGGTCACGCGGCTGGAACGGGCCACGGAGATGCGGTTCGTCAGCTCGGAGGTGTCCACGTGGCGCTCGAACAGGCCGAGGGCGGTCTCGGCCTTGCGCGGCGAGGACGCCTCCAGCTTGCCCTCGACCGCGAACAGCTCGGCGGCGGTGGGGAAGGAGCCGCCCGGCACCGAGACGACCGGGGTGCCGGGGGCCAGCCGGCCGGCCAGCGCCAGGATGTCCGGGCCCGGCCGCTCGTCCAGGGTCAGCAGCACACCGGCGATGGGCGGGGCGCCGGCGCTGTGCGCGGCCAGCGCGCCGACGATCAGGTCCACGCGGTCCCCGGGGGTGACCACCAGGCAGCCCTCGGTCAGGGCCGGCAGGAAGACCGGCAGCATGGCGCCGCCGAAGACGAAGTCCTTCGCGTCGCGCGAGAGGCCCGCGTCGTCGCCGAGCAGCACCTCGGCGCCCAGCTTCTGCACGATCTGCCGCACGGTCGGCGCGGAGAGCGAGCCGTCCTCCGGCAGCGCGTAGCAGGGCACCGGCAGGGTCGCGGAGAGCCGCTCGGCGATCGCCTCGCGGTCGGCGGGGGAGACGCGGTTGACGACCAGGGAGACGACGTCGCAGCCGAGGCTCTCGTAGGCGCGGTAGGCGTTGCGGGCCTCGGCGTCCACGGACTCGGCCGACTGCTCCTGGCCGCCGACGACCGTGATGACGGACGCGGCGAACTCGTTCGCCAGTCGTGCGTTGAGGGCCAGCTCGTCGGGGAGCGTGGTGCCGGCGAAGTCGGTGCCGAGGACGAGCACGTACTCGTACTCCCGGGCCACCGCGTGGAAGCGCTCGACGAGCCGGGAGACCAGCTCGTCCGTGCCGCGCTCGGCCTGCAGGGCTGCGGCCTCGCCGTAGGTCAGGCCGACGACGCTCTCCGCGGTCTGGGTCAGCCGGTAGCGCGACCGCAGCAGGTCGAAGAGGCGGTCGGGGCCGTCGCCGTGGAAGAGCGGGCGGAAGACGCCCACCCGGTCGACGTGGCGAGTGAGGAGCTCCATGACTCCCAGCTCGATGACCTGGCGCCCGTCGCCGCGGTCGGTCCCGGTCACGTACACGCTGCGCGTCACGCGTGCTCTCCTTGATGCTTCGCCGAGTGTTCTTCGGAAGAAAATAAACCCGTTAAGGTGGCCTTGCCCTCTTGACAATACCTGCGCCCGTGGATAAGGCGCGCGTCAGTGTGGTGTCGGGGGTGCGGCAGTACCGGCCGGCCCGTGAAACAATCGGCCCGGCTCACATGTACCAGTAGCGAGCAGGAGACACAGCACGATGCGCATCGGAGTCCTCACCGCGGGCGGCGACTGCCCTGGCCTGAACGCTGTCATCCGCTCGGTCGTGCACCGCGCGCTTGTCGGCCACGGTGACGAGGTCATCGGCTTCGAGGACGGCTTCAAGGGCCTCCTCGACGGCCGCCACCGCAAGCTCGACCTGGACGCCGTGAGCGGCATCCTGGCCCGCGGCGGCACCATCCTCGGCTCCTCCCGCCTCGAGCGCGCCCGGCTGCGCGAGGCCTGCGAGAGCTCCAAGGAGCTCGCCCGCGACCTCGGCATCGACGTGCTGATCCCGATCGGCGGCGAGGGGACGCTCACCGCGTCCAAGATGCTCTCCGACGCCGGCCTGCCCGTCGTCGGCGTCCCCAAGACGATCGACAACGACATCTCCTCCACCGACCGCACCTTCGGCTTCGACACGGCCGTCGGCGTCGCCACGGAGGCCATCGACCGCCTCAAGACCACCGCCGAGTCCCACCAGCGGGTGATGGTCGTCGAGGTCATGGGACGACACGCCGGCTGGATCGCCCTGGAGTCCGGCATGGCCGGCGGCGCCCACGGCATCTGCCTGCCCGAGCGCCCCTTCGACCCGGCCGACCTCGTCAAGATGGTCGAGGAGCGCTTCTCCCGCGGCAAGAAGTTCGCCGTCATCTGCGTCGCCGAGGGTGCCCACCCCGCCGAGGGGACGATGGACTACGCCAAGGGCGCCATAGACCAGTTCGGCCACGAGCGCTTCGCCGGCATCGGCACCAAGCTCGCCGTCGAGCTCGAGAAGCGCCTGGGCAAGGAGGCCCGCCCGGTCATCCTCGGCCACGTCCAGCGCGGCGGCACCCCCACCGCGTACGACCGCGTCCTCGCCACCCGCTTCGGCTGGCACGCGGTCGAGGCCGCCCACCGGGGCGACTTCGGCAAGATGACCGCGCTGAAGGGCACGAACATCGAGATGGTCCCGCTGGCGGAAGCGGTGACCGAGCTCAAGCGCGTGCCGGAGAACCGGATGAACGAGGCCGAGTCGGTCTTCTAGGCACGGACCTGCCGCACGACATGGCTGTGGGCCACCCCGAGGGGTGGCCCACAGCCATGTCCGCAGGTCATTTGCGCAGCAGCTCCGCGATGCCCGTGAGGTTCTCCGCGCCGTGCCCGTCGGCCACGCGCCGCTCCATCAGCTCCTGCAGGGCCGTGAACAGCACGGGCCGCACGCCCTGCTCCTCGGCCGTCGTGATGAGATTGCCGAAGGCGGCCGCCTGCATGCCGATGGAGGACACCACCCCCTGCGTGTAGTCGCCCGTGGAGATCTCGTGGGCGAAGTGCGGGATGCTCCCGGCCATGGCGGCGATCCACGCGCTCAGCATCGGCGCGAACCGCTCCGCCGGCACCTTCTCCGTGTCCACCAGGGCCAGGGCGTGGACGACGCCCGAGAACAGCCCGTACATCCCGCTCAGCAGCGCGATGTCGTAGAGCGCCGCCAGGCCCGCGTCGGTGCCGACGAAGTGGGCCGCGCCCAGGCGCTCGAGCGCCGGCCGGTGCGCGTCGAAGGCCTCCCGCGCACCGCTGTAGAGGACGAACGCCTGCTCCGTGCCGATGCCCGGCGGGACGGCCATGATGCCGCCGTCGAGGTAGGTGATGCCGTGGGCGGCGGCCCACGCGGCCGCCTCGCGGGCCTGGGCGGGGGTGCCGTTGGTGAGGTTGACCAGGGTGCGGCCGGCGAGGTCGGCCGCCACGGGGTCCAGGACCTCGCGGACGGAGGCGTGGTCGAGCAGGCACACGACGACGAGCTCGCCCGCCGTCACGGCGGCGGCGAGGTCACCGGCCCGGACGGCGCCCCGGGCGACCAGCGGGTCGGCCTTGGCGGCGCTGCGGTTCCACACGGTGGTGGGGTGACCGTTCGTCAGGAAGGCGGTGGCCAGGGCCGTTCCCATGGCGCCGAGACCGAGGACGGTGACGGGGGAGGCAGGGGTGGTGCTCATGTGCTTCAGGCTCCAGGTGTGCGGTGCGAAAACGGCTGTGGCGCGCCTCCATCAGATTTGCCGATGGGGCGCGCCACGCCAAGTACGCACAAATAAGTGGGCACTTACCTGGAGGTGAGTGGGGGCGGCGGGAGCCGCGGGGGGCTACTGCGCCCCGATCGACTCCAGCATGTTGAGCCTGGCGGCCCGGCGGGCCGGCCAGAGCGCGGCCAGGACGCCGACCGCGAGGGCCAGCAGCAGGAAGACCGCGATCCGCGCCCACGGCACGACCATCTCGTACTGCGGGAAGGACGAGCGCAGCAGGTGGCCGCCGGACCAGGCGAGGAAGATGCCGACCCCGACGCCCATGACCGCGCCGAACATCGCGATCGCCACGGACTCCAGCCGCACCATCCGCTTGACCTCGCGGCGGGCCAGGCCGATTGCCCGCAGCATCCCGATCTCCCGGGTCCGCTCGAAGACCGACATGGCGAGGGTGTTGACGACGCCGACGACGGCGATGACGACGGCCATGCCCAGCAGGCCGTACATCAGGTAGAGGATGTCGTCGAGGCTGCCGGCCTGGGAGCGGCGCAGGTCGTCCTGGCTCTCGACCTTGATGAGCGGGTTGCCGCCCAGGGACTCCTTGATCTTGCCGGGGAGGCCCTTCGCCTGGCCGGGGGCGGCCTTCACCAGCACCTGGTCGTCGCGCACCTTGTCCTGGTGCGGGTCCACGAGGGCGGGTGTGGTCAGGACATCGGACAGCACGTCGTTGTCCCGGTAGACCGCCGCGACGCGCGGGCTCGCCTTCTTGCCGTCGTAGAACGCCATCGGCAGCGTCGAACCGGCCTTCAGGCCGTGATCCTTGGCGAACTTCTCCGCGACCGCGACGGTGCCGGCGCCGCGCACGTCGGCGAGCGAGCCGCCGACCACGCGCACGTCGGTCACCTCGGCGACGGTCCGTACGTCGGTGGCGTAGGCCAGCGCGGGACGTCCGTCCGCCTCGAAGCCGAGCGAGCGCAGCGGAACCGCCGCCTCGACGCCGGGCTGCCCGGCGAGCGTCTTCGCGATCTCGGGCGAGAGGCCGAGGTAGCTGGAGGAGCTGACCTTGTAGTCGGCCTTCAGGTCCTGCTGGCCCATCTTGTTCATGCCCTCGTTCGCCGATACGGCGGCCACGGTCAGGCCCGTGATCAGAGTGAGGCCGATCATGAGGGCGGAGGCGGTGGCGGCGGTGCGGCGCGGGTTGCGCAGGGCGTTCTCCTTGGCGAGCTTGCCGCTGACGCCGCAGAAGCGGACGGTGAGCCGGCCGAAGAGGTTCACGAACGGGCGGGAGAGCAGCGGGGCCAGCACGATGACGCCCGCGAGGGTGAGCGCCGAGCCCGCCATGGCGGTCGTCAGACCGCCGCTGGTGCGCAGTGTGGTGACGTACAGCATGACCGCCACGCCCGCGGCGGTCAGGACCGCTCCGACGCAGTTGCGCACGACGAGGCTGCGCGTGGTCGGTGCCTGGTCGACGGCGGCCAGCGCCTCGACCGGGGCGATCCGCGCGGCCTTGCGGGACGGCAGCCACGCGGCGAGCACGGTCACCGCGACGCCGACGCCGAGGGCGTAGAGCACGGCCGTCGGCGTGATGACCATCGGGCCGTCCGGCAGGCTCGCGCCGGTGGAGTTCAGCAGCGGGTGCAGGCCGGCGGCGATGCCGAGGCCGAGGACGAAACCGGCGGCGGAGGCGACGAGGCCCAGCAGGCCCGCCTCGATCAGCACCGAGCGCACCACCTGGCGGCGGGAGGCGCCCACCGCGCGCAGCAGCGCGATCTCCCGGCTGCGCTGGGCGATGAGCATGGTGAAGGTGTTGGCGATGATGAAGATGCCGACGAAGAGGGAGATGCCGGCGAAGACCAGGAAGGTCTTGCGGATCGAGCCGGTCTCCTGGTCGATGCCCTTGGCCTGGTTCTCCGCGAGCTTCTTGCCGCTCTCGACCTCGAAGGACTTCGGCAGCGCCTCGCGGACCTTCGCGGTCAGCTTCTGCTGGTCGGTGCCGGGGGTAGCGGTGACGACGATCTCGCTGAACTCGCCGGGCTTGCCGAAGAGCTTCTGCGCGGTCGCGGTGTCGAAGAGGGCGAGGCTGCCGCCCGCGCTCACCCGCGGGTCGTCGCTCTTGACGATGCCGACGAGCTTCTTGGTGACGACCGGGCCGTCGACGGCCAGCCGGACGGTGCCGCCGACCTTGGTGCCGATCGTGCCCGCGGTCTTGGCGTCCAGGGCGATCTCGCCCTCGGCGGCGGGGCCACGGCCCTCGGTGAGCGGGTAGCGGCTGTCCTTGCCGTCCTTGCCGGGAACGTAGTTGGTGCCGCTGTTGCCCCAGACGTTGCCGGTGGCGTTGTTGTGCCGGTCGGCGATCACGGGGGTGCCGGTGACGGAGGGGCGGACGGAGGCCACACCGGGCAGGGCGCGGACGGTGTCGACGACGCGGGTGTCGAGGGCGGCCTGGCCGTCGGCACGGTCGGCGCGGGGGCCGCCGGCCGTCACCTGGACGGCGACGTCGTCGAGGCTCTTGGCCATCCTGTCGCGGTAGGCGCTGCCGACGGAGTCGCTGAAGATCAGGGTGCCGGAGACGAAGGCGGTGCCGAGGAGGACCGCGAGGGCGGTCATCATCAGCCGGGTCTTGTGCGCGAGGAGGTTGCGCAGGGCGGTACGGAACATGGTTTCGGCGTCAGTCCTGGAGGTCGTCGGATCCGGCGGTGATCAGCTCGTGCGGCCCTTGGCGTCGAAACGCTTCATGCGGTCCAGGACGGCGTCGGCGGTGGGCTCGCGCAGCTCGTCGACGATGCGGCCGTCGGCGAGGAAGACGACGCGGTCGGCGTAGGAGGCGGCGACGGGGTCGTGGGTGACCATGACGACCGTCTGCTGCAGCGCCCGCACGGACTCGTGCAGGAAGCCCAGCAGCTCGGCGCCGGAGCGGGAGTCGAGGTTGCCGGTCGGCTCGTCCGCGAAGATGATCTCCGGCTTGGCGGTGAGGGCGCGGGCCACGGCCACGCGCTGCTGCTGGCCGCCGGACAGCTGGCTCGGCCGGTGCGCGAGCCGCCCGGACAGGCCCAGCGTCGTCACGATCTGCCGCAGCCACTCCGGGTCCGGCTTGCGGCCCGCGATGTCCATGGGGAGCGTGATGTTCTCCAGGGCGGTCAGGGTGGGCAGCAGGTTGAACGCCTGGAAGATGAAGCCCACCTTGTCCCGGCGCAGCCGGGTCAGCTGCCGGTCGCCGAGCGAGCCGAGCTCGGTGTCGCCGATCCGGGTGGAGCCGGAGGAGATGGTGTCCAGGCCCGCCATGCAGTGCATCAGCGTCGACTTGCCGGAGCCGGACGGCCCCATGATCGCCGTGAACTCGGCCCGGCGGAACTCCACGGAGACCGAGTCCAGGGCGGCCACCCGGGTCTCGCCCTGCCCGTAGACCTTGCTCAGCCCGGTGGCGCGAGCGGCGATGACGCCGGCGGGCGTGTGGGGGGTGGCGTAGGCAGCCGTGTGGGACACGAGGTCTCCTCCGGGAGGTACGTGGGGGGTGGGGACGTTGGAATCAACAGTTCCAATTCTCGGAGCGGCAGCCTCGGCGAGCGTCAGCCGTACGGCCGGAAAACGGCGTCGTGCTCTGGGCCTGTGGTGCCGGTGGGGCGTAGTACCGCAGACGGACGCCGTCATCCTGAAGGCGCACCGGGCCGCCTGCGGGCGGAGGCGGGCCGGCGGCGGGTCGCCGGCGGGTCAGCCCTTTACCGCGCCCCCGAGCGCGAAACCTCCACCGAGGCGGCGGGCGATGAGCGCGTACAGCACGACCACGGGCGTCGAGTAGAGGAGGGAGAAGGCCGCCAGCTGTCCGTAGGCCACCTGCCCGTAGTTCCCGAAGAAGGTGAAGATGCTGACGGACGCGGGCAGTTGGTCGGGGGAGAGCAGCAGCATGAACGGAACGAAGAAATTGCCCCAGAGCATGATGAAGCAGTAGATGGTCACGACCGAGAGGCCCGGGCCCATCAGCGGCAGGATCACCCGCACCAGCGCCTGCAGCCGGCCTGCGCCGTCCGTCCAGGCGGCCTCCTCCAGGATGACCGGCACGCCGTCCATGAAGTTCTTCATCAGCCAGATGGCGAACGGCAGTTGGGCGGTGGCGAGGAAGAGCGCGGTGCCGTAGACGGTGTCGATGAGGTTGATCCGCACGAACAGCCCGTAGACGGGCACCATGATCGCCGTCAGGGGCAGACAGGTCGTGAAGAGCACCCCCAGCAGATACGGCCGGGTGACGCGGGAGCGGTAGCGCGAGAGCGGGTACGCGGCGAGCGCGGCGCACACGATCGTGAGCAGGGTGGCGCCGCCGCACAGCAGCAGGCTGTTGAGCATGGGCCGGAAGGTGATGTCCTCGGTCAGCACCGCCGAGAAGTTGTCGAACGTGGGGTCCTCGGGGGCGCGCACCCGCAGCCCCGCCCCGGAGTCGACGGAGGCCAGCAGCAGCCACACCAGCGGCACGGCGAACGCGCCCGCCACGACGAGCAGCGCGGCGTCGGCGGCGAGCCGGTGGGACGGGCCGGGACGGTAGCGGCGGCGGGGGCGGCGGGCGAGGAGCGGGCGCATGGCACCTCCGGGCGCGACGTGCGCGGACAGCCGCTCGGAGGGTAGCGCGGGGCGGGGGTGCGGGGGCAGGGGGCCGGGCCGCGCTTCACCCCGCCCCCTTGCCCACGGTGGGGGCCCACGGGGCGGGCCGGGGCGCGCCGGGGCGTGCCCGTCGGCCGCCGCGCCCGCCTACTTCGCCGGTGAGTAGATGTGGCCGGCGAACTCGGCGACCTGGGCGTCGGGCAGGTGGCGGGCCAGGTCCGCCTCGCTGATCATGCCCACCAGGCGCTTGTTCTCGATCACCGGGAGACGACGGATCCGGTGGCTCTCCATCTCGTGCAGGACGTCCTGGACGTCGGCGTTCGCGTCGATCCAGCGGGGCGTCCCCTCGCAGAGGTCGGCGGCCGTGCACTTGGACGGGTCGTGCCCCAGGGCGAGGCACTTCACGACGATGTCGCGGTCGGTGATGATCCCGCACAGCCGCCCGTTGTCGTCACTGACCGGCAGGGCGCCCACGTTGAGCATCTTCATCACCTGGGCCGCGCGGGGCAGGGTCTCCTCGCGGGTGATCCACTGGGCGCCCGGATGCATGATGTCCTTGGCCTTGGTCATGGTCTGTCCGCCTCCTCGGAGGGTGTCGTAGCCGCCGGCTGCCGGGTGGCGGTCAGCGGGCGTAGACCAGCTCCGTGAACTCGGCGATCTGTTCGTCCGTGAGGTGGTGGGCCAGGTCGGCCTCGCTGATCATCCCGACGAGACGCTTGTTCTCGATCACCGGTATCCGCTTGATGCGGTGGCCCCCCATTTCGTGCAGGACGTCCTCGACGTCGGCGTTCGCGTCGATCCAGCGGGGCGTGCCCTCGCAGAGGTCGGCGGCGCGGCACTGGGAGGGGTCGATGCCCTCGGCGATGCACTTCACGACGATGTCGCGGTCCGTGATGATGCCGCACAGCCGCTCGTTCGCGTCGGCGACCGGCAGGGCTCCCACGTTCAGGTCCCGCATCAGCTGGGCCGCGACGTCCAGGGTCTCCGTCTGGGGTATCCACTGGGCGCCCTCGTGCATGATGTCCTTGGCTGTCGTCATGATCGTCCTCCTCCGAGTGCGAATGCCTCTCGAGTCGTCTGCGTCGTTGACAGCACTCTCATCGTCTCCCGCACCCTGGCCCCCGGCTATCGGAGGCTTACTCCGTTCAGGGGGAATGTCCGTACCGGGCGAGTGTCAGTGGCCGGTGCCAGACTGAAATCCGGCCGGGGGAACCCGGCGGAATCCGTCGAAGGGGCACACCACCATGCTCACTACTGACTTTGTCACCGGCGCACCGTGTTGGCTCGACCTCGGCAGTCCGAACACGGAGGGTGCCGCCGACTTCTACCGCGACGTCTTCGGCTGGGAGTTCCGGTCGGCGGGGGAGGAGGCGGGCGGCTACGGCTTCTTCCAGGTGGACGGCAAGAACGTCGCGGCCCTCGGCCCGCTGACGGAGGAGGGCGCGAGCTCGGCCTGGACCGTCTATTTCCGGACGCCGGACGCGGACGCCACGGCCAAGTCCGCCGAGCAGGGTGGCGGCACGGTGCGGGTGGCGCCGTTCGACGCGATGGAGGCGGGCCGGATGGGGTGCCTCACCGACCCGGCCGGCGCCGAGTTCGCCGTCTGGCAGCCGGCGGCCGTCCAGGGCCTGGAGAAGGTCACCGACCAGGGCTCCCTGTGCTGGGCCGAGCTCCACACCGGCGACCCCACGGCCGCCAAGGCCTTCTACCGCGGCCTGTTCGGCTGGCGCTCCGAGGACGTCAAGGTCCCCGGCATGACGTACACGGTCCTGTCCACCGCGGCCGGCGAGGACCAGCAGAAGGCATCCTTCGGCGGCGTCGTCCCCCTCCACGAGCCCGCCGAGAAGCCGCACTGGCTGCCGTACTTCGAGGTCCCGGACGTCGACCAGGTCGTCGCCCGCACCGAGGGCAACGGCGGCTCGGTCCTGATGCCGGCCGCCGACGCGCCCGACATCGGGCGCATGGCGTGGCTGGCGGACCCCTACGGCGCCCCCTTCGCGGTGATCAAGAGCGTGACGCCGCCGGTGGAGCCGGCGCCTTCGGCGGGCTGACGGGTCCGGCGGGCGCCGGCGGCCATGACCTCGGAGGTCATTGAGCCCCCGGCCCCCGCGATGTCACGGTCTCCCCAGACCGGGCCGGGTCAGGCCCCTGCCCACGGACAAAGGAGACCCGCATGAGCACCCAGGCCATGACCGCCCGGCGTTCGGCGGCCGGCAAGAGCGCGGACCTGCTGCGCACCACCCTGCGCATCGACGGCTGGGCCTGCGCCGGGCTGGGCGTCGTCCTGCTCGCCGGCTGCAAGCTGCTCAGTGACCCGCTCGGCCTGCCCACCACGTGGTCGGTCCCTTTCGGCATCGCCATGCTGGCCATGGCCGCCTTCATCGCCCTCATCGTCCGCAAGGACCCGCTCCCCTCCGGCCTCGCATGGGCCGTCGTCGTGATCAACACCCTGTCCTGCGCGGGGCTCCTGGTGCTCGCATGCACGGACGTCGTGGCGCTCACGGGCCTGGGAACCGCGTTCATGATCCTCGCGGCCGTGGTGGTCGGCCTCTTCGCCGACGTCGAGTTCTTCGGCCTGCGCCGCGCCCGGACCGCGGCGGCCGTTCGGGTATGACCCGCGCGGGGAATGCGACGGGGCCCTCCGCCGGCAGCGCGGCCGGCACCGGACCGTCACCGCCGGCGGCCCCGGTGAGCCGGTCGAGGAACGCGGTGACCTCCGCGTCGGACACGACGGCCGGGAGCCGGGTGTCCACCGCGTCCGGCACGCGGTGCTCGACCACGACCGGCAGCCCGGCGCCGGAGGCCAGGGCGGTGTAACGTCGCCACAACTCGTCGAGCAGCGCGAACACGGACCGGCCGTCGGCTATCCCGTGGTGGATCGCCAGGACGACCCGGCTGCGCTCGCCGTCCCGCATCAGGCAGCCGAGGAAGAACCCGTCCGCCCAGTCCCTCCACCCTCGTCGACCGGCGAGCACGAAGAAATGAGGTCAGCACCCGGCCCCGGGGGTGGTGCCAGGCCCCGGGAGCGGTGCGGTTCAGCGAACGGTGACGCTCAGGTCTCCTCCCGCAGCAGCCGGACGTACACCGCTGCGAACACCGCCCCCACCAGCAACAGCAGCAGCGCCACCGCCGTTCCGTAGCCGATCAGCGCCTTGAGGAACGCCTGGTCGTACATGAACACCGGCAGCGTCTGGCTGCGGTTGCCGGGGCCGCCGCGGGTCATGGCCCAGATGAGGCCGAAGACGGACAGTGTCTGGAGGGTGTTGAGCATCAGGTTCGTGCCGATGGAGCGGCGGATCATCGGCAGGGTGATGTGCAGGAAGCGGCGCAGTCCGCTCGCGCCGTCGACCTCCGCTGCTTCGGTGACGTCGCGGGGGATCTCCGCGAGGGCCGCGGAGTAGACCAGCATGGAGAAGGCCGTGCCGCGCCAGACGTTGGCGAAGGAGACGGCGAGGATGGGGAGGGTGAACAGCCAGTTCTGCTGGGGGAGATGCAGCCACTCCAGGACGGCGTTGAGGGTGCCGCGCCGGTTGAAGAAGGTGTAGAGCAGGAAGCCCGCCACGATCTCGGGCAGCACCCATGCCGCGATCACGACGGTTCCCGTCAGCGTGCGGACGCCCTTGGACGCGCGGCGCATCAGGGCCGCCAGCGCGAAGCCCAGCGAATTCTGGCCCACGATCGACGACAGGACCGTGAAGAGGAGCGTCAGCAGCACCGCGTTGCGGAAGTCCGGGTCCGCGAAGGCCCGGCGGAAGTTGGCGAAGCCGACGAAGGAGGCCGACGCCTGACCGGTCAGCTGGGTGTCGGTGAAGGCCAGGTAGACGCAGTAGGCGATGGGCCCGGCGAGCAGGAGCAGCAGCAGGGCCGTCGCCGGGGCGAGGGGCAGCCAGCGCGCGGCGCTACGGGCGCGGCGGGCCACCGGGCCCGGTCCAGGGATCGGTCCAGGCCCCGGGCCTGTGCCTGCGCCCCGCGGTGCGGTCGCGGTCACGGTGTCCCCTTTCCGTCCGTCCGCCCCCTCATCGCGTCGTCACGCCCGACGCGCCCGCGACCGACGTCAGCCGCTCGTCGTAGCGGCGCGCCGCCTGCGCCACGTCGGCGTCCCCGGTCGTCACCGACTCCATCGCCTCCTGGATCGCGTGGGAGACCTGGGGATACACCGGAAGCGCCGGGCGGTAGTGGGTGTGCTCGACCAGGCTCGTAAAAAACTCGATGCCCGGCATCGACTCCCGGTACCGGCGGGCCGACGCCACGTCGTCCCGTACGGCGATCTGCGCGTCGCGCACCGTCCACTCGGTGGCGTTGGCGGTGTTCTGCAGGGTCTCGATCACCTGCCAGGCCAGGTCGGGCTTGGCGGACTTGGCGCTGATCGACCAGGTCCAGCCCCCGGAGAGACTGACGCGGCCCGGCGCCTTGCCGTCCTTCGTGGGGAAGGCGGCCCGGCCCATCACGTGGGACCACTCCGGCCAGGGGCTGGACCCGTTCGCCAGCCAGTTCTTGCCGAGCCAGGAGCCGTCGAGGGCGATGGCCAGCTTGCCGGTGGGCAGCCATTCGGTGGCGACGACGGTGGAGACGTTGGGGTCGAGCGCGTCGGAGGGGTCGGGGCCCAGTTTCTCGGAGTAGACGGTGCGGACGAAGTCGAGGGCGTCCTTGAAGCCCTGGCCGCCCACCACCCACTTCTTCTCCGCCGGCCGGTAGAGGGGGTCGGCCCCCGTCCCGTACAGCAGCATCTCGAAGCCCTGCATGGTGGCGGCCTCGCCCGGGCCCTTGCCCGTGTAGACGTTGAGCGGGATGACGCCGGGGGCCTTGCGTTTGATGGTGCGGGCGGCCTCGAGGACGTCGTTCCAGGTGTGCGGCGCCCAGTCCTCGGGCAGCCCGGCCCTGGCGAAGACGCTCTTGTTGAACCACAGGCCGCGGGTGTCCGTGCCGTCCGGCACCCCGTACGTCCTGCCGTCCTCCGCCTTCGCCGACGCCTTCGCGGTCTGCTCGAAGTGGTCCCAGGGCTTCCAGTGCGCCAGCTTGTCGTCCAGCGGTCTCAAGTAGCCGCTCTTGATGTCGGAGTTGATGAGAAACGTATCCTCACGGACGACGTCCGGGGCCGTCTTCGGCGACCGCATCATCTGCTGGATCTTGGCGTAGTAGTCGTCCTGCGAGGCCTGGATCGGGACGAGTTCGAGCTTCTTGCCCTGGTGGTCCCGCTCGAACTGCTTCTTGATCCCGGCCAGGTAGTCGTCCATGATCCGGACCTTGTTGTCCGTGCTGCGCGGGTAGGCGATCTTCACGGTGTCCGGATCGCCGCCGGATCCGCCGCAGGCCGTCAGCGACGCGGTGGTGAGAGCGGTGGCGAGGGTGGCGACGAGGAGTACGGGGGTGGTGGGGCGCACGGCACGACCTCCTGCACCTTGGGATGTCGAGTCGTACGTTCCCCCGGCGGCCCCGCCGCACGCGTACGGCCGCCCGCCGCCGCCCGCCGCCGCCCGCCCCCCGGCGTCAGCGCCGGCTGAGCCAGGTGTACCGCAGCTCGGGCCGGCCCACCTGGCCGTACTGCGGGGCCCGGGCGGCGCGGCCGGTGTCCACGAGGTACTCCAGATAACGGCGGGCGGTGATCCGTGAGATGCCCACGGCGCTCGCGGCCGCGCCCGAGGACACGCCGGCGGGACCCGCGGCCCGCAGGGTGTCGGTGATCGACTGCAGGGTGTCCGCGGCCAGCCCCTTGGGCAGCGCGGCCGGCTGCGGGGCGCGCAGGGCCGCCAGTGCCCGGTCGACCTCCTCCTGGCCGCCGGCCTCCCCGGCGGCGGAGTGGAACTCCGCGTACCGCACGAGGCGGTCGCGCAGGGTGGCGAAGGTGAAGGGCTTGAGCACGTACTGCACCACGCCGAGCGAGACGCCCTCGCGGACCACGGCCAGGTCGCGGGCCGAGGTCACGGCGATGACGTCGGCGGTGTGCCCGGCCGTGCGCAGCGAGCGCAGGAGCTGCAGGCCGTGGCCGTCGGGGAGGTAGAGGTCCAGCAGGAGCAGGTCGACCGGCGTCCGCTTGAGGAACTGCGAGGCGTCGCCGCGCGTGTGCGCGACCCCGGCGACCGTGAACCCGGGCACCCGGCCCACGTACAGCGCGTGCGCGGCGGCGGCCACGGGATCGTCCTCGACGACCAGGACGCGGATCGGCGACGCGGCCGCCGGCCCGGCGCCCGGCGGTTCGGGGCAGGGACCGGTGCTCATGCGGGGACTCCTTCGGGGGTGGGGACGCGCAGGGGCAGCCGGACGGTGAACTCGGCCCCGCCGGCGGGGGAGCGGCCGAGCGTGACCGTACCGCCGTTGCGGCGGGCGGCCTGCTGCACGAGCGCCAGGCCGAGGCCGCGGCCGTGCGGTGCGATGCCGGGCGACTTGGTGGACCAGCCCCGGCGGAACACCTCCGCCACGGCCTCGGCGGCGACGCCGGGGCCCGAGTCGCCCACGCGCAGCAGCAGCTCGCCGCCGTCGCCGCTGTCGTCGTCGGTGCTCTCGGCGCCGTCGGTGCGGACGGTCACGGTGACGCGGGGGGCGGTGCGCGAGCCGGTCGCCGCCTCGACGGCGTTGTCGATCAGATTGCCGAGGACGGTGACGAGGTCGCGGGCGGGCAGGCCGGGCGGCAGGAGGCCGTCGTCGACGCGGGTGTCGTCGGTCAGGACGAGCTCCACGCCGTGCTCGTTGGCCTGGGCGGCCTTGCCCAGCAGCAGCGCCGCGAGGACGGGCTCGGCGACGGCGGCGACGACGCGGTCGGTCAGGGCCTGGGCGAGCTCGAGTTCGGCGGTGGCGAACTCCACCGCCTCCTCCGCCCGGCCGAGCTCGATGAGGGAGACGACGGCGTGCAGGCGGTTGGCCGCCTCGTGGGCCTGCGAGCGCAGTGCCTCGGCGAAGCCGCGTACGGAGTCCAGCTCCCCGGACAGCGCCTGGAGTTCGGTGTGGTCGCGCAGGGTGACGACCGTGCCGCGCCGCTCGCCGCTGGAGACGGGCGAGGTGTTGACGACCACGACGCGCTCGGCGGTCAGGTGCACCTCGTCCACGCGCGGCCCGGAGGCCAGCAGCGCGTCGGTCAGCGGCGCGGGGAGGCCGAGGTCGCGGACGTGCCGGCCGACGACGTCGCCGCGCAGGCCGAGGAGCTCCCGCCCGCCATCGTTGACCAGGGCGACGCACCGCTGCCCGTCGAGCATCAGCAGCCCCTCGCGCACCGCGTGCAGGGCGGCCTCGTGGTAGTCGTGCATGCGGCCGAGCTCGGCCGCGTTCATGCCGTGCGTGTGGCGGCGCAGCCGGGTGTTGAGGAGGTACGTGCCCGCGCCGCCGAGGGCGAGGGCGGCCACGGCCATGGCGAGCAGGGCGGCGACCTGGCGGCGCACCTCGGCACTGATCGCGTCGACCGTGATGCCCGCGCTGACCAGGGCGGTGACCTCGCCGCCCGGCTCCTGGCGCACCGGGGCGACGGCCCGTACGGACGGGCCCAGCGTGCCGGTGTACGTCTCGGAGAACGTACGGCCGCCCAGGGCGGGTCCGGTGTGGCCGAGGAAGCGTTCGCCCACGCGGGACGGATCGGGGTGGGTCCAGCGGACGCCGCCCGGGCTCATGATCGTCACGAAGTCGACGCCCGTGTCGTGGCGGACCTGCTCGGCGTACGGCCCCAGCGCGGCGGCCGGGTCCGGGCCGCGCACGGCCGCCCGTACGGCCGGCGAGGCGGCGACGGCGGTGGCGGCCGCGGTCACCTGGCGGCGGGCCGTCTCCTGCGCCTGCCGGCGGTCGGAGACGTACGTGAAGACCGCGCATCCGGCCACCACGACGGCGACCAGCACGATCTGCATCGCGAAGAGCTGGCCGGCCAGGCTGCGGGGGCGGCGTATGCGAGGTATGCGCATGGCCGACAGTGTGCCCTCTGGCCGGTTCGTGAACGTAATGCACGCAAGGGTGACCGCCGTCACAACGCCATGCATAGTCACCGCGACCCCCTTTCGTCGGGAGAACGGGGTCCGGGGACCTCGCGACGGAGCGGGAGCCCCGCATCGAGCCGGGACGACGAGGAGACCACCGTGGCAGTGCAGCCACCGCCGCAGGAGCCGCAGCAGGCGCGCGGAAGAGCCGACCGTACGCACTACCTCTACCTCGCGGTGATCGCGGCGGTGCTCGCCGGCATCGCGGTCGGCTTCGCCGCGCCCGGGGTCGCGGTGGAGCTGAAGCCGCTGGGCACGGGCTTTGTGAACCTGATCAAGATGATGATCTCGCCGGTCATCTTCTGCACGATCGTGCTCGGCATCGGGTCCGTGCGGAAGGCCGCGAAGGTCGGCGCCGTGGGCGGCCTCGCCCTCGGCTACTTCATGATCATGTCGACCGTGGCCCTCGCCATCGGCCTGGTCGTCGGCAACCTCCTCGAGCCCGGCAGCGGCCTGCACCTGACCGACTCCCTCCGGCACGCCGGCGAGGCCCAGGCCAAGGGCGCGAGCCACGAGTCGACGGCCGACTTCGTGCTCGGCATCATCCCCACCACCATGGTGTCCGCCTTCACCGGCGGCGAGGTGCTGCAGACCCTGCTGGTGGCGCTGCTGGCGGGCTTCGCGCTGCAGGCGATGGGCCCGGCCGGCGAGCCGGTCCTGCGGGGCATCGGACATCTCCAGAAGCTGGTCTTCCGCATCCTGGCCATGGTCATGTGGGCGGCACCGGTCGGCGCCTTCGGCGCCATCGCCGCGGTGGTCGGGGCCACGGGCCTGGACGCGCTGAAGTCCCTCGCCGTCATCATGATCGGCTTCTATGTGACCTGTGTGCTCTTCGTGGTGGTCGTGCTCGGTGCGCTGCTGCGGCTGGTGGCCAAGGTCAACATCTTCGCGCTGCTGAAGTACCTGGGGCGGGAGTTCCTGCTGATCCTGTCCACCTCGTCCTCGGAGTCCGCGCTGCCGCGGCTGATCGCGAAGATGGAGCACCTGGGCGTCAGCAAGCCGGTCGTCGGCATCACCGTGCCGACCGGCTACTCCTTCAATCTCGACGGCACGGCCATCTACCTGACGATGTCGTCGCTGTTCGTCGCCGAGGCGATGGGACAGCCGCTGTCGCTGGGGCAGCAGGTGTCGCTCCTGCTGTTCATGATCGTGGCGTCGAAGGGCGCGGCGGGCGTGACCGGCGCGGGGCTCGCCACGCTCGCGGGCGGCCTGCAGTCGCACCGGCCGGAACTGGTCGACGGCGTCGGACTGATCGTCGGCATCGACCGCTTCATGAGCGAGGCGCGGGCGCTGACGAACTTCGCCGGCAACGCGGTGGCGACGGTCCTCGTGGGGACGTGGACCAAGGAGATCGACCACGGGCGGGTACGGGAGGTTCTCGCGGGGCGGGTGCCGTTCGACGAGGTCACGTTGACGGACGACGGGCATGGGGCGGTGCCGGTACCCCGGGGCGGGGAGAAGGAGACGGCGGGGGTCTGAGCGATTCTTGTCCTCAATCGCCGGACGGGCCCGAATTTCAGCCCGTCCGGCGCTCGAGGACCCCGCTCACACCGGCCGTAGCCACACCGTCGCCAGGGGCGGCAGCGTCAGGGTCACGCTGGCCGGGTGGCCCTGGTGGCGGACCGGGGAGGACTTCACCGGGTCCTCGTTCGTGACGCCGCTGCCGCCGTACCGCAGGGCGTCGGTGTTGAGGCACTCCTCCCACACCGTGTCCGCCGCCGGTACCCCCAGCCGGTAGCCGTGGCGCACCACCGGCGAGAAATTGCTGACGGACAGCAGGGGGGAGCCGTCGGCCGCGAAGCGCAGGAAGGCGAAGACGTTGTCCTCGTGCGCATGGCCCTCCACCCACCGGAAGCCCTCCGGCACCGTGTCGCACTCCCACAGCGCGGGGGCGGCGCGGTAGCGCGCGTTGAGGTCGCGCACCAGGTCCCGTACGCCCCGGTGGTCGGCCTCCGCGGAGTACGAGGGGTCCAGCAGCCACCAGTCGGGGCCGTGGCCCTCGGCCCACTCGGCGCCCTGGGCGAACTCCTGGCCCATGAACAGCAGCTGCTTGCCGGGATGGGCCCACATGAAGCCCAGGAACGCGCGGTGGTCGGCGCGCTGCTGCCACCAGTCGCCCGGCATCTTGGAGACCAGGGACCGCTTGCCGTGCACGACCTCGTCGTGCGAGATCGGCAGCACGTAGTTCTCGCTGTAGGCGTAGACCATCGCGAAGGTCATCTCGCCGTGGTGGTACTTGCGGTGGACCGGCTCCTTGGAGACGTACTCCAGCGAGTCGTGCATCCACCCCATGTTCCACTTCAGCCCGAAGCCGAGGCCCCCGAAGCCGCCCGGGCCCACGTGGTGGGTGGCGCGGGTGACGCCGTCCCAGGCGGTGGACTCCTCGGCGATCGTCACGATGCCCGGGCAGCGGCGGTAGACGGTGGCGTTCATCTCCTGCAGGAAGGCGACCGCGTCGAGGTTCTCCCGGCCCCCGTGCTCGTTGGGCGTCCACTGGCCCGGCTCGCGGGAGTAGTCCAGGTAGAGCATCGAGGCCACGGCGTCCACCCGCAGGCCGTCGATGTGGAACTCCTGGCACCAGTAGACGGCGTTCGCCACCAGGAAGTTACGGACCTCCTTGCGCCCGTAGTCGAACTCCAGCGTGCCCCAGTCCGGGTGCGCGGCCCGCAGCGGGTCCTGGTGCTCGTACAGCGGGCGGCCGTCGAACTCGGCCAGCGCCCAGTCGTCGCGCGGGAAGTGCGCCGGCACCCAGTCCATGAGGACCCCGATGCCCGCCCGGTGCAGGGCGTCGACCAGGTACTTGAAGTCGTCGGGCGTGCCCAGGCGCGCGGTCGGCGCGTAGAAGCCGGTGACCTGATAACCCCACGAGCCGCCGAAGGGGTGCTCGGCGACCGGCATCAGCTCCACGTGCGTGAAGCCGAGGTCCTTGACGTACGCGGGGAGCTGCTCGGCGAGCTGCCGGTAGGTCAGCCCGGGGCGCCATGAGGGCAGGTGCAGCTCGTAGACGGAGAAGGGCGCCTGGTGTACCGGGCGCGCGCCGCGGCCCTCCATCCATGCCGAGTCCCGCCACAGGTGGTGCGAGGCGTGCACGATCGAGGCGTTGGCCGGCGGCACCTCGGTGCGCCGGGCCATCGGGTCGGCCCGCATCGTGTGCGAGCCGTCCGGGCGGGTGAGCTGGAACTTGTACAGCGCCCCCTCGCCGACGCCCGGCAGGAACAGCTCCCACACGCCCGTGCCGCCCAGCGAGCGCATCGGGTACCCGGTGCCGTCCCAGTAGTTGAAGTCGCCGACCACCCGCACGCCCCGGGCGTTGGGCGCCCAGACCGTGAACCGGGTGCCGGCGACGCCCTCGTGGGTCATCGGCCGGGCGCCCAGCGCCCGCCACAGCTCCTCGTGCCGGCCCTCGCCGATGAGGTGCAGGTCCAGCTCGCCGAGGGCGGGCAGGAAGCGGTACGGGTCGTCGACCTCCAGCTCGGCGTCCTCGTAGGCGACGGCCAGCCGATAGCCGGCCGGGACCTCGCTCAGCGGCAGCACGGCGGCGAACAGCCCGTCGCCCTCGTCGTACAGCTCCGCGCGCAGCCCCCGGGCGGTGACCGCCACCGAGCGCGCGTACGGGCGCAGGGCGCGGAAGGCGATCCCGCCCGGTACGGGATGCGCCCCCAGCACGCCGTGCGGGTCGTGGTGCGCGCCGTGCAGAAGTCGGCCGCGCGTGGCGTCGTCCAGCGGGTCGGCGGGCCGTACGGCGTCGGGTGCGTCGGGTGCGTCGGGTGCGTCGGGTGCGCCGGGTGCGGCGGACGCGCCGGGTGCGGCGGGCACCGCACGGGACGCGGGCACCGGGGGTGCGGAAGCGGGAGCCGGTGCGGGATCCGGCGTGGCTGCGGAAGCGGAAGCCGGTGTCGGTGCCGGCTCGGGTGCGCGCGAGGGCCGGGGGAGGGCCTCCGCCGCGCCGCGCGGCGGCGGGCCGGTGGCCGGGCTCGCGGTCGGGCTGGCAGACGGGCCGGTGGGTGGGGCAGCAGCCGGGCTCGCGGTCGGGTCGGCGGATGGGTCAGCGGGCGGGCTCGTGGCCGGGCTCGCAGGCGGGCCGGTGGGTGAGTCAGCGGTCGGGCCAGCGTAGGGGCCGGTGGGCGGGCTCGCGGACGGGCTCGCGGGCGGGCCGCCGGGCGGGTCGGCGGATGGGCCGGCGGACGGGCTCGCGGTCGGACTCGCGGTCGGGTCGGCGGATGGGCCCGCGGTCGGGTCGGCGGATGGGCCCGCGGACGGGCCGGCGGGCGGCGACTGTGCGGGCCGGCCGGGCAGGAACGTCGCGGGGACGCCTCCGCCTCCGCGGGGCGCCGGCGGTGGACTGGTCGGCGGTCGTGCTGTCACTGGGTGGTCCTCCGGGTTCGGGATCCGGTCGGCGTCGACGTCATACGGCCGCCCCGCCCGTGGCCCGGTGGCCCTCCGCGAGCCGGCGGATCGCGGACATCGGGACGGAGAGCCAGTCCGGCCGGTGGCGGGCCTCGTAGAGCACTTCGTAGACGGCCTTGTCCGTCTCGTGCGCCCGCAGCAGCCGGGGGTCCTCGCGCGGGTCGTGGTGGACGGCGGCGTAGCCCTCGCAGAAGGCGTCGCGGGTCCGCTGCGCCCAGTCGGTGCCGGCCGCCCGGCCCACCGCCGCCGCGTAGTCGAAGGAGCGCAGCATGCCGGCGATGTCCCGGGCGACGGGCTGCGGGCGGCGCCGCTCGGCCAGCGGGCGCGCCGGCTCGCCCTCGAAGTCGATGAGGGACCAGCGCCCGTCGGCGGCCGTGCGCAGGGCCTGTCCCAGGTGCAGGTCGCCGTGGATGCGCTGGGCCCGCCAGGTGCGGCCGCCCCGGCCGAGCGCGGCGAGCTCCTCGTAGGCGGCGCACAGCGCGTCCCGGTACGGGAGCAGGGCGGGCACCGCGGCGACCGCGGCGTCGAGGCGGCGGGTCATGCCGGCGGCGAGGTGTTCGAGCTGCGGGCGGCGCAGGACGACGGTGGGCAGCGCCTCGGCCAGCGCCAGGTGGACCTCGGCGGTGGCGTGGCCGAGGGCGCGCGCGGAGGAGGTGAAGTCGGCCTGCACGGCGAGGGCGCCCAGCGCCAGCTGCCAGCCGTCGGCGGAGCCGGGCAGGAAGGGCTGGAGCACGCCCAGCGTCATGGGGTCGCCGGGGCCGCCGTTGCCGGTGGCCCCCGACAGGCCGGACAGGTCGGCCTCGAACCAGGCGGCCGGGGCCGGCACCCGCGAGCAGCCGGTGTTCGCGAGTGCGCGCGGCAATTCCAGGTCGGGGTTGGTGCCGGGGCCGACCCGGCGGAAGAGCTTGAGGATATACGTTTCGCCGTACACGGCCGAGGAGTTGGACTGCTCGGCGCCCAGCAGCCGGGGCGTGAGACCCGGCGAAATGGCCGCGTCCGGTTCACGGGTGAAACGCAACGGGCCGAGCCGCCCCGGTACCCGCAGCCGCTCCAGGAGCAGGGCGGCCAGGCGGGGGTCGGCGAGCCCTTCGTAGACGGTGCGGCCGCGCAGCGGGCCGTCGGCGGGCCGGCCGATGAGCGCGGGCGCCAGGTGCGGGGGCAGGACGTCCTGCACGCCGAGCAGCAGCTGGTAGCAGTCCTCGGCCGGGGCCGGGTGTCCGGCGGCGGCCGGCTGCTGGGCGCGCAGGAGCAGATGGAGCAGGCCGGGGGTCGTGCCGCCGTAGGGGCGGGGCAGCAGTTCGGTGGCCGCGACGAGCGTGAAGCCGGTGATGGGGCGGCCCTTGCCGGCGAACCAGCGCTGACGGGGCAGCCACTCGACGAGGAGGGGGGCGAGCGAGTCGAGCAGGTGCGCGCCGGAGCTCTCCGCGGCCCCGGGGCCCGCGGGGGCGGTCGAGGGCGTCGAGGGGCCCGGGGCCGGTTCCCGGTGCGCGGTGGTCTCCCGGCGGGGCGGTGCAGCGTCCGACATGCGTCGCGTCCTTTCCCCGGGGCACACGACAGATTGGGCAAAGTGTCCCGGATTGCGGCTATGGCCAGTGCGCGGTGCGGGACGTGTCGGGCGAGGATCGTCCGTACGGTCAGCGCCTGCGGCCCCTGTGTGCGGTCTCGTGCGGCTGCCGCGGTCGCTCACCGCGGCCCGTGCGTACGTGCAACCGTGCAATCCGTGCTGTCATGCGGGGTCCGTGCGGGTCCCGGCGGACCCGAGCGGATCCGTACCGCGCGGGCGGCCGCTGCGGGCCGACCGTGCGCAGTAGTACCGGTGCCCAGGGTCCGGCGGAGGAAACCGCCCGGGCGCGGCCGGCCTGAACGGCCGTCCGCGCGCGGAGCGCGATCAGGGGGTCGGGGACGGGGCGTTGCGGCGCAGCCGGAACCAGTAGAAGCCGTGGCCCGCCAGGGTCAGCAGGTAGGGCAGCTCGCCGATGGCCGGGAAGCGGACCCCGCCGATCAGCTCGACCGGATGGCGGCCGTTGAACGACCTCAGGTCCAGCTCGGTCGGCTGTGCGAAGCGCGAGAAGTTGTTCACGCACAGGACCAGATCGTCATCTCCTTCCCCTGTGGGGGCTTCCCGGAGAAAGGCGAGCACGGCCGGGTTGCTCGACTGCAGTTCGGTGTACGAGCCGAGCCCGAACGCGTGGTTCTGCTTGCGGATCTCGATCATCCGGCGGGTCCAGTGCAGCAGTGAGGAGGGGCTGCTCATGGCCGCCTCGACATTGGTGACCTGGTAGCCGTAGACCGGGTCCATGATGGTCGGCAGATACAGCCGGCCCGGGTCGCAGGAGGAGAAGCCGGCGTTGCGGTCGGGCGTCCACTGCATGGGCGTGCGCACCGCGTCGCGGTCGCCGAGCCAGATGTTGTCGCCCATGCCGATCTCGTCGCCGTAGTACAGGATCGGCGAGCCGGGCAGCGACAGCAGCAGGGCCGTGAAGAGCTCGATCTGATTGCGGTCGTTGTCGAGTAGGGGAGCGAGTCGCCGCCGGATGCCGATGTTGGCGCGCATCCGGGGATCCTTGGCGTACTCCGCCCACATGTAGTCGCGCTCTTCGTCGGTGACCATCTCGAGCGTGAGCTCGTCGTGGTTGCGCAGGAAGATGCCCCACTGGCAGCGCGAGGGGATGGCCGGGGTCTTGGCCAGGATCTCGGAGACCGGATAGCGCGACTCCCGCCGCACCGCCATGAAGATGCGCGGCATGACGGGGAAGTGGAACGCCATATGGCATTCGTCGCCGCCGCCCTCGAAGTCGCCGAAGTAGTCGACGACGTCCTCGGGCCACTGGTTGGCCTCGGCCAGCAGCACGGTGTCCGGGTAGTGGGCGTCGATCTCGGCGCGCACGCGCTTGAGGAACTCGTGGCTGCGGGGGAGGTTCTCGCAGTTGGTGCCCTCCTCGGCGAAGAGGTACGGCACCGCGTCCAGCCGGAAGCCGTCGATGCCCAGGTCCAGCCAGAACCGCAGGGCGGCCAGGATCTCCTCCTGCACGGCCGGGTTCTCGTAGTTGAGGTCCGGCTGGTGGGAGAAGAAGCGGTGCCAGTAGTACTGCTTGCGCACCGGGTCGAACGTCCAGTTCGAGGTCTCGGTGTCCACGAAGATGATGCGCGCGTCCTGGTACTGCTTGTCGTCGTCGGCCCATACGTAGTAGTCGCCGTACGGGCCGTCGGGGTCGGTGCGGGACTGCTGGAACCAGTCGTGCTGATCGCTCGTATGGTTCATGACAAAGTCGATGATGACGCGCATGCCGCGCGTGTGCGCGGCGTCCACGAACTCCACGAAGTCCGCGAGGTCACCGAACTCCGGCAGCACCGAGGTGTAGTCGGAGACGTCGTAGCCGCCGTCCCGCAAGGGGGACTGGAAGAACGGCGGCAGCCACAGGCAGTCGACGCCCAGCCACTGCAGATAGTCCAGCTTGGCCGTCAGTCCCTTGAGGTCGCCGATGCCGTCGCCGTCGCTGTCCTGGAAGGACCGTACGAGGACTTCGTAGAAGACGGCGCGCTTGAACCAGTCGGGATCCCGGTCCTTCGCGGGTGTGTCCTCGAAGGTGTCCTGGACGGGCTCATTGACGATCATGGTGTGGGTGACCCTCCGATCGGTGAGGACGGTCGCAGCGAGAACACGTGCGCGGGCGCCATGGAACGGCCCGGCTCGAGGCGCACATAGTTGTCCCTGCCCCAGTGATAGGTCTCTCCGGTGAGCTCGTCGCGCACCGGGACGGACTCGTGCCAGTCGAGGCCGAGCTCCGGCATGTCCAACGAGACCGTCGCCTCCTGGGTGTGGTGGGGGTCGAGGTTGACGACCACCAGGACGCAGGAGGAGCCGGAGCGCTTGGAATAGGCGATGACGGCGTCGTTGTCCGCGTCATGAAAGCGCAAATTCCGCAACCGGCGCAGGGCGGGCTGACGGCGCCTCAGCCGGTTGAGCGCCGTGATCAACGGGGCGATGCTGCGGCCCTCGCGCTCCGCCGACTCCCAGTCGCGCGGCCGCAGTTCGTACTTCTCCGAGTCCAGGTACTCCTCGCTGCCCTCGCGCACCGGGGTGTTCTCGCACAGCTCGTAGCCGGCGTAGACGCCCCAGGTGGGCGAGAGCGTCGCGGCGAGCACGGCACGGATCTCGAAGGCGGCCCGGCCGCCCTGCTGGAGATAGGCGTGCAGGATGTCGGGCGTGTTCACGAACAGGTTCGGGCGCATGCAGGCCGCCGACTCCCGTGACAGCTCCGTCAGATAGTCGGTGATCTCCTGCTTCGTGTTGCGCCAGGTGAAGTAGGTGTACGACTGCTGGAACCCGATCGCGCCCAGGGTGCGCATCATGGCGGGCCGGGTGAAGGCCTCGGCGAGGAAGACGACGTCCGGATCCGTGCGCCCCACCTCGGCGATGACCTTCTCCCAGAAGAGCACCGGCTTGGTGTGCGGATTGTCGACACGGAAGATCCGCACCCCGTGCGCCATCCACAGCCGCAGCACGCGCAGCGTCTCCGCGACCAGCCCGTCGAAGTCCTCGTCGAAGGCGAGAGGATAGATGTCCTGGTACTTCTTCGGCGGGTTCTCGGCATAAGCGATCGAGCCGTCGGCGCGGTGGTGGAACCACTCGGGGTGCTTGCCGACCCACGGGTGGTCGGGGGAGCACTGCAGCGCGAAGTCGAGCGCCACCTCCATGCGCAGCTCCCGCGCCCGCGCCACGAAGCGGTCGAAGTCCTCGAACGTGCCCAGGTCGGGGTGGACGGCGTCGTGCCCGCCGTCGGCGGAGCCGATCGCCCAGGGGCTGCCCACGTCGTAAACCCCCGCGCTCAGCGCGTTGTTGGGGCCCTTGCGGTAGGAGGTCCCGATGGGGTGGACGGGTGGGAGGTAGACGACGTCGAAGCCCATGGCCGCCACCGCCGGCAGGCGCTGGGCGGCCGTGCGGAACGAACCGCTGCGCGGCGGGCGGCCCTCGCGCAGCAGCGCGCCCTCCGACCGCGGGAACAGCTCGTACCAGGAGCCGAACAGGGCCCGTTCGCGCTCCACGAGCACTGGCACCGGCCGTGAGGCGGTGACCAGCTCGCGCAGGGGATGGCCGGTCAGGGCCGCCGAGACCGCCGGGGCGAGGGCGGCGGCGAGCCGGTCCGCGGCCGGCCGCGTCCCGTCGCGCAGCGCGTCGACGGCGGCCAGCACCGCCTCCCGGCCCCCGCTCTTCGGCACTCCGGCCGCGGCGCGTTCGTACAGCCGCGCGCCCTCCTCCAGCACCAGGGCGCTGTCGATCCCCGCCGGAATCTTGATCTGCGCGTGCTCCCGCCACGTGGTGACCGGATCCCCCCACGCCTCCACCGCGTACGTCCAGCGCCCCTCCCGGTCGCAGGTGACCTCCGCACCCCAGCGGTCGGTGCCCGGCGCCAATTCGCGCATCGGCGTCCAGGGCCCGCACCGGCCGGCGGGGCCGCGCAGCACGACGTTCGCGCCGACCGCGTCGTGGCCCTCGCGGAAGACCGTGGCGGTGACCTCGAAGGTCTCACCCGCCACCGCCTTGACGGGCCTTCGGCCGCAGTCGACGAGCGGTCCGAGGTCCAGGACGGGGATACGGCCGATCATGGGATCACCTGGAGAATCGACGGGACCCTGGGCAGGTCTGGGGAGTTCTGTACTTTCTATCTGTTCCGTCGGCAGTCGGCGGGGTGCGGGCATGACTGCTCCTGTCCGCATTCACTCGGGTGGGCTGACGAGAGAAATCCAAACTCAAGGTCGCGCGGGAGGGGAGAAAACCGGGCAGGGGGAACGGGGACCGTGAGCAGCGCGGCGGATGGGCGGCTGTGCATACCGGGTGAGCTTTCCCACCGGTCCCGCCCGGGCATGCCCGGACCGTATGAACTACTCGTGCGTAGCTCCCGTGGCACCGCGTGCGAAGGCCGGCCGTTCCTCCGTCACCCGTACGGAGTCTGCTCGACGGGCCGATCGCGTGCAATGTGACGAAAGGGGGTAATCGGCGGCCGGACGGGGGAAGAGGCGCCCGGCACCGCCTTCGAAGGTCGTAGCGGCATTTGGCCTTGGACAGTGCTGCTGTACGCGCGGCGTAATTCTGCCTAGTACTTTCTGCTGCGCGCCTCTTCCGGCGATGACACCAGCCGCTCTCTTCGCCCGGCCAACCCGCCCGCCGCGCCCAGCAGTCGCAGCGCCGCCTCCGACGCCGAACCCGGCTCCGCGCTGAACGCGATCACGCCCTGGCCCCCGGTGTCCGGCAGCCGCATCATCTCGAACGACAGCTCGAGCGCCCCGACCACCGGGTGGTGGAAGGCCTTCGTCCCCGACGTGCAGTCGCGCACCGGATGGCGCGACCACAGGGCCGCGAACTCCTCGCTCTTCATGGTCAGCTCGCCGATCAGCTCCGCCAGCCCCCGGTCCTCGGGGTGCTCGCCCGCCGCCAGCCGCAGCGCGGACACCGCGCGCCGCGCCTCCGCCTCCCACCGCGGATACAGCTCCCGCGCGTGCGCGTCGAGGAAGAGCAGCCGCTGGGTGTTGGGACGGTCGGCCGGCCGGTCGGGGCTGTCCGCGTCGAGGTGGCCCGCGAGCAGCGCGTGCCCCAGCGGGTTCCAGCCCAGCACGTCGAAACGGTGGTCGACGATCACCGCCGGCACCGCGGACATCGCCGCCACCAGCTGTCGCACCCCCGCCCCGGCCGTCGCCGGACGGGGCGCGCGGCGGCGCGCCGCCCGCCCCGGACGGGCCAGGTTCCGCAGGTGCCGGTGCTCGTCCGCGCTCAGCCGCAGCGCCCGGGCGATCGCGTCCAGCACCTCGTCCGAGGCGCCCGCCGCCTGCCCCTGCTCCAGCCGCGTGTAGTAGGCCACGCTCACACCCGCCAGCTGCGCCAGCTCCTCCCGCCGCAGCCCCGGCACGCGCCGCGTACGGCCGTACGGGACCAGCCCGACGTCCTCGGGCCGCAGCGCGGCACGGCGGGTGCGCAGGAAGTCGCCCAACTCGGCAGGAGTGTCCATGCGTCACAGTCAACATCAGCCGATCACCCTCTGCCTGACCCTGTCAGGGACAGGAACGGTGGTGACGGGTCAGGCAGAAGGAGGCACTTGTCCGCTTGGGGGCGAATGGCGGGCGCCGCGCCGCTAACGTCGGGGGAGTGAAGGCCATTCGTCGATTCAGCGTGCGTCCCGTCCTTCCGGAGCCCCTACGACCGCTTCAAGAGCTGGCGCGTAATCTGCGCTGGTCCTGGCACCCCGAGACCCGCGAACTGTTCCAGTCCGTCGACCCCGAGGGGTGGCAGGCCGCCGGAGGCGACCCGCTGCGGCTGCTGGGTTCCGTGTCCGCCACCCGGCTGGCCGCCCTCGCCGAGGACCGCCGCTTCCGCCGGCGGCTCGCGGCGGCCGCCGACGATCTGCACGACTATGTGACCGGCCGCCGGTGGTATCAGGACCAGCCCCCCGGGCTGCCCGCCGCCGTCGCCTATTTCTCCCCCGAGTTCGGTATCACCGCGGCCCTGCCGCAGTACAGCGGCGGCCTCGGCATCCTCGCCGGGGACCATCTGAAGTCCGCCAGCGACCTCGGCGTCCCCCTCGTCGGCGTCGGACTGCTCTACCGCCACGGCTATTTCCGGCAGTCCCTCTCCCGCGAGGGCTGGCAGCAGGAGCACTACCCCCTGCTCGACCCCAACGAGCTCCCGCTGTCCATGCTCCGCGAGCCCGACGGCACGCCCAGCCGGGTCACCCTCGCCCTCCCCGGCGGCCGGTCCCTGCGCGCCTCCATCTGGAAGGCCCAGGTCGGCCGGGTGCCGCTGCTGCTCCTGGACTCCGATGTGGAGGACAACGGCCCCGGTGAGCGCGACGTCACCGACCGGCTCTACGGCGGGGGCAGCGAGCACCGGCTGCTGCAGGAGATGCTGCTGGGCATCGGCGGGGTGCGGGCCGTACGGACGTACTGCCGGCTGACCGGGCACCCCGAGCCGGAGGTCTTCCACACCAACGAGGGCCACGCCGGCTTCCTTGGCCTCGAACGCATCCGCGAACTGGTCGAGCTGGGCGCCGACTTCGACGCCGCGCTGGAGTGCGTGCGCGCCGGCGCCGTCTTCACCACCCACACCCCCGTCCCCGCCGGCATCGACCGCTTCGAGGGCTCCCTGGTCGCCCGGCACTTCGGCGAGGACGGCGAGCTGCCCGGCATCGACGTCGGGCGCGTGCTGGAGCTGGGCCGGGAGGACTACCCCGGCGGCGAGCCCAACCTCTTCAACATGGCCGTCATGGGCCTGCGCCTGGCCCAGCGCGCCAACGGCGTCTCCACCCTCCACGGGCAGGTCAGCCGGGAGATGTTCGCCGGGCTGTGGCCGGGCTTCGACGCCGAGGAGGTGCCGATCACCTCCGTCACCAACGGCGTCCACGCCCCCACCTGGGTGGCCCCCGAGGTCTTCCGGCTCGGCGCCCGGCAGATCGGCATGGCCCGCGCCGAGGACGCGCTGTCCGTCGGCGGCTCCGAGCGCTGGGACTCCGTCGCCGACATCTCCGACGCCGACATCTGGGAACTGCGCCGCACCCTGCGCGAACAGCTGGTGGAGGAGGTGCGGGAGCGGCTGCGCGCCTCCTGGCGGGCGCGCGGCGCCGGCACCGCCGAGCTCGGCTGGATCGACGGCGTCCTCGACCCGGACGTCCTCACCATCGGCTTCGCCCGGCGCGTGCCCTCCTACAAGCGCCTGACGCTGATGCTGCGCGACCGCGAGCGGCTCACGGAGCTGCTGCTCCACCCCGAGCGGCCGATCCAGATCGTCGTCGCGGGCAAGGCCCACCCGGCCGACGACAGCGGCAAGCGGCTCGTCCAGGAGCTCGTCCGCTTCGCCGACGACCCGCGCGTACGCCACCGCATCGTCTTCCTGCCGGACTACGGCATGGCGATGGCCCAGAAGCTCTACCCCGGCTGCGACGTCTGGCTCAACAACCCGCTGCGCCCGCTCGAGGCGTGCGGCACCTCGGGCATGAAGGCCGCGCTCAACGGCTGTCTGAACCTCTCCGTCCTGGACGGCTGGTGGGACGAGTGGTACGAGCCGGACTTCGGCTGGGCCATTCCCACCGCCGACGGCACGGGCATGGACGAGGACCGCCGCGACGACCTGGAGGCGACGGCGCTGTACGACCTGCTGGCGCAGCGGGTGGCGCCGCGCTTCTACGACCGGGGCACGGGCGGGCTGCCGGGCCGCTGGATCGAGATGGTCCGCCGGACGCTGGCCACGCTGGGGCCCAAGGTGCTCGCCGGGCGCATGGTCCGCGAGTACGTGGAACGGCTGTACGGGCCGGCCGCCGAGGCGCAGCGGGCCCTGGACCCCACGGCGGCGCGGGAGCTGGCCGCCTGGAAGGCGCGGGTGCGCTCGGCGTGGCCGGCGGTGGCCGTCGACCATGTGGAGGCGGTGTCGGACGCGCCTCTGAACGGGACGGCCGAGCTGGGCTCCACGGTCTCGCTGCGGGTGAGCGTGACGCTGGGCGAGCTGGACCCCTCGGACGTGGAGGTGCAGGCCGTCGCCGGGCGGGTGGACCAGGCCGACCGGCTGACCCGCGCGGTCGCCTTCCCGCTCAAGGCGACCGGCGCCCCGGGGCTGGACGGCCGGCGGCTCTACGAGGGCCCGCTCACCCTGGACCGCACCGGCCCCTTCGGCTACACCGTGCGCATCCTGCCCGCCCACCGGCTGCTGGCCGACGGGGCTGAGCTGGGGCTGGTGGCGGTGCCCCCGGAGGCCGCGGGAGAGGCGGCCGGGGTGCTGATGCGCTGAGCCGGACACGATGAGACGCCGTCCGGGGGAGAGGAGCTCACCCCGGACGGCGCCCGGTTCAGGTGGTGGCGCGGGACGTCACCCGGTCAGAAGCTGAGCTTCCAGCCGTTGACGGTGCCGTCGTCGTTGGCGTAGACGTCCTGGACCTGGAGCTTCCAGGTGCCGGTCGCGGAGACGCCCGAGGCGTCCACGGTGTAGGTCTCCTTGACGTCCGCGTCGGAGTCCCAGGCGTCGGAGTCCTTCAGGTTCCAGGTCTTCCCGTCCGGGGCGACCAGGTCGATCTTGAGGTCACCGCGGTAGGTGTGCGTGATGTCCACGTCCACCTTGAGCGCCGCGGAACCGTTTCCGCTGCGGCTGACCACGATCGGCGAGGTGATGGCGGAGCCGGCGTCCGGGATCGCGACCGGGGTGCGGTTCTCGAAGACGCTGCCGCCGCCGGAGGTGTTCACGGTCCACTTGAAGGAGGCGGTGGCGGTCTTGCCCGCGGCGTCCTTGACCGTGACCGTCACATTGCTGGTGCCGGTGGTGGTCGGGGTGCCGGTGATCAGGCCGGTCGAGGAGTTGATCGACAGCCCGGCGGGCAGGCCGGTGGCCGAGTAGGTCAGGGCGCCCGTGGTGGTGCTGGTCGCCTTGATCTGCAGGGACACGGCGGTGTTCACGATCGAGGTCTGGTCACCGGGGCTGCTGACCGAGACGCCGCTGGCGACGCGGCTGCCGACGTTGATGGCCGCCCAGGCGTTGGCCGTGTTGTTGTACGTCGCGCTGCCGACGCCGAAGAGCTCACCGGCGGCCCACAGCGTCGCGTCGCGCGCACCGGCGTAGTTGGTGTTGGACTGCATGCGCTGGGACAGCGCCTTGAACCAGATCTTCGCGGCGTTGTCGCGGCCTATGCCCGTCACCGGCAGGCCGTCGGAGGTCGGGGAGTCGTACTTGACCCGGTTGATCTCCTTGGGGCCGCTGCCCTCGGAGGCCAGGTAGAACCAGTGGTTGGCCGGGCCCGAGGAGTAGTGGACGTCGATGGAGCCGATGCCGGAGTACCAGGCGTCCTTCGACCGGCTGTCCTTGCTGGGCTTGTCCATGTAGCGCAGCGGGCTGCCGTTGCCGTTGATGTCGATCTTCTCGCCGACCAGGTAGTCGCCGACGTCGTTGGGGTTGTTCGCCCAGAACTCCACGGCCGCGGCGAAGATGTCGGAGGTGGCCTCGTTCAGGCCGCCGGACTCGCCGCTGTAGGTCAGGTTGGCGGTGGCCGAGGTGACGCCGTGCGTCATCTCGTGCGCGGCCACGTCGATCGAGGTGAGCGGCTTGGCGTTGCCGGAGCCGTCGCCGTAGGTCATGCAGAAGCACTGGTCGGACCAGAAGGCGTTGACGTAGTTGTTGCCGTAGTGGACCCGGCTGTACGCGCCCTTGCCGTCGCCCTTGATGCCGCTGCGGCCGTGCACGTTCTTGTAGTAGTCCCAGGTCAGCTGGGCGCCGTAGTGCGCGTCGACGCCGGCCGTGGCCGGGTCCTTGGTGGTGCCGTCGCCCCAGATGTCGTCGGAGTCGGTGAAGAGGGTGCCGGTGCCGGAGGAGCCGCGGTTGAGGTTGTAGGTCTTGTGGCCGCCGCGCGTCCCGTCGGCCATCGTGTACGACGGGGTCGTACCGATGGTGACCTGGCCGCTGTACTGGCTGTTGCCGGTGCCCTGCTTGACGCCCTGGAACTCGAAGAGCTTCTTGCCGGTCTTCGCGTCCGTGATGACGTGCAGCTCGTTCGGCGTGCCGTCGTGCTGGAGGCCGCCGACGACGGTCTCGTAGGCGAGGACGGGGGTGCCGCTCGCGGCCCAGACGACCTTGCGCGGCGCGCGCTCGGCCTTGGTGGCCTTCGAGCCCTGCGCCTGCGCGGCCTTGACGGCGTCCTTCTCGGCGGTGGCGGCGGCGAAGGACGGGGCCGTGCTCGCCACCGCCATGCGCGCCTTGGTCGCCTTGGCCACGGACTTGACCTGGCCGCCCTTGGTCGCGTCGACCACGAGGTCGCCGCCGAGCACGGGCAGGCCCTCGTAGGTGCGCTCGTAGCGGGTGTGCAGCGTGCCGTTGACGTCCTTGCTGACGTCGCGGACGACCAGCTGCTCCTTGGCGCCCAGGCCGAGCGCCTTGGCGGTCTCCGCCTTGGTCGCGTTGGCCTCGCGGATCAGCTCCGCGCGCTGGGAGGGGGAGAGCTTCGCGGGGAGGGCGCCGGGGTCGGCCTTGGCCAGGACCGGCCGGCCCTGGCCGGACCGGGTCTCGTCCGGGCCCGCGCTGGCGGAGCCGGCCTGTACGCCTACGGTGAGCATCGCCGTGACGGCGACGAGCGCGCCGGTGGCGACGGCGCGGCGATGGGGGGTGGGTCTCACACTGACTCCTTCTGCGGTGGCCACCTCGAGGTGGGTGTGGCCGGTGGGCTACCGGGCGGCGAGATGGCCGTCCGGGCAGAGCACGGCAGAACAAATGGAGAAAGGGGGGAAATGTGTTATCGATCCGGGCGCGGGTGAGGTGGGAAGAGTGGGGGGCCTTCCGTGCCGGTCGTGGTGAAGAGTCCCACCGCCGTGAGGTGGGTGTCAGGAGCGCGTCAACAAGTTGGCCGGAAAATGTCCGTTGGCCAAAGATCGATGTCCGTATAACGGGCGCTCAGACCAGGCTGTCCCGCCAGGCCCGGTGCAGGTCAGCGAAGCGTCCGGCAGCCGCGACGAGTTCGGCCGGAGTGCCGTCCTCCACCACACGGCCGTCGGCCATCACCAGCACCCGGTCGGCGATCTCCACGGTCGACAGCCGGTGCGCGATGACCATCGCCGTCCGCCCCCGCAGCACCGTGTGCATCGCGCGCTGCACGGCCCGCTCGCCGGGGATGTCGAGCGAGGACGTCGCCTCGTCGAGGATCAGCACGCCCGGGTCGGCGAGCAGGGCCCGGGCGAAGCCGACCAGCTGGCGCTGGCCCGCGGAGATGCGGCCGCCGCGCTTGCGGACGTCCGTGTCGTAGCCCTCGGGCAGGGCGCAGATGAAGTCGTGCGCGCCGATGGCCTTGGCGGCCCGCTCGATCTCCGCGCGGGTCGCGTCGGGACGGCCGACGGCTATGTTGTCGGCGACGGTGCCGGAGAAGAGGAACGCCTCCTGCGTCACCATCACCACCCCGCGCCGCAGCTCGGGCCCGGCGAGCTCGTGCAGCGGCACGCCGTCGAGCAGGACACGGCCCTCGGTCGGGTCGTAGAAGCGCGCCAGGAGCTTGGCGAGCGTGGACTTCCCGGCGCCCGTCGCGCCGACGACCGCCACCGTCCGCCCGGCCCGCAGGGTCAGGTCGAAGCGGGGCAGCACCTCGCCGCCCGTGCGGTAGGCGAACCGCACCCCCTCGAAGACCACCTCGCGGCCGGGGCTGCCGGCCGGGCGCGCCGGCAGCCGGCGGGGCGCGGCGGGCTCGGGCACGGACGGCTCCATGGCGAGCAGTCCCGCGATCTTCTCCAGCGACGCGGCCGCCGACTGGTAGGAGTTGAGGAACATCCCGAGCCGGTCGATCGGGTCGTACAGCCGGCGCAGGTACAGCACCGAGGCGGCGAGCACGCCCAGGCCGAGTCCGCCGGAGGCCACCCGGTGGGCGCCCCACACCGTGATCGCCGCGACCGAGGTGTTGGCCACGAGCCGGGAGGCGAGGACGTAGTGGGCCATGGCCAGAGTGGTGGCGGTGTTGGCCCGCCGGTGCGTGCGGTTGAGCTCCTCGAAGTGGGCCTCGTTGGCCGCCTCGCGGCGGAACGCCTGGACGGGCCGGATGCCGTTCATCGTCTCCGTGAACTTCACGATGACGGCCGCGATCGCTGTGGAGCGCCTGCGGTGGACGATCAGTGAGCGGCGCCGGTAGGAGCGCACGAGCAGGGACAGCGGGCCGAAGGAGAGCAGGGCCGCGGCCCCGATGCCCCAGTCCAGGTACAGCAGCGTCGCGCTGACGTAGAGCACGGACAGGGCGACGGCGACGAGCTCCTGCAGGCCGTCGTTGAGCAGCTCGCGGATCGACTCGACGTCGGTGGTCGTACGGGAGATCAGCCGGCCGGAGGTGTAGCGCTCGTGGAAGTCCACGCTGAGGGCCTGGCCGTGGCGGAAGATCCGGGCGCGCAGGTCCAGCAGGGCGTCCTGGCCGACGCGGGCCGAGAGCCGCACGAACGCCAGCTGCAGCAGCCCGGAGGCGAGGGCGCACAGCGCATAGCCGACGGCGACGGCGACCAGGGGCCCGTGGTCGCCCCGGCGGACGGCCGGCCCGCCGCGGTCGATGGCGTACGCGACGAGCAGCGGGCCCGCCTGCACGGCGGCCTGCTGGAGCAGCAGCAGAACGGCCGCCAGCCGCACCTTGCCGCGCGCGGGGGCCAGCAGGGAGCGCAGCAGCGCGCGGGAGGCGCCCTTGGGGGTGGGCAGCACGTCCCGGTCGAAGGAGTCGGGGTCGCTCACGAGGCACACTCCCGGCCGGACATGAGGGTGGCGTACTCGCGGTTGCGGCGCAGCAGTTCCTGGTGGGTGCCGACGGCGGCGATGCGGCCCCGCGAGAGGAGTGCGACCCGGTCGGCGAGCAGGACCGTGGAGGGGCGGTGCGCGACGACGAGGGCGGTGGTGGTCGCCAGCACCTCCCGCAGGGCCGCCTCGACCAGGGCCTCGGTGTGCACGTCGAGGGCGGAGAGCGGGTCGTCGAGGACGAGGAAGCGGGGCCTGCCCACGACCGCGCGGGCCAGGGCGAGCCGCTGGCGCTGGCCGCCGGACAGGCTCAGGCCCTGCTCGCCGACCTGGGTGCGGTGACCGTCGGGGAGGTCGTGCACGAAGCCGGCCTGCGCGACGGCCAGGGCGCGCAGCAGGTCCTCCTCCCCGGCGTCCGCGGCGCCCATCAGGACGTTCTCCCCGGCGCTGGCGGAGAAGAGGGTGGGTTCCTCGAAGGCGACGGAGACCAGCTCCCGTAACCGCCCGCGGGGCAGCGAGGCGATGTCCCGGCCGTCGAGGGTGATCCGGCCGGCGGTCACCTCGTGGAGGCGGGGGACGAGGGCGGTGAGGGTGGTCTTGCCGCTGCCCGTGGCACCGACGAGGGCCATGGTCTCGCCGGGCCGGATGTGCAGATCGACGCCGCGCAGCACGGGCGGCTCGCCCGGGGGCGCGTCGGGATACCGGAACCCGACCCCTTCGAGCCGGAGCCCGCCCTCACCTTTGGGGCCCGCCTGCCGGACGACCGCGGCCGCCGTACCCGCCGTGCCTGCGGCCCCGGCCGGCTCCGCGTCCATGACCTCGAAGAAGCGGTCGGTCGCCGTCGCCGACTCGTTCGTGATGGCCAGCAGGAAGCCGATCGACTCGACCGGCCAGCGCAGGGCCAGGGCCGTCGACAGGAACGCCACCAGCGTGCCCGCCGTCAGCTCTCCGCCGGCCACCTGGGCCACGCCCAGCACCAGCGCCGCCCCCACCGCCAGCTCGGGCAGGATCACCACCACCGCCCAGAGCGTGCCCAGCAGGCGCGCCTTGTGCAGCTCGGTCTCCCGCACCCGGTCCGAGAGCGTGGCGAAGGTCCGCTCCTGGCTGCGGTGCCGGCCGAAGCCCTTGATGACGCGGATGCCGAGGACGCCCTCCTCGACGACCGTCGTCAGATCGCCGATGCGGTCCTGGGCCGAGCGGGCCGCCCGGGAGTAGCGCTCCTCGAAGACGGAGCACAGCACGATCAGCGGCACCACCGGCGCCAGCAGTACCAGGCCCAGCGTCCACCGCTGCTGCAGCAGGACGACGAAGCCCACCACGATCGTCACGCCGTTGACCAGCAGGAACGTCAGTGGGAACGCCAGGAAGATGCGCAGCAGCATCAGATCGGTCGTGGCGCGCGAGAGCAACTGCCCCGAGGGCCAGCGGTCGTGGAAGGAGACCGGCAGCCGCTGCAGATGGCGGTAGAGCGCCGCCCGCATGTCCGCCTCGACCTGCGCCAGCGGCCGTGCCACGATCAGCCGTCGCAGCCCGAACAGCCCGGCCTCCGCCGCGCCGAGCAGCAGCACCGCCAGCCCGCCCAGCCACACCCCCGACGGGTCACGGCCGGCCACCGGCCCGTCCACCATCCACTTCAGGGTCAGCGGGACGAGCAGGCCCAGGCACGAGGCCAGCACCGCCGAGAGCGCGGCGACCGCGAGCCGGCCGCGCACCGGGCGCACGTACGGCCACAGGCGCAGCAGCGAACGCACCGCCGAGCGGCGCTCGGGTCGACGAGGCACTTCACGGGTCGCGGTCGTCACGGGGGGAGACTACGGTCCGCCACTGACACCGTTCACCCGGATTTCGGCCCCGGTTCCGGGGGGCCGGGAGCCGAGTCCGACCGCTCCCGCACCACTCGCCACAGCAGCACCGAACGGGCCCGTACGGAGATCCGGCTGCCCGCGTCCCGGCGCAGGCCAGGGGCGGTTCGCTGGTCCTCCAGGGCGGTGTTGACGAGGAGTTCGTACGCCTGGGCCCACGGGGGGCCGGGCAAGGTGAAGCGGAGGGGGCGCGGACCGGCGTGCAGGACGGCGAGGAAGCTGTCGTCGGTCACCGGTGCGCCCTGCCGGCCGCGCTGCGGGATGTCCCGCCCGGAGAGGTACATGCCGAGGGCGGAGGCGGGCGCGTACCAGTCGGCCTCGGTCATCTCCGTGCCGTCCGGCGTGAACCAGGCCAGGTCCCGCAGCCCGTCGGAGCTCTGCGGGCGCCCGGAGAAGAAGGAGCGGCTGCGCAGCACGGGGTGGGCGCGGCGCAGGGCCAGCAGCCTCGAGGCCAGGTCGGCGAGCGCGCGCCAGCCGGGGTCCCCCAGCAGGGACCAGTCGATCCAGCCGGTCTCGTTGTCCTGGCAGTAGGCGTTGTTGTTGCCGCCCTGCGTGCGCCCCATCTCGTCGCCGGCCACCAGCATCGGCACCCCGGTGGACAGCAGCAGCGTCGTCAGCAGGTTGCGCAGCTGCCGCCTGCGCAGGGCCAGGACGCGGGCGTCGCCGGTCTCGCCCTCGACGCCGCAGTTCCAGGAGCGGTTGTCGCCGGTGCCGTCGCGGTTGCCCTCGCCGTTGGCCTCGTTGTGCTTGCGTTCGTAGCTGACCAGGTCGCGCAGGGTGAAGCCGTCGTGCGCGGTGATGAAGTTGACGGAGGCGTACGGGCGCCGGCCGCCCCAGGCGTAGAGGTCGCTGGAGCCGGAGAGGCGGTAGCCCAGGTCCCGTACGTCCGGCAGGGCGCCCCGCCAGAAGTCGCGCACGGCGTCTCGGTAGCGGTCGTTCCACTCGGTCCACAGGGGTGGGAAGGCGCCCACCTGATAGCCGCCGGAGCCCACGTCCCAGGGCTCGGCGATGAGCTTGACGCGTCGTAGGACGGGGTCCTGGGCGATGACGGCGAGGAACGGCGAGAGCATGTCCGGCCCATCGACGGCGCGCATCGTCCGCACCAGCGCCGCCGCCAGGTCGAAGCGGAAGCCGTCGACGCCCATCTCCGTCACCCAGTAGCGCAGCGAGTCGGTTATCAGGCGCAGGACGTTCGGCTGCACGACGTGCAGGGTGTTGCCGCAGCCGGTGTAGTCGGCGTAGCGGCGCGGGTCGGACTGCAGCCGGTAGTAGCGGCGGTTGTCGATGCCGCGCAGCGAGAGCGTGGGGCCGAGCTCGCCGCTCTCGGCGGTGTGGTTGTAGACCACGTCGAGGATGACCTCGATGCCGGCGGCGTGCAGGGCCCGCACCATCCGCTTGAACTCGCCCACCTGTTCGCCGCGCGTGCCCGAGGCGGCGTAGGCGGCGTGCGGGGCGAAGTAGCCGATGGAGTTGTAGCCCCAGTAGTTGCGCAGCCCGCGCCGCAGCAGGTGGTCCTCGTGGGCGAACTGATGCACCGGCAGCAGTTCCACCGCCGTCACCCCCAGCCGCACCAGGTGTTCGACGGCCGCCGGGTGGGCGAGCCCCGCGTAGGTGCCGCGCAGCCGCTCCGGGATGCCGGGGTGGCGCATGGTGAAGCCGCGCACGTGCAGCTCGTAGATGACGGAGTCGGGCCACGGCGTCTTGGGGCGGCGGTCGTCGGCCCAGTCGTCGTCATCGGCGACGACCACGCCCTTGGGGACGTAGGGGGCGGAGTCCCGCTCGTCGCGGACGGTGTCGGCGACGTGCTGCTGCGGCCAGTCCCGCACGTGTGCGTACACCTCCGCCGGCAGCGGTCCGCGGCCGTGCGGGCCGCAGAATTCGCCGTCCACCGCGCGCGCGTACGGGTCCAGCAGGAGCTTGGCGGGGTTCCAGCGGGCGCCGGTCCAGGGGTCCCAGCGGCCGTGGACGCGGAAGCCGTAGCGGCGGCCGGGCAGGACGCCCGGCACGAAGCCGTGCCACACCTCGTGCGTCAACTCGGTCAGGAGGTGACGGGTTTCGCCCCCCTCCGGCGTGTCGTCGAAGAGGCAGACCTCGACCGCCTCCGCGCCGCCGGCCCACAGTGCGAAGTTCGTCCCCGCCACGCCGGCCGGGCCGCCGGTGGTGTCCTTGAACCGCGCCCCGAGCGGCTCCGGGCTGCCGGGCCACACGGCCGGCGCCGGCGCGAGGACCGCGGCGGGCCGCGGGCGGCCGTTGACGACGGCCGGTCCGGGGGAGCCCTGGGGCGGCCGCCCCTGCCCGAACTCGCCGTCCTGTCGTGCCTCTTGCTCGGGTGCGCTCGACACGTGTTCGCCTCCGGCGGCTCTCGGGTAGCGCGCCGGGCACCCGGCGTCCCGGGGCCGGGTGTCTGGCGATTGTGTCCTTCTCCCCCTTCTTCCCAGATCCACGCGTGCGCTCACACGTGTGATCGGGCGCAGCAAGCGAGTGCAGCGACGTTTCCCGCGGGGATGCCCGTCGTTGGGCCCGGTGTGACACTTGCCCTCACGCGCGCGGCACGGGGAATCGCCCTGCCGGCGCTCCTGGCCGCGCTCGCCGGGTGCGCCACCGTCGCTCCGAAGACCGCCCTCACGGACGACGCGCGCCCGCCCGCCACGGGGGTGCGGATCGAGGTCGCCCCACGGGACCGTGCCCGGGGCGTGCCGGCCACGCAGCGGCTTGAGGTGCGGGCGCCGGGCGGCCGGCTGGAGCGGGTGCGGGTGGCCGAGTTCCGCGCCGGCGCGCCGTCGGCCGTGCCCGTCGCGGGGCGGATCTCCGGCGACGGGCACACCTGGCGGCCCGACGCCGCCCGCCCCCTGGCGCTCGCCGCCCGCTACACGGTGGAGGCGGTGGCCCGGGACGCCGCCGGTCGCCGTACGACCCGTCACACCGGCTTCTCCACCTACGTGCCGCCGCACCGGGTCATCGGCTACTTCACGCCCGAGGCGGGGAGCACCGTCGGCACCGGCATGATCGTTTCTTTTGGCTTCGACCGTCCCGTCGCCGACCGGGCCGCCGTCGAGCGCGCCATCCGTGTGACGGCCCGTCCGCCGACCGAGATCGCCGCCCACTGGTTCGGGCCCGCCCGCGTGGACTTCCGGCCGCGCACGTACTGGCGGCCGGGCACCCGGGTCACGTTGGACCTGCGGCTGCGCGACGTGCGGGCCGCGGAGGGCGTGTACGGCGCCCAGCGCAAGACCGTCGGCTTCACGGTGGGCCGCAGCCAGTTCAGCCGGGTGGACGCGGCCGCGCACACCATGGACGTCGTCCGGGACGGCAGGCCGCTGGCCAGCCTGCCCATCACGGCGGGCGCCGGGGGCAGTGAGACGTACAAGGGCAAGATGGTGATCACCGAGAAGTTCCCCATGACCCGGATGAACGGGGACACGGTGGGCTTCGGGGGCGAGTACGACATCTCGGACGTCCCCCACGCGATGCGGCTGACCGGCTCGGGGACGTTCCTGCACGGCAACTACTGGGCCGGCCCGCGCGCCTTCGGCACCCTGAACACCAGTCACGGCTGCATCGGCCTGCCGGACGTGCAGGGCGGCAGCCCCACCAGCCCGGCCGGCTGGTTCTACGACCAGTCGCTGATCGGCGACGTGGTGGAGGTCGTCGGCACCCGGGAACGGGTGGTCGCGCCGGACAACGGGCTGGGTGGCTGGAACCTGACGTGGGAGCAGTGGAGGGCCGGCTCCGCCCTCCGCTGAGGCACCCTCCGGACCGGCCGTCAGGTAACGGTTTGACCTGGCCGGAATCTGCCGCTTCACTTCGGTCACCGCCTTCACCACAGGCGCACGGGTCGTATCACCGCTCCCATTTGGGACTGAACGGTGACATTCACGAGGTCAGCGTTGTCGGTGGCGTGTGGTTATCTATCGACAATGCGCGCCTGCCGCGCTCTGGGGGCGCCGCGTGGCCGCGGGCCGTGCGAGGGGAGACGATCCGTTGTGAGAGTGCAGCCGATATCGAGGAGCCGTGGACGCCGTACGGCGCTGTCCGCTCTGCTGCTCGGATCCGTGCTGACGCTGGTCAGCGCCTGTGACGGCGGGGGCGGCGACGCCAAGGGCGACAAGCCGGCCGACGGCCCCTCGCAGGCCGTGGTGAACATCGCCCCCACGGACGGCGCCAAGGACGTCGCCACCAGCGGCGCGCTCAAGGTGACGGCGGACAAGGGCAGCCTGACGTCCGTGAAGGTCGCCGACGCCAAGGGCAAGGCGATCGACGGCAAGATAACCAACGGTGGCGCGGCCTGGGAGCCGTCCAGCCACCTCGCGGCCTCCACGAAGTACACCGTGGACGCGATCGCCAAGGACAAGAAGGGGCGGACCTCCGCAAAGCACGCGGCGTTCACCACCCTCACCCCGCAGAACACCTTCGTTGGCTACTTCACGCCCGAGGACGGCAGCACGGTCGGCGTGGGCATGCCCGTCTCGATCAATTTCAGCCGCGGCATCACCGACCCCAAGGCCGTCGAGCGCGCCATCAAGGTGAAGGCCGAGCCGGCCGTGGAGGTCAAGGGCCACTGGTTCGGCAACGACCGCCTCGACTTCCGGCCCGAGAAGTACTGGGCGGCCGGGACCAAGGTGACGGTCGATCTGAACCTCGACGGCGTCCAGGGCCGTGAGGGCGTGTACGGCTCGCAGAACAAGACCCTGAAGTTCACGGTCGGCCGCAGCCAGGTCAGCACCGTCGACGCCAAGAGCCACCAGATGACCGTCGAGCGGGACGGCAAGGTCCTCAAGACCGTCCCGATCTCCGCCGGCGCCCCCGCCAACCCCACGTACAACGGTCAGATGGTCATCAGCGAGAAGCACGAGGTGACGCGCATGAACGGCGCCACCGTCGGCTTCACGGGAAGTGACGGCAAGGGCGAGTACGACATCCCGGACGTGCCGCACGCGATGCGCCTGTCCACCTCCGGCACCTTCCTGCACGGCAACTACTGGTCCGGCTCCTCCACCTTCGGCTCGGAGAACGCCAGCCACGGTTGCGTGGGCCTGGAGGACCAGCGCGGCGGCGGCGACCCGAACTCCCCGGCGGCCTGGTTCTACAGCAACTCCCTCATCGGTGACGTCGTGATCGTCAAGAACTCCGACGACAAAACGATCAAGCCGGACAACGGCCTCAACGGCTGGAACATGCCGTGGTCGGAGTGGGGCAAGAGCAGCCCCCAGGAGAGCTGACGGCTCATCGTCCGCGGACGGCGGCCCGGTGCACTGTGACCAAGTGCACCGGGCCGCCTGTCGTTAACCGGCGCTAACCTTGCGTCATGACTGTGCACCTTGAGGTAGCCGAGGGCGTCGGTACCGTCCGACTGGACCGTCCGCCGATGAACGCGCTGGACATCGCCACCCAGGACCGGCTCCGGGAGCTCGCCGACGAGGTGACCCGCCGTGAGGACGTACGGGCCGTGGTCATCTGGGGCGGGGAGAAGGTGTTCGCGGCCGGCGCGGACATCAAGGAGATGCAGCACATGGACCACGCCGCCATGGTGGCGCGCTCCCGCGGGCTCCAGGACTCCTTCACCGCCGTGGCCCGCATCCCCAAGCCGGTGGTCGCCGCCGTGACCGGCTACGCCCTGGGCGGCGGCTGCGAGCTCGCGCTCTGCGCGGACTTCCGCATCGCCGCCGACAACGCCAAGCTCGGCCAGCCCGAGATCCTGCTGGGCCTCATCCCCGGCGCGGGCGGCACCCAGCGGCTGTCCCGGCTCATCGGCCCGTCCAAGGCCAAGGACCTCATCTTCACCGGCCGTCAGGTCAAGGCCGACGAGGCGCTCGCCCTGGGCCTCGTCGACCGCCTTGTCCCGGCCGGCGAGGTCTACGAGCAGGCGCACGCGTGGGCGGCCCGGCTCGCGGCCGGCCCCGCCATCGCACTGCGCGCGGCCAAGGAGGCGGTGGACACCGGTCTGGAGACCGACATCGACACCGGGCTGGCCATCGAGCGCAACTGGTTCGCGGGGCTGTTCGCCACCGAGGACCGGGAGATCGGTATGCGCAGCTTTGTGGAGGACGGTCCGGGCAAGGCCAAGTTCGTCTGAGCTGCAGGGGATTGGGGGAGAGCGCCCGGAAGGGCGCCCTCCGGAGGGTGCCTCTTGTGGGGGAATTCCGTCGCCGGTGCGCGACGGTGCGTCCGGCCCCCTCCGAGCCGTCCGGCGATCTCCCGGGCACCTGAGGGCGCCGCAGGTCAGTCGGGGTTTCCCGGCGCGCCTACGGCCTCTGGCATATGTCGGCCGGCGGCTGCGGAGGCATGGGCTCCGCTGAATCGAATCCCAACGTTCCACTCCGTGGCGCCTTGCGGGCGGCCATGATGGGGGGCATGGCGGGCCTGGAGGGAACGGAGCAGCCACGGCAACGGGTCGGCACGGCCACCCCGGTGCGGTGGACCCCGACGGTTGAGGATGAGCTGGCGCTCAAGGCGTTCGAACTGTTCGGCGACCCGACCCTCGGTGAGATCCGGCTGCCCTCCCGGCCGGAATCCGCCGTCGCGGCCCGCCGGCTGACCCAGTCCGTGGTGCTGCGCCACTGGGGCCTCTCCGCCCAGGTCACCGAGCACGCGGTGCTGCTGGTCTCCGAGCTCGTGGGCAACGCCGTGCGGCACACCGGGGCCCGCTTCTTCGGGCTGCGGATGCTGCGCCGGCGCGGCTGGCTGCGGATAGAGGTGCGCGATCCGTCCCGGGGGCTGCCGTGCCTGCTGCCGGTGCGGGAGATGGACACCAGCGGGCGGGGGCTGTTCCTGGTCGACAAGCTCTCGGACCGGTGGGGCGTGGACCTGCTGGCGCGGGGCAAGACGACATGGTTCGAGATGCGCGTGGTGGACCGCTGAGGCCCCGGCCCCACCCGGCCATACGAAGAGGCCCCCATCCGTCGTCGTCGCGACGTGGCCGGGGGCCTCTTCGTATGGCCGCGGGAAAATGGGGTGTGCCCCACGGCGTTTGACGACCTGGCCCGGGTCAATGGGGGTCGTTGCCCTCGACTATGTCACGCCAGGTAGCGATGAGCCAAAGCGAGACTTCTGTAATCCAAGGTGAGCTGTGCCACTGGCCTTGCAATCCATGCATGAGGCCGGGCAATTGCTTATTTTTATGCAGAGTGGCCGGAGGTCTTGCGGGGGCGGCGGTCGCCGGGTGTCATGTCCTCGTGACGAGTGCCGCGTACCCTCCCACCCACTGGATCCCGGCCAGCAGCGCCAACTTCACGGCGTCGGCCCGGCCCGGTGCGTACCCCGTCGACCACGTCGTGGTCCATGTGACCCAGGAGACCTTCCCCGACGCGATGAGGATCTTCCGCGACCCGCGCTCGAAGGTCTCGGCGCACTACATGGTCGCCTCCGCCGACGGCTACATCGGCCAGTTCGTCCGCGAGCGGGACATCGCCTGGCACGCCGGCAACTGGGACTACAACACCCGCAGCATCGGCATCGAGCACGAGGGCTGGATAGACCGCCCCGAGTACTTCACGGATGCCCTCTACCGCGCGTCGGCGAAGCTCACCGCCGCCGTCTGCGCCCGCCATGGCATTCCCCCCACCCGCGAGCACATCATCGGCCACAGCGAAGTGCCCGGAGCCACCCACACGGACCCCGGCCGGCACTGGGACTGGGACCGTTATCTGGAGCTGGTGACCGGCGGCTAATCTGTGCCGGTCAAACAAGCACACAAGGGGAGGCCCACATGGCTGACATCGACGCCGCACGTACGGCTTTTGACCGTTTCGACGTGGACGGCGACGGGTTCATCACGGCGGCCGAGTACAAGAGCGTCATGGCTCAGCTCGGTGACCACAACGTCACCGAGACCGTGGCCCAGGCGATCATCAACAAGAAGGACGGCAACGGCGACGGCGTGCTGTCCTTCGACGAGTTCTGGGCCTCCCTGAACCGCTGATCCGCCGTGTTACGGACCGGGCCGCCCGGGTCAGCGCCAGCCTCTGCGCTGTGCGCTGGCCCGACGCCGCCGGTCGTTGCACAGCAGGCACCGCCCCCACCCCGGCGGCAGCGGGTCGTCCGTGTCCCCGTACAGCGGGTCCACCGCCCCGCGCGGATGCTCCGAGCACCCCGTCGCGCCTATCCCGGCCCCCAGCGCGCTCGCGGCCGCCAGCGCCCGCCGCAGGGCGTCCAGCAGCTGATCGGCCTCATGGGGCGCGGGCTTGGCGTCGAGGGCGAAGGCGATGTCCGAGGCGGTGTTGAGCGCGCTCTGGAGTTCGCGCAGGTCTGCGTAACTCATGCTCGCGAGCGTACGCGTCCCCACTGACAACGCCGCCGGCCCGCCGGGCCCCGGGTGGTCCGGGGCCGGGCGGGCCGGCGGGCGGTCGGTCCGGCGGATGAGCCGGTCAGCACTCGATGACGTTCACGGCGAGGCCGCCGCGCGCCGTCTCCTTGTACTTGACCTTCATGTCGGCGCCGGTCTCCTTCATGGTCTTGATGACCTTGTCGAGGGAGACATGGTGGCGGCCGTCGCCGCGCAGGGCCATGCGGGCGGCGGTGACGGCCTTGGCCGCGGCCATGCCGTTGCGCTCGATGCAGGGGATCTGCACCAGGCCGCCGACCGGGTCGCAGGTCAGGCCGAGGTTGTGCTCCATGCCGATCTCGGCGGCGTTCTCGACCTGCTCCGGGGAGCCGCCGAGGACCTCGGCGAGACCACCGGAGGCCATCGAGCAGGCGGAGCCGACCTCGCCCTGGCAGCCGACCTCGGCGCCGGAGATCGAGGCGTTCTCCTTGAAGAGCATGCCGATCGCGCCCGCCGCCAGCAGGAAGCGGACCACGCCCTCCTCGTCGGCGCCCGGCACGAAGTTCATGTAGTAGTGCAGCACGGCCGGGATGATGCCCGCGGCGCCGTTGGTGGGAGCGGTGACGACGCGGCCGCCCGCGGCGTTCTCCTCGTTCACGGCCATGGCGTAGATCGTGATCCACTCCATCGCGCGGGCCTGTGCGTCGCCCTCGGCACGCAGCTGGCGCGCGGTGTTGGCGGCGCGGCGGCGGACCTTCAGGCCGCCGGGCAGGATGCCCTCGCGGGACAGGCCCCGCGTGACGCAGGCCTGCATGACGCGCCAGATCTCCAGCAGACCCTCACGGATCTCGGTCTCGGTGCGCCAGGCCTTCTCGTTCTCCATCATCATCGCGGAGATCGACAGACCCGACTCGCGGGACATCCGCAGCAGCTCGTCACCGGTGCGGAAGGGGTACTTCAGCACGGTGTCGTCCGGGACGATCCGGTCCGCGCCCACCGCGTCCTCGTCGACGACGAAGCCGCCGCCGACCGAGTAGTAGGTCTTCTCCAGCAGGGGGGAGCCGGCCTCGTCGTAGGCGAAGAGCGTCATGCCGTTCGCGTGGTACGGCAGGGAGCGGCGGCGGTGCAGGATCAGCTGGGTCGACTCGTCGAAGTCGATCTCGTGGTCGGAGCCGATCTCGGCGCCGAGCAGCCGCAGCCGCTTGGTGACGCGGATGCGCTCGACCTCGTCGTCGGCGGTCTCGACGTCGACGGTACGGGGGGAGTGGCCCTCCAGGCCCAGCAGCACGGCCTTGGGCGTGCCGTGGCCGTGGCCCGTGGCGCCGAGGGAGCCGAAGAGCTCGGCCCGGACGGCGGTCGTCTGTGCCAGCAGCCCGTCCTTCTTCAGGCGGCCCACGAACATGCGGGCGGCGCGCATCGGGCCGACCGTGTGCGAGCTGGAGGGACCTATGCCTATGGAGAAGAGGTCGAAAACGGAGATGGCCACGTCGGCGGACTCCTGGCGTGAGATGGGGCTGGGCGGGGCGGATTGCTCCTCCACGAGCGTAACGCGTCGCCCACCCGTCTCCATGGCCGAGATGGAGCCGTTACGCACCCGTCTTACCATGCGAAACCCCGCCGGGGTGATCACCTGGCCTTTGTATCGCAGCTCGCAAGGCCTCTGAGGGCCTGATCGAAAACTTCTCTCGCGCGCTGGAGCACCGTCTTTCGCCACGTTCCGTCCACCGGCGCGAAGGCCTCCATGAGCAGCCGTTTCTCCTGGGCGCGCACCGCCCGGTCCGCCGGGCGGCGCAGGTGCAGGGCGTTGTCGGCGCACAGCGCCAGCAGGACCTCCGGGCCCGGCAGGGTGCCGAACTCCAGGGTGATCGCGGTGAGCTCCTCGTCACCCCGCAGCCCGTCGGCGACCGCGCTCGCGGTGTTCCCGACGATGGGGGTGGAGGACGAGGTGCCCTCCTCCGAGGCCGTCAGCGCCGGGCCGTACCAGGCCCGGGCCCGCTCGCGGGCGCCCCGGTCCCGGCCGCCGCGGAAGATCGGCTCGCCGGCGGCCCGCTCGCCGAGCCCGGTGTGCAGGTCGACGTAGGCGATGTGCGGGGTGCCGGCCACGCGATCGGCCACGATCCGCCGCAGCACCCCGTGCGACCAGGAGGGCCGGTCGCCGCCGTAGAACAGGCCGTCGGGACGGCGGTACTGGCCCCGGGTGACCGCCTCCTGGAAGACGCGCGTGCCGAGCCGGTCACGCAGGGTCAGCAGCTCTTCGGTCAGCCTCCGCGCCGAGAAGGGGGCGCCGTCCGCGGGGACGAGGGCGGCGTGCACCGCGTCGTAGGCGTCGTTGTGCGGCGGGGCGCCGTGATCGACGAAGTTCCGGTTCACATCGACGTTGTCCTGGTCGACGCGCCGCAGGTAGGCGAAGCCGTACGGGTTGAGTGCGTGGACCAGCAGGACGCCCGTGCCGGGCCCCGCCGACCGGGCCAGGCCCTCCTCCAGCAGCACCCGCGTCTGGCACGCGGAGCCGCAAAATCCCTCGATGCCGTGCGTCCCCGACACCGTGACAAGCAGCTTCACCGGCCGCTCCGGGCCGAGGTAGGCCGTGTCGACGGTCAGCGCCGAGCCGTCGGGCCCGGCGTGGCCCGGCAGCCGGAAGCCGCCCGGCACCGCCCCCGCGGCCTCGGCCGCGCGCAGGAAGGCCGCGCGGGCGCTGCCGTAGTCGGGGGCGAACCCGTCGGCGCGGGGGTCGGTCATGGCGCTCCGCCTTCCCGGTTCACTCGGGCCGGGCCAGTCCCAGCGCCGTGAGGATGCCGTGCTGCCCGGCCGCCGTCGGGGCGTGGAGCACGCAGAGCATGCGGTCGCCGGGCTCCAGGTGCTTGCCGAAGTGGGCGTTGACCGCGTCCACCGAGCTCAGCGGCCGCTCCCGGTAGAGGTCCACCGGGCGCCCCACCCCCGGGAAGACGCCGCGTTCCGCGTCGTAGGGGCAGCCCGGGGCGATGGCCGCGGCCACCTCGCCGAGCAGGGCCCGCGGCGGCCGAAGCGATGCGCCCGCCCCGGTGAGGTCCGGGTGGAGCCGGCAGCCGGGGTGGCTCGCGAAGGCGTTCATCGCGCAGTGCACCACGGGGTTGTAGGTCTTGAGGGCGATCACCTCGGGGAAGGGGCGGCCCTCGGCCAGCAGCCGGGCGAAGTGCGCGGCCCAGCTCCGGCCGAAGACCGAGCCGTGCCGGTAGGCGTCCCCGACGAACTGCGTCATCACATGCAGACAGGGCCTCCCCGAGGGGAGCGGGGCCCACCGCGAGGTGAGCAGGGCCACCACCGCGTCCCGCCGCGGGTCCACGGCGACCACGAGGTACTCGGCCTCGGTGAGCATGTCGCGGCGCAGCGCGAACAGCTCGCGCGCCCGCAGCCCGGGCATGGCCGTCACCAGGCCGTCCACGATCCACCGCTCGGTCTGCGGCCGCAGCTCCCGGCCGGGCGGCAGCGCCAGCACCTGCACGCCGTGCCGGCCGGGCGGCCCGGCCGTGCCGGGGAGCGGTTCCGCCCGGCCGGTCCGGCTCGCCACCGGGGGCCTCAGCCGTCCGTGGCGGCCGGAGCCGGGGCGGGCGGCGCGATCTCCTCGCCGGACCGGCCCAGGACCGTGCGCTGGTGCAGCTCGGTGAAGTACAGCTTCCACAGCCAGTAGATGTCGTGCAGGTGCCGCACGACCCTGCGCTCGTCCTCCTCGGAGGAGACCAGGCTGGTCAGCACCCGCCAGACGAAGTCGTCGTGGTCGTCGTCCAGGTCGGTGTTGACGTGGGCGCGCTGGCCCTTGACCTCGTCGCGGCCCAGCACCTTCTCGAGGTTGTCCAGCCACTCCGGCTGGGTGCGGGTGGTGGTGTACTCCACGAAGTACACGCTCGTGATCAGGGCGAGCGGGCTGTCCTCGAACTCCATGCCGTACTGGAGGTAGCCGGTGAGCAGCTTGGTGGACAGCAGTGGTTCCGTGGCGTAGATCTCGTCCTTCGCCACGCCCACCTTGGCCAGGTCGGCGGCGAAGAGCCGGTCGTGCAGCATCTCGTCGTCCGTGTAGTGCGCCCACGCCTTGGCCTGCACGGGGTCGGTCTTGGTGAAGTACTTGATGGCCAGGGCGTCGATGGTGCGCTTGCGGCGCAGGCGCAGGATCGTCTCGATGTTGTGCCGCTTGTAGTAGTCGAGGTCGATCTCGCGGGCGCTGCGCTGGTGCTGGGCGTAGGGGACGGTCTCGTAGAAGTCCTTGATGAAGGAGTCGAGGAGAGCGTCGACGCGCTCCCTCAGTCCTGGCCTGGCCGGTGCCGACATGGTTTCCTCCCGCGGGGCAGGTCCGTTCGCTTGCTTCCGGTCGTTTCAGTGGCAGCCGCAGCTCGCGCTGGAGGTCCGCTGCAGCCGGCCGCGCCGCACCGCCTTGCGCGCCCCGAGCAGGGGCGTGCCGTCCGCCGTCAGCAGCGAACTGCGCGGGCACAGGAAGGCGAGGGCGAAGCGGGTGGTGGGGGTGACGCCGATCCCCAGGTTCAGCACGCCGTGGCGGGCGCCGTGCACCTCGTTGGGGCCGCAGTTGGCGGGCATGACCTCCGTGCCGGTGTTGATGCCGAAGCCCAGCTCCCAGACGGTGCGGTAGAGCGGCTGTGCCGCCAGCAGTGCCTCGAGCGCCTCGGCGGCCGGCCGCGCCCCCGCCTCCGCCGGGGTGACGCGGTCGATGGTGCCGCCGTTCACCTCCAGGTGGACGGCGTGGGAGACCAGCGGGGCGAGCGCCTCGAACAGCCGCCGCTGCTCCGGCTCGTCGGCCGGGTCGGCGTGCCGGTGCACGATGGGCCAGCCGCGCAGCGTCAGGGTGCCCCGCAGCCCGGCGAGGCGGGCTTCGGGGGAGAAGACGGTGATCTCCGCCGCGGTCACGCTGAGCTTGCCGGCGGGAAAGATCTGCTGTTCCCCGGGGCCGAGCACGCCCGCCTGCTGGTTCCAGACGCAATCGCCGGCTCCGTGGTCGAACTCGGCCTCGCTGCCGGCCGTGTCGTCGGTGATCAGCAGCCGTTCGCTCGCCCCGGCGCGCTCGAAGAACTCCTCGGCCGCCGCCTCCTGGCCGGCCACGTCCGTACGGGCCGCGGACTCAAGGAAGTAGCGCACGTGCCCGCCCGTCAGCGGGGTCGAGCCGGCCGGCAGGACCGAGAGGCGGCGCGTCCCGAGCTCCCCGGGTGCGGGCGAGCCGATGAAGCGGCCGGGGCAGGCCACCAGGACGTCGGCGTCGGCGGGCACCCGTTCGGCGAGGAGCTCGCCCAGGCTCTGCCCGGGCGGCAGCGCCAGGTGCAGGACCCGCTCGTAGCCCTTGCCCGGCAGGCAGCGGACCGACGTCAGCCCCGCCTCGTCGGTGATCAGGCAGAAGGTGCCGCGCGGATCGCCGAACTGGCCGAAGTCGCTCGCGGTGACGTCCACCCGCGGGGGCGATGACAGAGGTGACACGGACCGGCTCCCTTGACGCTCCAGCGATCGGCCCGGCGGACCCGATCCCGCCGGTCCCGGACGGAAAACCCCGTGGCGGGGTCCTTGCGGTCCCCGCCACGGGTCGGTACTCAGCCGAGCAGCGTGCCCAGGTAGTTGCGGTTCTTCTGCACCTTGATCTTCTTCACGGCCTTCATCTCTTTCACCTCCTGTCGGCGCTGTGGAGTGGTGGTGCGCACCCCGGACCGTGCGGCGTCAGCCGCCGGAGACGACCCGCTCCACGGTGGGGTGGTCCGGGTGCCCGATGAGCGCGGCGCCGCTGCTGCTCAGCACGCGGGTGTCGGGCGCGATGATGTCGAGGTGGTACTGGGTGTACGGGGTCAGGCCCAGCCCGTAGTGCAGGCAGCCCTCGGTGCCGCCGTACACCTCGTTCATGGCGTGGTTGCCGGGCAGGATGTCCAGCGCCGTGTTGAGGGCGTGGCCGATCTCCCACACGATGCGGTAGCGGGAGTCCACCGCGAACATCTGCTCCAGCATCTCCAGCGCCGGGGCCGCGCCCGCGTCGAGCGCCGTCAGACGGGTGATCCGGCCGTCCTCGACGGTCGCCTTGATGGCGTGCTCGCGCAGCGCCCACAGCCGCTCGTGCACCCGGGCCTGGTCGGCACGGGAGAACGAGGGGGTGCCGCTGTGCAGGATCGGATAGCCGCGCAGCGTGATCTCGCCCTCCAGGGGGAGCTTGAGATCCTCCTGGAACTCCCTGATCTCGATGGGCAGCACGCTGATCTCACCGGCCGGCACGATCTGCTGGTCGCCCCAGTCCAGCGGCCCCGCCTGCTGGTTCCACACCAGGTCCTCGCGGAGGTGGTCCAGGACGGCGCGGGTGCCGTGCCGGAGGTCGACGTACTCCAGGTGGTCGGCCTCCTCGGCGATCTCGAAGAACGTGTCGGAGAAAGCGGCCTGTTCGTCCGCCGAGGTCCGCTCCATCGCCTTGAGGAAATGCCGGATCTCGGTCAGCGTGGTCGGCGTCGAATTGCACGCCATTCCCATGATCTTGCGCCGTCCCACCAGATCGGGATCGGGCGATTCGACGAAGCGGTGCGGCGATACGACGAGAATGTGCGCCGGTTCGGGAATGCTTTTCTCCAGCAGATCCTCGAAACGGTCGCCCGCCGTGAAGGGAACGGTCAGATAGCGCTCGTACGACGCGGACTCGACGACCTCGATGGCATCGATCAGCTCGGGATTGGTGACGAGGCAGAAGGTACTTCCGGTGGCCGCCCCGAATTGGCTGAGTTTCCCCGGATCGATGGACACGCGTGGGCTCATGACAACTCCCGTCCTCCGGCCTCCGTCGGCGGCCGCCGCTGTGTTCCTCACTGTGTCCGAGGCGGCGTACGGGCGGCCATAGGCCGATGGTCCCGCCCGGCCCCGGCGGCGAAGCGCCCGGGCCGGTGGCAGGAATTCGTGGTCGCCGGGCGGTCCTGCCACTGTCCGGCGGCGCCGACCGGACCGCACAGTAGCCGGATGAGCAGCGGGAAGCGTTACGTGGTCGTCGTCGACGGCTACCACCTCAGGGACGGCGACAACCGGGGCTTCGCCAGCGCGTTCAGGGCGCGCGGCGTGCTGCCCGTCACCGTCATGAGCACTCCGAAGCCCCTGGCCAAATTCGTCAGGAAGTCGACCTGGTACCCCGACGACTACGAGGCCGTCCACTTCTACGACGGCGATTTCGGGGCCCTGGTGAAACTGGTGGGCTCCTACGACCCGGTGGGCATCGTCGCCGGCAACGAGCGCGGCGTCGAACTCACCGCGCAACTCGTGGAAACACTGATGCCGCACATCGCGAACGCGCCGGGCAGCGCCGCCGCCCAGCGCCACAAGGGCGACATGGCCCGGGCCCTGGAGAAAGCGGGCGTACCCGGACCGGAGACCATCTCCACGGCCGACCCGGAAGAGGTCGCGGAATGGATCGTCCGCAAGGGGCTCGACGGGAAGCCGCTCATCGTCAAACCCCCGCACAGCGCCGGCACCGACAACGTCCACCGCATTCCGCCCGGCGGGGACTGGCGGCGCTATTTCACGCACATCCTGGGCCAGGTCAACGGCTTCGAACTGCGCAACGACACGGTCATCGTGCAGGAATACCTCGAGGGCCTCGAATACATCGTCGACCTGTACTCGGTCGACGGACGGCACGGGCTCGTCGACACCTGTGTCTACGCCAAGCACGACCGCGGGCCGCGCATCGGCATCTACGACATCGCCGACTTCCTGCCGCCCGGCCACCCGGACGTGGCCGTGCTGGCCGACTACACGATGCGGGCCGCCGACGCCGTCGGCATCCGCAACGGCTCCACCCACGCCGAGGTCGTCATGACCGCCGACGGGCCGCGCCTGGTCGAGCTCGCCGCCCGCTACTCCGGCAGCTGCATGATGCTCTCCGGCTCGCTGGCCACCGGCGACAACCAGATCGAGCGGACCGTGCGCCACCTGCTCGACGGCACGTTCACCCCGGGCTTCGAGCTGGTCAAGGAGGTCCGCACGCTGTGGCTGTGCGCCGACTTCGCGGGCCCGGTGCGACGCATGGACATCCTCCAGGAGATCGCCGCACTGCCGACCGTCCACAGGATGGCGGTGCCGCCCGAGGGCAAGGAGGTCCCGATGACCAACGACGTCACCACCAGCCTCGGCTGGGTCATCCAGGGCGCGGACGACTGGGCCGCCATAGAGAAGGACACCCGGCGCATACGCGAGCTGGAACGCATATGGAACGCCGCCCAGGAGACCGGGAACGCCACCGCCCCCGGGCCGGCCTGACATGGCGGCCGTACCGCACCTGCTGCTGGTCTGCCCGCGCCCCGACGTGCTGGGCAAGCTGCTCGGACTGCCCGTCGCGCTCACCGTCGTGCACCGCCCCGGAGGGGACCGCGCCCTGGAGGAGTCCCTGGCCGCCCGCGTCGTCGACGCCGACTTCCAGAGCCCCGACGCCCTGCTGGCCGTCGCCCGGGACGTCCACGCCCGGCGGCCCCTCGACGCGGTCCTGGGCCTGACCGAACTGTCGCTGTACCCGGTCGCCGTCGTCGCCGACGCGCTGGGCGTCCGCGGCAACGCGGCCGCGACCGTCGCCCGCGCCCAGGACAAGGCGGCCATGCGGCGCGTGCTGCGCGAGCGGGGCCTGGCCACCGCCGCCCACCGGGTGTGCGCCACCGAGGAGGAGGCCGCGCACTTCGCCCGCACCTGCCCCGGCGGCATCGTCCTCAAGCCCGTCGAGGGCAACGGCGGCACGGGCGTCCACGTGGTCCGCCACCCCGGCGAGCTCGCCGCCGCGTGGGCCTGGACCACGGGCGCGAAGGCCGCCTGGGCCTGGAGCAAGGAGGACGCCGCCGGCGCCGCGCCCGTGCGGGTGCTCGCCGAGGAGCTCCTGACCGGGCGGGAGTTCAGCGTCGAGACGCTCACCGTCGACGGCCGGCACCAGGTACTCGCGGTCACCCGTAAGCACACCACGGGGCCCCCGCACTTCGTCGAGACCGGCCACGACCTGCCCGCCGCCCTGCCGGAGCCGCAGCAGGCGGCCCTCGTCGCGGCGGCCCTGGGCGCCCTGGACGCCATCGGCTACGCCTGGGGGCCCTGCCACACCGAGGTGATGCTCGCCGAGGACGGCGAGCGGGCGACCGTCATCGAGATCAACGTCCGCCAGGGCGGCGACCAGATCTGGGAGCTCGTCCAGCACGTCACCGGCATCGACATGATCTACGGTGCCGTGGCCGCCCTCGCCCACGCCGCGCCCCCGCCCCCGGCGATGCCGCTGGCGGGCGGCGCCGCCATCCGCTACCTCACCCCCGCCCCGGGCCGGGTGACCGCCGTCGAGGGGCTCGAGCAGGCCCTCGCCGTCGAGGGCGTGATCCGGCTCGGCGAACTGCCCTCGCCCGGCGACGAGGTGGCCCCGCTCGGCGACTCCTGGAACCGCGCCGGCCACGTCATCGCCACCGGACCCGACCCCAAGTCGGCCGCGACGGCGGCCGAGACGGCCGCCGCGCACCTCGTCATCCGCACCGAACGGCAGCCGGAGGCACGGCGGTGACGGTGGAGGACGAGACGGGCGAGCAGGACGGGAAGAGCGCGAAGAACGCCAAGAACGCGAAGGGCACGGTCTTCACGGAGGGCAGGGGGCCCGCGTACGTCGTGATCCTCGGACGGTTCACGACCAACATCGGCTTCTTCATGGTCATCCCGTTCCTCGCCGTCCACCTGACCCGGCACGCGGGCATGAGCAGCCTCCAGACCGGATTGCTCTTCGCCCTCCTGGAGTTCACCCGCCGGGGCCTGGGCATCCCGGCGGGCTGGGCCAGCGACCGCTTCGGGGCCTCCCGCGTCCTGGTGCTCGGCCTGCTGGTCGAGGTGGTCGCCTATCTCGTCTTCGCCGTCGCCGGACACGGCTTCTGGCTGTGGGCGGGCGCCGTCGCCCTGATCGGCCTCGGCGGCTCCCTCAACAACAACGGCTCCCGCAGCGTGCTGGCCTCCGCCAAGTCCGGCGGCGTGGCCGCCAACCTCAGCCGCTACTACGTGTCGATCAACGGCGCCGCGCTCATCGGCCCTCTGATCGGCACGGCGCTGATGGCGAGCGGCGCCATCCGGGCCGGGTTCGTGGTGGCGGCCGCGCTGCACCTGGCGTTCGCCGTCGTCTCGGCCGTGCTGCTGCGCGGCATGCACGGGACGAACGCGACGCCGATCAGGCCCGCCGCGATGGCCGAGGCGCTGCGCGACCGGCAGCTGATGGTCTTCTGCGGCCTCGCGGTGGGCGGCTGGTTCCTCATCACCCAGTACCGCATCGCCCTGCCGCTGACCGTCGTCGACCAGAAGCTCTCCGCCGACCTGGTCGGCCTGCTGACCGCGGGCAACGCCGTCGTGGTGATGATCGCCGTCACGCTCGTCGGCTCCCGCATCGAACGGCGCGGAACCGCGGGCCGGCTCGACGTGTTCGCGCTGTCCGGGGTGGTGCTCGGCGGGGGCTGGCTGCTGTGCGCCGTCGACGGCGTCAGCCCGATCGTGGCCTCGGTCATCGTGACCTCCGTCGGCGAGTCCCTGTTCTGCGGGGTCGTCGACGCGATCGTCGCCGGCCTCGCCCCGCCCGGCCGCATCGGCCTCTACCTCGGCTACTCCACCATGGCGTGGGGCGCCGGCGGCGTGCTCGGCGGGTTCATCGCCGGCGGCTTCGACCTGGCGGCGGACCACGGCGCGCTGCTGCTGTTCTGGCTCGTCCTCGCCCTGATCGGCGCCGGCTCCGCCGTGGGCACCCGCGCCGCCCGTACCTCCCTGGCCGGCGCCGTCGACCGGCGGCAGGCCGCGGCCCTGGCCGAAGCGGACGCCGCCCGGCCCTGACCCGCGCCGTTCGCCGCGCGCAAAGGTCCGGCCGCCGGTCTCCATCGCTGTACAGGGCACGAATTCCGGATTTCCCCGGCGGGAAATCCGGAATTACCTGGCGAAGACGGGATTCGGGCCCGTGAAAACGATCGACACCATGCCGGGAATCGTCGTCACCGGTAATGGCCGAAATTCGGTATGGGACCGAAGTCCCGGTCCGGATCCTGGGTCTCCAGCCCCATGCGGAGGATCGAAAGCTGTGGTTAGTATCAAATCCTGCTGTTCCGCAAGGAGCTGAGGAGGGCCGAACGTGGACCTGATTACGGGGGCGAACGACGGCACAGCGGAAGGAGAGACCCTCATTTCCTGGCAGGCGCCGCCGCTGAAGTTCGGAATCGGCGCCACCCGGGAGATCGGGTACGAACTCGCACGGGCCGGCCTGCGCTCCGTACTCCTGGTGACCGACCCCAACCTGGCCCGTCTGGGACTGCCGGCCCAGGTGGCGCGGCGGATCGAGAAGGACGGCATCGCGGTGACCGTCTTCGACCGGGCGCTCGTCGAACCCACGGACGCGAGCTGCGCCGAGGCCGCACGCGAGCTCGCCGGCCTCGACGTCGACGGCTACGTGGCCCTGGGCGGCGGCAGTTCGATCGACACCGCCAAGATGGTCAACCTCCTGCACAGCCACCCCGGCCGCGCCGTCCGCGACTACCTCAACAAGCCCATCGGCGCCGCCGCCGCGATCCCCGGACCGCTGAGGCCCCTGATCGCCGTGCCCACCACGGCCGGCAGCGGCAGCGAGTGCACCGCCATGGTCGCCCTCGGCGTCACCGGCCTGAACGTCAAGACCGGCATCAGCGACCCGTTCCTGCGCCCCTCCCTCGCCCTGGTCGACCCGCTCAACACCCTCACCCTGCCCCCGGCCGTCACCGCCGCCTCCGGCTACGACGTCCTCACCCACGCCTGCGAGTCGTACACGGCCCGCCCCTACGACCGGCGCCCCGCCTACCGCACCCCCGCCGACCGGCCCCTGTACATCGGCGCCAACCCGGTCAGCGACATCTGGGCCGAGGAGGCCCTGCGGCTCGTCGGCCGCTACCTGCGCAGAGCCGTCCTCAACCCGCACGACCTGGAGGCCAGGACGGCCATGAGCCGGGCCGCCACCTTCGCCGGGCTCGGCTTCGGCAACGCCGGCACCCACATCCCGCACGCCTGTGCCTACCCCGTCGCCGGCCTGGTCCGCGAGTACAAGCCCCCCGGCTACGACGTCGGCCACGCGATGGTGCCGCACGGCAGCGCCGTCGTCGCCACGGCCGCCGCCGCGTTCGCGTTCACCTACCCCACCGACCCCGCACGCCATCTGCGGGCCGCCGAACTGCTGGGCGCCAACCTCGCCGGGATCACCGCCGCCAACGGCGCCGACGTCCTGCCCGCCACCCTGCTGAGCCTCGTCGAGGACACCCAGGGCCCCACCGGACTCGGCGACTTCGGCTACACCGCGCGCGATCTGCCCGCGCTGGTCGAGGGCGCGCTCAAGCAGCAACGGCTCCTGGTGTGCTGTCCGCGCGACGTCGCCGCCCGCGACCTGCAGAGGATTCTGGCCGGTTCACTGCACGGCTGACCGTCCTGCCGTGCCCCCACCGAGGAAGCCTGGTGTCCTTCGTGAACGTCCCCGTGAACCCGCAGGCCTCACCCCGCCACGCGGCCGTCATCGCCGGACGGCGCGTCCCCACGACCGACTGGATCGACGTCGTGGACCCCGCCCTCGGCCGCCCCTTCGCCCGCGCCGCACGCTGCGGCGCCACGGAGACCGACCAGGCCGTGGCCGCCGCCCGCGACGCCTACGAGCACACCTGGCGGGACACCCCGCCCGCCGAGCGCGGCCGGATCTGCCGCCGCATCGCCGACGCGCTGCGCGCCGCACGCGAGCCGCTCGCCGAGACCGAGACCCGCGACACCGGCAAGCCGCTGGGACAGTCCCGCACCGACGTCGACGTCGCCGCCCGCTACTTCGAGTTCTACGGCGGCGCCGTCGAGGCCCTCGCCGGCGAGACCCTGATCAGCCGGCCCGACCTGCTCGCCTTCACCCTGCGCGAGCCGTACGGCGTGTGCGGCCACATCATCCCCTGGAACTACCCCCTCCAGGTCGCGGCCCGCACCGTGGCCCCCGCCCTGGCGGCCGGCAACTGCTGCGTCCTCAAACCCGCGGAGGACGCCCCGCTCACCCCGCTCCTCCTCGCCGGCATCGCCCTCGACGCCGGCCTGCCGCCCGGCGTCCTCAACGTCGTACCGGGCTACGGACCGGAGGCGGGCGCCGCCCTCGCCGCGCACCCCGGCGTCGACCACCTCGCCTTCACCGGCTCCCGCGAGGCCGGCGCGTCGGTGATGGCGGCCGCCGCCCGCACCATCGTGCCCGTCACCCTCGAACTGGGCGGCAAGTCGCCCCACATCGTGCTCCCCGACTACGATCCCCGGCGCGCGGTGCCGCTGATCGTCGAGTCCATCACCGAGCACGCCGGCCAGAACTGCTCCGCGGGCAGCCGGCTGCTCGTCCACGCCCGCGTCCACGACGAGCTCGTCGCCGCCCTGGCGGCCGCCTTCCGCGCCCTGCGCATCGGCCCCGGGCTCACCGACCCCGACCTCGGCCCCCTGATCTCCGCGGCCCAGCGCGACCGTGTCCTGGGCTACCTCCGGCAGGGCGGGCGCGACTGCGTCACCGTCACCGGCGGCGGGGTGCCGAAAGGACCGCCCTACGAGGACGGCTTCTACATCGAGCCGACCGTCCTGGACCGGGTGGACCCCGCCCACCCGGTGTTCACCGAGGAGATCTTCGGGCCGGTCCTGGCCGTCACGCCCTTCGCCTCGCTCGAGGAGGCGGTCCACCTCGCCGAGGCCACCAGTTACGGCCTCGCCGCCGGCGTCTGGACGCGCGACGTGGGCGCCGCCCACTGGCTCGCCCGGCAGCTGCGCACCGGCCAGGTGTTCGTGAACAACTACAGCGCGGCCGGCGGGGTGGAACTGCCCTTCGGCGGCTGCAAGCGGTCGGGCATCGGCGTGGAAAAGGGCTTCGAGGCGCTGCGCGAGTACACGCGCTGCAAGACGGTCGCGATCCACACGCGGCCGGGGGAATCGACAGTTTCCTATGAAGAGGGGTGCGAAGGGTGAAGCACGTCCGAGGGGAGCGAAGTGCGAAGACACATGATCGGCAGATCTGTGGCGTGTGCGGCGGCGTCCGGTCGACCTCGGCCGCGGCGCTCGTCGACGCCCTCGACGAAATGCACGTCGCGCTCGCGGCGGCACAGAAACTGCTCGCGGAGTTCTTCGCCGAACACGGCGAGGACGGGAATCCACCGGGCGCGGGCGCAACGGGCTCCCGCGACGTGTCGGTCAAGCAGGCCCTTTCCCTGCTGACCCCGCGGGAGCGCGAGGTCCTCGGGCTGGTGGCCCAGGGAAAGTCCAACCGTCAGGTGGCCAACTCGCTGGAGATATCCGAGAAGACCGTCAAGAACCATCTGTCCGCGGTGTTCTCCAAAGTGGGCGCCGCGGATCGCACCCAGGCCGTGGTGTTCGGTATCCGGGGCGGCCTCGTCCGTATCGGCGGAGCCGCCTGACGCACGCTGCCATTGTGCGGCACGGAACGGCCGGCGGACAGGGGACGGACTGTCGGCCCACCACGAATCCCTGCCACATTGGGGGTCATGTTGAAGAATGTGGCCGCAGTGCTGCTCGACAACGTGCATCCCTTTGAACTCGGTGTCGTCTGCGAGGTGTTCGGCATCGACCGGCAGTCGGAGGGGCTGCCCGCATACGACTTCGCGCTCGTCGCGGCGGAGTCCTTCTCGGTGCGGGCCGTCCCCGGCTTCACCATCACCACCCCGTACGGCCTCGACCGCCTGGAGGACGCGGATCTGATAGCCGTGCCCGTCGGGGACGACTTCCACACCCGCGCCTTCCCCCCGGAGCTGCTTCAGGCCCTGCACCGGGCCGTCTCCCGCGGCGCCCGGGTGCTCAGCGTCTGCGTGGGCGCGTTCGTGCTCGCCGCCGCCGGACTGCTGGACGGCCGCCGCTGCACCACGCACTGGCGCTACGCCGCCGCGCTCGCCGAGCGCTACCCCGAGGCCCTCGTCGAGCCCGGCGTGCTCTACGTCGACGCCGACCCCGTGATCACCTCCGCGGGCACCTCGGCGGGCATCGACGCCTGTCTGCACCTGGTCCGCAAGCTCCAGGGCAGCGAGGTCGCCAACGCCATAGCGCGCCGGATGGTGGTGCCCCCGCACCGCGAGGGAGGCCAGGCCCAGTACATCGAACGCCCCGTCCCCGACTGCCGCGAGGACGGCGTGCGCCACGTGCTGGCCTGGATGGAGCTCCACCTCGACAAGGAGCTGACCGTGGAGCAGCTCGCCGCCCAGGCGTGCATGTCCCCGCGGACCTTCGCCCGCCGCTTCCGCCAGGAGACCGGCACCACCCCCTACCGCTGGCTGCTCGGCCAGCGGGTGCTCTTCGCCCAGCGGCTGCTGGAGCGCACGGACGACACGGTGGAGTCCGTGGCCGCCCGCACCGGATTCGCCAACGCGGCGGCCCTGCGCCATCAGTTCGTCCGCTCGCTGGGCACCACCCCGCACACCTACCGACGCATGTTCCGGGGGCCCGCACGGCTGTGACGGCCCGGGCGCCCCGGCCGATGGGAGGAACCATGCTGCACATCGCGGTGATCGGCGCGACCGGAGCGGTCGGCCGGGAGTGTCTGGGCCTGCTCGACGGCGGCATCGTGCCCCTGGCACGCGTGACGCCCGTGGCCTCCCCGCGCAGCGCCGGCCACGACCTGGGCGCCGAACTGGGCCTGAAGATCCCCCTGGTGCCGGTCGTCGCCCTCGACGACCTCGACCCGGAGGGCGTGGACGTGGCCGTCCTGAGCGCGGGCGCCGACCTCAGCAGAGCGCGGGCGCGGCGGCTGGCCTCGGCCGGCGCGCTCGTCGTCGACAACAGCTCCGCGTTCCGCATGGACCCCGCCGTCCCCCTGGTCGTACCGCAGGTCAACCCCGACGCGCTGGCCTCGCGCCCGGCGAGCGGCATCGTCGCCAACCCCAACTGCTCCACCATCCAGCTCGTGCGGGCCCTGCACCCGCTGCACGCCCTCGCCGGGCTGGAGAGCGTCGTCGTGGCCACCTACCAGGCGGCCTCCGGGGGCGGCTTACGGGGCCTGGAGGAACTGGCCCGGGACGCGGGCGAGGTGCTCGAGGCGCCCGGGGCGGCGGGACCCGGCCTGCCGGGCGGCCGCTTCGGGCAGCCCCTCGCCTTCAACCTGGTGCCCGAGATCGGCATGGCGGACGGGACCGGCTTCACCCACGAGGAGCGCAAGCTGGTGCGCGAGCCCCGCAAGATCCTCGGCCTGCCGGAGCTGCGGCTGACCGCGACCGCGGTGCGGGTGCCGGTCTTCCACTGCCACTCCGAGGCCGTGTACGTCCGGCTGCGCGAGCCCGTCACGGCCGCCGCGGTCCACGACGCGCTGGCGGCGACGCCGGGGCTGCGCGTCCACCGCGACGGCTACCCGATGCCGCGCACCGTCTTCGCGACCGAAGAGGGCCGGGCCGCCGTGCACGTGGGACGGATCCGCGTGGAGCCCGACGACCCGCGCGGGGTGTGGCTGTGGATCGTCGCCGACAACCTGTGGGTCGGCGCGGCGCTCAACGCCCTGCAGATCGTGGAGGCCGCGGTGCGGCGGGGGTGGCTGCGGTGAGCACCCCGCTGGTCCTGAAGTTCGGCGGCGCCGCGTTCGCCGAGCTCGACGGGTTCACCCGCGTCGCCCGCCACGTGGCCGGGCGGGCCGCCGCCGGGCAGCCGGTGGTCGTCGTGGTCAGCGCCATGTCCGGCACCACCGGCCGGCTCCAGGAGACCCTGGACCACCTCGCCCCCGACCCGCCCGCCCCGGCCGCCGCCATGCTGCTGACCAGCGGCGAGACCGTCAGCGTCGCCCTGCTCACCGCGGCCCTCGACGCGGCCGGGGTGCCGGCGGGCGCGGTCCCCGCCGCGGGCACCGGCCTGCTCGGCGAGGGCCGGCCGCACCACGCCGAGCTGCTGCGGGCCGACCCCGCCCCGCTGTGCGCCGCCCTCGCCGCGCACCCCGTCGCGGTGGTGCCCGGCGGCCAGGGCGTGGACGCGGACGGGCGCACCGTCATGCTGGGCCGCAACAGCTCCGACCTGTCGGCGGTCGCCCTCGCCGGCGCCCTGGGCGCGCCCGTCTGCGAGCTCTTCTCCGACGTCCCGGGCGTCTGCACCGCCGACCCCCGCCTGGTCCCCGCCGCGCGCACCCTCGCGGACGTCGACTACGCGACGGTCGCCCGCATGTCCCACCACGGCGCCAAGGTCGTCCACACCCGGGCCGTCGACTGGGCCCGGCGCGCCGGCGTCCTGCTGCACTGCCGCCCGCTGCCGCCGCTGGAGGGGGAGGGCACGCGGGTGGGCCGGGGCCCCGCCTCCGCCGCCGTCGTCGTGGCCGCCCACGACGAGCGGCTCACCCGCGTCACCGCCCTGCACGCGGACGGGCGCGCCGAGCACGCCCTCGTCCCGCACCCCGAGGCCCAGGACCGGGCCCGGCGCGCCCACGAGGCGTTGTTTCCCGGCGGTCCCGGCGTTCCCGGCGCGCAGCGGGACGCCCCGGGCCTGCCGCCCAAGGCCCGTTCCCCGTACAGCGATGTGCTGATCACCTGAGACACGAGGAGGGGCCGGTACGGACGAGTCCGTACCGGCCCCTCACAGGCTGTGCCCGGGGTGTCCCCGCGCCTTACAGCGACGGGTACAGCGGGTGCTTGCCCGCCAGCGCCGTGACGCGGCCGCGCAGCGACTCGGCGTCGTAGGCCGGCTTCAGCGCCTCGGCGATGATGTCGGCGACCTCGCGGAAGTCCTCCGCCTGGAAGCCGCGGGTGGCCAGCGCCGGGGTGCCGATCCGCAGACCCGAGGTGACCATCGGGGGGCGCGGGTCGTTCGGGATGGCGTTGCGGTTGACCGTGATGCCGACCTCGTGGAGGCGGTCCTCGGCCTGCTGGCCGTCCAGCTCGGAGTTGCGCAGGTCCACCAGGACCAGGTGCACGTCCGTGCCGCCGGACAGGACCGAGACGCCCACCTCGGCGACGTCGGCCTGCATCAGGCGCTCGGCGAGGATCTTGGCGCCCTCGAGCGTGCGGACCTGGCGGTCCTTGAACTCCTCGCTGGCCGCGACCTTGAAGGAGACGGCCTTCGCCGCGATCACGTGCTCCAGCGGACCGCCCTGCTGGCCGGGGAAGACCGCGGAGTTGATCTTCTTGGCGAGCTCGGCCGTGGACAGGATCACACCGCCGCGCGGACCGCCCAGGGTCTTGTGCGTGGTGGTGGTCACGACGTGCGCGTGCGGCACCGGGGAGGGGTGCAGCCCGGCGGCGACCAGGCCCGCGAAGTGGGCCATGTCGACCATCAGGTACGCGCCGACCTCGTCCGCGATCCGGCGGAAGGCCGCGAAGTCCAGCTGGCGCGGGTAGGCGGACCAGCCGGCGACGATCAGCTTCGGGCGGTGCTCCTTGGCGAGGCGCTCGACCTCGTCCATGTCGACCAGGTTGGTCGCCTCGTCGACGTGGTACGCGACCACGTTGTAGAGCTTGCCGGAGAAGTTGATCTTCATGCCGTGGGTCAGGTGCCCGCCGTGGGCGAGGTTCAGACCCAGGATGGTGTCGCCGGGGTTGAGCAGGGCGAACATCGCGGCGGCGTTGGCCTGCGCGCCGGAGTGCGGCTGCACGTTGGCGTGCTCGGCGCCGAAGAGCGCCTTGATGCGGTCGATCGCGATCTGCTCGACGACGTCGACGTGCTCACAGCCGCCGTAGTAGCGGCGGCCCGGGTAGCCCTCGGCGTACTTGTTAGTGAGGACCGAGCCCTGGGCCTCCATGACCGCGACCGGAGCGAAGTTCTCCGAGGCGATCATCTCGAGGGTGGACTGCTGGCGGTGGAGTTCGGCGTCGACAGCGGCGGCGACGTCGGGGTCGAGCTCATGGAGGGAGCTGTTCAGAAGCGACATGAGTTCTTCCTGGGCGGGGGAGAGGCGGGGTCAGCCGGCGAAGGCGGTGTACTCGTCGGCGGACATCAGGTCCGCCGGCTCGTCCGTGATCTTCACCTTGAACAGCCAGCCGCCCTCGAACGGGGCGGTGTTCACCAGCGAGGGGTCGTCCACGACGTCCTGGTTGGCCTCGACGACCTCGCCCGTGACGGGGGCGTAGAGGTCACTGACCGACTTGGTCGACTCCAGCTCGCCGCAGGTCTCGCCCGCGGTGACCGTGTCACCGACGGCCGGCAGCTGGGCGTAGACGACATCGCCGAGCGCGTTGGCCGCGAACTCCGTGATGCCGACCGTCGCCACGCCGTTCTCGACGGCCGAGAGCCACTCGTGCTCCTTGCTGTAGCGGAGCTGCTGGGGGTTGCTCATGACTAGATTCTCCTGTACGCGCGTGAGTGGTCGTGCAAAGGGTCTTGCCAGGTGGGATGAGGGGGGCTCAGCGTTCCCGCTTGTAGAACGGCAGGGCGACGACCTCGTACGGCTCATGCGTGCCGCGAATGTCCACCGATACCCCATCCGTGCCGGGAGCGGCGTGCGCCGCGTCGACGTAGGCGATCGCGATCGGCTTGCCGAGGGTCGGCGAGGGGGCGCCCGAGGTGACCTCGCCCACGACCTCGCCGCCGGCCACGACGGAGAAGCCGGCGCGCGGCACCCGGCGACCGGTGGCGACGAGGCCGACCAGCTTGCGCGGCGGCGCGCTCTCGGCGCGCTCGGCGGCGGCCAGCAGCGCCTCGCGGCCCACGAAGTCACCCGCCTTGTCGAACTTCACGACCCGGCCCAGCCCCGCGTCGAACGGCGTCGTGGCGGTGGTCAGCTCGTGCCCGTACAGCGGCATGCCCGCCTCCAGGCGCAGCGTGTCGCGGCAGGACAGGCCGCAGGGCACCAGACCCGCGTCCGCGCCCGCCTCGGTCAGGGCCTGCCACAGCTTCTCGGCGTCGGCCGGGGCGACGAACAGCTCGAAGCCGTCCTCGCCGGTGTAACCGGTACGGGCGATCAGCGCGGGCACGCCCGCGACGGTGCCCGGCAGGCCCGCGTAGTACTTCAGGCCGTCCAGGTCCGCGTCGGTGACGGACTTCAGGATGCCGGGGGAGGCCGGGCCCTGGACGGCGATCAGCGCGTAGGCGTCGCGGTCGTCGCGGACCTCGGTCTCGAAGCCGGCCGCCCGCTCGGTCAGCGCGTCCAGCACGACCTGGGCGTTGGAGGCGTTGGCGACGACCAGATATTTCGGGTGGCCTCCCTCCTCCGCCAGGCGGTAGACGATCAGGTCGTCCAGAATGCCGCCCTGCGCGTCGCAGATCATGGTGTAGCGGGCGCGGCCGACGGCCAGCGCGGAGAGGTTGCCCACCAGGGCGTGATCGAGGGCCTGCCCGGCCTGGGGGCCCGTAAGGGTGATCTCGCCCATGTGGGAGAGGTCGAAGAGACCGGCGCGGGTGCGCACGGCGAGGTGCTCGTCGCGCTCGCTCCCGTAACGCAGGGGCATGTCCCAGCCCGCGAAGTCGGTCATGGTGGCGCCGAGGCTGCGGTGCAGCGCGTCGAGGGCGGTATGGCGGGGGGCATCGGTCATGGTCAGGCTCCCGGACACGAGTCGGAGGTCGGCCTCCCCATCTGTCATCGGAACCTGAGAGGTTCACCGAGAGCCCCGAAAGGACGGCTCGGCTTGCACCTTGGGTGGGGCCGCCGCCGCGAGGAACGGGGGCCCGCTTTTCAGATCTGCCTCACCCGCGCGGTACGGGGCCTGAGAGATTCAAGGGAGGAACTTGCTCCTTCGGCGCCCGGTGCCAGGGGCACCAGGACTCTCCCGCGCGGATTCGAGCGGCCGGTATGCAGTTGATAGACATGCCGTTGGCGCGCACATCATTGCACGTACGAGCGTGCGAGGGACTGCCCACGGCCCCATGAATTGGATTACCTTTTCTTTACATTCCGTGGGTAGGGGGCAGCCAACGGACGGGGAGGGAAGGCGATCACGGTGCGTACGGACGTCCAGGGGGAGGTGCCGGACGCCGCGGCGGAGCCGCCGCCGTCGGCGGAGCCGCCCACGGGAGTGCGCGATCTGCGCGGCCGCGGCCGCACCGAGCTGCGCTATCCGCTCGGCGATCTGCTCGTCGTCTCCGGGCTGCCCGGCAGCGGAAAGTCCACGCTGATACGGCGCACGGTGGCCGCCGTGGACGGCCGGGGCACGCCCGTCCACCGCGTGGACTCCCAGGACGCCCGCGACCGCTTCGAGCGCCGCACGCCGGACCGGCTGCCGTACGCGGCCTACCGCCCCCTGGTGCGCCTGGCCCACTACGCCGCGCTGCGCCGCGCCCTGCGCTCGGGCGCGAGCGTGGTGGTGCACGACTGCGGGGAGCGCGGCTGGGTGCGCCGCTGGCTCGCCCGCGACGCGCGCCGGCGCGGCGGCGCGGTCCATGTGCTGCTGCTCGCCGTGGAGCCGCACACCGCGCTCGCCGGCCAGGCGGCCCGCGGCCGCCGCGTCTCCCGCCGGGCCTTCGGCCGCCACCGCCGCGCGATGACGGGCCTGCTGACCACCGCCGCCGCGGGCCGCGTCCCGCCCGGCACGGCCTCCACCACCCTCCTCGACCGCCCCGCCGCCGACGCCCTCGAGACGATCGCCTTCGGCTAGCCGCCGGGGGTCGGGTTTCGGCCGGATGCCCGCCCCGCCGCGGCCGCGATACGGGACACCCCCCGGCCGCCGCGCGAGCGCAGCCGTTAAGGTGCGGGTGCGGTGGTGACGAGACGGTGGTTGGGACAGGTGAACGTGTCCGAGCAGTACGGGTGGGGCCCGGAGCACAGTGGCGGGGCCGGGTCATGGCCTGCCAACGAACTCGAAGAGGTGCTCGCCGCCTCCCTGGGCGTGCCGGACGCCGGCGCCCGCATCGTGGAGGTCCTCGGCCGCAGCAGCGTGTGGATCCCGCTGCCCAACGGCGGCGGGACCGACAGCCGGGACCTCGACCTGCCCGCCCTGGAGCTGGACGGCGCCGCGTACGTACCGGTCTTCAGCTCCGAGGAGCAGTTCCGGAAGGTCGCGGGCGAGCTGATGGCGTTCGCCGTGGCCCCGGCCGTGGAATTCGCCCGGGGCCTGCCCCCGCAGGTCGGCATCGTGGTCAACCCGGACGGCGCGGTCGGCGCGCCCCTGCCGCCGCCCGCCGTCGCCGCGCTGTGCCGGGCCGGCCGCACGGCCCTGGACGGCGAGGCCACCGGCGGCCGGGTGTGCCTGTTCGAGCCGGACTGGCAGGACGAGCCGACCGCCTTCCTGGCCGCCGCGGGCCTGCAGTTCGCGGCCGCCGAGGTCGTGCGGACCGCGCGCCGCACCCTGGCCAGCGTGGAGGGCGCCGACCCGGCGCTGTTCGTCGGCGTGGAGCTGGACCTGCCCGACCCCGCGAGCCGGTCCGCCGCCATGGAGGCCCTCGGCCGGGCCCTGGGCGAGGTGGCTGTTCCCTGGCCCGTGCAGCTGGTCTTCCTGGACGTGGCGCACGACCCCGTGGGTGACTGGATGCGTGCGCGGGTGCGTCCGTTCTACGACCGTGACCTGTGACAGCTCCCCTGCCCGCGGCCGCGGGCTCGTAAGCTGGTGGGAACAGACGGCCAAGAGAAGAGGCGGACCCAGGTGAGCGCGGGCGCGGAGAGCGGCGTGGAGCAGGTGCTGCGCCAGGTGGCGCCCGGCCGGTACGACACGTACGAGGCGCTGTTGGGCGCTCTCGCCGAGGGCCGGGTCTGGATGCTGCTGTGGCACGGCCAGGCGGGCTCGCCCGACGCCCAGTACGGCAACATGGAGGTCGACGGCCTCGGCTACGCCCCCTGTGTGACCTCCGCCCAGGAGCTCGCCGCCAGTGGCTGGAACCGCGCCCACGAGGTCGTCTCCGGCCGGGACATCGCCGCCTCCCTCTACCCCGACCGCTGGGGCCTGTGGCTCAACCCCCACGCCCCCGGCGGCGGCGTCGGCATCCCCTGGCTCGACCTGCGCCGGATCACCGCCGGCCTGGACCGGCTGCCCGCCGGCCCCCTGCGGCTGAGCGAACCGGCCGTGGACATCCCGCAGTTCTACGCCCTGCTCGGGCAGAACGCCCACCGCACGCCCGTGGTCCGCGCGCTGCGCCGCGCCTGGGTGCAGCCCGCGCTCGGCACGCCGTACCTGGCCGTCGGGCTCGACCTGTACGACACCTCCCCGGCGGCGGTGGAGTCGGTGCGGCTGATGATGCAGCAGTCGGTCGGCGTGGTCCCGGAGGGGCTGCCGGTCTCGACGGTGTCGATGGCGGACGAGTACGACCCGGTGGCGATGTGGATGCGGGCCAACACCCGGCCCTTCTTCGACCGCGACGCCTACGGCGGAGCGCCCGCCCCCGCCCCCGCCACGGGCCCCGCCGCCGGCTACGGCTATCCCCCTCAGCAGGGCTGGCAGGCCGGTACGTACTGACCCCCGCGCCGGGTCACGGCCCCGCTGCGGGGCCCCGTGTGTCCGTATAACGGAAGCTCCCTACGCACATCACGGTTGCGCATACATTGCGGATGAGGTCTGGCGGGTGATCGCGGGCCCGTTGAAGACTCCCGCCAACAAGGGCCACGGCCCGTCGTCGGCCCGACGCACCGGTACGACCTGCTGCGCGTGAACGTCCCGCACCTCCGCAATCCTTGCGCCTTCGCACTCTCGTTCACCCTCATATATCCCGCATCTTCAGTACCTCACGCACCTCCGCACCATTCGCACCCGATGTGAACAAGCCGCGCCGTACGCGGCGGGTGTCGGCCGGCCATTGCCGGGCGGCGCCGGTCGAGAGGGGTCCACCAGACGATGACGGCACCACTGCACGACACGGGCGCGGCCGAGGCCGCTGCCGACGGCGTGGGAACGGTCCCCGCCGGCGTCCCGGCGAAGGCCATCGAGGGCCGCTCCCCCTGGCGTATCGCCTGGCTACGACTCAAGCGCGACAAGGTGGCCCTGTCCGGCGGCATCGTGGTGGTGCTGCTCGTCCTCGTGGCGCTCTTCGCGCCGCTCATCGTGGGGCTGCTCGGCCATCCGCCCAACGAATTTCATGAAGAAACGATTGATCCGCTCTTCAGTACGCCCAAGGGGGCCTGGGGAGGCATCAGTTCGGACTTCCTCTTCGGCGTCGAGCCGGGCAACGGCCGCGACGTGTTCAGCCGTGTCGTCTACGGCGCGCGGGTCTCGCTGCTCGTGGCCTTCCTCGCGGCGGTCGTCGCCGTGCTGATCGGCACGGTGCTGGGGATCGTCGCCGGCTACTTCGGCGGCTGGGTCGACGCGGTCGTCAGCCGCGTCATGGACCTGCTGCTGGCCTTCCCCCAGCTGCTGTTCATCATCGCCCTGGTCTCGGTCGTGCCCAACTCCCTGTGGGGGCTGACGGGTTCGGGCGTGCGCATGGCCGTGCTCATCGCGGTCATCGGATTCTTCGGCTGGCCGTACGTCGGGCGCATCGTCCGCGGGCAGACGCTCTCGCTCAGGGAGCGCGAGTACGTGGAGGCGGCCCGCAGCCTGGGCGCCGGGCGGCTGTACATCCTCTTCCGCGAGCTGCTGCCGAACCTCGTGGCGCCGATCACCGTCTACGCCACCTTGATGATCCCCACCAATGTGCTCACCGAGGCCGCGCTGAGCTTCCTCGGCGCCGGGGTGAAGCCTCCGACCGCCTCCTGGGGGCAGATGCTCTCCAAGGCCGTCACCACCTACGAGGCCGACCCGATGTTCATGATCATCCCTGGTCTGGCCATCTTCGTCACCGTGCTGGCGTTCAACCTCTTCGGCGACGGAGTGCGGGACGCCCTGGACCCGAAGGGCTCGCGCTGACGCGCGGGCGCTGCCCTGACCCACCTGTGTGCACGACCGCCCCTGTCGTTCCGTCAGGAGGCCGTTCCCGAAATCCGCCGGCCCGTACCGCGGGCGGCGTCAATCACGGAGGTCGCGACATCTTGACTCACCGGAGTACTTCGAGGCGCAGAACGGCCGCGGGGGCGGCCCTCGTGGTCGCGGCCCTGCTCGGCACGACCGCCTGCGGCGGCGGTGGCGGCGGCAAGGAAGGCAAGGGCGACGGCAAGGCCCCGGGCTTCAACGCCGGCTTCGGCAAGCTGGCCAGCCCGTCCGACAAGAAGGGCGGCGAGCTGAAGTTCATCGGCACGCAGGACGCCGACAGCTGGGACCCGCAGCGCGGCTACTACGGCTTCATGTGGGACTTCGCCCGCTACTACACCCGCACCCTGGTCACGCCCAAGGCGGCACCGGGCCCCGAGAGCTCGACGGTCGTGGCGGACCTGGCCACCGACACCGGTCAGATCTCGGCCGACAAGAAGACCTACACCTTCACGCTGCGTGATGGCCTGACCTGGGAGGACGGCCAGCCCATCACCACGCGGCACATCAAGTACGGCATCGAGCGCACCTGGGCCCAGGACAAGATCTCCGGCGGCCCGACCTGGCTGATGCAGGTCCTGGACCCCGACAAGCAGTACAAGGGCCCCTACAAGGACGAGAGCAAGGACAAGCTCGGCCTGAAGGCGATCGAGACGCCGGACGAGAAGACCATCGTCTTCAAACTGCCCAAGCCCAACGGCGACTTCCTGCAGATGCTGGCCATCCCCGCGGCCGCCCCCGTGCGCCCGGACAAGGACACCGTGGAGCGCTACGGGCAGAAGCCCTTCTCCAGCGGCCCCTACAAATGGGTCTCCTACGAGCCCAACAAGGGCCTGGAGCTGGTCCGCAACGACAAGTGGAACCGTGACTCCGATCCGGTCCGCAAGGCCCTGCCGGACAAGATCACGGTCAAGCTCACCACCAACGCCGACGACATGGACAACCGTCTGATCTCCGGCGACTACGACCTCGACATCAACGCCACCGGCATGGGCTCGGCCGGCCGCCAGAAGGCGATGCAGTCCGCCAAGGCCAACGTCGACAACCCCCAGACCGGCTTCATCCGCTACGCGGCCTTCCCCAGGTCCGTCGCGCCGTTCGACAACGAGCACTGCCGCAAGGCGGTCATCTACGCCGCCGACCACACCTCGCTGCAGACCGCCCGCGGCGGACCCGAGGCGGGCGGCGACATCGGCACCAGCATGCTGCCGCCGGCCGTCAAGGGCCACGACCCCGGCTACGACCCGTTCAAGCTCAAGCAGGGCAAGCCCGACGAGGCCAAGGCCAAGGAGGAGCTGAAGGCCTGCGGCAAGCCGGAGGGCTTCAAGACCACCATCGCGGTCCGCAACAACAAGCCGCCGGAGATCGCCACCGCCGAGTCGCTGCAGGCCGCCCTGAAGAAGGTCGGCATCGAGGCCCAGATCGACCAGTACGACGGCGCCCAGGCCGCCGGCATCGTCGGCGCTCCGAAGAACGTCAAGGCCAAGGGCTACGGGATCATCATCTTCGGCTGGGGCGCCGACTTCCCCAGCGGCCAGGGCTTCCTGCAGCCGATGGCCGACGGCCGCTTCATCCTGGAGAGCGGCAACAACAACTACACCGAGCTCAACGACCCCGAGATCAACAAGCTCTTCGACCAGGCCATCGCGGAGACCGACCCGGACAAGGCCGGGAAGATCTTCCAGGAGGCCAACAAGAAGGTCACCGAAGGCGCCTGGTACCTGCCCTTCACCTACGAGAAGAACATCATCTGGCGCAGTTCCCGGCTGACCAACGTCTACACCGCCGACTCCTACAACGGCCGCTACGACTACGCCTCCCTCGGTGTGGCCAAGTGACAGACCGTCCGCTCCGCCGGCGCACCCGCCGCTAGGCCCGAAGGGCAGGTGAGGGCCGTGCGCGGTGTCCCGGGGCCGCCCCCGTGGGGGCGACCCGGGACACCGCCGGGCCGACCGCAGTGTTCGCTTACATCGTCAGGCGGCTGATCGCCGTCATCGTGATGCTGCTCGTGGTCACCCTGGTGACCTTCGGCATCTTCTTCGCGATCCCCAAGCTCACCGGAGCCGACCCCGCCGCCCTCTACGTCGGCAAGCAGGCGGACCCGGCGACCATCGAGGGCATCCGGGAGAAACTCGGGCTCGGCGACCCGATCCTGGTGCAGTTCTGGCACTTCGTCTCCGGCATCGTGGCCGGCCGCGACTACGCCGGCGGCGGAAGCTCGGTGCACTGCGACGCACCCTGCTTCGGCTACTCCTTCCGCACCGAGCAGGCCATCTGGCCGGTGCTGCAGGACCGGCTGCCCGTGACGCTCTCGCTCGCCGCGGGGGCGTGCGTGCTGTGGCTGCTGGGCGGCGTCACCACCGGAGTGGTCTCGGCCCTCAAGCGCGGCAGCCTGTGGGACCGCGCGGCCATGGGCATCGCCCTCGGCGGCGTCTCGCTGCCGATCTACTTCACCGGCCTGCTCTCGCTGGCGGTGTTCTCCTACGGACTGGGCTGGCTGAACGGCGAGTACGTGGACTTCGCCGACGACCCGGCCGCGTGGTTCGGCGGCCTGATCCTGCCGTGGGTCACCCTCGCCTTCCTCTACGCGGCCATGTACGCCCGGCTCACCCGGGCCACCATGCTGGAGATCCTCGGCGAGGACTACATCCGCACCGCCCGCGCCAAGGGCCTGCGGGAACCGGTCGTCATCGGCAAGCACGCCATGCGCTCCACCATGACACCGGTCCTGACCATCCTCGGCATGGACCTCGGCGCCCTCGTCGGCGGCGCGGTCCTCACCGAGACCACCTTCAACCTGCCCGGCCTCGGCCAGGCGGCCGTCAAGGCGATCGGCGACCGCGACCTGCCGCTGATCCTCGGCGTGACGCTGTTCGCCGCGACCGCGGTCGTCCTCGCCAACCTCGTCGTGGACCTCCTGTACGCCGTGATCGATCCCCGAGTGAGGCTCTCGTGACGACCGCACCCGCCCCGGAGCACACCCCCACCGCCTTCCTCGAGGTGCGCGACCTGCGCATCCACTTCCCCACCGACGACGGCCTGGTGAAGTCCGTCGACGGGCTCTCCTTCCGGCTGGACAAGGGCCGCACCCTCGGCATCGTCGGCGAGTCCGGCTCCGGCAAGTCGGTGACCTCGCTGGGCATCATGGGCCTGCACACCGTCGGCCAGTACGGCCGCCGCAAGGCCCGCATCAGCGGCGAGATCTGGCTGGACGGCAAGGAGCTGATGAGCGCCGACCCCGACGAGGTCCGCCGGCTGCGCGGCCGCGAGATGGCGATGATCTTCCAGGATCCGCTGTCGGCCATGCACCCCTACTTCACCATCGGCTCCCAGATCGTCGAGGCGTACCGCGTCCACCACGACGTCGACAAGAAGACCGCCCGCAAGCGCGCCGTCGAACTGCTGGAGCGGGTCGGCATCCCCCAGCCCGACCGGCGGGCCGACGACTACCCCCACCAGTTCTCCGGCGGCATGCGCCAGCGCGCGATGATCGCCATGGCGCTGGTCAACAACCCCGAGCTGCTCATCGCCGACGAACCGACGACCGCCCTCGACGTGACCGTGCAGGCGCAGATCCTCGACCTGATCCGCGACCTGCAGAAGGAGTTCGGCTCGGCCGTCATCATCATCACCCACGACCTGGGGGTCGTCGCCGAACTGGCCGACGACATCCTGGTGATGTACGGCGGCCGCTGCGTCGAACGCGGCCCGGCCGAGCAGGTCTTCCACACCCCGCAGCACCCCTACACCTGGGGCCTGCTGGGCTCGATGCCGCGCATCGACCGGGAGCAGACCGAGCGCCTGATCCCGGTCAAGGGCTCCCCGCCCAGCCTGATCAACGTGCCCGCCGGCTGCGCCTTCAACCCGCGCTGCCCCTACGCCGACCTGCCCGGGGGCGGCATCACCCGCACCGAGCGGCCCGAGCTGCGCCCGGTGCCGGGTGCGGACCGGCACCACTCCGCCTGCCACATGACGCACGAGGAGCGGACGCGGATCTGGACCGAAGAGATCGCGCCGAAGCTGTGAAGGACCACGAGATGACGATTCCCGGGCAGCCGTCCCCCTCGCCGGCGCAGGCCGGGCCCCTGCTGAAGGTCGAGGGCCTGGTCAAGCACTTCCCGATCACCAAGGGCCTGCTGCGCCGCCAGACCGGCGCCGTGCAGGCCGTCGACGGCCTCGACTTCGCCGTGCACCCGGGGGAGACCCTGGGAGTGGTGGGGGAGTCCGGCTGCGGCAAGTCGACCATGGGGCGGCTGATCACCCGGCTGCTCGAACCCACCGCGGGCCGCGTCGAGTTCGAGGGCAGGGACATCAGCCACCTGGGCGTGGCCGGGATGCGGCCGCTGCGCCGCGACGTCCAGATGATCTTCCAGGACCCGTACTCCTCGCTGAACCCCCGGCACACCGTGGGCACCATCGTCGGCGCGCCGTTCCGGCTCCAGGGCATCGCCCCCGACGGCGGGGTGAAGAAGGAGGTCCAGCGGCTGCTGGAGCTGGTGGGTCTCAACCCCGAGCACTACAACCGCTATCCGCACGAGTTCTCCGGCGGCCAGCGCCAGCGCATCGGCATCGCCCGGGCCCTCGCGCTCAAGCCCCGGCTGGTGGTCGCGGACGAGCCGGTCTCCGCCCTGGACGTCTCCATCCAGGCCCAGGTGGTCAACCTGCTGGACGACCTGCAGGACGAGCTCGGCCTGACCTACGTGATCATCGCGCACGACCTGTCCGTCATCCGGCACGTCTCGGACCGGATCGCGGTGATGTACCTCGGCAAGATCGTCGAGCTCACCGACCGCACCTCGCTCTACCGCTCGCCCCGCCACCCGTACACCAAGGCGCTGCTCTCCGCGGTGCCCGTGCCCGACCCCAGACGGCGGGCCAAGCGGGGGAGGATCCTGCTGACCGGCGACGTGCCCTCGCCGATCTCCCCGCCCGCCGGGTGCCGCTTCCACACCCGGTGCTGGAAGGCGACCGAGGTCTGCACGCTGCAGGAGCCCCCGCTGACGGCCCTGCGCACGGGGCATCAGGTGGCGTGCCATCACCCCGAGCCCGAGGCCGGGCCCGAGGCCACGGCCCCCGCCGAAGTGCCACCGACGCAGTAACGGGAGGTGCGCCCGTATGGCGGTCGTGCCAAGCTGACTGGTGTTGACCGTGACAACTAGGCAAAGACCCGAGCATGGCGAGAGGGGAGGGTGCAGAGTCGGCGACCGCGTCCGCTGCATAGGCTCGCGCGGTCGAAGGGACGGCTCATGGCACTCTCCCGCTCGATCCGGTACTCCTCCATACGCCGGCGCACGACGGCACGGCGCCGGTCCTCGAGGCACTCGACACCCGGCGGCTCCCGCCCGCGCCGGCCGGCTCGGCTCCTGGCCCTGGCCACGGCGGCCGCGTCCGCCTGGGTGACGTCCGCCGCTCCCACGGCCTCAGCGGCCCCCACCGCCCCCTCCGTCGAATACCCCGCGCCCGGCGCGCCCGGCGCCGGCGACCCCTACTTCCCGGCCCTGGGCAACGGCGGCTTCGACGTCCGCCACTACGACCTCGACGTCCGCTACACCCCGGACACCGGCCGGCTGGACGGCCGGGCGACCGTCACCGCGCGGGCCACCAGCAGCCTGTCCACCTTCAACCTGGACCTGCAGAAGCTCAAGGTCACCTCGGTCGAGGTGAACGGCCTGCCCGCGGCCTTCACCCGGGACGGCAACGAGCTACGGATCCACCCCGTCCTCTCCCTGCCCAAGGGCCGCTCCTTCACCACCACCATCGTCTACGGCGGCGCACCCCAGCCACTGCACGGGCCCATCGTCTTCGGCTCCAAGTACGGCTGGATGAAGACCAGGGACGGCGTGTTCGTGGCCTGCGAGCCCAACGGCGCCTCCACCTGGTTCCCGGCCAGCGACCACCCCGCCGACAAGGCGACCTTCGACATCCGCATCAGGGCCCCCAAGGGGCTCACCGCCGTCTCCAACGGCCGGCTGCTCGCCACCCACGAGCGGGGCGCGACCACCGTCACCCACTGGCGGGAGTCCAAGCCGATGGCGCCCTACCTCGCCACCGCCACCATCGGGAAGTTCACCGTCAAGAAGGGCACGACCCCCGGCGGCATCCCCATCTACGTCGCCACCGACCCGGCCCTGGCCAACGGCAACCTCGACTTCTACGGCGTCACCGCCGAGGCCACCGACCACTGGGCGAAGGTCTTCGGCCCGTACCCCTTCGAGGAGACCGGGGCGATCGTCGACGACATGCCGGACGCCGAGTTCTCGCTGGAGACCCAGACCAAGCCGGTCTACTCGGCCGTACGGGACGAGTCGACCGTCGTCCACGAGCTGGCCCACCAGTGGTTCGGCGACTCCGTCTCGGTCGGGCAGTGGAAGGACATCTGGCTCAACGAGGGCTTCGCCACCTACGCCGAATGGCTGTGGGCGGAGCACAAGGGCCGCAAGAGCGCCCACCAGTCCTTCCTGGAGTCCTACAACGAGCACCCGCCCGAGGACCCCTTCTGGAAGATCAACATCGCGGACCCGCAGCGCGACACCATGTTCTCCCGCGCCATCTACTACCGCGGCGCCATGGCCCTGCAGATGCTGCGCGAGCGCATCGGCGACAAGGCCTTCTTCCGGCTGCTGCCGCTGTGGGCCAAGCTGCACCGGTACGGCAACGTCCGCACCGCGCAGTTCATCGGCCTGGCCGAGCACGTCGCCCACCGTGACCTCGGCGACCTCTTCGGCACCTGGCTGTCCGCTCCGGGGCAGCCCAAGCTGCACTAGCCGGACGAACCGGGCATGACGGCGGCCGGTCGGCGTCACCGTGCGCGACGAGTAAGAATGTCGCGTGCTCACCGACCTGTTCAGTCCCTCCGTCCAGCACTCGCTCGACCTCGCCGGGATCTTCGTCTTCGCCATCTCCGGCGCGCTGCTCGCCGTCCGCAAGAACTTCGACGTCTTCGGCATGGCGGTGCTGGCGGAGGTCACGGCGCTGGGCGGCGGGCTGATCCGGGACCTGATCATCGGAGCCGTGCCGCCCGCGGCCTTCACCGACCTGGGCTACTTCCTCACCCCGCTGGTCGCCACCCTGATCGTCTTCTTCCTCCACCCCGAGGTCGAGCGGATCACCAAGGCCGTGAACGTCTTCGACGCCGCCGGGCTCGGGCTCTTCTGCGTGGCGGGCACGGTCAAGGCCCACGCGTACGGCCTCGGCCTCACCTTCGCGGCGACCCTCGGGCTGGCCACGGCCGTCGGCGGCGGCGTGCTGCGCGACGTCCTCGCCCACGAGGTGCCCTCGCTGCTGCGCTGGGACCGCGACCTGTACGCCGTGCCGGCCATGGTCGGCGCCACCATGGCCGCGCTGCTGATCCACTGGGACGCGCTCGACATCTCCACCAGCATGCTGTCCGCCGCGACCGCCTTCGTCCTGCGCCTGCTGGCGATGCGCTACAACTGGCGGGCCCCCCGCGCCTGGCACCGGCGCAGCGCGGCCACCGAGGACCCCGCCGGCGGCTAGGAGCCGGGCGTACCGTTTCCGCTAGCGCACCGGCCGGCCCAGCCAGGCCGCCAGGGCGGTGTACGCGTCCGCCCCCTCGGGCGCCGGCCGCACCGGCCCGAACGGCACGCCCTCGCCCCGCCGCTCGGCCGGCAGGAACCGCCGCGCCCACTCCAGGACGGGCTCCGCGAGCTCCTGGTCCAGCGGCAGCGGGTGCCCGAGCGCCTCGGACAGGTCCCACGTGTGCGTGACCGTCTCCAGCACCATCCCCGACGTGAGGTAGGCCCGGCCCGGGAGCTTCCCCCACGGCAGGTCCACCACCCGCTCCAGCGTCGCGTCGTCCGCCCACCCGGCCGCCAGGCGCGCCCGCGCCTCCTCGTACGCGCGCCCCCAGCCGTCGTCCGCGATGTCCGTCGGCGGCCGCCCCCACACCACGTCGCCGGTCTCGCCGATCGCCGCCCCGTCGTGCGCGCCCAGCACCAGGTGCGCGAGCAGGGCACGGACGTCGAACTCCGTACACGGCGTGGGGTCGCCGAGCCGGTCCGCCGGCACGGCGTGGATCAGCGCCGACAGCTGGGCGGTGGCCCGGTCGAGGAGGGGGCGGGGGTCGAAGGCGGTGGTGTCGGTGGCGTTCATGCTGCTCCCTGTCCGAGGCGGTCGAATCCGGCCGGGGCGACCCGGCCAGGACAGAGCCTGCGCGCATAAGCTGACACCTGCCGTCATGTTTTCCCGCGATCTTGAACGGCGTGCCGGACGGCATGCTGGACGGCGTGAAATCCGATCGCCTGCTGTCGATACTCCTGCTGCTCCAGACCCGCACCCGGGTGCCCGCCGCGGAGCTGGCCAAGCGCCTGGAAGTCTCCGTACGCACCATCTACCGCGACGTCGAGTCGCTGTCCGCCTCCGGCGTGCCCGTCTACGCCGAGCGCGGCCGGCACGGCGGCATCGCGCTGCTCCCGGGCTTCCGTACCGACGTCACCGGCCTCACCGCCGACGAGGCGCGCGCCCTGTTCGTCCTCGCCGCCGAGGGCACCCACTCCGCCCTCGGCCTGGAGGGCGCCCTCGGCTCCGCGCTGCGCAAGGTCATGGCCGCCCTGCCCGCCCCGCACCGCCCCGCCGCCGAGGCCACCAGCCGCCGCGTCCTCGTCGACCCCGTCCGCTGGATGAGCACGCCGGCCCCCGCCCCGGCCGTCGACGTGGAGGACCTGCACACCGCCGTCCTCACCGACCGCCGGCTGCGCCTGCGCTACCGGCACGGCGGCCAGAGCGAGCAGCGCACCTACACCGTCGACCCCTACGGCCTCGTCGCCAAGGCCGGCGTCTGGTACCTCGTGGCGGACCGGCGCGGCCGCCCGCGGCTGTTCCGCGCGGACCGCGTCGCCGCCCTGACCCTCACCGACGCCCCCGTCCGCCGGCGCGCGGGCGTGGAGCTGGCGGACGCCTGGGACGTGCTCCGCCGCGAGGTCGAGCAGCGGCCGGCGGAGCTGCTGGTCACCGCCCACGTCCGGCGCTCCCGCCTCGACATGTTCCTGCGCCTGGTGGGCCCCCAGCTCACCGGCCCGCCCTCCGACGGCGACCCGGCCACCGTGGAGCTCGCCCTCCCCGAGGTCCGCTCCGCGCGGCCGCTGCTGGCCTTCGGGCCGGACGTGGAGGTCCTCGCCCCGCAGGCCGTGCGCGAGGACCTGGCCGGGCTGGCCGCGGCGGTCGTGGCGCACTACGCGGGGGAGGGGGGAAGGCCCGCTACCGGCCCGGGCCCCAGCTCGTAGAATCGTGCCCACCATGGCCTACCTCGACCACGCCGCCACCACCCCGATGCTTCCGGAGGCGGTGCAGGCGATGACCGCCCAGCTCGCCCTCGCCGGAAACGCCTCCTCGCTGCACGCCGCCGGGCGGCGCGCGCGCCGCACCGTCGAGGAGGCGCGCGAGTCGCTCGCGGCCTCCCTCGGCGCGCGCCCCAGCGAAGTGGTGTTCACCGCCGGCGGCACCGAAGCCGACAACCTCGCCGTCAAGGGCCTGTTCTGGTCCCGCCGGGCCGCCGATCCGGCCCGTACGCGCGTCCTGGCCAGCCCGGTGGAGCACCACGCCGTGCTCGACGCGGTCGACTGGCTCGCCACGCACGAGGGCGCGACGGTGGAGTACCTGCCGGTGGACTCCTACGGGCGGGTGCACCCCGACGCGCTGCGCGAGGCGATAGCGCGCGAGCCCGGTGACGTCGCGCTGGCCACGGTGATGTGGGCCAACAACGAGATCGGCACGGTCATGCCGGTCGCCGAACTGGCGGCGGTCGCGGCCGAGTTCGACGTACCGCTGCACTCCGACGCCGTGCAGGCCTTCGGCCAGCTGGACGTCGACTTCGCCGCCTCCGGGCTGGCCGCGATGACCGTCTCCGGGCACAAGATCGGCGGCCCGTACGGCGTCGGCGCGCTGCTGCTGGGCCGCCAGTACGCGCCCGTACCGCTGCTGCACGGCGGCGGCCAGGAGCGGCACGTGCGCTCCGGGACGCTCGACGTGCCGGCCATCGCCGCGTTCGCCGTCGCGGGCGCGCTGGCCGCCGAGCGGCGCGCGGACTTCGCCCGCGAGGTCGGTGCGCTGCGGGACACGCTGATCGAGGGCGTCCGCGCGGCCGTGCCGGACGCGGTCCTCGGCGGCGACCCGGCCCCGGCGGGCCGGCTGCCCGCCAACGCCCACTTCTCCTTCCCCGGCTGCGAGGGCGACTCGCTCCTGCTGCTGCTGGACGCCCAGGGCATCGAGTGCTCCACCGGCTCCGCGTGCACGGCGGGCGTGGCCCAGCCGAGCCACGTGGTGCTGGCGACGGGGACGGATCCCGAGCTGGCGCGGGGGACGCTGCGGTTCTCTTTGGGGCACACGTCGACGGCGGCGGACGTGCGGGCCGTGGTCGAGGCGATCGGCCCGGTGGTGGAACGGGCGAGGACGGCGGGCCTGAGCTGAATACCAGCCCGTCCGGCGATTGAGGACACGCGGCGAAGCCGCGTCCAGGGCGCCGTACCCTGGTAGGGCTATGACTGATTTCCCTGGTGCCCCCGACCCCCGCGCCCCCCGCAAGGGGCTCCGCGTGCTCGCCGCCATGTCCGGCGGCGTCGACTCCGCCGTCGCCGCGGCCCGCGCCGTGGAGGCCGGTCACGACGTGACCGGCGTGCACCTGGCGCTGTCCGCGAACCCGCAATCGTTCCGCACGGGCGCGCGCGGCTGCTGCACCATCGAGGACTCGCGCGACGCCCGCCGCGCCGCCGACGTCATCGGCATCCCCTTCTACTGCTGGGACCTCGCCGAGCGCTTCCGCGAGGACGTCGTCGAGGACTTCGTCGCCGAGTACGAGGCCGGGCGTACCCCGAACCCCTGCCTGCGCTGCAACGAGAAGATCAAGTTCGCGGCGCTGCTGGACAAGGCCCTCGCGCTGGGCTTCGACGCGGTGTGCACCGGCCACTACGCCACGGTCGTGGTGGGCGAGGACGGCACGCGCGAGCTGCACCGGGCCAGCGACATGGCCAAGGACCAGTCCTACGTGCTGGGCGTGCTGGACGAGAAGCAGCTGGCGCACGCGATGTTCCCGCTGGGCGACACGCTCACCACGAAGGACGAGATCCGCGCGGAGGCGGAGCGGCGCGGCCTGGCCGTGGCGAAGAAGCCCGACAGCCACGACATCTGCTTCATCGCCGACGGCGACACCCAGGGCTTCCTGGCTAAGCGCCTCGGCAAGGCGGAGGGCGACATCGTCGACGAGTCCGGCACGAAGGTCGGCACCCACGAGGGCGCGTACGGCTTCACCATCGGCCAGCGCAAGGGCCTGCGCATCGGCCACCCCGCCCCGGACGGCAAGCCGCGCTACGTCCTGGACATCTCACCGGTGAACAACACGGTGACGGTCGGACCGGTCGAGGCGCTCGACGTCACGGGCCTGACCGCGATCAAGCCGCGCTGGTGCGGCGTCGCGCCGCAGGGCTCCGGTACGTACACGGCGCAGCTGCGCGCGCATGGCGGCGAGACCGAGGTGACGGCGGAGCTGGCGGGCGACGAGCTGCGGGTGAGCTTCACGGAGCCGGTGCGGGGCGTGGCCCCGGGCCAGGCGATCGTGCTCTACGACGGCACGCGGGTGGTCGGCTCGGCCACCATCGCGGCGACGGAGCGGGTGCGTACCGGAGCGGCCCGCTAGGGCTCCTGGATCCCGGCCGGCGCCGGGGCGACGACGTGCGGGCGACCCGGCCGTGGCCGGGTCGCCCGCTGTCGTTGTCCGGAGATCAGTTGCGGATCGTCCGCGTCACGTTCGGGACCTCGCAGCGGATGGTGCCCGACGTGCCCGGCTTCGGGGTGTACGGCGTGGAGACGTCGAGCGTGTCCGTCTTGCCGGGCGTCACGAACGGGATGGAGGGGTTCCGGGTGGCCAGGAGGGCGCGGTCCGGTCCGTAGAACTTCACCGTGAAGCGGTAGTCGTACTTCAGCGTGCTGCTGCTGTTGGTGGCCTGGATCTTCGCGGTGATGCCGAGGCGCTCGGTGTACTCACAGCTGAGGATCTTGATGTCACGCATGGCGCTGTTGCTGCCGCCGGTGCCGCCGGAGGTGTAGGAGCCGCCCGAGGTGGTGGAGTCGCCGGAGGTGCCGGAGGTGGTGGTGCCGCCGGTCGTCGTGCTTCCGGTGGTGCCCCCGCTCGTCGTGCCGCCGCCGAACGTGCCGCCGGAGGAGTCGCCACCGGTGCTGCCGCCCGAGGTGGAACCACCCGAGGAGGAGCTGCTGTGGTGGCTGGACCCGCCGCCGCAGCTGCCTCCGTGGCTGCCCCGGGCGCCGGTCAGGGCGACGGCGGCGATTCCGAATACCGCGATCGCGCGGACGTGACGAAGCTTCACGATGAGGACTCCCCGTTGAATTGGCTGAATTGTGCGTGGGCTTTGACGAGCGCACGTCAGGCTAACAACGCCTTTACACGCCGCCAAATCCCCAGCTGGTCCTGGCCTTTTCTGTGACACGGCCGCGACAGAACGGGTCCTGAAATGGGACGGGTGTCCTATGAAATCCGGTCATTCGGTTCAGCCGGTGCCCCGCACCACCTGGGTGACCTCGCACTTGACGCCGGCCGTCGCGGCGCCTGCCTTGGGGGTGTAGGGGGCCACGACGTCATGGGTGTCCATGCGGCCGGGGCGAACGAAGGGGAGGGAGGGGTTCTGGGTGGCGACGACGGTGCCGTCGGGGGCCGAGAACTTCACGGTGACGTTGTACGTGTAGGTCATCGTCGCGCTGGCGTTGGTGGCACTCAGCTTCGCCGTTATGCCCTGCTTGTCGGTGTATGCACAGTCGGAGATCGCGACGTCCTTCGCGGCGTCGCGGCTGTCCTCCGTGACGTCGGTGGCGGCCGTGTCCGCGTCGGACGATGCGCTCCGCTTGTCCGAGCCGCTGCCACAACCACTCGCCCCGCCGAGGGCGATGATGACGATTCCGGCTGCGGCGGCGGTACGGAGGTGGCGAAGCTTCACAGTGTCTACTTTCGACGAAATGGCTTGAAAAGGCGCTCTCATCAGCGCCGTTGATGAGCCCGCGCCACGTTAGACAACGCTTCCACCTCCTGTCATACCGGCGGTAACACCGTGACGGAGTTGCGACCCAATAGATCCCGGATAGATCCCGGACCCCTATCGGAGGTGGTGGAAAACCGCTCATAGCGTCCGGTCGCTCCGGGGGCGGCGCACAAAGGCGCCCTGCGGACGCCCGGGTGATGTTCCGGACGCGTACCGTGGTTTTCATGAACATCACCGTCTTCTGTTCCGCGGCCGACCTCGACGAGCGCTATACCGCCCCGGCCCGGGAGTTCGCCGCGCTCATCGGCAAGGGCGGGCACACGCTGGTGTGGGGAGGCTCGGAGTCCGGGCTGATGAAGGTCATGGCGGACGGGGTGCAGGAGCACGGCGGACGGCTCGTGGGCGTCTCCGTGGAGTTCCTCGCCTCGAAGGCCCGCAAGAACGCCGACGAGATGGTGGTGACCGAGGACCTGGCCGCCCGCAAGGCGCAGCTGCTCGCGCTCGGCGACGCCGTCGTCGTCATGGTGGGCGGCACGGGCACCCTGGACGAGGCGACGGAGATCCTGGAGCTGAAGAAGCACGGGCTGCACGGCAAGCCGGTGGTGCTGCTGAACGCGGCCGGCTTCTACGACGGGCTCAAGCAGCAGTTCCAGCGGATGGAGGCGGAGGGCTTCCTGCCGCTTCCCCTCGCCGACCTGGTCTTCTTCGCGGAGGACGGGGTGGGGGCCATGGCCTACCTCGAGGAGTCCGCCGGGGTGCGTTAGGGCAAGCTTGGAGGCATGGCAACACATCTGATCACCGGTGCCGGCTCGGGAATCGGCGAGGCGGTCGCCCAGCGGCTGCACGAGCGCGGCGACGAACTGTGGCTCGTCGCCCGCGACGCGGGCCGGGCCAAGGACCTGGCCGCCCGGTTCCCCGGTGCCCACACGCTCGTCGCCGACCTCGCGGTCCCCGACCGCCTCTCCTGGGCGCTCGGTCACCAGGCCCTGCCCGACCGCCTCGACTCCCTGCTGCACATCGCGGGCGTCTCCGACCTCGGCACGGTCGGCGAGCTGAGCACCAAGACGTGGAACCGCACGCTCGCGGTCAACCTGGTCACGCCGGCGGAGCTGACCCGCCTGCTGTTGCCGCAGCTGCGGATCTCCCGCGGGCACGTCGTCTTCGTCAACTCCGGCGCCGGCCTGAACGCTCGCGCCGAGTGGAGCGCGTACGCCGCGAGCAAGCACGGGCTGAAGGCGCTGGCCGACTCCCTGCGCGACGAGGAGCACACCAACGGCGTCCGGGTCACCAGCGTCTACCCCGGCCGCGTGGCCACCGCCATGCAGGCGCACGTGCAGCGGCAGGAGGGCAAGGAGTACACCCCCGAGAAGTGGATCGACCCGCAGTCGATCGCGACCACGGTGCTGCTGGCCCTGGACCTGCCGCGCGACGCGGAGGTCCACGACCTCTCGGTCCGCCCGGGGTACTCGGGACGCTGAGGCGGCGGGCGCGGTCTCGTACCCTTCCTGGGTGAGCGAGAACAACAGCAAGCGCAGCAGCTGGGGTGCCGGGACCGCGACCGGCGTCGGTTCGATGCCCGGCGGGGACGCGCGGGAGGCCGCGAAGACCGTCACCGGGTCGCTGGAGGCCCTGCCCTTCCTGCCCGAACTGCCCGCGCGGGGACCCGGCGCGGACATGATCGGGCGGACCGCGGGGATGCTGGTCGAGGTCTTCGCACACGTGGAGCCCAGCGGCTGGCGCATCAGCGACCGGCCCGGCCGCGACACCCGCCGCGCCCGCTCCTGGCTGGGCGAGGACCTGGACGCGCTCGAGGAGTTCACCCAGGGCTACGAGGGCCCGCTGAAGGTCTCGGCCGTCGGCCCCTGGACCCTGGCCGCCGCCCTCGAACTGCGCGGCGGCGAGGCGGCGCTGGGCGACGCCGGCGCCTGCCGCGACCTCGCCGCCTCCCTCGCCGAGGGCCTGCGCGCCCACCTCGCGGAGGTGCGGCGCCGGGTGCCCGGCGCCCGGGTCGTCCTCCAGCTGGACGAGCCGTCCCTGCCCGCCGTGCTGCGCGGACAGGTCCGCACCGCCAGCGGCTACCGCACCTACCGGGCCGTCGACCGGGCCGTGGTGGAGGGCGCGCTGCGGGAGTTCGCGGAGGTGGCGCGCCGGACGCCGGGCGGAGAGCTCGTCGTGCACTCGTGCGCTCCCGGAGTGCCCTTCGCGCTGCTGCGCCGGGCCGGGGTCTCTGGCGTTTCGTTCGATTTCTCGCTCCTCACCGAGCGTGAGGACGATGCGATCGGTGAGACGGTCGAGGCGGGCACCACGCTCTTCGCGGGCGTGGTGCCGGGCGTGGACGGCCCATTGTCAGACCCTGCCGGTAGCGTCATGGGTGTCAGGACGCTGTGGCGCAGGCTGGGGCTGTCTCCGGGGACTCTCGCCGAGTCCGTGGTGGTCACCCCGTCGTGTGGACTCGCGGGCGCTTCGCCCGCATATGCCCGCACGGCCCTCGCGCACTGCGTCCGGGCGGCGAAATCACTCGCAGACAACCCTGAGTGACGGCGCTCATGGAGCAACGGGAGGACGAAACGGTGGCTGTCGAACAGCAAGGCGAAGAGCTCGAAGCGCTCGCGGCGCAGTCCGCGGTGCCCGCGAAGGCGCGGGAGAAGCACGCACTGCTGGCCGAGCAGGTCGAGGAGCACCGCTTCCGCTATTACGTGAAGGACGCTCCCGTCGTCAGCGACGCCGAGTTCGACACGCTGCTGCGCGAGCTGGAGCGGCTGGAGGAGCAGTACCCGCCGCTGCGCACCCCGGACTCGCCCACCCAGAAGGTCGCCGGGGCGTACGAGACGGAGTTCACCGAGGTCGAGCACCGCGAGCGCATGCTCTCCCTCGACAACGCCTTCGACGACGAGGAGCTGACCGCCTGGGCCGACCGCCTCGCCAAGGAGATCGGCTCGGGCACGCCGTACCGCTTCCTGTGCGAGCTGAAGGTCGACGGCCTCGCGGTCAACCTCACCTACGAGCACGGCCGCCTCACCCGCGCCGCCACCCGCGGCGACGGCCGCACGGGCGAGGACATCACGCCCAACGTCCGCACCATCTCCGAGATCCCCGACCGCCTCAAGGGCGACCGCGTCCCGGCCCTGGTCGAGGTGCGCGGCGAGGTCTACTTCCCGATGGAGAAGTTCGAGGAGCTCAACGCCCGCCTGGTGGAGGCCGGCAAGCCGCCGTTCGCCAACCCGCGCAACGCGGCGGCCGGTTCGCTGCGCCAGAAGGACCCCAAGGTCACGGCCGGCCGGCCGCTGCACATGGTCGTCCACGGCGTCGGCGCCCGCCAGGGCTTCGACATCGACTGCCAGTCCCACGCCTACGAACTGCTGCGCGAATGGGGCCTGCCCACCGCCGCGCACGCCAAGGTCGTCGACACCCTCCAGGACGTCCGCGCCTTCATCGCCCACTACGGCAACCCCGACGTGCGCCACTCGATGGAGCACGAGATCGACGGCGTGGTCGTCAAGCTCGACGAGATCCCCCTGCAGGGACGGCTCGGCTCCACCTCGCGCGCCCCCCGCTGGGCCATCGCCTGGAAGTACCCCCCGGAGGAGGTCAACAGCAAGCTCGTCGACATCCGCGTCGGCGTCGGCCGCACGGGCCGCGTGACCCCCTACGCCGTCGTCGAGCCCGTCACGGTCGCCGGCTCCGAGGTCGAGTTCGCCACCCTGCACAACCAGGAGGTCGTCAAGGCCAAGGGCGTCCTCATCGGCGACACGGTCGTGCTGCGCAAGGCGGGCGACGTCATCCCCGAGATCCTGGGCCCGGTGGTCGACCTGCGCGACGGCACCGAGCGGGAGTTCGTCATGCCGGCCGAGTGCCCGGAGTGCGGGGAGGGGCTGCGCCCGATGAAGGAGGGCGACATCGACCTCCGCTGCCCCAACGCCCGTTCCTGCCCCGCGCAGATCCGCGAGCGGCTCTTCTACCTCGCCGGCCGCAAGAGCCTGGACATCGAGAACTTCGGCTACGTCGCCGCCACCGCGCTCACCCAGCCGCTGGAACCGGCCGAGCCGCCGCTGCGCAACGAGGCCGACCTCTTCGACCTGACCGTCGAAGCGCTGCTGCCCATCAAGTCCTACGTGCTGGACCCCGATTCGGGTCTGCCCAAGCGCGACGCCGCCACGGGCGAGCCGAAGATCGTCACCTTCTTCGCCAACCAGAAGGGTGAACCGAAGAAGAACACCCTCGCCATGCTGGCGAACATCGAGGCGGCCAAGCAGCGCCCGCTCTCCCGCATCCTGACGGGCCTGTCGATCCGCCACGTCGGCCCGGTCGCTGCGGTCGCGCTCGCCCGCGAGTTCCGCTCCATCGACCGGATCGCGGAGGCGACCGAGGAGGAGCTCGCCGCCGTCGAGGGCGTCGGCGGCACCATCGCCACCTCGGTCAAGGAGTGGTTCGCCGAGGACTGGCACCGCGAGATCGTGGAGAAGTGGAAGGCCGCCGGCGTCCGGATGGAGGAGGAGGCCGGCAAGGACGAGGGGCCGCGCCCCCTGGCCGGGCTCACCGTCGTCGTCACCGGCACCCTGACGGGCTATACGCGCGACGGCGCGAAGGAGGCGCTGCAGAACCAGGGCGCGAAGGTGACCGGGTCGGTATCGAAGAAGACGGACTTCGTGGTCGTCGGTGACAATCCCGGTTCGAAGTTCGACAAGGCGATGCAGCTGAAGGTCCCCGTCCTGGAGGAAGCCGGCTTCGTCGTACTCCTGAACGAAGGCCCCGAGGCGGCGCGCGAGGCCGCCGTGCCCCAGGAGGTCACCCCGGCGGAGTAATGGCCGCATAGTCAGTGGGCATTACCCCTACAGCGCATACCAGATGGCTGCAGAAGGCCGGATCCCATTCGGGCAACCGCTGCCGATCGCTGCCCGCCGTAGCCTTCTGCGCCCTACTGTTGAGATGTGCGCCTGCCGTGGCGCGGGCACCGCCGGCTGTGAGAGGGACGGGCATGAAACCCACCGACAGCGCCGAACCGGCATCGCCGCCGCGCCGGCTTTCCCCGCCCGCGCTGCCCACGGTCTGTGTGACCTTGGCCGCGCTGGCGTTCACCGTCGGAACGTTCAGCGCGCTGAGCACGGGCCGGGCCCTCTTCCCGGGCGGGACCGCCGGCTGGTCGCTGGCGACCCTCACCGCGCTCATCGTCGCCCATCTCGTCGCCCTCGGGAAGGACCGCTGGTGGGGCGGCACCGGATCCGGTGCCGCCCTCACCCTGGCCGTCCTGCTGCTCTACGGCTGGATCCCCTCCGCGCTGATCAGCATCGCGGTCGTCACCCTGGTGGCCACCGCCCGCCGGCACCGATGGCGGCAGGCATTACTGCACGGCGCGGTCGACATCCTCGGCATCGCGGCCGCCGGACTCGCCCTCGCCGCCTGCGGCGTCACCGCTGCCGTCGAGGCGCCCTGGCTGCCCGACACCTGGCGGCTCTCCGCCGCCCCCCGGATCGCCCTCGCCGCCTTCCTCTACCTCGCCGTCACCCGCGCCCTCCTGTGGTACTCCATGGCCCCGCGTGCCGCGCTGACCTCCATCGCCCGCACCGCCCTCATACGGCAGGCCCTCGTCGGCGGAGCGCTCCTGGGCATCGCCCCGCTCATCGCCGTGGTCGCCGACCACGCGCCCCTGCTGCTACCGCTGTTCGCGGTCCCCCTCATCGCGCTGGACTCCACGCTCTGGATCGCCCGCGCCCGCGCCGAGGAACAGCTGCGCGACCCCCTCACCGGGCTGCCCAACCGCCAGTGGCTGCTCGAGCGCACCTGGACCGCGCTGGACGAGGCCGAGCGGGCCGGCGAGCGCGCCGCGCTCGTCCTCATCGACCTCGACCGCTTCCGGTCCGTCAACGACACTCTCGGCCACCTCGCCGGCGACCGGCTGCTCCTGCAGATAGCGGAACGGCTGCGGCTGGCCCTGCCGCGCGACGCGGAGGCCGCCCGCCTGGGCGGCGACGAGTTCGCGGTGCTGCTGCCCACCGCCGACTCCCTCACCAGCGCCCAGCGCGTGGCCCGCGCCCTGGTCGCCGACCTCGGCTCGCCCCTCGACCTCGACGGGCTCACGCTCGTCCTGGAGGCCAGCGCCGGCGTGGCGGTCTACCCCGACCACGCCCTGGACGCCGAGGGCCTCCTGCGCCGGGCCGACGTCGCCATGTACCAGGCCAAGCGCGACCGCAGCGGAGTCGAGGTCTACGAGGCCCGCCGCGACGGCAACACCCCCGACCGCCTCGGCCTGCTGGGCGACCTGCGCCGCGCCCTGGACGCCGGCGAGGTCGAGCTGCACTACCAGCCCAAGGTCGGCTTCGACGGCCACGTCGAGGGCCTGGAGGCCCTGGTGCGCTGGGTCCACCCCGAGCGCGGCCGCGTCTCCCCGGACGAGTTCATCGCCATAGCCGAGTCCTCCGGGCTCATGCCCCGCCTCACCGAGTACGTCCTGGAGACCGCCCTCGGCCAGGTCGCCAAGTGGCGCGCCATGGGCCTGGAGGTGCCGGTCGCCGTCAACGTCTCGCCGCGCGACGTCCACACCCCCGGGTTCGCCGGCTCGGTCGCCGCCCGCCTCGCCCGGCACGGCGTCCCCGCCGGGGCGCTGCAACTGGAGATAACCGAACACGTCCTGCTGGAGGACCCCCAGCGCGCGGCCGACACCCTCGCCGGCCTCACCGGGCACGGCGTGAAGATGTCCCTCGACGACTTCGGCACCGGCTACTCCTCCCTGGTCCACCTGCGCCGGCTCCCGGTCAGCGAGCTCAAGATCGACCGTTCCTTCGTCGCCCGCCTCGCGATCGACAACGAGGACGCGGAGATCGTCCGCTGCACGCTCGACCTCGCCCACTCCCTCGGCCTGCTCGTCGTCGCCGAGGGAGTCGAGGACGACGAGACCTGGGAGCGCCTGCGCGACCTGGGCTGCGACGCGGTCCAGGGCTGGCTGGTCGCCGCCGCGATGCCGCCGGACGAGACCACGGCCTGGCTCCGCCTGCGCAGCGAGTCCGGCTGGCGCCGCGAGCACGAACCGCTCGCCGCGGCGGCCCCGGCCGAGGAGGACGCCGACCAGCCGGTGACCTGACGCCGGGCTCCTCGAACGCCGGACGGGCTGCGAATGCAGCCCGTCCGGCGCTTGAGGACACCGGCGCGGTGAAACCGTTTCGCAGGCACGGCGGCCGGAGCCATAGGATTGGGGCGAAAGCCGTCCACCCACTACACCCACCCTTGAGGATCGCTGCATGCCTGGCATCACGCGCGAGGAGGTCGCCCACCTCGCCCGGCTGGCGCGTCTGGAGCTGAAGGACGAAGAGCTCGACCACTTCGCCGGACAGCTGGACGACATCATTGGCGCGGTCGCCCGCGTCTCCGAGGTCGCCGACCAAGACGTACCGCCGACCTCCCACCCGCTGCCCCTGACCAATGTCATGCGGCCGGACGAGGTCCGTCCGTCGCTGACCCCCGAGCAGGCGCTCTCCGGCGCCCCGGCCCAGGAGCAGCAGCGTTTCAAGGTGCCGCAGATCCTGGGGGAGGACTGACCCGCAATGACGGACATCATCAAGCTGACGGCCGCCGAGATCGCGGGGAAGATCGCCTCCGGCGAGCTCACCGCCGTCCAGGTCACCGAGGCCCATCTGGCCCGGATCGAGGCCATCGACGAGAAGGTCCACGCCTTCCTGCACGTCGACCGTGAGGGCGCGCTGGCCCAGGCCCGCGCCGTGGACGCCAAGCGGGAGCGCGGCGAGAAGCTCGGCCCGCTGGCCGGCGTCCCGCTCGCGCTGAAGGACATCTTCACCACCGAGGGCGTCCCCACCACCGTCGGCTCCAAGATCCTCGAAGGCTGGATCCCGCCGTACGACGCGACGCTCACCAAGCGTCTGAAGGACGCGGACGTCGTCATCCTCGGCAAGACCAACATGGACGAGTTCGCCATGGGGTCCTCCACCGAGAACAGCGCCTACGGCCCCACCGGCAACCCCTGGGACCTCACCAAGATCCCCGGCGGCTCCGGCGGCGGCTCCTCCGCCGCCCTGGCCGCGTACGAGGCCCCCCTGGCGATCGGCACGGACACCGGCGGTTCCATCCGCCAGCCCGCCGCCGTCACCGGCACGGTCGGCGTCAAGCCCACCTACGGCGCGGTCTCCCGCTACGGCATGGTGGCCTTCTCCTCCTCCCTCGACCAGGGCGGCCCCTGCGCCCGTACGGTCCTGGACGCGGCCCTGCTGCACGAGGTCATCGCCGGCCACGACCCGCTCGACTCGACCTCCATCGACGCCCCGGTCCCGCCGGTCGTCGAGGCGGCCCGCAACGGCTCGGTCGCCGGCATGCGCGTCGGCGTCGTCAAGCAGTTCCGCGGCGAGGGCTACCAGGCCGGTGTGCTCCAGCGCTTCGACGAGTCCGTCGAGCTCCTCAAGGAGCTGGGCGCGCAGATCGTCGAGCTGGACTGCCCCTCCTTCGACCTGGCGCTGGCCGCGTACTACCTGATCGCACCGTCCGAGTGCTCCTCGAACCTGGCCCGCTTCGACGCCATGCGCTACGGCCTGCGGGTCGGCGACGACGGCACGAAGTCGGCCGAGGAGGTCACCGCGCTCACCCGTGAGGCTGGCTTCGGCCCCGAGGTCAAGCGCCGCGTCATGCTCGGCACGTACGCGCTCAGCTCCGGCTACTACGACGCGTACTACGGCTCCGCGCAGAAGGTCCGCACGCTCATCACGCGCGACTTCGAGGCGGCCTTCGAGCAGGTCGACGTGATCGTCTCGCCGACCACGCCGACCACCGCCTTCGCGATCGGCGAGCGCGCCGACGACCCGATGGCGATGTACCTCGCGGACCTTTGCACGATCCCGACCAACCTGGCGGGCAACGCGGCCATGTCGCTGCCGTGCGGCCTCGCGCCCGAGGACGGGCTCCCCGTCGGTCTGCAGATCATCGCTCCCGCCATGAAGGACGACCGGCTCTACAAGGTCGGTGCCGCGGTCGAGGCCGCGTTCACCGAGCGCTGGGGCCACCCGATTCTCGAGGAGGCACCGTCGCTGTGACCGACAAGAAGAGCGCGCTGACCAAGGCCAAGGGCTTCAAGAAGTCCAAGGCCGGCACGTACCTGTCCATCGGCACCACGCTGTTCGGCGCGGTGAGCGTCATCAAGCAGGCGAAGAAGGCCCGCGGCGAGCAGGACACCCTCCAGCTCGTCGACGCGGTCGTCTCCGCCGCCGCCATCGCCACCGGCGTCGCCCTGCTCGTCCGTGAGCTGCGCCGCATGAACAGCGACGACGTCCTCGCGGGCTGAGCCGGGACTGAGAGGTTAGTTTTCCGTGACCGTCACTGAACTGGTGTCGTACGAGGAGGCGCTTGCCACCTACGAGCCCGTCATGGGCCTCGAGGTGCACGTCGAGCTCGGCACCAAGACGAAGATGTTCTGTGGGTGCTCCACCGAGCTGGGCGCCGAGCCCAACTCGCAGACCTGCCCCACCTGCCTCGGCATGCCCGGCTCCCTGCCGGTCGTCAACGGCACGGCTGTCGAATCGGCCGTGAAGATCGGCCTCGCGCTGCACTGCGAGATCGCCGAATGGTGCCGCTTCGCCCGGAAGAATTACTTCTATCCGGACATGCCGAAGAACTTCCAGACCTCCCAGTACGACGAGCCCATCGCCTTCAACGGCTACCTGGACGTCCAGCTGGAGGACGGCGAGATCTTCCGCGTGGAGATCGAGCGCGCCCACATGGAGGAGGACACCGGCAAGTCGACCCACGTCGGCGGTGCCACCGGCCGTATCCACGGCGCGTCCCACTCCCTGCTCGACTACAACCGGGCCGGCATCCCGCTCATCGAGATCGTCACCAAGCCGATCACCGGTGCGGGCGAGCGCGCCCCGGAGGTCGCCAAGGCCTACGTCGCCGAGCTGCGCGAGCTCATCAAGGCGCTCGGCGTCTCCGAGGCCCGCATGGAGATGGGCCAGATGCGCTGCGACGTCAACCTGTCGCTGATGCCGAAGGGCGCCGAGAAGTTCGGCACCCGCAGCGAGACGAAGAACGTCAACTCGCTGCGCTCGGTCGAGCGCGCCGCGCGCTTCGAGATCCAGCGGCACGCCGCGGTGCTGGGCGCCGGCGGCACGATCGTGCAGGAGACCCGGCACTTCCACGAGGAGGACGGCTCCACGACGTCGGGCCGCATCAAGGAAGAGGCCGAGGACTACCGCTACTTCCCCGAGCCGGACCTGGTGCCGGTGGCCCCCTCGCGCGAGTGGGTCGAGGAGCTGCGGGGCACCCTGCCCGAGCTGCCGCGCGTGCGCCGCAACCGGCTGCGCGAGGAGTGGGGCGTCTCGGCCCACGACATGCAGTCGATCCTCAACGCGGGTGCCGTCGACCTGATCGTGGCCACGATCGAGGCCGGCGCCGACGCCGCGTCCGCCCGCAAGTGGTGGATGGGCGAGGTGTCCCGCCGGGCCAACGAGGCCGGCGTCGACCTCGCCTCGATGGAGATCACCCCCGAGCAGGTCGCCCGGGTGTGCGCGCTGGTCGCCGAGGGCTCCCTCAACGACAAGCTGGCCCGCCAGGTCATCGAGGGCGTGCTCGCGGGCGAGGGCGCCCCGGACGAGGTCGTCGAGAAGCGCGGCCTGAAGGTCGTCTCCGACGAGGGCGCGCTGGGCACGGCCGTGGACGAGGCCATCGCGGCCAACGCGGGCATCGCCGACAAGATCCGCTCCGGCAAGGTCGCGGCGGCGGGTGCGCTCGTCGGCGCGGTCATGAAGGCCACCCGGGGCCAGGCGGACGCCGCGCGCGTGCGTGAACTGATCCTGGAGAAGCTGGGCGTCGAGGGCTAGCCCCTGCGTCGTCAACGCGAGACCGATGGCCGTCCCTCCTTGGAGGGGCGGCCATCGGTCTGTGGCCGGACGGGCGGTACGGCTGGAATCAGCCTCTATGGCCCGTGGTTGGCCTGAATCAATCCATACGCCCCCCACGGGCCGAAACGGTCCGGCATGATCGCGGCAGCGGGCCGGTCCGTGTGCCCGCATTTCGGATTTCTGGGGGTAGGGAACATGCGACGGTTCAGGACAGGACTGGCGGCGCTCGTGCTGGCGGGCGCCGGGCTCGCGGCCACGCTGCCGGCGGGGACGGCCGTGGCGGCGGGGGCACCGACGGCGGCCGCGGCGGCCTGCGCGGCCGACTGGGGGAGCCAGTCCAAGGTCAGCACCGACACCGACTACAAGCCGCTGCGGGACATCAGGACCGGCCGGCACGAGTGCTACGACCGCATGGTCTTCGACATCCTCGGTCCGGACGCCAAGGGTCCCATCGGCTACCGCGTGGGCTACGTCGACCAGATGCACCAGGACGGCTCGGGCGATGTGATCCCGGTGAGCGGCGGCGCCATCCTCGAGGTGCGGGTGGCCGCGCCCAGCTACGACCCGGCCACCGGTGCCCCGGTCTACGACGGCAAGGCCAAGCAGCCGCTGCCGGGCGTGAACCTCACCGGTTACCGGACCTTCCAGGACGCCCGCTTCGGCGGCAGCTTCGAGGGCGACACCCAGGTCGGCCTGGGCGTACGGGCCCGGCTGCCGTTCCGGGTGTTCCAGGAGGGCAACCGCATCGTGGTGGACGTGGCCCACGCCTGGCGCGGCTTCCGCTGAGCGCCGTGACGGACGGTCGGGAATCCGCTACGGAGTGACATAAATCCGGGCGGCTAGTGGTATAACCCACAAAAGAGACAAAGGATCTTTCCCTACTGCCACAGTGGTCAGGCAGAGGGCCTGTAGAGGCCTTCTGCCCAGTGCTCACCCACGCTCAGCGGTCGGAACCACGGGTCACGCCCCGGCGAGAACGACGCGATACCCGGGAAGCAGGTTATGACCTCACTTGCCCGGTGGTGCCTGCGCCGCCGCTTCGCCGTCGTCATCCTGTGGCTGGCCGTTCTCGCCGGTACGACGCTCGCGGCTACCCTGGCCGGGTCCGCGTACTCCAACGACTACCGCGTGCCCGGCACCGAGTCCTCCCGCGCCACCGCCCTGATGGACAAGGCCTTTCCCGGCCGGGGCGGCGACGACACGATCGTCTGGCACACCGACCGGGGCACCGTGCGCGCCGCCGACGTCGAACGGCGCATGACCGCCACGCTGCACGAGATCGCCGCCCTGCCCGGAGTGGCCTCGGTGGACAGCCCGTACGGCGACGCCGGCAGCGCGCGGATCAGCCCCGACCGGCACACCGCGTACGCGGCCCTCACCTTCGACGACGCCACCGGCGACCCCGACCCCGCGCAGGTGAAGAAGGTCGTCGAGACCGCACGCAAGGCGGCGACCGGAAACCTCCAGGTCGCGCTCGGCGGCACCGGCATCGCCTCCTCCGAGGGCTCGGGCGGGCACCTCAGCGAGATCATCGGCATCGTGGTGGCCGCGGTGGTCCTGCTGATCGTCTTCGGTTCGCCGGCGGCGAGCGCGCTGCCCATCGCCACGGCCGTCGTGGGCGTGGGCACCGCCTCCATGGTCACCGCCCTGCTCGGCCATGTGATGAAGGTGGCCGACTTCGCCCCCATGCTGGGCACCCTGATCGGCCTCGGCGTGGGCATCGACTACGCGCTGTTCATCGTCACCCGGCACCGGCGCGGCCTCAAGCAGGGACTGCCGGTCCACCTCGCCGCCGAACGGGCCGTCGCCACGACCGGCCGGGCCGTCGTCTTCGCCGGCGGAACGGTGTGCGTGGCGCTGCTCGGCATGCTGATCCTGCGGCTGAGCTTCCTCAACGGCGTGGCCATCGCGGCCTCGCTCACCGTCGTGCTGACCGTGGCCGCCTCCGTCACGCTCCTGCCCGCCCTCCTCGGCGTCATCGGCGAGCGCGCCCTCAGCCGCAAGGAGCGCCGCCGGCTGGCCGAGCACGGCCCGCGGCCCGACGTGCCCACCGGGCTGGCCGCCCGCTGGTCGGCGTTCGTCGAGCGCCACCCCAAGCTGCTGGGCGCGGTGGCCGCGGCCGTGATGCTGGTCCTGGCCCTGCCGACGCTCTCGCTGCACCTGGGCACCTCCGACCAGGGCAACCAGCCGGAGACCCGCACCACCCGCCAGGCCTACGACATGCTCGCCGCGGGCTTCGGCCCCGGCGTCAACGGCCCCCTCACGCTCGTGGCACCGCTGGACAGCGCGGCCGACAGCCTCGCCTTCAACAAGCTCCCCGACACCCTCCGCCACACCCCGGGCGTCGCCTCCGTGAGCCCCTCCGCGCTGAACGGCAGCGGCGACACCGGCGTCATCACCGTCGTCCCCACCACGTCCCCGCAGTCCCGCGACACCAGCGACCTCGTCGACCGGCTGCGCACGACCGTCCTGCCCAAGGCCACCGGCACCACCGGCCTGGAGGTCCGCGTCGGCGGACTGACGGCGAGCTACGACGACTTCGCCGGCGTGATACTGGGCAAGCTCCCGGTGTTCGTCGGCACGGTGGTGGGCCTGGGCTGTCTGCTGCTGCTCCTGGCCTTCCGCAGCATCGGCATACCGCTGAAGGCCGCGGCGATGAACATCGCCGCCGTGGCCTCCTCCTTCGGCCTCATCGTGGCGATCTTCCAGTGGGGCTGGGGCAGCGGCCTGCTCGGCCTGGGCGGGGCAGGGCCCATCGAGCCCTTCCTGCCCGTCGTCATGGTCTCCGTGCTCTTCGGCCTGTCGATGGACTACCAGGTCTTCCTGGTCAGCCGGATGTACGAGGAGTGGCTGGCCACGCGCGACAACACCCGGGCCGTCCGCGTCGGCCTCGCCGAGACCAGCCGCGTGATCAACTCTGCGGCGGTCATCATGATCTCGGTCTTCCTGGCCTTCGTGCTCAGCGGCGACCGGGTGATCGCGATGTTCGGCATCGGACTGGCCTCGGCCGTGGCCCTGGACGCCTTCGTCCTGCGGACGCTGCTGGTCCCGGCCCTGATGCACATGCTGGGCGGTGCGAACTGGTGGCTGCCCGGCTGGCTGGAGCGCCTCCTGCCGCGCATCAGCATCGAGCCGCCGGAGGAACCGGCGCACCCGCTGCCCCCTGTCACGGTGGCGCAGCAAGGAGACCGTACGGACGAGCCGGCCGGGGCCGTGCCGCTGCGCGGGTGAGCCGGCCCGGCCGGCGGGCGCTCAGCTGCGCCGGGGCCGGATCACCACGCATCCGGAGTCGAGGTCGATGGGTCCCTTGCCCGGGTCGTCGTCCCCGACGTCGTCGCGGCTCAGCTCGAGGCGGTTGAGCTCTTCCTCGGTGTGCTTCCGGCCCGGTGCGAACACTTCCTCGAACACGTTGAACATGGCACCTTCCGTTCTGTCAGGTCACCTTGAGCCGCAGCAGCCGATCGTCGTCCGGGGCCGGGGTGCCCCGGCCGTCGGTGTTGCTCGTCGTCAGCCACAGGCCACCGTCCCCCGTGGGAACAACTGTCCGCAATCGCCCGAAGTTCCCGCGCAGGAAGGCCCGGGGAGCCGCCTCCACCGCCGCCTCGCGCAGCGGGATCCGCCACAGCCGTTCGCCGCGCAGGGCCGCCAGCCACAGGGAGCCGTCCGCGTAGGCCAGGCCGCTCGGCGAGGCGTCGGCCGTCCGCCACTGCCACACCGGGTCCCTGAACCCGGCCCGGCCCGCCTTGCCCTCGGCCTCCGGCCAGCCGTAGTTGCCGCCCGGCTCCACCAGATTGAGTTCGTCCCAGGTGTTCTGGCCGAACTCCGAGGCCCACAGCCGCTTGTCCGCGTCCCATGCCAGGCCCTGCACATTGCGGTGCCCGTAGCTGTAGACGACCGAGGCCGCGTCCGGATTGCCGGGCGCCGGGCGGCCCTCGGGGGTCATACGCAGGATCTTGCCGCCCAGCGAGGACCTGTTCTGGGCGAGCTCGCGCCGGCCGCCCTCGCCCGTACCGGCGTAGAGCATCCCGTCCGGGCCGAAGGCGAGGCGGCCGCCGTTGTGGACGGTGCCCTTGGGGATGCCGGGCAGGATCGTTTCGGGCGCGCCTAGCCGCTGCCCCTCGGGGCGTCTGTCGTCGACCGCCATGCGCACCACGCGGTTGTCCGAGCCGGTGGTCAGATAGGCGTACAGCGCCGGGTCGGTGGCGTAGCCGGGCGGCACGGCGAGGCCCAGCAGCCCGCCCTCGCCCGCCGCGGCCACGCCCGGCACCGTGCCCAGCGGGCTCTGCCGGCCGTCCGCCGCGGAGACGCGGACGACCTTGCCCGTGTCGCGCGAGCCCACCAGCAGGTCGCCGCCGGGCAGTACGGCCACGCCCCACGGCGACGCGAGCTTGTCCGTGACCGTGCCGGCCACCTCGGCCGAGCCCTCGGCGGGCCCGTCCGGGGACGTCGGCCCGGCCGAGGCGGACCGCGTCGGCGCGCCGCCGGAGGTCGAGCCCCCGGAGCAGCCCGTGGCCATCAGCAGCGCGGAAACGGCCAGCGTGGCCGGAGCGGTCAGGCGTCGCACGGTGGAGCTCTCCTCTCGTGGGAGCGGACCCCTCCTTGATACACCCCGTCAGTCCCAGGACCCCATCGCACGGGGCAGCGCCGCGATCTCGGCGAAGTCCTCACCCGTCAGCCGCAGTCCGGCCGCGGCGGCGTTCTGCACCGCCCACCGCGCCTTCTTCGTCCCCGGCACCGGCACCACGTGCCGCCCCTGCGCCAGCACCCACGCCAGCGCGACCTGCGCGGCGGTGGCGTCGTGGCGCCGCGCGACGCGCCGCAGACCGGCGACTATCGGCTGGTTGGCGGCCATCATCTCCGCCGTGAAGCGCGGGTGCCGGGCCCTGACGTCCTCCGGCTCGAAGCCCTGGCCCGGGGTGAGGGTGCCACTGAGGAAACCATTCCCCAGGGGCATCGCCGCCAGCAGCCCCACCCCCCGCGAGGCGCACCACGGCACCAGCCGCTCCAGCGCCTCCCGCGACCACACCGACAGCTCCGCCTGCACACAGCTCACCGGGAAGACCTGCTGCACCCGCTCCAGCTGCCGGATCGTCGCGTCGTACATCCCCGCGCCCGCCGCCCCGGCCGGCGCGCCGTATCTGCGCCGGGCCCGTGCGCCGATCGCGCACCAGCCCAGCGCCCTGACCTTCCCCGCGGAGACCAGCTCCGCCATCGCCCCCCACGTCTCCTCGACCGGCACCTCCGGGTCCGGACGGTGCAACTGGTAGAGGTCGATGACATCGGTCTGCAGCCGCCGCAGCGAGGCGTCGCACGCCCGCTTCACATAGCCCGGGCGTCCGTTGGCGACCACGTGCTGCTCGCCCACCAGCAGCCCGCACTTGGTCGATATGAACGCCTCCGAGCGCCGCTCCCGCAACACCCGCCCCACCAGCAACTCATTGGTGAACGGCCCGTACATGTCGGCGGTGTCCAGCAGGCTGGCGCCGGCGTCGAGGGCCGCGTGGACCGTGCGCAGCGCGCCCTCGCCGCTCTGCTGGGAGGCCGTGTACGCCCAGTGCATCGGCATGCACCCGAGGCCGATCGCACCCACTTCGAGCGCCGTAGCACCGATTGTCCTGCGCTCCACCGGCCGTACCCCTCCCGTTCCTCGCCCCCAAAGTAACCTCTGCCTCCGAAGCCACTTCGCATAGCCTCCAGACATGAGCGCAGATCACAGCGGTTCCCGCAGGCCACTCGTCTGGCTGCCGATCCGTCCCGAGGAGATCGACGGCCTTCCCGAAGACCTGGAGTACGCCTACTGGAACGGCGGCCCCGACTACCCCACGGATCCCGCGCGCTGCGCCTTCTACGTCGTTCCCTACATGAAGGGCGCCGCGGTGGAGACGCGTCCGCTGCCGGGGATGACGGGCGTGCGGGTGGTGCAGACCCTCACCGCGGGGGTCGAGAACCAGCTGCCGCACCTGGACCGGCTGCCGTCGGGCGCGCGGCTGTGCAACGCCCGCGGGCTGCACGACGCGAGCACGGCCGAGCTGGCCCTGACCCTCGTCCTCGCCTCCCTGCGCGACGTCCCCGGCTTCGTAAGGGCGCAGGACGCGGGGGAGTGGCGGCCGGAGTTCCGCCCGGCGCTCGCCGACAAGTCGGTGCTCATCGTCGGCTACGGCTCGATCGGTTCCGCCGTCGAGGACCGGCTCGCGCCCTTTGAGTGCGCGCGGGTCGTGCGCGTCGCGCGCTCCGAGCGCACGGCAGCACGCGGCCGGGTCCACGCGGTGGCCGCCCTGCCGGAGTTGCTGCCCGACGCCGACGTGGTGATCCTCGTGACGCCGCTCACCGACGAGACCCGCGGCCTCGTGGACGCCGGCTTCCTCGCCCGGATGAAGGACGGCGCGCTCCTGGTGAACGTCGCCCGGGGAGCCGTCGTCGACACCGCAGCGCTCCTGGCCGAGCTCGGGAGCGGCCGGCTGCGCGCGGCACTGGACGTGACCGACCCCGAACCGCTGCCCGCCGGTCACCCGCTGTGGAAGGCCCCCGGCGTCCTCATCACCCCTCACGTGGGTGGGCCCTCGTCGGCATTTCTGCCCCGTGCCAAGGCGCTCCTGCGCGATCAACTGGCCAGATTCGCACTGGACGAGCCTCTGCGGAATGTCGTAGCCGCCGCCGTCTGATACCACGTAGAGGCACCATTTAGCTGCGCTCCGTATCCGTAATCCGGTAGCTAGTTACGCTATGTATATGAGCTATGTCCCTGAGTGACGAGTCTGGTGTATCGTCCCGACGGGGGCTGCTCCGCGCACCGTACGGGCGCAGCGAGGTACCGGAACTCGAGGGGGGCGACGGGCGATGCACGGCCAATGGACGATCTACCCGACGCGGCTCAAGCACCGAACGCGACCACGCCGCGTGGCGACCCCGCCCCGGTGGCTCCCACGGTCCGGCGCGCTCGGGACGGCGGCGCGGTGAGCGCCCCAGGAGCGGCCCTGACCCGCCGGACCGCACCCGCCGGCGGCCCGGGCGTGTTCCCGCAGCTCTTCCTCGCCGTCGTCTGCGGCGGCTACGCCACCGGCGCCGTCTTCGGCTGGGGCTCGGCCGAGCTGGCCGCCACCATGGGCGACTTCGGCCTCAGCGGAGCCGCCGGCCTCGCCGCCACCTCCTGCTTCTGGTACGGGCGCACGCGCAGCACCCGCTTCCGGCCCGCCTGGCTGCTGTTCGCCGCCTCCTCCGCGATGGCCGGCTTCGGCAACTTCGTCTGGGGCTGGTACGAGGTCGTCCTGGGCCGGCAGGTGCCGAGCCCCTCCCCGGCGGACTTCTGCTTCCTGCTCTTCGCGCCGCCCGCCATCATCGGCCTGCTGGTGCTCGCCCGCCGCCCGGTCACCCGGGCCGGCTGGGTCTGCCTGGCGCTGGACTCCTGGCTGATCGGCGGCTCGCTGCTGACGCTCTCCTGGAGCCTGGCCCTCGCCCACACCGCGCACTTCGCGGGCGAGACCGTGGCCCACGCCGCGCTCTCCCTCGCCTACCCGCTGCTGGACATCGTCCTGGTGTCCATGGTGCTGGCGCTGCACTTCAAGCGCTCCTCCGCCAACCGCTCCGCCATCAACACCGCCATCGCGGCCCTGGCCCTGACCGTCCTGTGCGACGCGCTGTTCACCTCGCCGCTGCTGCAGGCCAATTACCGCTCCGGGCAAATCCTCGACGCCGGCTGGTTCGCCGGCTACATGCTGATGGCGTACGCCCCCTGGGTGGCCCGCGAGGAGGGGGAGGAGGCCGTCGGCAAGCGCGGTCCCGCGCTCCCCTCCACCCGGCCCATCGCCGGCTCCCTCGCCGCCCTGACGCCGTACCTGGCCGCAGCCGTCTGCACCCTGGGCATCCTGTACAACGTCCTGGACGGCCACCACGTCGACCGGGTCGTGCTGTTCACGGGCTGTACGGTCGTCCTGGCGCTGGTCGTGCGCCAGGGCATCATGCTGCTGGACAACATCTCCCTCACCCAGGAGCTGGCCCAGAAGGAGAACCACTTCCGCTCCCTGGTGCAGGGCTCCAGCGACGTCATCATGATCGCCGCACCCACCGGCATACTGCGCTACGTCAGCCCCGCCGCCGCCGGGGTCTACGGCCGCGACGCCGAGGAGCTCGTCGGCTCCGAACTGGCCACGCTCATCCACCCCGAGGACCTGGGCCGGGTCGTCCACGAGGTGCGCCGCTTCCTCGCCGCGCCGCCCGCCGAGGAGCCCACCACCCGCATCGAGTGCCGCTTCCGCTCGGGCAGCGGCGACTGGCTCAACGTCGAATCCACCGTCAACCGCCACCACGGCGGGCTGATCTTCAACAGCCGCGACGTCACCGAACGGGTGCGGCTGCAGGCCCAGTTGCAGCACACCGCCGAGCACGACCCGCTCACCGACCTGCCCAACCGCGCCCTGTTCACCCGGCGCGTCCAGCAGGCGCTCGCCGGCCGCAGAGTGACCGACGCCGGCACCGCCGTGCTCTTCATCGACCTCGACGGCTTCAAGGCCGTCAACGACACCGTCGGTCACCAGGCCGGCGACGAACTGCTGGTCCAGGCCGCCCGCCGGCTCCAGGACTCGGTGCGCGCCGGGGACTCCACCGCCCGCTTCGGCGGCGACGAGTTCGCCGCGCTCATCATCGGCGACGGCACCCGCGACGCCGCCGCCCGCGAGTACCGCATCCTGGAGATCGCCGACCGGCTCCGGCTCACCCTCTCCCAGCCCTACCTGGTCGAGGGCGGCACCGAGGTCCGCGTCGCCGCCAGCATCGGCGTCGCCTTCGCGGAGCCCGACATCACCCCCGGCACCCTCATGCGCAACGCCGACCTGGCGATGTACCGCGCGAAGCAGGCCGGCAAGGGCCGCGTCGAGCTGTACGCCCCGCAGATGCAGGCCGACGTCGTGCGCCGCACCGAGCTCGCCAGCCGGCTGCGCACCGCCCTGCACGACGGCGAGTTCGCCCTGCTGCACCAGCCCGTCGTCGAGCTGGCCACCGGCCGCATCACCGCGGTGTGCGCCCAAGCCCGCTGGCGCTCCGCCCAGGGCATCCTCTTCACCCCCGACGAATTCCTGCGGGTGGCCGAGCTGGACCGCGGCGACGAGAGCGCCCGCACCGCCGAGCTGGGCCGCTGGACCCTGGAGAAGGCCGTCGAGCAGGCCGACGCGCGCCGCCGCGCCGGCCACACCGTCCCCGTGTACGTACGACTGTCCGCCGCCCGGCTGCTGGACAAGTCGCTGCCGCCCAAGAACATCGAGGCGATCGTCCTGCGCCACGGCCTGCCCGCCGGCTCCCTCGTCCTGGAGCTGTCCGGCAGCGACCCGCGCCTGCCCCTGGACGAGCTGGAGCGCCGGCTGGTGTCGCTGCGCCGCTTCGGGGTGCGTATCGCGCTCGACGGCTTCGGCAGCGGCTACGCCGCCATGAGCGCCCTGCGGCGGCTGCCCATCGACGTGCTCAAGCTCGACCGTGGCCTGGTCGACGGGGTGGCCGAGTCCGCCCGGCTGCACAAGATCACCGCAGGGCTGCTGCGGATCGCCGGAGACCTCGGCATGCAGTCCGTCGCCGACGGCGTGGACGAGCCCGAGCAGGCCCGCGCCCTGCTGGCCATGGGCTGCACCCACGGCCAGGGCGTGGCCTTCGCCGGAGCCCTCGACGAGCACCGGCTACGGCACGCCCTCGACGGCCCGCCGTACACCCTCCTGAGTGAACCTCCGGAGGCCGGGAACGAGGTGCTCGTCGGGGGTGCGCTGCCCGTGCGCTCGGGGGTCGTGGGCGGCGCGGGAGCCCTGGCCCATGCTCCATTGCGCTCAAATAATGAGACGCCCGTCCCACCCACTTGACACTTCAGGTGCCACGGAGGGAGGGTCGTTTCCATGCGCACCCGAATTCTCGTACTTGGAAAGCGCGTCGGCTGAAGCAGGCCACTGAAGATCCTGCTGACCATACCGACGCGCTCCCCTCGCTTGCCTCACGGCACGAGGGGTTTTTTGTTGCACCGACACCCGTCGAAGTCGCACTGACACCCATCGAAACCGTCGAATCCGAAGCCTTCGAGAAGAGAATGTCGATGACAGAGCAGGCCACCGGGGCCCATCATCATCCGCAGCCGCGGGCCCGTACCGGCGGGGCGCAGCAGCCCGCCATCGTCGAGCACCTCACCGGTGCGCAGTCCCTCATCCGCTCGCTGGAAGAGGTGGGGGCCGACATCGTCTTCGGCATTCCCGGCGGCGCGATCCTGCCCGCGTACGACCCGATGATGGACTCCTCGAAGGTCCGCCACGTCCTCGTCCGCCACGAGCAGGGCGCCGGCCACGCGGCCACCGGCTACGCCCAGGCCACCGGCAAGGTCGGCGTCTGCATGGCCACCTCCGGCCCGGGCGCCACCAACCTGGTCACGCCCATCGCCGACGCGCACATGGACTCCGTCCCGCTGGTGGCCATCACCGGCCAGGTGTCGTCGAAGTCGATCGGTACGGACGCCTTCCAGGAGGCGGACATCTGCGGCATCACCATGCCGATCACCAAGCACAACTGGCTGGTCACCGACCCCGCGCTGATCCCGCGCACCATCGCCGAGGCCTTCCACGTCGCCTCCACCGGACGCCCCGGCCCGGTGCTGGTCGACATCGCCAAGGACGCCCTGCAGGCGCGCACCACCTTCGTGTGGCCGCCCCAGACCGACCTGCCCGGCTACCGCCCCGTCACCAAGCCGCACGCCAAGCAGATCCGCGAGGCCGCCAAGCTGATCGCCCAGGCCGAACGCCCGGTGCTCTACGTCGGCGGCGGCGTGCTGAAGGCCAGGGCCACCGCCGAGCTCAAGGTCTTCGCCGAGCTGACCGGCGCCCCCGTCACCACCACCCTGATGGCCCTGGGCGCCTTCCCCGACAGCCACCCCCAGCACCTGGGCATGCCCGGCATGCACGGCTCGGTCGCCGCGGTCACCGCGCTGCAGAAGGCCGACCTGATCGTCGCCCTCGGCGCCCGCTTCGACGACCGCGTCACCGGCAAGCTCGACTCCTTCGCCCCCTACGCGAAGATCGTCCACGCGGACATCGACCCGGCCGAGATCGGCAAGAACCGCACCGCCGACGTGCCGATCGTCGGCGACGCCCGCGAGGTCCTCGCCGACCTGATCGTCGCGGTCCAGCACGAGCAGGCCGAGGGCCACGTCGGCGACTACGGCGACTGGTGGACGGACCTGAACCGCTGGCGCGAGACCTACCCCCTGGGCTACGACCAGCCCGAGGACGGCAGCCTCTCCCCGCAGCAGGTCATCCAGCGCATCGGGCAGCTCGCCCCGCAGGACACCATCTACACCGCGGGCGTCGGCCAGCACCAGATGTGGGCCGCGCACTTCATCGACTACGAGCAGCCGCGGACCTGGCTCAACTCCGGCGGCGCCGGGACGATGGGCTACGCCGTGCCCGCCGCGATGGGCGCCAAGGCCGGCATGCCGGACCGTACGGTCTGGGCCGTCGACGGCGACGGCTGCTTCCAGATGACCAATCAGGAACTGGTCACCTGCGCGCTGAACGACATCCCCATCAAGGTCGCCATCATCAACAACGGCGCGCTGGGGATGGTCCGCCAGTGGCAGACCCTCTTCTACAACCAGCGCTACTCCAACACCGTGCTCCACGCCGGTCCCGCCGTCTCCAACGGCGGCACCGCCACCGGCCCCGGCACCGAGCCCTGCGCCGGCACCCGCGTCCCGGACTTCGTCAAGCTCGCCGAGGCCATGGGCTGCGTGGGCCTGCGGTGTGAGGACCCGGCGGAGCTGGACTCGGTCATCGCGCAGGCCAACGCCATCAACGACCGTCCCGTCGTGGTGGACTTCATCGTCCATCAGGACGCCATGGTCTGGCCGATGGTCGCCGCCGGCACCTCCAACGACGAGATCCTCGCGGCCCGCGGCGTGCGCCCGGACTTCGACGGCATCGACGACGACTGACCGGCAGCGACGACGACTGAGAGAGAGTCCCCAGACCCATGACCAAGCACACGCTCTCCGTCCTGGTGGAGAACACCCCGGGCATCCTCGCCCGCGTCGCCGCGCTGTTCTCCCGCCGCGGCTTCAACATCGACTCCCTGGCCGTCGGGGTGACCGAGCACCCCGACATCTCCCGCATCACGATCGTCGTCAACGTCGAGTCGCTGCCGCTGGAACAGGTCACCAAGCAGCTCAACAAGCTCGTCAACGTGCTGAAGATCGTCGAGCTCGAGGACAGCGCAGCCATCCAGCGGGAGCTGGTCCTGGTGAAGGTCCGCGCCGACAACGAGACCCGCTCCCAGATCGTCGAGATCGTCCAGCTCTTCCGCGCCAAGACCGTCGACGTCTCCCCGGAGGCCGTCACCATCGAGGCCACCGGCGGCAGCGACAAGCTCGGCGCCATGCTCAAGATGCTGGAACCGTTCGGCATCAAGGAGCTGGTCCAGTCCGGGACGATCGCCATAGGGCGCGGCGCGCGGTCCATCACGGACCGCAGCCTGCGCGCCCTGGACCGCTCGGCCTGAGCCGGCCGTCTCGCACAGCGGTACCCGAAAACCTTTCCGCACCCGCCCGTCATACGGTGGGACGTACCACCGGACACACCGGAAACCAAGGAGAAAAACCCAGTGGCTGCCGAGCTCTTCTACGACAACGACGCCGATCTCTCCATCATCCAGGGCCGCAAGGTCGCGGTCCTCGGCTACGGCAGCCAGGGCCACGCCCACGCGCTGTCCCTGCGCGACTCGGGCGTCGACGTCCGCGTGGGCCTCCACGAGGGTTCGAAGTCCAAGGTGAAGGCCGAGGAGCAGGGCCTGCGCGTCGTCACCCCGGCCGAGGCGGCCGCCGAGGCCGACGTCATCATGATCCTGGTGCCGGACCCGATCCAGGCGAAGGTCTACGAGGAGTCCGTCAAGGACAACCTCAAGGACGGCGACGCCCTCTTCTTCGGCCACGGCTTCAACATCCGCTTCGGCTTCATCAAGCCCCCGGCCGGCGTCGACGTCTGCATGGTCGCCCCCAAGGGCCCCGGCCACCTGGTGCGCCGTCAGTACGAGGAGGGGCGCGGCGTGCCCTGCATCGCCGCCGTCGAGCAGGACGCCTCCGGCAGCGCCTTCGCGCTGGCCCTCTCCTACGCCAAGGCCATCGGCGGCACCCGCGCCGGCGTCATCAAGACGACCTTCACCGAGGAGACCGAGACCGACCTCTTCGGTGAGCAGGCCGTGCTGTGCGGCGGTGCCTCGGCGCTGGTGAAGGCCGGCTTCGAGACGCTGGTCGAGGCGGGCTACCAGCCGGAGATCGCCTACTTCGAGTGCCTGCACGAGCTCAAGCTCATCGTCGACCTGATGTACGAGGGCGGCCTGGAGAAGATGCGCTGGTCGGTCTCCGAGACCGCCGAGTGGGGCGACTACGTCACCGGCCCGCGGATCGTCAACGACCAGACCAAGGCCGAGATGAAGAAGGTTCTGGGCGAGATCCAGGACGGCACCTTCGCCAACAACTGGATGAAGGAGTACCAGGCCGGTCTGCCGAAGTACAACGAGTACAAGAAGGCGGACGAGGACCACCTCCTGGAGACCACGGGCAAGAAGCTGCGCAAGCTGATGAGCTGGGTCGACGACAAGGAGTGAGCCGCGTTCCCCGGGCGCCGGGGGGGGCCCCCCGGGCCCCCCCCCCCCCCCGGCCCGGCCCCCCCCCCCCGGGGGGGGGGCGGGGGCCCCCCCCCCCCCGGGGGCGGTTTCAAAAAGGGGGCGGGCCCGGCCGCGGACCCCCCAA